>JACTNC010000019.1 GCA_014584295.1 Verrucomicrobiota bacterium
CCAGGTGGTTTGAAGTCGCAATGGCCTTCAAATTGTCTCGATTCCCCGCACCGTTGCGGCGCTGTCATTGGTCAAGACCTGACGTCATCGGGTTGGCCCTCCGTCATATACGGCGTATGCCGCCGCCGCTTGATATGTCCCTTCTATTTCGCTCGTCTTAATAAGTCCGTTACGGGATAAAATTGCGCCACGGTTCTAAAGTTCAGAGCTTCGTCAGAATCTCTTGATGAACTGCCGGTCGATTCCGGGAGAGGAGAAACTCGTTGATGATTTCCACCGGAGAGGCGGGGTCGTTCTGAAAATGCTTCACGAGTGGATGCGAGTCGTTGGTCGATTTGGCATAGAGGCCGTGAGCCGTGCCAATGAGAAGGCGTCGCCCCTGTCGCTCCGCCACGAGCGGTATCGTGATCGGACCGGCCTTGACCCCGAGACGGATGTTCACGCCAGACTTTTGAAGCATCCGTGCCAAAGGATCGACTGCGGTCATCTGGTGCGCCCAGTTGTCGAGCAAGGGCAGCGTGCCGAGAACGGCATAATCGAGAAGCGCAAGCGCGAGATGCCGGTCGAGTTGATTGTGAAAGTATTGATTCCCGTAATGCCGGAGACATTCGTAGCAGGAACGATCACAACCGGCCGGACAATGGGCGAGGAGCTGACGGACTTCGTCGTCGAGAACTTCCCTCAGTTCATTGCCAATCTGGCTCGCATAGCCTGCTCCGCCGGAAAGCGTGTCGAAAAGATAGATTTCCCCAATGATCTCCTGATTCTGGGGATCGGTTGGATAAACTCGAAAACCGCTGCTGAATTCCGAGGGGTCGAGGTCGAGACGGCGGCTCGCTGCGAGGTTGAGGGCCTCCGCTAGCGTCTTCATGGCATGTTGCATCGCCATGAATGCCGCCTTGCCGGGATCGGACGTGGTTTCAAGCGGGGCCAGCGCTTTGACCCGCATGATCATCAGATCGGACTTGAAATCGTTGCCCAAAAGAACCTGCCGGGAAATGCCGTCGCAGGTCGGGCCGGGGCGACTCCCGCGACCGGGAATGTAGCTCGTTTGGTAAGGTCGCTTGTGACTCGCGAGGCTGCCGGTATCCTGATCGATGACGGCTTTTCCGCAAAGGGTGCAGACTTGGAAACCGTGGAGCAAATCCGGGTCGCCTTTGTTCACCACAACCAGTTGACGATTTTCGGCAAAGGTCTTGAGGGCGTTTTTGCCGAGCGGACTCCAATCCTCTTTCTCCTGCCGCAACGGAATGGGAAATTGCGCCGGGGAGGCATAAGAAAATTCTTGGTCGTCGTCGGTCTCGTCGGCTTCCTTGCCGCAATGCGGGAGAAAAACCTCGGGCTTGAGGATGTCGCCGAGCGCGAGCGGGGAGTTGCAGAGCGGGCAGGCCGTTTGTGGCGCCGTGCGTTGGGCATCGGTCTCCTGCACGAATGAACAAAGGGAGTTGGCGCAGAAAATGTAATTTTTCAGCTTCTTCGCGAAAAGCGGCGCCGCACGGTCGCGCTCGAAGGGACTCGTGTTGGCGGTGACGGCGGTGCACCGATAATTCTTCTTGTCGATGACGACGATCCGACCGGGGGCGTATTCACTGAGCGCTTTCGTGACGGACTGCTGCGGCTTTTCCCGGATTCGCACTAGGGTATTGTCGAGGTATTCGACGTTGAAGCTGCAAAGGTCGGTCGGAAAGGCGTAGGTCGGGAGCATTCCCTGCGCGAAAAGAAAATCGAGCAGCTTATCCTCCTGATCGTCGTCTTCCTCATCCTCCTCGGGTGAGTCAGTCGATGGCGGTTGGCTTAGGCTCGCGATGAAATCTTCGCCAGCGCCAGCGAGATCCTGCACGAAGTCTTTCGCGACCTTGGTCACAAGTGCCGCCGGGTTGGCGCTGGCCGCTTCGGGCAACCAAGCGGTGATCCTTTTGACCAGAGCGTGAGGGAGTTGAACAATCTCGGTTTCGATCCAAGAGCGGAAATGCTCGAAACACGGCAGTCCCACGTAAGGCGCGAAAAACTCGGTGGTGCGCCCCAACGCCGACGTGATGACGCCGGTGAGATTGCCCGGAAATCCCTGGAAATAGGTTTGAATGAGAAAGGCGTGAATGTGGCGGCGGACGATCTTTTCGTTGTCCGTTTTCACGACCGGCGTGCGGGGCGGACCGGACACCATCTTGGCAACGTTGTGGAAATAGTGACTGTCGTGCGGTCCGCCATGACAGTAGGTCACGACGGTGGAGACCGCCGATCCGCGGCGACCTGCACGGCCCGCCCGTTGCTGGTAGTTTTCGCGCTGGGGCGGAACGTTGCGGAGACCGACCGCGACCAACGATCCAATATCGACACCCACCTCCATCGTTGTCGTGCAACTCAGGACATCGACCGGGCTCTCCTTTTTGGTGTCGATGATGATGTCTTGAAAGAGCAACTCGTGCATTTCGGTCGTGGCCAAGACCGTGCCAGCGTCGCGATACGATAGTTGAGCGGTGTGTTCCTCCGCACTGATGCACCGCGGCTGTCGGACGCCGGCCAGACACTCCTTCAGCGCATTTCGCCACAGCCCTTTTCTCGACGCGATGTAGGCGTTGGAATCGGGTTTAATGACCGCCAAATCCGTCAGATTGCAGGTCGGACAATGCCCGAAGGGAGCGACCGGACTCAGATTGTGACAGCGGGTGCATTCAAACCAATTTGCGTCCAGATCAACGCGGAGAATCACCCGGTCCTGATCGAGGAAATGGCGCCCCGTTGTATTGGGTTGGGCAAAAGCCCGGAAAAGGTGGCCACTGATCTTGTCGATTACGTCGGCGGTGAAACCCTTGGCAACCAGGATGGCCCGGAGGTTTTCCGGCAGGTTGGGCAGGACACCCCAATGATCGCGAGGCCAGCCCTCCGCGAGTTCTCGGGTGCGATCCGGGAATGTGCCAATAGCGAAGTCGGCGGCGAGTTCCGCCATCCAGGCGATGGCTAGATCGCCCGCCTGCGCGGCGGGCAGAGGAACCGCATCCGCCGCCAGCCCTTCCGCGAACATCCGCGAGGCGTTGCGGGCCGGTTCGAGCCAGCCGGCGGTGACAAACGGAATCGAATAGTAGGGACTGCAAAGCTGGCGGAGGAGCGCTTGGTGGAACCGGGCGGGCGGGTTGATCTGATTCCACTCGTCGTGTGCCGTGAGAAGGTCGCGCTGGTAAGTCTCTCGATATTTTTGGACGTGATTTAGCAGGAGCTGGTGGTCGCTCTTGTCAAAATACGAGAGGTTGAATTCGCAAACGACATCGAGGAACGCCAGGTAGATGCGCTTATCGGAAAGCGTCGGTTCCTTCCCGATTTTTTGCAGGCGCTGGGTGGCGAGGACGAGGCTTTCCCGGAACGAATCGTATTCCACTTCGAGTGGAATGTTGCGCGCCAGCCGGGCAGCCTTCTGGCGGCCATCGGAAAACAACAAAACTTTGCGCCCTTGGTTCGGAAAGGCTTCCTTGTCGGCGCGGGTGGGCGGCTGGAGGAAGGTCTGACTCTTGACCAATGCGGCAAACGGCTGCTCGCCCTTGGTCTTCAAGTCCATGATCTTGGTGTGTCCGGCCAGCCAGCGGCCAAGGCAAACGGGACATCGGTCGAAGGAATGCGCCGCGAGCGGATTGATCAAATTGGGGATCGCGGCGCGAGCTGGTAGAAAATGGTCAGGATCGGCCGGAGGCTGCCACGTTAATTGGCCAGACTTGATGTCGATCCAAACCTCCTGAGTGGGCTGGGCCTTCGGGTGGGGCTGTCCCCCGACCAACAGGTGAATTTCGCGGAGGCGAGCCTGATTCTGAAGTTCGGAGATTCCGACCGGCGATTCTTTCTCGTGAAACAGATAGTCAGGCCGGCCGCGGGACGAAATGTAGCCGCGCAGATACTCGATGCCGCAATCGCGGTGGGTCAGGAGTTCATACACGCGCGAGCCGCACTTACAGGTTTCGCGGGGTTCCGGCCACAAGGCACCGAGCAGGGTGCGGCGGGAGGTTACCTGGCGATGGGCGCAGTCGGGGTTGATGCAGGCGTAGAAACCTTGCAAGCCGCGAAAGAACAGATGGAGCCTCGCCGGCAGGAAGACTTTGTCCTTCGCGGCGGAGCGCGCAAAATTCGCCAGCGACAACAAAGCTTCGGTGGCTTGTGCGGCGGTGTCGGCGGGGGCCTGGGGAAAGACCGTGCGTGCGAGAACCGAGAATTCTTTCGCACCGGCGGTCGCTTCCTCCACCAGCAAGTTGGCGACCGGCAAGCCGGAGAGCTGGGTATAAAGCCAGTCGGCCAGCGTGTCCGTCGTCACCCCGCCCGCATTCCAATTAAGCTTCGGCGCCAGCGCAGTCACGGCCGAAAGCGCCCGCGGTTTGTCTTCTCCAAAACAGAGGAATTCGTTCAAGCGGAATCCCGCTAGCGCCGCAGTTTGATCGGGGGACGCCGGGGCAGCAGCGGCGAGCGGAGCAAACTTGCCGGTGATAAGTTCGAAGCCCGGCTTTCGACCTTGCTTCAACCCGGTGAGTTCATCGGCAAACTTGAGCGCATCAATTTGCGCGGCTCGGTCGCGCGCCATGCTCGCGCTGGTGAGGATGCAGCGCAGGCGTTCGCGAGGAATCTCCAGGCGGGCCATGAGGCGACGAATGAGCATCGCCACTTCCGCGCCGCCGGTTCCGCGATACATGTGGGCTTCGTCCAGGACCAAGGTGAGGTAGTTGTCCTCGTGTTCCTCGAGCCACGCCTTGGTCTGGTCGAAAATTGTGCGCTCAATGGGCCGGAGCAGCATATACTCCAGCATCGAATAGTTGGTGATGAGAATGTCCGGGCACTCACGCTGCATTTCGTGGCGCGTGAAAAGTTCGGTGTCCCCCGGTTGGGTCTTGAGGCGACGTTCCCAATTGCTTCCCGGTTCGCCGTAGAACCCGTGTAAATCTTTTTTCGGCCAGCGGCCTTTTTCCTCCAACTGCCGCTTGAGCGCGGATTGCTGATCGAGCTTCAGATAGAATTTTTCGAACAGCGGCTTGATCTGGGCGGCGGCCTTCTTGCTGTTTTGCTCCCCCGGATAAGGGGTGCGGCTCGTATACATGCCAAAGCGGATGCGCCGGCCAAACCTCGACTGAAACAGGGCGGCGACGCGGTCATCGCCGAACAGGCGGCGGATACGCCCCAATTGGTCGGTCACCAGCGCGTTCATCGGATAGAGCAGCAAGGCCCGGCACCCGCTCATGTTCACGGAGTCGTTGCGCTTCGCCGCCGCTTCAATCGCGAGCGACCCGATGATGTTATGCAGAAAAATTTCCGTTTTGCCGGAGCCGGTGCCGGTGGCCGCAATCACGTCCTTTCCCCTGCCGAGAAACGCCTCCAGTGCGTCGGCTTGGTGGTTGTAGGGCTCGGGAAACACGCCGACCTTGAGCGGTGCTAATTCCAGTAGTAAGTCGCGCGCCGCTTGGGGAATTTTCAAATCGGCCAGTCGCTTTTCGCTGGCATAGGACGGCGTAGCCTCGACGTAGGCTCGCTGTGCGATGATCCCCGGCGTGTCAAACAGCTTGCGCCGTTCTTCGACTAGCGCTTCGTCCCGGATGTGATACTGTGCCTGGAGATACGAACTGAGGGCCTCTTTTAGTCCGCTGACAACCGCGGTCACGCCGTAGTTCTGGTTCATGGGATAGAGTGTGGAAGGTGCATGGCGTAGCGGGTGAGAAAATTTCGCGTGGAGTCGCGCAGAGCGGCCGAGATCAGGAATTCGAACTGGCCGGATTCAAGCAGGGTCCAATCGTGGCAGAGTGCTTTCAGCAGGCGCAGCACCTCGGGCACCGAGTATCTGCTGAGTCGGATCGCGAAAAAATCGCCGTGCTCGACGGCGAAGACACGGCGGTTGATTCCGAGCGTCAGCTTTTGCCCGTGGATCAAGCGGCGGCAATCGACGTTGGAAATAGGTCGCACCGCAATGGCGGTGAAGACGCCGCCTTTCCGCTCGAAGCGAGCGATAAATTTTCGCGACCCGTTCACGTTTTCGCGAGGCTCCCGACAAATGTAGATGGGGCGAAGGTCCGTGAGCTGAGTCGCCTTGGCCCACGGCGCGCTATCGCGAAAGGTCGCCACTTCCCATTCGTCCGCCGCAATGTTCGCCTGCTCCAAAGGCGCGTGCAGTTGGCCGTGGGTCCATTCCTTGAGTTCGATGGTTGGCGCGCCCAACCATGATTCCAAGTTCTGTCGCGGAAGGCCGGGCGACAAGGGTAACGCGGCGAGTCTGGCCACGGTCGGTCGGGACGTATCGACGTCAAAGTGTGGTCCCAAATAACGGCCCGGGGCGCCACCAATGACAAAGGCCGTGCGGGGATCGAGCGTCACGATTCGCGGGGGCGCAGGATAATGGTAGCCATTTCCAATCGAGACAAAATCGCCGATCTCCACGAGGTCATCGACTGCCTGCCTGACGGGGGAAAGCTCATCTTCGGTGTCTTCGTTGGCGAAGAAAGTTTCAATGGCGCGAGAGCGAAAGCGGATCAAAGGGCTCAGGCGTTCCTCGATGCTCCCGGTGAGTTTTTGGGTGGTGACGGGAGGCCCGTCGCATAATGAGAACATCACGGTGCGGGCGTAATCTGCCATGATGGCCGCGGGGATGGTCTCACCGGTTCTTACGCCGATTGCGGCGAACACATCCGGTCTCGTCAGGGTCGCGCTCACGCTTGGGCCTCCGGGGGAAAGAGGAGGCTGCGATGGGCGGCAAAAACGTCGTCCGCCTGGGCCACGGCTTCAACCGCCGCGAGTTCCTCCGGCGGGCAATGCGTGGCGGCGAGGAAGGGCAGCACCCACCAGCAGGCCAGCGATTGGAGGGCTTGCTTCGCCAGCGTGTCGGCTGGGGTGGCAGTCGGGAGGGCGAGTCCGCGCAGACTATGCAAAGCCGTCAGGGCGCTTTTCGCGTTGGCCAAGAATACGGCGGAGTTGCGGCCGATCAAGGCGCTGCGCAGGAAGTCGAGGTCGGTTTCAATCGCGGGATCGGCCGTGATTCGGGAGCATGACAGGGAACCGGGCGTCATTGGATTTCCCGTGCAGGGCCGCCACGAAACGGCGTCGGTATGAAATACGGGACCGAGTTCGGAAAATTTTGGCGTCGGAACGAGCGCGCTCGGACCCTCGCGCAGGCTGAATACGGTGAACGGAGAAAGTTCCTTGCCCATTGCTCCCCAGGAACGATTGAGGACCCGTTCGACGAGTTCGCCGCCGAACGCATCCAAACAGGATCGGTTTGCCCCCTGCGCGACCACGCCCCACGCGTCAACGGCCGGCAGCGCCTCTCGCAATGGCTGGAGTCGGATGAGTTCGATCAGGCCAACCGTCACGTCGAGCGTGACCATCGCGTTTCCGAAAAGTGAAAGCCCGACGGCATTCGCGACCATGCTGGACATCGAACCGCGAAAGGACACCGCCTGTCCGACGAGAACCGCGGCGAGAATTTCGCAGCTCCATTGGTTCGCGCGCGGCGGAGTCAGGCCCAGCGTTTGGAGGTTGCGGGCCAGATGTTGCTGCGCGGCCTTGGGCTCGCGCAACGGAACGGCCTCGGCCTTGGAAACAGAAAATAGCTGGGCTGGGATGGGCGCGCCGATGGGAGCCGGCATCGCCGGCGCAACGGGTGGGGCGCTGAGAAACGGCCGCAAAACCGTGATTTCTGAGAGCAGCGCGACGGAGTTCTTCGCCGCTTGCTCAAATTGTTGGCGGATTGCTTCGTCGATTTTGGCCGCTGCCGCGGCGCGGTCCGATTCGAGAGTTTGGATTTCCAAGCCGAGCGCCGTCTTTTTGCCCTCCAACTCCCGGAGCCGGGCTTGGATGGATTCGGCCTCGTTTTGCAGTCGGGCGACAGTTGCACGGGCCTCCGTTTGGGTGCGGCCGATTTCGGCGGTGGCGTCGGTCTTTGCCTGTTCGACAGCCGTCGCGACTCGTGCGGCGACCGCAGGATGCAATAATGCTTCTTGAATCAGCCGGGTGAACTCCGTGTCGATGTGCGCAGCCCGAGTGAGCTGACGCAGGACGGTATCAATGCGGCATTTGGTTTCCGAATCGGACTGGAACGACGCGAGCGCGTGGGCAAGCGCGGCTCGTTTCGCTTTCGTCAGGGTCGCCTCAAGAAGTTTTTGATCGTGGAGGGCGTCGAGGACTTTCTTGAGGGAGTATTCGAGTGGGGCGAAATCGAGGTGGAATTCAGGCGCCGGAATTGCCGGTCCGACGAACGTCGCGTCATAGCGCTGGTTAACTCGCACTTCGAAGGAGCGCAGCGCTGCGAGGTTTCGCCACGCCGGTTTCACGGTCAGGGCGGAGGTTTCATCCAGGACATACAACGTGCTCTCCGGGTTGTCGGGGTCCTTGAGCTTCATTTCCAGTGGCCCCGAAACGACGCCGTCGTTCAGTTGGACGTAGAGCTTCGTTTTCGCGGTCAACTCGCCCAACGCGTTAACGCCGTTCTTGAGAAGAGCCGCGATTTCGGTCGTTTGCTGGGATGACAACTTCAGGGGATACACCTGAAAGATGCAGGGAATGATTCGAACGGCACGGTATTTCGCCGCATTGGGATCGTTGGCGATCTGGTCGAAGTTCGGCGCTTCGCTCACTTCAAAGACGCCCAGGTTCCCGATCCGCGAGGGAGCGACGTTAAGGGCCGAATGAATGATGCGGATCGTTCCGCGATTGGGGTATCGCTCCTTTGCGTGAGCGACGTGGCTCCACGCTCCGTCGCCGTTGACCGTGCCTTCGACGCGATAGAACGCGAAGATCCCGGCGGGATCGACATAGACGCAGGTGCCAAAGACGTGGGTCATGTCTGCACGCCTCCGGGTCGATTCAGAAGTTGACGGGCGTGAGCGCGGAGCTGGGCCGTGGTATCGCTCGGACGCGCGGGGTTGCGTCGCAAGAGCGCCTGCGTTGCAACCGCGATCCAGGCCTGGCGGGCGGCTGCGGCAGGTGACACTCTGGCCGGGCCTTGCAGTCGCTCTGTCGGCCTGGAGGGAAATGCAAACTTACCGAATCCAGCCGCATCGATTTCAAATGTCGGCCGGGCGCTCTTGAGGGCTTGTTCGATAGCACGTTTCAGGCCCGCACCGGCGTTTTCGCTCTGGGTGAGGGAATCTCCGCTGTCGATGGTCTGCCGTTGCTGCTTGGGTCCGACGCCGGTCGATATCGAGAGGCGGACGCCGAGTGGAATCGAAGCCTCAATAAGGTCGGCAAGTCCGACGGACATGCCATGGAAGCGGGACGTGAGTTCGGTGCTCCAGAGGTATTGCTTTTCCACACGTCCGTTAACCCTGAAAAGAAAGTAGATGCCGGCCTGTTTGGACTCTCGTGCCGGTGGAGCCACGGCGATGGTCAAGAGGATCGTGCCATTGTCGGCACGCTTAACCTGATACAAACCAGAATGTGGATTGGGGAGTCGAAGATGGGCTTGTCGAGCGGAACCGAGACTCACCGATTGCGATTTACCGGCGGTGTTGTGAACGACGGTGAGGGTTGACGGGCTGGCACCATCGGCACCAAAGGCAAAGGATGCGATGATCGCATCTACCGGCGTGGCCACCATCCAAGTGCCGTCATTGAGCCGGTAGGCATCGATGGGAGCGACGACCGCGGCGCTGAACTCCTGCTCGGCGATACTTCGGTCGAGCTTCGTCGCGATCCATTTCCTGATGTCCCTCGTCGGCGAGGTCGGAAGGGCGAAGGCGAATCCCGACCAGCCGTCCGCGGTTACGAGCGGTTGTGTGGGCAGCAGGCCAGAAGGCGAAGCGAGATTGGCGACACCGTGGTGAATGACGACATACGCCTCGCCCGGCGTGAGCGGGGCGCGACGTTCAACACGGCTGCAAAGCTGCGGCGAAAGCCGGAATAGAGTGACAGACGCAAAGCCTTCCACGGCGATCTGCTCGGGCGGTTCGTCGGGCTCGAAGACGGTAATCAGGTAGTCTGCTTTCTGGACGGCTACGGGGAAGGGATTTCCGCCCTCCCGGATGGCGGAAACGTTGACGCGGCCATAGACCGTCGAGTTTTCGACGGTGAATGAAGTAGCCCGGTCAAATTTCGGGATCAGGATGCACGCTTGCCACTGGTAGCCGTTATTTTGCCGATTCAACAATTGCAGGCGCAGTGCCGGCTCCCGGATTCGATACGCGCGATCATTGACGACGTGTTCAACGTCGCTGTCGTGCGGCGCGAAATACAGCGGGCAGTCGGGCTCGGCCTGGTGCGGACGGTGCCCAAAAAAAGCGACCCGATAGTCGCTGACGGGGTGATAGAACAAAGAGGCCGCACAAATCGGGCACGCGAACTGACGATTCGGGGTTTTGGCGGCCGCAGTCGCGGTCACGATTCGTCCCGTAATCCTTTCGCGGCCAGTGTTCATATCGGCTACATGTTCGCGGCGGCGACTGCCGGTGCTGGCTCGGCCACGGGCTGGGGCATCTGGCCTTTGATGAGGCGGAGCGTATCCTCTAAGGTCCAATTCCGAAATTCGGGCCGGCGTTCCGCACGGGGAATTAGCCACCGCTGGCGGGCGGCGACCGAAACTTCTGCGGCCGAGACGACCTCGCGCACATTCGGCCTGACTGCTCGGCCGGTGAGAAGCTTCGAGGCATTCTTGGCCAACGCGCACAGAAACACTTCCCGCCGGAGATTGTGCCGGAGGATGTCAGGATTCATGCCCAGGGATTCGAGCGCCAGGCGAACCACGCGTATGCGGTAATTCGGACCTTGGCCAAATTGATGGGCCTTGGCCCGCTTTGCATACTTGCCGCGCTTGCGGGCAAGGAAATTTCGGAGGTCGGCGAACAGTCGGTCGTTGATTTGGAAATGGCCCCAGCCCGCTGTGAATCCAATTGGCTGGAAGTAGTGGGTGCTCCCGAGGCGCAGGCGATTGTAGAGCGACGAACGCCCCAAGGCCGATGTGGTCGTGACGACAAACAGGCGCGCGTGCTTCCGTTTGCCCGAAATGATGCCTTTCGTTTTGCCGTACTTCCTCTCGAAGGCTTCCGCGACTTCCTTCGTGCGGACGAGGCACGCCACGAGTTTGCCGCCGAGAAGCTGATTGTAAGGCGGAATCGCTCCGAGCACGTAGGCATCCATCACGTTGACGAGCCCTTTGCTGCGCTGCTTCGCATTCCAACCGAGGTGGCTGTCGCGCGCCGTCATGTTGAAGACGGGATCGCCAAGGGCGATAATGCCCATGAGCTTGTTATTACTCCGGTCCCACACGAGGAAGCGCATCCGGCGGCCGTAACCGGAAGACACGGGGACGCTCCAGGTGAGACTGGCGAGACGAAACAGGTATCCCCGCCAGTCCTCTTTGCTCTTTTTGCTTGGCGGAATTTCCTCCAACTCCGCGACGATGTTCTCGGGATTGATTTCCGCGCCCGCCGCAAAATGAACTTTCAGTTCTTCCAACTTTTTTTTGAACCAGCGATCGGCGCGATCAAACTTGGCCTTCTTTTGCTTTCGGTGGAGATGGCGATAGGTGTCCTTGGATGAATCAGGCGGACGCAATGAACCGTCTTCCGATTTTGTGAACCCCAAGGACTTGAGATGGGCACGGATTCTACGCTTAAGGTTGGCTTCGTCTTGGAGCGCTGGGATGACCTTCACAGAGATAGGATTTCAGGCGTCGGCGCTGTGCGCGCAGACGAGGTTTGTTTCTCGGGGGCTGGAGTTTGCGGATAAGATTGCTGGCTACATGACTTAAACCGCTGGTCGTCCGCGGGCGAGACTGAAAATGGCCCGGCCGGCCCAAACAGGCGCCCGAAGTTCGGCCACGAGTCAATCAGCCGGCGATGGCCTGTCGCCATGAATTGAATATATGGCTTTTTAGGTCGTCGCGCGTGCTGACGATGAGGTAATCCACGAACTCGATCCCGAGCCATCCAGCGGTCTCGCCGAATCGTTTCACTACGCGGTAGTCGTGTTTGGTCATCACTACGTCTCCGCTCGGCTCGCCTCGCACCACTGCGATGGCATAGGCGTCTGCCAGCAATGCGATTTTGAAGAGGTCGCGCGGCAAGGTCATCGCCGCTGCCATCGGCCCCGACCGGAGCAACGTTCGGCTGATCGGCCGGTGTTTTGGATTCATGGTAATGAGCCCACGGCTGTCCAGTTAAGGGGTTGATGGAAATTTGTAAGGTTCACAGCCACTGTGAGTGGCGAATCTGAGAGGGTGTTACCGACATGGTTTGAAAGTCGGAATTTCGCGTTATTGTGGCGCGGATATGAACCCTCCTCCGACGGTGTTTGCCCAGATTCTTGCAGGCTTGAACGCTATAGAGTTGGCGCGTGCCAGCGCAAAATATCCGATGTTGCGGGCGCCGCGATCGCTGACGGCATACGATCACTTTACCTCGATGGTTTTCGCTCAGTTGACGCACCGCGAGGGGTTGCGCGGCATAGAGGCGTGCCTGGGTCTCAGGGCGCAGCGGGCCTATCACATGGGCATCCGGGGTCGGATCACGCGGACAAATCTGGCTTACGCCAACGACAATCGGGACTGGCGGGTGTTTGCCGACGTGGCCGCGGTGTTGATGCGTCGGGCGCGCCGGCTGTACACCGATACGCCGTTCGAACTTGGCTTGGAGGCGGACCTGTTTGCATTGGACGCGACGCTGATCGAGTTGAGTCTGGCCCTGTTTCCATGGGCCAAGTGGCAGAAAGATCAGGCCTCGGTAAAGTTGAACGTCCTGCTCGATCTCAGGGACGACATTCCCGTTTTTGCCAGTCTCCACGAGGGAAACCGGCATGAGGTGGCTTCCCTCGACGAGATTCCTGCGTATCCAGGTTCCTACTACGTACTCGACCGCGGGTATCTCGACTTTCTGCGCTTGCATGCGCTTCATCTCACCGGGGCCTTCTTCGTCACGCGGCTCAAAGCCGGCATCCGTTTCTACGTAGTAGAGTCGCGGCCAATCGACGCAATAACCGGTCTTCGCTGCGATCAGACCATCCGGCTCAACTCCCGCAACAGCAAGAAGGCCTATCCCGAGTCGCTGCGGCGCATCAGCTATGCCGATCTGGAAAGCGGTCAGTGAGGTGGTCCCCATGCGTTGGACAGCGGATCGAGGAAAGCAAGTTAAGGCAGACGCATTGGGTTGAGATGTCTTGGCCGACTCCGAGGACAGGAGCAATCAAGCTTGCCGCAGGAGTCGGCCCGAGGACGAAGCGTTTGATATTGGTTCATTTGTTGATGGCAAGCGGGATGGGCTGGCGATGCCTGGCAAACGGGGTTCGATTCAGGCCCGCAAGGCGCGAGCGCCGGGGGCAATTGGGCATCGACCAAAAATCTCACTTGGCCAGCGACAGGACTGCGTGATCGACCTGGCGCGCCGCGTATTCGAGCGAGGCCTGGATGTCCTCGCGCTCAAGGTAGGGGCAGCTTTCGAGGATTTCCGCCTCGCTGGCCCCGCTGGCGAGCATGTCGAGCACGTCCTTGACCCAGATGCGCATGCCCCTGATGCACGGCCGCACGCGCGGAGGTCATCGAAAGCTGAAGGGGAGAGGGGCCTATCGCGGGCTCCGGAGGGACCTCCTTCAAGCCGTATCACAGTCAAATGAATTTTTGCACTCACCACAACGAACCCCTGTACGATCCACTTTGTGTTTTCCACTGTTTCGAACGGGCGTGCCTCGACCGCCAATCTCACATTCAACTATCGATAGGCGTCTTTAGTCAGACTGGATATGTCTTCGATCTAACTCTTAATTGGATTGACAATAGCCAGATAAAACGTCGTTTTACATCAGGAGCACGTAAACATGATCAAAGCAATTACCCGGATCGGCAATTCGCAGGGTCTGATTTTTGATCAGGCGCTGATGGACATGGCGCGTCTTTCGACGGGTGACTTGGTGAATATCACAGTGAGCCGCAACGGAACGATTGTGCTCACTCCGGCCCGCGAAACGATTTCAGTGGACGAGGCAAAGGAGCGGGCACGAAGCATTATTCGCAAACACGACGGACTGTTTCGTCGCCTGGCCTGAGTCATCCCGGTTCAGGCAGGCAAGTGCAGCCGATCGGTTTTCTACGTGCCTTGCGGAAAAGGGTCAGCGCCTGAAAAGAAGTACCTATGGCTGTGGTTTACCTCACGCTGGAGCACGTGGTCGCGATTCACGATGCGGTCTTGGAGGAGCATGGGGGCGAAAGCGGCTTTCACGCACTGGAACTGGTGGAGTCAGCGATCGAGATGCCTAGGAGTTCGTTCGCAGGCGGTGACCTCTATCCCGACCTATTGGACAAAGCTGCGGCCTACCTGTTTTTTATCGGGAGCAATCCTGGTTTCGTCGACAGCAATAAACGCACTGCGTTGGCCGCAGCTCTGACTTTCCTGAGCCTGAATGGTTATGACGCGATGATACCGATGGAAGGCTGGGCAGAAGTCGAGGAGCTGATGCTCACCATCGCTGACGGGAAGTTGGAACGAGAAGAAGCGACGGCGCGGTTCAAGGATTTCCTGACGCGCATCGGCGCCAAGGGGGCATAGGCCTGTGTGTGGCGCTCCTCTTGCACGGCCGGAGCCTCGCGCGTCAGGCTGGAAGCTTTTCGAGGAACAGCCGGCCGTTCTCGGCGAACAGGCGTATGCTGATTTTTGTGCCTGCTTCAGTGATGGCTGCGCGGAGCATTTCCACTGGATCGCGGCTCACGGTGAGGCGTCGCATGAGGCCTTCTCCTTTCTGCGTGCCGAGTGTGAGCGTGACCTTCAATCCGCGTCGCTTGGCTGAGAATTTCACGCCGTCGGGCAGGGTGATGCCTGCCTTGAGTGGCTTGAGGTAGGCGTCGACATAGTGAACGCCGATGCCGGAGCGGTCATTCTTTTCAACCCGAAGCTGGTCGGTGGCGGTGGTGTTTTCAGGGCACAGGTCGATTTTCATGGAGAGGAATTCAGGGCATGGTGGAGGGTCTGCAGGACCGCGCGCCACTTGTGCGCACGCGCGGTTGCTGCGCAAAGGCATCCGTCAGGAGTGGTCTGCGGCACCCAGGTGAGAGCATCCGCGAGCGGCTGACCGAGCAGGGGTTGTTCCGAGCGAATCGCCGCCAGCAACCGGGTTTCGTCAGCAGACGCCTCGCACTGCTCGCTGAAGTTTACATCGCCAGGTGCGGGCGCGCAATCGAGCGCGAGGATGCGGCATCCGTCCGATGGTGGTGAGAGTTGAACGTGATACACGACATGAAAGGCGATGTTGCCGCATGTGCTGCATTCGAGCCGGAACTCCGCGGTGATGGAACCATCCGCAGCACGCACGATGCTCAGGTTCTCGGCGGCCCAGCGTCGCAGGGCGCGCAGGGGAAACGCATAGCTGGCCGCGGGGGGCGGTGTTCCTGTCGGGTTCACGCTGGAGACAGGGGAACAAGCGCGACCTGGGATTTGCGCGGCATGAGCATGCCGCTCTCGAGAACGCGGAGCGGTCCAGGCAACGTGACCTTTCGAGTCAGCAGGTCGAGCAGCCGAGGCATCTGCGCGAGCGGCCACTCGCGGTAACCCGGACACCAGAATTCCTTTGCGCCCAACTGCGCGCAGGTGTTGCGTAGCAGCGTTTCAACGACAGCAGAGGCGTAGCATTCGATGAAGTAGTAGAGGTCCGGTTCATCGGCCTGCCAGCGCGCTGCCGCTTCGGCTTCGGGTTCGGGTCCCGCACTGACGGCTACCAGAATGCCACGGCTTCGGCTTCCGATTCGGGTCACCAATTGCGCGGAAGGGAACGCGTCTTCATCAATAAGCAGGTTGTCACCATCGGTGGAAAGCGTGACAGACACCGACACCGCCCAAGGTCGGGCATGTGCCGCGAACCAGGAGCGCACGAACGTCGCATTTTCCTCAAGGCGGCCTTCCATCGGGCGGCTTGCAGGCAGGCGAAGAAAGCGTCGATAACACGCTTCGCTTATCTCTGGTACCTGAGTGATGGGAGATTCCGTCACGGCAAGACCTCCGGCGAGCGGACGCTGAGCGGGCCAAACTGACAGCCGGCCACGAAGTGATCGAAGAAGTCGGGATCCGTTTCGAGCTGCACATGATCGATGCGACGTACCAGCTCCTCGAGTTCGCGTCGCTGGCTCACCGAGAGCAGGGCGAGCGTAGCTCCCTCGATGGCGGCATTGCCCACGATCACGATGCGCTCATCGGGAAGATCCGGGATGAGTCCGATGCGGCGGGCGGCGTCGCGATTGAGGTGACGACCGAAGCCGCCGGCGAGTTGGAAGCGATCGAGCTGGCCGAGGGACAGCCCATAGTGCTTTGCAACGATGCTGAGCCCGGCGACATTGGCAGCCTTTGCCTGGGAAAGTTCGCTGATGTCGCTCTCGTGTAGGGAAATGCCGGTTGCATCATCCACGACGAAATGCTCGGCGCCATCCGTGTAGCGGCCGAACTCATTGATGCGGCCCGTGCGCAGGAGTTCGGCGAGGAGATCGATGAGGCCTGAACCGCAGATGCCCGCGGGTGTAACGTCGCCGATCACCTCGCGGGATTTCACGGAACCGTCATCATTGAGGGTGATATGCGCGATGGCTCCATCGAGTCCGGGCATTCCGTGGCGGATGGAGCGTCCCTCGAATGCCGGTCCCGCGGGGCAGGAGGCGCAGAGGAGTCGGTGGCGATTGCCCAGGAACAATTCGGTATTGGTTCCGATGTCCATGATCGCGACGATCTCACCGGACCTGTGCGGCGTGAGGGCCAGGAGGCAGGCGGCTGCGTCGGCGCCGACATGACCACCGACAAGAGGCAGGCCGTAGACCCTGGCGGCGGGGTGGAGCGGCAGACGGAGCGAACGTGCCGAGGCTTCAATCGCCGTGGTCTGCCTCCGGCCTGCGCGGTAGTCGTGCTCTGTCGACGACCAATAGGGCTTCTGGCCGATCGAGGTGACGTCGAGTCCAAAGAAAAGATCGCGCATGGTCGAATTGCCGGCGACGACCAGTTCAAAAATGGAATCGGCTGAAACGGGGAATGCGGAGATGGCGCGGCCGAGGTAGCCCAGCAGCGTGCGCTGGAGGAGGCGTCCGCGGTGATCGCTGTCGTACTGGATGCGCGACATCACGTCGCTCCCGCCAAAGCGCTGGGGATTTTCAAAGGCGGCGGTTGCGACGATGCGCGCTGTTTCGAGGTTCACGCATCGAACCACGACCGTGGTCGTGCCGAGATCCATGGCGAGTCCATGGATCGGGCCTGTGTGGCGTGCCACCTCCCTGCCATCGATCAGAATCCGGTCGCCGTCGCGGATGACGGCGGGATCGATTTCCTGAAGCCGGTTCATGGCAGTCTGCTCGATTGCCGCCTGCTCGACCTGCATGGCGCTACGATGAAGCGTGTGGGCATGGACGCAGGCATTGCCTTTCCGTGCCGCGGCCGCGAGTCGCGCGCAGCAGGACAGGCGAAAATCGCCGCTCAAGTGAGACTCCTCGGGCGTGCGTGGCGTGAGAAGGTCCGCGCCGGCGGTGATCTCCATCAGGCATTCGCGACACTTGCCCTGAGCACGACACGAGGTGGGCACGGTGATGCCCGCTCGCGCTGCGGCTGCAAAGAGGGTCTCGTCGCTCTCGAGCGCGATGGGCTGGCCATTGAGATGGAAGATGTGCGCCATGTCACAGGCCTGGTCGCGAGGCATCATCTCCTCCCGTGAAAACCTCACCGTCGAAGAATACGATCGATGGCGCTCGCAGGTGCCGCACGGAATCCAGAACAGGTGCGTTGGTCAGCAGGAAGCGGGCGCGCTTTCCCGGTGCGAGCCTGCCTGAGGGTTCCGCCAGGTGAAGGCGATCGGAGGATTCGCCCGTTGCCGAGCGAAGAACACGCTCTGCGGATAATCCTGCCTGCTCCATGAGCTCGAGTTCCCGCAGGAATCCGTGTCCGTGCGGAACACCGTGCGAGCCGGCATCGCTTCCGGCGATGAGCTTCACACCGAGTCTGGCCGCTTCGCAAAGCCGCGCGGCGTGGGCATCGAGGATCCTTCGGAGGTTGTCGCGCACGGTGGAGCTCCAGCCGAGCTCACCGGCATGATCCAACTGGAACTGGACCGGTGCAAAGGTGGGTACCCAGGCAATGTCGAGATCGCGCAGGCGGGCGAGTTGCTCGGCGTCGATGAAGAATCCGTGCTCGAGGGTGTCTACCCTTGCGCCGATGCAGTTCGCTACGCCATCGTTTCCCGAGCAGTGGACCATTGTCTGGCGTCCATGCGAGCGCGCGGCTGCGACGGCGCGGAGAAGTTCTTCAGAGGGCATCTGGGGTTTGGCGGTGACGGTGCCCTTCTCAAAATTGATGATGCCCGTGGCGAGCAGCTTGATGTGGCGGGCCCCCTCGGCGACGCGTGCGGCGACCGCGGCTTCGATGCCGCCCTGGGCCTCGAGTGGAGTGGCCATGAAGGAGCCGTAGCGGCCCTGGTGGTGAATCGCGGCACCGGGGCTTTCGATGTGGGGCATGGCGCCGCGCTGTGCGGATTCGTTCCTGCGCTGGAGGGCGAGTCCGATGCCATCGCGATCGCCGGCGTCGCGCACAGCGACGATCCCAAGGCGGAGGAGTCGCTCGAGACGTGGTTCCGCGCGGGCGAGCAATTCTTCCCGTGGCAGCTTGAGGTAGCTGGCACGCCGGGTCGGATCGAGTTCACCGCCTTCGAGGAAGAGATGCGCGTGTGCCTCGATCAATCCCGGCAGGAGGGTGTGAGCGGGTAAGTCGAGATCCGGCGAAATCTGGCCCGGGCGAACCAGCAGGGGAGGCGGGGCCGATCCGACGTGCAATATGGCCTGTCGATCGAGGACAAGGTGGCATGCACCGCGGCTCTGATGTCCGTCAAACAGGCGTCCCACTTTCAGCCAGATCCGCTGGTCGCTCGCACGCTGCAGGGCGCTGACGATTCCGGCCGGGGATTGTGTCGAGGCGTTCATTCCTCCTGATAGTCGCTGCAGATCACCATGATCGCTGCTGCCTGGCGGAAGCCTGCATCCTCGGTGGATTCACCTGGCTGCGGCCGACCCGCTTGAAGGGCTTCCTCCAGTCGCGCCACGAGCGGATGGTCCTCCGGCAGCGGGATGGCATTCGCCTCGACATTGGCGAGAGCGAAGTCGAGTCCAACACGTGCGCCAAGGGTGAGGTACGCGCGTTCGAGCAGCGGCTTCGCGGCCTTGGGAGTGCCCCAGGCGAAGTTGGAGAGTCCCACGGAGAAGTGGATGCCGCGAAGCTGCGGATCCGCGGAGCAGAGCCGCATGGTGTCGAGACCGATGTTCACCAGTCCGTAGGTGTCGGCGCCGACGGGTGCGAGGCCCGGATCAACAATGATGTCATCGAGGGTGCGGCCGGCCTTGCTCACCAGCAGATCGACAAAGTGACGGACCGTTTCGTAGCTCTGCCGCGGGTCGAGGCACTGGGCGGATCCGCCCCCAGGTCGAAAACATTCCGAAGCCATGACAATGCAGCGCATGTCGTGCTCGCGCACGAGCTCGATCATCTCATCCAGATGCGTGCGCGAGGCAGCAAGCGAGTTCAGGAGGGGCTTTCCTCGGCACCGCGAGCGGTCGAAGGCGCGCAGCGCAGCGCGGTGATAGGCGATGCCTGGATTGTCGAAACTGAGCGGAGCATCCGTCGCCTCCTGGATGGCTGGAATCACGCGCGGCAGGAACTCCAGCATCTCTTCCGGGCGGACGGCGATGCGCTGAGTTCCGTCGAGGTTCAGATTGACGATCTCGGCGCCGCGTTCCGCCTGCAAACGCGCGAGGTGCTGGTAGCCGGATACGTCGCGTGCCTCCCATGCGCGGCGGGCACGGGCGTAGGCGTTGTTGATGAGTTCGCCGATGATGCGAATTTTTGGAGAGCTGCTCATGAAGGCTGCGTAGTGTCGGGTGGACTTTCCGGGGAGGATGGCGCGGTTTGTGGAGTTGAAGGCGGGACTGTGCTCTCTCCGCGGCCGGTGACGGGTACCGGTGCCGCGGCGGGAGGGACGGAGAGTTTGCGTGTGAGGTGATCCCGCCCCTGCCAGGTGTTGGCCCAGCTTGAGGTGCCCCGCAGCGATTGGTCTTGAATCACGGGCGCGTGTTCGAGGAGCTGTTCCGCGCGACCTTCGTGGGCGAGACGGTCGTAGGCACGGGACCAGATGCACTCGTAGTCCTCGACTTCGCAGAGCCCATCGCGGGTTCCGCCGCAGGGCCCGTTGCGCTGGTTCTTCGCGCAGGCGGATTCCGGGCACAGGAAGGCGGTTTCGGGCAGCGAGCAATCACCGCAGTCGCGACAATCAAACATCGCCGACTTGCCGATCTTCTCGACTGCGCGCAGGAGTCTGGGCCCCTGCATCGGGTCGCGGGCGGATGCGGTTACCTTCTTTCCGAAATTCCACAATCCCTTTCCGGGAGTGAACATCGCGGCGTGCACGGCCTTCGCGAAACGATAGGAGTAGGTGACGTTTCGGGATGGGCGGCGTGTCGATGGGGAAGTGTTCGGGCGGTCAGCATTGGCGAGGCCTGTCGAAGCGTCCTCCGCATAAAGGAAAAACTCTCCCGGGCGTGAAAATCGGATTTCCCTCGCGAAGCCTCGCCACGCGTCGCTAGAAAAACTGTCTGCGAGTGCCAGCACTGCGTCGAGGTCGGCCCGCGAGTGGATCCCCCCGAGGTAGGCTCCACGATACCCGAGCCCTCTGTAGATCGCGATCTGGCGGGCGGCGAGTTCGAGGAACCAGGAACGACCGCGATCGGGTTCGCGGGACTTCGCCTCGCAAATAGCGGCGAGTTCGTCGGAGATGACAACACCCGGGATGCGCTTTTCGCGGAAGAGCCGTGCGACGGCAGGATTGAGCACGTACACGTTGCCGATGAGGGGAACGTGTCCCCAGCCTCGGCTGCGCAGCCAGAGAATCAATTCGTGGATCTTTCGGGAATCGTAGCCGATCTGATTGATGATCCAGCGCGCGCCGCATTGCAGCTTCTTCTCAAGCTTCAGGAGCTGGGGAATGACCTCGTTTTCATGGAGCTTGAAGTTTGTCACCACGCAGGCCGGAAAGAATTCCGTGGCCGCGAGACGCGCGGACTGGTGCGCGCCAGGTCGGGTGACATCCAGGCCGGCGTTTAGGTTGGCGAGAAGGGAAAGAAGTCCGACCGAATCGATATCGAACACGGGCTTGGCCGCGCCGGCGAGACCCGGACCGGGGTAATCGCCCGACAGGACGAGCAGATTGTGGAGACCCTCGCTCGCCAGGTGCCAGGCTTCGGACTCGAGCGCGTTTCGATTGAAATCCTTGCAGGAAAGATGAACGACCACATCGCGACCCGAGGCGCGCACGATGCGGGCAAGCGCGGCGGGTGCGAGTTGCGGATTTCCGCCGGCGTTGTCGGTGAAGGAAACCCAGTCGATGCGATCATGCGCCGCCAGTTCCTCCGCGAACGCAAGGGTGCGTGCCGCACGCGTCTCGGTGAGCGTGCCCCGGGTGGATACGAGTTCCACCCCGAGAAGGAAGTCGCCATGCTTCTCCAGCTTTTCGCGAAGGTTCATGGCGGAGAGGCTGCACCGCTCAGGCGGCGCTCAGAAACTTGAGGAACAACTCCACGCTGCTCGGTGCGTCGGCTCCATAGCCATCGGCGCCGATTTCATCGGCAAACATGCGGTTCACGGGCGCACCACCCACGGCGATCTTCACCCGGGCGAGGTCGGGATGCTTCTGGAATTCGTCAATCACCACCTTCATGTAGGGCATGGTGGTCGTGAGGAGCGCGCTCATGCCGACGATATTTGCCTGATGGGTGCGTGCGAACTCGATGTACTTTTCCACCGGCTGGTCCACGCCCATGTCGACGACCTTGAACCCCGCGCCCTCGGCCATCATGCAGACGAGATTCTTGCCGATGTCGTGAAGGTCGCCCTTCACGGTGCCAATCACGAGCGTGCCACGAGGGGGATTCTTTGCCGCGTCCGCGGTCAGCAGCGGCTTGAGCACGGCCATGCCGGCCTTCATCGCGCGCGCCGCCACGAGGACCTCGGGAACGTAGAGGATGTTGTACTTAAAATCCTCCCCGACAACGGCCATGCCGGCGATGAGGCCTTCGTTCAGCACCTCGTCCACCGGGCGACCCTCCGCGAGAGCCTCGCGGACAAGGCGTTCCACCTCCTTGGCATTTCCCTCGTAGAGGAACTGATTGATTTGTGCGTAATCGGGCATCTGGAAAAGGTCAGTTGCGGCTGTCGAGACATGCTTGTCTGACGGCAAGGATGTGGTCGGATGGCGTTCCGAAAGGTATGACGGCGGTGCCCATGATGAAGCCAGGGATGTCGCGTCCGCGGCGGACTTCGGCCGAGGCGACCTCGTAGATCCTCTCAGGTGACGACGTTTCAATGAGCCGCGGGGAGACATTGCGTCGGAAGGCGCGACCGGCCTCGCGGACTGCAGGAGTCCATTCGTCGAAATCCGCAGTGAAATCGCAGAGCAGATTGTTGGCTCCGGTGCGGCATTGCAGCTCGGCGATCGGCGTGGTGTTTCCTCCGATGATCAGAGGGACGTCGCGCACGCCCTGTGTTGCCGCCCAGGTGATGAAGTCCCTTGTCACGGGAAGAACAAACTCCTCGTACATTGGCGGCGAGAGGAGTTCGGGTGAGGCCTGTGAATCGAAAATGATCACCTCCACGCCGGCGTCTATGTAGGCGCGGGCAAAGGTCCGGATGACCTTGCCGCTGAACTCAAGGCAGGAGTGGACCCATTCCGGATCATCAAGGCAGGCGAGGAAGAGTGCCTCTGCGCCGACGAGGGAGATGGCGAGCGAGAACGGACCGGAGATCGCGCCGCGGACCCAGAAGTCGTCGCCCACCGCACGGCGCACATTGCGCGCGGCCTCGATGTTGACGGGCATGCGGCCGTCGGTGAGGGGATTTGGCACGCGCATCGAGGACAGGTCGTCGCCGACATGCACGACGTGGTGTCCGGGCTTGATGCCTGGAATGCTGGTGTCGAGTCCGTCGTAGAAGGAAACCTTGCAGCCGCAGGCCTCGGCTTCGAGGTTGTAGACGTCGACGCCGATGACGAGGGCGTCGGGCTGGATTGTTTCGTATTCGGCAAGGACAGCGCGCGTGAGCAGACCCGCATCGCGCGAGATGTCCGATGGCGTGGAATGGATGAACCAGGCCTTGTGCTCGTAGATGGCCGGGAGAAAGAGCGGCGCCGGGCGCGGCGGGTTGCAGCGGAGGACATACTCGATTTCAGATCGTCGGGCGGAGACAGGGGTGTGCATGATAGGCGGCGGGGCTGGACAACCTTACCGCAACTTTTGCGCAATGTCTTGGCGGATGAGGCTTGCGGTGATTGGCAGATTGGGCAAACCTGCGCCTGTGCGTGTCACCTCACCGGTCCCGGTGCTCCTGCCTCCCGGCGGACTCAAGTTCGCCGAGAGTGCCCATGCCCTGGGTTTCTCAATGGCGGTGCGGGCAGACCCCTTTCACAAGCTTATGTATGTACTGGCGGGGCGCGCGGAGCTGACGGTTGAAGGGCGGCCTCCGGTGATCGCAGCAGCGGGCACGATTTTCATCGTTCCGGAGAAGGTCCGTCATGCCCTGCGCGATCTCGAGCCCGCTGCACTCCTGCTCATGTGTTTCTCGAAGGAGTGGCTCCGGCGCACGCCCGATCTGCCGGGACTCTGGGCAACGCTGACGCAGGATGCGGACGCGGCGTGGCCGCTGGTTCGGGTGAGGAGGCTGCGGATCGAGGCGCTGTGGCGCCGGGGATTGTTTGAGCAGGCGCGCGGGCAGATTGGTGCCGGTGCGCTTGCGGCGGCGGCGGCCAATGAAATCCTCGCGGTGATCGCCCGTGCAAGAGCCCTGGCGCGGGCGGATTCGCCCGCGGCCAGGGTCCGGGCGGTTGCCGCCGAGGTTGCGGACAGCTTTGTAGAAAACTGGACTTTGGACCTGGCAGCGGCGCGGGCAGCGATGTCGCGCCGGAGTTTCAGCGAAAAATTTCGTGAGGAGACCGGGGCGACCTTTTGGGAGCATCTGGAGCGGCTCCGCGTGGCCCATGCCGCCCGGCTCCTTCGTCAGGGAGAACACACGATCATCGGCGTGATGTTCTCCTCGGGCTTCAACGATCTCTCGACCTTCTATCGCGCATTCAAGCGCCACCACGGTACATCACCCAAACGCTGGTCAGAGGAGACATGGGCTAGCCTGGAATAGAGGGCTATTTCGCTCGAAACTCTCGTCATCGACTAGGGTGGATCGGATACTACTGCTGCGATCACCTTTCCGTCAGCTTCGGGGAAAGAGACCCGCAGGAGATGGGCGATAGTGGGTGCGATATCGAGGTTGCTTACCCGTTCCAATTTAACGTGGTGTCTTATACCGGCTCCAGCTGCGAGAAAGATTCCATCAAGTTCGGGTTCTGAAGCGGGAAACCCGTGTGAGCCGCTATATTCAAAGGCCGGGCTCGATTCATGGTTTTCTATCGAAGAACCGGAAAAGTAGTACCCATTGTCAGCAAAGAGTATCAGATCTCCCATGGCTTGGTTCTCTTCGGGTGTAGGCATCCCAAACCTTGGTGCCTCGATTCCATCCAATACTTGGGCAACTCCCTTGGTTCTGGAAAAGAGGGCCTTCAACTTGGGAACTAAATCGGATTTCTTCGCTGGATCCGTTACGTAAATGAAAGCAATCCCCCCCTGGGCACCTGCGAATGCATCGCATTGTGTGATACGGGCGCCGGCGATGTGAAGATAACCCGCATGCTTGAGGGTAACATTCGGGAAGAGCTGGGTTTGAACTTTCTTGAAGCCGTGGTCGGTGGTAATGATGAACGTCGTTCGCTCCAAGAGTCCGGAGGATTCGACAGTGCGTATCATTTCTCCGACCAAACGATCCGCCAGGGCAAGAGCCGAGTAGCTGGCCAAGGATCCCGGGCCGTAGCGATGATGTATGCTGTCGGTGCCCAGTAAGTGCAGCAGGAGCAGATTGGGATGGTGGCGCTCAAAGATGAACTGAGCTGCCCGCAACCAGAGTTCATCTCGACTAACGATGTTGCGTTTCGCTTTACCAGCATGTGCCGCGACGATCTCGTCGCGTGTCGCCTTGCCGGCATCCACCATTTCGCGAGCGACTGTACCATCCGGATCCGGCAGTTCACCGAAACTCCATTGAATTGTTTTTGCATTGCTGACAGCTACCCAATCGCATTCTGCGGTGGTGAGCCCCGCTGCGTGTGCGGCGTCATAGACTGTTGGTACCCGAACCATGACTGACTTCTCTGTCCACGGCGCGTTGCGAGTTGGACGACCGGGACCCTGGCGGGTGACATAACCGTTGAACAATACCCCATGGCGGCGTGGTGTCACTCCAGTGACTAGCGTAGTGTGATTTGGCCATGTGATGGTGGGATTGCTTACGGTCAAGGCATTAGCCTGAACGCCCTTAGCAGCCAGTTTCCGCAGATTGGGTAAGGGGATAGATTGATCCGACCACATATGGGCTGGAAATCCGTCGATGGTAATCAGTATGACATGGCGATCAATCCGTGGTTGTGCCGCAAGCGGCACGGCGAGTAAACCGATCAGAATAGAGAAACGGAGAAGACGACGCATGAGTATCAGCTTTGGCTAAAATCGCCCACGCAAACCGAAAGTCCAGAGGACGCCATACTCCTGGCGACTGCGAAAGCGAGCGTGGTCTGGCGTGCTTGGGCCTGCAATCTCGAGGTTTTCAGGTGCGCCAAGTAGATTCCGGAAGTTCGCGAATGCGGATATCCCCTTCCAAAGGTGGTATTCTCCCATTAAATCGACGAACAGGCGTTCATCGATCCAATTGTACATGCCGGGCTCAATGCTTGATGCCGACGCGACGGGCGCCCGGCGTTGTCTGGAACGATAGCTCCAATTGACCTGAACATTGAACTTTTTGCGTGTCAGACTCACGCCCCAGCTTGCGCTGCGGGGCAGCGAATTGATTCCTGTAAAACTTCCCAAATTCGGTCCTGTGGTGCGTTGCGCACTCGCGTTCAGAAAAACCTGCAGGCCTCGTGCCCAGTTTGGCAGGAAGGTCAACGATTGCTTGTAGCTGAAATCCAAGCCTTGGATGTGAACCTTGCCATCGACATTGTACTGGGTGGACACATCATATTGTTCGTACGTTGCTTCATCCAGGCCGTACAATGCGAGAAACTCGGGAGTGGGTCGAAAAACGGTCCCTGCAAAGAGGTTGTCGAAGTTTCTCCTGAAGGCTCCCAGCGATACTTGGCCCACGCCTTGGAAATAGTACTCAAGACGTACATTCATTGACTGGGCACTCCAGGCTTTGATCCCTGCGTTGTTTACGGTGATTCTATTTGTTGAGCTCGGTGCAGCGGTTGTATCAGGCAAGGTTACGCCGCCCGCGTACTGGTTGAAGTCCGGTCGACCCACCGAATGGTAATAACCCACCCTTGCGATCAGATTCTCGCGGATATTGTAGCTGGCATTTAAGCTCGGAAATAACCGTAGGTATTCCTTGTCAGCCTTCATACCTCGCTCGATATAGGTCAGCCGTGAAACACCCAAAGCGTCCGTGGTGGGGACCTTCAGCAGAGGTCTGCCATTGGGACCAAGGATGACAGTGCCGTCGGGATTGCGCTGGAAGTTCAGCGTGGGATCGCTGAGCGGACCGAGTGCTTTCACATTGGTTTGTTCAGCTCGAAGCCCGCCAACGAGGCGAAGTCTGCGGTCCATCAGGCTCAGGTCGCCTCGGAGATAGGCTGAGGAGATCAGCTCTGAAGCGTATTTGGATGTGCTGACGATCGATCGATATTCGGCATTTCGATCGATCACGAAATGGGTAGGATTGGCGTTGTAGTACTTCCATAGCAGTTCATTGCTGATCCACTGGATCTTTGGGAAGCCGAAGGGCGCCGTGCGTTGTGAGAAGCTTGCATCGAGAAAGGGAGTAGCCAAGTCGTCGCTTCCCCCCAAGGGAGTGGTGCTGGCCCGGCCATCGGCACCAACGAATGTCGCGGTCATTGTGCTTCCGAGATTGTCCCGCTCTGTCTTCCGAAAGTCGACGCCTGCCTTCAATGAGAAGGGGACGCGCCAATTGAAATTACGCCCGATATTGGCATAGGCTCCGGTTTGCACGTCCTGCACATTTCGCGGATTGGTTGGGGTCATGGTGGTCAGAGCGTAACTGGACAGGATGTAGGGGTCCACTGGGGCACCGGTTGCTCCGTCGGTAACGGATATTATTTGGGGCCTCATTGTGGTGTAGTCGTCAAAGGTCACCGTGACTCCTGTTCGACGGGCTTGGGTCGTATTCAAGAAACCATTTTCCAAATCTCGGTTGCGCGAAACGGCCCGCGAACTCCCGATGCCAGCCTCTGCGCGCCAGACGGGGCCGTTGTGACGCCAAACAAGCGTTGGTGTGTAGTTCTGATTGTTCCGATTGCGTCCACTGCGAGTCAGCACCAGATCACCAGCTCCGACTGCTCCTTTGGTGCGGGTAGGAGAGAAATCGCCTGGCAGCACTCTGTTAACATTGAAGGTTACCGAACGCAGGATGTTCGTTTCTTCGTAAGAGGAATATTGGAACGAAAAGGATACCTGATCTCTTGATGATAACCGGTAATCTACTGTTGCTCCAAACGAACTCTGCTCTTGGTTTTTGGGGCGATCGCTGACGAGCAAAGTGGACAAGTACGGCTGATCCGGTGTCGTGTGAGGGAATGTCGTACCGTTCGTCCCTACAGTTGTGCCGCGCCAAGTATTGCTGAGCAATGATCCTTCAACGTACTGGGTTGAATGTCCTCCTGAGAGCGTGAATCCAAATCGTTTATTCACGGGATAGATGAGAGAAAAGTCGAAACCCGGATGAACTTTGCGGGTAGGCCTGTCGAGGGGGCCCGGTGTCTTGTTAAAATCTCGGGCGTTGTCCCGCATGCTCATATAGACGCTGGCACCGAACGCAGGCTTGACCCGTTCGAAAGCACTGCGCGGAACCAGGTTTACAGTACCGGCCAGCGCCGAACCTGGCGTTTCGGGGGTTGGGGTGAAGGAGACCTCGATACGGGAGAGATTGTTTGTCGATGCAAAGCCCGCTTGGATCGAACGTGAGGTGCCTGTGCCCTCGGCGGCTGCGAGATTGAAGCCCGCCACCGTCACAGGAACATTGGCTGACGGGACACCGTGGAGGGAAATTTCCAAAGCATTGCCACCGACAAAGTCGACTGCGACTCCTGGGAGAAATTTCAAGAATTCGGCAACGTTGCCTTCAGCGACATAACCAAATTCATCTGCGGCCACGACATTGGTTATATTTGGCGCGAATCTTTGTTCGTTGATCGCGATAGCGGCACCGGACATCTCTCGAGAAGTGCTCACGACGAGTCTGCTGAGCTCCACGCGGTCACCGTCGCGGGCCGTAGCGCTTCTCGTCACATGGGGAACGAGGTCCACGTTGAGGAGGGTTACCTGTCCCGCGCGGATTTCGACATCCCGGAATTCTGGTGCCAAGCCAGTGAAGAATATCCGTATTCGAGCGGTTCCTGCAGGAAGATCGGCAATACGAAAATAGCCTCCCTGGTCTGTGAATGTCTCGAGCACTTTGCCTTCAACGGATATGCGTGCCTTTTCGAGATAGTCTCCCGTCGTTGGATTCAGAACCCGCCCTTCAATCCCTCCGCTGGCGGGTTCCGCGCCGAGCAGGCACCAGGGAATTGCCGACATGAGACTGAGGCAAAACAAGAGAGAACGCAGCCGTTCGAAATGTCCTGACAGGGTGGACATGAGCGTCGTGAATGAGGTTTTCATGTAGGTGGTATTTGGAGTTTAATCAGGGGTTGCTGATCAGATGAGGGAGCATCAGGCAGAAGACTAGAATGGCTCCGAAATAGAGCAGTAGAACGACGCTTTCACGGCCAGGTCTTACTTGTATGAATCCGGCTAAGGAGGGTGCCGGATCACTTTGCCTGCGCGTCAATATGCTCAACAGGATTCCGATGAGGACAGTGGTGACTGCGCCGATTGCGTTCCACCACAGCCAAAAGACATGTTTGCAGGCCAGCCAGAGCCAGAGATTGACGAGCAAGCCTGCAAGAACTCCGAGATTGGCCGCCGATGACCTTACCCAAGGCCCCAGAGCCGCGAGCAGAAAAATTCCGACAATTGGACCATACACAAGGGATCCGATCTTGTTGATCGCTTCAATTGCGGTTGGAGCGATGCGATCCGCGATGAATCCAAGAGCCATGGTCAGCAATCCCCAGATCAGTGCGACGGACTTGCTCCATGCCACGTATCTCTCCTTCGGTACTCTATGGAAACGTGCGACGAAATCTTCCATAACCACTGCGCTGACCGAATTGATCGTCGAACTGTAGGATGACATCCCCGCCGCAATGAGTGAGACAACGATTACACCGATGACGCCGTGCGGAAGATAGTTTGCCACAAAGACTGGAATCATCAGATCCGGCTTGTCCGAAGGTAGCCGCGCTCCAAATTCGGTGTTTGCGAGTGCAAAGCTTCCCAGGACCAATCCTCCGATGCAGTAACACAGCGTAACGGGAAATCGGAAAAGCCCGTTGAAATAAAGCAGTCGCCGGACCGTTGCCTCGTTTCTTGCTGAGAGGATTCGCTGTGCCTGGGTTTGGTCAGTGCCGTAGTAGGAGACATAAAGGAAGAACCCGCCGATCAACATGGGCCAGAATCCGAACTCCCTCCCGTCGAATCCCGTGTTAGTGAAATCGACCACCTGCAGCCTGCCACGATCCACATGCTGTAGGAAGGCATTCCAGCCACCGATGTAGTAAAATCCCGCGGCGACGATTACCAAGATCCCCAGAAACTTGATGATCATCTGAGCTACTTCGCTGTACACAATCGCTTTCATCCCCCCTTCAAGCGAATAGATCACGGTGACGATTCCGAGCAGGCACATCATTTTCCAGAAAGCCAGCCCTGTGATTGAAGCGAGAACCAAGCACACCATGCTGATGGCAATGCCTGCTCCAAAAGTGCGCATGAGAACAAATAGGCTGGCGAGTAGCAGGCGCGAGGTCTGTCCAAAGCGCTTCTCGAGAAAGGAGTAGACGCTCAGCACACCCGATCGATAGAGCATCGGACCGACAATGATCATGATGGCGATCATAGCTAGCGGAACACCGAACTCGAACATGAGCCAATGCATGCCTCCGCCTGTTCGGAGTCCGACAAATGCAGGAGCTGACACAAAACTGATGGCGGAAAGCTGAGTGGCCATCGTCGACATGCAGAGCGAAAATGCTCCGAACTCTTTTCCTCCAAGGAAATATTCAGTGCCCTCACGACTCTTCCTGAACCTCAAGCCAAACCAGACCATCGCTAGGAAGTATGCCGCAACCAGACTGTAATCGAGGGCGTTCACGGTCAAAGCGGGGTGGAATTGCGGATAAGATCCAGCGCCAGCGCTGCACTCCATGAGAAGTTGTCGGAGCCCAAACCCTCAGGATTCCTGGGACTTGGATTGAAATACTCGAATAGACCTACCTCCGAGAGCAGATCCAGCGTATCCTGCTTCAATTTGTCTGCTTCCCGATTGAAACCATATCGATGCAAACCGTGGTGAAGCATCCAATTGAGGTTCGTCCAGATCGGCCCGCGCCAATATTTCACGGGGTCAAATGATGGCTCGGTAGGAGAGGTCGAAGCGCACAGGCGCCAATCCTGTCCTAGAGTAAAGGAGCCGTGGAGATGTTGAACGAGTCTTGTGGCCTGTCTCTGGCTTGGTATCCCAGCCAGAAGTGGCATGAGCCCGGAGGATGTCTTGATTGTCAGACGCCTGTCCCCACGCAGATCGTAAGGGAAATAGAATCCCTCGCGTTCATCCCACAGTTTGAGGTTCATTGCCGCGATGGTCTTCTTGTTCCATTCTTCCACTTCAGCAGTGTCCTGCGCATTGCGCTGCCCAATCGCAATCAGAGCCGAATTGGAGCGAACTAAGATGGCATTGAACAATACATCCTGGACCAAGAATGGAGATTCAGCTGCGATGGCCTCATCCCGGTAGTCGCACCGCTTGAACAGATCGACGAGATAGATGTAGCGACGGTAGTTTTCGTTGCTGGGTCGATGATCTGCGGAGACATTTCGGATGTCGCGCCGAAGACTGGAGACATCGCGCGTCTGCTCGATGTCGATTGTTTCCAACACGGGATCCCAAGTGGGCGAGTTGTCCGTGCCTGCCTCCCAATTGTGCTGGATATAGACGAGGCCTTCGCCCTTTGGATCACGCCTTTGATAGAGATAGCGATGGTAGGCCAAGAGTTGGGGATAGAGGACTCCTTCAAACTCTTTCCATTTTGAGGAGCGGCCGATTGGCATTGAGGCGATTCGATCGAGTACGAAGGCGAACACTGGGGGTTGTACGATACCCGAGGTGCGGATATTCTGAGGTCCTTCCCGTACGCTGGCTGTCCCCCAGACATCAGGTCCCGGGAAGTAGTTAGGGTCATCGCGGTGAAAAACAATGTGCGGGAGCAGTCCATTCCTCCATTGGCCACGGAACATATTCCGGATCTCCTCCATGGCACGTTCGGGTCGATGACATGCCAGCCCCAAGGCGATGAAACCCGAGTCCCAACTCCACTGAAACGGATAGAGTCGGGCAGAAGGGATCGTATATCCGCCCCTCCAATTTGCGTCGAGGGCCTCGGCAGCCTTCCGAGCAAGTGTGTGGTGTGCGTGCTTTGAGTTGGGCGGAGATATTGGTGCCTGTCTATTTAGGAGCACCTTGCCCGACTTGTCCCTTGCAACTACAACGTCAAAGCGCTCCCCCCTAAACTGGATGCCGCGCAGAGTGAGGGACCGCCAAGTCTTTGGTAACACAGGAGCATATGTTTCCTGCAGGCCTGCATCCTTGATTCGCAATCCTGTGAAGCCATAGACAATGCTTTGAAGGAATCCGCAGCCTGCTGCGAGATGGTGGGTGCAGTTGTTGCTGGAGGTTTCGCTGCGCAGGAGGAACGGAGGCTTGAGAAACGTTTCCTGATCGTGAGTTAACCAATACAGAGCGGCCTCGCCGTCGCCAAGCTGCGCGGCATGTGAGGCAAGCATGCTTTGCATCATTTGGTTGGGTTCGGGTGAGAGTTCGGCGTTCTTTCGCAATGCATACCGATAATTGTTGAGACGCACATCGGGCGACATAGGCCAGTCGAGATTTGGAGAACTCAGGAAAGTCAGGCAGCCCGCCATCCAGGTTCGACGATTGTGAGGCACGTTTTCGTCGAAGACACGATGACGCTGTTCTGTCTCGCAAAACGGTGGGTTCAATCGGGTCGCTACCTGCGGCCAAAGAGGATCGGGTTCGAGCCCGAGGAGTGTGGCGCTGAGAATCGCAATCTCCAGGTTCCGCCTGGCGACAGCATTGGTGAATGCCTCGTTGTTTACATTCGTATACTTCTCATCGACCGAGGTCACTCCGATGATTTCATAGTGTGTGCCGTCAGCACTTGGGGTTGCGCGGCTGACCCAAAAATCGGCGGTGGCGGAAATTACTGGATACCCTCGGTTGCGTAACCAATTGTCGTCCTGAGTTGCAATGAAGTACTGCCACTGTGCTATCGCGATGGTTCCGTTGAGCAGAATCTCGCGTTCGCCATTGACGCCAGCAAAACGAGGCGTCTGCTCAGTGCCTTGCTCTGAGTCGGATTCCCACGGATACATGGCGCCTCTGAATCCACGTTTTGCGGCGTTAGTTTTTGCCCAATCGAGCGTGCGAAACCGGAAATCTACCAAGTGCCGTGCGCGCTCCGGATGAAGAAGCAGGAGTACAGGAAACAACCAGAAGTCTGCATCCCAAAACACGTGTCCGAAGTAGTTGGGCGTCAGTCCACAGGCGCCGATCCCACTGAAGTATTCCGACGTCGAAATCTGCAGGAGTTGAAAAAGTTCGGAGCGGACCACTCGTTGAAAATCTGGATCTCCATCAATCTCGATGTCTGCGCTCCAAAGCTTTGACCAGGCTTCAGCTTGTTCTGCGACTTGTCGGCCCCAACCACACCGGCGCGAGGATTCCACGCGAGCTGCGTTGCTAACTGCGCTATCTGACCAACCTTCTCTTGAAACTGATGCGTGGCGTGCGAACGAGTAGGTCTCGCCCGCATTTAGGTGTGCGTCGATTTCAAGGATTGCCGTGCCATTTTCGACCTTGGAGTAAATATTAGTTACATGAAGTCCCTTATCGAGCTCCACAGCCAAAGCCTCTTCAAAGCCCACCCCGTGGTGGGCGCGTCCTCGAAGTGTCAGAATTAGGCGGGATGGATCAACATCTACTTCTTCGATTTCTGCCACCCCTGGATACCACAAGGCGGCACGCGAGGGTGCTGTAGCGTTTTCAAGGAGCAGTATCCTGCCTTCGGCGGCCAATGCTGCCTGTAGATCAATCCAGGTCAGAATCTCGGTGGGCGCGACTGGACGTTTAGAGGGATGTGTTCCTGAGTCGATTGTCGCTTCGCTCCGAAGGAGGATATCCTTGAGTTCGAGCCATGAAACTTTTGCTAAGGGCAGTCGGCGCGGCTCCCTTGTAGCTCGCCCAAGAGTGAACTGAAGTCGCGCAGGGCCGGATTGCGCGGGAGTTACTGAAGAGAGCGCGACTGCTAAGTGAGGTTGACTCTGGCTGACAAAGGTTCTCAGCGTCACTGCCATAACGCGGTCAACATCGTGCCAGTTGTACTTGGTTTCCAAAATGCCAGCCTTCATGTCCAATGTTTGCCGGTAGTCTTGGAGTACCTGCGAGGATAGGCCGCAGGTGTTTAGCCAAGTGTATCCGTTGAAAAGATCGATACCGCTCCAAGCTGGAAGCGCTACCGGGCGAGACACGTCGTCCGGTGAACGATCGATCAAGCCTGACAAGTATCCGATGGAGGCATCGCTTCCTCGAATAGAGCTGAATAGTCCCCAATGCCCGTTAGTGAGAAATACAGGGTGATACCTGGTACAATCGACAAGCTGATTGCAAAGTGTAAATCCAGCATATCGCGCCGATTCATCAAGCTGATTAATGGCTCGACTAACAAAAACGTTTTTGTTATCGCCCGCGTTACTTTCTTTTGATTTGTAACCGTGATAGCTCAATTGGAATACGTATCCCGAATTAGGGGTATTTGAGGATCGGATCAATACTCTCACAAAAAGGTTTTTGTCAATCCGATTTTGCGAGCTTTGAGAGATAAAGCGCCCCGGTATTCTTCTGGCAGACTTTCTTTATTGATAATGGTGCAGTAGACTAATCGATGAATTGTGCCCTACCCTTGTAGGGAGGTGCTTCGCTCATATCTTCCACCACATGTCGATCGTTTCACTTGCCCGCGACTTGGACCTTTCCATTTCTACGGTTTCACGTGCTCTGAATGGGTACAAGGATGTCTCGCCCGAAACTCGGGAACGTATCAGGAAGCGTGCCTCCGAGATCGGGTATCGCCCCAATCCTGGTGCAAGCCGCCTGAAGTCTGGAAAAACTTTCGCAGTGGGCATGATCCTTCCGGCTGTGAGTGAGGGCAATCATGGGGTCGACTCGGTCTATTCAGGACTTATGGGCGGAGTAGCTACCGAGCTTGAGCCTGCCGGTTATCATCTGATCGCAACCGTTCAAACGCGCAATGACCCGGATCGCGAAACTTCCTTGTACGAGAATCTCGTGCGCGGGAGTTGGGTCGATGCGCTCATTATCGGCCGTACGCGTGTCAATGATCCCCGCGTTGCGCTTGCGCGGAAAGCACGAATACCGTTTGTCACCTACGGTCGCACCAATAGCTCGGAACCGTATGCATGGGTCGATACCGACAATGAGCAGGCCTTTTATTTGCTCACCAAGCGTCAAATTGAATCAGGTCATACTCGGATTGCTCTGCTTAATGGTCCTCTCCACTACTATTTCGCTATCCTTCGCCATAAGGGATATGTCCGGGCGATGAACGAGAACGGATTGTCGATCGATCCGTTAATAACACTCAATGGCGAGCTCAGCGAATCCAATGGCTATTCGCTTTGCCGAAATCTTCTTGTCAGTGCAAATCCTCCGACGTCTATCATCTGTGCAACCGATGCGTTGGCATTTGGTGCCATGGCAGCTTGTCGAGAGCGGGGTCTCAGAATTGGATTGGATATTTCGATTTCGGGCTATGGGAATTCGAGTGCCTCAGCCTTTTGCGATCCCCCACTAACCACAGTCGACCATCAGGTATTTCAGAATGGTCGCCATATAGGGCAAAGCCTACTCGGTCTTCTTCGAGGTCAGGCTCAATCAAGGGAAATACATTACCTCGAACCTGTGGTACTGGTGCCGCGCCAGTCGGATGGCCCATATCCCCCATCTTCACGGGGTATTTCAAATCTCAGCCGGTAGAACCAAAAGAATGAGCGTTGACGGTAGGATAGATCACTTCATGCCTATTTTTCTACAATCAACTCAAACGACTGGCGGGGTGTGATTGACAGGAGTCCGCTGGCGGGGAGTCCGGTGATTTGGAATCCAGCGCGGGTGAGACTGGCGGTGTGGAGGTGAATCGCGGTGGTGGGCGAATGGGTGTCGATCGGTGCCAGTTTCAAGGTCGCCGTTTTCCCATCGGCGCTGACTGACAAGGTCAGACTGACAACTCCGCCGGCTGTCCTCCATTGTTTCAGGCGGTTGATCGCGCCAGCGCGTAGCCATTCCTTCGGGATGCTGCCGAGGAGGTGGATGTCTCCGTCATGCTCGTAGGCGAGCATCGAACCCGCCAGAAGCGGCATCATGGCTGCGGCGAAACAGTGCGGTTGGTCGCCCGCGAGTTTGAGCGGCTTGCCTACAAGCGATTGTTCCTCGACCCAGGTTCCGAGGGGCGATGCATGATTCGCCGCGGCGTAGAGAACGTCGGCGGCCTTGGTGTCGCGCCCGAGCATGAGTGCCTCGAGTCCGTAGAACATTCCCATGCCCGCCCAGTTTCCGCCGGGCATCCATCCCATGCTGACGGGAAGACCCTGTTCCTCGACGGACTCGAGCAACGCGAACGTGCCATTCACGAGTTCATGGTCTGACGGCAGCCATCCGCCGCCGTTGATATTGGCGTCCATGAAGGCCCACTGGGTGAGTTGGGGAATCGGATCCTTGCCCCGGAAACCCACGCGCACCGGCAGATAGAGATTGCCCTTTGCATCGCGTCGCTGGTCGCGCAGTCGGTTGCGCTCGAATGCCGAACGCAGTTCCGACGAGAACGTTTCGATGGAGGCGACGTCGGTCTTGAACTCCAGTTTCCTGGCCATCCGCAAGGCGGCCTGCAAGCCGGTGAGGGTGCAATAGACCGAAGAGTACTCGGCACCGATGTCCAGAATACCGCCGTCGCTGAAGCCGGGCGGGAACATGCCTGAATACGGTGCGTCAAGGTGAGACAGGGTGGAGTCGCGCAGTGCGCGTAGTCCGCCGATACCTCGCATGATCTGCGGCCACATGGTTCGCACGTAGTCCCAATTGCCGGAGATCTGGGCATCGCGTTCGACGGCCCAGATCACTTCGGCGGTGGCGCGGTAGATCGCCTGCGGATACAATTCGTCGATGATGCCATCGGGACGCTGGTGGTTGAACAGGGCATCGAAAGTCTGCCTCGCTGCGCGCGAATCACCCAACTGCGCTGCCAGCGTGGTCATGTAGACGGCGTCGGCGGCCCAGAGTCCCCGGTAGAGCGTGAAGCTCGCATTGAACTGCGTTTTCCCGTCGATCGTTTCCCGTCCCTGGAAGATGGTGCGGATCGAGGCATCGATCATGGCCTGGATTGCGGGATCCGCGACGGTTATGTGGCCGAAGGGAATGCCCGAAGCCTGCCACCGGTCGCGGTGGATCCGTAGCGCGTCCTTGATGCTGGTCCTGCGTGCGAGTTGGACGTCCTCAACCGTGCTGCGTCCGGAATATACGCGGGTCAGGATCTCGCGTGTGCCGGGAGGAAACTCGAGATTCCAACCCTCGGGAGTTCGGGTCCATCCAGTGGCCGCAGGTGTCGTGTCGAGAAACGGGCGGTCGCCCTCGCTCACGAGACCGTTCTCGGAGAGTTGCAGACGTCGGCCGGTGCGGATTGCCAGGAGAGGCTGCACCCCTTCGGAATAGACAGCGTGCAGCAGGTCGACGCGCGGGTCCTGGTTGCGCATCTCGGTTCCGCAGGCGATGCGGAGCTCTGCGCGGTCCTTGCCGGCGAGGGATCCTTCGAGCAGTTCCTGCCGGTTCAAAGCGATGCCGGCGGGATAGACCACGATGGTGGCGAGGGTCGTGTTGGGGTCGTGACCCTGGGGTGCAACGATGCGGATATCGAGCCAGCCATCGCGGTTGGCATCACTTGCATTGAAGAGGAAGACCTGCGGCTGATTGGGAGCGGCATTGAGGACCAGATCGACAATCTGTGCGGGCGCGCCTTCGACACGCATGTCGGCGATGCGCTGGTTCAAAGTTCGTTTGTAGCTCTCGCAAAATCCGAGCATGATGGTCCGTGAGCCGCGATCCCCGACATGAATCTGGTAATGGATCGGCCGATTGACTCCCCAGGCGACGTTGCGGAATTCGGGCGAAACCCCTTCGGCAGGCGACGCCCAGTCAGTCGTGCCGGCAATGCCGTCGAGCCGCGTCCAACCGTTGCCGGTGCCGTTTGAAGGCGACGGTTTGGACGGAGGAAGCGAGAGCGTTGTGACCGTGATGCTGTCGTCGCCGCGCACCAGCCTCGAGCGCACGGCGGGGATCCGTGCATTGTCCACGAATGCCTGCCGATCCAGCATGAAGGCTGAACCAGCCGTGGTGGCCTCAATCGAGGTTAGTCCCTTAACGTAGGGGCCGGGTCCGAAGTCATAGAGCAACGCGCCACGTTCGTTTGCCATGGGCTTGTGCCAGTCCTCCGGAATGCCGAGCGGCTGATGCCACGTGGGCAGGCCATAGCGGAAATCGACACGCCGGCCGGCGGGCTCGGCAAAGAGACCACCCACTACAACGACCAACAGCATTGCGGCAAATGCTGTCCTACAGACATTAGAACGACCGAAGTAGGGTAGAGAAACGGGTTGGCTGAAGCGCATGCTTGTGAGGAGTGTCGAGGGAAAGGCTCTTTCTCCCTGCGCGGATACAAGCACTCAAGTCAGGAGATTGCGTCCGGCATGAGAATCACTGATATCAGCTTTGCCATTGGACCGCCGTGGCAAGCTACGGATGCCTGACTGGCGGAAACTGCAAACGACCGCGCAACAGGGTCGTTGAGGGAACTTGTAACTCCATATTGGCATCGTATGTTCATATCGGATCCTCTCTCATCGCCATGCGTCTTTCGAAGTCCCTCTCAAGCCTGCTGACGTTGATGGGTGTCGTTGGTGTGACACTACTGACAGGCAGCTCCGGCCGGGCGCAGTTCGTCCTGGACCGACCCTTTACCGAATCCCTGGCAAGCGAGGAACAATCGTCTGCGGGGCTGGCGAAGCTTTCTTCGAAGCAGATCGAGGAATTGAACAAGCAGATCACGAAGGAGCTCAAACTTGCCCGGCAGGGCGATGTCCGTGGCTTCTCCACGACGTTTTCGCAGCGCCGCACGGCCGCACAGCGAACAGCTGCGGGGCTGGATCTTCTGACGGAAGCGGAATTGAAGGTATTGGATGACGTCATTGCCCGCACCATGGCTCAGCCCAGCCTTCCTGGCACCGTGGCCCGGGTCACATCGATCGACTCGATTGAAACGACGCGGATCAAACCGGAGGTGCACGGGGCCGTTTCGATGACCTATGGCATGGCCAGCGGAGGCAGGAGTTTTTATGGTGGGTCGATGGCCATGAGCGTTGATGATCCAAACACCGGGCTGTCTGCTGCCATTCAGGTCAGTCAGTATCGCGGTGACGGCATATTTTTCGGCGGCGGATATGGGTGTGGAAGATACGGCTGGAACAGGGATTTCGGCAGAGCCCGCAGCGCACTTCCGCCTTTGCGCTAGTCGAGGGTCACGGATCATCGTGACCAGTTTGATCGTTGGAAGAGGCAGGTGCCGCCTGCCCGGTGGTTCGGTGCGGGGCGGTGCTGCCGGCGTTCCAAGTCGTGCCGACCAGGAGGGTCACGGGAGCAGTGGCCGAATCGGTTTCGGTGCGGTAGAGATCAGCCACCAGCAGGTCCACCGCGCGGCGGCCCACCTGCAGGGAGTTTTGGTGAATGCCGGTCAGTGTCGTATCGTCATCCACCATGGTGTAGGCGATCGGGAATCTGGCGTGGTGTTCCGCCATCCAGCGGGTCACCTTCAGATCCTGCGAAATCAGGACATCAGGTGACGATTGTTCGAGCCAGTGCTCCAACTGATGCGCATTGGTGGGTTTGATCACGGGCAGGTCGAGGTCGGGGAAAAGCCTTGTGCGCTCTGCGAGATAGCTTCCTTCCCACAACTTGCCGACATGGGTCACCCCGCTCGGGGCCAGTCTGGGACTTTCCGAGCGCAACACCAGTCCAGGCCTTCGGTACCCAAGCGCGGCGAGTTGCTCCAGCGCCTGGCCCATCGCTGAGAAATGATCGATTGAGACGCGGTTGATGTGGGCTGACTGGAACTTGTACCCGAGTGCAACCACCAGGAAGTGCTGCGGAAGCAGCTCAAGATTCACCGAGACATCCAGGATCGGCAGCGTCAGCACACCGCGGATGCTGCGCGTTTCGAGGATGCCCGTGAGGCGCTGGCAGCTGAGCTTGCGGGCCTCGACCACAAAGACTTCGACCTGGTATCCGAGATCCTCCGCCCGGCGACGGGCTCCCTCGTGGTAGAGACGACACGCGAGGCTTTCTTTCCAGTCCGAACTTGTAGCGACCATCGCGATCGTCGGCCGGTATTCGGTCTTGGTGACACCCTTTCTATACGAATAGAGCGCATTGAGCATCGGATCCGGCCTATAGCCGAACTTTTCGGCGAGCTGCTGGATGCGGTGGCGCGTGGCCTCCGGGATGGAGGGCTGACTGCGCAGGGCGCGCGACACTGTTGAAACGCTCACCCCTGCGGCTTTCGCCAGCTGATTCATGCTAGTCCGAGGCGCCTGCATGCAATACTTTGCACAAAAGGTCCCTCGTTTTTTCAAACGAAATCGGAACTCTGGAGCAACCTCGTCATGTCGCTGCTCCCCATCTCGATCTTTAGTCGCTTGAGCGACCGCGTATCCATCAGATTTGGCCTGCTGGCTGCGCTTGGATTGAGCTTGGCCATTGGCGATGCTGGGGCCGAAACGGCGGGGAAAGATGTGACGCATCTGGGTCGTCCGAATATCCTGTTGTTGCTCGCCGACAACTGGGCGGCTCCCCACAGCTCGTTTTTGGGAGATCGTACGGTGCGAACCCCCAACTTCGACCGTCTTGCTCGGGAAGGGATGTACTTTGACAACGCCTTTTGTCCCGTGCCCTCGTGCTCACCGACACGCGCAAGCATGCTGGCCGGGCGCTACGCGCACCAGCTCGGCGAGGCGGTGAATCTGTGGAGCTCCTTTCCTCCGGAATATCCGCTGCTGACGGATCTGCTGCGCCGCGCCGGTTATCTCACTGCATATTCCGGCAAGGGTTGGGCGCCTGGAAACTATGTTGTCGGAGGCTGGGCTGAGAATCCGGTTGGTCATCGGTATGCTGACTTTGCCACGTTTCTGGATAAGACGTCGCGCGAGCAGCCGTTTTTCTTCTGGGTTGGCAATCTCGATACTGCCATCGGACAATGGGATTACCGTCCAGAGGCGGCGAAAGGGCTTGATGCCGCGACGGTGCAGGTGCCCGCGCATCTGCCGGACACGCCCGAGGTGCGCGCGGCACTGCTCGCCTATTACAATGGCGTGCGACGCTTCGATCACGCAGTGGGCGAGGCGATGGCGGCCTTGGCGAGGCATGGCCTCGCGGACAACACGATTGTGGTCTGTTGCGGTGACAATGGATGGCAGATCCCGCGTGGGTTGGCGAACTGCTATGACGATGGTCTCAAGGTGCCGATGGCTGTGTGGGGAAAGGCGATTGCAGGTCACCGGAGGGAAGGTGCGTTCGTAAGCCTGGGCGAATTCGCGCCCACGGTGCTCGAACTGGTGGGACTTCCCGTTCCTGTTTCAATGACGTGTGGCAGTTTTGCCGGTCTCATCCGGGGTCTGCACGATCAGGCAGGGCGGGATGCGGTGTTCGTCGAGCGCGAGCGACATGCCAATGTGCGGGCGGGCGACCTTGGTTATCCGATTCGCGGCATCCGTACACGTGATCACCTGCTGCTGCTCAATCTGCGACCCGATCGCTGGCCTGCGGGAGATCCTGTGAAACATCAGTCGGTCGGGCCCTATGGCGACATCGACAACAGTCCGATCAAGTCACTGCTCATGCAGCGGCAGGACGATCCAGGCATGCAGCGCTACTTTGAGCTTTCGTTCGCGCACCGGCCTGCGGTCGAACTGTACGATCTGCGCAAGGATCCCGGCCAATTGGTTAATGTCGCCGAGCGGCCGGAAAATGCCGCGACGGTTGCCGCGCTTCGGCAGCGTGTGATGGACTGGATGCGTGCGACACAGGATCCGCGCATGGATCCGGCGGACAACAGCATCGATGGGTTCCACTACTACGGTGATGTCAATACGTGGGACAGGGACAACTTCGATGGGGCCCACCTGTTCACGCATTGAGCGACATCCATTCGGACCCGCGTCTAGCCAGGCAAACGCTTTCGAACTCCTCCATGAAACCACGGTTCTGGAAAATGGATGCGCCTGGAAGGAGTCGTGAAGAGATATTTTGCGGACCGGGAAACTTCGGGTGCGAATCAGCAGCGGGACGTGGCAGGGCAGTGTGATTCACGAGAGGCAACTCACGTAATTGTTTCCCAAATCAAGCGGATCCCGGACGGGCATGGATACAGTCATCGGCATCGATATCGGAGTGTCATCCCTGAAGGCCGCGCCCGTGGACCCGGCGAGCGGTCGGCTGCTTGGGGATATTCGCTCGATGGCCATGCCGCGTCCCCTTGCACGCGGGCAACTCGTGACGGCGATTGCGAATCTTGCGAGGAGCTTTGGCTGCGCATCGGCGATCGGCATTGCTTTCCCCTGTGTGGTGCAGAACGGACGAATCATCACCTCGGACAATCTTCATCGGGAAACGGCCGGCATCGACACCCCCATGCTGACGCGGGCAACCGGATCGCCCGTGGTCTTGCTGAACGATGCGGAGGCGGCTGCGCGCGCGGAGATGCAGTTTGGCGCGGGGCGTGGTCGGACGGAGAAGACGCTTGTCCTGACCTTTGGCACCGGCATTGGCTCGGCGATGGCCCATGATGGTGTGGTGATACCCTGCGAATTGGGCGCGCTGCCTCTGCGAGGGGACCGCGCAGAGCGTTATGCCTCGGCTGCCTGCCGGAACATTGCCAATCTCACGTGGTCGGCATGGGGATCGCGAGTGGGTGAATTCCTCGAACTGGTTGAGGGCATCCTCTGGCCGGAGTTGATCATCATCGGCGGTGGCGTTGCGGCGCAGCACCGCAGATTTTTCAAGCAGCTCCATCCACGGGCCGAGGTTGTTCCAGCGGGATTGAGGAACCATGCGGGCATCGTTGGCGCCGCAATACTGGCCACAGGCCTGCTTTCCGGCAATCAGTCGAGTCTCGGGGGCTTGCCGTAGTACGGGAAATGATCCCACGCGTCATTTGCGGGGTCCGTTCGCGGGTCGGCGGTGTCGCGCATCCAGCGGTCCAGACGCTTTCGGAGTTCCTCCAGGTTTTTTCTGTACCGAGGCTGCCCGGCGACATTCGTGAGCTGATGCGGATCCTTGGAGAGGTCGTACAGTTCTTCTGCAGGTCGCTTGTCGAAAATGAGGGAAATGTACCCGGCAAAGGCGGGGTCCTTGAGGTGTTGGAGCAGGTAATCCTTGGTGAGCGTCGTGTCGACATCGCCAAAGGGGCGCCCGTGCACAAAGAGCACATCGGGATCACCGGCTGGCCAGCGATCGGGGCGGAGATTGCGAACGTAGAGAAAATCCCGTGTGCGGATTGCGCGCATGGGATAGCTCTGGTTGTCCCGGCGGACGTTCGCATGACGTTCGCGCTCGATGAAGGCAGCATCGCGCGGAGCGGGATCCGGGAGCCCAAGCAACAGGTCGCAGAAGCTGTGAAGCGTCATCGATGAAGGCGGGGTTATTCCGGCGAGGTCGAGGATGGTGGGGCCGAGTTCGGCGACATTGACGAACTCCTCGACCTTGCGCCCCTGCTGGATGTGCCCGCTCCAGCGTATTGCGAGCGGCACGCGCGAGCCGGAGTCGTAGCAGTTTGCGAGGCCGCGCGGCATCTGCCAGCCATTGTCGCTCGTGTAGATCACAATGGTATTCTCGAGTTGCCCGGCTCCTTCCAATGCAGCGATGGCCTTCGCGGCGGCCTCATCCATCGACATCACGCCCCCGTAGTAGTTGAGCAGATCCTTGCGGGTTTCCGGCGCGTCCGGCAACTCGGGAGGCACCGTGAGCCTTGAGACATCAAGGGCAGCCCGGGCCCTTTCGAGAAAGGGCAGGCGTCCGCCCTTGGTGGCCGTGTCGGTATTGCCGAGCCAGAAGAAGAAGGGCCTGCCGGAGCCGAGTCCTTTGTGAAACTCCTCGAAGCTGGCGAATTTTGGGCCGACAGGATTTTCGGTCCAGCCCGAGATCTCGTGGTTGCCGGGGGCCCAGGGTTTGCCGCTGTAGCCGATCGCGTAACCTGCGTTCTTCAGGAGTTCGGTGAAGACAGGAGTGTCCCTTGGAAACGCGCTCCAGAGACTGGCGCGCTCGCCCAATTGATGCGCGATCCGGCCTGTGAGCAGGCAGGATCGTGTGGGTGAACAGGAGGGCACGGGGTTGAAGGTGTTCGAGAACACAACGCCCTCGCGTGCGATGCGATCAAACGCAGGCGTGCGGGCCATGGGGTCGCCGAGAATTCCGGCGTGTGGCCAGGCCCAGTTGTCTGCGAGGATCAGCAGGACGTTGGGACGCTTCACGGGCGCGGCGGCGACAAGCGAGGTCGCTCCCATCAGAACCCACAAGCCGGCAATCCGATGGCCTTGCAGCAAGGCATGTGTCTTTCGGATGAGCCTGCAGAAGATGTCGATCAGCAGCATAAGAACAGGAATCACCTTTTCGTGGAGTTTCCAGCCGCCGGAGGCGCGATGTCCTCGTATCGTGCACGTTCGCCGCCGATCTTCACGTCCGCCACATAGATGATTCTCTTTCTCACCTTGGTGGATGATCGTTCAAATGCAGATTTCCGATCGGGAGTCTTCAGGTTCCAGTTGGGATGGTAAATGCCGGTCTTGAAGTAGGGTGAGTAGGCAACCCCGATCGTCGTGTAGATGTTGGCCCCCGTCCTTTCATAGACGAGCGCTCCATCTTTCCAGATTTTCAGGAAGCCATCCTTGCCAGCCGACCACCTTGCGTGGACAACGAGGGATACCCATGCACCTGGTTGTATCGGATCGGCGAGGGCAGTGGAGGTGCGGGTGGGGCCAGTCTGTGCCGCCCCGTAGTTTTGTTTGATCCACCACTTGTCGCCGCCGATGGAGATGGAGAGATTGGGAAAGGTGGAGCGCCAGTTGCCGGGGATCGCGTGCCACTGCATGACGATGTCATCGCCCTTGCCGTCATCGATTACCCAGTCGTCCGGGATGAAAATACGTTCGCCATACCAGCGCTCGGTGACACCGGTCTCGTGCGGCAGTGCCAGTTCAGACCGGAAGGAATTCGGCGCGCGCGGCACGGCAAATCGCGCGGCCTTGTGTCCGGCGCCGAGACCGGGAGCATCGACGATTGCGATGCGGTCCGGCGGCGGTGCGGGAATGCCGTAGTCTGCGTTTACCGAGAATTTCCAGCGGCCAAATTTTCCCGACTGGAAGTCATCCTGAAACAGGATTGGCCTGCCTGCAGTGAAGACTTCCGAAGCGGAGTAGGAGTAGTCCTTCGGCGAGGCGCCGGATACACGTGAAAGAGCCAGTCCCGTTATGAGGACAAGAGTGACGGCTAAGGCGGGCAGGTGATATTGGATTTTCATGCCAGGGGTGGACGCAGGATCGGGTTAGAGTCGGATGATAATCCTGTTTCGATGGAGGAATCGAACGAGTAGAATCGGGAGCAGAAGGGCGACTGCCGCGATGAGCAATCCCCCGGTTCCAGGAGCGACGATGGAATCGAGAAACCGGCTGATTTCGCCTCCCACAAAGCGCGTCGAGATGGCTTCGAAGTCGATGAAATCCACGGCGAGATAGACGACCAGGGCGTTTGTGCCGATCCAAAGGAATGGAGGGGTCCATCGCTGCCATTTCCAGACGTCGATCACCAGGTAGAAGACACCGAGCAGTGCTGCTGATGCACCGCTGGCGACCAGACAGTACGACGAGGTCCAGATACGTTTCACAATCGGGAAGGAGATGCCCCAGAGCATACCAGCCGCGATTGCGGCAGCGCCTGCCGCGATGAGAAGAAATGCCTTGTTGCGATCAGTCCGGCGGGTGCTTTTCAGAACCCAGGCTGCCATGATGCCGAAGAGTGTGGTCGCGATGGATGGAATTGTACTGAGCAGCCCCTCATTCGTGTAATACGTGTTGCGTTTGCGTCCGGGGAGAAAACGGAAATCAACGTAATTTGCGAGATTGAGGCCTTCCTCGAAACTGCCCTGGAGGGTTGACGGCACCGCGGCCGAAAGGGCGGCGGGAGAGTCAGAGCCGATCCTGGCGGAGAGTTGACCGATGGTGGTCTTGTCGAGGTGCAGCTCAGGCACGGGCACAAAGGTCATCAGGCCCCAGTAGCCGATGAGGCAAAGGAGAGAGGCGACAACAATGCCGCGCCTCGGAAGCATGACATACAACATGGCGCCAAAGAGATAGCACAGGGCAATCCTATGGAGCACGCCCGCCCATTGCATGTTGGCCCAGCCCTTGGAGATGCCTCCGTAGTAAATGACACCGAGCGCGAAGAGCAGGATGCTGCGGCGGGCGATGCGAATGAACGCGGCGGTGCGCCCCTCCGTTGCGAGCATTCGATCCATTGAGAAAACAATGGAGACTCCGATCAGGAACAGGAAAAGCGGGAAGATCAGGTCGAAAAAGGTGAAGCCCTCCCATTTTGTGTGGGAAAGCTGTGTTGCAACCGCAGCGAGAACGGGCCCGCCGTCCATGCGGTTCAGAGCCTTGACGAGGTGCTCGCCGCCGATGATCCAGAACATGTCAAATCCGCGAAGGACATCGACGGATACCACGCGGGGCGGACGCGAGGGCACCTCCATGGCGGGGGCGGGCGACGCCGGTGGATTCGTGGTGGTTCCGGCCATGGAGGAGCGCTGCTGCGCGGAAGGCGCCTAGAACGAGAAAGAATTCGTCAGGACAAACGTCCGTGGTTCCGGTATCGTATAGACCGTCACCGCCCCGCTGGAACTCGCCCGTTGGGGGATGATGCCATTTTCGTCGAACACGTTCCGGATGTTCAACTGACCGCGCCAGATGATCTTGCGGCCGAACTTGCGTGTATAGCCGAAGAAGATCTCGGTGTCGTTGAAGGGGCGGCCGTAGACAGGAAGATCGATATCGGGCACGAAGATTTGATCGGGAATGCCTGCGAACGGGAAGTCATTCTGCACTAGCTGGGATTTGTAGCCGACGACGGATCGGGCCCTCCAGCGGTAGCCCGCGCCGACAAAGGCTCCCTTGAGCGTGCCCTTGTCGAACGAGTAGCGCGTCACCAGATTGACGCGCTTGCCGCGCGCCTGTTCGGTGGCTCGCCCGTCGGCCTGCTGGATGAGGTTGATGTCACTGATCAGCGTGCGCGCGATGTCGCGGATGGTTGTCGCTGAGGTCGACTCCGGATCTGTCAGGCTGCCGTTGTCACTCCAGACCTTCAGCCGACTCTTGATATAGGAAATCCACTGCGCTCCGATGTCCGTTTCGATGGAGTCACTTAGGGTGCCATTGATTGTGAGGCGCCAGTTACGCAGCAGGTTCGCGGTCAGCTCAAATTCGTAGCCACTCGATTCCGCCATGGCGGTGACTTCATAGGTTGAAACAACGCCGGTTTCGAAGGGAGTCGGCGGAGGAGGCGGGTTGATAAGTCCTGCTTCGGTGGCATTGGCGATGATCTGTTCGATGTTGTTGACTGGATTGCGCAGCTGTACGCGAAAGTCCGATTGGTCGGGGCCGGAGGTGTTGAGATAGCGATTGATGCGAAGGGCGACACGTCCGTCGAGCAGACTCAATCTCAGGCCATAGTCGGTGCCTATGCCCTTCGAGCCGGAGAGGTAGGTGTTATCGGGATAGCGCGTGCCCGGCTTCGAGCTCCAGCCGGTTGAACGATTGAAGAACACGGAGGCAAAGTTGGTCACGTGCAGCACCGCACCCGCGCTGTAGGTGTCGCCCGAAACGAACTGCTGATTCGATTTGCCGATGGGAATATCCATGATCGACATCCATGCGGAATTGGGCCCCCCGGATCCGATCCGGCTCAAAAGCCCGGGTTCGTCGACTGCGCTCCAGTTCGTGACGCGGTCGCGTCGCAGTCCCCAGGTCGTCACGAGGCGGTCCTTCAGGAACGTGCTTTGCATCGAGAAGGCGGTGCCGTGCAAGGTGACGCTGCGGAGGTTGGTCGAGCGCGCGGTCAATCCGATTGGATTCTCCGGTCCGTAGACGGTGTAACCCGGAAGCTTGCTGGTCTTCAGCGGATCGAAAGGCAGATTGAGATAGTAGATGTTTCCGGTGGAAGGATCCTGGGGATTCGAGACGTAGGCCCTCCACTGGTAGGCGTAGGTCGCATTGGTCCAGCTGTCGACGGGGTTCACACCATCCGGCACGATGCGGAGATCGCTGTCGGGCTGACCGTTGACGGAGTAGGTGCGTTGCGCAAGCAGGCCGAATCGATGGCTGCCGAGCCACACATTGTGTTTTCTCAGATCGAGATCGTAGGCAACGGTTGCGCGCGCCTCCTCGCGTTCGAAGCGGCGGATTCCGCCGCGACCACTGCCTTCGAAGAAGTATCGACCTACGTTCGGGTTGGGAGTGACGCGATCGGGCAGGAATCGGTTGGCATCTACGTAGAGGGAATTCTGATTGCCGCGCATGAGATCGACAAAATCCCAGCGGTTCCTCTCCTCATTGTAGCTCGCCTCAAGGTACAAGTTCCGTCCGATTCTCTGTTCGACAGTGGCGCCGAGGATCCTTCCGCGCATCAGGCTGCTCGTGCCATTGCCGTGCACGTTTACGTCAATGGGAAAGACCGAAGAATCCGCCAAGCTGTAGGGATACATATCGGGTTGTTGCGCGAGATCGCCGGGACCCTTTGTTGTAACCGAGTAGCGGGCTGAGGCATTTGTAACGGGGTTGGCGGTCGCCCCCCAGATCATGAAGGGCACGTCCGCCGCCGTTTGGCCAAACACGTAGACGTTGCGGTTGGTGGTATACCGTCTGAAGAGCGGGTCGCTGGCGCCCGGAACGGGAGCTGTGCCGGCTGCCCCGGTTCCATTGTTGAAGATGGGGCGTCCGGCTGCGATCCAGGGTGTGACACGATCGGTGAACACCGTATTGCGCGCCTGATTGGACTTGATGTAGACATGTTCCATCCAGCCACGGATGGTGGTGTTCTTGAATGGAGTGAATGTGAATGTGCCATAGAGGCGACGGGTGTTGTCGCCGGAGGCGGGGCGAAACGTGTTTTGATTCTGCTGCAGGGCATCGATGCGCACGGCTAGGCGCCTCGGAATGAGAGTCCGCTCAAGATCGATCGACGTCCGGAGGGAATCGTAGTTGTCGGTTCGGAACTGGATCGAGTAGTTGCTCTTTCCGATTCGGGCGCGATTGAAGCTGATGTCCACGATGCCGGCGGGCTTGCCCACGCCGAAGAGGATTGCATTTGGGCCGCTGGAATAGGTGATCCGATCGGAGTTATAGGTATCGAGGAAGATCGACGTTTCGAAGAAATCATGCGAGCGACTGCTGGTGGTCAGACCGCGCATGCGGTTGTCGGTACTGGGATTGACGACCCGATCATTGAAATCGCCCGATTTGTAGGCAGAGAACTCGCTCGTGTTTTCAACATTGATCGAGTAGCGGAAGGCGTCTTCGACCGATACGGTCCCTATATCCTGGAGAAACTCCGGGGTCATCACCTGGATCTGAGAGGCGACGTTGCGAAGTTCCGTATTGAGGCGACTGCCTGCCAGGGTGTCGCGCACCGCATAACCGCTGTCCTCCTCGGCGTGCACTTCGAATGGAGAAAGGACCTGCACGTCCTCGGGCGGAGGCACCGCGGCGGAGGTTGATGTTTGTGAGGCCTGGGCGAATGCCGCTGCAGGTGAGGCCAGGAGCGTGAGGGCAAGGACTGCTCGGCGGGCGTGCTGGTTCTTCGCTGGAAGGGGCGCGGCTGCTTGTCGGGCGGCGCCGGGACTCGATGCCGGGGAGGTGGCTCTTGTATCAAATTGCATGGGAGGGGAGGGTGATCGACGAGGCGTCGCCGGGCACCGGATTGCAATTCAGGTTGCGTGCAAACTATTGCGTGCAGTACGTGACCAGGGCAAGGCCTCCAGTGGAGGTCATCTGCCCTTCCTCCTACCGGGGTCGACGCATGCGCTTATCGCTATCGAACCTGGAGGAGCACGACCGGATGCATTGTCATTGCCACAAGGCAACAGGATCCCAATGAAATCGCGAAATGGCTGACGTTGGGATGCGCTGGACGATCCCGGTCACGACGAAGCGTGCCCCTCCAGTTCCGGAAGAATGTCGATTTGTGGCCCGACAACCTTGCGAAGGACAGTCGGCTGTTCGTTGCGTCAATCGCAGTGAAACACTTCCTCGGCGGAGGCCCACCATTCGCCGGGGGCACGATCGTCGAGTGGCTGCTGGCAGGGTTTGCAGAGTTTCCACCACGCCTGGGTCGTTGGATCTGCGGCCATGCGCGCCATGTCTGCCTCGAAGTCCGCACCTGTATATTCGAAGTAGCTGAAAAGGTAGAATCGGCCGTCGGGCATGCGACGCAGATAGATCGAGTAGTTGCGGATGTTGCACTTTCTGATCATTTCAAGCACCGCCGGCCACGCGGCAGCATGGAGTCGTCGATATTCGGCGATCCGTTCTTCCCTGATGCCAATGACAGATCCAAATCGTTGCATGATGTATGAAGATGGTGCCGACAGGTGTGTGATCAGAATGGGAGCGTGATGGATTTGGATTCGCCGCGGCGAAGGGTCAACTTCCTGGAAGTATCGCCATAACGTACGGTAGTGGATCTTCCTCCCACGCTGCGGATCGTGGCAATGGTGAGCTGGCCATTGCGCCAAGTCATGCCCACCTCAAACCCCCCACGGGCGCGCAGGCCGCGGACCTCGCCATCGGGCCATGCGGCGGGCAGTGCAGGCAGAAGCAGGATCTCGCCGGGTGCACTCTGCATGAGCATCTCGGCAATCGCTGCAGTGCCTCCGAAATTGCCGTCGATCTGAAAAGGCGGATGAGAGTCAAACAGGTTGGCGAAAGTGCCTCCCCAGCGTTTGCCCGCGGTGTCGCCGTCGACCGGCTTCAGCGCATTGCGCAGGAGCATGTGTGCGTGATCCCCATCACCAAGCCGCGCCCACATGCCCATCTTGAATGCGAGGCTCCAGCCTGTGCTGCCGTCGCCGCGCTTTTCCAAGGTTCTTCGGGCGCCGGCGGCCAGATCCGGCGTGTCGTGCGGTGTGATTTCGTTGCCCGGATAGAGTCCCCAGAGATGGGCCACATGCCGGTGCTGGGGTTCCGCTTCAATATAGTCCTCCAGCCACTCCATGATGCGGCCGTCATATCCGAGCCGCGTGGGTGCAAGTTTCGCGCGCGTGGCTGCGAGTTCGGCGGCAAAATCCTGATCGATGCCCAGATCCTTGGCAGCACGCGCGCAGGCTGAAAACAGGTAGCGCAGCAGCTGCATGTCGGTTGTTGGCCCCATGCACACGTGCACGCGCTTTCCATCGATGAGAAAGGAGTTCTCCGGGGAGTTTGAAGGTGCCGTGACGAGCCATCCGGTGGCCGGATACTCGATGAGCATGTCGCTGTAGAAGAGGGCTGAGCCTTTCAGGATCGGATAGACGCGGGCCAGGAAGTCGCGATCGCCGGTGAAAAGGTAGTGGTCCCACAGGTGCTGGCAGAGCCATGCGGAACAGGAGACCGTGGATCCCCAGCTCGCGGACTCGCCTGGCGATGTGAAGCCCCAGGGATTCGCCAGCAGGAATGAAACCCAGCCCCGCGCTCCGTAGTAGGCCTTCGCGGTCTTGGTGCCGGGTGCGACGAGCGATTCTATCAGGGCGAAGAGGGGCTCATGCAGTTCGCTCAGGTTTGTGACCTCTGCAGGCCAGTAGTTCATCTGCACGTTGATGTTGGCATGCCAGTCGCCGTTCCACGGCGTCTGGATGGTGTCCGCCCAGATGCCCTGCAGGTTGGCGGGAAAGCCGCCTGGACGGGAGGACGAGATCAGGAGATAGCGGCCGAAATTGAAATAGAGAGCTGCGAGCGACGGATCTGCCGAACCTTCGTGGAAATCCTGCAGGCGTTGCAGGGTTGATTTGCGGGCTACCTCGGGGTTGGGCGCACCGAGTGACAGGGAGACACGATCAAAGTAACGCCGGTAGTCCTTGATGTGCGCGGCACGCAACCGCTCCCACGATTTTCCCATCACCCGCCGGAGATCGCCTTCTGCAGCGGCGAATGCATCGTTTACCTTCCGCCCGGCAAAGGACTTGATATCGGTCGCGGCCGTCACGAGAATCATTGCCGCATCCGCGTTTCGAACTTGGATCGCATCGCCGGCGGGCGTGAGCGTGCCACCACGGAGCACGATTTTCATGCGGGCGGCAAAGCGCACGCCCATCCCGCCCTCCCGGCTATCATTCAACTGACCTGACATGAGCAGGCCCTCGCGGCCCAGGTTCTCGACGACCGCCCGCTCCTTGCGTGACAGACGTGCGTCGAACGAAATGCTTCCCGACTTGTCCGCAGTCAGGCGAAGAACGAAGGCCTCATCCGGGTGGCTCACGAAGGCTTCGCGGGTGAACGTAACACCTGCCTGTTCGTAGGTCAGGCGTCCCACCGCGTTGGCCAGATCGAGCACCCGGCGGTAGTGCGTTACGGGGGCCGTCGCTCCCTCACTCATGAACGTCAGTTTCAGATCGCCGAGGACCTGGTAGCATCCAAACGGCACATTGGCGCCCACGCCCATTCCTGATCCGGGGCCTGCGCAGGTGAAGTTGGCGTTTACCAAGGCTTCCGCCTCAAGGTTCTTTCCCTCGAGAAGCAGACGGCGGATCTCCGGCAACGCCCCTTTCGCGTCGGGTCTGTCGGCCTCCTGCGGTGATCCGGACCACATGCCGGATTCGTTGAGGACGATGCGTTCCTCGCTGACACCGCCGAAGAGCGACGCACCGAGTCTCCCATTTCCCAAGGGCGTCGATTCAAAGAGATGGCCGCCCGGGCCGTCCAGCACCACATAGCGGGATTCGTCTCGCGGGGTGGACGGAGCAGCGCCTGCCATTGAGCAGAGCAGCGCTGACGCGAATGCGATACGGTGTACTACGTTCATGAGGACCGGAGATCCCTGGAAGTCGCGAGAGCGATGACGCGGCCTTCCGTTCCGACGGCGCAATAGAAGTGGTAGACGATTCCCTCGTGCTTCAGAATCCAGGGTTTGTGGGCATATTCCTGCTCGAAGGGTTCGGTGGGTGCAATGAGGTGGGGGCCGTTCCACTTGGTCCAATGAATGAGGTTCCGGGAACACGCAAAAGTGTCGAACGCTCCGCGGTCCCAGAATGCGCCGAAATAGAACATGACCCAGAGGTCGCCGATGCGCGTGATCTGAGGATCGCCGCTGATTGCCCAAGGCGCGGATCCAATGCTGGTGAGGATCGGACCGTGTCCGAAGCGTTGCCAGGTGAGCATGTCATGGGAAAGCGCGATTCCAATGGCCTCAATGCCGTAGGGCGCAGATTTTCCGTTGTAGTACATCACGAATGGCGCGCCCAAGGAGCGCGATTCATCGCGGATGACGGCGCTCTTGTAGAGCGTGACATGCTCAAAATCCCGCGCGTCGCTTTGATTCGGAGCCAAAACGGGATTTTCGTCGAGACGCACCCATGGTTGGGTCGCTATCGGATCACTTGTGCACGCCATTCCGATCGCGAGCGGATCGGGCTCGTATCCCTTCTTGGCTCCGCCGATATAGGGAAGCCAGTAGCGGCCATCGTGCTGGCTGAGCTCATGGGAACCCGCCCAGCGGGTGTCGTAGAGAGCGATGCCACCGGCTGCCTGCCAGGCGTCCCATCCCTCGCCACGCAACGGAAGCACGATGCCCAGCTTTTCCCAGCGCAGCAAGTCGTCGCTCGAGGCGAGGCAGGTCTGGTAGCCGACATCGCCCTTGCTGGAAATGTAGACCATGTACCAGCGACCTTCGTGGCGGAAAACATTCGGGCAGTCGACGATTTCGTCGGCTTCACCGCGAAGCACGATGCCGTACTTGTAAGGCGTCTTCACCTCCTCATATACGCGCGCCATGGCCTCGGGCTCAACGAGCACCGGCTTGCCGGTTGGGAATGGGATGATATCGGGACGGTTCGGCATGATGATTTGATGGAAACCCGCTGGGAAGCGGTCCACTGTTTCGCTTACACTTTGGACCCAGTCAACTGCGCTACAAGGAGGCGAGATGGTTTCCGTAGCTGATGAGTCCGACGGCGCCAAGGAGCAATGCAATCGCCGCGAAGACGATGCGTCGGGTGGCTGGCTGACAGGAGCGCCATTCGCCGATGGCGACGCCGAAGCCGTAGCTGAGCAGGATCAGAATGATCATGTGGATGGCCCAGCTTGAAAATTTCAAGCTGCCCATGCGTACATGGCCGAGTCCGTAGAAGAAGAACTGCAGGTACCAGAGCAGTCCCGTGAGCAGCGCGAGTGCGTAGTTGCGGGCGAGACTGGCGCCTCCGGCAGAGACAAACTCCCGGATCGAGCGATCGCGGAGAATGAGATAGAGGCAGTAGATGAGCGTCGTCGTGAACGCGCCGGTGTTGGAGAAAAGATAGATGACGTTGCCCTGGAAATTTCCCGCACCATGTTTCGCCGCGACATCGGCGATGGGTTGTCCCGCGGCCAGTGAGAAACTGAATACGGCGGACAGCATGCCAGCGAGCAGGGCGATGGGCAGACCGACGCGCTGATTGAATCCGTTTGTGACACCACCCGAGGCCAGTTCCCGCTCCTTGCGAAAGCCTGCCGTGCCGGTGACCAGCATCGCTCCCCCGCCAAGCACGACACCGCCTACCACATAGAGACCAGCGGTGCTTGCCAATGTGGATCCGAGGGTGCCGGCAAGAAATGGGGGAAGAAGGGTGCCAAGAACGCAGGAGACTCCGATGGCGATCGCGTAGGTGAGGGAGTAGCCGATGTAGCGGATGGCCACGCCAAAGGCGATGCCGCCCACGCCGTAGAGCACGCCGAGCAGGTAGGATCGGAGCATCGCGTCACCCGGTGCCTCGTGCAGGACCGCACCTAGTTCGGGAATGGTGAACCACGCAAAGATCCAGGGAAGCACAAGCCAGCAGCCCGAGGCCTGCACAAGCCAATAGGTCTGCCAGCGCCAGTTCCTGACGTAGCGCTGAGGGGCATAGCAGAGGGCGGCGGCGGACGCACCGACGGCGTGCAGAAGAGTTCCAAGCAGGGGGGCGGCTTCAGGGGACATGGAAGGAAAGCGTGAGCTTGGATAACGGATTAGTCCCGGAGATTGAACTCCGATTGAATTTCCTGGGTGTGCTGTCCGACTCGTGGAGCACCGCGTTCTGATGTGTAACGGTGACGATCAATGCGGATGGGGCAGCGGGTCGTGCGCATGCTGGGGCCATTGTCGCGCCGGACCGTCTGCACGAAGTCGAGCGCGGCAAACGCCTCTGTCTGCCAGAGTCCGGCCCAGTCGAGCACCTCGGCGCACCAGTAGCCTGCCGGTTCGAGCCGATCCAGCCAGTGGCGGGTGGGCTGGGTCCTGATGTGCTGTGCAAGATGGCGTTTGATTTCGTCGCGTTGGGTGAACCAGGACTGCGGGTCGGTGTAGGCTGCCAGCGCGGGAAGTTCGAGGAGTTCACCGAGGGTAATGACCGAACCCATGGCGAGCGCGAGGTGTCCGTCCGCGGTTGCGTAAATTCCGTAGGGCGCGCCGAGATAGGCGTTCGCATTGTTGATTGTGCTGCGCTCGGGTGCCTTGCCGCCATCATTGAGAAAGGTGGTGATCACCTCAAACTGCAGGTCGAGCACGGACTCAAGCAGGCTGACCTCGACAAGGGCGCCGCGGCCGGTTGTGCCCCGCCGCACGAGTGCTGCGAGGATTCCCTGCACAAGGTGGGCGCTTGCCGTGAGGTCGGCGACGGACAGGCCGAACGCCATGGGCGGTTGATCCGCATTTCCATTCAGCCAGGTAAGTCCCGAAAGGGATTGCGCGAGCAAATCCTGACCGGGTTTGTCGCGCCAAGGGCCTTCGGCGCCGTAGCCCGTAACGACCCCCGTGACGAGCCGCGGATTAAGTTTCTCGCACTCCGCTGGCCCGAGGCCGAGTCGTTCCATGACGCCTGGTCGGAAATTTTGGATGAGCACGTCCGCGCGTGAGACGAGTTGCTTCACCTTGGCGAGATCCGCCGGATCCTTGAGATCGGCGGCATAACTCTGCTTGTTGCGATTGATCGAGTGAAAAAGCGTGCTGTCGCCGTCGAGCGAAAGATTGGAGATGTAGAGGTGACGACAGATGTCGCCGCTGCCCGGCCGCTCGATCTTGATGACGCGCGCACCGAGGTCTGCGAGCCGGGTCGCGGCCCAGGGGCCGGCAAGAAACTGGGCAAAGTCGAGGACCAGCAGTCCTTCAAGAGGTTTCATGGCTTGCGGTTGGGAGAGGAAAACGTTTGACGGTGAAGCGCATCCATCCGGTCGAGCGCGGTGTCGTCGTCCAATTCCCCGCGGAGTGCGGCGTGCACGATCGGAGAAGCCGTGTCCTGAAAATGCTGATACCCGGCGTGACGGGGGCGCAGCCATGCGTGATCCAGCACCGGAAGGGTGCGCAGGAAGTAGTCACCGGTCGCGCGATTATTTTCGCGATCGATCCATGCCTGGCGGTGACCGGGCTGGCCGCCGCTGGAGGTGTAGAGCGTACGCTGGATTTCCGCGGATGCAGTGAAACGGGCATAGTCGATCGCAGCCTCCTGGTTTGGGCGGACCGCAGAGACGGCGAGCCCGGTTCCGCCGAGAACTGTGGCTAGCGGATGGGAATTCAGCAAAGGAGGGACGCCGAAGGTCAGCACGTGCGGCGAAAATCCGGGTCGGGCGTAGTTCGAGTAACCGTAGGCTAGCGGACAGTAGCAGACCGTGTGATTGTCTGCAGACGCAACGAGTTCATGCGATGCGATAGGGTTGCGCTGCCAGATTCCGGGATCGCAGCGTGAAAGCAGCTCTCGAAGCTTCGCCAGAGATTCGCGCCCCACTTCGCGTTGCACCAACCGGTCGGGCGAGGCGAAGGGAGAACCTCCCGCGGCGACTGCCATTGTGAAGAAATTCATCAGGCAGTTGATGGGGGCCGCCGGTACCTCGACATGGCCACGACTGGCGAGCGCAAGGAGCTCGATCCAGGATCGGGGCACGTGAAGGCGATGCGACGCGATCAGGTCTTCGCGCCAGAATGCGACCGGTGTCGCGGCATCGATGGCCAGCGCCCATTGATGGCCGTCGTGTTGGTAGCTGCGATGGGAGGCACCGACGGTATTCGCAGCCTGGTCGGAAAGAAACTCCGGGGACAGGTGGGTGTCGAGCGGGAGAATGATGCCGCGTCCCGCGATCGCGGGAATACACGGATGATCGAGCACGACCAGGTCAAAGTCCTGGACGATTCGTTCGATCGGGTATTCCTCGAAATCCTTGAGTGAGCGCACGGACCATTCGATGCGCACGCGCGGGTTCTCTTGGTGGTATTGTCTTGCGGTCGCAACGACCGGTGCGAGACCACGCGGATGATTCCACGTCATGCCGCGGAGAGTGATGGGTGGAGACATGGTACGGTTGCGTTCTCTCAGGGCTCTGGAATCGGCGTCGCCCCACGCGCGCTCGATTCGTAGGCTGCCTCGACAACGGCCATTGTGCGTATGGCGTCCTCGACACGGGTCGGGAGTTCCTGGGTTCGCCCGTCGACGAACTGCTGCAGCGAGGCCATGGAACCGATGAAGGCGTGAGGATACCAGTTTCCGCTGAGCGGCACCGGTTCCCAGGGCCCCGGGTGGCCCGATGAGTCGAGCCCGCAGAATTCGAGCGTGTCGGGCTCGCCCGTCGGATAGTCAAGCAGGAGGCCGAGCTTTGCCTTGAGAGCGCCCCGCGTGCCCTCCCATTTCACATAGCTCTCCTGGTGCTTGCGGCCGAATGCGTGACCATGGTTGGTCGTGAGATTGGCTCGGAGTGTGTCGCCGTAGTCGAAGGCGATGTTTGTACGCGTGGACGCCAGCCGCGCCGTACCCGGATGGCGCACCGTCTTGGCATACACCCCCGCAGGCTCGCCGAGAAAGGACCGGATCAGGTCGACGTAGTGGATGCTATGATACAGAATTTCGACGCGGGGGAGCGCTTCGAGAAAGGTCCACAGGTGCCACGGCATGAAAACCGTGACACGTACCTCCATGTCGTGCACTTCGCCGATGGCACCGCGGGTGATGAGATCGCGCGCGGCGGCAATGCAGGGAGCGAAGCGCAACTGGAAATTGACCGCAGCCTGGAAACGCTTGTGACGGCAGAGTTCGAGCAGGGTGCGTGCCTGGGGCAGGTCCTCACCGAACGGCTTCTGGATGAGCACGGGAGAGCCGTCAGGCAGGACCGGGAGCACCTCGGGCAGGGCTGAAGCCGGTACGGCCACATCGAACACCGCCCCGGCTGGAGCCGTCGCAACCGCGTCGGCCAGCGATGCGGCAGTGTGAGGTACGTTGAATTCGGCGGCGAGCCTGAGCGCCCGGGCGGGCTCGCGATCGCAGATGGAGTAGACCGGAAAACCGGCGAGTCGATATGCCGGAAGGTGGGCGTCGCGTACGATGCCTCCCGCTCCGATGATCACGATGGGGCGGGGGTCGGTCGGGCTCGGTGGAGGCGATGGGCGGGGCGGCTCCATTTTTTATTTGCGAAATGTGATTTTATTAGCAAATACGTCGCAAGCTCAAAATGCGCAAATCCCCGCAGTACCCGGTGCCGGCCCTGGAGAAGGGCCTCGACGTGCTTGAGACGCTCGCGGCGGTTTCGGTTCCGCAGACGCTCGCCGAGCTTGCGGCCAGGCTGAAGCGCAGCAGCAGCGAACTTTTCCGGATGCTCAACTGTCTGGAATCGCGCGGCTACATCCTGCGCGACGGGGTGTCTGGTCGCTACAGCCTCACCTTGAAACTTTATTCCCTCGCGCACACCCACTCAGTGGAGGAAAAATTGCTGCGCGCCTCACGGCGGCCGATGCAGGACCTGACAGAGAGCCTGCGGGAGTCCTGTCACCTCAGCGTACTCGACCGGGGATCGCTTCTGGTCCTTGCGCAGCAGGAGAGCCCGGAAAGGGTTCGGGTATCCATTGAGGTGGGAGGTCTGTTTGATCCCGTTGAAACGGCATCAGGACGCCTGCTCTTGGCGCAACTTGGGCAGGCTGAATGTGCGGATGTTCTGCGCGTTTCGCCGTCCGGGCGAAGGTTGTCGGGAAGATCGCTGGCGAGTTGGAGCAGCGGGCTTGAGGAGATCCGCCGTCGCGGGTTTGCCTCGGCCGATGGCGAGACGATCGAAGGGGTGCGCGACCTGGCGGTGCTGGTCGGCAATCCTGTGACCGGAATCATGGCAGCCCTGGCTGTCACGCGTCTGCTTCGACGCGGCCAGCGGGAACGGGAGGATGCCTTGATCGCGGCGATGAAAGCGGCAGCCTCCGAAATTACGGAAACCTTGGGCCTCGCGGCCGCGGCATGAGCAGCATACTCCATTTTGAAGACTACACGGTGGGAGAGACACGCTCCTCGATCGGGCGCACCATCACGGAGGCCGACATCGTCCTGCATGCGGGTCAGACGGGCGACTTCTATCCGCACCACATGGATGCGGAGTGGTGCAAGACACAGGACTTCAAGCAGCGCATTGCGCACGGGACGCTTATCTTCAGCATCGCTGTAGGTCAGACCGCGGGAGCCATAAATCCCGCGGCGTTTTCGTACGGCTACGACCGCATTCGATTCATCAAGCCCGTGTTCATTGGCGACACCTTGACTTCGCGCTGCACGATCAAGGAGAAACGCGATCACCCCAAGCGTGCGGATCATGGCATCGTGGTGGAGATTGTAGAGTCGATCAACCAGCGCGGTGAAGCTGTGTTGGCAGCCGAGCACCTGCTTCTCGTCAGACGTCGCCCAGCCTGAACACCGTGCCACGATCGTGAGGTGATGGAGCTCCGAACCTTTGTGTGTCCTACTCACGGAGGCGGTTGAGCAGTGGATCTTAGGATCCCGCATGTTTTTCACTGCGGACCGGTAGCGACGAGGTCGCGTTGCTGATAACCTCCTCACCGACAGTCCGAGGATCGGCACCCATTCCGGATGTCACCTGTCGGTGCAGGTCTGCCTGCTGCCGGCGGATTCGCTTCCTCAGATTCCTCCTTCCTCGAGTTGGTTGAACGCGCCGACTCCCTCAGCACAGACCACCACTCCAACATGATCCATCGGTGACCAAGATGTCGCCTGAAAACACGTACCCTATGCACACAAGATTGAAAGCAATGACATGCGCCGGACTGCTTGCGCTTTTCTCCGGTTCGCATTTGCCGTTATCCGGCCAGACAGCCCCGGCGTCCAACCCCGGCGATGAGAAAGACGAAAAGACGGTGCATCTTGATGCCTTCGTTGTCACCGGACTGCGCGGCAGTCTTGCGACCGCTGCGGACATCAAGCAATCCAACCTGCAACTCGTCGATTCAATCGTCGCGAGCGACATCGACAAGCTGCCTGATATCAATGTCTCGTATGCGCTTTCGCGTGTTCCTGGCGTTCAACTCGCACACACCTTCTCCGGTCTCGGTGGAAACGGCGCGGTGACGATCCACGGGCTCAATCAAATCGTGAATACGATTGATGGTCGCGAGGTGATCACTCCGGGTGGCATTGCGAACGGCACGGCAGGCGTGGGTGTGGGCCAGCGGAATTTTGACTACTCTCAGATTCCCTCCGCGTTGATTGTGGGCATTGATGTCTACAAGACCTCAGCGGCCAATCAGATCGATGGCGGACTCGGAGGCCTCGTCGATGTCCGTATGCGGAAACCGTTTGATTTCGCCGACGGATATGGCGGCGGGCTCACGGCTGGAACAACCTACTCCACGCTGCGCGATGGCCAGGAGCAGAACTATAATGTCTTTGTGAATGCGTCCCGGGAAACGGATTTCGGGAAGATCGGCGTGCTGTTTGCTATCAGTGACATCACGACACCCTGGAGGGAGGATGCAATCGGTATTGGGAATCCCACGCCGAACAAGACTGTTGCGAACGGAGTTGCGACCGCCCTTACTTCGAACGGCTACAATAACAATTCAAGCTGGGGTGAATTTAAGACCCAGGGATTCAATTTGGTGCTGCAATGGCAGCCGACGCCGAATCTTCAACTCTATGCGGGATTCAATCCCAACAAGTGGCGGAATATTCAGGACACTGTGCAATTCACGACGTCGCTGCCCGCCTCGGCGTCTGTAGCAGGTTCCGGAGTGATGTTCGAAGGCAGCAAGACAGCAGTGCGTTCCGCGACGTTCAACAACATCACGGGCACGGCTTATGGTTTTATCCGCGATCTCGAGAACAAGCTCGACATGGCAAGCCTGGGTGGCCGCTACACCTCGGGTGATATCACGGTTCATTTCGATGCAAACCGCTACAAGAGCTCCAACCGCTTCTACAACAACCTTGTTTTTGCCTCCGTGCCGATTCCTTCGCTCACCTATGATCTGGGTGGAGAGATTCCGTCCATGCGCATCGCGGGAGTGAGCCTTATGGATCCGAGTATTTACAGGCTTTCGCAGGTCAACTACCGGCTGTTCCCCTCGAATAGCGAGGGACGGGCCGCACGGATTGATGCCGAATACAATGTCAGGCGGGGCATATTCACGAAGATCCTGGGGGGCGTGCGCTATGCCACGACCACCAGCGACAATTACCCGACCGGCTTGTTTCTCGGCTCGTTTAACATACCCACAACCGCCAATCTGCTCAGTCAATACCCGAACCTCTGGCGTCCGTCTCCCATCCAGAATTTCTACTCCGGCTACAGCCAGACGCAGATCCCGTCCTATTGGGTTGCGGATCATAGCACGCTGCGTGACGCGGATGCCCTCTACAAGGCCTACAAGGCCACGAATACACCGGACACTTCCGCGACCGTAAACAGACTCAGCCTCTTCGACATCAAGGAAACGACGACCGCATTTTACCTGATGCCGCAGTTCTCGACGAAGATTGCCGGATATGAGATTGACGGCAATGTCGGTCTGCGTGCGGTGCAGACCAAGGAGGACACCAAGGGATTCCAGGGTCCGAACTCGGCGTCTGCTGTTCCGCTGCAGCTCAAGTCCTCCTATTGGGACTATCTGCCTAGCCTCAACGCGCGACTGAAGCTGACGGAGCAGTTCTTCCTACGTTTTGCCTCTTCCAAGACGATCACCCGTCCGACGTTTGGATCCCTCTCACCGTCGCTCACGCTGAACGCCAATCCGGTGGACCCGAATCTGAATTCAGGTGCCCAGGGAAATCCTGACCTCAAGCCGGTTCGCGCCACGGCCTTCGACCTTTCGGCGGAGTACTACCTGAACAAGTCGGACATGTTTTACGTTGCAGCCTTCCACAAGGACGTGACGGGATTCATCGGCAGTTTCTCTGAACAGCGGACCTATGACGGCGTGAGTTACCTGATCCGAACTTCGAAGAACCTCAATCCCGCAACAATCCGAGGCGTGGAATTCGGTTTCCAGAAATTCTTCACGTTCCTGCCCGCACCGTTTGATGGCTTTGGACTCCAGGCCAACTATACGTACGTGGACAGTTCCACGCCAACCACGGTTGCGGGTCTGGCTGGATCCGTGAATGCGCCGCTCACGAATCTCTCGAAGCGTTCCTATAACATCATTGCGATGTATGAAAAGGGGCCCTTCTCAGCCCGTGTGGCCTACAACTACCGTTCGACGTTTGTCACCGGCTTCGCCTATTTTGTGGATACGGGACTGTTGAACCAGGAGATGATCGGCTACGCCGATCTCGACGCATCGATCAACTTCAACATCACGAAAAACGTTCAACTGGCCCTACAGGGCGTGAACCTCACCGATGCATTGCGTTATCAGGTCTTCGGATCAAAACAGTTCCCGTCGAACATCTTCCTCGACGGACGTCAGCTCATGGCAAGCGTAACGCTGCGATTCTGACCCGGATCCCCTGATTTGAATTCCGGCCCGGAGCGGTGGAAAGTCTTCTAAGGCTGCCACAGGCTCCGGGCCTTTTCTCGTCCGAGGTCGAAATGTGCGGAGGAGAAACGATAGTTCTCGGGGAGTTCATCCAAACTCCGGCCCTGCGATGGCATACTGCCGCGTCTCATCGCCAATTCCAGGATTCTTTCGGTAGTGCATCCGGTAGAGCGTGCGCTTCAGGGAAAATCCGCCGGAAACGAGCCATTCCATGAGATCGACCTGATCTGCCGGAACATCGATCACGAACCCGGAGGGGCCACCCAGTTGTGACGCGACGGCCAGCAGGCTTTTCGCCATGTCGAGGCTCTCCGCCTCCATGGGACCGAGGTAGTGATTGCGGCTTCCCGGCCGTCCCAGCAGGAATCCCCGAATGGAGTTACTCTGGCGAACCAGCCAGCAACGGTCGGGAGCAGATTCGAGACAGAACTGAATCAGCGCCCTGCGATCGACGCCATAAATTTCCAGATCCAGAGCCACGAGATTCGACAAATCTCCAGGTTGGATCCGCTCGGGCGCCACGCCACGGTGCATCATCCCTGTCAGCACAGGTGCGGTGGCTTCCAATCGATGGATTGTCCGCTCCTTGATGAAGCCCAACCGTTCATAGATTGGCTGTCCCTTGGGAGTCGCATCCAGCTTGATCGCGGCGCAACCTTCCAGCCGACGCAGAATTTCGCCAAGCAGGGATTTGCTCAGCCCCCGTCCCCTCATCTGCTCTGCGACGAGCATCATGCCGATCCATGCCAGTTCGCTGCCAAACTTGGCTGCCGTCACGGTGCCAACCACCTCTCCCTCCACCTCAGCTACCAGGCACAACTGTGGATTCTGCTTCAGCAGGTGACGCCAGTCGGATTCCGTCTGATTCCAGCGCTCGGCATTCTTGAGCTCCATGGCGGACTCGATGTCGCCCGCACGCATCTCCCTGATGACTGTTGAGGATTCGATCCGATTCATCGTTTGAAAACCCTTCCCTGATTGAGATCAGCCAGCGCCTCCCGGTCGGCAGCGATGAACTCGAAAACCACCTGATTGTCCCGATTGATCCCGGTCGCTTGGCCAATCGCGAATACCTCTGCCGAAAGCAACGACAGGGGGCTTGCCGACAGGTCATCAACCAAGATTTCGACATCTGCGTGGAATAAAGCGACGCGCAGCCCATTGCTGTTGTCTCGGGTATGCCAAGCGTCCGCCGTTTGGGGCACGATCCTGGAGGTCGCTGTAACGATCCTGGTTGGAGTTGTGATCTGCACCGTGACATTGGTTACATGGCAATCCGTCCGCGGTGCAAGTTCGCCGTTCACCAAGTCCCTGTAGGATCCAAACCCCGCGGTTTTTCAGCTAGGGAACTAAGGAAATACACCGGCTTTAGGTTGAGAAAGAAACGAGGCTGACTTTTCATTACGCGACATGCTCAAGGTACTGCACCCCGTCTTCATTCTCTCAATCTGCCTTGTTATGACGTTCGAAGCGTCGCCTTCTCTGGCAGCGGGCGCGGGTGATGCCGTGGCCTGGCAGCCTTGGGAAGGTGAGTTGACCGCTCAAAGAAACCACACTCGACCGTATGCAGGGGTCGAAGTGGATGTTCATTTCTCCGGTCCGGGGGGCATGCAGTTTGTTGTGCCTGCTTTTTGGGATGAGGGGCGGATCTTTCGCTTTCGCGCCGCATTTCCGATCGCAGGCGCCTGGCAATGGCGGAGCGTGGCGAATGTTGAGAGTGATCCGGGCCTTCATGATCAACGCGGCAGGGTGAACGTCGCTCCCTATCACGGTGAGAATCCTCTCTATCTGCACGGCGATTTGCGCGTGAGCCTTGACCGGCGATACCTGATGCATGCCGATGGGACGCCGTTTCTCTGGATGGGAGACACGGCCTGGAATGCGCTTTGGAAAGGCACGCTGGAGGACTGGCATCACTATGCGGGCGTGCGTGCGCGTCAGAAATTCAGCGTCGTCCAGACGGTCGCCACAGGCACCGTCAATCGAAACAGCACCCACAATCCTGTTTCGGGTCAGATGCCCTTCCGGGAAAATTCCGAGCCAAATCCCGCCTACTGGAGCGACATTGAGAAGAAAATCGGGGTGGCAAATGACAATGGACTTTTTGTCATGCTCACCGGCCTTGGAGCAGCGCCGGCAGGATTCGCCACGCAACAGGCAGGGCAGGCATTTGCGCGGTACATCACGGGGCGCCTTGCGGGATTGATGGTCATCCTCTCGCCCAGCATGGACCAGCGAATCGATGCGCAAAACGAGGATGCCGCTCGGCGATTGCACGAAATTGCGACTCATCTGATCACCCAGCATCCTGGAACCCATCTCGATACCTCCCGGCGGTACCATGCGGCGACCAGCACGGACTTTGCCGGACTGCAGAGCGGCCATCACAGCGGAGACCTCGTCCGCGTGTACACCGCAGCGCGCGAATGGACGCTTGAGCTCTGGCACCGTACTCCGACAAAGCCGGTCATCAACATCGAGGCCATGTACGACGCGCGCGGAAACAATGATGGCCCGAACTGGCGGGAACAGGATGTGCGTCGCTGCGGCTGGATCGCCTGGCTTTCGGGATCGCGTGGCTACACCTACGGTGCGGGAGATGTGCCGCCCAAGGTGCCGGGAGGACAGGGCGGTGTGTGGCGTTTCAACACGGATGCCGGCGCCTACGACTACTGGCGGACGGCCCTCACCTGGCCGAGTGCGACGCAGATGACTCACCTGCGAGATTTCATGGCGGGACTCGAATGGTGGAAACTCGTGCCCGCTCCTGAATTGATCAGAAACCAGGGCAAGGACCCTCTCGCCCAAATGGTCGCCTCGCGCATGGCGGACGGCAAACTTCTGGTTGCCTATCTGCCAGACAGCGCGGAAATCACTCTTGATCTGAGCGGGCTCGGTACTGCGTCATGGACCGGACATTGGTTCGATCCGCTCACCGGAAAGAGCGCGCCAATCGCGGACAGCGCAGCAACCGCTGGAGAAACGACCCTGCGAAAACCTTCCGGCTGGCAGGACGCGGCGCTGGTCATCACCGCGCGCGAATGAATCCTCGCTGTGGCGGCGATTGCGTGAGTTGCTTGGCTTGAAAGCACGTGAGCCGCGCTTGTTGGATCCGCGTCCGTAGACTCGTCCTGAAGCTGGACAAGGCCTGGCCGGTGCCGAAATAGGCCGCCGGGCTCCCCGTATTCTCGGGGGTATTCGCGATGCGTGTGTTGATTTAGTATCAGTATGCTGTGGCCCCCGCCACTTGGAGTACTTGAATAGCGTGACCTCACGGGCCTCTGGGAGGCAGTCTGCAGTTGCGCCGTTCTGATATGAAATCACCCCTTCTTGTTGTTTCGTTCCTGTTCGTCTGCTCGGCATTCGCCGAGCCGGTGCGTATCTATCTTGGTGAGGACGACCACACGGATTTCATGTGGACGGCGGATGCGGAAACCTACGAGCGCGTGTTTGTCGAGATGCTCGATCATCATCTTGAACTCGCAGCTCAGACAGAGGGAAACGAACCGAACTACCGGCATCGGTTCAATTGCGACGGCAATCATTGGTTGTGGAGCTATGAGCGGAGAACTTCGCAGGAGAGATTCAGCCGTCTCATGGAGCGCGTGAAGGATGGCACGATCAGTGCACCGCTCAATGCGCTGGTGTCGTGCTATGGGGGCCAGCCTACCGAGGCGGTGTTGCGTGGAATGTACTACGCGGGCCGCCTCGAGCGCCGATTCGGGGTTCGCTTCAGGCTCGCGGTCGCCATGGAGAATCAGACCTTCCCGCTGGGGCTGGCGTCGCTTTGGGCAGGTGCGGGTGCCGACTACAGCTGGCGCGGCATTTGCGGATGCGCGAGCCGGATGCGGAACCGGGAACTCGCCCATCGCGACCATGAAATCTACTGGTGCGCCGGGCCCGATGGTGGGCGGGTGCTCATGAAATGGCACTCCTTCGCGCTCCCAGGTGGCAGCAAGAGGAGTGGCGGTTATGCCGAGGCCTTTGATCCGGTAAAAGCGATCGAGTTCCTCGACAAGGATTCCGACTTCCTTGCGCGCTACCGGCCGACGGGCGCAACTCAGGCCTATCGCGTTCGCGCGGCGTTTGGTTTCGGCTGGGACGCCCTCGACCGCAAGACCGGTGAGCCGTACGCACCCAATCCGAAACAATATCCGTTCGTCGATCATTTCCATCGCATTGCAGAGACCGCATCGAATTCGGAGCGGCAGGTCATCGTCTCCAACGAGGAGGATTTTTTCCGCGATTTCTCGGCGCATTACTCCGAGCAATTGCCAACCGAGTCCCTCAGCTATGGGAATGAGTGGGATCTGTACAGCGCATCGCTCGCGGAGACCTCGGCACGCGTGCGCCGTGCAGTTGAGGCGCTTCGAACGGCCGAGGCTCTTGCGACCGTCGTGAGCCTGCAGGATCCGGGATTGCTCCCTGATCGGGTGGCTGCGCGCGACCAGGCTTTTCAGGATCTCGGACTCTTCTGGGAGCATGACTGGACCGCGGACGGACCGGTCGCCCGGGAAGCGCGCGCTGAATGGCAGCGGAAACTTGCGGCGGAAATTGAAGGTTATGTCGAGGGCCTGCGGAGCGATGCGGTCTCCGCCCTTTCGAAACTCATCGCAGCTCCAACAGGGTCTCAGAGATATTTTGTTTTCAATGCACTGGGGTGGGTGCGGACGGACGTCGCGGATCTTCCGTACGAGGATCGTCAGGCGGTGGAGGTTGTCGACCTGGCCTCGGGTCAGATCGTCGAACACCAATTCATGGAGGATTCCGGAAAAAGGAGCCTTCGCATCCTCGCGCGCGATTTGCCGCCGGTCGGCTACAGGATCTACGAAGTTCGCAGGGCCAGCGCCCGTTCGGCGGCGCCCGACTTTGCGGCGACTGTTGATGGGCGGGTACTGGAAAATTCACGCGTGAAGCTAATGCTCGATTCCGACGGCGCCATCGCCAGCCTGATCGACAAACGGAATCCTGAACTCGACCTCGCGGCCAGCATTGACGGACTGAAGGTGAACGACTTCGCGGCGAACCAATCCGGTGGACAGGGACCTGTGATCGAGAATGCCGGGCCGGTATCCGTAACTTTCCGCCTGACGAGCGATGCCGGGCGCAATCATGTCACGCGGGTGACCCTTTATCGCGATTCCGACCGCATCGACCTGGTGAACGAGATCACCGAGAATTTCGGTGATGTCCGCCATTGGGCGTTCAGCTTCAACCTGGCATCACCCCGGGTCCGCACCGAGGAACTGGGTACGATTCTGCGGCTGGGAAGGAAGGATGAAGGTGGAGACTATGCCGACCGCAATGCGCGCTATGATTACGCGACGCTCAACCATTTTGCCGACATCACTGACGGAGCCGGCTCCCGGGGAGTTACGCTTTCGAATTGGGATTGCGCGTTTGTGCGCCTTGGCCGGAGTTCGCCCGATGCCCTTGATACGAAGACCGCCCAGCTCAACGTGCTGGCGGGCGGTCAGGTGGATGGTGATCAACTCGGCATACGGAATCAGGGAGGGGCGACACATTTCCTTCAACGTTTTGCTCTTCGACCCCACCGGGGATACGATGCCGCGGCGGCCATGCGGTTTGCACTGGAACATCAGAACCCGTTGATGGCAGGTCCCGTCACGGGCTTGCCGAATGCACCGCTGCGCAAGGAGTCCTATTCTCTGGTATCGATCGGTGATCCCCAAGTACTGCTTTGGGCGATCAAGCCGGCAGAAGAAGGCATTGCCAAAGGAGTCATCGCGCGCTTTTGGAACGTAGCCGACATTCCCACTACGACCACCGTTGCCTTCGGAGACGATCTTGCGGAGGCGCGTCGCACGACCCATCTCGAGACCGATCTGGAGCCCGTTTCCCTTGACGCGCAGGGCGCACTTTCGGCAACCTTGGCGCGCCAGCAGATCCGGACCTATCGGTTTCTCTTTCGGCCGAATATTGCCCGCTGACGCGGGATGCTGCCTGTCCCCCTGGACGCAACGCGAACCCTTCATTCCAACCAGAGCCACCTGCCGCCATGACCTTTCTCCGAGTTCTCACACTATTCGTACTTGCTCATATGATGGCCCTGGGATCGGGCGCCGCGCCGGTCGGTGCGCAATTCGCGTCCTGGACCGACGGACAGCTGGTTCTCGACAACGGTGTGGTGCGGCGCGTGGTGACGCTGAAGCCGGATGGCATCGTGGGCGCCCAACTCACACTGTCCGGGTTTCCGGAGAGTTCGATGCTGGCACGGGACAAGGGAGGTGAATTTCGTTTTGCCATCCGCGGCGGGCGGACCTTCACCGGAGCTTCCGGTTGGTCGCGCCCACAGTGCGAGGCTGCCAGCGACACCCATGGGGGAACAGGTGCGGCCATCGTGCTGGAATCTCCCGATAGGCTGCGCGTCAAGGTTGTATACCTGCTCTATCCGGGGCTGCCGGTTGTGCGAAAACAGCTCATCATCGAGAACAACGGTGCGGCTGATGTGGCGGTTGAGAATGTGGACGTCGAATGCCTTCAAACCGTCGACGGTGATGTGCACTGTCAGATCTACGCCGATTACGGGCGCCGGGCTCACGTCGGCCCGTACCTCGGTGATTGGCATGATGCACTCAGTATATTTTTGTTCTCGAGGAGGAAATTCGATGAGCGGGCAGCCACCTGGGGGCTGGCTATCGGAAACGAGGCGTCCGGTGTGCTCAAACGCCTGTCTGCGTTTCTGGATGAGCCCAATGAAATTTCGGTCGGACTAAAGCGTGCCGACGAACCCTACGCGTTTCGTCGGTGGCTGCGGCCGAAGGAAAGCTGGGCGAGTGAGCGAACATTCATCGCACCCTTTGCCAATGCGTTCCCGGGCGAAGTCCTCAACGGGCCGGTCAATGATTTCGTGCGACGTCACCTTGGGCTTCGTCTTGCTGAGCTCACACGCAAGCCAACCTTTGTCTACAATACATGGATGCCGTTCACCGTGAATATTGATGAGCGCCTGATCATGGACCTGGCGAAACAGGCATCCGAAATGGGCTTTGAGGAGTTCGTGATCGATGATGGCTGGCAGGCCAATCGCACGGACAAACCGGGTCGGCGTCCCATTGGCGACTGGCTTGTGGACAGGAAACGCTTTCCGCGTGGGCTCAAGCCGGTGTTCGACTATATCAAGAGTCTGGGCATGAAGCCCGGCCTTTGGCTGAGCCTAGGCGCGGTTTCAACCGATTCGGCAGTGTATGCCGAACATCCGGAATGGATGGCCCTTGGGATCGATCAACGCCCGATCAATCTGCACAATGTGGACAAGACTAGGGTCACTGCCTGCCTGGCAACGGGATGGACCGAATACTTCAAGCAGCTGCTGCTGGGTCTGGTTCGCGACAACGGGCTCGAGTATGTCAAACTCGATCTCGCGGTGGTTGCCAGTGCGTATGTCAATGATCCGTGGATCTCTGGGTGTCACGCAACCAACCACCCCGGACATCGTGATCATGCGGAATCCCACGGAGCGATTTATGCCGCGCTCTGGCGCATGTTCGACGAACTGCATGCGGCCGCGCCACAGCTCTTCATCGACTGCACGTATGAGGCGATCGGCAAACTGAACCTCGTAGACTACGCGCTCTGCGCCCATGCCGAGGGTGACTGGCTGAGTAATTTCGACAATCCTGCGACGCTCGACAGTTGGCGGGTGCGGCAGATGGCGTGGTGGCGCTCGCCGGCGATGCCGGCCACGGCACTGGTAATTGGAAACCAGCGGCTTGATGATCCAAACTGGGAACAATCGTTCAAAACGCTCGTTGGTACCTTTCCGATCTTCCTCGGTGACCTCCGCCAGGTTCCTTCCGAACGCAAGCTGCGGATCCGACAATGGGCGGAGTGGCTCAAGCAAATGCAGGCGAGATATGACTACTCCATGTTTCGCAGCGACCTGCCTGGCTTCGGAGAACCGACCGCCGGAGCGTGGGATGGATTCTCGCGGATCAACACGGATACGCGGGCGGGTGGACTTGTCGGAGTATTTCGCGAACACGCGCTCGAGAAATCCCGGCGTGTGTTTGTTCCGGGCCTTGCACCTCAGGATTCCTATGAAGTCAGTCTGGCCCCCGAGGGAAAGGTCCTTCACGTGATGACCGGCCGTGAACTCGCGGAGAAGGGATTCACCGTCACTCTCACGCATGATCAGGATGGGGCGGTCTTTGGAATTGAACGCAAGTGAGCACGTATCGCAGTGAGGCGCGGCGTCGGAACATCGGAATTGCGCCAGAAATGCTGGCGGGAGAGTGCAGCGTGACGGAGTGACGTCTTGCCATTTGGTGAGGTGAGGTGTTCGTAGGAGGGAATGACTTCTAGATCGAGTCCTCGTGGGGTATACTGGATCAATCTGCCTCGAACACGGTTGGCACGGATGGCTTCGAGCGTGTTGCTGTTTGCGTTGGCTGGAGTCATGCTCCCCCTGGCTTTGGCCGATGCCGCAGGTGACGTGCACCGGCGGGCACTGGTGCTGGATACGCATTTTGATTCCGCCGTAAATCTGGCGCGGCCGGGATGGGATGTCATGCAGCGTCACACGTGGGAATTGGATTTCAGCCAGGTCGACTACCCTCGCTTGATCGAGGGTGGCGTCGATGGCGGGTTCTGGGCGATCTATGTCGGGCAGGGAGCGCGCACCCCTGAGGGATTTGCCACCGCGCGCGACAAGGCAATCGGCATCGGAGTGCAGATCCGGGAGATGGTGGCTCGGAACCATGATCATTTCGAGATTGCCCTGCGCAGCGCGGACGCCGCACGTATCGCGGCGACCGGAAAGCAGTTTGTGTTCATCTCGATGGAGAACGCCTACCCCATCGGCAGGGATCTCACGCTCGTCAAGACCTTCTACAACATGGGGGTCCGTCTGCTCGGTCCCGTGCACTTTTCGAACAACGACATGGCCGATTCGGCGACAGATGTGAATGGCCCGGAGCATGGCGGGTTGAGCGAACTTGGGCGGCAACTTGTCAAGGAATGCAATAGGCTCGGGATCGTGCTGGACGGTTCGCATGCATCGGATCAGGTGCTCCGGGATCTTCTGAAACTTTCAGAGACACCTGTTATCCTGTCACATTCCGGGTGCAAGGCGGTCTATTCCCATCCGCGCAACATTGATGACGACCTGATGCGTGAGCTCGCGGCAAAGGGAGGAGTCATCCAGATCAATGCCTTTAGCGCCTATGTTGCGCCTGTCGGCACCGATCCCGAGCGCAATCGCGCGCTGGGTGCATGGGTCGCCAGTTTTGGCGGGCGTTCAGGAATCAATACTCCCGAACGGCTTGCCGCCTATCTTGCCGGGCGAGCCGATCTGGAGCGCCGGTACCCTCTGGCGCGGGCGAGCTTCGATCAGTACATGGCCCACGTGCTCCATGCATTGAAGGTGGTTGGTCCCGATCATGTCGGATTCAGCGGCGACTATGATGGGGGGGGCGGTGTGGACGGGCTTATGGATGTCACGGGCCTGCCGAAGATCACGGAGCGACTCCTTGCTGCGGGCTACACCGAATCCGACATCGATAAATTCTGGAGCGGAAATGCGCTTCGCGTGCTGAAGGCGGCGGAGGATCATGCCGCCGGGCTTTTGAAGAATCACCAGCCCCTGTGACGTGCGATCCGGAGCGGTTCATAGGAATCGCTCGAGAGTTCCAGGATGAAACGGCTCGGCGTGTTCATCATTCCATTCGGACCACCGCGCTGATTCACCTTGGGGAAACAGAGGTAAAGTTCGTCGCGGGCGCGGGTGACGGCCACATAGAAGAGCCTGCGTTCCTCCTCGACATCTCCGGCTTCGATGCTGCGTCGCCCGGGGAAGTAGCCTTCAGCCAGTCCGATGACAAAAACCACGGCGTATTCGAGTCCCTTGGCCTGGTGTACCGTCGTCAGCCGAATGGCGTCGGCGTCGGGATCGGCGTTGCGGTCGCTGGCTTCCCCGTTCAGGAGTACAATCTGGGCCAGCAGTTCGTCCATTTCGTCGAAGCGCTGCGCGAATCCGACAAGAGCGTTCAATTCGTCGAGGCGTTCTGGGTAGTCGGCATAGGCTCCCTTGAGGTAGTCGCCATACCATCCTTCAATGGCCGTCTCGATCGCGACTGCCGGGCGCGACGTACTCATGGCTTTGCCGACCTGCTGGAGGGAGGTGCAGAACTGGTCCCAGTCCGCGCGCGCGTCTTTTGCGACCTTGCTCTTCACATCGTCGGTCGAGAGCGCATCGAGGAAATCCTGGTTGAGAAGTTTTGCGTGCTCCAGGGCTGCAGCGTAGATCTTCTGCGCGCCCTTTTCGCCGACCTTGGGGAGGAGTACGGCGATTCGTGCCCAGGCGGATTCGTTGCGGGGATTGAAGACAAACTGGATGAGCGCCACGAGGTCGCGAATGTGCTGGCGTTCAAAGAACTTCACGCCGCTCGTGATCTGGTAGGGGATGCCCGCGCGGGACAGGGCGAGCTGGACCTCCAGGGAGATGAAGTGTGAACGGTAGAGAACGGCGATGTCGTGCAGGGCGACGCCTTCGTCCTCTGTCAGCGCGCGCAGGCGTTTCACTATGAAATCGGCCTGCTCGTGGTCGTCCATGGCCTGCACCAGGAGAGGCTTTTGCGAGTGTTTCCGCGCGGCCTTGAGTTCCTTGTCGAAGTGGCGCCCCTTGGGCTGCGCAAGAAGAACGCTGTTCGCGAGGTTCAGAATTTCTGGCGTGGAGCGATAGTTGGTCTCGATGCGGTGAATCACGGTTCCCGGATGACGGTCGGGAAACGTCATGATGTTTTCAAAGTTCGCGCCGCGCCAGGAATAGATGCACTGGGCGTCGTCGCCGACGGCCATCAGGCGGTGGTGCGAAGCGATGCGGTCGATGATCTGTGACTGGAGGAGGTTGGTGTCCTGATACTCGTCCACCAAGACGTGCCTGAACCGGTGGGAAAAGTAGTCGGCGACGGAGTTGTCCTTGATGAGCAATTCGAGCCAGAATTCGAGCAGGTCGTCGTAGTCGCACACGTTCTGTTCGCGTTTGCGCCGTGCGTAGGCGCTCGCGAAAGCCGGAAGGGCGAGGGCGATCTCTTTGTACTGGGGAAACTGCCGGTCTACGGTAGCCGCCAGGGACTGCTGGGTGTTGCGAGCGAGCGAAAGCACGCTGAAGAGAGGGCCCGGTCGGGGGTTTGTCTTGTCCTTGAAGAACAGCTTGTCCTGCGAATCGACTGCCTGCTTGAGCATGGATTCGGACTCGTCGGCGTCGAGAATGGTGAACGTCTTCGACAGATTGATCGATTCGCCAAACATGCGCAGCGCACGATGGCCGAGGGAGTGAAATGTGCCGCCCCAGAATTGGCGCGGATCGCGACCGGTCAGATCCTGGACCCGATGCAGCATTTCCTTGGCGGCCTTGTTCGTGAACGTGAGCAGAAGAATCTCGCCGGGCTGGACGCCCTGGGAAAGCAGGTAGGCAACGCGGTAGGTCAGCGTGCGTGTCTTTCCGGAACCAGCACCCGCGAGCACCAGCATCGGGCCTGGCTCCGCGGTTACTGCGGCAAACTGCTCGTCGTTGAGCAGCCCTCTGAAGTCGATTGCCGGAAAGTCCTCACGGGTATCCGTAGAAAAAGGGTTGTCGCTGTGCATGGGCCGCCGGGACGTCCTTCCTACAGGAGCACGAGATCGTTTCGATGGACGACTTCGTGGCGTTTGCGGCTTGGAAACAGCATGCGCATTTCTTCGCCGTGCTTTTCAGCGAGCCTGGGGATGTCGTTGCTTCCAAAGGCCGTCTTGCCTCTGGCAAAAATGGTGCCGTCCGGTGCAGCGATGTTGACGATGTCACCGGACTGGAATTGTCCCTTGGCACCGGTCACTCCCACGGCGAGCAGGCTGCGACCCTGATCACGAAGCACCGGCACTGCGCAGGTGTTGACAAGCAGCGTTCCCGAGGGTCGTTGGAAATAGGCGAGCCAGCGTTTCTTTGCCTCTAGCGGGAGGCCGCTCGGAACAAAGAAGGTGCCGGGACCAGTGCCTGAGAGAAGTTTGTTCAGGATGTCCGGTTCGGCGCCGCTGGCAATGAAGACTCCGCATCCTGCCTGGGTGGCGAGGCGCGCGGCGGAGATTTTGCTGATCATTCCGCCGGTCGCCGTCTCGCTCGTCGTACCACCGGCCATGGCTTCGATCTCGGGAGTGATGCGTTCAACCACCGGAATGATCTGCCCGGTGCCCTTCATGTCGATCAACCCCGGGGCGGTCGAGAGGATGGCGAGATGAGTGGCCTCTGTCAGGGAGGCAACCATTGCGGACAGGGTGTCGTTGTCGCCGAACTTGATTTCCGCCGCGCTCACCGTGTCGTTTTCGTTGATGATGGGAATTGTGCCGTAGGCGATCAGTTGCTGAAGGCATTCCTTGACGCCGAGGTAGCGGGTGCGGCTGCGCAGATCCTCGTGCGTGAGGAGCACCTGTGCGACTGTGAGATTGAGGGGGGAGAAGGCGTTCTGCCAGGTCTGCATGAGACGGGACTGGCCGATCGCCGCGCAGGCCTGTTTCTTGGAAACATCCTTGGGCTTTTTCTGAAGCTTGAGTGCACCCATGCCCAGCCCCACCGCGCCAGAGGAGACCACGATCACCTCCGTGCCGCGCTGCCTGAGGCTGGCGATTCCGCGGGCGATTGAGCCGATGCGGTCGGTGTCAAGCTGGCCGATGTCGGATGTCAGGACACCGGTGCCGAGCTTGACGACGATCCTGCGTGCATGGCCGGCGTTGGGTAGGGACATGGAATCTCCAGGCAAATGACTCGACAAGCAGGCGAGGTGCGGGCGAAGGGTCAGACGGTGGTCAGTTCCTTTTCCTTGTGGGTGAGGTGCTGATTGATGTCGGCGATGGCCTTGTCGGTTGCGGTCTGAATGTCCTTCTCGAGACGTTTGCTTTCATCTTCGGGAAGCTTGGCCTTTTTTACCGACTCGATGGCGTCGCGACGTACGTTGCGGACCTGGACGCGCCCCTCTTCGGCGAGCCGGTTGGCAACCTTGACGAATTCCTGTCGGCGTTCACGGCTCATTTCGGGTAGCGGAATGCGAACGATGCCGCCGTCCATGGTGGGATTGAATCCTAGATTGGCTGTTTGAATACCCTTGATGACCGCCTGAACGAGTCCCTTGTCCCAGGGTTGAATGACAATGGTGCGGGGATCGGGCGTGCTGATGGCGGCGCATTCCTTGAGGCGCATTGAGGATCCATAGGCCTCCACGGTGACGGATTCAACCATGCTCGGGTTGGCTTTGCCGGTGTGAATGGTGCTAAATTCGTGCAGGGTGTGTTCGATGGCTTTTTTCATCCGACCCTGGGTTTCGGAAAGTATGGGATGTGACATGATGATAGGAAAAGGAGTGTGGGAGAAAAGAGACGACGGCAACCTGGCGATGCGGCTCAACTGCGCACTAGGGTGCCGATTTTCTCTCCAAGGACAGCCCTGCGGATGGCGTGGGCCTCGTTGAGGTCAAATACGAGGATGGGGACGTTGTTGTCCAGGCAGAGGGAGAAGGCGGTTGAATCCATCACGTTGAGTCGCTGCCGGAGCGCATCGACGAAGGAAATCTCGTCGTATTTTACCGCGTTGGAATGCTTTTTCGGATCCTTGTCGTAGATGCCGTCGACCTTCGTGGCCTTCATGATGATCTCGGCGTGCATTTCCGAGGCGCGCAGGGCGGCGGTCGTGTCGGTGGAGAAATAGGGGTTGCCCGTGCCTGCGGCAAAAATCACTACACGACCCTTTTCCAGGTGGCGCATGGCGCGGCGCAGGATGAAAGGTTCAGCCACCTGGTTCATGGGAATCGCGCTTTGCACGCGGGTGGTTACACCCATTTTCTCCAGGCAATCCATGAGGGCGAGGGAATTGATGACGGTGGCCAGCATGCCCATGTAGTCGCCGGTGGTGCGGTCGACGCCGCGTTTTTCGCCGGTGAGCCCGCGAAAAATGTTCCCGCCGCCGATGACAAGGCAGATCTGTACGCCGAGCAGGTGGATGTCCTTGATCTGTTCGCAGATTCGCTCGAGGACACCGGCATCGATGGGGTCGGACGACTTGCCCCGAAGGACCTCCCCCGAGAGCTTGAGCACAATGCGCTTGTATTTCACGGAGGGCGATGCGGCCGGAATTTCACTCATGCTCCTAGAGAACGGTTGGGGCAATTTTCCGTCAATGCCTGAGATGACTGCAGGTTGGCTTCTGTAAGTGCCTGAAAACACGGCCTTGCCCGGATGCGCCTCTTCGGGCACGGTGATGCTTGCGTGAAAATTGGTTTCCTAGGCGGGAGCTTCGACCCCGTACATTTTGGCCATTTGATTGCAGCACAGGATGTTTATGAGCAGCATCGCATGGACCGGCTGTTCCTGGTGCCTGCTGCCCAGGCTCCTCTAAAACCTCAGGAAACTCAATCTTCGGCTGCCGATCGCCTTGCCATGCTCCGTGCGGCGATTGAGTGGGATAGTCGTTTCGAGATTTCGGACTATGAACTACGGAAGGGGGGAACGAGTTATACCATCGACTCGGTCCGATACTTTCGAGAGCAATTTCCGAATGATGACCTCTATTGGATCATTGGGGGTGACCAGTTGCCCAAGATGCATTTGTGGAAGGACATCGAAATTCTGGCCAGCCTTATCAAGTTCATCTTCCTCGAACGGCCTGGACATCCCGCAAAAGCAGCGCCGGCGATTCCGGGCCTGCGCCTGCTGCGATGCGATGGGCATTTGGTGGAGATTAGTTCAACCGAATTGCGTCAGCGTGCGCGAAATGGCCTGTCGTTGGATTATTTTATTCCCCACAAGGCGATTGTGCACATTCGTCAGAAGCAGCTCTATCGCTGAACATGCCTTCCGATCCCTCCACTGAACTCGATCTGGTCCGGGAAATTGTGCGCGTCCTTGACGACAAGAAGGCGATCGACCTGCGGGTGCTTCGTGTCGCCGAGCAGTCATCGATCACCGACTACCTTGTGCTTGCGACCGGGACCTCGGAGCCTCACCTGCGGGCGCTTCGAGTGGAACTGGAAAAGGTTCTTGATGCGCGAAGGGCTCGTATTGCCGGAATGGATACCGGCGAGCCGGGCAGTGGATGGACTGTCGTAGATGCCTACCAGGTGATGATCCACTTGTTCACCCATGAGAAGAGGGATGAGTACCGGCTTGAAAATCTCTGGAAGGACGCGGAGGAGCTTTCCGTTGCCCAAGTGTTGAATCGGGATGCCGGAATTTCTGGGCCTGCCAAGGCAAAATCAAAGCCAAAGCCGAAACGAAAAGCCATGGCGGTCAAATCCGCCAAACGTCCCGCAGCAAGCAAGCGGACAAAGACGGCAAGAGTGTCGAAAACAAAAAGGAAATCCGCGCCGAAGAAGTCTGCCCCGAGAAAAGCGAAGCGCTCAGCGTAAGGATTCACGCGCAGTTCAATCCCAATCCCCCGGAGAGGCACGCTTCGTCGAGCGCGGATTGGGATCAAACTTTCGGCTTCAGCCTCAGAACGCGTACCCTAGAGTACTGCTGACCCGTTGATCGGATTTGCCCACGCCTTCCACGATCGTGTTGTCGAATTCGTACTCGTAACGTAGGTTCATGGAAATTCGATCCGTGATTTTCCCCTGCAAGGTGGTGTTGAAGCGAACCCGGTAGTTTTGGACGTCACCTGCGATCGGAACGATGGTGTTGTTGCGTATCGTGTACTTGTTCTGGGATGTGGGTGAGTACTGTGCGAGGAAGTCCTGCAGGAAGGTGAGGCGCCCGTTCATGCGGTAAGTGTAGTCCTCGAAGACCTCGGCAAGCGCTGCAAATTCGGTCCCGATGTTGAGAGCTTCACGGAACTGACCGGTGACTCCCCCGCCGATATTGATGACGTGGCGTTCTCGTTTGTAGAGTGCATATCCTACGCCGAAGTTCTGTTCATAGTTCTGGTCGATCTTCTTAACGTCATCCGAAAGGAAACTCGTCACCGACTGGGTAAACACGCGCTGCGACAATTGATGCCGCCACCGGAAGCTGGCATCGGCGCGATCTGTTACCACCTTGTCTGTCTGTTCGCCGTAGAGAACGCGTCCGTTTGCCTTGTAGTGGTTACGGTCCTTCTCCCTTTCCGCGTCGACCCGGAGCGAGGTGTTCAAGCTGTCGAGTCGCCCCGACTGCTGATAGAACCCGAATTCGAGTTTGCCCTTCCAGCGACTCGGCTTTGGGGGTGCGCTTGGTTGTGACCTGGCTGACGAAGGAGGTTCACTCGCGGGGGCTGACGACTGCTGTGCTGCGGCGACTTTGTTGGTTGAGGCTCTTTCTGGAGTCTTGGGTTCGGTGGAATTGCTCCGGGTTGTGGTCGGCGCTGGCTTGTCCTTTTGCTCGGGGGGCAGCCCGGCAAGGGCTTCAACAGGTGCGTCGACCGTGTCGATGACGACGCCATCGGATTCCAGGACCACGAGGTCGCCGGCCAGGCTTGACCGGAAATAAATCTTGCCGTCAACGCGTTGCACAAGTTCACCGGTGATCCTGTCCCCGTTCCTCAGGTGCAGTTCAGCGGCGAGGACGCTCCGGGTGGGAAAAGCCAGCAATAGCAGCGCAAGACAGGTCGGAAGGCTGAACTTTTGGCGAAAAAATGGGTCAGACAGAAAACTCACGGTAAGACGCTGAAAGACATGATGAGATGAGCAAGTGGCCAGCACGAATTTCGACTCAAGCGCCACGAATTTGTGCCGTAGGAATCGGGAGTGGGTGAGGTGAATCTCCCAATTGATATAGGGATATATATTTACGTAATTGTTTACATCTTATTGACTGTAATCAAACTTGCTCCGTGACGATAAAGCGGTGGACTCAAATCACGCTCAATCCGAGCCCAATATCATCCGATTATAATTAGTGCATATGAAAACCAATACTCGCTCTACCAAGGGTTTTACCCTTGTCGAAATCATGATCGTGGTTGTCATCATCGGCCTCCTGGCCGCGATGGCGATCCCCGCCTTCCAGAAGGTTCGTGAGAACTCGATTGGCAAGGCCATGGAGAATGATGCCCGTCAGATCGCTTCGGCTGCTCAACAGTACTTCCTGGAGAACGCTGGAGTGACCACGATTCCGTTCTCGGTCACGACCACCACCGGCATCGTTGGCAGCTCACCGCTGTCTGTTTACGTGAAGCAGATCTCCAAGGGCACGAATGTTTCTGCAAACATTGTTCTTGATACGGACTTCACGATGACGAACGCGCAGTATAAGGCCGCCGCCGTTCAAAGCTTCAACTCCGAAGGTAAGAAGATCTAAACGTCTGTTTCCCTTTCAACCGCGCGCTGGAATACGGCGCGCGGTTTTTTGCGTCTGTTTGTTGGTGCCACAGCGGGTTGGGATTGTTGGGCGCATTTACAGCCTTGGAGGGAAATTTTGCGCGTGCGGGTTCCGCGCGGTTGCTGCAAGGCGTTGAGATGGCTTTGCGGGATTGCGCTCGTGGGCAGCTCGCTTGGAGTCGACAGGGTGATTTTCCTACACAAGTCATCAGGCTGTGCCGTACGATCCTCAGCATGGATTTCCTGCTGGTGACACAGTTGCAGGAATCAATCTCATTCCTTTTCATCTCGCACCGATCCATGAGTGATTGCAGCCGCCTTTTGTCTTCATAGGCCCCATGTCTGGCGAAAAATTCCGAAGTGCATTGCATGTCAGCCCGACCATGAGGGACGCGACCGCCTGTGGGGCCTTGGGCTTGGTCGTGGTCCTCATCTATTCTCAGATTGGAGGACATCGCCCAATTGCATTTGATGATGCTCTTTATCTGACGGACAACGCATGGGTCCTCGGCGGTCTCAGGTGGGACAGCTTGATCTGGGCCTTCACTAATTTTGATTCAGGAAACTGGCACCCGTTTACGTGGCTAAGCCACATGGCGGATCAACAGCTCTTCGGTGAGCATTGGGGCGGCCATATGATTGAGAACATGTTCTGGCACGCGGGTAACTGCATGTTGGTTTATGCATTCTTGCGGAGGCTTGGCTTTGACAGGATGCTCGGATTCGCGCTTGCGGCGGTTTTTGCATGCCACCCGTTGAATGTCGAATCCGTCGCATGGCTCTCCCAACGAAAGAACCAACTCAGCACGTTCCTGCTTCTTGCGACCATCATTGCCTACCTCGATTGGCGCAAGGAAGGGCGGAGGGTGACCCGGGTGCTTTTGATCGTGGCCTATGTCGCCAGTCTGATGTCGAAGTCCATGGGGGTTACGCTTCCCGCCATCGTCGTCATGTTTGAAGCCCTTGTGGCCATCAAGGAAACGGATGGCGCAGTTTTCCACAGTTATAGAAGCGCGAGGACTTGGTTGGTCGATACGATGAAGCGGGTGTTACCCCTGGCAATTGCTGCATCTTTGATGTGTGTGGCGACGTTCATTGCTCAGCGAAGCGCCGGCGCGGTTGCTTCTCTCGACACCCTCACACTTGCAGACCGGATCAGCAATGCCACCCAGGCATTGGGCATATACTTGAAGACCTTTGTCTGGCCAGAGGATCTTGCCTTCTTCTACCCTCTTCGCGATTCCGCGGACTGGAGCTTGATCGCTATTGCGTGTCTATTTGTCGCTGGCGCGATTGCGGCGGCCGTTTATGGGACAAAACGCCTGCCAATGCTGACCTTTGGGATCGGATGGTTTCTCGTTTCACTCCTGCCTGTGATCGGACTGGTCCAGGTTGGGAGCCAGAGCCATGCGGACCGGTATATGTACGTGCCAATGATCGGGCTACTAATCGCTATGGGCGGACTCGTCGACTGGTTGGATGGCAAGAAGGCCGTCAGGCGCAGAATATGCAGCCTGGCAATTGCAGGCTTCGCCGGTGTTTTGGGCATCAAGGCCTATGCCTACACCATGCTTTGGAAGGACGGGGAGACCGCCTATCGGAATGCAATCAGGGTTGGTGGTCATTCCTATACCATGACGGTCAGCCTTACGGCGACCTTGATTAATCTCAATTACCTGAAGACAGCCGAGCCGTTTGCCCGGCTTGCAGCTGAAAAGTGGCCTGATCGGCCGCTGTCTATTGCAAATATCGCAACTCTGTATGCAAGGTATGAGAAATATGATAAGGCTGAATATTGGTTCAGACGGGCCGTACAGATTGAACCCTGGAACCTTAGGTTTCATTATATGCTCGGCCTCACGTTGCTTCATCTCGGACGTGACGCAGAGGCGGAGGAGGTTCTTCAGGGTGCTTTGAAACTTGGCAAAGCTGAGGGGGATTGGAGAACCTCGGATCGCTTTGCCAAGGCCGTGCTTATGCGCAAGGTGCCCATCAAGCAGGTTGAAATCAAGGAACTGATGGAGAAGGCGGCGCCGAGAGAAATCAAGGCGGATTCGACGGCAGAAAATCCGGGGGCGCAAAGCCCAGGCGGCGGCTCAGGAAAAACTGCAGACTGATCCTCATGCAGCCGATTCCGTAGACCAGGCTGCGGCGAAAGTTTATGGATGAGGCTTCCGGGAAGTATTTTGTCGGGCAACTGACTTCACCGATCATGCTTCCGTTCCAGAGGGCCTGAGCAATGAACTGATTGTCGAATATAAAGTCATTGGAGAGTCGGTCCAGTTGCATTTTCAGCAGGAGTTCGCGTGAATAGGCACGGTATCCGGTGTGATATTCCGATAGCTTTGCACCCATCAGCAGATTCTGCGCGGCAGTGAGGATTCGGTTTGAAACATACTTCCACCACGGCATGCCTCCTTGCAGGGCAAAACCGCCCAGAATGCGCGAGCCAACGACAAAGTCGTGGAGGCCGTTGGCGATCATGCTCGCCATCGCAGGAATGAGCTTTGGCGTATATTGGTAATCGGGGTGAACCATGATGACGATATCAGCCCCTTGCTCCAGAGCAATCCGGTAGCAACTCTTCTGGTTTCCGCCGTAGCCGAGATTCTTGTCGTGAACGTGGACGATCACTCCGGGAAGTGTGCGTGCTAGGGCAACCGTTCCATCCCGGCTCTGGTCGTCTACCAAGATGATGTCGTCCACAATTCCCTGGTCGATCACTTCATCATAGGTCGCACGAAGAGTCCGCTCAGCGTTGTATGCAGGCATGACGACAGCGACTCGCTTATTTCTATACATGGAATCTGGAGGGCGGAGTAATCCTGAATGTCTCCCGCGCAATACTACCGATCCCACGGAGTGATCAAGGAAGATTGCTCAGATTGACTGACGGAGGAATGGTAGTGCAGTGGTTTGAATGCTAAAGAGTGTCTGATCTGATTGTGATTGAGATCAGCGGTATCGACTCAAAACAGGCAAGCATCAGCGCAACCCACGTCATCGGAACAAATCACGCCGCAATTGGCTGTTGTTGAACAGAAAGGGCAAATCATAAGCGCATTGGGATCAAACCTGTTGAATGGAGGATAGGTCGAAATTCCGTGCCCGAGCAGAAATCATTCAACTCATCGACTTTAAGGGACAGGTTAAAAACAATTGACATTGGAAACGCTTAGACATCAGGTCGGGGATATGAGGCAACCGCGGATAAAGATTTCAGGGGAGGAGGGGGAGGCGGTTTACCACTGCATGACTCGAACCGTAAATGGAGAGCGGATGATTGATGATGTAGGCAAGGAGGTGTTGCGTAAGCAGTTGTGGCAGATATCGGACTACTGTGGGGTGCAGGTGATCACATACGCCCTCCTCTCGAATCACTTTCACGTGCTTGTGCGGGTACCCCAAAAGCAGCGGCTGCCCGATGAAGAACTGCTTCGGCGCTACAACGTGCTCTATCCGAAACCGACCCGGTTTCAGACGACCCGACTCGAAGTGATCCGGGCACAGTTGGCGGAAAACGGACCGGACGCCATTGCCTGGCGGAAGCGCCAGGAGGCACTGATGGGGGACGTTTCCCAATTCATGAAACTCCTGAAACAGCGTTTTTCGATCTGGTTCAACAAGACCCACCAGCGATTCGGGACCCTTTGGGCGGAGCGGTTCAAGAGCGTGTTCGTCGAACCACGAGGACGGGTAATTGAGACCATGGCCGCTTACATCGATTTGAACTGCGTGCGCGCCGGGCTTGCAAGTGATCCCAAGGACTACCGCTTCTGCGGCTACGGCGAGGCCGTTGCCGGGCGCGTAGCGGCCCGAATCGGATTGATGGTTGCCTTCGGCTTAACAGACTGGGACGAAGCGCAAAGTGCCTACCGTCAGGTGCTTTTTGGCACGGGGGCAGATGGAAATGAGCTAAAGGGAAGCATCACCGCGGAAGCGTTCCAGCGTGTGATTGACGAAGGCGGGAAATTGCCCCTTTCGACGGTTCTGCGCTGCCGGCTGAGGTACTTTTCCGATGGCGCAGTGCTTGGCAGCAAAGCATTTGTTGGCACGCAATTGGCAGGGTATCGAAAATCCCGACAGCGACGAGCCCGATCTGCGCCAAAACCACTGCCCGCCATCACCGACTGGGGCGACCTCACGACTCTGCGCGGGCTGCGGCGGCAGGCTTTTGGCTGAGGCTTGGGCTTGAGTAGAGTCTGCAATTCATTGATCTTAGCTTCGCTGGAAATACTGATCCGAATTTCGCTGTGTTTCGGAAACATTTCCTACCCATCGGCGCTCCCATGATAGCGCAACCGCGCCGATGACTTACCTCGACCGTCGGATGGAAACGTTCCCTCACTTGCACGCGAAACGCTTCGTCATTTGGACAACACCCAAGGCGAAGCACCGCGGGATCGCCTCTTGCCCGATTCCTTGCACGACCATTGATTTCAACGTGTGAAAAGGCGCCAAATCCGATGTCGCGCACTGGCAATATTCTCCCTGACCGGGGTTGTTCTGGGGCTTGGCATCGCCGTTCTCAGGACTGATCCCGATACCATTGACAAGAGAAAGGTACCGCCGACTCCTGATCATGCCCTGAACACCGAGAGACAGAATCAGGCACCAATCGAAGTTCCCTCCGCCAGAACTGCCATCGCTCCAGATCCCGCCTTTGAGACATCGAAATCGTATCCCAGTCAGTGCTTGTTCCAATTTCGTTCTCCGCCCCGCGACGCCAAGGCGATCGAGTCGCGATTGGATGCCGCGGCGGATCGGGTTCACTACGTGGCATTGAACCGCGCCCTCCTGTTGGGCAAGGATTCGCCTGCCTGGCAGAATCCGGGTGCCGGGCGGTTACTGCTTCCTCTTCCAGATGGTTCAGTGCAAGTGATGCGGGTGCGCGGCGCACAAAGCCTGGGGCCGAGGCGATTTGTAGTCGATGGGAAGATTGATGGGCGCGAACTCAGCAGGGTGCTGATTGCGATCAATCAGGATGCCGTATCAGCCCAAATTCTGGATTCGGAACTGGGTGAGTATCAGCTTCGTTCGATCGAGAGTGTAGAAGGTGCACTGGGGCAATTGTGGAAGGTTGACCCATTGAAGATTGGTGGATGCGGCGGACAGATCTCTTCGACTGGAACTGCTGCCATGGCGAACTCCTTGCCTTCGCAAATTGAATTGTCGGCGGACGGAGAAACCTCCCTCTCCGGGAGTCAGACGACAGCTTCGGACGTTGCAGGCGGTCTGATCGTGCGGTTGCTGTTCCTCTACACCTCGGCAGTCAGAAAGGCCTATGGATTGAACCAGGTCGGGAGCATCATTGATCTGACGATCGCCGGAACCAATTCGGATTTGTCCGGCAGTCAGATTCCGGTCAAAATTGAACTCGCGGCTGCACAGGAGGTGGAGCTGAGTGAATCCAATATAAGTTACTCAGCGACACTTGGCTCGCTCAAGGGGATGTCCGATGGCGTGCTTGATCATATCCATGCTTTGCGAGATCAGGTCGCTGCCGATCTCGTTGCATTGGGACTCGATGCTGCGGACACTGGGGGATCCGCGGGTATCGCCTATGTCATGGATGATCCGAACTCCTATACGAAAAGCTTCTTCGGCTTTTCGGTTGTCCGCTTTGGTTCAATGAACTCGGGAAATGTGCTATCGCACGAACTGGGGCACAACTTTGGGTGCAGCCATGATCGTGAGAATTCGAGCGGGCACGGTGCCTATCCGTACAGCTATGGCTATCGGTTCTTCGCGCAGGACAGCACAGGCCAGAACCGCCAGTTTCGAGACATCATGTCATACGCACCCGGAACACGAGTGCCCTATTTCTCGAACCCGAGATTGGTTCTCTCCAATCTCAATATTGGAAGTTCGATCGGTGTATTGCGGGAGGCGGTCGCATTGGGTATTCCCGCCGGATTGCCTGGCGAATCGGACAATGCCAGAACGATATACCAGACCGCATTTTCAGTGTCGAATTATCGCGCATCGCCCCAGAATCCATTTTCGTCGGGCACGCTGATCAACGTTTCCACCCGTGCGTGGGTCGGCGAAGGCGCACGCCAGTTGATCGGCGGGTTTGTGATTACGGGAAGCGGCGACAAGGCGGTTCTCGTTCGCGCCGCGGGCCCTTCGCTGGCTCCTTACGGTGTTACGGATGCCCTGCCTGATCCGATCCTGAGGCTGTACCGGCAGGGCGAATCGACGCCGCTTGCAGTCAATGACAATTGGTGGGATCAACCCGATGCAAATCTGACGACCCGTGCCGGATTTCCGTTTCCGGTTGGCGGAAAAGATTCGTCCCTTTTCCGCATGCTGCCGCCGGGAGGCTACACCGCAAATATCGAAGGCGTTGGCGGCGGCACGGGCACGGCGCTGGTCGAGGCGTACGAGATTGAGCGCGGAGGCGCCAAGTTGATCAACCTATCCACGCGGGCCTATGCCGATCCGGAGCATCCCATCATCGCCGGGTTTGTCATTGATCCTGATTCGAGTGCGCCAACGCGCACGAAGCGATTGCTCATCCGTGTCCTTGGCTCGACGCTTGCAAACTACGGTGTGCCGGACGGCATGCAGGATCCGATGTTGCAGCTCCACGATTCCCGCGGGGAATTGCTCTTGGAGAATGACGATTGGGATCCCCCCAACACACGCATGACGAACAGTCCCTCCCTGGTCAGAGGAACGGTTGATCAATATTCTGAGCAGATGGTTTTCGATGCGATCAAGTCGCTCGGCATCCCGGAAATGAAGCCGGTTGAGCCCGCGGTTGTCGTTGATCTGGCGCCAGGCAGCTACACGGTCGTCGTGAAGCCCTTCGAGGATCTGAGCTCGAACCAACCGGCAAAATCCGGTGTTGGGCTCATTGAGGTGTATGAACTGCAACCCAGATGATGCGCGGTGGAATACATTCCCGAAGTGTGGCGTTGTGACACACTCAGTGGGCAATTGACACGCATCTGCGTCAGTCTGGCCATGCCCCATGGAGCCCGTCGCAGGTGCGATCGGTGGAACAGAGTATGCAGACGTAACCCATAACACTATGGACCTCTCCACGCTAACCACCATGTCACGTCAGGCGTTGACTGACGCCCAGTCAGAAGCCCGTCGTCGCTCGAACAATGAAGTCGACACATGGCACCTGCTCTTTGCCCTTTTGACGCAGGAGAAGGGGATTGTGCCCGCGTTGATCGAGAAGCTGGGCATGACAACCAGCGCAATGGAGCTCGCAGTCGCCCGTGAGCTTGAACGCCTTCCCAAAGTCAGCGGAAGCGTCGATACGTCGAAGATCTATGTCACGCAAGCGGTGAATGACGTGCTCACGCGTGCCGAATCCGAGGCGAAAAAATTGAAGGATGAATTCGTTTCCGTTGAGCATCTTTTCCTGGGACTCGTTGAGGTGGCCAAGCCGGAGTCGTTTGCAAAGTTTCTCAAGTCCTTCGGGCTGGATCGAAGCACGGTATTGAACGCACTGAAGACCATCCGTGGGAACCAGAGGGTGACGTCTGACAATCCTGAAGCCACTTACGCGGCGCTCGAAAAGTACGGCATCGATCTTGTAGCCCAGGCCCGAAAGGGAAAACTCGATCCCGTGATCGGGCGGGATGACGAAATTCGACGTACGATTCGCATTCTCTCGCGTCGGACAAAGAACAATCCGGTGCTGATCGGTGAGCCCGGTGTGGGCAAGACCGCGATTGTCGAGGGTCTTGCCCAGCGCATTGTGCGGGGCGATGTGCCCGAGGGACTCAAGGACAAGACTATTTTCTCGCTCGACATGGGAGCGTTGATTGCCGGCGCAAAATATCGTGGTGAGTTTGAAGAACGGCTCAAGGCAGTGCTGTCCGAGGTGAAGCAGAGTGACGGCCGTATCGTGCTCTTTGTCGATGAACTGCACACCATTGTGGGTGCGGGGAAGACCGAAGGCGCCATGGATGCCGGGAACCTGTTGAAGCCGATGCTGGCTCGAGGCGAGCTTCACTGCATTGGTGCGACCACGTTGGACGAGTACAGGCAGCACATTGAGAAGGACGCTGCGCTTGAGCGCCGCTTTCAGCCCGTGTTGGTGGAACCACCTTCCGTGGAGGATGCCATTTCAATCCTGCGCGGGCTGCGCGAGCGGTTTGAGTTGCACCATGGCGTGCGGATCCAGGACAACGCGCTCGTTTCGGCAGTCACGCTCTCCAATCGCTATATTTCTGACCGGTTCCTGCCGGACAAGGCGATCGATCTTGTGGATGAAGCGTGTGCGATGATTCGGACGGAGATGGACAGCGCCCCGCAGGAACTCGATGCCTTGCAGCGGCGAGTGCTCCAGCTTGAGATCGAGGAGGCGGCGCTGAAGCTCGAAAAGGATGAAGGATCGCGCCAGCGACTGGAAGCGCTTCGCAAGGAACTCGCGGATGCGCGGACCCAGTCCTCGGCGCTCAGGGCGAAGTGGGAAAAGGAAAAGGCATCGGTTGAGCGCGTTCGCAAGGTGCGCGAGGAACTGGATGCGGCGCGACTGGAGATCGAGAAGGCTGAGAGGGCCTACGATCTCAACAAGCTCGCGGAGCTTCGTCATGGGCGGATACCACAATTGGAGGCAGAGCTGAAGAAGCTGGAGAAAGCCGAGGCCAAGACGGAACTCTTCAAAGAGGAGGTTTCCTCCGAGGAGATTGCCGAGATCGTGGCAAAATGGTCAGGGATTCCGGTCTCGCGCCTCGTGGAAGGCGAAAAGGAGAAGCTTCTGCGGCTTGGCGACGAACTTCATGAGCGCGTTGTCGGGCAGGAGGAGGCGGTGCAGCTTGCGAGCGATGCGATTCTCCGTGCGCGCGCCGGCATCAAGGATCCACGTCGTCCCGTTGGCAGCTTCCTGTTCCTGGGTCCGACAGGTGTCGGCAAGACGGAACTCGCGAAGACACTTGCCGAGACACTTTTCGACAGCGAATCCGCGATGATCCGGATCGACATGTCCGAATACATGGAGAAGCACAGTGTCGCGCGCATGATTGGAGCGCCACCGGGCTACGTGGGCTACGACGAGGGCGGTCAGTTGACCGAGGCGGTTCGTCGCAAGCCGTATGCCGTCGTGCTCTTCGACGAGATCGAGAAGGCGCACCCCGATGTATTCAACGTCCTGTTACAGGTTCTGGACGATGGGCGCGTGACGGATTCGCAGGGGCGCACGGTCGATTTCAAGAACACGATCATCATCATGACCTCCAACCTGGGAAGCCGCTTCCTTTTGGAAGGAGTCACGGGTGACGAAATCCCGGAATCGGTCCGTGAGTCCGTCATGACGGAGGTCCGCCGCGCCTTCCGGCCGGAGTTCCTGAATCGCATCGACGAGACGATTCTGTTCAAGCCGCTGACGCTGGAGGAAATCGGGCGCATCACGGATCTGCTCATGGCCGATCTCAATCGCCGCCTGGCAGACCGCCGGGTTACTGTGAAACTGACTCCGGAAGCCAAGGCTTGGACTGCGGAAAAAGGATACGATCCGGTGTTTGGCGCGCGTCCGCTGAAGCGATTCCTACAGCGGCACATCGAGACCAAACTCGCTCGCGCACTAGTCACTGGCGAAGTGCAGGAAGATTCCACGGTGATGTTCACTGTCCGGAACGACGAGCTTGAGTTTGTCGAGAAACAGCCAAGTCGAGGTAAACGCTCAGGTTGACAGCTTATGCGGTGTGGCCAGCCCGCGCGGACTGGCCACACAAGCTGATTCAACCCGTCGGTTCCAGGTTGCGCCCAGGAACCAGATTATCGTGAGGGCACCGTTGAGGCTCTGGCGGAATGCGAGTCAAATCTATCTCCCAAGGCCGCACGAACGTCAGGCAGGTCGAAGTCGCGCAGCACTCCTGGAACCAGGATATTGAGCAGCCCACGGTGAGTGTCTGCCTCACAAAGAGCCAGGTAAGAATCGGGGCCACCTTCTGTTGTAACTCGTGCAATGCGTGACTCCAGCAATGCGGCAAAGAGCGCGGGCACGGCTGCGTTGTCCCGTGCGAAAAGGCGAATTCGTTCGGGGGCGACATCGGACCGGAGGGAAAGAAAGTCGAAGGCACTCAAGACATCTTCGGTTTGCATCCCAGGCAGATTTCGGCCGACCAACAAGGCACGCATCGCAGTGGAGTATTCAGGGGAATAGCTTCCCACAATGCGTCCCTGTGGTGTGCTGCGACCATATCCTCGTGGATCAACGGCCATCACAATGTTTCCGGCCTGGACCAGCGATTCAATCGGTCCGTCAATGTTTCCAGCCGTCGTTGCACCGGCGGGATCCAGGTAGATAACCGCGGGTTTCCGGGGGGATCCGCTCTCGGGCACAAATACGATTGCTGGCAGCACGATGCCGGGCTCGGGGATCAGCTTGAAAGTTTCCGCCCGATACCCGGCGTGGGAGGAAGTTTTTTGGGGCTCGGAAAGCATTGCCGCTCGATGCTCGCGCACTCCGAGGCGTTTCCCGACGATGCCTGACAGATCCTTTCCATGCGCTGCTGCTCGCTGCGGATACATTGATCGTGCAAGTGCAGCGTTGAGCGTCTGGATCGTTTCGGCATCAGGATAAGAGGTGGTGACCTGGCCTGTCGATGTGCTGTGGAGCACTTCCTCTGAAGCTGTTTTGAAATCAGGCTCAATGCCTTCGTCCTCACGCTGGAGCAGCCATCGCGAGAACCAGCGATACGTAGCCTCGCGGCGAGGTTTTGACCAGCCGTGGGTATCGTTGAACTCAAAGAACCCGATGTGTTCGGGAGCGCCGAGGAGGGTATAGATGCGTTTGGCTTGCGCGAATGTTGCCTTTGCGCCGGCGATGGGGAAATAGTCCTTTGTGGCGGTTGCCATCTGAAGAGGCTTCGGCGCAAATGCCGTCAGGAAGTCCGAGAAATTCAGTCCATCCGCGATGAAGTTGACGAAGACCTGCTCAGCATCCTGCGGGCCGCGCCTTGGCCAGAGTTCCTGCCAAGATGTCAGGTAGCACGATGGTGCTGCCGCGGCGATGCGTGGTTCAAAGGCCGCCAGATAGGAGGACATCGTACCGCCGCCGGAATTTCCCGCCACGCCGATCCGTGCGGGATCCACGTCGCCTCGTGCCAGCAGATAATCCAGAGCGCGCATGCCGTCCCAGATGAAATATCGCGCGACATTTGTGCCTGTCAGCAGGCACTGGATGCCGGCCATGGTATGCTCTCCTGGACCGCCGCCGTCGAATCGAGATTTCTGGCCACTGGCATCCGGATACTGCACCCGTTCCCCTTGTCCTGGTGGATCCCAAGCGAGGACAAGGATGCCGCGTTTCACGAGGCCGATCCATGCGCGCTGGTAGGGCTCGGCAGCCTTGCCCGAACTGCTATGCCCCGCTGGGCCGAGCACGGCGGCAAACGGGGGGCGTGCATTTTTGGGCACATACACATTCGCGGTCACGTAGTAGCGGGGCAGGCTTTCGAAAACGACTTTTTCCACGATGTAGTCGCCACCATCCAACACCCCTGTTACACGTGCATTGAGTGGTGTCTTTTCCGACGGGAGCCCGCCGATCATGGAGAGAAGGCGATCTCGAATATATTTCTGTCGGGCGTGGATCTCGGCCTGGGTTTTCAGGGCATTGACCTCTGAGGCACTTCGGGCCAACTGCTGCTCCGCGATCTGAGTCAGATACCGGTCGAGCATTTTGGCATCGCCGGGATCAGTGTCGACCGCACGAATTTCTGCAACGAGAGCCAGTAATGCGATGATGGCCGCCAAGGCTCCCGCTGCGTTGGAGCGAAATCGTGATGGAGAAACTAGATTATGCATATCCCCTGAGTGAGTATTGACCGTGCGACAGTTGGTGTTGAAAAATAGAAGGTCTCGTGCGGTCGGCAGGCATAGAAGCGAAGATGCTGGCGCCTTCATCACCTGCGTTGTGGTTTTCATTTTGCTCTCTTGGATTGGCTTGGCGCGATCGTGAACACGACCCGGCGATAACCGGTCAGCTGAGGGATTCCATCGTCCGTGACCTCAAGTATGACGTGAAGCGTGCGCGTATCGGATACCTGTGGCGCGACAAATGTCGCACGGATATCATTGTCACCCTTCAGCCGTATGTGCTCACCCAGCGTGCCCGGTTCGTCGTATTGCCACCACTTGTAGGACAACTTGTTTCCATCTGGGTCGGAAGAGCCGGTTGCGTCGAGCGTGACCAGCTCACCTGGCGAAACTGTTTTTTGCAGCACCCGTGTAGTTGCGTCGTTGTAGACGCGGGCTACCGGCGGGTGATTTGTCTCAGAGGGCGGTTTTACCTGCCAATCCAGCCGGGCTGCGAAATCATTGCTGATCGCATGAGCCCATCGACCAAGGCTCCATTGCATTTCGCGTTTTGGATCGGTTGAGGCTGGGTTCCTGTCGCGTCCGTCCACAAAGAAATTTCGATCTGGATAGAGCCGGGCACGCCGTCCGCCCCAGCCACCCCACTCCGGCTGTTCGATATCCGTCAGCCCCGGAGCGAGCAGGTGCAGGAAGGTGGGTGAATCGCCTTCCTTGATGAGATAGCCCGTCTTGTTGTTGACTCCTGCTTTGGGATAGCGCGCTGCAAGCGGTCCGTGCCCTTCAAGGAGGTGTTTGCGGACCCATGCCTCGTCGCGCAGCGATTCAGGGGCTTCGATACTGAGGCCTCCTTTGACAACATTCGTGAAATCAAAGAAGAGCTCCGGAACGTGGTCCCAGATCCAGACCGTTCCGGTATCCTGCCAATTGCTTTGATGCAGGCGGATCTTGCCGATGAAGCGCGCGGCATCCTCCGGCGAGCGGTCCCGACGGACCTTGTTGATCGCCTGTGCGAGATCGACTGCGCCTCCCCAAACCAGGATCCAGACCGGGCGCGGATCCTTGCGATCGACCACCTGAATGATGAGCTCGGCACCCGCTGATTCTATTCCCGGTTCGAGCCATCGTTCCACGGGCTCGCACGTGCGCGTATCCAGAGCTCCGGGCGGGTAGGGAACAGGGAATCCTTTTTCAACACCGGCCGCGTTTCTGCCTGCCCATGTCCGAATCATGCGCGCTCCAGGCCTCACGACGCTCTTTAGAGACTCGGGTGTCGGAAAGGGATAGCCTGGCCGCGCGTGCAGTTTCAGGGTGTCATAGACGCGACCATAGTCGCCGAGGATATCAACGATCCACTCGGGGCGAACTGATCCATCTCCAAATGCGAGTGAGGTGGCGATCAGTCCTTCGATTTCATATTCGTTGGCATACGAAAGAAACCGGATCATGGCCTGAATCTCATCGGGCTCCGCTCGCCAGACCCACGCAAGTGGACCAGACCATCAGGGCGAGAACAATCGGGCGGTACCGGGTCGGCATGAAGTTTGTAGCCATGTCATTCTCGAGATATTGGCCGAAATGTCTCACGCCAGCCATCCGTCAAATTCCAAGACGTTGCCGGCAGTCTTAAAGTTTCTGGGATTTCCTTGAGGTCGAGACATTTCGCTCCGCTGGATCTGATGCGCCAGCGCAGCCAATTCTCGCCGGAAGTTTCGATTTCGCGATCAGGCGATCTCACAGTTCTGGCAGTGCGAGTGCGTTTGTCTTGCAGGCTTCCCTTAGCGCATCAAGCCACAGGTAATCCGTACCGACCTTGGCTGATTTCGCTTCAAGCAAGGGGATCAGCCGGGCATACTCCTTTTCGACCCGGTTGCAGCACTCGAGGCTGAAATCGCGAAGCAGTTGGCGGGCTTCTGACTCGCGCTTTTCAGTCATCAAGCGGGCGGCTTTGGCTTCAATCTCCCGGGACATCGCCAATTCCCATTTTTCGATTTCACGAAATGCCGCGGAAGGCAGCGCGGCGAGCTGGTTGTAGTTCAAGTCAACCAGCCGCTTGAGCTTTTCCGCTGCCCACCACGGTGAGGTCGGGTCGTAGGTGTCCGTGGCGTTGCTGTAGCTCTCCGGGATCGTGCGTCCGGCAAAGTAGAAGGGCTTGAAAACATTGACGCAGGGCGAGCTGAATGAGGCCCAGTAGACTGCGCGCAGAGGGGGCGGCTTGTCCTTCCACAGTTGCACCACCATGCTCGCGGCTGTCCTGCCGTGTTCGGGGCCGTTGTGCATGCACACGGTGCAGAACCAACTGTCATTGGGGGCCCATTTGGGCTCCTCGAGCGTGCCTTCGTGATGACTCCGACTGATCGTGTCCATCATCAGCTCGACCGTGATGTCGCCTTTGTGCTGCTGCAGAATGGACATGACCTGCCTGTAACGATTCTGCGAAAACGAATAATCTCTCTCCAACGGCGTGTAGCAGCGCGCGAAGCTGAAGGTCTCCTCCGATTTGCACCAGCCCTTGGCGATGGCATGAGAGACGACCTCGGGATGGGCTTCGTCATAGTCACGTTCGATGCTGTAAATGTTGGAAATCGCACCGACATCCCGGATCTGTTTTGCCACCCAATATTCTCCGGCAGTCTCCAGCACCCACGCTGTTTGCGGGTCGGCGATGATGAACGAGTTGTTGCTCACCTTCTTCGGATCAAGGTGGCTGATCATGACGTGCATCGCTTCATAGGCGGTCTTTCCCCGCTCGAGTCCGAGCCGGATGAGATCCATGCCGATGAGTGCGTTGGACACGGCGGGAACCCGTGACTTGACCGCCTCGTTGCCGATCGCGACACCCCATTCGTTGAGCCCGTGTTCGTAGCCCCAGGTCCATGAGGGGCGCGAACCGATATGTTCGTAGGTATTCATTGCCTGGGGCACGGTCATCCTCGTCAACCTTACCATTTCACCTTTCGCGAACTGTTGTCGCTCGTGGTACATCAGCGGTTGAGCCTCGGTGACCTTTCGATCGCTGTTCTTTCCCATGATGACCGAGCCGTCGCGGGTGGAGTTGGCCAGCGCCACCCAGGTGTCGCAAGCCCGGCCAGGAAAGGGGAGAAGAAGTCCAGCACAGGCTGCTGTGAGGAGGACGCGGCCCGAAAGGTAATTGGAAGCGTTCATGATCAGAGGTGTCAGAGGTTTGGGCTGACCGTCGGTAGAACCGAGGCCATGGGGAATCAGCGACAGGCCAGACCATCATCGCGGGCAAGGCAACTGCTGGATGACTTTATCTGTACAGTTGCGTGTCCAGCATGGCGGCGCGCGACCGCTCATTTCGTGCACTATGCATTGCCGATATCGCGATTGCCTCCAAATAGTCGGTAAAAGTTTGACTCAATCGCATCCGCCAAAGCTGTGGTGGATGTACCTCTTATTTCTGCGAGGGCTGAGTACGTGACCTCAAGATTTGCAGGATGATTGGGAGTCGATCCATCCGGAGCTGGTGGCAGCCTGTACTTGCGGTGGCTCTCCGGGAGGGGCATCGCCGGCGCGTCGGTTTCCACCAGAATGCGTTCGAGAGGCAGGCGGGCGAAAATATCCCGAATCCGGGCGTGTCGGGGAGACAGGAAATTCCCGTTGAAGGAGAAGAATGCGCCGGCATCGATGAATCGGGCTACGTATTCTGAGGGACCGGAAAATCCATGGAGAAGGAAACCGTGAGCGGGTAATCGCGCGTTCTTCAGGAGCTGCACGAGACGGTCCCAGGCGTCCAGGCCGTGTACGGTGGGTGGTCGCTTAAGTTCGACTGCGAGTTCGAATTGGGCGACGAAGGCGGCCTCCTGAATTTCGATGGGGGCCCTGTTCAGACCGGTGAGGCGTGGGTCATCGGCACGCGCGGCCCTGAGCATCCAGAGATCGAGTCCAATCTCGCCGACGAGCGCCCGTGGATCAGAAAGAAGCAACTGCCGCAGTTCGTTCAGCCATCCCTTCCCGACGTTGCCAACCTGCCAGGGGTGGAGTCCGAAGGCAGGCCTGATCCAGGCATGCTTTTGCGACAAGTCTGCGACGGCCTGCCAGTCTTCGGGCGATGTCCCGTTGCAGACTGCTTCTACGAGACCGATGCCCGTGAGCTCCGCTGCGATTGCAGGCCAGTGCGTTACGAGCTTGCGATCCTGATAGTGGACGTGCGCCTCGAAAAACCTCACGTGTTGTCAGGGGCCGGGGTGCCGGCCAATTCGCGGATTTTTCGTCGCACTGCAGCCAGACCGTTGATTCTCGTGGGCGAGAGGTTTCGGGAGAGATCGAGAATCGCTATCGGATCGCAGGTTTCCGCGTTTTCGAGAATGCTGGACGCGGGTTCGCCGGAAAAAAAGTCACAGATCAACAGGACCATGCCCTTTACCAAAGGAGAATCGCTGTCGCCTGAAAAAAAGCAGGTGTCGCCCTCCCGCGTCGCGGTCAGCCAGACTTGGGACTGGCAACCTAGCACTCGGTTGGCCTCGGACCTGTCATGTTCCGGCAAAGTCCGCACTTTCCGGCCGCGATCGACAACGGCGCCAAGGCGCTCTTGGGAATCTTCGATGATTCCAAGATCATCCATCATTTGCTGTTGGCGGCTGGAAAGGGTCACGGGGCAGCGTGGCACAAAGCCGGGCGGCCAGCAAGCGACTCCCTGAGGAGCTTGCGTCCCGCGTCAAACGCACGCACGGTGGGATGTTCATATCTCATGCGTTTCTCCCTGTTGTGCGGACTTGGACTGCTGGCCCTGGGTTTTCCCGCAATAACCCGTGCCCAGCCATCGCCGGGGGCGGAGGCACCGTTGGTTTCCGCTGATGTGGCGCAGTTTCCGGATTCTGGTGCGGCAGCGTTGAGGAATCTCGCGGGCTGGCGTGCGTTGGAGCTTGGAATGCCCTCGGTTGCCATTGAAATCTTCCGCGCGCGGCTCGGGTCCATCGCACTGGAGGACGCGCTGCAGCGGAATCGGGTTGTCCTTGATCTTGCCACGGCCTTGCTGGACGACGGACGCGCGGCGGAGGTCCCCGAGGCGTTGCGTGGCCATGTCGGTCCGCCCTCGGATGCCATTCGCCTCAGGATGGCACTTGCGGATCTCAGGCTGAAGCGGTTCGACGATGCGCGGCGCGAGATGAAAGAGATCGTTGCTGACAGGCTCGAACGGAGCGATCTGGGGTGGTATCATTTTGTGCAGGGTCGACTCGCTGGGGATGCCAAGGCGGCCAGCTATTATCAGCAGGCGTATGCTTCGGCGGTATCGGATCTTCAACGGGCTCGGTTTGCGCTTGCTCAGAGGGAAATAGACCTGATTTCAGGGGTTTTCACCGAATCCGCCCTGGCGGAGATGCGCTCGCGTTTGGAACGCAGCCCGGGAACTGCCGCCGGCTACATTGCCATGCGGCAAATTCCTGTTGCCCTCAATGGTCTGGGCAGAAGGAACGAAGCCGTGGAGTTCCTACGACAGCACATTCAGGCGCTCCCTTTTGAGGAGAAGGGTGTGGCTGACGATCTGCAGATGTTGCTGGGACTTATCGCAGGCGCGAGTGATCCTGTCGGGAGAAACGCGCTGATGCAGTTGCTTGCGACCTCAAGTGACAGGGACAAACAGCGGGTGGCCCTGCTGCTTCTCGCCAGGAACGCACAGCAGACCAGTTTTCGCGGTGAACTCGACCGGCTCATTGGGACGTCGCCTCCTCATCCCATACTTGAGGAACTGCTCGTGCAGCGCGCGGAGTTAAATCTGGCGGACAAGAGATATCGTGATGCGGAATCGGACGCGAAGCGCATGCTCGAGGCATTTCCCGGATCGAGGCTCAAACCGCAGGCGCTGGGAATCCTGGTCAAAGTCGCATGGGAGTATCCCCAATATCGCCGGGCGGCTGATTATGCAGCGCAGGCACGGGCGGCATTGGCCGGACCCGAGGCGCAACACGTGAAATCAGAGCTGGCGGTCCTCATTGCAGAAGCGTACTTCCGCGCGCCCGACTATCGCCTCGCGGCGGACGCGTACGCCACGGCGCTTGAAGATGTCCCCCAGGGAATGAATCCGGGAGCTTTGATCTTCCAGCGCATCTATTCCGAAATCGAGTCCGCGCAATCGGATCCGGATCGCCTGGATGCGGCTGCTGCGTTGCTTGACGAGGCGGCAAAGGATCCCCGGCTGGATGAAACCAATCGCTGGCAGGCGGAGTGGAATCTGGCCCGGGCGATGCGGGCGGCTGGTGCGGCGTCGACGCGTGCGGCATTCAACCGGGTTGACAGTCTGCTCAGGAGTGCACCGCTTTCGGCGGGATCGTCCCTTCCCGTGGATCTCCGTGTGCGCATGGCCTGGCTGCGAGCCCGCCTTTCGCTCGAGGTGGGTGAGCCATCGCAGACCCTCGTCTTTGTGGACAATCTGATCGCAAGCCTTGACGGTGTGGATGCGGCATTGAGAACCGAGATCGCAAGCACGGCGCGGCTGGTGCAGGCGGATGCGCATTTTCACCTGCCTGGCCAGGAGAAGGAAGGTTTGGAGATTCTTCAGAAACTGCGGGTTGATTTCCCGCAAAGCGACGCCGCGGTGGAGTCCTATCTGTTGGAGGCAGAGCGGGCGGCAAATCAGAACCGGTATGTCGATGCCCAGAGCCTGCTCGTCAAGTTGCGCGATGATTTTCCCAAACACCGCTATGCCCCTTTTGCCCTTTTCCAGGCGGCGCTTTACGCTGAGAAGCGCGGACAGGACACCTATTACCACGAGGCGTATCGCCTGCTTGAGGATCTGCTCAAGGCTTATCCGGGAAGCGACCTCGTGTTTTATGCCCGTCTCAAGCAGGGCGATCTGCTGCGATTGCTGAACGAATTCAACCCTGCCCAGCAGGTTTATGAATTGCTGGTGAACAATTTTCCGCGGCATCCGGATGTCCTCTATGCCTATCTGGCACTGGCCGCGACCCATAATGCGCAGGCGAATGGCTCTTCGATGGCCCAAGGACAGCTGAGCAATCATGCCGAAGCGGCACTATCGATCTATGAGCGGCTCGTTGACCAGGTCGACGCCGCTCCGGAACTTCGCATCGAGGCCGGCTACAATCTGGGGCTCCTGCTCATGCGGCGCGGAAATACCGAATCCAGGAGCCGGGCCGAGATCGTGTGGTGGCAACAGGTGGTGACGCCGTTCCTGCTCGATGATGACAAGGCTGGGCAATTGACGGGAGGGGGCCGGTACTTCATGTCGCGCACGCTCCTGGGCCTTGGCGAACTCCTTGAGGCGGAAGGCAAGCTGGAGCAGGCGCGGGAAGCCTACATGCTCATCATCAGCAGACGACTGCCCGGAGACAGCATCGCCAGCGGCAGACTTGCGCGCTTCGGCGTAAAAACTGGGCAGGCGCAATCCGCCACCAATGGCAATTGAAAGGTATAGTTCCCCCGTCTAATCGAATCCCAATCCATGACCTTTGACTTTTCGCTGTTTTCGCGTGGTGGCCCGATGATGTACGTCATCCTGCTGATGGCGGTGATCGGTGTTGTTCTTTTTGTGGAGCGAACGCTTTTCCTCCATCGCGGTCAGATCAGATCCACGGCGTTCGTCGATGGCGTGCGAAACATCCTTGCCAAGCGACGCCTGATCGAGGCCATGACGGTCTGTGAAGAAACGCCTGGGCCGGTCGCTGCCGTGGTGAAGGCTGCGCTGCTGCATGCCAATGCGGATGAGGTGAAACTGCGCTATGCGGTCCAGGAGGCGGCGCTGGTTGAAATTCCGGTTCTTGAGCGACGCCTGGGATTCATCGCGGCGCTGGCCCAGATTGCGCCACTTGTCGGGATACTTGGAACGCTTCTTGGCATGATTACGACATTCATGCAATTCATGGAGGGTGGGCAGTATGCTACCGCGAATGCACTTGCGGCAGGTATGTGGCAGGCGTTGATCTGCGCGGCGGGCAGTCTCATGGTGGGCATACCCGCCCAACTGGCCTATCATTTCCTCAGCGGTCGAGTTCGGGCCTTGGTGCGTGACGTTGAATGGGCGGCAAACGACATCATGAGATATCTGCTGACGGAATATCGGGCTACCCAGTGAGTTTGTAGACCCTAATCCAAGACCTATCCCATGGTGACGCGCCCCCTTGATCTTCTCTCCCATGTGCGAAAGCCAACGGCGCGCGCCGAATGGCTGCATTTTATAAACGTGGGGTTGATTGCGCTCTTCTTTGTGGTTTTTGGGTCACGCTTTGTCATTTCCCCAGGCATAGTCGTGTCGAATCAATCCCGGGATGGCCGATTCACCCTGCCTGTGGTGGCGCAGGCGATTCACCTTGGATCGGCGACGTCCATCGTGATCAGTGTGGCGGGGCCGGATCTCGTTTTTGCGGAGGATGGGAAGTACACGTTTGCGGAGATTCGGCAATGGCTCGCGAAAAAGGGACGTGAGCATCCAGGGGCGAGACTCTTGCTTAGAACGGATGCGGGCCTGGCGCTGGGTGATTTCACCGAGATTGTAAGTGCGGCGGACAGCGCCGGACTTGTCGTCCTCTTGGCAGCCGAGCCATCGGGAGCCGGGCGGCGAAACACCTCAACAGCGCCAGTTCGGGAAACGATTCCGCTTAAATGAGCCCCGCGTCTCCAGAGGATAAAGGCGGGAAACGGGGACTCATGTCCCGGAGGCTTGACCTTGTACGTCTTGCAAAATGGCTTGGCTTGGGCGTATGCCTGATGCTGGTCTTTATCCTTTCACTTGCGTTGATCCGTTTCCCCGATACGCGGAAGGTCGACAATCGGGAGCAGAATTCGGCGGGCATGGGAGTAGGATTGAGCCAAGTCACGAAGGCCGAAATTGATCTGCTTGATCCGACGCCGCTCTTTCTTCCCACGGCGCACAATGCGGGTGCTCGCGTTGCGCCGCGAACGCTGCAGATGGCCACCCAAGGCAACCTGTCGAGCTTTCCGCCCAAGCTGTTCAATTCTCCTGAGGCTCTTGAGCTTCATTTTCCAAATCTCGTTCACCTTCCGCAGTCACCTGCCGATGGTTTACGAATTGGGGCAGAACCCAATCCCTATCGTTCTATTGGTCAATTAGATGCAGCAAGTTCTCCCCTCTCGGCGCGGTTGGGATTTATCGAGGTTATTCCAGCTGCGGGCGGAATGCCTGTATCCATGGCTTTGCAGGCTGCGCCTGGCGCTCCGTCCGGAGATTGGCGGCCCATGGAATGGATGGCGACCATCGATCGGAAAGGATTGATGGGTAGCCTTGCGCTGGTCGTTAGTTCCGGTGTTGAGGAAAGCGACAACTTTTTCAGGCATTACCTGACGGATTGGCTCCGAATGGGAGGGCGCTTGCAACCAGGGATTTATCGGCTAAGGGTCGGGCCCTGAACACGGGAACCCATATTTTGGGGAAATAAGAAAGATTGCAGTTGACGCTGCCTTCGCGGACGCGCACTTTTCGCGCTCTTTTCGTTTTTTGACCCACAGTCTTATTGTCTGCCCAGATAGCTCAGTTGGCAGAGCACGTCCTTGGTAAGGACGAGGTCGCCGGTTCAAATCCGGTTCTGGGCTCCAGGTCAAATGCTTAAAGACGTCGAATAGCCTTAGGGCGACGTAAAACCTCTAGGCCTCCAGACACTTACACTTCCACGACACTCACTTAACTCGCGCCCATTCTTATGGCTAAAGGTACATTCGAACGCAAAAAGCCGCACGTAAACGTTGGCACAATCGGTCACGTTGACCACGGCAAAACCACCACGACCACGGCCATCCTGGCAGTTCAAGCCAGCAAAGGCCTCGCCGAGGTTAAATCCTACGCGGATATTGCGAAGGGTGGCACCGTCCGCGATGCGTCAAAGATCGTCACTATTTCCGTCGCTCACGTTGAGTACGAGACTCCGAAGCGGCACTATGCCCACGTCGATTGCCCGGGCCACGCAGACTTCGTGAAGAACATGATCACGGGTGCTGCGCAGATGGACGGCGCGATTCTTGTCGTTTCTGCAGCCGATGGTCCGATGCCGCAGACCCGCGAGCACATCCTCCTGGCCCGCCAGGTGGGTGTTCCGAAGATCGTTGTCTGGCTGAACAAGGTCGATCTCATCGACGACAAGGAGCTGCTTGATCTCGTGGAAATGGAAATTCGCGAGCTCCTCAGCAAGTATCAGTTCGATGGCGACAACGCCCGCATCGTTCGCGGCTCCGCCACCGCTGCCCTCGAAGGCAAGCCGGAAGGCATCGCGCAGATTACCGAGCTGATGGATGCCATTGACGCGGAAATTCCCGAGCCGCAGCGCGAGACCGACAAGCCCTTCCTCATGTCGGTGGAAGACGTCTTCTCGATCACCGGCCGCGGCACCGTCGCCACCGGCCGTATTGAGCGCGGAATCGTCAAGATCAACGACACGGTTGAAATCGTCGGTCTTCGCGACACGACCAGCACGGTGGTTACGGGCATTGAAATGTTCCGCAAGCTGCTCGATAGCGGCCAGGCGGGCGACAATGTCGGCATTCTCCTTCGCGGTGTTGAAAAGGAAGGCATTGAGCGTGGCCAGGTGCTCGCCGCTCCCAAATCCATCACTCCGCACAAGAAGGCGAAGGCTGAGATCTACGTGCTGACCAAGGAAGAGGGTGGACGTCATACGCCGTTCTTCAACGGATATCGCCCCCAATTCTACTTCCGCACGACGGATGTCACGGGTGTCGTCAATCTGCCGACGGGTGTTGAGATGATCATGCCTGGTGACAACGTCAGCGTTGAGATCGACCTCATCGTACCGATCGCGATGGAGAAGACCCAGCGCTTCGCCATTCGTGAAGGCGGCCGCACCATCGGTGCAGGACGTATCACCGAAATTATTGCCTAATTCGTTCCCTCACAGGGATTTAATTTCTAATGCCGAGGCTCCGCCGCAGGGGCCTCGGCTCTATCGTCTAAAAGTCCTATCCACAGGGGTGTAGCTCAATTGGTAGAGTAGCGGTCTCCAAAACCGTTGGTTGGGGGTTCGATTCCCTCCGCCCCTGCCACTTATCCTTCATGAAAAATCCGTTCAGTACCGTGCGCATCTTCGTTGGGGAGATGATCGACGAGCTCAAGAAAGCGACTTGGCCTACCAAGACGGAGCTGAGGGATTCCACAATCGTGGTAATTCTGGCCGCAGTCCTTTTGGGCGCGTTTACCAGCATCAGCGATTTTGCCCTCCTTCAGGTGGTCGACCTCGTCACATCCTGGGTGAGCTAACTAGCGACATGGCATCTTCCACATCCGCCCCTGCCGGCGCCCAATGGTTCGCGCTTCACACCCTTTCCGGACAGGAGGGGAAAGTGAAGCTCTACATTGAAAAGTTCAAGAAGGCCGAAGAACTGGATGACTCCATTTTTGAGGTTCTGCTTCCGACCGAGGTCGTTTCAGAAGTCAAGGGAGGCAAGAAAACCACGAAGACACGCAAGCTGTATCCTGGTTATGTTTTTATCCAGATGCGCCTGTATGGGGAGGACGGCAAGGTCATCAACAGACCTTGGTATTTTGTAAAGGAAGTTGCCGGAGTGATTGGCTTCGTCGGCGGCGAGCGCCCTGCAGCCCTGCGCGAATCCGAGATCGAGGAGATTCGTGCGCGCATCGAGGCTGCTTCCGGCAAGGAAGTTCCCAAGGTGCAGTACGAGGTTGGCGAGGAGGTCAAGGTCACCGACGGAGCCTTTTCCAATCTTACCGGACGCATCGATGAAATTGATCCGGAACGCGGCAAGCTCAAGATTTCCGTTTCCATCTTCGGTCGTTTCACACCTGTCGAGCTCGAGTACTGGCAGGTCCAGCGCATGACCGAATAAACCACTTTTCACACGCTTCAAACATGGCCAAGAAGATCCAAGGTTACGTTCGCCTTCAACTCCCCGCAGGAGCCGCAAATCCGGCGCCGCCAGTCGGCCCCGCACTCGGTGCGCAGGGCGTCAACATCATGGCGTTTTGCAAGGAGTTCAATGCGCGCACCAAAGACCAGAACGGGATGATTCTGCCCGTGGTGATCACTGTCTATTCGGACAAGAGCTTCACCTTCATTCTCAAATCCCCTCCGGCATCCGTGCTCCTCAAGAAGGCGGCAAACATTGCCTCGGGTTCCGCCAAACCCAACCAGGACAAGGTGGGCAAGGTCACGAAGAAACAACTGGCCGAGATCTACAAGATCAAGGCCAAGGACATGAATGCCAAGGATGTGGAGGCCGGTATCAAGGTCATCGCCGGTACCGCCCGCAACATGGGCATCGAGGTTGTCGACTGATTTTCAATTCCCTTTGGCGGAGCTCGCTTCCGCCGCACTCAAACCATCCATGCGGGAGTCCATTCCGGACGTTTGAACCGCGAGGAGCCAAAATGCCTGCAAAAAAAAGCAAACGTTATCGCGGCGCCGTTCAGGTCGCCGATCTGACGAAGGACTATCCGCTCAATGAGGCGGTCGAGATCCTTCAGAAATTCCCGAAGGCGAAGTTCGACGAGACCGTCGAGCTGTCTTTCCGGCTCGGTGTCGACCCGACTGCGGGTGACCAGATGATTCGTGGAACCACGCCGCTTCCCAACGGCTCCGGCAAGAAGGTCCGCGTGCTGGTATTCACCGACAATCCCAAGGCCGCAATCGATGCGGGCGCGGACCACGCCGGACTGCAGGACATGATGGCGAAGATAAACGAGGGCTGGCTCGACTTCGATGTCGCCATTGCGACGACCGAGGCCATGAAAACCGTCCGCACGATTGCCCGCGTACTCGGCCCGAAGGGACTTATGCCCAATCCCAAGTCCGGAACCGTTACCGACGACATCGCCGGTGGCATCAAGGCGGTCAAGGCAGGGCGTGTTGAGTTCAAGATGGACAAGGCTGCAAACATCGGCGTTGGCGTTGGAAAGCGTTCCTTCACCGCTGCCCAGATCCTCGAAAATGCGGCCGCCGTCATTGACGCCGTGGGCAAGGCCAAACCGGCGTCCTTCAAGGGCGTGTACATCAAGAACGTGGCGCTTTCATCGTCACAGAGCCCGTCCGTGCGCCTCGCGACGGCGGAATATTCAAAATTTTAATCGGAGCCCGGGCCAAACATGAGAGCAGAAAAACAATACCTCATTTCCGAGGTCGAGTCTCACCTCAAGAAGAGTGACTACGTCATCCTGGCCAATTTCTCAAAGGTCACGGTCGCCGATGTCGCTGAACTTCGCGCCCAACTGGCGACGGAGAAGGCGGAGTATCATGTCGTAAAGAATAGCTCCCTGCGCGTCGCCGCGAAGGCGCTCGGTCTTCCCGAGATCGAAAGCAGCCTGACCGGCCCCACGGCGGTGGTTGTGGGTGGCAAGAACCCCGCTGGCGTCGCCAAGGTCCTGAAGAAGTTCTTCGACGAAAAGAAGAGGCTCGAGGTCAAGGTCGGCGTCATTGATCGCAAGATCGTATCCGCCGGGGAACTCGACCAGATCGCTGAGCTTCCGCCGTTCGACGTCCTTCGCTCCCAGCTTCTCAGCCTGTTCACGAGCACCGCCGCTTCGTTTGTTCGTGTGGTGGATGCCAAGGTCAAGAAGGAATCCCCGGCTGCAGCGTCCTGACACCATCACATTCACAACAACAAGACTTTTCGCCGTGAGGGCCTTCAAGAGGCCGCAGCGGCGATTCCCAAACCTCTAACGAAGCAGGCTAGGGGATACGTCCCTTAAACGAATTCCCATCGAATCGCTAGCCGCTTCAGGAGACAGTCAAATGAGCAACATCACCAAAGACCAAGTCATCGAATGGCTTTCCAGCCAGTCGATTCTCGACCTCGCCGCCCTCGTAAAGGATCTCGAAGGCAAGTGGGGAGTTTCCGCTGCTGCTGCAGTTGCAGCCGCCCCCGCAGGCGGAGCCGCCGCACCGGCAGCCGCTGCCGCTGCGGAACAGACCGAATTCACGATCGTGCTGGCTGAATCCGGTGCGAACAAGATCGGCGTCATCAAGGAAGTTCGCGCTATCACGGGCCTCGGCCTGAAGGAAGCGAAGGACCTTGTGGACGGCGCTCCCAAGCCCATCAAGGAAAACGTGGCAAAGGCGGAGGCCGAAGAGATCAAGAAGAAGCTCGAGGCCGCTGGCGCCAAGATTCAGCTGAAATAAAACACTTGGCGATATCATCGCTCAAAATTGCCAATTCTTCAGGACAGGCTGCGCTCTGGTGCGGCCTGTCCTTTGCCTTTTTCATATTTTGTTCTTTGTTAGTCCGGGCACCGGGTCCCACGACAACCGGATCGTGCCCTTGAACACCTGCATCTGAGTGTTCCCTTCCTTCTGTAGTCGCTTTGTCAATCAACTCGGGAATTCCCATGGCCGATCGTAGCAATCACGCAGACCGCATTAACTTCGGTAAGCTTCGCGAAGTTATCCAACCGCCCAATCTCATTGAGCTGCAAATCAGTTCCTACCTGGAATTCCTGCAGAAGGGCACTCCGGAGAGACAGCGGAAGAATCATGGGCTGGAGGCGGTGTTCCGCGAGGTGTTTCCCATCGAGTCCTACGACGGCAGGCTGACCCTCGAATACGTCTCCTACACGATCGGCGATCCGAAAAACACCGAAATCGAGTGTATCCGTGATGGCATTACCTTTTCCGTTCCCCTCTATGTGAAGCTGCGCCTTCGCGAGGAGGACTTCATCAAGGATGAGGAGATTTACATGGGCGAAATCCCGATGGTGACGGAGCGTGGCTCCTTCATCATCAACGGCGCAGAGCGCGTTGTCGTCTCCCAGCTTCACCGCTCACCCGGCATCGCCTTCGAGGTCGCGCCGCATCCGAATGGCAAGCTGCTTCACTCCTTCCGGATCATCCCCGACCGCGGGACATGGCTCGAGGTCCAGTTCGACAACAACGATCTTCTTTACGTCTACCTCGACCGCCGTCGCCGTCGCCGCAAGTTTCTCATCACGACCTTGCTTCGTGCCGTGGGCTACAGCGCGGACATCGACATCCTCAATCTCTTCTACGAGATCCAGGAGCTCAAGGTGTCCAAGGCGCTCGACATGGAAAATGTCAGCACGCTCGTGCTTGTCGAGGATGCCATCGACGCCCAGCAGGGCGTAGTGCTCGCCCGCGCGTTTGAGCCACTGACCAAGGCCATCGTGCGTACGTTTGAAAAGCACGACATCAATTCGATCCGCGTGATTGACACCGCGGCCGACGAAGGCGCGATCATCCGCGCGCTCAAGAAGGATCCGACCCGCAACGAAGAGGAGGCCCTCAAGGAGATCTACAAGAGGCTGCGTCCGGGCGAGCCGCCGACAACGGCGAACGCCAAGGCGCTGCTCAAGCGCCTCTTCTTCGATCCAAAGCGCTATGACCTCGGCCGTGTGGGCCGCTACAAGGTCAATCAAAAGCTCGGTCTCAAGGTTGACCTTGAACAGCGCATTCTGGAAGCCGGCGATGTCGTCGGCGCGACCAAGTATCTCGTCCGTCTCAAGCGGGGCGAGGGCGTGGTGGATGACATTGATCACCTGGGTTCCCGCCGTGTTCGTACGGTGGGTGAACTGCTTGCCAACCAGTGCCGCGTCGGACTTGCACGCACGGAGAGGCTGGTGCGCGAACGCATGACGATGTACGACCAGAGCGTCGACTCGATCACGCCCCAGAAGCTGATCAATCCGAAGGCGCTCACGACGGTCATCCGCGACTTCTTTGCCCGTTCGCAGTTGTCGCAGTTCATGGACCAGATTAATCCGCTGGCCGAGGTGACACACAAGCGCCGTCTGTCAGCGCTAGGACCCGGAGGGCTGAATCGCGATCGCGCGGGCTTCGAGGTCCGCGACGTGCATCCTTCGCACTACGGCCGTATCTGCCCGATCGAAACTCCGGAAGGACCGAACATCGGTCTAATCAACTCACTGTCGACCTACGCGCGCGTCAACGAGTTTGGATTCATTGAATCCCCCTATCGCGTCGTCAAGGACGGCCGCGCCACTGACAAGATCGATTACCTCACTGCAGACCAGGAAGAGGGCAAGGTGATCGCGCAGGCCAATGCGGAGATCGACGACAAGGGCAATTTTGTTGGCAAGGTCACCGTGCGTCAGGACGGAAACTTCCTCGAGGTTCCCGCGGGCGATGTCCATCTCATGGACGTTTCGCCGAAGCAGGTCATTTCGATCGCCGCAGGCATGATTCCGTTCCTTGAGCACGACGACGCGAACCGCGCCCTCATGGGGGCGAACATGCAGCGCCAGGGCGTGCCCCTCCTGCAGGCCGAGGCGCCCTTTGTGGGCACCGGGATCGAGGAGCGCGTCGCACGCGACTCCAAGATCGTCGTCGTGGCGGAGGAGTCCGGCATTGTTGCGACCGTGGATGCCAAGCGCATCGTCACGACCCGTGACGGTGAGCTGCCGAAGAACTTCGACAAGCATCCCAAGAGCGATCCCAAGAACGGCGTCGCCGTCTACGAACTTCGCAAGTTCATGCGTTCAAACGCAGGCACTTGCTTCAATCAGAAGCCGATCGTCAAGAAGGGACAGAAGGTCAAGGTCGGCGATGTGATTGCCGACGGTCCCTCGACCGACAAGGGAGAGATGGCGCTTGGCCGGAATGTGCTCGTCGCATTCATGCCTTGGAACGGCTACAACTTCGAGGATGCGATCCTGATTTCCGAAAAGGTTCTGAAGGAGGATATCTTTACCTCGATCCACATCCAGGAGTTTGAGGTCACTGCGCGTGACACGAAGCTTGGACCCGAGGAGATCACGCGCGACATCCCCAACGTGGGAGAAGAGGCGCTCAAGAATCTCGATCACAATGGGGTCATCCGGATCGGCGCAGAAGTGAAGCCGGGCGACATCCTCGTCGGCAAGATCACGCCTAAATCCGAGACCGAGCTTGCCCCAGAGGAAAAACTCCTTCGTGCGATCTTCGGTGAGAAGGCCGCGGACGTGAAGGACACCTCGCTCGTGGTGCCTTCCGGCGTTTCGGGCATCATCATGGATGTGAAGGTGTCCTCGCGGATCGACAACCAGGAGGAAAAGCTCTCGCCCTCGGACCGTCGCCGCCAGATCAAGCAGATCCAGGAGGACTACAAGACGGAGATGGACAAGCTGCGCGAGTCGCTGACCGAGGCGCTTTCCAATATTCTCCTTGGCGAGAAGATTCCGCTCGACGTGGTCAACGGCCAGACGGGTGAAATCATCATTCCCGCGAACCGCAAGATCACGAAGACGCTGCTGCGCAAGCTCGCTGCGGTTTCGAAGCATGTCGAGATCGACCCTTCGCCGGTTAGGATCAAGATCATGGAGATCATTGGCTCCTACCAGGGCAAGTTCGACGAGCTTGAAGGTGATCGTGAACGCAAGATCCAAGGCGTCGAGGCAGGCGAGGATTCCGGCACCGGAGCGATCAAGCAGGTCAAGGTTTATATTGCGACAAAGCAGAAGCTTGAGGTCGGAGACAAGATGGCCGGCCGTCACGGCAACAAGGGCGTTGTCGCGAAGATCGTGCCCGAGGAGGACATGCCGTTCCTTCCGGATGGCACAGCAGTCGAGATCTGCCTGAATCCGCTCGGAGTGCCTTCGCGCATGAACGTCGGACAGGTTCTCGAGACTCACCTCGGATGGGCCTGCAAGAAGCTCGGAATCAAGGTGGCAACACCCGTGTTCGATGGCATTCCCGAAAAGAAGGTGCGCGAGTACCTCAAGCAGGGAGGCCTTCCCAACTCAGGGAAGAGCGTGCTGTTCGACGGACGCACGGGCGAGAAAATCGACCAGGAGGTTGTTGTCGGCTACATCTACATGATGAAGCTCAATCACCTCGTGTCGCACAAGATTCACGCCCGAGCAGTGGGTCCGTACTCGCTCGTCACGCAGCAGCCGCTCGGCGGAAAGGCCCAGTATGGTGGCCAGCGTTTTGGCGAAATGGAGGTGTGGGCGCTCGAGGCCTATGGCGCGGCGCACACGCTTCAGGAACTGCTTACGGTCAAATCCGACGACGTGCAGGGCCGCACCAAGATCTACGAATCGCTCGTCAAGGGCGACAACACGCTGGTGGCCGGCACACCCGAGTCCTTCAACGTGCTCATCAAGGAAATCCAGTCCCTCGGTCTCGACATCAAGCTCGCAAGGCAGGATGCGCTGAGCCTCGGGGCATGAGTCCACGCGGAGCGTTCGTGCAATCCAATCCGTTCACTTTAATTCAAGGGAATACCAAATGAGCATCCAACCTGCTGAAACTGCCGCATCCAGCCGCGATGAGGTTCGTTCTGCGCTCGGCCTCGACGAGAATCAGTTCGACTGCGTTTCCATCACTGTCGCTTCACCTGAAACCATCCGCACCTGGTCAAAGGGCGAGGTGAAGAATCCTGAAACAATCAATTACCGCACCTTCAAGCCTGAGCCGGGCGGACTCTTCTGTCAGAAGATCTTCGGGCCGGTGCGCGACTACGAATGCGCGTGCGGGAAGTACAAGCGCATCAAGTACAAGGATGTGGTTTGTGACCGCTGCGGCGTCGAGGTGACCATTGCCCGCGTGAGGCGCGAGCGGATGGGCCATATCGAGCTCGCGGTGCCTGTTGCCCACATCTGGTTCCTCAAGAGCATGCCGAGCCGCCTTGGCCTGCTCCTCGACATGACCGCCCGCTCGCTCGAACGTGTCATCTACTATGAGAACTTCATGGTGATTGACCCGGGCAAGACTCCGCTTGAGCACAAGCAGTTGCTGACCGACACGGAGTATCGCCAGGCGCTCGACGAGTACGGCGATGATTCGTTTGTGGCAAAAATGGGTGCGGAAGCCGTGCGCGAAGCGCTCAAGGGCATGGACCTGCCGGCGACGGTGGCCGAGCTGCAGGAGCAGATGCGCGCGACCCGCTCGAAGCAGATCAAGAAGAAGCTTTCGAAGCGACTGAAGGTCATCCAGGGCTTCATTCACTCCAAGTCGCGTCCAGAATGGATGGTGCTTGAGGTGCTCCCGGTGATTCCGCCGGACCTTCGCCCGCTCGTTCCGCTCGAGGGCGGCCGTTTCGCGACGTCCGACCTGAACGATCTCTACCGTCGTGTGATCAACCGCAACAATCGTCTGCGGAATCTCATGCAGTTGAAGACGCCCGATGTGATCATTCACAATGAAAAGCGCATGCTGCAGGAGGCGGTGGATGCGCTCTTCGACAATGGCCGCCACGGGCGGCCGGTCACGGGTGCGGGCAACCGTCCGCTGAAATCGCTTTCCGACATGCTCAAGGGCAAGCAGGGGCGTTTCCGCCAGAACCTGCTCGGAAAGCGCGTGGACTACTCGGGGCGTTCCGTGATCGTCATCGGACCTGAACTGAAGCTGAACCAGTGCGGCCTTCCCAAGAAGATGGCGCTCGTTCTCTTCGAGCCGTTCATCATCCGGCGCCTGAAGGAACTGGGCTTTGTCCACACCGTGCGTGGTGCACGCAAGATGATCGAAAAGAAGTCGCCCGAGGTCTGGGACATTCTTGAGGAGGTCACCAAGGGGCATCCGGTGCTTCTCAATCGTGCACCAACGCTTCACCGGCTCTCGATCCAGGCTTTTGAGCCTGTCCTGATCGAAGGCGAGGCTATCCGGGTTCATCCGCTTGTCTGTACCGCCTACAACGCCGACTTTGACGGCGATCAAATGGCCGTGCACGTTCCGCTTTCGCTGGAGGCGGTGCTTGAGTGCAAGCTCCTGATGATGTCGACGAACAACATCTTCTCGCCGTCATCGGGCAAGCCGATCCTCACCCCGTCGCAGGACATTGTTCTCGGGGCTTATTATCTGACGATCGAGCCGCGCAAGAAGCCGACGAAGGATCAGCGTGTGCCTCTCCTCAGCGGCCTGCAGGAGGTGCTTTACGCCAAGGCCGACGGCGCGCTTCGTGTGCATGACTGGGTGGATATTCCGAATCCGGATTTCCGTCGTGAGACGGTCTACGGTACGTCCGAGAAAAAGGTTCTCCGTACGACGGTCGGTCGTGTCATCTTCAACCAGATCTGGCCCGCCGGGCTTGGATTCATCAATTTCCCGGTGCCGAAGGGCAAGCTGGGCGACCTGATTCTCAACACCTACAAGGTGGCCGGCAACGGTGCCACCGTGGAGATGCTTGACCGCCTAAAGGAGCTCGGATTCCAGACGGCGTTCCAGGCCGGCATTTCGATCGGAATCGACGACATGATCATCCCGGAGGACAAGAAGGATATCGTCGCCGATTCGCGGAAGAAGATCTCGGAGGTCGAGGGTCAATTCAACAAGGGCATTATCACGGACGGCGAGCGCTACAACAAGGTTGTCGACATCTGGACCGGAGCCACCGACAGGATCGCCAAGGCAGTGTTCTCGAAGCTGGAGAGCAACGAGGGCAGGAACGAGGTAAATCCCGTCTATATCATGATGGACTCCGGTGCCCGCGGCAACAAACAGCAGGTGCGGCAGCTCTGCGGTACTCGCGGATTGATGGCCAAGCCATCCGGTGAGATCATTGAACGCCCGATTCTGTCCTCGTTCCGCGAGGGCCTGACCGTGCTTGAGTACTTCATTTCCACGCACGGCGCGCGCAAGGGTCTGGCGGACACCGCGCTGAAGACCGCCGATGCCGGTTACATGACCCGCAAGCTGTGTGACGTCGCGATGGACGTCATTATCGCGGAGGATGATTCCGGTTCACGCGACGGTATCTGGAAGAAGGCGATCTACGAAGGCGACGACGAGATGGTCGGCCTGCGTGAGCGCATCGTCGGCCGCTGCTCCAGCGATGACGTGCAGAATCCGCTCAATCCGGAAGAACGACTCGTTTCTGCGGGAGAGCTCATCACAGAGGAACTCGCGACGCGCATCGTTGAGTCCGGCATCGAGCGTCTCAAGGTCATGTCGCCGCTGACATCGATCAGCCCGCATGGCATCGATGCTCGCAGCTACGGCATCAATCCCGCCACAAACCGCATGGCGAAGATCGGTGATTCCGTGGGCATCATTGCTGCCCAGTCGATCGGTGAGCCTGGCACGCAGCTTACGATGCGCACGTTCCACATCGGTGGCGTGGCATCCGGCGGTTTCAAGACCCCCGAAATCCGGGTACGGTCCGCCGGTGTCGTCAAGTATCGCGGCCTTCGCCTCGTGCAGACCGCGGATGGCGGCAACATTGTGCTCAATAAGACTGGATCGATCGTTCTTCTGGATGCCGACCAGAAGGAACTCGAATCCCACAATATTGTTGTGGGCTCCTTCCTGCACGTCGGCGACGGCGAGACGATCGAGAAGGGTGCGCTGCTGGCCCAGTGGGACCCCTACAACGTGCCGGTGCTTTCCGAGAAGGGTGGAACGCTGGTGTTCAAGGACATGATTCCGGGCGTCACGGTGAAGCGCGAACTCGACGAATCGTCGGGCCGCATTGCGACCGTCGTCATCGAACACAAAGAGGATCTCAATCCACAGATCGAGGTGAGGGACGGCTCCAATCGTCCCTTGGCTTCCTATTCCATTCCGGTCGGCGCCCAAATCGTGGTGAATGAGGGCGACGTGATTGCTCCCGGCGCACTGCTTGCAAAGACTCCCCGCCAGGCATCCAAGACCAAGGATATCACGGGTGGGTTGCCCCGTGTCGCCGAACTCTTCGAGGCCCGCCGTCCAAAGGATGCGGCCGAAATGGCCCGTATTGACGGCATCGTTTCGTTCGAAGGTACCGTTCGTGGAAAACGAAAGTTGGTTGTCCGCAATGATGAAACCGCTCAGGAAGAGGAACATCTCATTCAGACGGGCAAACAGATCATCGTTCAGCCAGGGGACCTTGTTCACAAGGGCCAGCACCTGACCGAGGGTTCTGCGGATCCGCATGAGATTCTCGAGATCCTTGGACCAAGTGCGCTCTATGATTTCCTCATTGCGCAAGTCCAGGGCGTTTACCGCCTGCAAGGCGTGACCATCAACGACAAGCACATCGAAATCATCATCCGTCAGATGCTCAGGAAAGTTCGCATTACCGATCCCGGTGACAGCGAGTATTTCTGGGGTGAGCAGGTCGATCGGGCTGCGTTCCTTGCAAACAACAGGCGAATTGAGGAGGCCGGTGGAAAGCCAGCTGAGGCGGAGCCCATCTTGCTGGGCATCACCAAGGCATCGCTGGAAACGGAGTCCTTCATTTCTGCGGCGTCCTTCCAGGAGACGACCCGGGTCCTCACGGATGCTTCGACGCTGGGCAAGGTCGATTATCTCAAGGGATTCAAGGAAAACGTGATCATGGGCCACCTCATTCCTGCAGGTACCGGGCTTCGGACCTACAAGCACTTGCGCATCAGCCTGCCCTTCGGCGAAGAACTCGCCGCTACGGAAGAGCCTGCTGCTGTGGAAGAGACTGCTCCTACCGTCACCTCGGCCTGATCTCCGCTCCATTTGGGCGTTCTTTCAAACCGCAACCCATCTGGGTTGCGGTTTTTTCTGCTCCTATGGAGGACTTGGGCCCGCAGGCGATGGTACTTCTTTGGATTTCTTTCGGACTGAGGCGTGATCTCTTGAGATTGACGGTACCCAAATTAGGTCTTGCCAGCCTATGGGGTTGAGGTTTTTCTTGTCGTCCCTCCCGCCAAAACGATCTGTTGAGCCTAGCTCCGGATCGTTATTCGCCCGGTCTTTCGAGACCGGGCGATTTTTTGAAGAGAGTTCCACGTGGTGCAGCCGGGGAGGCAGTGCGGCCTCGTCTTGCAGTTTACACGAGCATGGATTTGATTGAAACCGCTCTCGAATGTGCGGTTTTTGAGGGACGAGTTTGCCTCTGTATCGATCGTTTTTCGGTCGTGGGAGACTTTCTTTTAGATTCTTCTTGCCGCGCTCCTCGGCCTTGGTAATTTCCGCGTCTTTTCGCCATTTCCGAGACCATCATTTCGTATGCCGACCATTAACCAACTCGTGCGCAAAGGCCGCCGGAACATCCGTGTGAAGTCCAAGTCGCCGGCCCTGGATGGGAACCCTTTCCGTCGCGGTGTTTGTGTGCAGGTCATGACCCGCACGCCGAAGAAGCCCAATTCAGCCATCCGTAAGGTGGCAAAAGTGCGCCTGACCAATGGCAACGAGGTGATTTCCTATATTCCTGACGAGGGCCACAATCTGCAGGAGCACTCAATTGTGCTTATCCGTGGCGGTCGCGTGAAGGACTTGCCTGGTGTCCGCTACCACATCGTGCGTGGCACGCTCGACGCGACAGGCGTCGAAAAGCGCCGCCGCAGCCGTTCAAAATACGGTGTCAAGCGCCCGAAGGCCGCGAAGAAATAAACCCATTTGGAGAATTTAGAACATGTCACGTCGTCACAGAGCAGAAAAACGGGCCACCCAGCCGGATATCCGGTACAACAGCCCGCTGGTTGCGCATCTCGTCAATGTCGTCATGAAGAGCGGGAAGAAGAATCTCGCCGAGCGCATTGTCTACGGTGCCTTTGAGAAGGTCTCCGAGAAGCTCGAGAAGGGGGATCCGGTTGATCTGTTGATGGGTGCCATGGAAAACGCGCGCCCGCGCCTTGAGGTCAAGAGCCGCCGCGTTGGTGGAGCCACCTATCAGGTGCCGGTAGAGATTTCGTTTGAACGCCAGGAGAGCCTTGCGCTCCGCTGGATCGTAAGCGCCGCTGGCACCCGCAAGGGCGTCCCGATGCGCGACGCCTTGGCTGCCGAGATCGTTGATGCCTACAACAATACGGGCACGGTCGTGAAGAAGAAGGAAGACACGCACAAGATGGCGCAGGCCAACCGCGCGTTTGCCCACCTCAGGTGGTAAGGACTATCAGCATGTCATCCGAGATCGCCATCACTGTCGTCACCGACAAGAACAAGATTGCCGCGGCCAACGCACCGGAACGTGCATTCCCGTTGGAATGGACGCGCAACATCGGCATTGCCGCGCACATTGATGCGGGCAAGACGACCACCAGCGAACGCATCCTCTTTTATACCGGCGCGGTACACAAGATGGGCGAGGTGCACGAGGGCACTGCAGTGACCGACTGGATGGAGCAGGAACGCGAACGCGGCATCACGATCACCGCTGCCGCCATTTCCTGCGCCTGGAATGCCTCGTACGGTCCCTGGAAGGGCATCAAACAGCGTATCAACATCATTGATACCCCCGGCCACGTGGACTTCACCGCCGAGGTGGAGCGTTCGATGCGCGTGCTCGACGGCGCGATTGCCGTATTCTGTGCGGTTGCGGGTGTCCAGCCCCAGTCCGAAACCGTCTGGCGCCAGGCCAACAAGTACGGCGTTCCCCGCATTGCGTTTGTCAACAAGATGGACCGCACGGGCGCCAACTTCTATCGCGCGATCGACGAAATGCGCGAGAAGCTCAAGGCAAACGCGCACCCGCTGTACATTCCGATCGGCAAGGAGGAGAATTTCAACGGCGTCATCGATCTCGTTCAGAATGTCGCCTATATCTTTGAGGATACGAAGGATGTGCTCGGCATGGAGCCCGTCACCTCAGCCATTCCCGCCGAGTATGAGGAGGAAGCGAAAAAATACCGCGAACGTCTGATTGAGGCGGTTTCTGATTTCGACGATGTCATTGCCGGCAAGTACCTGGAAGGGCAGGAAATTGCCACCAATGAACTCATCCTTGCCGTGCGCAAGGCTACCTGCTCGATGAAGTTTACGGGTGTTGTACCCGGTTCCGCATTCAAGAAGAAGGGCATCCAGCGCCTGCTCGACAGCGTCGTCAATTATCTCCCGAATCCAATCGATGTGCCCCCCATGAAGGGGCAGGACAGCGACGGCAATGAGATCGAGGCGGTAGTCGATGACCGTAGCAAGCTGGCGGGCCTCGCCTTCAAGCTCTGGACCGATCCGTTCGTCGGAAAACTCGTGTTCTTCCGTGTCTACACCGGCAAGGTCACCAAGGGAATGTCCCTCTACAATCCGCGCACGCGCCGTTCCGAACGCGTTTCCCGCCTTGTGCTGATGCGGGCGATGGATCGCGAGGAAATTGATGTGGCGTATTCGGGTGACATCTGCGCGCTTGTCGGCGTCAAGGATGTCATCACGGGCGACACACTGTGCCATGAGGATTTCGACATTCGCCTTGAACCGCCGTCCTTCCCCGAGCCGGTCATTGCGATGTCCATCGAGCCAAATTCGAAGAGTGACCAGGAAAAGCTCGGAACAGCGCTCCAGCGCCTTGTGGCCGAGGATCCGACCCTTCGGGTGAAGACTGACACCGACACCGGCCAGACGATTCTTGCCGGCATGGGCGAGCTTCACCTCGAAATCATCGTCGACCGGATGAAGCGCGAGTTCAAAGTCGAGGCCACCGTCGGCAAGCCTCAGATCGCCTATCGCGAGACCGTAACGGCACCCGCGCAGGCCGAAGGCAAGTTCATCCGCCAGTCGGGTGGCAAGGGCCAGTACGGTCACGTTGTCGTCAAGATCGAGCCCAACGAGAAGGGCAAGGGCGTCGAGGTCGTCAATGAGATCGTTGGCGGCGTCATTCCCAAGGAGTTCATCAAACCCTCCACCGAAGGCATTCTCGAGGGAGCCAACAACGGTGTGGTCGCCGGATACCCGGTCGTGGATGTCATTGTACGCATCGTCGATGGATCCTTCCACGAGGTGGACTCCTCCGAGCTTGCGTTCAAGATGGCCGGCATCTTCGCGTTCAAGGAAGCGATGCGCCAGGCCAAGCCCATCCTGCTGGAACCGATCATGGCCGTGGAGTTGACCACACCTGATGAATACCAGGGCGACCTGATGGGTGACATCAATCGCCGCCGCGGGCAGATTCAGGGCATGGAAAACAAGAACGGTGCATGCATCGTTTCCGCCAACGTGCCGCTTGAATCACTTTTCGGCTACGTCACGGACATTCGCTCCCTCTCCAAGGGCCGCGCGAGTGCATCCATCACGCCGTCGCATTTCGAGCAGGTTCCAAATTCGCTGCTCACAAAGATCGTGGAGTCTTCAGTCAAGACTCCCGCCCGCACCTAACCCTTGTTCTTTTCGCCATGAAAGGCCAACGCATCCGCATCAAGCTTCAGGGCTTTGACTATCGAGTCATCGACCAGTCCGCCCTGGAAATCGTAGAGACCGCCAAGCGCTCAGGCGCGCGGGTCTCCGGCCCTATTCCTTTGCCCACACGCATCGACAAGTTGTCAGTCAACCGCTCGCCGCACGTGGACAAGAAATCGATGGAGCAATTCGAAACACGCACTCACAAGCGTCTCATCGATATCATCGAACCGACCGCGCAGACGGTGGACGAGCTCAAGAAGCTCAACCTTCCGTCCGGCGTGGATATCACCATCAACGTTTAAACTGCGCCCGGCAGCATTCACCCACAGTTTAGCGGCCACTCCGGCTACGAGCCGGAATCGCTAATGTAGGCAAATTAAACGGAAACTTTCCACCTACCGCTTAGCCCATGTCGATCAGCACTCTTATCGGTAAAAAACTCGGAATGACGCAGGTCTACGACGCTCAAAACGTCCTGGTCCCCGTCACCGTGGTCGAAGCTGGACCCTGCGCCGTGGTCCAGATCAAGACCGTAGAAAATGACGGCTACAATGCCGTGCAATTGGGCTTCTCCCAGCAGAAGGAGAAGAACACCTCCAAGGCAGAGCTCTCACATGCCAGGAAGGCGGGACTCGCGGTTGCACCGCGTGTGCTTGGCGAGGTTCGCCTTTCCGAAAAGTCCGCCCTGAAACCGGGCGATGTGATCACCGTCGAGACCTTCAAGGAAGGCCAGCTCGTCGACGTGATTGGCATCACCAAGGGCAAGGGCTTCCAGGGCGTTGTCCGCCGCTGGCGCGTGGCTGGCGGTCCGGCCTCGCACGGTTCGATGTTTCATCGCCGCATCGGCTCGATCGGCATGAGGCAGACTCCCGGACGCTCCTGGAAAAACCAGACCATGCCCGGCCACATGGGCACTGAACGCCGCACGATCCAGAATCTGCGCATCGTCAAGGTGCTTCCCGAGAAGAACCTCCTCCTCGTGAAGGGTGCCATCCCGGGTGCAAACGGTGACGACGTCATCGTGCGTACCGCAATCAAAGGCCAGCCCAAGGCGAACGCCTAACCCTCGAGCATTCCACTGAAATGAAGCTTAAAGTTTACAGTTCCGACGCCACGACATCCCGCGAGCAGGACTTCCCGAACCTTCCGGTTTTTGAAGGCGACAAGGGTGTCCAGGCTGTCAAGGAGGTCATCGTTGCCATCCGGGCCAATCAACGCCAGGGTACCCGCTCCACGAAGACTCGTGGCGAGGTCTCCGGCGGCGGCAAGAAGCCGTGGCGTCAGAAGGGCACGGGTCGCGCCCGCGCGGGTTCCATCCGTTCGCCCCTCTGGGTCGGCGGTGGCGTGGTTTTTGGTCCCCGTCCGCGCGACTTCTCCAAGAAGATCAACAGCAGGGTCAGGGATCTGGCATTCAGCCGTGCGCTCTACGATCGCGCTGCAGCGGGAGAACTGGTCGTCATTGAAAGTGTCTCTTTTCCCAAGACCAAGACCCGGAGCGCCAATGAGGTTGTCAACCGCATTGAGCCGACGGGAAAGTTGCTGCTGGTTGATGCGCCTTTCACGCCAGAAAGCGCGCGGGCCGTGCGCAACCTTGCGCGCGTCTCACTGCAGGAAGCGTCGAAACTCAACACGCTCGATCTTGCACACTATAAGAAAATCATCCTCAGCAGCGCCGCACTCGATGCCGTGCTCGCACGCGTGAAGGGAGCTCAGAACTAAGATGAACGCTCATACAATTCTCAAGGTTGTCCGTCTGACGGAGAAGGCCACGCAGGCCTCATCCGATCTCGGCCAATACACATTTGAAGTCTACCCGAACGCGACAAAGGGTGCCGTGCGAGAGGCCGTCGAGCAGGCGTTCAAGGTCAGCGTTACGCGCGTCAACATCCAGAACTACAGCGGCAAGAACAAGCGCGGCCGCACAGGCCGTCCCGGCAGGACCTCGGACTTCAAGAAGGCGATCGTCACCTTGAAGGCCGGCGACAAGATCGAACTCGTCTGACGAGTCCCATAACTCCGGAGAAACATCCCATGGCTCTCAAACCTTTCCGTCCACTCACGCCGTCCCAGCGCTTTACCCTGCTCAATCGGACTCCCTCCCTGAGCAAGAAGCGTCCGGAACGCGCGCTCACCGAACCGAAGCCGAAGACAGGCGGACGCAACGTCTATGGACGAATCACGTCCCGCCGGCGTGGCGGCGGTCACAAGCAGCTCTATCGCATCATCGACTTCAGGCGCAGCGACAAGCTCGACGTGCCGGCGAAGGTGATCGCCCTTGAATACGATCCCAACCGCACCGCTCACATTGCACTGATCCAGTATCAGGATGCGAGCAACGACAAGCGCTACATCATTGCGCCCAATTCGCTTGAGGTTGGGAGCACGATCGTGGCGGCCAGCAAGGCGACAACGAATGATTTTCTCGTTGGTAACAATTTCCCGCTGGAGCTCATTCCGCCTTCGACTAAGCTCCATTGCGTCGAACTCTATCCAGGCCGCGGTGCACAACTCGGCCGTACGGCCGGCACCTCTATCGAACTCGTGGCGGTCGACGATGGGGTTGCGCAATTGAAGATGCCTTCGGGCGAAGTCCGCCTCGTCAACGCGCGCTGCCGTGCAACGATTGGCGAAGTGGGCAATGGCGAGCATGCGAACGAAGCCCTCGGCAAGGCCGGGCGCAACCGCTGGCTCGGGCGCCGTCCGCGTGTTCGCGGCATGGCCATGAATCCCGTCGATCACCCCAATGGCGGTGGCCAGGGCAAATCAAAGGGTGGTGGCGGTCGCCAGCACCTGGTGTCCCCCTGGGGTCAGTTGGCGAAGGGTTTCCCGACCCGCCGCCGCTCAAAGCCCTCGAGCTCCCAGATCCTGGTTCGCCACAACGGACGTCCCCCGCGCAACAAGAAGTAATCCAATTCCGCTACCATGGCCCGCTCCATCAAAAAAGGCTTCTTTGTCGATTATCACCTTTCGGAGAAGATCGAGAAAGCGCAGAAATCCGGCTCACACAAGAAGCCGATCCAGACGTGGTCCCGCCGTTCCACGATCACACCCGACTTTGTTGGCATCACCTTCAATGTTCACAACGGGAAGGCGTTTGTCGCCGTCTACGTCACCGAGAACATGGTGGGTCACAAGCTTGGCGAATTCGCTCCGACCCGCGTCTTCAAGGCGCACGGCGGCATGACCCGGAAGGAAATCTAATCTCAACCTTGCATGCCGCGGGCTGCCGAACGCAGCCGCGTGGTGTCGCTGTCATCAACATTCAATCGTCATTCATCTAAAGAAAGGGCAGGGGAGCCCGCTTCGCGTCCCTCCCGCTGTCGCCCCGGGAAATTCCTGGGGAATCTCCCTCGTCATCATGGAAGTCCAAGCCATCACCCGTTACGCTCGCATGTCACCCAAGAAGGTGCGCGAGGTAGCCCGTACCATTCAGGGGCGTACCGCTCCCGACGCCGTCGATCTTCTCGGCGTGATTCCGCGCAAGAGCGCCCGCCTTATCGTGAAGACGCTCAAGAGCGCCATCGCGAACGCGGAGAACAACAACAACCTTTCGGCTGATGACCTGATCGTGAAGTCCGCGATCGTGGATCAGGGGCCCGTCCTGAAGCGATTCAAAGCCGGAGCCCGTGGCACTGCGAAGCCGCGCCGCAAGAAGATGTCCCACATTACCATCGTCCTCACCGACGGAGCTGCCAACTAACACTCGCCATGGGCCAAAAGACTAATCCCGTAGGTTTTCGCCTCGCCGTCCGCCGCAACTGGCAGTCCCGCTGGTTTGCGACCAAGAAAGATTTCCCCAAGCTCCTTCTCGAGGATCAGATCATCCGTCAGAAGCTGATGGAGAAGCTTAAGCAGGCTTCCGTACCGCGAATCTTCATCGAACGCGCTTCAAATCGTGTCCGCGTCAAGATCTACACCGCACGCCCCGGCGTTGTCATCGGACGCAAGGGACAGGAGGTCGAAAAGATCAAGGAGGAGCTCGCCAAGCTAACGGGCAAGGAAATCCTCCTCGACATCCAGGAGGTCAAGAAGCCCGAAATCGAGGCACAACTCGTCGCCGAGAATGTCGCCCTTCAGCTCGAGCGCCGCATTGCGTTCCGCCGGGCGATGAAGAAGGCGGTTGAGATGGCGATGGCGCTCGGTGCCGAGGGCATCCGGATCCAGTGCTCGGGCCGTCTCGGCGGTGCCGACATTGCGCGCCGCGAATGGCAGCGCAAGGGGCGCGTCCCTCTGCACACGATGCGCGAGAGCATTGATTACGGCTTCTCCGAAGCCCAGACCGTCTACGGCAAGATCGGCGTCAAGTGCTGGATCTGTAAGAAGGAAGCCGATGCAGCCGCCTGATGCGCGGATGTGGATCCTAAGACTTAAACATTTTAATTTCAGCTAGCCATGGCTCTCGCTCCCGCACGAACCAAATACCGCAAATCTCAAAAGGGATCCCGCGCTGGAAATGCCAAGCGCGGTAATACCCTCGCTTTTGGCGATTTCGGCCTTCAATCCCTCTCCCGTGGTCCCATGACCGGCCAGCAGATCGAAGCTGCCCGCGTCACCATCTCCCGTCACCTGAAACGCAAGGGCAAGCTCTGGATCCGCGTCTTCCCGCACAAGCCGATCACCAAGAAGCCCGCTGAGGTGCGCATGGGCCAGGGCAAGGGCCCCGTCGAGTTCTACGTCGCGGTAATCAAACCCGGTGCCGTTCTCTTTGAACTCTCCGGTGTCCCCGCAAGCATCGCGAAGGAGGCCTTCCGCCTCGCGGATGCGAAGCTGCCCTTCCGCTGCCGTTTCATCATGCGGGAGAATGCGGCCGCCTAGTTCGCCAAAGCAACAACTCAACCCACGTCGCCATGACAGCGAAAGAAATCAACGAACTCACGCCGGCTGAGATCGAAACCAAACTCCGCGAATCTCGCGACGCACTCCTCCAGATGCGCCTGCGCAAGCAGACCGGTCAGGTCGAAAAAACCCACGAGCTTCGCTCCCTTCGCAAGAATATCGCCCGGTTGCAAACCGCCGCCGGCGCCAAGAAGCGCGCTAAAGCCGCCTAACCGCCATGTCTACTCGCAATTCCCGCAAAACGGTCACCGGAATCGTCACCAGTCGCTCAGGCGACAAATCGGTAAAGGTCACCATTCCCTACAAGACGCCGCACCCCCGCTACCACAAGGTGATCAATCGGCAGACGGTTCTTCACGTCCACGACGAGAAGAATGACACCCGTATTGGTGACAAGGTGGAGGTCATGGAAACCCGCCCGATCAGTCGCCTCAAACGTTGGCGCGTCGTAAACATCGTCGCCCGAGCCGTGACGACGGACGCCGTCGCCATCAGCGAGAACGATGTTGCTGCAGCGGTTCCCACCAAGACGACAGTTCCGACAGCGTCTTCCGCGCCGAAGGCCTGATTGTCTTTCAACCTTCAACCTTCAGGAGGTAAGTCATGATTCAGCTCCGATCCATTCTAGAAGTCGCCGACAACACTGGCGCGCGCAAGGCCGCCTACATTTCCCGCAAGGGGCAAAACACAGACACCGCAGGTGTTGGTGACATTGTAACCGTTCACATCAAGGAAAGCACGACCGATGCGACGGTGAAAAAGGGCGAGGTCGCCAAGGCCGTTGTCGTCCGCACGCGTGCTCCGGTGCGCCGTTCAGACGGCAGCTACCTTCGTTTTGACAGCAACGCGGTCGTCATCATCGGTGCTGACGGCAATCCACGCGGTACGCGCATCTTCGGTCCGGTTGCCCGCGAGCTCCGCGCCAAGAATTTCATGAAAATCATCTCGCTTGCGCCCGAGGTGCTGTAACTCACACGACCATGTCGAAATCCCATCTCAAACGCGGCGACGAAGTCGTCGTCATCGCCGGCGCCCACAAGGGCAAGAGCGGCAAGATTCTCGAGCTCGTTTCCGGAAAGCAACGCGCTCGTGTCGAGGGCGTTGCAATGATCAAGCGACATCTCAAGAAGTCGCAGGAGCATCCGAATGGCACTATCGCGGAACGCGAGGGATCCATTCATGCCTCGAATCTGCAGCTCAAGTCTCGCTACGACGCCAGCAAGCGTCGTCAGGCTAAGCCCGCAGGGGCTTCCTGAGTTGCGGCAGAACGCTCTTGCCACGACCCGGCAATCCTTGGCTTAATCAATCCTTTTCTCTCATCTCATAACCACTCATTTGCCGCCGGCTTGGAAACCCGGTGACTCCCATCATGAGCGCATCACCTTCACTCAAGCAGTACTACGAAAAGAACGTGGTACCCGAGCTCCAGAAGAGCCGGGGCTACAAGAACAAGCATCAGGTTCCGCACCTGGAGAAAATTGTCCTGAACACCGGAATCGATTCCGATGCGGACAAGAATCTGATCGCGGACGTCGCCCGCGACCTGGGCCTGATCGCGGGCCAGAAGCCCGTCCTCGCCAAGTCGAAGAAAGCGATTGCGAACTTCAAGCTGCGCAAGGGGCAGGTTGTGGGCGCGTATGTGACCCTTCGTGGCGACAGGATGTGGGAGTTCCTTTATCGTTTGCTTGCGGTGGCGTTGCCGACGATCCGCGACTTCCGTGGCGTCCCGACCAAGCTCGACGGTCAGGGCAATTACAATCTCGGTGTCACTGACTTTACGATTTTCCCGGAAATCACCGTGGAAAACGTCAAGAAATCCATGGGCCTGGATATAACGATCGTAACCTCCGCCGAGTCGGATGACGAGGGTCGCGAGTTGCTCCGGCTCCTGGGCATGCCCTTCCGCCGCACCGAGGCCGCCAAAGCGGCCGCCGCCTAAATCAACGCCTTTCCGTCATGCCGAAAACCTCAGCCATCCAGCGCAATGAAAAGCGCAAGAAGCTCGCCACAAAGTTTGCCGCCAAGCGCGCTGAACTGAAGGCGATCCTTGCCAATCCTGAGAGCAGCGATGAGGAATTCTTTGCGGCTCAAAAGAAGCTGCAGAAACTCCCTCGCAACTCGTCCCCCATCCGTGTCCGCAATCGTTGCTCCATGAGTGGGCGCCCGCGCGCCTACATCAGCAAGTTCGGAGTTTCCCGTATCCAGTTCCGCGAACTCGCTCTCGCCGGCAAGATTCCAGGCGTCACAAAATCCTCCTGGTAACATTTTCCCCATCGGGGGTGGCGTCGCGATTGCGGCGCAGGATATGACCCGGTGGTCCGTCAACTCCATCCAACCATGACAGATCCTATCAGCGATTTTCTTACCCGCCTGCGCAATGCGTCGGCGGCCAAAAAGGCGGAGGCAGTTTCGCCTCACTCCAAGATGAAGGAGGCCATCGCCGGAATTTTGAAGGCCGAAGGCTTCATTGCCGGCTACGCCGATGGCACCGACGAGAAAGGTCACAAGACCCTCGTTGTGCAACTGAAGTATGTGAACGATGTACCGGCGATCACCTGTCTGGATCGCGTTTCCACGCCGGGACGCCGCCTCTACTACGGATACACCGAGATCCCGCGCGTACTGAACGGGCTTGGCATCAGCATCCTTTCCACACCGCGCGGACTGATGAAGGGCCAGGATTGCCGTCGCAATAAGGTCGGCGGGGAACTGGTTTGCAACGTCTGGTAACAGAGGAGACCAACACAATGAGTCGCATTGGCAAACAACCCGTTTCCATTCCCGAGAAGGTCAAGGTCGACGTAAAGCCGGGCAATACCGTGCATGTCGAGGGACCCAAGGGCAAAGTTCACAAGACCTTTGATTCAGTCGTAAAGATTTCGGTTTCGGACAAGAAGGTCCGTTTCGCGCCGACGGAAGAGACCCGCTTTGCCCGGGCCATGTTTGGTACGGCCCGTTCCGTTGTCGCCGGCATGGTCAAGGGCGTGTCGGAAGGATTCGTCAAGGAACTCGAGATCCAGGGCGTTGGTTTCAAGGCCACGCAGAAGGGCAAGCAGATCGATTTTGCCTTGGGCTATTCCCATCCGATCCTCTTCGACATCCCCGAAGGCATCAAGATCACCATCACCGACCAGACGAAGCTCAAGGTCGAGGGTGCGGACAAGCAGCTCGTTGGTGCGGTCACCGCCGAGATCCGCAGCTATTATCCGCCGGAGCCCTACAAGGGCAAGGGTGTACGCATTGTTGGCGAGCGTGTCCGCCGCAAGGAAGGCAAGACCGTCGCCTAAGCCAATAACACGGATGTGCGGACCGTTCCCAGCCTGGGAATCCCACAAGGCCGCCTGAACGACGCGCATTCACTTCCCACTTGTTTCAATGAACACCATTCAAAAAGCAGACCTCCTCCAGAAACGCCGCTGGCGCATCCGGAAGAAGGTCAACGGTACGAGCGCACGCCCGCGTCTGAGCGTGAAATTCAGTGCCAAACACATCTACGCGCAGGCGATCGACGACTCCGCAGGCTCCACGCTTGTTTTCCTGTCGAGCCTGGATGCCTCCCTCCGCAAGCAAAACATCAAGGCCAACCTCGCCGGTGCAAAGGCCTTGGGCACCGCATTTGCCGACAAGGCAAAGGCAGCAGGCCTGTCAGCGGTGATCTTTGACCGCAGCGGCGCCCGTTATCATGGCAAGGTCAAGGGCTTTGCCGAAGCTGCCCGCGAAGGCGGCCTGGTGTTTTAACTCCCCTGCTCATGAGCACTGATCAAGTTTCCAACACTCCAGCAACTGCCGACACACCTGCGACGGAAGGCCGTCCCTCCGGACGCCGCTCCAACCGCACGGGTGCTCAGGGCGACAACCGTGGTCCCCGCCGTGACGGCGGTGGTCAGCGGCGCGATCGCCGCGAAACGGCTGCACCCAAGAGCGACGGCCCCGAGATGGTTGAAAAGGTCGTCTTCATCAACCGCTGCGCGAAGGTCGTCAAGGGTGGCCGTCGCTTCAGTTTTTCCGCCATTGCTGTGGTGGGTGACCAGAAGGGCAACATCGGCGTAGGCCTCGGCAAGGCAAACGAGGTTCCCGATGCGATCCGCAAGAGCACCGAGCATGCGAAGAAGCGCCTCGTGAACGTAAAGCTCAAGGGTGATACGATTCCGCACGAGGTCTTCGGTACCTTTGACGGTGGCAAGGTCCTTCTTAAGCCAGCTGTGCCGGGCACCGGACTCATCGCCGGCGGCGGTGTGCGGGCTGTGCTTGAGGCGGCTGGCATCAAGAACGTTCTCACCAAGTCCATGGGTTCGAAGAACCATATCGCGGTCGTCAACGCAACGGTTGCCGCCCTTCGTCAATTGCGCCTTGCGGACGACTACTCTGCTCTGCGCAAGGCCTGATTCACCCGGCCCAGTCTATTCATTTCAGCAATCCGAGTCGTTCCGTCCAGGGCGGAGCGGCGCACATAGGAATCATCCATGAAACTTCACGATCTCAAGAACGTCCCCGGTGCAGTGCGCCGCCGCAAGCGAGTTGGCTGTGGCGAAGGCGGCGGCCATGGCAAGACCTCCACCCGTGGTGGAAAGGGGCAGACCGCCCGCTCCGGCGGCAGCATTCGCCCCGGATTTGAAGGCGGTCAGATGCCGCTTTACCGGAAACTTCCACATCGCGGCTTCAACCAAGCGGCTTTCCGCGTTGAGCCCGCGGTCGTCAATGTCGGTGATCTCGCGGCACTTGACTCCTCGGTCACCGAGGTTGATGCAGCGGTCCTTTCCCGGAATGGCTTTATCCGCAAGGACGAAACCTTCCTGAAGGTATTGGGCGATGGCGAAATCAGCCGTGCGCTCAAGGTCACCGCGGCGAAGTTCTCAGCGTCTGCCAAGGCAAAGATCGAAGCCGCCGGCGGACAGGCCATCGTGGCCTGAATCGCCGCGAGTTGAGCCGCGCATCCCTGCGCGGCTTTTTGCATCAATTGAACTCATTCGTGTTCCCAGCCTCCCACCTGTGTTTTCCGCGTTTACCAACTCCCTGAAGATTCCGGAGCTGCGCTCCCGGATTTTCTACACACTGGCCCTTCTGTTTGTTGCCCGCGTTGGCGCACACATTCCGCTGCCCGGTCTTGATCCAAAGCCGCTGCAGGCGTTCTTTGCCGATCAGACGACCGGCGGAGCCAGCGCGCTTGTCGGGCTGTACAACATGTTCACGGGTGGAGCCCTCGTAAAGGGTGCTGTCTTCGCGCTTGGCATCATGCCATACATCAGCGCGGCGATTGTGTTTCAGTTGATGACAGCGGTGGTACCCAGCCTGAGCCGCCTCCAGCAGGAGGGTGACGTCGGGCGCCAGAAGCTGACACAGTACACCCGGTATGCGACGCTTCTGATCTGTCTCGTTCAGGGCACGCTTCTCATTCTTGCCCTGGAAAATCCCGGCCGTTTGTTTCCCGGCTACGACATCAACCAGTACGGTCCGATCGTGATCGTCAGCAAGACCTGGTTCCTGATCACCTCAGTGATCTTTATGACGGCGGGCACGCTCTTGCTCATGTGGCTTGGCGAGCAGATTACGCAGCGGGGGATCGGCAATGGTGTTTCCATCCTGATCACCATCGGCATTCTTGCCGACATTCCCGGTGCCGCTTCGGCCACCTATCAGCTCTTTTTTGCCCCGATCGGCGTGGAACGCCTCGGGCTTCCACAGGGAATCATCATGGTTGCCCTGTTCGTGCTGGTGACGATGGGCATTGTCATGGTGGTGCAGGGGCAGCGAAAGATACCTGTCCAGTATGCAAAGCGGGTTGTTGGCAATAAGGTCATGGGGGGCCAGAGCTCATTCCTGCCCCTCAAGGTCAACTATTCCGGCGTCATGCCGGTCATCTTCGCAAGTGCGATCCTGCTTTTCCCCCAGCAGATCTTCGCGCAGCTCGGAGCAGCGATGAACTGGCGATGGATGATTGAGTTTTCGGGAAACCTGCTGCGCGGGCACTGGAGCTACTACGCAATCATGGTGTTTCTGATCCTCTTCTTCAGCTACTTTTGGGTGTCGGTCATGTTCAAACCCATTCAAATTGCTGATGATTTGAAGAAATATGGCGGCTACATACCAGGTGTCCGGCCAGGCGAACCGACGGCGCAATTCTTGGACTTCATCATGACGCGCCTGACCCTTGCGGGGTCGATCTTCCTTACCATCATTGCAGTAATGCCGGACGTTCTCCTTTTTGAGCTCAACGTACCGCAGCGCATTGCCATCTTTTTCGGCGGTACCGGAATGCTGATCACGGTTGGCGTTATCCTCGACACGATGCGGCAGGTGGAGACGTTCCTCCTGCAGCGTCACTATGATGGATTCCTGAAGAAGGGCCGCATCCGCTCGCGCAGTGCCGGAGTGGCGAGTGCCACGAGTGAGGCACTCAGTTCAGAGGCCGTCATGAAGCTCGTCTATCCGATGCTGGGGCTGTTCCTCCTCGGGCTGGGTATCTGGGCCTACCGCCATTTCAGTGGAAATTAGCCTTTACTTCGGTCGTGAAGTCTTCACTTTCCGACCTCTTCGCTGGTTTGAGCCTTCGGGCAAGAATCAAGCTGGTGGTCCTCGATCCAACTCGAGCCGGCCTCGCGGGCGAAGCTTCGGAAAACAGTTCTTTGAATCAAATTGAGCACGTCTCTCCGGCCCGTTTGCTGCGGTCGGAGATTTCGCAACCGGCGTTCGCGCAGTCTGCTGCGAATGATGCCGCTGTTTTCGCACTTCTGCGGAAATGGTTCTGGTCGCGCAAACCCGATGCGGGATTTGTCCTTTGGGGACTCCCGGCTACGCTGCTCCAGGCAATGGTTTTCGACGAATGGCTTGAGGCCAGGCAGGAATGCCTTGATGCCGTCATTCCCGGTGGCGTTTGCGAAAGCAACCCGGCCCTTCTCGACTACTACCGCAATCACGGTCTGCTGGCTGATGTCGGCGGCCTCGCGATCAACCCATGATTCCCGTCAAGACAGAGAAACAAATCATGCAGATGCGTGATTCGTGCCGGGTTGCGGCGACGGTCCTTCAGGAACTGAAGGCAATGGTCCGGCCTGGAATCAGCACACAGGATCTTGAGGAAGCGGGTCGCGAGGCGATCGCACGCTTGGGCGCGAAAAGCGCGTGTTTTGGTTATCAGGTGGGTTCCCGGCGATATCCGGCGCACACTTGCATCTCGGTGAACGAGGAGGTCGTCCACGGGATCCCGTCATTCCGACGAATCCTGAGCGATGGTGATGTCGTTTCAATCGACATCGTTGTATCGAAAAACGGATACATCGGCGACAATGCTGTCACCGTCCCCGTTGGAAAGATCTCACCGCCGCTGCAACGTCTTCTTGATGTCTCGGAACAGGCGCTTCGCCTGGGCATCGCAGCGGCAGTCGTGGGAAACCGAATCGCTGATATCTCTCAGGCGATCCAGACCTATGTTGAGGCTTACGGATACGGAGTTGTGCGCGACATGGTCGGCCACGGGGTCGGCGTATCCATGCACGAGGAGCCCCAGATTCCGAATTTCGGACGCGAGGTGCGCGACCGAATCAAACCAGGGATGACGCTTGCCATCGAGCCGATGGTCAATCTCGGGGGCTTCAAGACCAGAACACTTGCTGATGGATGGACCGTTGTGTCGGCGGACAAATCACCTTCCGCGCATTTCGAACACACGGTGCTCACGACGGAGAAGGGTCCGGAAATCCTGACACTTCCAGTACCCGTCACATCCCCGGTCCACGCACTCCCGGTTGGATTCGATTCTCGCACCGCTGCGGTGAAATGACCGCCGCACTTATCACTTTCTTCAATCTTCATTCCAAACTGCTAAACTCAACCTACCATGCCTCGTCTTCTCGGCGTTGAAATTCCGGCCAAAAAGAAAGTCGGCCATTCGTTGCGCTATATTTACGGCATCGGCCCACTCCGTGCCGACCTGATTGTCAAGGAAGCCGGTATTGATCCGAATATCCGTGCACAGGACCTCACAGAGGAGAACCTGAACCGCATCCTGCACGTCATCACCGAGCACAAGTGGGTGGTGGAAGGCGACCTTCGCCGGGAGATTGCTGCAAACCTCAAGCGACTCCAGGCCATCAATTGCTATCGTGGCATCCGCCATCGTCGCAGTCTCCCCGTGCGCGGCCAGCGCACGAGCACCAATGCGCGCACCCGCAAGGGACCGCGCAAGACCGTGGGCGTCACCAAAGCCAAAGAATAATTTTCCGCCATGGCCGAAGAAAAATCTGCTCCCAAGAAAGAAAAGACCGCCAAGGCTACTGCCGGTGCGGAAGCCGTTCCCGCTGCGGAGAAGAAGCCAAAGGCTCCCAAGGCTGCTGCTGCTGATGCAGCCCCGGCTGCAGCCCCGGCAACCGCTGATGACGCCGCCCCGCAGGAGGGCGCCCCGACAAAGCCGGTTGAGCTCGTTGGAGGCGTCGCCAGGCAGCCAACGGCGGAGGAACTCCTCAAGGAGGAACTCGGAACCATCAAGGTGCGCAAGGCAAAGGGTTCCAAGAATATCACGTCGGGCATCGTGAATGTTCTTGCTTCGTTCAATAACACAATTGTTTCCATAACCGACCAAAAGGGTCAGGTGATCGCCTGGTCGAGCGCGGGCAAGTGCAACTTCCGTGGCTCCCGGAAATCGACGGCCTATGCGGCCCAGGTGGTCGCCCAGGATGCCGCACGCAATGCCATGTCACATGGGCTCAAGGATGTTGTCATTCGCATTTCAGGCCCCGGCCTCGGCCGTGACAGTGCTGTTCGGGCACTCCAGGCAATCGGCTTGGAAATCGCCTCCATCGTGGATGTCACACCGATTCCACATAATGGCTGCCGCCCGCCGAAGCGCCGTCGCGTTTGATGCGGAATCCAGGTTGACGCCGTTTCACTTCACAACTCTCCACACTTACTAATCTCAAGCAGTCATGGCTCGCTACACCGGTCCCACCACCCGCATGAATCGGCGCTTTGGACAGCCGATTTTCGGTGCCACCAAAGCGTTCGAACGCCGCCCTTTCCCGCCCGGCCAGCACGGCCCGAAGAATCGCCGCAAGCTTTCCGAGTACGCTGTCGGCCTCAACGAAAAGCAGAAGCTCCGCTACACCTACGGTCTTCTCGAGCGTCAGTTCCGTCGCGTGTTTGAAATCGCCAAGAGCGGTCGCGGCGTCACGGGCGAACGCTTCCTCCAGCTCCTTGAAACCCGTCTCGACAGCGTGGTCTACCTCCTCGGTTTCGCAAAGAGCCGCGCCGCCGCACGCCAGATGGTGAATCACGGTCATGTTCGCGTGAACGGCCACAAGGTCGACATCGCGAGCTACAATGTCCGTGCCGGCGAGGAGATCGAGATCAAGAACACACCGACCTCCCGCCAGATCGCCACGCGCAATCTCGAGGACAATCGCATGCGCAACGTTCCAGGCTGGCTCACGCTCAACGCGGAGAGTTTCAAGGCGGTCGTAAACCGTCTGCCCAATCGCGACGAAATGGACACGACGATCAACGAACAGCTTATCGTCGAGTTCTATTCCCGCTTCTAAGCATCCGGCTCCATTGCCGTTTTCAACCTGTTACGGTTTAGTCGTCGTATCGTTCCTTTAGCGTCACTCATTCTCCCACTTCATCTCCATGCCCAAACGCCTCGGAAAGTTCGAACTCCCGAACAAGCTCACCAAAATCGAGGAAGGCGCCACCGCCACCTACGCAAAGTTCATTGCAGAACCCTTTGAAGCCGGCTACGGGCACACCGTGGGCAACTCGTTGCGCCGTGTGCTGCTTAGCTCCATCGAGGGCTCGGCTATCAGCTCCATCAAGATCGACGGGGTCAATCATGAGTTTCAGAGCGTCGATGGTGTCGTCGAGGACGTCACCGACATCGTCCTGAACCTCAAGAAGGTCCTGATCGTTTCCCAGAAGCGTGAGCCGGTAAATCTGCAGATCCGGGTCAATCGCCAGGGCGCCGTCACCGCCGCCGACATCCAGGCCGACGCCAACATCACGATCGTCAATCCCGACCAGGTGATTTGCACGCTCGATAAGCCCCGTGCATTCGAGGCCGAAATCGAGATCAAGACCGGCCGTGGCTACTATCCCGGCGAACAGAACAAGAAGGAAGAGCAGGCGATCGGCGTCATTCCGATCGATTCCCTTTTCTCTCCGGTGCGTCTGGTCAAGTACTCGGTCGAGAACACCCGTGTTGGACAGATCACCGACTACGACAAGCTGATCCTTGAAATCTGGACCGACGGGCGTGTCACGCCCGACGACGCGCTCAAGCAATCCGCGTCGATCCTCAAGCATCACCTCGACGTATTCGATCGCGTCAGCGACGAGGTCTACGAGTTCGAGAACCAGCAGTCCGAGGTCAGCGAAGAGCAGAACAAGCTGCGCAAGCTGCTCAACATGTCGGTCAACGAAATCGAACTCTCGGTTCGCGCGGCCAACTGTCTGAACAACGCCAACATCACGACCGTCGGGGAGCTGGCAATGAAGACGGAGCAGGAAATGCTCAAGTACCGGAATTTCGGCAAGAAGTCGCTCAACGAAATCAAGGAGAAGCTTGAGGCTCTCGGGCTCTCCCTTGGCATGAAGTTCGACGAACGCCTGCTCGATACCAAGAAGGAAGCCTGAGTTCTAGGCGCGTCGAATCCCGATTGGGTCGCGGCGCGTCATCCCGGATTCTCATACTGAAACCAATCTGACTCTCGCGCCGCCCGCTGCCGCCCAACGCTGCGACCGGGTTGCCGATCGGGAGTCGTTACAAAACCACAGCCATGCGTCACAATAAACACCACGCCTCGCTAGGCGTCACCCGCGAACATCGCGCCGCCATGCTTTCGAACATGGGCGCCTCCTTGATCCGGCACGGACGGATCAAGACCACGCTCACGAAGGCGAAGGCCCTGCGTCCGTTCATCGAAAAGGTGATCACCAAGGCCAAGAAGGCCGCGGCCTCGAAGGAGAAGAGCGCGGCTCTCCACCTGCGTCGGCTCGCGCTTCGGGATGTCCGCGACATCGGTGCGATCGACATCCTGTTCAAGGAGAAGCACAAGGAGTTTGCCGGTCGCGCCGGCGGCTACACCCGCATCTACAAGCTGGGTCCGCAGCGCATTGGTGACGCCGCCGAAATGGCGCTGATCGAACTGATAAAGGCCGAGGATCAGGGCTACAAGAAGTCCCGCGGCCGCAAGGGTGCGAAGGGCTCGAAACAGCCGGGCGCTGAAAAGGCTGCCGAGGCAGCTCCGGCTGCGGAAGCAGCCCCCGCTGCCGAAGCCAAGGCCTGATGCGGGGCTGAGATTAAGCAAACGCGCCGGATTCCCCGGCGCGTTTTTTTCACGCATACGTTTGCGACTGGCTGAAAGGATTGCCGGAGCGCGTCCCGTCTGACACGTTGACCGGGTGTTTGATCTCACGACTGCCGTCGTCGTCTATTGCGGGCTGGTTGCCGCCCTCTATCTGGGAGTATGGCTGTATTACGACCGGCGTGACTCGGCGCGCTTTGATCGTCCCCGCCGAAAGCACGTGTTCTTTTGTGTTCGCTGCAATGAGCCGTATGCGGCGGCAACCGACGCGGAACGCGTGCCATGCCCACGGTGTGGATATGAGAACAGCCGCCTGAGGTTTTAGGCGAGTTCGGTCCCTCTCAACGACAATTCCTGACCGTCATCCTTCGCACTTCCTCTCTTGATTCCGCGCCAGCGGATCGCTCTTGTTTTCCATGGCCCAGACGATTGCAGTCCTTGATTTTGGCTCACAGTACACGCAGGTCATTGCGCGTCGCATTCGGGAGTGCTCGGTTTTTTCGAAGATCTATCCCTACTCGACATCCGCTGAGACACTGCGTTCCGAAGGAGTCATCGGTATCGTGCTTTCCGGCGGGCCGAGCAGCGTGTTCGCGCCAAAGGCGCCACTTCCGGATCCTGGAATCTTTGAGCTGGGGGTACCTGTTCTGGGGATCTGTTATGGCATCCAGCTCATGGGAAAACTGCTGGGTGGCAGGGTCGCAAAGGGAGAACGCCGTGAGTATGGACTTGGCAACCTTCGCATCACGAAACCCGGACGCCTCTTCTCGAAGCTGCCGCGCAAACTGAAGGTCTGGAATTCCCATGGCGACAAACTCATCGCGCTCCCCTCGGGCTTTGTAGCGATTGGATCCACCGAGAATTCCTCGTTTGCCGCCATAGAGGACCGAAAGCGCAACTTCTTTGGGATCCAATTCCATCCCGAGGTGTTTCACACGGAGCATGGGGTCGACGTCCTGCGCAATTTTCTGGTGACCGTTTGCGGCGCAAGTCAGTCGTGGACAACCGATGATTTCATTCAGCGTGCGATTGCAGACATCCGGAAAAAGGTCGGTAGGAATCGTGTGCTCCTTGGGTTGTCGGGCGGGGTCGATTCCTCGGTAGCGGCAGCGCTGATACACAGGGCGATTGGCAGGCAGCTCACCTGCGTCTTTGTGGACAACGGACTGCTCCGTGAAGGTGAGCGCGAAGCCGTTGAGTCGCTCTACAAGCGGAATTTCAAGATTGATCTGCGTGTTGTGGACGCATCCGCGCTCTTCCTGCGTCGGCTAAAGGGCGTGATCGACCCCGAGAGGAAGCGCAAGATCATCGGCACGACGTTTGTCGAAGTATTCGAGAAATCGCTCAAGCAGGTGGGCTCCGCAAAATTCCTGGCCCAGGGAACGCTTTATCCGGACGTCATAGAGTCGGTGGCGATTGCCGGAAATCCGGCGGCGCTCATCAAGTCTCACCACAATGTGGGGGGACTGCCCGAGCGCATGAAGCTCGAACTCCTTGAGCCGCTTCGAGAACTTTTCAAGGACGAGGTGCGCGCGGTGGGCAGTGCTCTCGGGCTGCCGCGCGAGGTGGTCTGGCGCCAGCCCTTCCCCGGCCCGGGTCTGGGCGTACGAGTCGTGGGGGAAATCACCAAGGTGAGGCTGGATGTTCTTAGAAAAGCGGACTCGATCGTGCAGGAGGAAATGAAGAAAAGTGGTTGGTATTGGAAAGTGTGGCAGTCATTTGCGGTGTTTCTTCCGGTCAAGTCCGTGGGCGTCGTTGGCGACGAACGCAACTACGCAGATGTCATCGCTCTGCGGGTCGTGGAATCAAAGGATGCCATGACTGCCGACTGGACGCGCCTGCCCTATGATTTGCTTCAACAAATTTCCTCCAGGATAACTAACGAGGTGGCCGGGGTTTCCAGGGTTGTACTCGACATCAGTTCGAAGCCTCCGGCAACGATTGAATGGGAGTGATAATGGCCGAAACCTTTCTCCGCATCTGCCGGTCTGATCGGACATGATGGCTTCCGGTCTCAATGCGTTTTTCCTCGCTGCCGCACTCACCGTGAGTGTCGGTTTTGCCGGGCCCGAGGAAGTCAATGAGGTCGTTTCGCGCGCCCGGGCTTACCTTGGCAGCGAAGAGGCGCTTGAGGCGGTTCGCACGGTGCATTTCAGGGGGAATCTGACGACAGGCGACAATCTCAAGGCGGAGATTGAGATCATTTTTAAGAAACCATACCGCCAGCGGATTGTAACCACGACCCGGGAGCGCAGGGAGATCACCGCTCTCGATGGCTATGAGGCGTGGCAGCGCTACGAGGATCTCAAGGACCCCGAGCGTTGGCGCATGAGCCTCATGCAGAAGGAGCAGGTGAAGAGGCTCCGCGCAAATACGTGGGAGAATCTTGCATTCTACCGCGGAATCGAGAGGAAGGGAGGGCGTATCGAAGACCTAGGCATGGCGGAGGTCGGAGGACATGCGGCAAGAAAGCTCTCCTTTGTCCACGATACGGGCAGCGTCTTTACTCGCTATTTTGACAAGCAGACGGGCCGGTTGCTGTTAACCGAGAACGAGCAGGGTGGGACCATACGTGAAGAGGGCGAAATCATGGCGGGCGGGATCCGTTTCCCCAAGCGCATCATCACCCTGATGAAACTCCAAGATGGCAAGCAAAGGTCCGTCACCATAGAGTTTACAGCGATTGCCATAAACGAATCATTTGCAGACGAACTTTTTGTGGTTCCCCCGGTGGTGCCGATACCGGCGAAGCCAAACTGAGGATTGATCGTTTCCTTTTTCGAAGCGTTGACTGTCTGTTCTGCGTTGCCGGGCAATGCGGAAATCGGCTAAGGTCAGGGCAATACCGTCCCTCCATCACCGCTGTGCGCACCCTAACGTTCAACGCCAAATCGTATCGCGACGAACTCACGAGCTTTTGCCGGACCTCCGGGGTATCGCGCGAGATTTCGGACTCCGTGGCGGCCATCCTTGCCGATGTCAAACAACGCGGCGATGAAGCCGTGGCCTATTACGCAGCAAAGTTTGATGGGGCAAAACTGGCCGCGCGTCTGTTCCGTGTGAAGGATAGCGAGTTGGTTGCTGCTTCCAAGCGGCTTCCTCCAACCGAAGCGAAGGCGCTTGCGGCTGCCCATGAGTCGGTTGTCGCCTTTCACGAAAAGAGTCGCCCCAAGGATTGGTCCTCAAGGAATCCGCAAGGGGGAATGGTGGGGGAACGTTTTCATCCGATCCGGCGTGTCGGGCTGTATGTCCCGGGCGGGCAGGTGCCCTTGGTGTCCACGGTGATCATGACAGCTACCCTCGCGAAAATCGCAGGCTGCCCGGAGATCGCAGTATTTACTCCCTCGAATGCCGAGGGGCGCGTCGCCGATGCCCTACTCGCTGCGTTGCATCGCGTCGGCATTTCCGAGGTCTACCGCATCGGTGGAGTCCAAGCCGTTGGTGCAATGGCCTATGGCACGGTGACGATCCCGGCGGTCGACAAGATTTATGGACCGGGCAACGCGTATGTCTGCGAGGCAAAGCGCCAGGTCTTTGGAACCGTCGGAGTGGACCTGCTGCCTGGACCGAGTGAGCTCATGGTGATCGCCGATGACAGCGCTGATCCGGCCTTCGCGGCCTCGGATCTGCTCGCGCAGGCGGAGCATGGGAGCGGACGCGAAAAGATCTACCTCGTTGCGACAACGAAATCGGTTCTGGAGAGCATTCTCTCGGAGATTCGCCTCCAGATTAAGTCGCTTTCTCGCGGAGCCAAGATCCAGCCGGTACTGGATCAGGGATTCCTTGCGGTGGAGGTTTCGTCGCTCGCCCAAGCGGCTGAAGTCGCAAACCATGTTGCTCCTGAACATCTTGAACTTCTGGTATCGGAATCCGCCCAGAAAAGCCTGCTGCAGCAGATCACAACCGCGGGTGCCGTCATGCTGGGCAACTATACGCCCACGGCCCTCGGAGATTTCACTGCGGGACCCAGTCACGTGCTTCCGACCGGCCGGGCGGGGCGCTTCTTCAGTGGCTTGAGAGTGGATGACTTTATGCGACGGACGAGCACGGTTCACTATGACAGAGCGGCTCTGAAGAAAGCGGCGCCCGTTGTGGCTGCATTTGCCCAGATGGAGCAGCTCGACGCACACGGTCGATCCGTTTCACTTCGACTCCGCTGAACATGCCGATGTTCTCGACGCTGGTTTCGCCGCACATCGCGAAACTGCACGGGTATACACCCGGGCTTCAGCCTTCCGGCACGGGCTGGATCAAACTCAACACCAACGAGTCGGGTTACCCGCCGAGCCCCGCGGTGGCGGAGGCGTTGCAGAAGGAAATCGGGAGCGACGCTTTCTCGCTGCGACTCTATCCGAATCCGACTAGCGAACCTCTGCGCGCGGTGATCGCTGACTACCACGGGCAGGGGCTGACCGCGACCAACGTCCTTGTTGGAAACGGCTCGGATGATGTGCTCAATCTTCTGGTCCGCTGCTTCAGCAACCCGACGGTTGAGACGGGATTCACCCTGCCGAGCTATTCTCTGTATCCGGTTCTGGTCAGCATGCAGGACGGCAGCAGCGGCGCGGTAGAGTTTGATCGATCCATGCAACTGCCGGTGGAAGCCATCGCTTCTTCGGGTGCCTCCGCCTTTTTTCTGACATCGCCGAATGCACCGACAGGCGTCGCTTTTTCCAATGCTGATTTGGAGCGCGTACTGACACGCTTTCGAGGCGTCTTGGTTGTGGATGAAGCCTATGCCCCGTTTGCAAAGGAGAATGCTGTGCCGCTCCTGACGCGTTTTCCCCGTCTCGTCATTGTCAGGACGCTTTCCAAGGCGCACGCGCTTGCTGGCATTCGTGTCGGATATGCCCTGGCAAACCCGGAGATGGTGGAACTGCTCGACCGGGTGCGCGACAGCTACAACGTCAGCCGCCTTTCCCAAGTGGCGGCCCAAGCGGCGCTCATGGACCGCGCCTACTACGACAGGCTGATCAGCCGGGTTGTCGCAACCCGTGATCGCTACCGGTCCAAATGGACCCGCGAACTCGGCTGGTTCAGCTACGAGTCGGCTGCGAACTTCATCTTTGTCGAGCCTAGGAATCGGGCAGGGGTATGTGGAAAAGAGGTCGCCCGTTCCGTCTATGACTTTCTCTATTCCCGACGGATCTTGGTTCGTGCGTTTCCGAACCATCCCTTGACCGGGTCATTTCTTCGCATCAGCGTGGGTACTGACGAGGAAATGGTCCTCGTCGACCAGGCACTCATCGAATGGACACGCTCCGAAAAGCAACAGTAAAGCGGACCACCGCGGAAACCGACATCACGCTTACCCTGGCGATTGATGGCGGGGGTACATCGAAAATCGCCACAGGCGTGCCGTTTTTCGATCACATGCTCACCCTGTTTGCGCGGCATGGCCTGTTTGATCTCGATATTTCCTGCAAGGGAGACGTGGACGTGGATTATCACCATACGGTCGAGGACGTTGGCCTGGTCCTGGGCGATGCTTTCCGGCAGGCGCTCGGTGACAAGAAAGGTATACGTCGGTACGGTTCGTTTTTCCTGCCCATGGATGAATCGCTGGCCCGGGTCGTTGTGGATCTGAGCGGCCGGGCATGCCTGGTTTACGACGTGAACGCGCCGACCTCATTTGTGCGCGATTTCAATCTTATCCTTGTGAAGGAATTCTGTCGCGCGTTCAGCAATGCGCTCGCATGCAATCTCCATGTCAAACTGGAGTACGGCGAGGAGCCGCATCACATCGCGGAGGCGATCTTCAAGGGACTCTCCCGCGCGATGGATGAAGCGACACAGATCGATCCCCGCATGGCGGGTCAGCTTCCTTCGACCAAGGGGAAGCTCTAGCCCGTTTCGCGGTAACGCGCGAATGGTCTGACAGGAGAGGAGTCGTTTTGGCATGTCCACAACCATCATAGCCGTCATCGACACGGGTATCTGCAATCTGCGCAGTGTGACGAAGGCAGTTGAGGCCGCGGGCGGACAGGCGCGGATTGTTCGAACACCAGGAGAGTTGAGTGCGAGCGGTGCGAGCGGCCTGGTGCTTCCGGGCGTGGGTGCCCTGCGGGACTGTGTGGCCTCGCTGAGAACCTCGGGCACAGCAGACTCTGTGGCTGGCTGGATCCGGGAGAATCGCCCATTTCTTGGCGTCTGCCTTGGCATGCAGGCGCTCTTCGAGCGTTCAGAGGAAGGCGAGGTGAAGGGACTTGGAATCCTTCCTGGCGAGGTGGTGCGGTTTCGTCGTCCGCCTGGCTTCAAGATCCCCCACATGGGCTGGAACACCGTTCGATTCCTCAAGCCGGATGCACCCCTCGCGCAGAATCTCGCCAGGGAAGGTGAAGCCTTCTACTTTGTGCATAGTTACCACTGCGTTCCGAAGGATCCGGATCTGATCCTGGCGCTGTGTGACTATGGCGGTGAATTTTGTGCTGCTGTGAGCCGCGGCAATATTGCGGCGACACAGTTTCACCCCGAGAAGAGTCAGGGCAAGGGGCTTCAGATATACCGGAATTTTGTTGCTCTGGCCGCGCGTACCTCGTCTTAGGCGCCGGAGCTAGGGGGCTTGGGCGGGTGGGGAAACTTTTCCTTACCTGCGTCACCAATCCTCCTTATGTCGGAGGGGGGATGAAAAAGTCGGGTAACTTTCCTTTGCAAGCGGAGCAGTTTTTGCTGTCTAATGGGAAATATGGCGAAATCTGCTACCCTGAAAATTGACGATGCTGAGCTCAGCCTGCCGGTGATTGTTGGGACCGAGGCTGAGAAGGCCGTGGACATTTCCAAGCTGCGCGCGGAGACGGGGTACATCACATTCGACGAAGGTTTTGGCAACACGGGCTCCTGTCAGAGCGCCATCACCTACATCGATGGGGAGCAAGGCATCCTTCGGTACCGGGGGTATCCGATCGAACAGCTTGCAGAGAGGTCCAACTTCATTGAGACGGCATATCTCGTTATCCATGGTGACCTGCCGACGCCCGAGCAGCGTACGCGATTTTCGGATCTGTTGACCCGGCATGCTCCTTTGCATGAGGGCATGTCCCAGCAGCTTCGCGGCTTTCCCAAGGAATCACATCCGATGGCGGTGTTGTCAGTGATGATGAATGTTCTGGGCTGCTATCATCCCGAACTCGCGACCAACAATCATCAGAAGGATCTTGCGCACTTTGACGATGCATCGGCGATAGCGATATCCAAGGTTCGCACACTGGCGGCCCATTACTACCGGATCAGTCGCGGACTGGCGCTCAATCACCCGAAGCGTTCGCTGAGCTATTGCGACAATTTTCTTCACCTGATGTTCTCGGAGCCGTCGCACGACTACATTGCAACTCCTGAAGTCTCGTCGGCGCTGAACCTCTTTCTCCTGCTGCACGCGGATCACGAGCAGAACTGTTCCACTTCAACCGTGCGCATGGTTGCCTCTGCGGGGGCCAATCTTTTTGCATCGATTTCAGCGGGCGTGAATGCGCTCTGGGGGCCGCTGCATGGGGGCGCGAACATGGCGGTCATTGAGATGCTCAAATCGATTCACGCGGATGGCGATGATGGCACCAAGTTTGTTGCTGCAGCCAAGTCCGGAAAAGGCGAACGCCTGATGGGTTTTGGGCATCGCGTTTACAAGAACTACGATCCGCGCGCGAAGATCATCAAGACGAGTTTCTACAAGGCGCTGGCGTCGCTCGGAATCAAGGATGATCCCCTGCTGAACATCGCAATGAAGCTCGAGGAGATCGCGTTGAGCGACGACTACTTTATCGCGCGGAAACTCTATCCCAACGTCGATTTCTATTCAGGCCTCATCATGCGCGCGCTCGGCATCCCGGAGGAGATGTTCACGGTGATGTTTGCCATGGGCCGCATGCCGGGATGGATCGCCCAGTGGCATGAGGTTGCACGGAATCCGAAGCTTAAAATATATCGCCCGCGTCAGATCTACACAGGCCCGTCACAGAGAAACTTCATTCCGTCCAACCTCCGCCAATAGCAGCGTGTGTTATTTTGCCGTTGTGGGTTGTTGGCGGAGGATTTCCTCGACGGTGAGGCCGGTCAGGCGTGATATGCCCTTCATCAGGCGCCAAAGCGCGATCAGCATGATGACGAGGCAGGGCACGACGATGACCGGCCAGCTCAGGGCGTTCATCTTTCCGAGCTCGGCGTTGAAGTCGGGTGTGCCGGTGTCGCTTCGGATCAGGAAACGTGCGAGCGTGAAATTGAGGACGGCGCTGATTGCGAAGCTGGACGCGAGCAGCAGGCTGGCTTCGCGCAGGTGACGCTCGAACGCCTTGGTTGTACCGCGTGACTCCAGCGCGGCGTCGATGCGCGGAACATCGATGACCTGTTCGTTGTAGAGTAGCTGGCGGACAAGCGGACGTCGGGATCCCAAGGATGCAAGGATCGCCAACCCGATGACGCTCGGTATCGCGGCCTCCTTGACGGCGAACCAGAAGCGATTGACCTGAATCAGCGCAAAGACGCCGGTCAGCAGAACACTGACGAAGCCGATGATTGAAACAAAATTGGCCTGCCGGCGCTGAACAAAGTCCCAAATACCGTAACCGAGCGGAAATGAAAGGGCGACGATCAGTCCCCACACCGGGCCGATTGCGGCGGGTTTGCTGAGATAGGTGAGTAGGAATGAGGGAAGTGCGACATTGAAGACGATGTTCAGCAGCAGGTTTTCGCGCTTCGCAGGGGTGGATGGCATGATGAAGGTGGGCGGTGGAGCTATCGGCGGGAAGATGCATGTCCGCCTACTTCAGCCTTTGTTTGAAGGCCGATTTGGCGCAAGCTCGCAGCATGATCCTTTTGGGTGTCAACGTCGACCACTGTGCAACCGTGCGGCAGGCGCGCTATCGGAACGCCGACTCATCCGCGGGAGGAGCCATTGAACCCGATCCCGTCGCGTTTGCGATCGCCTGTGAAAGGGCGGGAGCTGACGGTATCACGGTTCACTTGCGCGAGGACCGGCGTCATATTCAGGAACGGGATGTTCGACGGATGAAGGAGGCACTCGCCACAAGGCTGAACCTGGAAATGGCCTGCACGCCGGGGATGCTGGAATTTGCACTCGATTTGCGACCCAATTCGGTGTGTCTCGTCCCCGAGAATCGCGAGGAGGTGACGACGGAAGGAGGCTTGGATGTTGTCGGCAACAGGGAGCGGGTTGCGGCGATCATCAATGCCCTGACCCCCGCAGGCATTGAAACGAGCCTCTTCATTGATCCGGACGAGAGGCAGATCGACCTTGCAGCCGAGCTGCGCGCACCATGGATCGAACTCCATACCGGTGCGTGCTCCGAAGCCTATGCGAAATCCAAGGCGAAGCGCACCGCGGAGTTTGAACGGCTCCGTCGCGCGGCAGCCTATGCCCATCAGTTGGGCCTCGTAGTCAACGCGGGTCATGGCATCAACTACGTGAATGTCGCGGATTTTCGCACGCTGCCGCACGTTCACGAATTTAACATCGGTCACAGCATCGTCAGCAGGGCGCTCTTCACGGGGGTTGATGAAGCGGTGCGTGAAATGAAACAGCGCATGAATGCCCGATGAGCAGGCATGGAGATTGCGGGCCTGCAGGGCGGCGTGCGAGGCTTTGAGACACTTGTCACCATGACATTCGATTTACCTCCCGGTGGGATACTCTTGAGTTTGGGCACCGACATCGTGGACGTTGCTCGAATCCGGGGTGCGCATGAGCGTCACGGCGACCGATTCCTGTCACGGATTTTCACGGACGAGGAGCGTGCGTACTGCATGCAGATGGCCCATCCGCACAAGCACCTTGCCGCGCGATTTGCTGCCAAGGAGGCCGTGTCGAAGGCATTCTCGACAGGGATCGGCGCGGAACTGGGATGGAGATCCGTGTCGGTCTATCATGGGCCGAGAATGGATCCTCGCGTGCGACTCGACGAGAGCGGCATGGCACTACTGAAGAATCTCGGCGGCACGCAGGTCTTGGTCTCGTTGTCGCATACCGACACGGCAGCGATCGCTGTTGCCGCCATCGTGCGAGGGTGATTGCCGGGTCATGCCAGCGGACTACCACGAGAATTCGCCCCCGCCGGCGCCGCCTTCGAAAGTGCCGTCGTGGATGCTCCTCGGGTTCATTATCGGAGCCACGTTTGTTTTTCTGCTGCGGCGCGATTATATCCGGCCGGTCCCGCCACCGGTTGCCCTTACGGACACCTCGGGGCCTTCCCTGACGACGATCCAGGCGGCGGAGCGCAAGCCGGACGCCTCCCTCGCCACAATCGAGGCAGTGTGGGCGGTTTGGGGTGAACATGCCATCTGGGAGGGGGAAACAACACAGGTGGCCATGTGGAATGTCGACAAGGGAGGATTTTCCGAGTTCTTCGAGGTCGTGCGATATGGCGACCACGTCTATTTCCGGAGCCTGACGCGATTGACGCGGCCGGTGATTGACCGCGGACTTGGCATCCAGTGTCCGCTGCAGTTCACCGCCCCGGCCCCGGTGAACTCACGTCGATGATGGGACAGTCGCTCAAGCTTCAGTCGGAACCGGTGCTGACCTGCCGGGAGGCGGGTGAGTTCGAGGCGGGATTTTTTCAGGGTGACGAGGAGAAGGAATGGCAGGCGATGCAACGCGCGGGTCGGCTGCTTGCGGATGCGATCCGTGCGGATGCCGGTGAGATTGGCGGATTGGGGACGAGCCCGAGGCTCCTGGTATTGGTGGGGAAGGGACACAATGGCGGAGATGCAGTGATTGCCGCGGAAATCCTGCTTGCGCGGTTTCCTGGGGCGCATGCTGACATCGTGTTTCTTTTTGGTGAACGCTCGTTGCGTCCCCTGACGCTTCGAGCCTGGCGGTTGTATCAGAAAACTGGATTCAACCGGATCCATCTCTTGCACGCGCCCGAATCTCTCGGGGAGGCCTATGACCTCGTGATCGACGGCATCTTTGGTTTCCAGTTCAGACCACCATCGCCGGAGGGTGTCGGCCGTTGGCTGGAGAAGATCAATTCCCTCGATGCGCGACTCAGGGCCGCTGTGGATCTGCCTTCCGGCATGGCGGAGAGGCATGCCTTCCGCGCGGATTTCACCTATGCCACCGGCATTTTCAAACTTCCGCTGCTGACCCTTCCCAATGCCGGACGGTTGCGCCATCTGGGGCTGGGCTGGCGTGTGCCCGCGGGTGCGGAGTCTGCAATGCGCATTCTGACGGCAGGGACACTTGAGCCGCTGACGCGGCTTCGCGATCCAAATTCAGACAAACGCACCTTCGGTCACCTCGGAGTGCTCGGCGGCTCGCGTCACTATCCCGGCGCAGTCCTCATGACGGTGCGCGCGGCGCTCCAGAGCGGTTGCGGTCTACTGACCGCGTTTGTTCCGGAGTCGCTGGTTACGAGTTACGCTGCTGTCGCACCCGAAGCGATGTGGATCGGCTGGCCCGAGACACCGGACGGCAGCTTGGCGATGGAGGGAGTTCATCTGCTTCGCGAGCGCTGCGACCGCTTGACCGCATTGGTGATCGGTCCGGGTTTGGGGCGTGAGGCCGAGACGCTTGCTTTTTTGGCGACGGAATTGCCGAACTTGAAACTCCCTGTCGTGATTGATGCCGATGCGCTGCAGGCAAACATCGTGACTGCGGGGACGTGTCCGCGGATTCTCACACCCCATGCTGGCGAGTTTGCGAGGATCGCGGGCGGGCTGGGGCTGAATGAGTTTGTCGCCCGCCATGAGGCGACAGTTGTCCTGAAGGGCCCGGTCACGCAGGTGGCCTCCGGTAGATCACACTATGCGTCGCTGTTTGGAGGACCCGTCCTGGCGCGAGGCGGTAGCGGCGACATCCTTTCCGGGATCATCGGTTCGCTACTGGCGCAGCATCCGGACGATTCGCTGGGTGCGGCCGCGACCGGAGTCGTCTGGCAGGGACTGGCGGCGGATGCGCTCGCTCGCTCCAGTGGAGCGATGGCGGTCACATCCACACAACTGCTGCCATTCCTGGCTGCGGTATTGCGTGAGCCCCGGAATCAGTGTGAGGGCTGATTCTTGTCGGGGGGAGGGGAACCGCTGTCCTCGGCCTTGGGTGATGCAGGGTCCGGCGCAGGCGTGCTTACACCGGGGGCAGGAGTGCTTTCGGTGCTGGCTGGAGGAATTGCAGCCGAACCCTCCGTTTCGTGGGAGGCGGTCGAGGGTGCATCGGGACCTGGATGGTAGGGGTCGGTCGATGCGTACTCCGAACCGTAGTCGTAATCGTAGGCGTGTTCGTCGGTGATTACGCCGGTCTGCGATTCGCTTCCGGAGGGCAATGCGGCGGTGGAGGAGGCGGGCAGGGTGGCTTGCGACTTCTTTCGGGGCGGCGGTGGCGGCTCCTCCATCACCCGTCGCAGCTCCTCTTCGACGCCGCTGGTTGCCTTTTTGAACTCTCGGATGGATTTCCCCAGCCCCCGGGCAAATTCCGGGAGGCGTTTGCCACCGAACAACACCAGCACCAGGACGAAGATTAGCAGGAGTTCTGCGCCGCCGATGTCTCCGATCAACGCGAGGAAGGATGATGTCATCTCATGCATAGACGTCCGTTTTGGATGAAGGTAACCGAGCACCCAGTGCAGGGCAACCTGACAATACCTATTGCAGAAACTATTTCGCAATTACGATGCAGGGTATTGCCATGCCTTGAGACCTGAAAATTGCCATTGCAAGCGAACATGGCGGGGTACGCTTCAACGTGGCCTATTCTGAAAAAGTAGCAGGAGTCTCGGGCCTCCGATCTCGACCAATATCGACCGGCACGAACTATGATTTAGGTTAAGATCAGAACAGGTCTCCTTCCTCCTGCCAGGCATCAAGAATACCCAGCCTCTTGGAGATTGGAGTCCGCAGAATTCAGGGTTCGCACTGATTTTCGCCGACAGATACGACGGGCGCGGGCTTGCACTGCGTGGGGCCTCGCTCAATCCTCAATTCCCCTTAGGATTCTCATGGAGTCACCTCCTCGCGGCCATTTCTATATTATCACGGCATACGAGGGGACACATTTGCGGCGAAAGGTGCCGCTGGATACACGATTCAGCACGGTCCGAGCCAAGACGACGTTTTACCTCGTTGACCAGACGTGTCAACCGACGTGGCCGATGGCAGGCAACTGCATCGTCGAATACGAGAAGCTAAACCTAGGGTCAGGTCTTACCGTTTGACTTGACGCGGAGGACGGATTGAGCGAGACGGGAGGGATGGCAAGAGAGACGAGAATAGAGTACGAGGGAGCGTGTTATCATGTGATCAACCGGGGGAGTCACCGGGGGAGGGTGTTTGAGGAGGATAGAACGAAGGAGATGTTTGAGCTATGCCTGGGGGAGACGGCTGAGAAGATGAAGTGGGTTGTGCATGGGTGGGTGGTGATGGGGAACCATTTTCACCTGGCGGTGGAGACGCCGGAGGGAAATTTGAGCAAGGGGATGCAGTGGCTACAGGTGACGTTTGCGGCGAGGTACAATGCAAAGAGGAAGGATAAGGGGCACGTGTTTCAAGGCAGGTACAAGGCGATCGTCGTGGAGCCGGGCAAGGCGTTGGGGCGTGTGTGCCACTACATCGATCTCAATCCGGTGAGGGCGGCATTGGTGGGCGTGGAGCAGTTGCAGAGTTATGCGTACGGCAGCTTCCGGAGGCTATGGATGCCGAAGAGCCGGCCCAAGTGGCTGAACGTGCGTGCGGCATTGGCTGCGGCGGGAGGGCTGGCGGACACCCCCACGGGGCATGCGTCGTACCGGCGGTACCTGAAATGGCTGAGAGATGAAGTCAAGGCGGGCAGGGAGCGGGATTTTCTCGAACTGAGCCGAGGCATGGCGATCGGCAGCGAGGGGTTTCTTAAGAGTGCCCGCCTGCAACAGGCGGATTCGACCTGGCGGAACCTGGATGCCAAGGGAAAAAGGCAAAAGAAAGAGCTAGAGTGGTCACGGGAACTGCAGGGCATACTCAGATGCCTGCCCGCAAAACTCAAAACCGACCAGCGCGTTTCCGCCGGGTGGAAGGCCGCAGTGGCCTGCCAAATGAAAGCGCGAACGGACGCAGCGAATGCATGGGTGGCCGAGGTCCTGGACATGGGCTCGGCGACATTTGTCAGCAAGCAAGCCGGACTGGCGCGGCGTCGATTACTGGGGGATGCAGTCGAGGAAATGCTGACGAAGTTAAAACGTGAGACGTGAACCTGATTTGACTGACAACGACGATCGCCCCATGCGGCTTTCAGGCATTTTCATCTATCCCGTAAAATCGCTTCGCGGTATCGCACTTCAGAGTGCGATGGTCGATGAGCTTGGGCTGCGGGGGGATAGGAGGTTTCTCGTTGTTGATTTGGAGATGAGATTCCTGACGCAGCGGACGGTGCCGAGGATGGCTCGAATCGCGACCGCGCTTAATGAGACCCATCTGATGCTCGGTGCAGACGGAAGTGGACATATCCAGATCCCGCTGCGGCAGGAGAGACGTGTGACATGTGAGGTGAGTATTTGGGGCAGTACCGGGCTGAAAGCTGAGGACTGCGGTGATGAACCAGCGGCGTGGCTGTCCCAGGCGATTGGACAGGCATGCAGGCTCGTTCAAGTGGGAGCTGCCTTCACGAGACCCTTGCGGAAAGAGGGAATTGCGCGCACCGGCGACTTTATCGCTTTTGCAGATGCGTTCCCGTTTCTCATTGCGAGTTCTGCTTCGCTTGCAGAACTCAATCGGCGGATTGTTTCCCGTGGCGGGACCGCGGTACCAATGGAGCGTTTTCGCCCAAACTTGGTTTTGGATGGCTGCGAGGCTTTTGACGAGGATCGCTGGAGCAGATTCAGAATTGGAGAAATTGCGTTTCAAGCGGGCGGTCCGAGTGTGCGTTGCGTCATGACGACGACCGATCAACTTACGGGGGAACGCGGGAAGGAGCCGTTGTCCACTCTTGCCACCTTTCGGCGCAATCCCAAGGACCCCACACAGGTACTCTTTGCCCAGAATCTGATCCATGAGACAAAGCGCGGGGTGCTCAGGGTGGGGGATGAACTCACCCTGCTTTAAAGAAGCCCATAAAGATTTGAAGGTGGAGAGGCATGGGGTTGGGAATCGAGGACCTGTTTGCGCGATACCTGGCTGCACTCTTACATTGAAATGCACAACCGGGCACGACGAAGCGTGCCCCTCCAAGTTGGCAAGCAATGTCAATCGGTTGTTCGGCGATTGGATCGATGCTTTGTCCCATTGATCCGTCGATTTCGCGGATGGACGCCGATTCCGGACTCATTCCGCCAAGAACCAATCTGCGTGAATGAGCGCAATCGGTGAACGGTGAAGCAAGGTCAATTCCGCTTGTCTACTTCGCGGCCGGAGGAGGCACGGCGGGCGCGGGAGATTCCGCTGCGGCGGTTGGAATTGCAGCGGGTGGCTTTTGCCAGAAGTAGTGGCCGTGGCGGCGGCGATGCCAGCATACGGCTGCAACGCCGGCGATGATGAGAACCAGGAGAAACAGGAAGAACCTGCGCCGGGCAGCCGCTTTCTTGTCCTTGTAGGGATCGTCGAGAGAGCGGGTGGAGTTCGCCGGCAGCACTGCTCGTTCCGTGAGGCGCGTGCCGAAGGGAATGTTGATCTTAACGCGTCCATTGATCGCCCAGCCGTTGCCTTCGAGGATGGGACCAAGCGTGCGCTGGCGGAGCTTGAGCCACGCGATGAGCATGGCAGGACCGGAGATGAGAAGGATGATTCCGAGGAACGCCAATGGGTACTGCCAGGCCTTCATGCCAAAGATGTATCCAATGATCAGCGTGAGCACGCTGACTGCGCCGGTCACGGCCACGCCGACGGCGGCGACGGCGCCAATGTCCATCTTTTTGGGTGGTTCAGCCGGCTTAGCTGCGGCAGCAGCCTTGTCGGCGTTGGCCGCCTTGTCCGCCGCAGCGGCCAGCTTTGCGTTTGAGGCGGCATCTGCGGCAGCGGCGCGTTTCGCGACCTGCTCCTCGATCATTCGGAGGAACTTCTTGTATGGCGAGAAGAACGCCTGCCGGATGCTGATGGGATTGTCTACGATGCTCGTGATGGTTGCATCCCAGTCGCGCCCCTTTCTGTCGTAGAAAAGACCGTTGCGGCCGACAAAGAGGTAGTCGCTGTCGCCTTGGGTGAAGCATGCGGCGATCTTCATGGTTTCGCCGGGGCGCTTGAGATCGCAGTAGGCGATATAGGCCTTGCTCATTACCGCGAGCGCGCTCGGTGCATCGACGCGGACGCAGAACTCCGTGCTGCGACTGTCAAGGTAGAGCGTTCCTGCCTGAAAGACTGCCCACCGATCCGGCGAGTAGAAATCGTTGAAATTGACGAAATTCCTGACGATCGTGCCCAGGTCGCGGGAGAGCAGCATGATTTTTTCGAGGCTCGCAGCGGCTGCGAACTCGTCTGCCAACTCCAGATCCGCCGCAACCAGTTTTCCCAAGGCATCCTTCTGGTTGGCGGCAAGCAGGGCTTTGACCCGGTCGAGACCGAGTTTCTCCACACTCGCACCGCCCTTGACGGCAGCATGGGCGTCGTAGGCTGCAACCTTTGCCTTGAGCGTGGACCAATCCGCTTCGGTCAGGCTGGTCTTTCCGCTGCCAAAGGCAGGGGTGACTGCGTCGCGGAGCAGTGCGGCGACTGCACCTGACCAGGCAGGATTCACACCGTCGACGAGGGGAAGCGGTTTGCCTGCTTCGATGCGCGCGAGCGGCAGGCCGGTGATTTCCTCGGCGGTGATGGAAAGGTCCTTGGCCGCGACGGCGAGGTATTCGGATTCCGAGCGGTTGAGTGCGGCAAGCGCGCGGCTGTCGAAGGAAGCCATGCGTGTGCGGGCGAAATAGTCATCGACCTTTACGCGCACAGCCTTGACTGCGGCGCTGGCGCCAGCGGTCGCGGCACCGAGGGTTAGGATTTCAGCGGTCGATCCCTTTGTGCTCCATTCGGCAAATGCAGCGAGATCACCATAGAAGGCATCGATTTGCGCCTGGTTGATTCCCTGCACACCGGACCGATCAGGAGCGCCGCCGTGGGTTGCAATGATGTCGGCTATCAGGGCCTTGATCGCATCGTCATCCGCCGAGGTCGGTGTGATGACGCCGTCGCCATTGAACTTGGTCGAGGCATAGACCTTGGTGAGGCTGGCTGCCTGCGAGAGAGAGATGCCGGAGGCGTTTGCCTCGCCGAGACCCGAGAGCATTTCCTTGGCCGCGGAGATGACGGCCTTGCCCTCGGGCGTCTCGCTGTTGAATGCCGACAAGGGCAGCGTCTCACTGCCCTTGAGCAGGTCGCCCGTGTCGCGCACCACCTTTGCGGCCCAGTCGATTGCACCGAGCAACTCGGGCACGCGGACGCGGCTGTCATTGTCGGTATCAATCAGGGTCAGCGTCTTCTCGTCGACTTCGAGACCCTTTACGGGGCAGCTCAGGGCGACCCATAGCTTTTGATCCAGTTCCTTCAGGTGAAGAAGATCCTCACCGCTCTCTATTGCTACCTGATCCAGTCCACCAATGCGGTGGAATTTCCATGTGTGGGATGCGTTTGCCATGAATTTGGGTATGTTAATAGAACTTGCGACCTAGGGTAGGTTACCTATCCCCAAGTTCATGAATCAACCCTGAAGTCGGGCGCAAGGCGCTCAGGGTAGGGGGTCAATTTTCCGGATGCGGGCGAGGTGACGCCCTCCCTCAAACTCGGTTGCGAGCCAGACATTTACAATCTTGTGGGCCAATTCCTCGGAAATGGTCCGTTCACCCAGTGACAAACAATTGCCGTCGTTGTGGGAACGGTTCCAGATTGCGACCTGCTCGGTCCAGCAGAGTCCACAGCGCACTCCCTTGACGCGATTGGCGACGATGGCTTCTCCGTTGCCGGAGCCGCCGAGGACGATACCGCGTTCGACCTCACCTCGCGCGACCGCTTCAGCGACAGGGCGAATAAAGTCGGGATAGTCGCAGCTGGCCTCGGAATGGGTTCCCATGTCTCGCACCGTATGGCCGGCGGCGAGGAGCATGGCCTTGATGGACTCCTTGTAACGGAAGCCGGCGTGGTCTGAGCCAATGGCGATGGTGAAGAGTTTCATGGGAAGCGATGACGTGGGATGCTGGCGAAGAGTTGCAGCCTGCCGCAATCTCGGTAGGCTGGGTGCATCGTCGCTCGCAAGTTAACGACGGCAAAGATAATTTTCCATGAATCTCCACTCCCTGTTTGTTGCAGGCAGCGTGTGCAGTCTGCTCGTTTTAAGCGCATGTTCATCCGTGCAGGACCGCATTGATCGCGATCCATCCGCCTATGCTCATTCCTCACCCGAGGATCAGGCTAAGATCCGAGATGGCAAAGTGGCGGTTGGATTCACGCGTGAGCAGGTCCGGCTCGCGCTTGGAGACCCGACAGGCGTTGCGACGCGCTCCACGGCTGAAGGCACCCAGGAAGTCTGGAGTTATCATTCCAAGGGGCCGAAGTTTGGACTCGGAGTGGGTGTTGGAGGGGGAAGCGGTGGAGTCGGGATCGGCGTGGGAGTGGGCACGGGGGATCGTTCTGACGAACCTAAAATGCGGGTCATTTTCAGTGCGGATCGGGTTATTTCCGTGGAACAACACGCCAAGTGACGGCATCAACGTGCGGGGAATGCGTACCTATGGAACCAAGGCAGGGCAGCAGGCGTCATATATGTCAAGAGAACGACATCCCCAAACATTCAACCCAACAACCTAACATGAACTCCTCACGTATCCGTCTGTTTCTGGCGTCACTTCTGGTGGCGTTATTCGCGGCGGGGTGTTCCACCCCGCAGAGCCGTATCGACAAGAATCCTGCGGCCTTTGCACGCCTGACTCCCCAACAGCAGGACATGATCAAGAAAGGGCAGGTGGGGCTGGGATTTGACAAGGAAGCGGTCCAACTTGCGCTGGGTGAGCCTGACCGACTGATCACGCGGACGGATGCTTCGGGCACAAAGGAAATCTGGAGCTACACGACCTATGAGGGTGCCGATGGTGCGTTCCTTTATCGCGGCTGGTACCATCGCTACTACTGCTATGGTGATCCGTTCTACCCGTACTATCTCAATTTTCCGAGTCGCCGCACCCGCGAACGTTTTCGTGTAGTGTTTTCAGGCGACAAGGTGATTGAAGTCCAACAGGAGCATTAGACAACCTCTGCCAACAGACCTGCCTGCCAGTTTCAGCCGGGCCAACTTCGGCCCGGCTTTTTCTTTGGCTTCACTCGTCTTATGCTGGCCACTATGATTCTTTTGCCCTCCGAAACCATTAGTTGCTGCCATGCGAACCATCAATCGCTTCCTCCTGGATAACTCCCTAAGAATCGCATCGAACCCCTGCATCAGCCCCGATTTCTGCCTGGATTGGCCCTCGCTGGCCGCTGCGATTTCAGGAAATCACCCTTCGGTGCATGCCTGGCCGAAGAGCGTCTTTGTGACGGCGGAAGGGGAGTGGAGCCTGATTGAGGATCGTGAAACGGGGGATTGTTCCTGGAGACTCGCATCGGGGACAACGCACACCTCATCGGAGGTCTTGCGCGAGGGGCAGGAGATCGGGGGTGCGTGCTATTTCCCGGCGACGTGGGAAAACCTGCTCCGATTGAAGAACCTGGTGCAGACGCATGATTCCGCGTCGACGATTTTTCCCACCGCTGCGGAGAGGCTAGGTCAATCGACGCTCGGCATTGGCGCGCGTTTCACGACGTTGCATTGGCCGGCGGTGGAATGGGCGATGAGTGCGTTGGGAATCGGCGTCACGGCGAACCAGAACTCGATTCCTCGAGAATTGGTATTCGATGTGGATGCGATGCTGGCCGGTTCGTTGGATACGGTGCCTTTTCCGTTTATTGGGACCCACGTGCCCGAAGGGCACCAGGGGCAGAGCGTCGAGGGCATGAGCCATGGCAGTGTGCTCTCAAAGCTGAAGAACGGGTTTCATCACCTGAAGATTGCTTGGAGCTTCAATGCGGACCATCAGCCGATTGGCGGGAAATTTGACGCGCGGGAGGACATCCTGGTGCGCGGTTGCCTCCTTGCGAGTTACATCACGTTTGATCTTTCCCCCGAACTGGCGCTTCGGCAGCCCGCGAAGTTGGATTCCATTGATGCAGGGCTCATCGCCAAGGTGAGGGCGCGGGTGAAGGCTGCGGGAATCGCGCTGGATGACACCGCTTTTTCGACGCTGCTTGCGACGGTCTGGCCCTCATTGCAGAAGATGAAGCGTCGCGACGAGAAATACGCAGCTGCCCGCGCCGCGGCATTCATGACCGAAGTCGGACGCGCCTATCTTAGGGAATTGTCCATCGACGAACTTCCCGGGCTTACGATACCCGAAACGACCGCGATCATGCTGGCTCTGTGTGAGGTCATGGGCATGAAGATCAACTTCGTGGCCCCTGCGTTTGGGTTTCAGAAGAACATGCCGTTTCCGGACAATGCAGCGCTGCGGAGCCTCATCGAGAAACAATGGAAGGTGTGCCGCGAGTTTGGCGCCAGCATCGGGTTCCACTCCGGATCGGGGAAGTCCGCCGAAAATTATCGGGTGATGGGTGAGGTCACGGGGCAGCGACTCGAGATCAAGACGAGCGGCCGTTACACGTATGAAATGGGCAAAGCCCTGTTTGATTCCCGCAACGCCGGTGATCAGGCCCTCTGGCGCGACTGGTATCGCTTCACCCTCGAACTCGCGCTGTCTGGCGCCTTTAGCGACGACCCGACCGAACAGAAGATGGCGCGAAGTTTTATTTCGGACGCGTTGTCGAAATCGGGCGTGAAGGCTTCCGAACCCTTCTCTTCGCCGGAAGCCACACGCGTTGCGCTCGAAGCGCTACCCCCGAGTCCCGAGCACATGTTCTGGTTCGAGTACAACTTCCTGTTTGTACTTGCTGCCGGGGGACGCGCAGAAAAGAAGTCACTCGGCGATCACTCTCCTGCGGGATACCGCCAGCGCGCGAGGTTTTACGCGATCAGCGACGAAGGGCGGCTCAACTACGCGCGCAATGTTGCTGCCTACATCATCTTCCTCGCCGAGCACACCGGACTGGCCTCCGCGGAGCGGTGCCGGGCGGCAGGCACGCTGCTCGCACGTTACTCCACGATGGAGGCATTTCTTGGCGACATCGGTCGCTAAAGCTTGCGTTCTGGAATGCCCTCTCGGACCAATTCGATTGCGGACTCGATCTCCGAGTGACGATAACCTCGCTCGCTTCACTCGCTTGAGTGCCAGTTTTCAACGAGCAATCCTCGAATCCGAGAAAACTCCCTGGTATTCCTCGTCACCAGGGTCGCTCCTAGCCGCAGGGCCTGTGCGGCAATGAGCGTGTCCAAAGGGCCTATTCCCATTCCTCGCAACTCCAAGTCATGGCGAATTGCTGCGTAGTGGGTGGCGTCATTGCGCGTAAAGGGCTCTACCGTTAGCGTCTGTGCCAGCGCCGCCAACTGCAGCCGGGATTGGGCGCTCTTCCCTTTTGTGACGCCAAACTCCCGCTCAGCGTCCACTTAGAGTGAACGGTACGGACACCCTCACGTTGGCCGTGCGACCGGTCTTTGTTGTGGCGGGTTTGAAGCGCCATTTGGCGAGCGCGGCGATGCACGCCTTGCCGAAGTCCTCGGACGATGCCTTCTCCAGTTGGAGCGACTGTGGAACGCCGTTTCGATCAATGACACAAGAGACCACAGCGTCGCCGAGATCCTGGATGCCCCGGGCCACAAAGTCGGGTGTGACCGTTTTGATGGCGACGGGCGCTTGGGCGATTTCGGACATTTTGAGGATGCGGTCAAAGGGATCGAGTGAGGCAGTCACCTCCGAGTCGGCACCCGCTGCGAGGCGGGTCTTAACAATGGCCGAGTCGTGCTCGGGTATTGAAAGTTCGAATACATACTCCCCGGGCTTGAGTTCCGACAATTGAAGCGGGGTTGTTCCCAGGAGTTCCTCGTCCCGCATCACGGCCGCACCGGAGGGGGTGGAGGTAATCAACAAGCGCGCGGTCGGGAAGAGCGGCACCACTTGTGTGGTCTGGAGCGAGGAGACTTTTGCGGTTGAAGAGACCGGGTTCCAGCCGGGTCGCAGGAGGGTCACGGTGTAGTCTCCTACGATGAGTTCGCTGAGGGTGGACGGCGTGGTGCCGGTTCGGATCGGTGGGGAGTCTGGCTTCTCCGATGCCTGACGCAGTTCGAATGCGAGGCCGGCGGGCTCACTGATGATTTCGAGGCTGCCGAGCTGACGCGTGAGTTCAATCAGGCCGAGGTCGGTCGTCTGGTCCCGTTTGATCTCAACGGTGCGGGTGGTCGTTTCATAGCCAGGCAGGCTTATGGAAAGATGGTGAGTGCCGATGGAAAGGCTGTTGATGGAAAGCGGTGTGGCCTGTGGTAGGGCGCCGTCAATCGAGACGTGTGCACCTGTAGGCTCTGTTCGCACGACCAGAATTCCGGGCGCGTTTGCCCTGCGCTCGGCCTCGACTCGTTGGAGAACCTCCTCTTCGGTGCGAAGCTTGACTGCGGCGACCGCCTTTTCCCTTTCGATCTCTGCCTCCCTGCGGAGCCGTTCGGTCTCCAGTCGTGCAGCCTCTTCGCTCTCCTTGGCTCTTGCCATGGCTTCCGCAGCGCGCTGGCTGGCCTCGGCTTCACGCAAGCGTGCAAGTTCGTTCTCTTTCTGGATATTCAGGGTGAACCAGGTGGAAATGCCGACTGCAAGCAGGGCGATCCCTGCGATCCACAATCCGCTCCTCGATGACTTCTTCTTTGGCGACGGAGGTGCCTCATCCTGCGGATTTGCGTGAGCGGGTGCTTGGGAGGCCTGGCTGGTTTCGGGCGGGCGGGGAGGCTGGGGAGTTGCAGCCATGGCGCTTGATCGCCTGACGGCGGAGACGAGTGCACCGGCTTCGGCCTTGTTGCCACTGGAAGTCTCCTGGTGACTGGTGGTGCTTCCTGACAGGAGGGCCTGTGTTTCCGTCTGTGTTCTGGCGGAGGCCGCCAGAGCCTTGGCAGTGGTGCTCTTGGGCTGGGCCGGCTGGGGAGTAGGATGGCGCTCCGCCGGAGGTTGCGCACGGGTCAGGGCCGTTGCGCGAGCGCTCGCCTGTGCCAGGACAGATTGGGTCGCCACTGGGGATGCAATCGCTGTTTGCAGCGAGGCCTCGGTGGAACGGGGTTCCACCGGTGCTTTGGCACCGTGTGATTCGGCAACAGCTGCCTTTTTCCCGCTGGTGACGCTCGTCGATGCTGCGATGGCTGCACGCACCGTGTTTCTTGCGCCGACGTCGATCATTTGCCAGGCGGGTTGCCAGCCTTCAGTCTTTGCAGCAGTCCTGCCGACCAGATGCAGCAGTCCTGCCGCGTTGAAGCTGAGATTGCCGGCCAGCGAGTTGCCGAGGAAATCGACGCCAAGCTCGCGGCTAAGAGCGGTGATGGGCGGATGCCAGGGTGTCATGCCCAGCAGGGCGCTCACCTCGTTTGCGAACCAGGAATTGTCCGCAGGGAGTCCGATGCAGAAGAGTGCCGACGGAGCGCCGCCGAGTGCGTGATGCGCAGGCTTGATTCCGGAAGCGAGCCGCCTGACGACCTTGGGGCCGGTATCGGCGAAATCAAAGAACGCATTCAGAAAAAGCTTTGTGGCTGCTGCGCGGGATGCGAGCGACAGTTCGCCTTGGATCGCATCGGCGATGTGATGAATGCCGATCGGGCAGGTCTGAGTGGCCAGCACGCCTTTCCGGTTTACGAGATACAGGGTGGAATCTGATTCGCCCAAGTCCCAGGCCATGACCGAGCTGGGCGCGCCCGAAAGCTGGCAGGCCGTCTGCAGTGCTCCGAGATGACTGGTAATCGCGGGACTGATGACGGTGTCGCGCAGGGAAAGTTCCGCCAGATGCGCCTGGGAAGCTGCGAGAGAGTTCTGCCCGGCTGCCACGGCCAGCCAGCGTCCGTGGGATGAGGGTGCGACGGGGTAACCATCGTCCGCCCGGCAAAGCGCAAGGGCGAGAGGGCCGTCGATGAATCCGTCCGGCAGCTTCAATTCGCGCGCAACGGCATCCGGCGTTCGAATGCGTTTGCACTCCTCATCGGTCCCGAGGTGCGCAAAGCGCCCTGATGGGCTGATCGCGGCCACGATTGAATCGGATGGGAACGCCTCCTTCGGTGAGGCCTCCTTGAGGGCCTGCAGGATGTCGTCGCGATGATCGCGCAGGCATTCGCGATAGATCTCGATCGTGCGGCCATTGGCGCGGACAAGCTGAACTGTCAGCTCGGAAACTTCGAGGAAGAGCTTCTTTTCGTTCGAGGTGGACACCTTGGAGAGGGATTGTGTGGTCCATTTCATCGGCTGATTCGGGCCTCAATTGAGGTGCAAACCCCCAAGGATGAATGGGGCCTGATGCGGTGCGGCGAATCTTTGCCGCCTGCCCGAGCGATACAGCCATTCGGGCACCGGCTGCGGTGAGCCTCGTAAAAGAAACGCTAAAGCGCGTGAATTGCGCTTTTCGAGACCGCCAGCCCCGCCTCCTTCAGCGCCTCACTCATGGTGGGATGGGCGTGAATGGTGCGGCCCAGGTCCTCTGCGCTGCCGCCATATTCCATGTGTGTCACGATCTCCGAAATCAATTCACCCGCATTGGCACCGAGGATTTGCGCGCCAAGGATGCGGTCGGTCTTGGAGTCGGCGATGATCTTGACGAAACCATCTGTCGTACCCGCGGCGATCGCGCGGCCGTTGGCGCCGAGATTGAATTTCCCGACCGTGATCGAAAGGCCCTGTGCCTTTGCAGCGTCCTCGCCGAGTCCGACCGATGCAACCTCGGGTGCCGTATAGACAACACCGGGAACGAGGTCCCAATTGATATGGCCGGCCTTTCCGGCGATCCATTCCGCGACTGCGACGCCATCCTCCTCTGCCTTGTGGGCGAGCATGGGACCGGCAACAACGTCGCCGATGGCCCAGATGTTGGGCGCACTCGTCCTGAGGCGGGCATCGACCTTGACGCGCTTCTTCTCGTCGAGAACGACACCTGCCTTCTCGAGCCCAAGCTGGTCGGTGAACGGGCGCCTGCCCACAGCCACGAGCACCTTGTCCGCAGGGAATTCGAGGGGCTTGCCGTCCCTTTCCGCAGCGAGGATCCCCTTGGAGAATCCTGTGACCTTGGCACCGACCTCGATTTTCAGTCCCTGTTTCTGCAGAATACGGGTGAAGGACCTGACAACATCGTCGTCGAAGGTTGCAATGATCTTTGGAAGAAATTCCACCACGGTGACCTCGCTGCCAAGTCGCGACCAGACGGAGCCGAGTTCGAGTCCGATTACACCGCCGCCGACGACCACGAGTCGGCGGGGTACTTCCTTGAAGGCGATGGCGTCATCGCTGGAGACGATGGTGTTGCCGTCGAATTTCAGGAATGGCAGCTCGACCGGAACCGAGCCCGTGGCGATCACGATATTTTTCCCCTTGATGTCCACGGCTGCACCGGAAACCGGGGTTACGCTCACGGTGGTTGCCGAGGTGAAGGCAGCCGCGCCAGTGAAGACTGTGACTTTCCTGCCCTTCGCAAGCTGGGTGACACCGCCCACGAGTTTGTTCACGACCGCGTCCTTGCGTTTCATCAACGCGGCGAGATCGAAATCGACTGAACCCAGCTTGATACCGTGTTCCGCTGCATGCTGCCGTGCAAAGACCAGGTGTTCGCTCGAATGAAGCAGCGCCTTGCTGGGAATGCATCCCACATTGAGGCAGGTTCCGCCGAGCGTTGACCGCTTGTCGATCAGGGCCACCTTGAGTCCCAGTTGGGAAGCGCGGAACGCGCAGACATAACCGCCGGGACCGGCGCCGATGACAATGAGGTCGAAGGATTCCATGGCAGGTGAAACGAAAGAGTGGTCGCGGGAGCGGGCGACCCATCGCATTGCGAGCGGTCGTCCGGCGGGGACTAGATGGACAGAAGGAGGCGGGTGGGATCCTCGATGGCCTGCTTGATCTTTACGAGGAAGGTGACCGCCTCCTTGCCATCGACCAGGCGGTGATCGTAGCTCAGTGCGAGGTACATCATCGGACGGATGACAACCTGGCCGTTGATGGCCACCGGACGCTCGTTGATCGCGTGAAGGCCGAGTATGCCGCTCTGCGGAGCGTTCAGAATGGGGGTCGACAACATCGAGCCGAAGATGCCGCCATTGGTGATGGTGAAGACGCCCCCTTCAAGATCGGCGAGCGTGATTTTGTTGTCGCGTGCCTTCTTTGCCGCCTCTCCAATCGCCTTTTCTATTTCGGCCATGCCCAACTTGTCCGCGTCGCGGATGACCGGCACCATCAGGCCCTTCTCAGTGGAGACCGCGACTCCGATGTCGAAGTAGTGGTTTTGGATAACTTCGTCGCCTGCAAACTGGGCATTGATTCCAGGCACCTCCTTCAAGGCATGTACGACCGCCTTGGTGAAAAAGGACATGAATCCGAGCTTGATGCCGTTCCGCTTGAGGAAGTCTTCCTGATATTTTGCGCGCAGGGCCATGACTGCGGACATGTCGACCTCATTGAAGGTCGTGAGCATGGCTGCTTCATGCTGGGCCTGGACCAGCCGCTCGGCGATGCGTTTGCGAAGTGGCGACAGTTTCCGGCGAGATTGTTTTTCGGTCGGCGATGCAAGGGCCACAGGTGCGGGTGCAGAGGGCAGCATCGATGAGGGCGCCGCCTGGGAAACCACGGGCGTTGCACGAGGCGTCGCGGACGCCTCGGCTGCGGCGAGGACATCGCCCTTGGTGACGCGTCCACCCTTGCCAGTGCCGGCGATGCCCGCTGTGTCTACTCCGGTTTCCTCGGCGACACGACGGACGGCGGGAGAGGAGGGAAACGCGGAACCCTTGGCGGCCTGTGCAGCCGACGCGGACTTCGCGGCGGCTCCCGTGGCCGAAGGTGCCGCTGGGCTGGTTGCCGGAGCGGCATCGGTGTCGATGGTGGCGACCACTTCACCGATCTTGACCTCGGTGCCGGCGGCAACCTTGAGGGTGATCTTCCCGGCTGCTTCCGCGGTGCCCTCTGAGGTGATCTTGTCGGTTTCCAATTCGAAGAGCGGCTGATCCTTTTTTACGCCGCCTCCGTCGGCGACGTGCCACTTGGCGAGAACGCCGGAATTGATGGATTCGCCCAGGGGTGGGATCTTTACTTCGAGAACAGGCATGGAGGAATTCGGTTGAGGTTACGCAATGTGGAAGCCGCCATCAGATCGAGAAGGCGGTCTTGAGGAAGTCAGCGAGTTCTCGACGATGCAAGGCAAGCGCTCCGACCGCAGGGGATGCCGCGGGCTCTCGTCCGGCGTACGCGGCCTTTCGCTTGAAGATTTCCTCCAGTGAGGGAGCCAGATAATTCCACGCACCCATGTTCTGAGGCTCCTCCTGCGCCCAGACGATCCGTGCGTTGGCGTGCTGGCCCGCAATTTCGGCAAGGCGATCCGTGTGCAGCGGATAGAGCTGCTCGATGCGGACAATCATTGTGTCCGTGATCTTGTTCTTTTCGCGGTAGTCTGCGAGGTCGTAGTACACCTTGCCGGAGCAGAGGATGAGGCGCGCGGTCTTCTGCGGTGCAGCGGGATCGTCGATGATTTCCTGGAACGAGCCCGTGGTGAATTCGTCGATGCGTGATACCGCGGCGGGATGGCGCAGCAATGACTTGGGTGACATCACGATCAGCGGCTTCAGGAAATCCCGCTTCATCTGACGGCGAAGCACGTGATAGAAGTTTGCGGGTGTCGTGATGTTTGCGACCTGGATGTTGTTCTCCGCGCAAAGCTGGAGAAAACGTTCGAGGCGAGCAGACGAGTGTTCGGGGCCCTGACCCTCGTAGCCGTGAGGCAGAAGCAGAACAATGCCGCTGGTACGCTGCCATTTCGATTCGGAGCTGGCGATAAACTGGTCGATCACCACTTGGGCGCCGTTGGCGAAATCGCCGAATTGCGCCTCCCAGATGCAGAGCATCTGAGGGTAGTCGAGGGAGTAGCCGTAATCGAATCCGAGTACGGCCGCTTCGGAAAGCAGGGAGTTGTAGACGCAGAACTTGGTAGGTTTGCCGTCGTCGAGGTGTTTCAGAGGCGTGTAGCTTTCCCGTGTCTGGTGATCGTGCAGCACCGCATGGCGATGGCTGAACGTGCCGCGTTCGCAATCCTGTCCGCTCAGGCGTACGGGAGTTCCCTCAAGGAGGAGAGTGCCGAAAGCGAGTGCTTCACCCAAGGCCCAGTCGACCGGGCCGCCTTCCTTCAAGGCGTGCAGGCGTGCGTCAAGAAGGCGCCGGATCTTTGGGTTCACATTGAATCCGGAGGGCAGTGTGGTGAGTCCGCGGATGACCTTCTCAATCTGAGCGTGGGGCACTCCCGTCGGAACGGGAGCGTGGCTGAAGTCAGGCTGGAAAACGGCGGTCGATCCTGCAAATCGGGCCTGAGGGTCGGCCGCCTTGGCCTTGCGCCGCGCGGTCTTTTCAGCCTCACGGGCCTTTGCCTTTTCAAGGTTGGACTCAAGTGCAGCGAGATATTCGGCCTTGATCGCCTCACATTCGGCGGGGGTGAGGCTGCCTTCCGAGGTGAGCTTCTCGGTATAGAGGGTTGAGACGAGGGGATGCGCTCCGATCTTCCTGTACATCTCAGGCTGTGTGAACGCAGGTTCGTCAGACTCGTTGTGCCCGTGTCGCCGATAGCAATACATGTCGATGACGACATCCCGCTGGAATTTTACGCGGAACTCCAGGGCGAGTCGGGCAACCATGCAGACGGCCTCGGGGTCGTCGCCGTTGACGTGGAAAATCGGCGCCTCGATCATCTTGGCGACATCGGTGCAGTAGCGCGTGGACCTTGCCTCGCTCGGAAGCGTTGTGAAACCGATTTGGTTGTTGATGACAAAATGAAGCGTGCCGCCGGTGCGATAGCCAGGCAGCTGGGAAAAATTCAGGGTCTCCGCAACCACCCCCTGGCCGGCGAATGCCGCGTCGCCATGCACGAGCAACGGCATGACCCGGCGGCGCTCGACGTCGCCGCGGATGCGCTGGCGCGCGCGTGCCTTGCCTTCGACGACGGGATTTACGATTTCGAGGTGTGACGGATTGGCGGCAAGCCGCACCTCGACTTTCCCACCGGTGGTGGTGTCGAGAATGGACTCGTAACCGAGATGGTACTTCACATCGCCGTCGCCTGCGACGGTTTCAGGAATATAGTTCTCCGAGAATTGTTCGAACAGCAGCTCGAATGGCTTGCGAAGGATTGAGGTCAGGACATTCAGGCGACCGCGGTGGGCCATGCCCATGACGATTTCCTCGACTCCCTGCGCAGGGGAATGCTCCACGATCGCATCGAGGGCGGCGATGAAGGTTTCCCCGCCTTCGAGCGAGAAGCGTTTCTGGCCGACATACTTGGTATGAAGAAAACGTTCGAAAAGCTCAGCCTTGTGCAGCCTTCGGAGGATGCGGGTTTTCTGCGCCTTTGAGAATTCCGGCTGATTGCGCGTGGACTCCATTCGCTCCTGCAGCCAGTTGCGCACCTCTGTATCCTGGATGTGCACGTACTCGACTCCGACACGGCCGCAGTAGGTCCGGCTGAGGGAATCTATGAGGCTCCTTAGATTCATCTCCCCCTGGTTCAGGTAGTGGCTCACGTCAAAGGAGCGATCCAGGTCAGCCTCGGTGAGGCCGAATTCACCCAATGCAAGACGCGGAGAAGGTGGCGGAGGATCGCTCAGTGGATCCAGATGGGCCTGAGTGTGCCCGATGGATCGATAGTGGTAGATCAGGCTGTGGACCTGAGACTGCTTGAGGCTGTCGGAAAGATCGGAGGGCTCTGCGGAGACCCGGATTGCGGCGCCGTTCTTTCCGTTCCGCTGATTGCCGAGAGCAAAGCCCTGGAAGAAGGCCTGCCAGGTCGGATCAACGGCATCGGGATTTTCAAGCCATGCGTAGTAGGCCGCGTCGAGGATGTCGGCGTTTGCGCGCGTCGGCAAAGGAAGTGGTCTCATGGAGTTTATTCAGAAAGGAAATAGAAAGGAGAATGGATCGCGCCGAATGGCGCGTGTCTTGAACTGACAATAGAGATTTCCATTCAAAGATCATTGCGGATGTGAAGCAAGCGGGTGAAGGCTGGGGAGCCTGATTGAAAACTCGCTTAACCGACACAGATTGAACATTAGAATCGGGTTTCTCGACTATGGAACAGGCGATCAAAGATTCACTAATGGAATTGATGGATGCCATCAAGCAATCTGATGGCGAGCGGATTACCATGGGGTTGAAGCGCTTGGATGAGCTCAGGGACACCTGTGGGGATGCTCTACACCCGCAACTCATTCACTTCCTTGAAGGCAGAAGTTATGCCAAAGCGGTCGCATTCTTGGGAGGGGAGGGGGGAATCCCGGTTGGCTCCTGCCGCGGCAAGGGGGCGGGGAGATAATTTACATGAGTACATCCGGAAAGGTTCCCACTGGCGGGGGCGAATCGCTTTCCCAGAATCCCTTTGGTGCGCTCGATGCCTTGAAGCGAAGTCTTCCCAGTCTTCCTGACACTGAGGCGCAGGAATCGCGTAGAATGAGTTCCAAAAGTGAGTCGGGGCTTGTGAAAAAGAATCGGGGTCGGGTCGATATCCGGCGCATGACGGCCGGACGAGGGGGCAAGACTGTCACGGTGATCGATGGGTTTGTGGGAATCGGCCTTGCGGAAAAGGAGAGCCTGGCAAAGGCGATGCAGAAACGGTGCGGTTGTGGGGGAACGGTCAAGGAGGGCAGGATCGAGATCCAGGGTGACAAGCGGGAGGACGTCGCGCGGGTGCTCGAGGCGGCGGGCTTTCGTCCGGTCTTTGCGGGAGGATGAGGGTGGTAGGATCGCGTCCACCGGTTACCGTGCTTTGCGGATTCCTGGGCGCCGGGAAGACCACGGTGCTGAATCACCTGCTGACACAGAGCGAGGGGGCCAGGTGGGCGCTGATCGTGAATGATGTCGGTGCCATCAATATCGACGCAAGGTTGGTCGCCCAAGGCATGTTGGCATCTGGCGTCGACGATGGGCGGAAGCAACCGGTGATTGAGCTCGGCAACGGATGTGTGTGCTGTTCGATCAAGGACGAACTCGCGGAATCACTTGCGGAGCTAGCCCTAACCGGTCGTTCCGGCGGCCCTTCAGGCGAGCCGTTCGATCACATCATTGTTGAAACCACCGGAGTCGCGGAGCCGCGTGGCGTCGCCCAGTTGTTTTTGCAGAGGAATCCGTTTGGCCGATCGCTCGCGGATTTGGCGAGTCTGAGTTCGCTCGTTACGGTGGTTGACGCCGCGCATTTCCTGAGCCTCTGGAATTCACGGGTGGCAAAGCACCCGCCCGGCGAACTGGAATCCGTGGGCGAAACAAAGAAGGATCTCTTTGATCTCATGCTCGTGCAGATCGAATCGGCGGATCTGGTCCTCGTGAACAAGTGCGACCTGGTTTCCGCGGACGAACTTGAAGCCGTACATGCCGCAATTGAGGGAGTGAATGGTCGGGCGGAGAGGCATTCAGTCGAACGCGGGCAGGTCTCACGCGAGGTGTGCCTGGACCGGCAGCTATTTGATCCCCGCGCCTCCTTGTCCGGTGCTCGCTGGATTCAACGGTTGAATGCGCTCGCGCCTCAACCCGGAAAATTCTCTGGAGCGACGGTGTTCAAATCCGGGAGGACGACGTCTTCCTTTTCCGCAAAGTACGGATTATCGAGTTTTGTCTATCAGGCGCGGCTTCCGTTCTCGCGGGTGAGATTCGAGTCACTCCTGCGCAACGGATTTCCAGGTTTGGTGAGGGCAAAGGGATTCTGCTGGTGGCGGGAGTCGCCTGACGAGATGGGTTTCCTATCCATTGCGGGGCGTCGTGCAAAAGTGGATACACTCAATTATTGGTGGGCCGCTCTGGTCGAAAATGGAAAGGCATCCCTTGAAGACCGGCCCGAGATGATTCGGGCCCTGTGGGTGGAGCCTCATGGCGACCGCCGGCAGGAACTCGTGTTCATCGGCCAGTCCATGGATGAGGCTGCGATTCGCGCGTCGCTCGACCACTGCCTGGTGACTTCCGTCTGACCGTGGCGTCACATTGCGCCTGTGAACCGTCGAACTCCTGACACGGCATTCGCCGCGTGCGAAACGAGGGTAAGTTGTTTATCGTTAGGAAAGTGGCCGCCACGTGATTCGCGATGAAAGTGCACGCCGTCGAAATGCCTTACACAATCCCGGATGACGGCAAACGAGGCTATGGACTGCGCAACTGAAAGGAATCATCGCTAACAGTTTCAAGTGGAGCTACATATATCTACGTAGATTTGCAGTTAGTAGAAACACGTAGATTGGAATGCATCGTGCTAAGAATGCTTCCGTGCCTGCGACATCATCTCATTCAAAGCTGATCTCACGAATTGTTGGAATCGCTGGAGGATTTTTTGCGCTGTCTGCGCCTGCGAGGCTGGGCGCTCAGACAGCGCCGACGGCATCGGTTGGAGAGAGCGGCTACACGTTGTTCTTCCTTGGGGTCGCGCTGCTTGCCTTGGCAGTCTATAATCTGCGCAGGCGGCGGTTGTAGACGTGCTTGCGGATTTTTTGGCTGGGAAGGCAAGAGTCTCAGCGCAAACTTGCCATGTGTCGGCTCGGCCGTGAGCGTGGCCCATGGCTTCTGAGTCACCGCCTCCCGTCAAGCGATCCGAAATCTTCGGGTGGTGCTGCTTCGATTTCGCGAATTCGTCGTTTACGACGATCATCATCACGGTCGTATACGCGACCTACTTCAGCAGGGTCATCGCCGGGGATCACCCCGGTGCATCAAGCTGGTGGGGGCGGGCGCTGGCAGTGTCACAGATTATCGTGATTCTTTTCGCGCCATGGCTCGGTGCGGTGGCGGATTTCACGGCGGCGAAGAAACGGTTCCTGATGGCGTCGGCGGTTGTTTGTGCAACGGCGACCGCCTGTCTCTTCTTCACCGGGCCCGGTGACGTGTTGCTGGCGCTTGCGCTTGTGGTGACGGCGAACACCGCCTTTGCGATGGGAGACAATTTCTGTGCGAGTTTTTTACCGGAGATCAGCACGCCTGCGAATGTGGGTCGCATTTCGGGATATGGATGGAGCTTTGGCTATATGGGAGGCATGCTGAGTCTGGGGTTGGCGCTGTTCATCATCCAGGGGCTGCACGCCTCCGCCCGCTGGACTTTCCTGATGACGGGCCTGTTCTTTCTGCTCGCCAGCCTGCCGACCCAGATCTTGCTCCGTGAACGCGCCGTGCCAAAGCCGCTGCCCGAGGGCGCGGGTTATTTCAAGGTGGGATGGGGCGCGATTGGTAAAACGCTTCGCGAACTGCCGAACCACCGTACGCTCGCTGTCTTTTTCCTGGCGTTCATGCTGTTCCTTTCGGGGCTGATGGCTGTCATCGTTTTTGCGTCACTGTTCGGTCAGAATGTCCTGCATCTCACGCAGACGGAGAACATTATCCTTTTTGCGGCCCTGCAGATCACGAGTGCAATGGGCGCATTGGGATTTGGGTATTTTCAGGACCGCATGGGTGCGAAACCTGCCCTGGTCATCTCGCTCCTCCTTTGGCTCGTCGTTTCCGGATGGGCCGCGTTTTGCGGCACGAAGATGGAGTTTTATGCGATCGGCGCGATTGCCGGGCTGGCGATGGGTTCACTGCAATCCGCGAGCCGGGCCGTGGTGTCTGCGCTGACTCCGCCGGGGAAGGGCGGCGAATTCTTCGGCTTCTGGGGACTTTTTGGGAAACTGGGCGGTGTGATCGGTCCCCTGACCATGGGTGAACTCGCCACGAGTTTCGGTTACCGCTCTGCGGTGCTTCTCAATGGAATCTACTTTCTCGGCGGACTGCTGATCCTTCTTCCCCTCACGTTGCCCAAGGGAGGCGCGCGGACTGACTCGGATGCCCGGGCTTGAGCGGGCCTAAGGTTGCTTTTGAGTGATTGCGGTTGGAGGGCTGACGGAGAGAATGCGTCTCCATAGGAGAAAGAAGATCCAGGCAATCAGTGCCGTCACCACGGTATGGCTGAGAAAATGGGCTCCTTTCGCCATTTGGTAGGCACCCATGAACGTTCCCGATCCAAGGCCGAGCAGTGTCAGCAGCGCGCGGCTACGTCGAGTACGGGAGAGTCCTACCAGCCCTAGAAGCGCGAAACCGCCGCTCGCATGTCCCGCAGGGAAACAACGACCGCGTTGCGCGGGGCGGTTGTTCGCGGGGTAACGTTCCAGAACACGGACGTAGGGTTCATCGCCTCCGTAGGCGCGGATCTCCGAGGGACAGAAGACATTTGTCACGGCCTTGAGTCCGCCGACAAACGCGGGAACGGTTCCTAGAGTCAGGAAAGCCACGAGGAGATTTTTTCGAGCGGGATCCGGAATGCGCAGACGAATTCTCCAGGATTGTGGCCCAAGGATCAGCAGTAGAAGCGTCATGCCAAGGACGATGAGCAGTGCCTTGGGTCCGGTATAGAAAACGGCCCGTGGCACAACGGCGTGGGCATCGATCAGCCAGCGGTGCGCGGAAAAGTCATACAGTCGATCTTGTATCGCAAGATCGAGCCCGGTGGATTCAAACAGCACGAGGGTGAGTACCAGGGCAACGACTGCGGGCAGGAGGGTTCGATCAATTCCGAAGCGCGACATGGCTTTCGGGTTTCTCCGTTTCGAACGAGCGCTGGCCACCGTGACCGAAAAGCCAGCTTGCTGATTGGTAATAGGCAATGGCGTCATCCACGAGGGATGGGTCTGTGGGCCTGGACTCGCTCGTCTTGTGAACAGCGTCGTACTTGAGGGCGACCGACTGGCGCACGGGTTTCAGCACAGTGAGCGTGGCATCCTTGAAATAACCGAGCTTCTGGTAGTTGCCCAGAAGGGCCCTCCCCGATTCACCTTCAGGCATATCCAGAACGTTCCAACCATAGAAGCGGCTTGGATAGGACCACCCAAGCAGGGCAAGGAGAGTGGGTGCGTAGTCCATCTGGCTCGTGATCCGCTTCACGACTCCGGGTGCAATCTGACCACCCGGTGCAAAGATCATCAGAGGGATATGATAATTCTGTACGGGCAATTCGGCTTTGCCCGCGCTTGAGGCGCAATGATCCGCCACGATGACAAAGACGGTGTTTCGGTACCAGGGTTTCGACTCACAGTCGCGCAGCAGTTTTGCGATCGCGTAGTCTGTGTACTTCACTGCCCCGGCTCTCCCCGATATCTTTGACGGCAGATCAATCCGTCCGTCTGGAAACGTATAGGGGCGATGATTGGATGTGGTCATCACGAATTGGAAGAAGGGCTTTCCCTCCTTGAAACTTCGATCCGCGTTTGTGATGGCCCAGCGGAAGGCATCCTCGTCGCATGCGCCCCAGATATTGGCGAACGTGACCTCGCTGGCGGGCACGGAATTGCGATCCGTGATTTCGTAGCCGTTGTGTCCGAAAAAGTAGTTCATGTTGTCGAAATAGCCGAATCCTCCGTAGATGAACTGGGTGCTGTAGCCCCGTTCTCTGAAGACGGATCCCAGCGTGAAGAGATCCTCGTTCCCGGGTCGCTTGATCAACGAACGCCCGGGCGTGGGCGGCACGGACAGGGTAAGAGCCTCCATGCCTCGGTCGGTCCTGTTTCCCGTGGCGTAGCATTCGTCGAATACGAGCGCCCTTGGAACAAGGGCATCGAGGTTGGGTGTGATGTTTTCCCGGCCGCCGTAGCGCGCCATGAAGCTTGCGCTCAGGCTTTCCACGGTGATCTGGATGACATTGAGTTTTTTCTCCGGGCCGCGGTTCGAGACGAAGCGCAGCAGGTCCTCCTCGTTGGAACTGACGAAGCGTGATCCGTCCTTTGCAAGGATCTTCCGCACCCGGTGGAATGCGGCCGCGCGCGGCATGGTTGGGTAGAATTGTTCATAGTCGAGCCGGTTTGCTCGAAATGCGGCGAACAGCGACCAGAGCCCGCTCTTTGCCAGTTCGCGATTATAGTTGTTTGAAAAATTCGGAAGCGCGTTTTCGCTGAGGACAAGTCCGAAGAGGAGGCACACAACCGACGTCGTTGCAGCGGTCTTCCACCGCCGTCCGGCCGATTCGTCTGCGTTCTGCAGCCACTGTTTCATCCATCCGAGGCGGACAACGGCAAGGTGGATCAATGCGGCGCCCACGCCGATTCCGCAGAGTATCCAAGGCATGGGATAGGATTCACGAATGTTTCCGATGACTTCGGTCGTATAGACAAGGTAGTCGACCGCGATGAAATTGAAGCGGACGCCAAATTCCTCCCAAAACACCCACTCGGCCGTCGCACCAAAAAGCAGCAGAAAACCGATCAAAAACACCGCGACGTGCGAAACGATGCGCGCCCAGGTGTGGGAGAAGAATTGCCGCGGCAGGGACGCCAGCAGCAGCACGAGAGGAATCGACCACCAGGCGGCACTTCCGACGTCAAAGAGTTCGCCCAGAAGGAATGAGGCGACGAGGCTGCTGTCCCATGAAACCTCGCCCGCCGATCTTACAAGGAGAGCAGTCCGCACCATGATTCCGACGACGAGTGCGATACTGATTGCAATGAATAGGAGGCCGCACCGGCGCCTCAGGCATGAGGAGATCCAGGAGGGCGTCCTCATGGCACAGTATCGAAGGTTCTTGTGACACGCCGCCGCAAGGCGGACACACAGGGCGGCGTCGCTGACGCGCGCTTGCCGGGAGCAGAATGATGAAAGGGAAATATCCCTTCCTTCAGGAGACCGGAATCGGTGACATCACCGTTTTCCGTGATACGAGTAGATTGAAGCACACATCGTGAGATCGGAATCCGCTCAAGATGTTAGAAACATTACGACAGCGTAATGATTTGGTCATCGTTCCGTAATTCTCGTCGACTAGACACGGATGGGAGAGAGATTGACGGCGCGCATGCGGAAATCAGCTTGCGTTCCGCGCGAGTGTTTGCCGTTGCGATGGATTGCCGATGGAATTCCTTCTTGATCGATCTAAAGATGCGGCACCCGTCAAACTCCTGACCCGTTCCCATGCGTATCCTGGTTGTTGACGACGAGAAAAAAGTGGCGGCCATGATCAAGGCCGGCCTGGAGGAACGCGGCTATGCTGCTGAGGTGTGTCATGACGGGGATTCTGCCTTTGCCCTTGTAAAGAGAGGAGGCTTTGATGCCGTGATTCTCGACATCATGATACCAGGTCGCGATGGACTCAGTGTGCTGCGGAAGCTGCGCGAGGAAGGTCACACGATTTCCGTCCTGCTCCTGACCGCCAGAGGTGATCTTGATGAACGCGTTGAGGGACTCAATCTCGGTGCGGACGACTATTTGGGGAAGCCCTTTTCCATGACCGAGCTTTTCGCGCGGTTGAATGCCGTGTTGCGACGGCGCACGGGCCTCGGCCTCAGCCCGCTGCGTTGCGGGAATCTCACCTTGAATCTCATGACACGCGAGGTTAAGCGGGACGGTGCGCAGATTGAACTGACGACGAGGGAATTTGCTCTGCTGGAATGCCTCCTGCGAACACCGGGTAAGGTCGTGAGTCGTGTGGAGCTCAGCCAGGATGTCTGGGGTCATCAATTCGATCCTGGTACCAATTTTGTCGATGTGGCCATGCAACGGTTGCGTCGCAAGGTCGATGATCCGTTCCCTGAAAAGCTGATCCAGACCCACCGGGGTATCGGTTACTCATTGAGGTCCGACAAATGAAGACTCTTCCGATCCGCTGGAAATTCGCTGCATGGATGGCAGGACTGACGACGTTCATTCTCGTCGTCTATTCAGGGTCGACACTGGTCAACTTCTACCAGGAACAGATTGAAGCGGTTGATCTCGAAATCACAGCGGAGGGGCATCGCCTGATGGGAATAAAGGAGCCGGCGCGGATCGAAGAAGCAGCGCGTGAAGATGAATCGTATGCAGACTGGCTGGCGCATGCTGTCTTTGATGAGTCTGGCAGGCTTCGATTTCGCAGCGATCGTTTGACGGAACGGGCAGCGAGGCTCGCGTTGGTCAATGAACTGCCGCACACAATCCGGGACGGGAAGGAACGTTGGAGAACGGCGGTGTTCACAGATTCAGAGTCCGCGATTGTGGTCGCCTACAATCTTAGGGAGGTCTGGGATGTTCTCGCAGATCTCGTATTTGCGTATGTCCTTTCAATGCCGGTCGCGATTGCAATTGTTGCACTGAGCGGCATTTGGATTTCCGGACGTGCACTCCGCCCGCTGGGCGATCTCACGAATGCTGTGGAACGAATCCGGGCAGAGCACCTGGATGATCGTGTCGAGGTGCCAGTCGCGAAGGATGAATTGCAACGACTCACCCTGGTGTTCAATGCGATGCTTGGCCGCCTGCAAAGGAGTTTTGAACAGGCGCGACGATTTGCCGCGGATGCTTCCCATGAACTGCGCACGCCACTTACCATCCTGCGGGGAGAGGTTGAAAGCCTTATGCGTGCTCCAGGAATCACCCCCGACCACCAGAGAAAGCTGGTGAGCGTTCAGGAGGAAATTGCACGCCAGCATCATATCACGGACAACTTGCTGCTCCTTGCGCGATTCGACACCGGAGCTGCGCAAATTCCCATGCAGGAGCTGGAGTTTTCGTCTCTTGTTGCTGAGGCCTGTGACGACGTCGAAGCGCTTGCCGAAGGCCGGCAGGTCCGGATTGAAAGAAAACTTGCGGAGACGGTCCTGGTTGTAGGGGACCAGTCGCATATCCGTCGTGTGGTCCTGAATCTTCTCGACAATGCCATCAAGTTCAACACCCGCGGGGGCGTTGTTCGCTGTTCGCTCGTCGCCGGAAAGGACAAGGCCATTTTCAGGATCGGCAATACCGGACCTGGGATTCAACCCGAGATGAGGTCACGCCTTTTTGAGCGTTTCTTTCGTGCTGATCCCAGCAGAAGTGACGCCCGCCCGGGCCATGGACTGGGGCTCAGTCTCAGCCGGGAAATAGCGCGCGCGCATGGGGGTGATTTGGAAGTGGAGGAATCCACTGCGGCAGATTGGACAGAGTTCGTGCTTTCGCTCCCGCTCGTGTCGAAAACGAGGGATTCCGCTCTGTCGTGACCGGGATTGTCGCACGGGCGCTCCGCGTCGTCTCCGGGGGCGGTCGCTGGCGCTGTAAGGGCTGCGCCGCTCCAGTGCCGGTGTTCCGCTGAAATTGCAGGTGAAAGTATCGAGGCAGCCGTTGACGCGTGGCCGGAGCGACCTAGCGTGGGCGGGTGCGCCTTGAAGATCTTTCCAGTTTGCAGCAACTGGTGCTGCCGGACCGGTGGCAGGCGGAGGCCATCCAGGCGTTGCGTGCGGGAAAGGATGTGATCATTGATGCGCCGACGGGCGCCGGGAAAACCTACGTTTTCGAACGGTGGGCAGAACAGACCAATTTCTCGCGACGTGCGCTGTTCACGGTTCCTACGCGGGCACTTGCCAACGACAAGTACGCCGAGTGGCGCGAGCGCGGATGGCGCGTCGGCATCACAACCGGCGACATTTCGATCGACGCGCAGGCCCCGCTGGTCGTTGCAACCCTTGAGGCCGTGCAGCATCGGGTCGCGCCTGTGCGCAGTGAAGGGGATGGGGAGTCCGTATCGGAATTTCGACTGCTGGTCGTGGACGAATACCAGTGGCTCGCGGACGAGTTTCGCGGATCCCATTACGAAGGCGTGCTGCTCGCAGCTGCGCCGGGATTGCAGTTGCTGCTCCTGTCAGGCGCTGTGGGCAATCCGGAGGACGTGGCAGCATGGCTGAGACGGCTCGGGCGCGACGTCGTGGTTGTCCAGACACGTCAGCGTCCGGTGCCGCTCGAGGAGATTGAGGCGGACGATCTCGTGCGCGGACTGCCTCGAACTGTCGAGGGTTTCTGGTCGCGACGCGTGGCGGGGGCGTTGCGCGAGGGGCTGGGCCCCGTGCTGGTTTTTGCGCCGCACCGTTCGGAAGTGGAACGGCTGGCGCGTCAATTTGCCCGGGAACTCCCGCTGCCCGATCCGTTGATGCTTACGCAGGAGCAGGAAGCCCTCTGTGGACCGGCGCTGACCAAGCTTCTGAGGGCCCGTGTTGGGTACCACCACAGCGGGCTGACTTATGCGCAGCGCGCGGGCGTTATCGAGCCGCTGGCGAAGGCAGGCCAGTTGCGCGCGGTGGTGGCGACGCTCGGCCTGAGTGCAGGGATCAATTTTTCACTGCGATCCGTGATGATCACCGCTGGAAGCTACCGTCACGGCGAGCGCGAGCACGAGATAGAGCCGCATGAACTCCTCCAGATGGCGGGTCGTGCGGGGCGGCGAGGACTGGATGAGACGGGCTTCGTCCTCGTCAGCAGTTCAACCCCCCGTCTGCGCCGTGCGGCGCAGATGCGGTTGAAGCGCTCGGGACCTCTCCCATGGGCCTTCTTCCTCCGGCAGCTTCGCGCTGGCGGGAATGTGCGCAAGGTGGCGCTGTCGTCCGCCGTCCGATTTTTCACGGATGAGCCGATGATTCTCGGCATTGAACACACGGCCAGCCTCAGGCCGGGAAGTCTCCCCTGCGAACAGCGGACGGACACCGGCCGCGCTAGGCTCGTGCGTCGCGTGAAAAATCCGTTTCCCGCCTGCCGCGGTTGTGCGCGTCGTGAGGAGTGCCTTGGATTTTCGCCGCAGCCGACTCTGGTCTGGCAGCTCCAGCGTGTGGGTGTGCTGGACAGGGAGCTCCGACTCACGGCGCGCGGGGAGATCGTATCCAATTTCCTGGGGCCGGAGGGACTGGCGATTTCGGCTGCGCTGGAAGACCGCAGGTATCCGCTCGACGCGATCATCTTCGACATTGCGAACATCACCGCGGGCGAGCGCTTTTCGGGGACCAACCCGCGGGTGCTGGGGCGGCTCTCGGCAGTCTGCGAGAAAGCCTATCATCGACTCACCGTGGAAGGCTACCTGGAGAATGGCATTCCTCCCCAGTACGGATTTGGCGCTGCGGATGTGGTGAAGGCTCGTGTGGAGGGCGAGAGGCTGAGAACGCTTGCGGATGCGCAGGAGACTGCGGGACGCGGTGACATCGACCGATTGATGACGGAATGGCGCTCGTTGCTTCGTCAGATGATTGCAGCACCGCCGATCAGTGAGCGCGCGATTCAGCGGAGTGCGCGCTCTTCACGCGCGGCCGGAGAGAACGCGACTCTTTTTCTCGCAGAGCGGTGGGATAATCTTCGGTCGCTCGCACATGCACACCTTTCGGACCTCCATGCATCAATCCTGCCGGAACTTCCGGGCCTCACAGCGGAGCAGCGACGCCCGATCAATCATCGCTTTTATTCCCGTGGAGCTGGGCAGGGTGGGGATGCGCGCCAGTTTCGTTCGGTGGCTTCGGTCCGCGGGTGATTTTGAATTCGGATTTCGACCGGAAGAGGACTGGCCCGAGATTTTCCAATGCGGCGAATTGCGCGCTTGCGGGAATGGTAACACGAGCACGTGCAGGATTGTACTCAGGACCAACCCTGCGCGAAGAGGAACCACCGGTCGAAGGTGAGCACAGCGGATGGTCTTGGGTCTGCCGTATCGCTGACGTAGGGGAGAGATTCGAAGCGGGCAAAGTGTCGGGAAACGAGACGCTCCAGGTCCTCACGTGAGGAATCTCCGGAAATCTTTCCGCTCAGCATGATACCTTGGGCTGTCAATCGGCGGAGCTCCGGGAGCCATTCCAGCAAGTCCTGAGGCGTTGTGTCGAAGCCGAGCGCATAGGCAAAACCGTGATCCCGGTACGATGTTGTGAATCCTCTCGGTCGCGTGAAGGGCAGTCCCCTCGCCGCGAGGAATTCGCACCCATCGGAACGGCCTTCAATGCCGTGCCAATGAATGCCGTATTTGCATAGGCTGTATCCGACATCGCCGCGCCCGCAGTTGAATTCCACGATGCGTTGGCGAGTGTCTGACAGCATGCGCGTGATGATGCGGCACAGGGAGTCGTGCGAGGGATGACGTTGCACGACGCGCGGAGTCGGAGGACGTGGATCCCCATACGCGACAAACTCGATAGTCCGTTCAAGGATGCCCACCTGACGTGTGTCGTCGAAGAAGCGTAGTTCGAGTTGCGTCCGTGTTGGCTTGGGCGGCAGACTTCCCGGGAATAGTCCGATGGCGAAGCCGGGTGTGATGGAGCGGGGAAGGGCGAGCGCAGCGGTCACATCCTCGCGTGCGTGCCAGTGGCGTGTCGCCCCCGCGCAGCGTCCATTGATCCACACCTCGACTGACGCAAGCTGGAGTAGCTCGGATGAGCCCACGGCCCAGCCTTCCAGCAGGCATCCGTTGAGATCGCAGGTTTGATTGACGGTAGGCGTATCCAGGCAGGCGCGCACAAATGATGTGACGGGTTAAGGCTGTGTGCCGCTGAGTGCAAAGTGGGAAATATGACTGCGGGTCAACACAACCCCGTGCAGGGCAGCAAATGGACTGCCCCTACTGATGAGCTGCGATGACTGTCGAAAATGTCCGGCATTTTCCGAAATTTGCAGCAGACCCTGGGGCCCAATGTGTGAAGAACTCAAAATTCTGTAAAAGTCCGTTACAGCGCGGAGACCATGTACCTGAAATTTCAACATCTGATAACATGCTAATTATCAACGCTTAAATAGCATAATGGCATTGGCTTAGACTAGGCGTGAGAGCGATTCCGTGAGGCGCTTTCCCGCTGTGAATATCGTGTCAGTAAAAACCCCGTAAACGCAGCTCTCTTTCCTTGACCAAAGTGGTAGAAAATGGGGATAAATGTGACGAAGTGGAGGACAGGCGTCGCTCCCACCATGTCTATCTCAGGCACAACGTTTTACACCGGCTTGTTCCGGCATTCGCTCGACGACAAGAATCGTGTCACGATTCCGTCGCTGTGGAGGTCCACACACGCTGATGGGGACGTGTTTCTGGCGACCTGCCATCCGAGTGGTTACATTGCGGTGCTTCCCCCGGCAGAAGTGGACAAGCTCCGCGAAAAAGTTTCGCAGGTTCCGCTGTCGGATACCGCGGGGCAGGATTTTCTCGCTCGCTTCTTTTCGACGACGCAGGCGGTCTCGTTCGATTCGCAGGGCAGGATGATGTTCAACGCCGATCTCCTGCGCCATGCGGGAATCGGGAAAGAGGTGGTTCTGACGGGGACCATGAACAAATTTTTCGTCTACAGCCCGGAGCGCTGGGTGCAGGCGACGGCACGCACCGAAGGCGAGTCACAACTCGATGTCATGCGGAGGGTGGGAATCTAACCATGGATTGTCGCGCTCACGCAAATTCAGCAACGCCGCGATGGCTGACGGTGAGGTGCGCCCATGCATGCAGCGCAGCTTGAATCGGACCTCCAGCCCATGGCAAACGGTCACACTTCCGTCCTGCTCGCCGAGGTGATCAGCCTGCTCGCGCCGCGCGTGGGTGGGCGTTATCTGGATTGCACGTTCGGCGGCGGAGGACACACGGAGGCGATTCTTGATTCTGCTGACGCCGTGAGTGTGGTGGCGTTTGACCGAGATCCGTCCGCGCAGGCACGCGCGCAGGCACTGGCATTGCGACATCCCGGCCGGTTCCGGCTGATCGATCGGGACTTCGGCACACTCGGCGAGTGGGAGGAATCGGGTTTTGACGGCATACTTTTCGATCTCGGTGTGTCGTCGTTTCAACTTGATGATGCGGATCGCGGCTTCTCGTTTCGAACGGACGCCCCTGCGGACATGCGCATGGACACGCGCAGCGGTGTGCCTGCGGGCGTGTGGCTGGAGACGGCGACGGAGGAGATGCTGGTGCGCGCGGTAAGGGATTTTGGCGAAGAGCCGCACTGGCGGCGGGTCGTGCGCGCCTTGCAGGCAGCGCGTGGCACAGGGCGGCTGGCGCGCACTGCGAGCCTCGCCGAGGTGATTGCCGCTGCGATCCCGACGCGGGAACGTTTCACCTCCCGGATCAATCCCGCCACCCGCACGTTTCAGGGAATTCGCATCGCGGTGAACGACGAACTCGGTGCGCTTGACCGTGCGTTGCCCGCTGCGTTCGAGCGGCTCGCAGATGGGGGTGTGCTTGCGATCATTTCCTTTCATTCGCTCGAGGACCGCCCGGTGAAACAGTTCTTCCGCGGACTCTGCGGGCAGCCCGTGAGCGAGCATGACAATCGCCCGCAGGATCTGCGCACGAAGGTCGCCGAGCCGCTCACAAGACGCCCGATCGTCCCGTCGGAGCAGGAAGCCGCCGAAAATCCCCGCAGCCGCTCCGCAAGGCTGCGCGCCATCCGAAAACTCCCTTCAGCCCCCGCCGTCACACGCCATGAACAAGTCTGAAAATCACGCCTTCATCAACCAGCTCCTCATCTACACGCTTTGCATGATCTGCTTCAGCGGAGGAATCGGGCTAGGCACGGTCTGGTTGCGTCACCAGATTTCGGATACAGCCAATGTGGTCCGCCGTCTGGAGGCGCAGGTTGTGGAGACCGAGCGGCGGCTTGCAGACACACACATCCAGGTGGCGCGTGAGGAGACCTTCGAGAATCTCGCCCGGCGCAATGCCGAATGGAAACTGGGGCTCGTCGCTCCGGTGGAGGCTCAGGTGCGCCGTGTGCTGGGGTCGCCCGAGCGCCGCCTTACGATCCTGCGCAATCGTGATCTCTACAACCGTGACTCCGCCGTGGCTGGCAACTCGGTGGAAGCCAACCCCGGACGCATGAACCGCTGAATCCATGGCGCGCGGCTTTGCCTCCAATTACCGGATAGTCCTGCTGAGCGCGGTTGTTGTCGTCGCGTTTGCCGGAATCGGTCTGCGCCTCGTGGATCTTCATGTGATCGATCGCGAACGGCTGACGCGTTATGTCGACAAGGCGCGTCGGCAGGTTGTCGTGGAGAAGGCGCGTCGGGGTGACATCCTGGATTCCCACGGTCAGATTCTTGCGACTTCGCGTCCGCTGATAGTGGTGGGTGTGGATCCGCAGGTCGCGCGCCCTGAGGATGAGGAGCGCTGGCCCGAACTTGCCCGCCTGCTCAAGCTGCCTCTCGCGACCGTGGCGACTGCGTTCCGCACGCGGAATCGTGTGGTATCGCGTTTGAATAGAGTTGCCTCCCAGTCCGATGCAGGAGGCAGCGGAGATGAGCCCGCGGATGATGGTGAGGGCTCAGAGGTGCGCTGGGTAAAGCTGAGCGACACCGTGGACGAACCGACCTACGACCGCATCATGGCGCTCGGGATAAAGGGAGTTTATGCTCCGCCAAAAAGCTACACCCGCGCCTATCCGAACAACGAGCTTGCTGCACACGTGATCGGGTATGTGAACAAGCAGAATGTCCCGGTGCAGGGCATCGAACGCTGGGCTGACTTCTACCTGCGCGGCCAGGATGGCTGGCGCGAATCGGAGAAGGATGGGAAGCGGAGGGAACTCCCGCAGTTCCGCACGCGGGAGGTTCCCGCGACCCAGGGGTACACGGTGGTGCTCTCGATCGACTCCTTCGTGCAGCACATGGCTGAGGAGGAACTGGCCCACATCATGGCCAACTACCATCCGCTGAAGGCGACGATCATCGTGAGTGATGCCAACTCGGGCTTCATCCTTGCGATGGCGAATGCGCCGACCTTCAACCTGAACGACTACAACAAGCTGTCCGCTGATGAAATGAAGAGCTTGGACAACGTTGCGGTCGCCAACATTCTTGAGCCCGGTTCCACGTTCAAGATCGTTGCGGCGTCGGGTGTGCTCAACGACGGCAAGGTCAACCTCACGCAGCGCTTTGACTGCAGTCTGGAACGAATCGACTATCGCGGGAAGTCGATAGACATGCCTGGGGAGGCGCACCGGTTTGATCATCCGCTGACGCTGACGGAGATCGTATCGCATTCATCCAACAAGGGAGCCGCGCAACTCGGCATGATCCTCGGCGAGCAGCGCATGTGGGAGTATGCGAAGGCGTTTGGTTTCGGTGAGTACACGGGGTTCCCTGCGATATATCCGGAGTCTCGTGGCAGGCTTTCCAACTACACCACGTGGCGGGGGACGGACATCACCCGCATTCCCATGGGACACGGAGTGGCGGCGACACCGCTGCAGATCCACTATGCGATGGGCGTGATTGCAAGTGGCGGCGAACTGCTTCGGCCCCAGATCGTTCGCGAGGTGCGCGATGCCCGCGGCGAGGTGCTCTACGCGTTTGTGAGGTCAGTGCGGCGCCGGGTGATTGAGACGTCCACGGCGAAGACAGTTGCGCAGATGCTTCATCGGGTTACCCTTCCGGGTGAAGGCACCGCACAGGACGCAGCGATTCCGCAGTTTGAAGTCGCGGGGAAAACCGGGACCACCCAGAAGCTCATCGACGGGCACTATTCCACCCAGCACCACATCGGTTCGTTTGTTGGATTCTTTCCTGCGAGCCGACCCGAGGTTGTCATCTCCGTGTTTGTCGACGATGGGCAGATGCCTCCGGGCAAGCTCAACTACGGGAGCGCGGTCGCGGTTCCGAGTTTCCGGCGCATCGGCGAAAAACTTGCGCAGTATCTCCGCATCACCCCGGTTGCCTCGGCTTCCGTCAGACCCCTGTTCGCGCTTGAAGGAGGTCACCGGTGATCGGCTATCTCACCTTCAATCCGGCGTTGATCCATGCCTTTCGTCCGCGCGTCCCGGCACTCGCCGGCCGTGCGCCTCGGGAGAAGGAGATTGCAGGACGCATTTTTAAAATGGCACCCAAACTATCCGAATTGTTCACCGACGAAAATGTCGTGGCTGTGCGGGGAACGCTGGACCGCCCGGTTTCAGGCCTGGCGATGGACAGCAGGCGTGTCGTTCCCGGACAGGTCTTCTTTGCGCTCGCGGGGTACCGCGCCGATGGGGCGCAATTTGTGGATGAAGCCATCAATCGCGGTGCGGTGGCGGTCGTCACGACGCGCATCCCGACGACGACTCCCTCGAAAGTCACCTTTATCCAAGTGACTGATCCCAGGATCACGCTCGCGAAGGTTTCCCGGGCGTTCTACCGGTTTCCGGATCGCGACATGGAAGTCGTTGGTGTGACGGGGACCAACGGCAAGACCACCGTGACATACCTGATCAAGCACCTGCTGGAAGGAGATCGGCGCGTGGGAATGCTTGGTACGGTCAACTATGATCTCGGAGGGAGAACGGTTCCTTCATTCAAGACCACGCCGGAGTCGCTGGACACCTTTGGCATGCTGGCGCAGATGCGCGATGCAGGCTGCAGGCAGGCTGTGATGGAGGTCAGTTCGCATGGCATCGACCAGAAACGCGTGCTTGGGCTCCAGTTTGGGGCGGTCGTGTTCACCAATCTCACCCGCGACCACCTGGACTACCACAAGACTCTCGAGAGCTATTTCGAGGTGAAGGCGCGCCTCTTCAATGGCAAGGGTGGCGCAGCGCCGCGGGTCGCGATCGTGAATCTCGATGATCCCTACGGAGCTGCGCTGCTGTCCCAGGTTCCGACCGGTGTGCGCAAGGTGACATTCGGTGAGGACCCGCGTGCGGATGTCCGTGCGGAGAATGTGGTGTTGGATTTTCGCAGCACGTCATTCACCCTCGTCTGGCCCGGCGGAAGCATCCGCGTGGAATCCGGTCTGATCGGCCGGTACAATGTCAGCAATCTGCTCGCTGCCCTGGCGACCGTGTGGGCTATGGGCGGCAATCCGGGGGAGCTGCTTGAGAAGATCCGGGCCTTTCGCGGGGTGCCGGGGCGCATGGAGCGGATTGATGAAGGCCAGGATTTCAACGTGCTGGTGGACTACGCCCATACCGATGATGCGCTGCGCAATGCGCTGGGCATGCTCCGCGCGATCACTCCAGGCCGGCTTCTCGTGGTTTTCGGATGCGGCGGAAATCGCGACCGCACCAAGCGGCCGCTGATGGTGAAGGCGGTTCAGGAGTTTGCGGACTTCGCCTTTGCCACCGCAGACAATCCGCGCGGCGAGGCGCTGACCCAGATTTTCGATGACATGAAGGCGGGAATGACGGAGCCCGGAAAGATGGCTTGGATCGATGACCGCAGGAGGGCGATCAGTCTGGCGCTCGACATGGCCCGGCCGGGCGACAGCCTGCTCATCGCGGGCAAAGGGCACGAAAGCTACCAGGAGTTTGCCGATACCGTGATTCCTTTTGATGACCGGCAGGTCACCCGTGAACTGATCGGAATCAAGGCGATCAAATAGGAGTTACCAGGAATCTCACGGCGCACCCATCTCGTCATGCCAAACTTTGCCCCCGAGTCACTCGCCCGCGTCACAGGCGGAACATGGACCCGGATGCCCCAGGTGATGCCATGCGGCTTTGCGCACGACTCGCGTCACATGGCACCGGGGCAGGTGTTTGTGGCGATCCGGACAGAGGTGCGAGACGGGCACGCCTTCCTATCGGATGCGCAGAAGGCGGGCGCTTCGGCTGCGCTTGTTGCGCGGCGCGATCCCGACATTGCGCTTCCCCAGTTGGTTGTTGCTGACACGGTGGCTGCCTTCCAGGCGATCGCGCGGGAGCATCGCCGGGCGTTTCGAGGTCCCGTGGTCGGAATCTCCGGAAGCGCGGGAAAAACTTCGACCAAGAACCTGCTGGCCGCGTTGCTGGGCGGTGAACCGACGGTATTGGCGACCGAAGGGAACCTCAACAATCACCTTGGTGTACCGCTCACTCTGACACGTCTTGATCCGACGATTCATCGCTATGCGGTGATCGAGGCGGGCATCAGCGAAGAAGGGGAGATGGCGCCACTCGCGTCGATGATCGAACCCGACATCGGCATCATCACGCTCGTGGCACCGGCGCATCTTGAGGCATTGGGTTCGGTCGAGAACGTTGCGCGCGAGAAGGCGCAACTTCTCTCCGCTGCGGGGGTCGCGATCTTCAACAAGTCCTGTCTGGAATTCGCGGCCTTCAGGGGCCTCAAGGTACGGACGCTGGTGGTCGAGCCTGCTGATGTGGTGCTGCCTGTTGAGCACGCACCTGACCGGGTATACTTCACGGTCTCCCACCGCGATGACCTCACTTCTGCATCGGTCGCCATCGGAGGTTCGGCTCCGCAGGTGTTCGCTTTTCCGAGGGTCTCCGATGGCATGGCGCGCAATGCGGTGCTCGCAGTGTGTGCAGCGCTGTGGCTGGGAGTTTCTCCTGAAATGATCCGTCGGAGACTCCAGACGTGGCGTCCCTCGGCGATGCGTGGCGAGATTCGTCGCGAGAACAACCGTCTGGTCTATCTCGACTGCTACAATGCGAATCCGGCATCGATGGCGGATGCGCTGGCGAATTTTTATCAGATCGCGCCGCCGACCGAGCCGCGCCTGCTGGTCATCGGTGGCATGGAGGAACTGGGCGAAGATTCGCGCCGTTATCACCGCGACCTGGGTCGCATGCTGCATCTGCGTCCGGGCGATTTCTGCTACGTGATCGGCTCCGAGGCGGAGGCGGTTCGCCTGGGAGCGATCGAGAGCGGCAACCGGTCCGAGCAGATGGCCATCGCGTCGGCGGTTGAGCCGATCGCGGCACACGTCGCGGCGTTCCACGGTTCAGTCTTTGTGAAGGGAAGCCGCCGCCATGCGCTGGAACGCGCCGTTGGCGCGGGCGCACACTGAGCCCATTGTCATGCTGAGCTATCTCTCAGAATTCGAATCCACCTTTGGTCCGCTGCGCCTTTTGCGCTTCATCACATTCCGCACGCTTCTCGCGGCGATGATCGCGCTGGTCATCGGCTTCGCGATCGGACCGTGGCTGATCCGGCGGCTGAAGAGGCTGAAGTATGGCCAGCACTATGACGACGACCGGGTTGGCGACCTTGCCCATAGATTCGACAAGAAGAACACACCCACGATGGGAGGATTGATGATATTCCTGGCGGTCTTCGTCAGCACGATCCTTTGCGCGACGCCGAATGTCTGGGTCGGCGTCGCCCTCTTCGTCTACGCGGCGCTCACAGCGGTGGGATTCAAGGACGACTACCTCAAGGTCGTGCGCAGGAACCGCGATGGCATTTCCTCGCGTGAGAAACTTTTCTGGCAGACGCTGGTGACGGCGATCGCGCTCGCGGTGCTGATCCTTCATCCGATGAGTGCGGGCAAGATCCGCGAGCTTTGGATCCCCTTCGTGAAGTTTCCGGTTCTTGTTGGGATTCCAGTGCTCCTCCTCTTTGTCCTGATGTTCTTCTGGGTGGTGGGGTTTTCCAATGCAATCAACCTGACCGATGGGCTCGACGGTCTGGCGATCGGCTGCACGATCACGGTGGCTCTCGTGTACGGCATAATGGCCTATGCGGCAGGCAATGCACGAATTGCGGATTATCTCCTGATCAGCTTTGTGCCGGGGACCGGGGAACTCGCGGTCGTTTGTGGTGCGCTGGTCGGGGCAGGAATGGCCTTCCTGTGGTACAACTCTCATCCCGCTGAACTTTTCATGGGAGATACCGGATCGCTGGCCTTGGGTGGGCTTATTGGCATGATTGCGTTCATGGTCCAGCAACCGCTGACGCTCGCGATTGTCGGCGGCGTGTTTGTCGTGGAGGCCGTTTCGGTGATGATTCAGGTGAGCGTCTTCAAGGTCACCAAACGGCGCAGCCCGAGCGGGCAGGGCAGGCGGGTGTTCCTCATGGCTCCGCTGCATCATCACTTTCAAAAGAAGGGCTGGCCGGAGACAAAGGTGGTTCTCCGATTCTGGATTGTATCACTCCTTTGCGCGCTGGTCGGCCTTGGCACCCTGAAGCTCCGCTAAACCTCCCGCTCCACGATGCTTGTTTCCCCTCCATTCATGATCCCCCTGCTGAAGAGCCCGGTTGCGGTTCTTGGCGGCGGCGTGAGCGGGAGCGGGGTGCTTGCGCTGCTTAAATCGCTGGGTGCCGAGGGGGTGCTTTTTGACGAAAAGACGGCCCGAAGTGATTTCGGCGCGGTGCCGATGAGCACCTACCGCCTGGTCATTTTTTCACCGGGTTTCAGGCCGGATCACCCTTGGCTTGTCCGGGCAAGGGGCGGCGGACTCGTGTGTCTCGGAGAACTGGATTTCGCGTCACTCTTTTGGCGTGGGTCGGTGATCGCAATCACCGGAACGAATGGGAAAACCACACTGACGGAGTTTCTGACTCACGCGCTGCGGCTGGCTGGCCGTGATGCTGCGGCAACGGGCAATGTCGGCCATTCGTTCTCGCGGCTTGTTGCGGAGAGGGGTGGTGGTGCGCCGGACTCGGTGGCGGTGTGTGAAGTCAGTTCCTTCCAGGCAGAGCCCTTTCAGGTGTTTCGAGCGGATGCGGCGATCTGGACCAATTTCGCGGAGGACCACCTTGAACGGCATGCGGACATGCAGGCCTATTTCATGGCGAAATGGCGACTGTTTGAGCGCACGGTCGGCGGAGAGGTGTATGCGGGATCGAGTGTTCAGTCGTGGGCGGCCCAGTTCGGTCAGACGTTGCCCGCCAGTGCCTGTGTTACGACCCTTGGGCAGCCGGGTGATGTGCTCTTGCGACACACGGTTTTTGACGAATACCCGCAGCGAGAAAACTTCCTTCTCGCGGCCGCGTGGTGGCGGGGCTCCGGAATGAGAGAGAGTACCTTATACGCTGCCGCGCAATCGTTTATAATTGGACCCCACCGCTTGTCCAAAGTGGCCGAGCGTGCGGGCGTTTCCTGGTGGAACGACTCAAAAGCAACCAACTTTCACGCGACCGAGGCGGCGCTGGAGCAATTTCGCTCCCCAGTCATCATGATCCTGGGCGGAAAGGCTAAGGGTGGCGACATCGCTGCATTTGCCTCCCGAATTGCGCCGAAAGTGAAGCATGCGTTCCTTCTTGGGGAAACGGCGCCGATTCTGGCGGGCGCACTTCGAGATCTCAAGGTATCCCATTCCCTGGCGGTCAGTTTGTCAGCATGCGTGGCCGGCGCGGCTGCGGCGGCAGTCGCAGGAGATCACGTTGTCCTCAGCCCGGGGTTCTCCAGCCTCGATCAGTTTCGGGGATACGATGATCGTGGGCGCCAGTTTGAAGACCTTGTGAGCAACCTGTGAATAATTCTGTTTTTAGATAGCCTCCTCTCTCCATTCCAACCACATTTTTCCCAATGAAAATTCTGCACATTTTTGGTGCGGTCGTCGCTGTTCACCTCGCCGTATTTCTCGTCATTTTTGCGGTGCCGGGCTGCCGCACAACAGGCAAGTCCCCTGCCTCATCTTCATCCTCAGCCGAGAGCTCGTCGGCTGCAGTATCGCCCGTCGAAACGTCGCCCTTGGCAACCGCAACGGAGGGCGCCTCGCCGGTAGTGGCCTATGCGGCACCCACCTCGGTGCGCTTCAGTCCGACCCGCCCCGGCACGGCGGAGGCTGTTGCAGCGGCTCCGGCGTCGGCGGTCACAAACGCCAAGCCTGCCACGACCTATTTGGTAACCCGCGGAGACAGCCTGTGGTCCATCGCGAAGAAACATGGCATCACCGTCGCCGAACTGAGCAAGGCAAACAATCTCCGATCGAATGCCGCGCTGCAGATCGGGCAGAAGCTGACGATTCCGGCGGCCACCGCTGTGTCGCATGCCGCGGCGTCCGCCGGTGGTGCGGATCAGACGGGGCCGGTCCACGTTGTGAAAAGCGGCGAGACCCTCGGACAGATTGCGCGGATGCACGGTACGACCGTCAATACCCTCAAGCGCATGAACAAGCTGTCGGGCGACATGGTTCGACCTGGGAAGGTGCTGCTGCTCCCGGAGGGCTCCGTCTCCTCCATGGATGTGGCTCCCGCCGTCAAAGCCACTCCATCGACTTCCTCTCGTGGATCCAATCCCGTGAAACATGCGGTACAGCCGAACGAAACCCTTGGTGCGATTGCGCGCCGCTATGGAATCAGCGTCGGCGAGCTTGTGACGGCGAACAATATCCAGGATCCGTCAAGGATTCGATTTGGTCAGGAACTGATCATCCCCGGCTGGAGTGCGCCGAAGTCCGCTTCAGCGCCGGCGGAAACTAAACCCGCTGCGCAGCCCGAGCCGGCGCCCATCACGCCCGCGGAGCAGGCATCGCCGCTCACGCCGGTGGCCGAGCCGGCGGCTCAAAACAATTCGCAGATCCCGATAATCAAGATCGAGGATCCGTCGCGCACCTCCACTCCGGAAAGCCGCCCAGCTCCATGAACTGAGCCCTGAGTCTGATTTCCGGAATGCCGGTCCCTTTTTCAGATAACCCTCGATGCCGTCCACTCCCCAAGCGCGCTCTCACGATCACTCCCGCGGAATTCTGTCACTTACTCCCGCGACATTGATTGTGGTGTGCGCGATAGCGCTTACCTTTCTCGGGCTCACCGTGCTTTTCAGTGCCAGTGTGTCCTTCAAGCAGGGGCCCTTTTTCTACCTTGGGAAGCAACTGGTCGGCGTCGTGATGGCGGCCGGACTTTGCGTCATCGTGAGCAGGATCGACCTCGAACTGAGCCGCCGCTATGTCTGGGTCATTGGAGGCCTCGCGATTCTGGCGCTCATCCTCGTGCTGCTGCCCGGACTGGGAATAACGGTCAAGGGGAGCCGCCGGTGGCTGGGAATTGGCAGCTTGCGCCTGCAGGTTTCCGAATTCGCAAAACTGGCAATGGTGGTCTGCGTGGCGCATTACCTGGCGTCAAATCAGACTCGAATCACCGAATTTCGCAGGGGATACCTCGTTCCGCTCCTGATGATCGGCGCCTTTGCAGGATTGATCCTGCTCGAGCCGGATTTTGGCACCGCGGCGCTCACGGTGGCCGTGGGTCTGCTGATGATGTTTCTTGCGGGTGCACGCTGGGCGCATGTGCTTCCCACCGTGGCGATGGCTGCGATCGGATTCGCGGTGATGGTGATGCACAATCCCAATCGCCTGCGACGCTTCGTCGCCTTTCTCGATGTCGAGGGAAACAAGCAGGAGGGCACCTATCAGCTCTATCAGTCGCTGGCCGCTTTTGCGGTCGGGGGCACCGAAGGCGCGGGACTCGGCCAGGGACGCCAGCAGATGAATTTCCTCCCTGAAGCGCATACGGATTTTGTGTTCGCTGTTGTCGGTGAGGAGCTCGGTCTCTGGTTTACGCTCGGAGTGGTGGCGGTGTTCTTGATTCTGTTCATTGCCGGACTGATTCACCTGCGCCGTGCGCCGAATCTGTTTCAATACCTGCTGGTGGCTGGGGCTCTGCTCCTGATCACTCTTCAGGCGGTGATCAACCTGGGGGTTGTCACGGGGATTTTTCCCACGAAGGGGATGTCTCTGCCGTTCATCAGTGCCGGGCTTTCCAATCTCATGCTGATGGGGCTCCTGCTCGGCATCCTGACAAACACGCAGCGATCCTGGGTGAGGCCAACCTGGGCGCGCGGATCCCGCGGATTGGAGGAGGTTGCATCTTGAGTCGGTTCCTCATTTCGTGCGGCGGCACTGGCGGGCATCTTTCGCCCGGAATTGCGCTTGCGGAAGGACTTATTGCGCGTGGCCACCGCGTGCGTCTTCTCATCAGCCAAAAGAAGGTCGACGCGCGCCTCATCGAAAAGTATGCGAACCTGGAATTCGAGCCCATACCGGGCACAGGCTTTTCCTGGCGTCCAGTTCAACTGGTGCGTTTCCTGTGGCAGCAGTCGCGTGGATTTCTCAAGAGCCTGAGTCTGGTGCGCCGATTCAAGCCTGATGCCGTCATCGGATTTGGCGGCTTTACCTCGGCAGCATTCATCGCTGCTGGAGCATTTACGGGACTTCCCGTGGTTCTCCACGAGGCCAACCGTGTTCCCGGGCGTGCGGTCAGACTCATGGGGCAGTTTGCCCGGCGGGTCTATCTTCCTCCGGGCGTCAGCATGTCCAGATTGTCGGACGATGTCGTGCGTGAAGCGGCGCTCCCAGTGCGGCGTGAGTTCAGGCGCGAGCCGACGGGTGAGGCTCGGAAACAACTCGGACTCGAAGAAGCGAGGCGTGTGGTGGTGGTGCTGGGAGGAAGCCAGGGCGCCGCACCCCTGAACACCTGGGCCCGTAGCGCGCTCGACACCCTGACTGCAGAGGGAATTCAGGTGTACTGTGTGACAGGCCAGGGCAAGGGAGCGGCTGAGCATTTCGACAAGGTTTCGAATTCGGGCGAGCGCGTCAGACATGTGTTTGTTCCCTTCAGTGATCAGATGGCGACGCTCTATTCTGCGGCGGATCTTGTGGTGTCACGTGCCGGAGCAGGAACCCTTGCTGAACTGATGCGAATCGGAACTCCCGCCGTGCTCGTGCCCTATCCGTTTGCCGCCGACAATCATCAGGAAGCCAATGCCGAATACTTTGTTGGGCAGGGTTGCGGAGATGTGCTGTCGCAGGAGGACCTGGGTGAATTGACCCGTCGGGTGCGGAGGTATTTCTCGTCCGGGGAGATCCGTGCCCAGTTCAGGGCAAGTTTCGGGCGTGTCGATCGTACCGATCCGGTGCCGGCGATGGTGGCGGACCTGGAGGAGATTGCGCGTCGTGATGGGCGCGGCACGGCGATTTTGCCGGGAACGACAGGACTGGCATGAGACGCGTTGCACCACCATCCCTTTTCGGACGCGAAGTCACCGCGATTCATTGCGCAGGTGTCGGTGGCATGGGCGTGGGTCCGCTCGCCATTTACCTTGCTCAGTCAGGCTTCCGCACAAGCGGAGAGGATGACGCGATGACCGATGCGATGAAGGCGCAACTGGAACGTGCGGGAGTCGTCCTCACCGCCGTGGGCGCTGTGCCTTCCGAGTGCAGTCTCGTCGTTGCGTCGTCTGCCATTGTGGCGTCGCACCCTGTTATGGTCCAGGCGCGGAAACAGGGCATTCCCGTGGTCCGCCGTGGGGAACTGCTTGCCGAGGTGACGCGCGATAAGAAGTTTGTGGCGATCTGTGGTTCACACGGGAAGACGACGACCACGGCGATGCTCATCACGGCCATCCGATCAGGAGGGTTTCCCGCGGGATATATTCTTGGCGGACTTTTTGCGGATGATTCCGTTCCTCCCGCACGCGTGGGCTCGAATGAGTGGGTCGTCGCCGAGGTGGACGAGAGCGACGGCACGATTGACCGGTTTTCGCCAGGGTTAACGGTTGCAGTAAATCTCGATTGGGATCATCCGGATCACTATCGGAGGCCGGCAGACATCGAGGATACGTTTCGGGCGTTGTTCCGTCGGACGAGCGGTCCCGTGCTTGTGAGCGACGCGTGTGCGATGTCGCAACGTGTGGCGGCGGGGCGAATTGTGATCACCTTTGGCAGGACCGGGGACTTTTCCGGTACGCTTCAGCGTGTCACTCCCAGCCATTCCGTGGTTTCGCTGGGAGGGCGGTTCTCAGTGAAATCAGCAACGGTCGCGGCGCATGGTGATTTCAATGTCACCAACGCAACGGCAGCGCTCGCTGCGGCGCAGCTCATGGGAGTCTCGATCTCCTCGGAATCGCTGGCCAGCTATCCGGGTGTGCGACGCCGGCAGGCCGTGCTCCTCAACGAGGGCGGAATCATCGCGATGGAGGACTACGCGCATCATCCGGCGGAGGTCCGAGCTCTGATTGCAAGCCTGAGGCAGCGCATCGCCGCGGCTGAACGCATGGAGGAGTACAACCGGCTGATCGTGGTGTTTCAGCCTCATCGCTACAGTCGGACCGCGCAATTCAAGACGGAATTTGCAGCGGCGCTGTCCCCGGCCTCGCGTGTCTTCCTGCTCGATGTATACGGCGCGGGTGAGACCGCAATGGCGGGGGGGACCACGGCGGACCTGTATGCCGAGATGAAGAGGATGTCACCGGAACAGGACGTGACGTATTTGCCAGGTGACCGCGCGGGTTTCCGGCGGGCGCTAGAGCGCACGGTGAGGCGGGGCGACTGGGTTGCCTTCGTGGGCGCGGGCGATATCGACCGGGATGCGCGCATCTGGCTCGAAGGGCATGCGGCACAGAAGGCAAAGGCGGCGCAATGGGATGCGCTTGCACAGACCATTACTCGTAGTGTTTCCACCGATACGAAAGTCTCCCGCGAGGAGGGGCTGGCATCAAGGACCACGATGCGGGTGGGCGGGGCTGCTCGGATTTTTTGCGAGCCAGCGGCCATCGCGGACCTACAGACGGTGGTGCGGATTGCGAGGGCGCAGGGGATTCCGACTTTCGTGTTAGGTCGGGGATCCAATCTTCTGGTGCCTGACGAAGGAGTCGACGGGATCGTGATCAGCCTCGGACATGAGAACTGGCAGACATTTGATGTGCAGCCGAACGGACGCATTCGCGTGGGTGCGGGGCTGCGGCTCAAGAATCTCTGCGGACTTGCGACGAAGGCGGGACTCAAGGGTTTTGAGTTTCTTGAAGGCATACCCGGCAATGTGGGCGGCGCGTTGCGAATGAACGCGGGCGCCATGGGAGGCTGGATGTTTGATGTCGTTGAAGAGGTTCAAATGATGCTTCCTGACGGCAGCGTCGTAGCGCTTCCCAAGGACAGGCTTCATGTCGAGTACCGCCACTGCGCGGAACTCGAACAGGCAATCGCGCTCGGCGCGATATTGATGCCGTCGACCGCCGCCGAAGCGGAATCCATCAAGCGCCAGATGGATGTTTATCGCGACAAGCGGCTGAAGAGCCAACCGCGTGAGCCGAGCGCCGGTTGCATATTCAAGAATCCGCCCGGTGACTCGGCTGGGCGTCTGATCGACGCGGCGGGTCTCAAGGGCGCCTGTGTGGGTGATGCCGAGGTGTCTGCGGTCCACGCCAATTTCATCATCAATCGCGGGAAGGCGACGAGCGCCGATGTCATTTCCTTGGTGCGACAGGTGCGTGCGCGTGTTCGGGAGACCAGCGGAGTGACCCTTGAGCCGGAAGTTCTGCTCTACGGTGGCTTATGGAAGGATGTCCTATGACGCTTGTTGGCACAACCCGAGGCGGAAAACAAAGCTGCCCCTTCATTCAAAGGAGGCATGAACCATGAATCCGACCGTGGTCGTCTTGAGCGGAGGAACCTCGACCGAGCGCGAAGTTTCGCTGGGATCGGGAAAGGCGTGCGCGATCGGGCTGGCGCGGAGCTTTCCCACGCGCCTCGTTGTAGTCGATGAAGACGCAGTGCCGTCGGGTCTCGATCCATCCAGGGACGTTGTATTCTCCACGCTTCATGGCACCTTTGGCGAGGATGGCGGCATGCAGCGCCTCCTGGACGGCGCCGGCTTTCAGTATACGGGTTGTGACGCTGCGACGAGCGAGCTCACCTTTGATAAGGAGCGCACCAAAATGACCGTTGCAGCCGCGGGCGTGGTGGTGCCTCCGGGCGTGGCGTTCAGCGCCGAGGCGAAGCCCACATCGGGAGAACTGATCTCGAGGCTCGGACCGCGCATTGTTTTCAAACCCCGGGCATCCGGGAGCAGCATCGGACTGGGGATCTGCGACGGTGCCTCGGCAATCGACGAGAAGCTGGCGGATATCAGCGGAGGAGAGTGGCTCGCGGAACGTCGCATCATCGGACGGGAGATCACTGTCGGAATCCTCAACGGCACTTCTTTGGGAGTCGTGGAGATCGTGCCGAATTCCGGGGTGTTCGACTATCGCTCCAAGTACACGAAGGGACTCACGACTTACCGTGCACCTGCGTCACTCCCGGCGACGCTGGCAACCGCTGCCCGCGAGGCGGCACAGATTGCGTTTCATGCGTGCGGCTGCCGCGATTACGCGCGTGCAGATTTCATGCTATCGGACGAGGGCGAACTGTTCCTCCTCGAAATCAACACCCTGCCGGGCATGAAGGAAACGAGTCTCTTGCCGATGAGTGCGGCCTGCGAGGGTTTGGACTTTGCGGCACTGGTGAGGGAAATGGCGGTGCCTGCCCTGCGCCGCTTTCACGAGGCGGGCTTGCTTGCGACACGATGAATCGTAACGCGACACCGTTTCCTTCAGCCCGATCCTGGCGTGACATCCCTCAGGAAATCGCCCCGCGCTCAATGTCGCGGGAAGGTCGCCGTCGACTCACCATGGGCCTGGTGAAGGCCTGTGTGCTAACCGTGGTGATCGCGGTCGGCGTATGGGCCGCATTCGAACTGGTGGAGCTCTGGCAGCACGATCCTGCCAAGCTTGCGGCTCCGGTAAAATCCGAGCCCCTGCGCGCGATCAAGCTGAACACCGATGGAGTTCTCGACCTCGAATGGATCCAGGCGAGGCTGAAACTTCCAAAGGGCGTGACGCTGATGGAACTCGACCTTGCTGCGCTGCAGGGCAAGTTGCTTTCGGATGGTCAGGTGAAGACGGCGGTGCTCACGCGGCGGTTTCCCGACACCCTGGTCGCCAGCCTTCAGGAGCGCTCACCGGTCGGAAGGTTGCGCGCCGCGGATTCGTCGGGAAATCCCGTTGATCTGCTGGTAGCCCGGGACGGCGTTGTTTTTGCCGGCAGCAACTTTTCCGACACGATGGTTTCCACCCTGCCGTGGCTGGGAGGCGTGACGTTGCATCGTTCGGGTGAGGGATTCGTGCCGATTTCTGGGATGGAGACGGTAGCGGATCTCCTCGTTACTGCACAGGGAAACATTCCCGCGCTCTATCGAAACTGGAAGGTCATCTCACTTGAGCGACTTGCGAGCGACGGCGAGATCGTGGTGAAGACAACGGATCCTATGGAGGTGGTTTTTGGAACGAGGGATGATTTCTTCAAACAGGTCGCCCTTCTTGATGCGGTGCTCGCCGAGATCCGGCTGCACCCGCAGAATCCGGTGTCCACGATCAATCTCACATACGGGAAGCAGCAGGTTCCCGTTTCGTTTTCCCCTGTGCCCACGCTCAAGGCCCAGCCCTCCGTCGAGGAAGCCGAAGGCACGCCTCGTTTGAGACCCGAGAGACCCCAGAGCGGCCTCAGGGAGGCGGCAATAACACGTGTGGAAAGACGTCCCCTTTTTCAGCATCAATCCTTTCAACCTCGGAACTAGGCCTGTGATCTCCCGGACAAAGTACATTGGAGCCGTCGAAATCGGCACATCGAAAATCAGCGTTCTTATTGGTGACATCACCAATCGCAGAAGCCTGACGATCATCGGGCTCGGGGAATGCGCTTCGCGTGGAGTCATCAAGGGCGTGGTGGTCGATTTCAAGGCGGCGAGTGAAGCGGCGCACAGTGCGATGCTTCAGGCCGAACGCAGCGCGGGGGTCCGTATCGACCAGGTCTATCTCGCGCAGACTGGTGGACACATTGACGGCTTCGCGAACGATGGAGAGGTCCGCGTTTCGGCCGCCAACAACATGGTGAGCGACATTGACATCAACACGGCCTGCAACATCGCGCGCAACAGACAGCTGCCGCCCGGCCGGATGATTGTTCAGCGCCTCAGGCGGCCGTTTGTGCTCGACGGGCGACTCGTTCCGGATCCGGACAGCCTCGTGGGAAACAGGCTGAAGGTCAGTTACTTCATGGTGCACGGTCTGGAGTCGAAGATCGCGGACAACATCCATGTGATCCGGGGCTTCAATGTGCAGGTTTCAGAGTTGATTCTCTCGAGCCTGGCATCGGGGATCGTGGTGACCTCGCCCGGCGACAGGCAGCATGGCGTTCTTGTGCTCGACATAGGCGCGGGAGCGACGGATTACGTGCTTTATCGTGATGGCATGGCCCAGGTGGCTGGTGTGGTTCCTGTCGGAGGGGCGCATCTTACCAACGATCTTGCGTTGGGGCTGCGCCTGACCGAGGGACAGGCGGAGAAGCTTAAGCTCCGATATGGCCGGGCAACGGTCGCAACGAGAAGCCGTGAGGAGAAGGTCTGGCTCAACGGGGATTTTGCGATCGGTGACCGCCAGTTTCCCAAGCAGACCATTGAACAGATCACGTCCGCCCGTGCGCGGGAGATTCTCGAGGTTGTGAGGAAAAAACTTGGCACGGCGCTCGAGCCCGAGCGCACGGGAGCAGGTGTGGTGATTACAGGTGGCGTCTCGAAGCTCCCCGGAATCGCAGATGCGGCCGGGCAGGTTTTTGGGATTCCGGCACATGTTGCAGAGGGGCCGACGGGTATGGACGACAAGGTCAAGGATCCCGGGTTTTCAACAGTGCTTGGGTTGCTGAACTACGGATTGACTGATCGAGCCGAAGTGCCTGCACCGGCCCGGAAGGGACAGAATCTCATCAAGAAACTCTTTGCCTCGGTCTAGGCGGATAGTCACATGAATCCCAACGAACTTCCTCTCGAGAATCAGATCCTGACTGATCGCAACGTTGCCATGAAGGTGGTGGGCGTTGGCGGAGCCGGCGCGAATGCCGTCGACCGACTCAAGATGGAAAATCTCGACCGCCTGCAATTGGTCGCGGTGAACACCGACTACCAGGCGCTGTCCAGTTCTCCCCTTCAGGACAAGGTTCTGATCGGAATGGGTGTGACCCGCGGGCTGGGCGCGGGGGGAGACCCCGATCTTGGCCGCGAAGCCGCGGAGGCCGATCGTGAGAAACTGCAGGCGATCGCCAAGGACTGCGATCTCGTGTTTCTCCTTGCTGGGATGGGCGGCGGCACGGGTAGCGGTGCGGCGCCCATTCTGGCCGAGCTTGCGGCGGAGGAAGGCGCACTGGTCATAGCCTTTGTGACGATGCCTTTTGCCTTTGAAGGCGGCCGGCGGCTCCGTCAGGCGGAGGAGGGCCTGACGGCGTTGCGCAAGGTATGCGACGCCGTGATTCCTCTGCCGAATGATGTATTGCTGCAGGAGGCGGGTGAGAATGAAACCGTGCTGGATTCCTTTGCGCGTGCGGACGAGTGGATTGGCCGCGGAGTGAAATCGATCTGGGGGATGCTGCATCGCACCGGGTTGATCAACCTCGATTTCTCGACCCTGCGGCAGGCGTTTGCGATGCGCGGTGGCAAGACACTCTTTGGACTGGGTGCGGGGTCAGGGGCGCAAGGCGCGGCTGAGGCGATTGATAGCCTGAAGATGTGTCCGTTGCTTGTGACTCCTGAGTTTTCGCGCAAGGCCGACCGCCTGCTCGTCAACATTACTGGCGGCCCGGATCTCACGCTGCCGAAGGTCAATGAAATCATGACGGCTGTGACGGAGCAGTTCGGTCGCGATTCCCATGTCATCATGGGTGCGGTGATCGACGAGGCGATGAGCCAGCGCGTTGAGATCTGCGTCCTGGGCACCAGCGACCTCGGGGGCAGGCTTGGCTCGCGCCGGGCTCCGCATGCGGGTCGGCAAAGGAGTGCCTCCACGGATCCCGCGTCTGGAATCAAGGCGGAAGCGGCAAAGCCCGCGGAAATCGTGAGCCTTGCGGGCGGCTCCGTGCAGACGGGAGGAGGAAAGTCGGTCGCAGGATCCGCAGGTGATCAACTTCCGCTGGGAGCGTCCGTACACGCCGCCAAACCGAAACAGAACGAGTTCTCATTCACTGAAGTCGAGAGCCGGGGATATTTTGACAAGACCGACCGCAATCTCTTCGAAGGTCAGGATCTCGATGTGCCGACTTACCTGCGCAAAGGGATCAAGATCGCCCTGTAGCCAACGTCCCCTCCCATGTTTGTCGATGAATGTGTTATAAAGGCCCAGGCCGGTGACGGCGGGAGGGGGTGCATCTCTTTCCGGCGGGAAAAGTACGAGCCATGGGGTGGACCGAATGGAGGTGACGGCGGCAAGGGCGGAGACGTCATCCTGCGCGGAGATGACGACACCAACAACCTCGTTGACTTCAAGTTCAAGCCTCACTGGAAGGCGGAGCGAGGCGAGCACGGCCTCGGCAAGGATTGTCACGGCCGTGAAGGAAAACCCGCGGTGCTGCGCCTACCTTTAGGTACGGTGGTCATCGACGAAGCGACACAGAAGGTCGTCGCCGAAGTGATTCACGACGGGCAGGAGATCGTGTTGTGCAAGGGAGGCAACGGTGGATGGGGAAACACGCATTTCAAGACCTCGACCAATCGTGCGCCCAAGCGCGCAAACCCCGGTCAGGAGGGCGAGGGAGGAACGTTTCGGCTCGTGCTCAAGAGCATTGCTGACGTCGGCCTTGTCGGCTTTCCCAACGCCGGGAAGTCCTCGCTCACGAAAGCGATCACCAAGGCGCGTCCGAAGACGGCGGCGTATCCCTTCACGACGCTGCATCCGCAGATCGGAGTGATCGAGTATGCCGATCCGGTCAGCTTTGATCGCCTCTTGCTTGCCGATGTGCCTGGCTTGATTGAAGGAGCCAGCGAGAACCGAGGGCTCGGGCATCGGTTTCTGCGGCACATCGAGCGCTGTGCGCTGCTGATGTTCCTGATCGACATTGCCGGCACCGACGGACGCGATCCGCGCGAGGATTACCGGACGCTGCTGAGCGAATTGAAGCTTTATGATCCGGCCCTGTTGAAAAAACCTCGGCTCGTGGTGGCGAACAAGATCGACCTTCCCGAGGCAGCGGCCAACCTGAGAAAATTCAAGCGACGCCACAAAGTGGACGTTATGCCGATCTCCTGTCTTTCCGGTCAGGGGCTGGATGCCTTGAAACTGGAGCTCAGGAGGCGCGTCCGGGGCCGCCTTGCTCCAATGGGCAAAAAATCCCCGCATTCCCTCACGTCTTGATTTACCATGGCTGCACTTTCTCCTGAAAACCGGGCGCTGTTGATGCGCGCAAACCGCATGATGGGCGCCGCATTGGTCGAACACAATCTGGTGAAGGTTGAGGATCTTGAGAAAGCCAATGAGAAGCTGTTTCAAATCATTGCCAGTCAGAATTCGCGTCAGAGCACGCTATTGGGGGTTCTCGCGTTCGACATGAATGTGGTGAAAGAGGAGGACGTGATTGCCCATGTGGTGGAGAAGGAAGGCATCGGCCTGATCGATTTGCGGACCTACGATGTTTCCGAAGATCTTCGCAAAACGGCAGATATAGGTGCATGCTGGGCCACGTGGACCGTGCCTTTCGACAAGGAGGATGACTTTTACACCGTCGCCACGGCCTATTATTTGAGCCCCGCCGTACGAAAGCATTGGGAGAAAGTGCTGGATGCGCCGATTATCTGGTACGCTACGTCACTGGAAATGATCGCCGACTTTCTCGAAAAGATGGAATCGGACCGCGCGGCCTCACCCGGCGCCGCAAAGCACTGATCGTTTTCGGTGCGGTGGCGCCCGCACCATGCCTCTCGGAAAAATCCAATCCCAAGTTGTCGCCAAGCTCGAGGAATTCGGTCGTCTGAATGCCGAGCAGCGCCTCGCACTCACCAACCATCCTGAAGACCTGAGCGGTGAAGCCCTCGACAAGCTGCTTCAGGAACAATACGGGGTCACCCCTTTTCAGCTTCTGGTTGCCCGCGCAAAGGCCTCCGGCCTGGCCCCCTACAACGTATCGCGGCTTCGAGTGGGATCATCAACTTTTGAACGGATCCCCCAGCAGTTCTGCCATGACAACGTGCTGATTCCCGTGGGGCAGGTCGGCGACTACCTGTTGGTCGCCTTCGCCAATCCTTTCGAGGTCACGGTGCCCGCCAAGATTCAGGAAATGACGGGTATGCGCGTCGTGCGCCTGTTGGGACGCGAAAAGGAGATCCGGGAAAAGTTTGCAAAGTCGGCGGATCGTGCGGGATTCGACGAGGTCGTCCAGCAGATCGGCGCCGAGTTTGGCAAGGAGGTCGTCGAAGAGGTCGACGAGAATGTCAATGAGGAGTCCGGCCCGATCATCCAGCTCTCCAACCGAATCATTGAGGATGCCTACTACAGCGGAACCTCCGACATTCACATCGAACCCCAGGAGAAGGAAGTCATCGTCCGCTATCGTGTGGATGGCGTGTGTTCGGAGAAGCTCCGTCTTCCGTCGAAGGTCGGCCCCGCGCTGATTGCGAGGCTCAAGATCATGTGCAACCTGGACATCGCGGAACGCCGCCTGCCGCAGGACGGACGCATCGTCTTCAAGCAATTTACCAAGAAGGGAATCGATATCGACCTCCGCGTTTCGACCGCGCCACTCAATCACGGCGAAGGCATGGTGATGCGTATCCTCGACAAGCAGAAGTCCACGCTGCCACTGACCGCGCTCGGTTTTTCGGAGGAGAATCTCGCACGTTACCGGGAGGCGATCCGCCAGCCCTATGGCATGATCCTGCATTGCGGACCGACGGGCTCCGGAAAGTCGATGACGCTGTATTCGGCGCTGAACGAGATCAACTCCCCTGAGCTTGTGATCCGCACCGCCGAGGATCCCATCGAGTACACGCTTGCCGGCATCAATCAGATGCAGATGCATCGCCAGATCGGGCTTACGTTCGCGGCGGCGCTGCGCTCCTTCCTTCGTCAGGATCCTGACATCATTCTGGTGGGTGAAATTCGCGACAAGGAAACCGCCAACATCGCGGTGGAGGCTGCGTTGACCGGTCACCTTCTGATTTCGACCCTGCATACGAATGATGCGCCTTCGACCATCGCCCGTCTGACGGACATGGGGGTTGAGTCATTCATGATTTCGTCGTCGCTTCTGTGCGTGTGCGCCCAACGGCTGATGCGTCGGCTGTGCAAGACCTGCCGTTTCCAGATTGAGCCGACGAGTCGCGAAAAGGAAATCCTGGAGAAGGCGATCGGATGGAGCGGCCCGATCTACAAGGCGAACCTTCGCGGCTGTCCGAAGTGCGGCAACTCCGGCTACAAGGGGCGGGTGGGCATCCACGAGTTGATGATCACCAACGAGGAGTTGATCGATGGCATCAACAAGGGAATGGAGTCCACGGAACTGAAGAAGATCGCGATGCGCGGAGGCATGAAAACCCTGCATCAGGATTCAATGCTCAAGGTCAAGGACGGCATCAGCAGCCTCGAGGAAGCGATAGCGACAGTGCCCCCCGACCTTGTCTGAGGCGACTTTGGTCAAAAGTGTAGAGGGCGACGGGGTCCGCAGGGGACTGGCATTTCCGGTATCTTTGGTGCTTTCAAACTCTGGGAATATTCCCTTAGTCTGGGAGGTTTCCATGAAACCTTTCCTGAAGATCGAACATTCCCTCGATACCTTCCGCCTGTGCAGTCTTGCATTGGTCATTCTACTGGGGGCTACGGCGTGCAGCAAGGAGACCGTTGCGGCCGGCACCACGGTGGCAGAGCCGAAGGAGGTCACCCGTGCCGTGGCTGCCGAGGCTGAGTCGCTGGTGGCCGAGGCCGCCTTTGCGCTCCAGTTGAAGGACTACCCACGGGTCGTTGAAACGCTGACCAAGGCCACCAAGCTGCGCGACGATATTCCGGAGTGGTGGGTGGACCTCGGAGCGACGCAAAAGCGGTTGAACAACCTGAGCGAGGCCAAGGCCTGCTACAAGAGGGCCCTGGCGATCCACGAGAGCCGCTATGACCGTACAAAGAACGTCGTGCACCTTATTCCCCAGTTCCACATTCTGCTCCTGCTCGATCGTGAGAAGGACGCCCGCTCATTGCTGGAAAAATCGCTCCAGCGCCACGGCGATAACCCCCAGTTGAAGGAATTTGTCGCGGCCCGGGGCATTGATGCCCTGCTCCAGGATCCCTACGTGATAGAAAACAAGATCTGACCTGGGTCAGGCCACGATTCAGGGCGCCCAGCCTCTTGGAGGCGCCGCGAGTGAAAAGTCCGTGAGCTCAAGAGTGAGGTTGGGATTGTAGGCGGGATCATGCGCGATCTGTGCCTTCCACCGCTGGAGCATCGTTTCGACTTCCTTTCGGAAACGTTCGTGTTTCTCCGGTGTGTCTTCAGCGCCCCGGCTCGCGCTCTCATGATGATAACACTCGGCAAACGGGGTCCATAGGTTGCGGTACCCGGCCTGCTGAACCTTCAGGCAGAAATCGATGTCGTTGAAGGCGACAGCGAGTTCCTCGTCCAGGCCTCCCACCTGTTCAAAGATCGCGCGGCGAACGACAAGACAGGCTGCGGTGACGGAGCTGTAGTTCTGAGCCAGTCGCGCGCGATTGAACTTGCCCTCGGTCCCGCGCGGGAAATCCCGGAATCCATGTCCCGCGACGCCACCAAGCCCGATGATCACGCCGGCATGCTGGATGGTCTCGTTAGGATAGTAGAGCATGGCTCCGACGCATCCGATCTCCGGGCGCACGGCCTGACTCACCATCTCGCGCAACCAGTCGCCATGAATGATTTCCAGGTCGTTGTTGAGGAGTCCGATGATCTCGCCTCGCGCGTGTTTCACACCGTGATTGTTGATCGCTGAATAGTTGAAAGGCGTGTCGTAGCGCAGCACGACAACCCTGTCGCCCGCGATCTGCTGAAGGTAGGCAAGCGTGGCCGGGTCATCCGATCCGTTGTCGACGATGACAATTTCGTAGTTGGGGTAATCGGTCTTCGCGAGGATCGTGTCGACGCAACGCGAGAGCAGTTTAAGCCCGTTGCGCGAGGGAATGATCAACGACACCAAGGGCGGCAAGTCGGGAATCGGTCGTTTCACTCTCCAGTGGTCGCCCGGTACCGGGATCAATTCAACTCGCTCGCCGATCCGTTGAAAATGATCGGATAGCGCACGGCGGGCGGCTTCAACCGGATAGTTCTTTTCGCTCAGCAGCATGGCCGTGGATCCGGGAATGGCGCGCCAGTGATAGAGCACTTTCGGGATGTGCTGGATGCGTGACGGTGTGGTGCGCTCGACGACACGCAGCGCGAGGTCCCAGTCCTGACTCCCTTCATAGCCGACGCGGAAGCCACCGACTGATCGCATGACTTCCGCGCGGTAGACTGACAGGTGGGACAGGTAGTTCTGCGCCGTGAAGAGATCGGGCAGGAAGTCCGGCTTGAAGTAGGGCTCATGCCGACGTCCCTCCTCGTCGATCTTGTCTTCGTCGCTATAGATCAGATCCGTATCGGGTCTCGCGCAGAGAAGCGCAGCGACCTCGTAGAGCGCGTGGGGTGCCAGCTCGTCATCGTGATCGAGCAGCGCGATGAATTCCCCGGTCGCGATTTCGAGCGCCGAGTTGGACGCGGCGGAAATGTGACCATTGGTGGCTCGAAACACCGGCCGTATGCGGGGGTCCTTCTTCGCCAAGGATTCGAGCAGTGGCCTCACGTGTGAGGCGGGGGACGCATCGTCTGCGATGCAGAGCTCCCAGTTTGGGTAGGCCTGATTCAGGACACTGTCGATGGCCTTCCTGAGCCAGACCTCATCCTCCGGCTTTCGGTGGTAGACCGGCATGAGGATCGAGATGAGCGGTTTGCGGGCAAGCGAGGTGGCGTGCTGGCGAAGGCTTTCGATCGATTCACGCGAATGCGAGTCGTAGGTTGCAGCCCATTGCTCGTAACTGGTCAGTTCCGGCTGCCCGTGGTTCGGACCAACCTTCAGCCCGGCAGAAAAGAAGCGGTGCCAGGCGCCATGCTCGTCCGCGACCTCAAGGATGATTTCCTGATCGGCCTCCTCAAGGGGGACGTCGATCTTGAACCCGCAGTACTCTGCCTGGGGAAGATCGCGCAGGGATGCCAGGACGTCCATGCGTTTGAGTCCATAGACACCGTTGAAGGTCCGCTCTCCGATCCGTGCCCTGATCTTCTTGAGGGGAATGGGCTGACGTGTGAGGCACCACCCGCGCACGACGATCTTGTTGATGGAGAAGCTCCACGCCTGCGGATAGTCGATGCTGTACAGGAACGCCGTGATGGGCTCGACGAAATCTCCGGGATTAAAGGCAAGCGCGCTCTCTTGGATTTGAGCCGCGGGGGAACCTTGACCTTCCTTCTTCTTCGATTTCGTGAACGGATCGACGAGCAGGCGCCTGAGCGATCGGAGTGGAGCGGTGACCTTCCACGAGAACGACTGCTGCATGCTCCTGATTTTCCGTTCCCGCTGGGCAATCACTTCGCCTCCCTGCAGGAGGGACGTGCGGAGCTTCTCGATCTCCTCGCGCGAGCGATGCCCAAGCGCGAGGGCGCGCGCGCGAGTCTGTGCCAGTTCGTAGTCTGACTTTGCGAGCGACGCATCAAGTGCGGCAATTCTTGCGCCGGCGTTTGTCAGCTCGGACTCGATCCTTTGTCGCCACTGATCGTTTCTGGCGAGATCTTCGCGTGTGATGGCGAGCGCCTGCTCCAGATTCTTCGCGTGATTTTGGGTTTGCTCAAGGCGTTGCTCTGCAATTGCGAGCGCATCAGCCTTCCGTCCAAGGGCGGATTCCGCCTCAACAAGTGCGGTCTCAAACGATTGAACCTGATTCCGGGCGGAGCGCAGAAGGGTTTCGATGTGTTCGCGATGTTTTTCTGCGCGATCGCGATCCTTTTCAAGCGCATCAAGCGTCCGCTCCAGGTTGGTCACATGGAATCGTGTGGCCTCCAGGGTGGCGGTGATGTTCTTGGCATGCTGGTCGGTCAGCATCCAGCCGTGTTTCCAATCATCGCGTTCCTTCTCCAATTTGTCGCAGGCATTGCGCAGGGTGCGCTCCGCATGTTCAGCGGAGGTTTCCAGTTGACGCGAAAGCAGCGAGAAGTCCCCGACCATCGAGAGGATTTCGGACCACAGCGGAATGGATGGGGCGGGGAGGGATTGGAGCAGATCTTCCAGGTGACGAGACAGGAGGGTGACATCGCTGCCATCGGACTGGCCTGACCAGGCGGAGCGGGGTGGGCGGGCGGCCAATTCGGCATAGAACGCCGCGAGGCGTTGTGAAGACTGTGGCAGATCGAAGTGTTCGCGCGCAAACCTGACACCAGAACTTCCGATTCTGGACGCCGCTTCCGGATCCTCAAAGACGCGCCTGCATGCGTCGGCAATGTCCTGTGGCTGTGACTTCCGGAGGATGATGGCGTTCTTTCCGTCCTGAAGCTCCAGGCCGAGATTGGACGCGATTGTCACAACAGGGCGGCCGCTCGCGAGGTATTCCGGGAGTTTTGAAGGGAGGCGAAAATCGTTGAAGCGTCCGGGCTGCCCCGGCTGGACCAGCACATCGCTCAAGGCCAGCAGTTCGGGCAGGCGCGATTTTTCAACGAAGCCAAGGTCGATGGTCCAAGTGCGCCAGTCAGAGGGAAGTGATTCGATGAATTGGGGGCTGTTGAAGCCGGTGCGGATCAATCGCGTGGGCACACCCTGTTCGTTGAGCAGTTTGACTGCGAGATAGAGATCAAGGATCTCCCTTTCATTGGCGAAGGTGTTGCTTCCCGTGAATACGATGACCTTTTCGTGATCTGCGAGTCCAAGTTCCTTCCTCAACTCTGCGCGTGGAGGAAGCGGGCGGTAGAATGTGAAATCGACACCCGGCGGCAGCGTCATCACCGGTGTTCCCGCGGGTACAAACTGGCGGAGTGTGTCCACGATGACCGAAACACCGTCGGCCAGCCGCAGAAGCGTGCGGTAGCGGAGAGGGTGGGGGAGACCGGAGAGAAGAGGCTTGGGGTAGTCGGATTCCAGGGATGCACGCAATTCCCTGATCGGTGTGCCCATGTAGGACTCAACGAGAAACTCCTCGTTGTCCTCGAGGTGCACCACAAGGCGGGACGGGGCCAATCTCTTGTACGAGATAACGAAACGGCGAACCACCTCGCGCGGCGTCCACGCGTGCAGAATGTCTGCGGGCCTGCCGTCGGGAAACAGCGACGGGTTCTTGAGCAGCTCGTCAAAGGTCGCTGCTTCGAATCTTGGCTCAGCGACGACTGAAACGGTCTCCTTCCGATCCGGCACCGCGACGATACAGGCGTGGCCGGCCTTGGTCAGCTCTCGTGCAAAGCCCGAGATGTGGTTGATGCTGTTGGTGGTGAAGTCGCCGTAATTGACGAACAGGATGTTCACGGGGGGATTCAGTGGTTCCAACTGCGGTCTGTGGCGGAATGAGCCTGCAACATTCACCCCATGGGTGAAGGGTCGACAGGCCTCGGGCAACCCGGAACTTCTTAGAATGCCAATCGCTGCGGTTTCCCGCAGATGAGAGGCAACGGGGAGCGCTCAGATGAGACCTAGCTTCATCTTCCCCTCTTCACTGATCATGGATTGGTTCCAGGGCGGTTCCCAGGTGATATTGACCACCGCCGAAGTGACCCCCGGGACGAGCAGAATCTTCGTCTTCGCGTCCTCGGCAATGGCCGGTCCCATGCCACAGCCTGGAGCAGTGAGTGTCATAGCGACATTCACGCGGTAGCCGCCTTCCCCTTCCTCGATCTTCTCGATGTCCATCGAATAGATCAGGCCGAGATCGACGATGTTAACGGGAATCTCCGGATCGTATACGTTCTTTAGCTGATCCCACACGGCGGCGGGATCAGGGGCGCCGTCGCTTGTCGTTGGCGCGAGAATTTTTTCGCTGGCAACGGATTCCCCAATGGCGTCGCCATCCTTGCCGTCGATGCGGAAGAGACCGAAATCAGTCTGGATCGTGTAGCTCCCGCCGAGGGTCTGGTGAATAAAAAGTCGCGTTTCAGCGGGGAGGATCTGCTTGTCGCCGCTCGGAATCTGCGTGGCGACGACTTCGCGGGAGAGGATTCGTTCCTTGGCCTTGGACATACGGCAACGGTTGAGACGGGGAGGATTACTTGGTGGGAGGCTGCCAGGCGCGGCGGAAATGATGTTCGATCAGCCTGATCAGGACCGCATGAAGGGATTCGTTTTCGAGGCGATTGAGGACCTCCTCGAAGAAACCGAAGACAAGCAGTTCCCTCGCGACCGCGGGCGAAATTCCGCGCGATTCGAGGTAGAAGAGCTGCGAGGGGTCGATCCTGCTCGTGGTGGAACCGTGGGTGCAGCGGACGTCATTCGCCTGAATCTCGAGGCCCGGAAGGCTGCAGGCATCGGCGTTGTCCGAGAGCATGAGGTTGCGGTTGCTCTGGTAGGCGTCGGTCTTCTGCGCATCGGAATCGACGATGATCAGCCCCGAAAAAATGGTCCTGGCCTTGTCGAGGAGGGCGTTCTTGTAGAGAAGATCGCTCTTGGTGTTCGGAGCCTGGTGGACCTGCAACGTGCGCTGGTCAAACTCCTGGTTTCCGGACGCGAGGGAGATTGCGAGCATTTCGGAAAACGCGCCGGGTGCCTGGAGTTGGGAGAGCGACTCGTGGCGCGCCTGGCTTCCGCCAAGATGGAGATTGAGCGACTGAACACGCGCATCCCGCCGGACCAATGTGGAATTCAACTGGAAGGATAGCGTCGTGTCCGACCAGAGTTGTGCGGCCGCGTAATTGATCGAGGCTCCGTGGGCGGCATAGAGGTCGTTCGCTCCGCACGCGAAGGCATTGAGCGTGGCCTTCGACTCGGGGGCCCTCGTGGCATTGCTTTCGTCCAGAGTGACGAACACGTCGACAACCGTCACCCGGGAATTCTCCTCAGCGACAACGAGCGTGTGCGGAAAAACCGCCGAGCCAGCACCTGTCGAGACATGGGTGATGACGATGGGGGATTTCAGCTCAACGTTCCTGGGTACATAAATGAAGGCGCCGTCTGGAATGAACGCGGTGTGAAGCGCGGCAAATTTCTCCGAACCGAGCTTCTGCGGCTGCGCCATGAAATGTTTGCGCAGGAGTTCCGAATGGGTCGTAAGGCCCTCAAGGATCGTGCCCGCGACGACGCCGGAGGATGCCAGTTCGCGGCTCAATGGCGTTCGCCCTGAGAGTTTTCCGTCGACGAAGGTGAGTCGTGCCGTCGCATCTTCAATCTCGATTCCGGTGGCAGGAGAGACTGCTTTTGTTTCTGCGGTGGATGAGCTGAAGCCGGACAGGGAAAGATGCTCGCGGCTGCTGAAACGCCAGGTTTCATCGGTGCGCGCCGGCATGGGAAGCGAGGCGAACTCTGCATAGGCGTTGCGCTTCCGCTCGATCCACCATGCGGGAACTGAGTGTGGAATTCCCGCCAGGTGGGCGTTGAACCGGTCGGCGGTGAAGTCGCCGATGGGATTGGTCGCGGGAGTGGGTGAGAGGGATGTGCTCATGGGTGTGCCTCAGCCGACGGAACCTTCCATTTCAAGGTCGATGAGACGCTTCAACTCGACGCTGTACTCCATCGGGAACTGGCGGACCAGGTCGTTTACGAATCCGTTTACCGCGAGGCTCATCGCCTGCGCCTCAGTCAAGCCGCGCTGCTGCATGTAGAAAATCTGCTCCTCGTTTACCTTGGAGACGCTGGCCTCGTGCTGCACCGCATGGGTGTCGCCCCTGACGGTGATGGCCGGGTAGGTGTCCGTGCGACTGTTGGTGTTGATCAGCAGGGCGTCGCACTCGGTGTTGTTCTTGCAGTTCTTGAGATGCTTGCCCATGTGGACCTGGCCGCGGTAGGTGGCCCGGCCCTGGCCGACGGAGATGGATTTTGAGATGATCGTTGACGTGGTCTCGTCCGCGGCGTGGATCATCTTGGCGCCGGTGTCCTGATGCTGGCCGTCGTTGGCGAGCGCGATGGAGATGACTTCGCCGCGGGCCCTGCGACCCTTGAGGACGACGCCCGGATACTTCATGGTCAGGCGGCTGCCGATGTTGCAGTCGATCCACTTGATTTCGGCGTCCTCGTGGGCGACGCCGCGTTTGGTCACCAGGTTGAAGACATTGGGCGCCCAGTTCTGGACAGTGATGTACTGGATCTTCGCTCCCTTGAGAGCAACCAGCTCAACTACGGCGCTGTGCAGGGTCGAGGTCGAGAACTTCGGCGCGGTGCAGCCCTCCATGTAGGTCACTTCGCTGCCCTCATCGGCGATGATCAGGGTGCGCTCGAATTGACCGAAGTTTTCCGCATTGATGCGGAAATAGGCCTGAAGCGGCTGGGCGACCTTCACTCCCTTGGGCACGTAGATGAAAGAGCCGCCAGAAAACACGGCGCTGTTCAGCGCAGAGAACTTGTTGTCGCCCGTCGGAATCACCTTGCCGAAGAACTTGCGGAAAATCTCCGGATGTTCACGCAGGGCGGCGGTTGAGTTGAGGAAAATGACGCCCTGCTTTGCGACGATGTCCTTGATGTTCGAATAGGCTGCCTCGCTGTCGAACTGGGCCTCGACGCCGGCGAGGAACTTGCGCTCCTGCTCGGGCACACCAAGGCGCTCGAATGTCTTCTTGATGTCGTCGGGAACCTCGTCCCAGGTGCGCTTCGGTTTCTGTCCCTGCGAGAGATAGTAGCGGATCTTGTCGAACTCCACATTCTCGAGATCCCGCGTCGCCCAATGCGTGGGCAGCGGTTTCGCGAGGAAGGTCTTGAGCGCATTCAGGCGGAAATCGAGGATCCATGGAGCCTCCTTCTTCACGGAACTGATGTAGCGCACGGTGTTCTCGTTGAGCCCGACGCCGGCATCGTACGCGTAGGAGACGTCGTAGCTGAAGTCGCCTGCGGCCTGATCGATGCCGAGGGCCGGGTTTTCGGCGACGTCAACGGCAGGCTCGGTTTCGAGGTCGGTGGGAGTTTTCATGGCAGTCCAAACAAAAAGGTTTCAGAGTTCGCAAGTGTGGCAGTCCGCCTCTCGGGACCCGGGGGTCAGGCGACGGCCAGCTCCTGCTTGACCCAGTCGTAGCCGCGAGATTCGAGTTCGAGCGCGAGTGACTTGTCGCCGCTCTTCACGATGCGTCCGTCGTACATGACGTGCACGAAATCCGGTACGATGTGTTCCAGCAGCCGCTGGTAGTGGGTGATGAGCATGACGCCAAGTCCGGGGCCACGGAGCGTATTGACGCCCTCGGCAACGATGCGCAGGGCATCGATGTCGAGGCCGGAGTCGGTTTCATCCATCAGCGCGAAACGGGGCTCGAGCATGGCCATCTGCAGGATCTCGCAGCGCTTCTTTTCTCCCCCGGAGAAACCTTCGTTTACGGAGCGCGAGGTGAACTTCCGGTCGATCTTGAGAAGGTCCATCTTCTGGTAGAGCCGCTTGTAGTATGCGGTGGCGTCAAGCTCCTCCCCTTCGCCCATGCGGGCCTGGACGGCAGCGCGAAGGAAGTTGGCGATGGAGACACCGGGGATCTCGGAAGGATATTGGAACGCGAGGAAGATGCCTGCACGCGCGCGTTCATCCGGTTCCTGTTCGAGGATCGACTTGCCGCCGAGAAGGACGTCGCCCTGCGTGATCGTGTAGTCGGGATGACCCGCAATCGCCTTCGCCAGGGTCGACTTGCCCGTGCCATTGGGGCCCATGATCGCATGGACTTCGCCGGGATTGATGGTCAGCGAAAGGCCCTTGACGATGGGCTTTTCGCCGATGGCTACATGGAGGTTGCGGATTTCGAGTGAGGACATGTGTGGAAAAGGGAGTGAACTTGGCGGCTTAGCGTGTGGTGTGCTCGACGGTTGCGGGTCGGCGTTCACGGGTTTTTCCCCTGAACATGATTTCGACGTCCGATACCGCATAGCCCTCAGGCAGTTGGGCCTTCAGTTGCTCGACGATCCCCGGAGGAAGGTCGATGTCGTAAGTGGATCCCGTGACTTCGTCGTGAAAGTGGGCGTGCGGATGAAGGTTTGGGCAGTACCGTGTGGGACCGCGGTCGAAGTTTACCTGCCGGATCAAGTTGCACTGCACCAAGGCTTCCAGGCAGTTGTAAACGGTCGCCAGCGAAATGGTCGGCAGCTCGGCCTTCACCCGGGCAAAAACCTCATCGGCCGTGGGGTGATCACGACGCTTGATCAGGATGTCGTAGACAATTTCCCGCTGCGGCGTGCTGCGAAGACCGCTTTCTCCAAGCCTCTGGGAAAGTGCGTCTGAGGTTACTTGCGCCAATGGAATCATGATGTAACCCAGCAATGGATGAGACTGTGTCTAAGTTGCAAGCAATAATTAGAATTATTCTAATTATTGCTTGCTCTCGCCGCTACTCCATGCATCGAACTCGACTGATGATCTATGCAACAGACTTATTTGCAGTGGATTGCATAGAATACGTCGTAGGGTGCTCAGTCGCCTATGCCCCGTGTTCGGCAAGCCAGCGCTCAGCCTCAATGGCTGCCTGACAGCCCATGCCGGCAGCCGTGATCGCCTGGCGATAGACGTGATCTGCGCAGTCACCTGCCACGTAGACGCCGGGAACGCGCGTTTTGACCTGAGATCCCGCCTGGGGCACAAAATAGCCACCTTCGTCGGTTTCCAGTGCCGGAGTGAACGGCGCCGTGTTCGGCACATGACCGATTGCGACAAACACGCCTTTGACCGGCAGCACGGATTCCGCGCCGGTCTTGAGATTCCTGACCTTCAGACCCGAAACTGCACCCTCGCCGACACCCTCCACTGCGACCGGTATGCTGTCCCAGACAGGCTGGATTTTCGGATGCGAGGTCGCACGATCCGCCATGATTTTCGAAGCGCGCAGCGTGTCGCGGCGGTGGACGAGGTAGACCTTGCTTGCGAACCGCGTGAGGAAAAGAGCCTCTTCAGCCGCACTGTCGCCGCCGCCGATGACGGCCACATCCATGTTGCGATAGAATGCGCCGTCGCAGGTCGCGCACGTGGTGACACCCTTGCCGCCGTAAAGCTCCTTCTCACCCGGAACACCGGTCATGCGCGGCGAGGCACCGGTGGAAACAATGACCGCCTTCGCAAGGATGGTGCGATCTCCGCAGATGATCCTGCGGGGCGATGTACTGAAGTCGACGGACGTAACCACTGCCTGCTCAAAACGGGTGCCAAAGCGGGTAGCCTGCTGGCGGAGGTTGTCCATCAACTGATAGCCATCAACTCCCTCGGGAAAGCCGGGAAAATTCTCCACCTCGCTTGTGGTGGTCAATTGCCCGCCCGGGACCGTGCCTTCGAGCACCAGCGGGCTCAGATTCGCGCGGGCCGTATAAATGGCGGCGGTCAGGCCGGCGCAGCCGGTGCCGATGATGACGACGTTTTCGATGGTAGGGGAGGACATGGTTGGAAGTTGAGGAGCGTGGATGTACGGCGTGGACTAGGGAATTAGGCACGGGCTGCGGAAGAGCAAACCGAATGAAGGCATTCAACGAGGGGAATTCTTCCGAATGCCTTCAAGGAATCCCATGCCCATTCAAGCCGTCCACCCCGACCATCCACCATGTGCCCAAAGCCCGAGCATGGCTACCTGCTCTAACTCACCCGGCGCATGGCGAAAGAGACCCTTGGCCGGTGATCGTGTCTCTGCACGGAAACGGAGAACGCGTGCCGATGGTAGCGGGAGCTTCCAGCTCCCGGGTTTGAAAAAAGCAATACTTCCCGGAGAAGGAGATCCACAGACGACGCAGCCTCACGCAGTTCGGCTCCCGGAGAATTGAATCCACGATCTGCATCCGCCGGTGAAACCCGAGGGTAAATCTAATGCCCGAGGTGTATTCATCCGAGGGGCATCAATCCACTTTGACCAAGAATTGCACAGGCTTCGAACCGGCCCCACTACCCAATGCGTCTGTCTTTACTAGTTTTCCTCAATCCGCTGTCCAACGCTTGGGGACCAACTCAAAGCGTAGAAGGCGCTGAGAAAGGATCAAACTGGGGCAAATCCAACCTGAGCCTTCTTGCAGTCAACGAGCGCTCCGAGGGATTCTACCAGCAGACCTTCAGTCCATAGGGGGCATAGGCCCGCATGATGCCATCGCGGGAGACGAGGGTGAGATTTTCGCGGAGCGCGCTCCAGACCAGCAGACGATCAAAGGGATCGCGATGATCTGGAAGGAGGGGCAGGCGGCCGGAACTGGCGGCAGTTTCCGGCGAGAGTGGCAGGGTGCTCCATCCTGCCTCGGCGACAAAGCGGGGGAAGTCCTCAGGTTCGGCTCCATCGAGGGTGAGTTTTCCGAGCCCGCGTTTGAGGCTGATCTCCCAGTAGGAGACGACGCTGACAGCGATGGTGTTTTGCGAGTTCTTCAGGGATTTTCTTGCCGTGGCCGAGAGGCGGGCCGTGTCCTGCAACGCCCAGAGCATGGCACACGTATCGAGGAGATACTTCATTCGCCAAGAAAGGTGCTGTCACTCAGTTCCCAATCGGAGGCTATGGCGACCCGCACTTTACCAGCAAGGTGGCCCAGCTTGCGTTTGGCAGACCGGGGAGGAGGAGCGAGCACCGCGACAGGGCGTTTGTTGCGCCCATAAGTGACAATGACGGATCCTCCTTTCTCGACGAGCGAGAGGGCTTCGGGCAGGCGCGATTTGAACTGGCCGATGGTGAACGTAGCGGTGGGCACACCGGACAATAGCGGCGAACGAGACTAGTTGTCAAGTTGACCGATGGAGGCTCTGAGCGGCGCGTGCCTCAGACGAGAATTGCTTGACCGCCCCCATCCCCAAACTGAGGCCGCGGAGATCGAAACACGCTTGTCATCAGTCAAACCATGACGCCTTTGTAGTGGAGTCGGAGTGTTGTCCCTCCGGGTTGTCGAGGTTCGCTTCTTACACGATGAAATTACTCAAGTGCTCGTTCTTTGCCGCCCTGGTCGTCGTGAATGTTGCAGTTGCCGCTTCCGAGCCGCAGCTGCTCCGTCCGACCTACCACAGCGAGGTCCTCAATGCCGAGCGGGGTTACCTGCTCTATCTGCCGCCGGGGCATGGCGAGCGAGACCATTGGCCCGTGATCCTGTTCCTGCATGGCAACGGGGAACGGGGCGACGGCAAGGGGGAACTCGATTATGTGTTGAAACACGGGCCGCTCTTTGAGGCCTGGTGTCAGCGTCGCGATCTTCCCTTCATCATCATCTCACCGCAGATGCCCATGCAGGATCAGGGCGAGGTCAGTTACATCAAGAACCGCAAGCCGGAGGACATCCCGCGGCGCCTCGCTTCCGGCCGTCACCCTTATCCTCCCCACTATTCGGGCAAGGATCCCATGCAGGGGCAATTGTCGGAAGATTTCTCCAAGGTGCAGGGAAACGCGATACCGGCGCGCAGGGGGTGGAGCCTTCTCGCCGATGAAGTAATGGGCATTCTGGACGATGTGATTTCCAAATACGGCGGCGACCCACGGCGGGTATATCTCACGGGAATCAGCATGGGCGGATTTGGCACGTGGACCCTTGCCTCCGAGCATCCGGATCGTTTTGCAGCGATCGCACCCATCGCGGGATTCGGCATGCCCGACATGGCGCCCGCCCTCGCGAAGGTGCCCCTGTGGGTTTTTGCGGGAGGAAGGGACACCACCGTAAGGCTTGCCTACTTTTATCCTGCGCTGAATGCACTCGAGAAAGCGGGGCATCGCGACGTTCGCTTCACCATCGAGGCCGACATGGGTCACGATGTCTGGAGGCGGGTGTACGCGGGGCTGGATCTCTACGACTGGTTCCTCTCGCATTCCAATTGAGTTGCCGAGACGGGTCGCACTGGGGCATCGTGGGTCCCGCCTCTCGTCCAATACCCCTTCACCCATGGTGCGAAGCCTTCTTCAGTTTTGGGTCCTTGCCCTTGCCCTCGTTCCCGTTGGCGCTCTTTCTCAAACGGCATCATCGGTCACCATGAATTTATTTGGCAAACTTGAGGACGGTCGGGAATGCACCTTGTACACGCTGGTCAACGCCAACGGTGTTCGTGCGGATATCACGAATTACGGCGGGATCATCGTCCGGCTGCTCGTGCCGAATCGCAAGGGTCACCTCGACGACGTGGTGCTCGGGTACAATTCGGTGCGCGACTATGTCCGCGCTTCGCCCTTCTTCGGAGCGATCGTGGGGCGTTATGGAAATCGCATCGCCGGCGGCAAGTTCACCGTCGATGGGCGCACCTACACGCTGGCGACCAACAACAAACCCGGTGGCATTCCCTGCCATCTCCACGGTGGAAAACGGGGTTTTGACAAAGTCCTATGGCACGCCGAGCCGCTGCTTACCAACAACACTCCGGGTCTCAAGCTGCACTACCTCAGCCCGGATGGCGAGGAGGGTTATCCGGGCAACCTTGATGTCACGGTGCACTATTGGCTGGGGAACGACAACTCCCTGAAAATCGAGTACTCAGCCACGACCGACAAGGCCACGCCGGTCAACCTCACCCAGCATTCGTATTTCAATCTCAAGGGTGAGGGACAGGGTGACATTCTCGACCATGTGCTTACCTTGAACGCGTCACGCTACACGCCGGTGAATGCAGGGCAGATTCCAACGGGCGAACTTGAGTCCGTTGCCGGAACTCCGATGGACTTCACTACGCCCCATGCTATCGGTGAACGCATCCAGGTGAAGCATCCGCAACTCGCCCACGGCGATGGTTATGACCTCAACTGGGTGATCGATGGGAAACCGGGCGAATTGAGGCGCGCGGCAAGAGTCTTCGAACCGCAATCAGGGCGCGTCATGGAAGTTTGGACTGAAGAGCCGGGTGTCCAGTTCTACACCGGAAATTACCTCAACAACTCCTATGTCGGAAAATCGGGCACGGCATACGTGATTCGAGGCGGTCTGTGTCTGGAGACCCAGCACTATCCGGACTCCCCCAACCATCCGAATTTTCCCTCGACAATCCTGCGGCCGGGGTCGCGCTACCAGACGACGACCATCTACAAGTTTTCTGTAGAATAGGACGCGTGCGCGGACTTTGCGAAATATCCCGCTGATGCGCGCCAGCGCAGGTTTCAGCTCAGTGCGCAGCGGATCTGGTGCGAGGTTGCCCAGTGAGCTTCAGATCGAGCTTTTCGATTGCTCGGGACAGTCTTTCGGCAACACGTGCTGCGCCAGGGATGGACAGGTGAACGCCATCCTTTGAGACATCCGCGGCGTCGGAAATCGACAAGCCCTCGATCAGGAAAATTCGGTCATCTCCCTGAGCGGAGTGCGATCGGACAAGCGATCGAACAATGTCGCGATAGGGATCGAGAGTCTCGGTGACACCTGGCCCCGAAGGTTTGCTTTTGCTGCTGTAGAGAGGAGTGATGCACAGAATGGCAGCCCGAGGCTGATGCTTGCGGATGTTCTTGAGAAGCGATTCGTAGTTTGCGCGGTAAACCGCTGGGTCATTGACAATGTTCCAGTCGTTGTAGCCGATCAAGATGCTGATGACATCGATTCTCCTGCCCTTGATGTCATCGCCGATAGGGGGTGTCACCCGGCTGCCTCCGACTGCGAGATTCTCGAGTGCCCATCCCTTGTCCTGAGCCACGATCCAGGCGTAAGTCTGCCAGGTAGCGTCCTGACCTGTGCCGTGGGTGATGGAGTCACCCATGGCCGCATAGACCGGTCGGTTTAACTCCGGATTCCGGAGCAGAGTACCGTCGGAAAGGTCCAATCCCGTGAGTGCGCAGTTTGAGAAAATCGGCATCACGATTTCGAAGGTCACCGGAGAGCCCGCAGCGACTGAAACGAGGTCGAGCCCAAAGGTGCTCATGGACTTGTCGACCTTCATTTCCGCGGTGCGCACGCCGTTCTGATAGATACCAAACCACGATCCACGGTTGTCGCCTGGCAGCACCCGGAAATTTGCGGTCATGCGAGCGCTTGTGGTGGTGAACCGGATGACAACTCCCGTCGTTGTTGTGGCTTTGCTCTCCCGCAGGAACGCTGTCGCGTTTGCGAGGCAGTCATCCGAGAACCGGCGAAACTCCACGAGGTTGGGGCTCACTTTTGCGAACGGGGCTCCCGTCCATTCGATATGCGGGTCGTTGGGCGCCACATGGACCGCGAACGCGGAGATGGCGGACAGGGTTCCGAAGACAACGAGAAGAAATGGCAGGCGAAACATGGGATTGGCGCGATGGGAACTTACGAGACTGGAATCCGTGCCCGGTGCAACGGTCAAGCAGGGCGAGAGTCAGCATCCGGAGTGCCCGACACAATCAAAACGGGAGGGGCGCGCCACATTGTTTGCGCCCGATTCGAGAAAAGCAGGCACACCCTTCGTCATGTCCGGACCAAAAAAAGGAAGCGAACGCCTTATCATGTTCGGATCGAGAAAAGGAAGCGAACGATTCGTCATACGCGGATTGAAAAAAGGATTTGAATGCTTCGTTGTGCTTGGAACGAGGATTGGAGGGACACGCTTCGTCGTGCCCTGTATGACTCCAGCCCGCAGTGCGAAGTTCCAGTTCCTCTTCTTGATCCCCAAACGATGTGGCGCTTTTGACCATTAACCCACAGGATCGCAGTTCCACGCAGCCACGCGGAAAGCCGCATCACGTGGCAGGCCGCCACAGGTCGATCGGGCGCTTGGCGGTCGTGTGGAAGGGAAGTTCAACCTTGCGCCCTGTGCGGGCGGATTCGTAGGCGGCGAAGATGATTTCGAGAACCGCGCGTCCGTCCTCGCCGGTGACAAGCGGCTGACGATCGTTCTGCACACAATCGATGAAGTGCGCCATCTCGCCATGGAAGCCGTAGTTCCATGCCTCTTCATAGATCGTGAAGCTCCATCCCTTGGTGGATCCCGCCTTTTCGACGGCGTACTCATAGCCTCCAGCGCTGTACGTCTCGATTGCATTGCCACGCAGGAGGTCGGCATAGGCCACGCCTTCGGTGCCGTAAACTTCCGCGCGATCGTCCATGCCTCCGAGTTTCGTCCAGCTCTGCTCAGCCATGCACACCACACCGTTTGCGAATTCCAGCAGGATGATCGCATTGTCGTCGCCCCGTGTCTTCGCGCTGTGCATCGACGTGTTCATCTGAGCGTAAACGGATTTCACGGGACCCCGTCCCAACATCCATCGGAAGAACTCGATCGAATGGCAGCCCATGTCCATCGTGACGCCGCCACCGGAGCGTTCGACATCCCAGAAATGCGCGGCGTGGGGGCCATCGTGCTTCTCGGCCTGCTTGATCAGCGTCGGGCGACCCAACGCGCCGCAATCGAGGAGCTGCTTGAGTCGCACATATTTTGGCGCGAAGCACAATTCCTCCGCATACATGAGTTTCACGCCGCGCGCCCGGCAGACCGAGATCATGCGGTCGGCTTCCGCGATGTTCAGGCAAAGGGGCTTCTCAATGACGATGTGTTTGCCGGCATCAGCCGCCTCCACAACGACCTGGCAGTGCAGGTGATTGGGGATTCCGATGACCACCATTTGGATTTCGGGAAGCGCGAGCAGTTGACGGTAGTCGGTGAAGGCGTGCGGGATCCCGTGCCGCGCGGCAAATGCAGCCGCATTCCCTGGTGTGGGCGACGCGACTGCTGTGAGCCTTGAATGGGCACAGGCCTTGAGTGCCTCCGCGTGAATTGAGGCGATGAATTGGGAGCCGATCAGGCCGACGTTGACGGGATTTTTCATGGTGAAGGAAAGCTGTGAGGGTCAGGGAGGTGACGTTTCGGGTCAGGCAAGTAAGGAGGGCAGAAAGTGGCATGGCAAGAAATCCGAGGCAAAGGACTGAAGTCAGGGATGTTTTTGACCGGGTGGGTCGAAACGGGGGTGGGTCGTATCTCGTCTCTTCTCTTGTTATTTTAGTTATTGCTTAATTAAGCAATCAATGAAATAACAGTGACATGCTCAGTCTGGAAGCCCTTGCTGATTCCACGCGTCGGCGGATTGTCGAACTGCTCGCCAGAGGCGACCGCACGGCCGGAGAGCTGGTGAATGCGTTTGACATCAGCGCCCCCGCCATTTCCCAGCATCTGAATGTGCTGCGTGAGGCCGGACTGGTAAGGACACGGGCTGTGGGCCAGATGCGCATCCAGTCCCTCAATCCCGAGGGCCTTGATCAGGTTGGCGCCTGGCTCGAAAAGACGCGCTCCTTCTGGAGCCGTCGGCTCGATGCTCTTGAACGTGAGTTGCGGGCTGAGGACGAACGCTCGAAAAGGAAAATCAAACCATGAAATCAAACTCCTCCAATGACAACGATGCCTACGGCGAATTCACAGCCCGCGGCGAAGTCCGGCTTGTCCGAATCCTTCCGGGTCCGATCGAGCGCGTCTGGGAATACCTGACTGATCCCGAAAAGCGAGCACGCTGGTTCGGCGGAGGTATCACGGAGCTCCGAAAGGGCGGCAGGGTTGTTTTTGCCATGCGACATGCCGACATTGCCCCGGGCGAAACGCCGCCGGAAAAGTATAAACACGTCCATGACCCTGGCGTAACGTTTGAGGGCCGTGTGCTGCGTTGTGAGCCGCCGCGCCTGCTCGTCTACACCTTTGGTGGCGACGACTCGGAAGTGACCTTTGAGCTGAGCCCTGAGGGAAACCAGGTGCTTCTCGTCCTCACGCACCGCGCGAAAGGCGAGGATCTTCCGGATCTGAGCAACTACGCTTCCGGCTGGCACGCCCATGTCGCCCTGCTTATCGCGCTGCTTGAAGGTTCCGCACTGCCCGCCTTCTGGGCCACCCATGCACGACTCCAATCGGCCTACGAGCAGCGGCTTCAGAAGCAGTTTCCCTGAGCTTTTACTAATCAACTTTATGTCTGCCGCGAGTTTTGCGAACCCAGTGCTGTCATGATGGGAGGATGATCACTATTAGGATGGGAAAGCTTCCCTAAAGCTCAACCCCATGGGCATCTTCCGTTAAGAACCACTGGGTTCGTGGCGAATGTTTTTACAGAGATTCTTCGGGTGATGTGTCCAATTGACCTGCCGTCGCTCGTAGGAAGAATGCGGGGCATCGCATTCGGTGTCCCCTCGAAATCCCGCGCCCATGAACAAGCCAATCCCCAAAAATACAATCTGCCTTTGGTACAACAAAGATGCCCTTGATGCGGCACGCTTCTACGCCGCTACCTTTCCTGACAGCCAGGTGACGGCGGTCCACAAGGCACCCGGGGATTATCCTTCGGGCAAGGAAGGCGATATCATCACGGTCGAATTCACGGTCCTCGGCATTCCCTGCGTCGGACTCAATGGCGGGCCGGCGTTTACCCAGAGTGAAGCTTTTTCCTTCATGGTTGCCACGGACACGCAGGAGGAGACCGACCGGTATTGGAACGCGATCGTTGGCAATGGGGGGCAGGAAAGCGCCTGCGGCTGGTGCAAGGACCGCTGGGGAGTGTCCTGGCAGATCACGCCGCGCGTGCTACTGGAAGCGATGGCCGCCGGTGGGGCAGAGGCCAAGCGCGCCTTCGCCGCGATGATGGAGATGGGAAAGATCGACATCGCGAAAATCGAAGCTGCACGAAAGGGATGAACTGACCCGGAGAGGGCGCCATTGCTGACATAAAGACCAATCGTTCCTTCACCCGGGAGGGGTACGCTTCGTCGTGCCCGGATCGAGAAGCAATCAACTTTTCCAAAATTCGCGGATCGAAACCGACTACGCAAGGCTCGCGGTTTGCTGAGTCGAGAGTCGCGAGACGGAAGCTCCCGCAACGCTTCGATCCAATATAGGTCACGTTCACATCCAGCCAATCACGCGAAATCGCTACTTTCCGTTTGCCTCTCCAATATGCGGGATCCCGTTCGTTGAGAGAGTCAGAAAACACAAATCCATCCATCCAGAAGATTTTCCCCATGTCCTCGAAAACCCATACCATCCGACTGCACCGTGTGTTCCGCTCTACACCCGAAAAAATCTACAAGGCCTTCCTGGATGCGGACGCCCTTGCCAAATGGCTTCCACCCTATGGCTTCACCTGCAAGGTCCATTCGATCGATCCCCGGGTCGGAGGAGGCTTCCGCATGTCTTTCACTAATTTCGGTACGGGCCAAAGCCATTCCTTTGGCGGTCACTACCTCGAACTCGTGCCCGGAGAAAAGGTGCGCTACAGCGACAAATTCGATGATCCGAATCTACCGGGCGAGATGGCTGTCACCGTGACCTTGAAAAAGGTTTTATGCGGCACCGAGGTGAACATTGAGCAGGCGGGAGTGCCTGCGGTCATCCCCGCTGAAATGTGTTACCTTGGCTGGCAGGAATCCCTTGTCCAACTTGCCAACTTGGTTGAGCCCGATATCCCGAATGGCTGAAGCCCTGCTGTCGGTTTCCGCGTAGCAGTGTGGAACGCATCCGCTCAGGGCGCACGCCAGGCCGAATTCGGAATCCTCCCCATCACAAATCCAGGGCCGCTCCATTCGAGATCAAGCTGTGATATCCCAGAGGCCTTCCGCAGGCAGGATAACCTCACGGGATGCAGACCGGCAGCAAGACGGACACTGCCCGTGACAGCAGTGCCGGGGCGATAACCGAAATCGCAGTCGATCACGAGGGCGTCATGCAGTCGCAGGGAAGCCCGGGTGCTGGTGTTCAGTTGAAACACGTAGTCGCCGTCAGCGGGGACTTCGAGGTAACCGGTAAAAAGCACGCCGGAGGCATCGGCCATCTCTTCAAGGTTCAGATTGGGTCGCGCCGTGCGTCCGGTCGCCTTGGGTGAAAGCGTGGCAAAATCGGGAACCCACGGAAATTTACCGGCGCAGGCTTTCCATTCGAGTCCGGCGAGCGGAGTCGCGACTTCAATGGCCGGAACGAGTTCACGGTCGTAGGGCCGGGGGGCATCGGGATCCGGGCGACGCGATTGGAGCGAGATGGCGTGGAGGCGGGCCTGCATGGCAGCCATGCCTGACTCATTGGCGAGATTCGTGACTTCCTTGGGATCGTTCACCACGTTGTAGATCTCAAAGGGGGCCTCTGGAGTCTTCACATCGTATCGGACTCCGACATAGTCGCCGGATCGAACTGCCTGCATCTGATTGCGTCGTCGACCGCGGTGGAGCGGTTCGAAATCGGAGTAGGAAGGGGTCATCCCGTTGACAAAGTACTCGAAATAAAGCGTCCGGGGCGACGGCGAGGCGCGTCCGCCGGTGAGCACGGGCACGAGAGAAATGCCGTCGGCCCGCGCGGGGGGAGGTAATCCGGCGAGTGTTGCGAAGGTAGGAAGCCAGTCCCACTGTGCGCTCGGCTCAGCGATGACCTGTCCCGCGGGAATGTGAGCGGGCCAGCGCGCGAGCGTCGGCACCCGGGTGCCACCTTCCCAAAGGTCGCGTTTGATACCGTCGAAGGGACCATAGCTGCGGAAAAATTCGGGAGTGTAAGGCTCGGGCAGCATGGATTCCGTCTCCGGTCCGTTGTCGGACGTAAATACGACAAGGGTATTGGAATCGATTTTGAGGTCGGCCAGGAGCTTCAGAATATCGCCGACCGCATCGTCGATCCGGCGCACACTGGTGGCCTGGCGTCGATAGACCTCTCCCCAAGCCTTGCCGTTGTTGGAGGAGAGAAGCTCCGGATCTGTCCAGGAGTCGATGACACCGCTGGCCGTGTTGATCATGTGTCCGGGCTGGCCGAGCCATTGTAGTCCACCCTTGAGTCCACCGCCTTTCGGGTAGGCCTGTGTCGGCAGCTCGAGAACGGCGTGGGGCGTGTCATACGCGAGGTAGAGAAAGAACGGCTGGGTGGGAGCTGTCGCGTTGTGCTCGGTGATGAACTTCTTTGCACGAGCGGTGAAGAGATCCGTCGTGTAGCAGCGATCCAATCCCGAGGTGACGTTGGTGCGATCCTCCCAGACAAAGACCGGACCGCGGGCTTTCGCCTTTGCCGCAAAATAGAGCCCCTCCTTGGGGTAGTGTTCGTGTCCGTCAATGTGACGGAGCACCCCGTAGAAATGATCAAAGCCACGGTTGAGCGGATGAGCCGGAGTATGGGGATCGGCACCGGTGGGAGCACCTCCAACCGGCTGGCCATGGAGTCCCCATTTGCCAATGGCGGTGGTTGCGTAACCCGCGCGCCGGAGCACCGTGGCAAGCGTGTGGTTGTCCTCAAGGGCCTTGTCGAATTGGTTGTCCCGCACGTTTGCGTGACCCTGATGGACTCCGAGGAGCAGCGAAGCCCGTGACGGCGCGCAGACGGGAGCGGCGGCATAGTGGTTCGTAAGCCGCGCTCCTTCGGCTGACATGCGGTCAAGTGCGGGCGTCCTGAAGTGCTTCTGTCCGAAACAGCTCAGGTCTCCGTAACCGAGATCGTCGGTGAGAATGAGAATGATGTTGGGCCGTTCTGCGGCTGTCGCTCTCAGGTACGTGAGGACGGTTGTCAGCAGCAGACAGAGGCGAAAGAGCGCACGCATGGTTGGAAGGATTGGGATGGGACGGCAGAAGCTTCAGAAGCTGGCGAAATGCAAGGTCCCGCACAGGCGAGACAGGCAGATCTGTCATTCAGCAGAAAACAGGTGGCGCTGATTCCTGCGCAGCGTCAGGATCCTTCGGCTGACTTGACCGACCAGACGCGCAGCGCATCGAACTGCACCACCTGGGCCGGAGCGGCACCCCAGACGCTGAGACGGAGGTTGGGCTTGGTTGGGTGAGCGAGGCCTGGGCTTCTCAATTCGCCGACCTTCCTACCGTCGATGGTCACGGTCAGGCGATCACCGATGATCGCGACACTGAGAGTATACCAGCGATGCTGCTCCAGCTTTAGCGGGAAGTTGATAACGGCGTTCTTGGCGAGTCTGTCGCCCTCCGCTTTTTTCTGAGGATCGCCTGATCGTCGCAGGGCGTAGATGTCATTGCGCATGACGCCTTCCTTGTCGTCGTAAAGCGTGATCTGATTGGGGCGGACCGTGACGCGGCTGATGTGACCCGCATGGGTGCCACGGTAACTGATGTCGTCGCAGGCGAGGTTGAAGGAGCGTGCGCCTGCGAAACGGAACTTGATTTCGACGATCGCATTGCCATCCGGCAGCGGAAGGAGCGCTGCGAGCGTGCCGCCGTGATCCGCGCGTTCCTGACGTCCCGCGAGCACGCCGTTGTCGACGGTGAAGGCGGGAATGGGGGATTTCAGTGCCGGTCCGAGGTTGGTCCGCTCGAAGTCATCGGAGAAAACAAGCTGATTCCGGATACTATTGTCAGGGGCGGAAACTTCCGAAGCCTGTGCCCAAGGTCCGATCAACAGGGCACTGACGAGAAAGAACGGAGCGATCGCACGCCGGATGCCTGGGCCGGAACGAAGAAAGCGATATGCGGCAAAAGACGGGAACAGGATGCGGCTGATGCGGCCGTGACGCGGGTGCGGATTCATTGTGTGCGAGCACGTTCGGATGCGAGCTTTGCAGCGAGCGACTTGACGCGGCCTGGCTCGGATTTTGCGAGATCGTGGGCTTCGGCAAGATCCGCGGCGAGATTGTAGAGCTGCGGGCCTGCGGCCGTTTCAACCAGCTTCCAGTCAGCCTCGCGGATTGCGAGAAAGGTCGTCCGGTTGCTTTGTAGCACGAGCGCAGGCCGCTGTTTCGCCTTGGCGTCGACGAGGAGGGTCGACTTGAGATTGACTCCGTCGGGAGCTGCTCCGGCGGAAATTTGCCTTCCGGCGAGGTCGGCAAACGTGGGGAGCAGGTCCACCAGGGCCAAGAGCGCCGAGGATTCGCGTCCGGCGGGAATGTGTCCGGGCCAGCGGGCGAGGAAAGGCACACGGTGACCACCTTCGTAGAGGCTGCCCTTCTGCCCGCGAAGGATTCCGTTTGGACTCTGGCGGCTGTGCAGCGGATTGGTGCCATCATCGTAGGTACTCTTTATGGCGCCGCCGTTGTCAGAGGAGAAGATCACGAGGGTGTTCTGCGCGAGGCCCAGGCGATCGAGGGTGCCGAGCACCTCACCGACGGTCCAGTCGAGCTGGTGAATGACATCCCCGCGCCAGCCGCAGTCGCTGGTGCCGCGGAAGCGCGGATTGGGGACCATGGGTTCATGAATGTCGTGCGGGGTGAGGAGCAGAAAAAACGGCTGATCCTTCTTCTGGCGCTCGAGAAACGTGACCGCCTGGCGTGCCAGAGTGTCCGCGATGGTTTCGTCCACCCATTGGGCGCGGTGGCCGCCGGTCATGAAACCGATGCGGCTGATTCCGTTGACGATCGCGTCCGAATGCGAGGCATCGCCCTTGATCTTAAGCCAGTCCTGATGCTCGCTGCCGATCGGCTCGGTACCGATCCGACCCTTGTAGCTGACGGTGATTGGATCCGTTGGCTCCAGATCGACGACGCGATGATTCCGGATGAAGACGCATGGCACACGGTCGCCTGTCGCAGGAATAAAAAATGCGTAGTCAAAACCGAGTTCGACCGGGCCGGGTTTGATCTCGGCATTGAAATCGGGCGTGCTTGTGCCCAGTCCCAGGTGCCACTTTCCAATCAGGCCCGTGGAGTAGCCGGCGGCCTTCAATTCGGAGGCAATCGTGGGAGTACCCTCCGCGATGAGCAGCGGTGAATCGCCGGGAGCGATGCCGGTGCCCGGTACGCGCCAGGCATACTTGCCGGTAAGCAGGGCAAAACGCGTCGGCGTGCAGACCGAGGCGGTGGCATGCGCATCGGTGAAGCGGGTTCCCTCGCGGGCAAGCCTGTCGAGGTTGGGCGTGCGGACATGCGTCGCCCCATAGCAACCGAGGTCGCCGTAACCGACGTCGTCGGAAACAATCAGGACGATGTTGGGCTGGGTCGCAGCAAGGACGGTTGTTCCGAGGATCAGAATTAGAGTCGTCAGCAGGCGGCGGAGAGGCATGGCGTGAGGATTCAGCGGAGAAGTGCCCCGGAGATAAGGGGCGATGCTGGGAGGTTCTTGAGCCGCGCTCACTTGGAGCCTGCGGCGGCAATGGCTTCTGCAATGGTTTTCCGTCCGAGCGGATGGCGTTCCGCGGCGCCGTCAGGACCGTCGACTCCGCCCTTGGGCCAATCCGTGCTGTCGGCGTACTGGCCGTCATCCTTGAACTCGTGTTGCAGGCGTGTGATCTCGGCTTTCAGTTCCGCGAACTTGGCTGCGACAGCGGGCTGGCGGGCTTCGGCGGGAGAAAAGAGGAGATTGTGCTGCTCGTTCGGATCCTTTGTCAGGTCGAACATTTCGTAGGCATTCTGTTTCCAGTAGTAGACGAGCTTGTGTGTTGCGGTGCGAACCCCGAGGTGTGCATGGGTGTTGTGGTGACCCGGATCGTGATAGTACCGGTAGTAGATCGAGGTGCGCCAGTTGGCGGGTTTTTCGCCATGAAGCAGTGGCGCCAGCGAACGACCCTGCATGAATGCGGGGATGGGAAGGCCGGCAAGGTCGAGGAAGGTGGGCGCCAGATCGATGTTGGCAATGAATTGGGGGATGACGCTGCCGGCCTTGATCCCAGGGCCCCGGACAAGTAGGGGGACGCGCAGGCCGGGTTCGTACATGAAGCGTTTGTCGTAGAGCCCAAGGTCGCCGAGATACCAGCCGTTGTCTGCCGCGTATATGACGATCGTATTCTTTGAAAGACCAGTCTGATCCAAGTAGTCGAGCACCCGACCGACTCCGTCGTCCACACCCTGAACACAGGCGAGATAATCCTGCATGTAGCGCTGGTATTTCCATCGGACAAGGTCGCGACCGGTAAGCTTCTTCCCATTCACGGTGACCTCCATCGGTTTCGTCTGGAGCCACGCCCGAAGCTTGTCGCCGGTGAGTCCTGCGGGTGGTTCCAGTTTCAGATCAAGGCGGGTGAGGTCGCGGGCCACGGTCTGCTGATTGACCGGGAGGGCCGCAGGGCGCGTGGCGTAGTCGTCCCACAGGGTTTCCGGTTCAGGGATGACACGATCCTTGAACAGGGCCTTGTTTCTTTCGTCGGGCTCCCACGGGCGATGTGGGGCCTTCTGGTGCAACATCAGGAAAAAGGGTTTGTCCTTTGGTCTTGTGCGAAGCCACTCCAGACCCAGATCGGTCGTGATGTCGGTACAGTGGCCGTTGATCTTGAGTTGGCCTCCGGGAACAATGAACGTCGGATCGTGATACTTGCCCTGACCGACGAGGATGATCCAGCGATCAAAGCCAACGGGATTTGATCCCAGGTGCCACTTGCCGATGACTCCGGTGTAATAGCCGGCGGCCTGGAGGTGCTTGGCAAAGGTATCACGCGAACTGTCGAATCGATTGAAAACGGGCACGCCGTTGAGGTGGGAATACTGGCCCGTGAGCAGGGTGGCGCGGCTGGGCGTGCAGATTGAATTTGTGACAAACGAGTTTGAAAATCGCGCCCCTCCCGTCGCCAGACGGTCGATGTTCGGCGTCTGGTTGACCAGCGACCCGTAGGCTGAAATTGCATGCTGCGCGTGGTCGTCTGAAAATATGAAAACAATATTGGGACGATCGGCGGCAAGAGCCGTGGTGCAGAGAAGGAAGGCGAGGAGGAGCAGTCTGAGAGGCATGGGAGTCAATTGCAGAGGGTGATGACGAACCCTGACACGTTAATGCGTGAGGACAGAAGTTACAATGTTTTCCACCTGCGCAAACTCTGCAAGCGATTGCACACGTGGTTGGATCAGTTGGCGTGCCGGATCGCCTGAAGACGCGCCTTCATCGCAGCGACACGCTCGGGAAAACGTGGCGCAAGATTTGTGGATTCCACCGGATCGTTGGCGAGGTCATAGAGTTCATCTGAGCGGATGATGGAATGCGTCCAGCGGTTGTCATTGGGATCCGCGCCCGCGCCCATGCCGGAGACCTGCTGCTGGGGACTGGCCGGGATGAGCTTCCAGTCGCCCGAGCGCAGAGCGAGAGTGTTGGAGATGGCCTGCTCGACAATCTCTGTGCGAACGGCGGGACCACGCTTGCCAAGAAGCACCCGTGATTGGTCAAGACTGTCCTGGGCCGAGCCCTTCGGGATAGACTGCTTCGTGATTGCACTCAGCGTGGCGAATAGGTCGTTCAAGCCAAGAAGTCGGTCGTCGACGCCGGGTTTGATGTGATTGGGCCAGCGGGCGATGAAGGGGATGCGCAGTCCTCCTTCGTAGGGAAGGTATTTCCAGCCACGCAGTCCGCCGGCCGGGCGGTGACTGCCGTTAAGTTCGACTGACTGGTCGAAATAACCGTCGTAGAGGACCGGGCCGTTGTCGGAGGTGAAGATGATCAGGGTATTGTCCGCTACGCCGGAGTGTTCGAGAGCGTCAAGGACTGCGCCGACGGTCCAGTCGAGTTGAACAATGGCATCGCCGCGCCGTCCGAGCTTTGTGCTGCCGACGAAACGGCTATTGGGCGCGTGGGGCACATGAGGATCATGCAATCCCAGAAGCAGGAAGAACGGGCCTGCCTTGTGCGACTCGATGAAAGCCGCGGAGCGCTGTGCGAGGAGATCCGCAATATTCTCATCGACCCAGCGCGCCGTGCGGCCACCGGCCATGGAGCCGATGCGGCTGATGCCATTGACGATGACATTCGAATGGATGGCTTCGGCTCCCATCTTGAGAAGGTCGGGACGTTCGGAGCCTGTGGGTTCCGGATTGACCCGATTCTGGTAGCTCACGCGGATCGGATCATATGGATCAAGGCCGGACACACGGTGATTCTCGATAAAAACGGTGGGTACGCGATCGACCGTGGCGGGAAGGAAAAACGCCGAATCGAAACCCACCTCGAGCGGTCCGGGTTTGATGTCGCCATTGAAGTCGATGGGCTGCGCGCCGTCGCCGAGCCCAAGGTGCCACTTTCCGATCAAGCCGGTGAAGTACCCCGCCTTCTGAAGCTGGGAAGCCAGCGTGGGGCGCGTCGGATCGAGCGCCAGAGGGGCGTCACCGTCAAGAATAGCCGTCTTCTTCTCGGGCTGACGCCAGCCGTATTCTCCGGAGAGAAGCGCGTAGCGGCTCGGGGTGCAGGTGGAGGCGGGCGCATAGGCGCAAGTGAAGCGACGACCCTGTTGGGCGAGGCGGTCGAGATACGGCGTGGGGATGTCTGTCGCCCCATAGCAGCCGATATCGCCATAGCCGAGATCGTCCGCGATGATGATGACAATGTTCGGTCGGGAGGATGTGGCCGCGGGCAGCGACACTGCGGCGGCGCTGAGCAGCATTGCTGTCGCGAAAAGAATGGAACGCATATTCATGACGGGTCCTTTCGGGAGTGACGTGTCGCGCGGGTCCGAGTGCGGCGAACCAGCCAGAGCATGAGAAGCCCGAAGGCAGCGAAGATCAGACCCCAGATTGAGTTGACGTTCTGTCCGAGCGAATGCCGTGCATAGACTTCCGGATCGACGAAGAAGCCATAGCCGACGAGAAGAAGTCCGGAGACGAGAAAGAATAGCCCTAGGGGCAGGCGGATATCGAGTCTCATGGGAGTACGCGGTTACCAGAAGATGAGGTTGAGGAGAACGGAAGCGCCGAGGGCCGCGATTCCCAGCGGAACAGGGCGTGCATACCAGGCGACGGAAGTGTCTTCGGGGAGCCTTGGAGTGAGAGAGTAGACCAGCCCCTTCAGTTCCGACTCATTTCGGTTGGGACGTGTCGCCAGCGAAACGAAAATGCACCCGAGGAAGCATCCGGTGAAAGCAAAGATCGCCATCCAGAAATTCTGGGCCATGGACCTGGCGAAAGTGTGCTGCACGGAAATCCATCCGCCCTTGAGCAATCCGGGAGTTTCGCCAACGGGAACGGTGCAGCCCTGGAAAAGGGCTGCCGATGCTGTGCCGAGCACGAGCCCCCAGAAGGCTCCGTGGCCGGTCGCGCGTTTCCAGAACATGCCGAGGAGGAAGACGGCGAAGAGTGGAGCGTTGACGAAACCGAACACCAGCTGCACCGCATCCATGATGTTGTTGAACTGTGCCGCGGCATAGGCGCACGCGGCACTGATCAGAAGGCCGACGACTGTGGTGAGGCGGCCCACCCGGACGAGATGTGCGTCGCTCGCATCGGGCTTGAACCACCGCTGATAGAGATCGTAGGTCCAGACCGTGTTGAACGCGGTGACATTTCCGGCCATGCCCGACATGAACGAGGCTACCAGGGCCGTGATGCCGACTCCGAGCAGCCCGTTGGGCAGATATTTCGCGAGCAGCGAGGGCATGACCATGTTGAAGTCGGGCTGTCCGTCCGATGTGATGGGGATCGGGAGGTCGGTGGCGCCGCCGCGATGAAACAATGCGATGGCGATCAGGCCCGGAACGATGACCAGGAAAGGCATGAGCATCTTCGGCACCGTGGCGATGAGAGGAGTCCGTCGGGCAGCGCTCATGTCCTTGGCTGCCATGGCGCGCTGGATGACGAGAAAGTCCGTGCACCAGTAACCGAAGGAGAGAACAAACCCCAGGCCGGCGACGATACCGAACCACTCGATGCCTATCGGGTTGTCCGCGGTATGTGCGGTGTGGGCAAAGGTGGAGGTCCATGCACCCGGCATGCCGCGTCCCGCGGAATAGGACGCGAGTTGTTTCTCGAGCCCACTCCAACCTCCGATGTCCTGGAGCCCGAGAAGCACGAGCGGGAGGAGGCCGAGCACGATGAGAAAAAATTGGAGACCTCGTTGTAGATCGCGGAGGTGAGCCCGCCGGCGTAGATGTAGACCAGCACCACGAGACTCGACGCGATGAGGCAGAGATCGAAGTTCCAGTCGAGGATCGCATTGAGGAGCTTGGCTAGGGCGAACATCGAGATGCCCGACGAGAAAACCGTCATGACTGCGAAGGAAAGTGCATTCAGGGCGCGGGTCTTCTCGTCGAAGCGCAGCTTGAGATACTCGGGCACCGAGCGCACCTTCGAGCCGTAGTAGAACGGCATCATGAAGAGTCCGAGAAAGACCATTGCCGGAATCGCACCGACCCAGTAAAAGTGCGCCGAGAGCAGGCCGTACTTGGCGCCGCTTGCAGCCATGCCGATGACCTCCTGCGCGCCGAGATTGGCACCGACAAATCCGAGGGCGCAGATCCATGCGGGCAGGGATCGCCCCGACTCGAAGAAATCAGAGCTTGTGCGGAGATGCTTTTTCAGGGTCCAGCCGATGCCCAGGACAAAAACGAAATAGAGGGCGAGAATCAGGTAGTCTACCCAGGCGAGTTCAAGAAGTACCGAGAAGGGGGAGGTCATGGGGAAGGTGTGGAGAGCCAGCGGAAAGGATTGTCGGTCCAGATTGCCTTGAGTTCGTCATCGCTGAATCCCTCCTCGCGAAGCCGTGGCGTGAAATGGGTGAGCAGGTAGGCATAGCCGGGCCCGCCGCCGTAGGACTTGAGATACGAGCGCCGGGCCATGTCTCCACCGAGCATGAGTCGGTCGAGAAACCCGGCGTCGATCATCTGGCGCATGAGGCGGGTGACGACTGATTCTGGCTGATACTTGAACCTGCTGGGTGTGTCGTACTCCAGGAAAACGCCGGTCTGTGCGAGCTTGCGATGCAGCCAGAGGTCGGCATTGCGGTCCATGTGGCACACGAGGATGCTCCGGGACGGCACACCCGCGTCGTTGAGACGTTGCACAAGTTCGAAACATTCCAGGCCGCGCTCCGTGTGGACGAAAACCGGACAGCCTGTGCGCTGGTGTGCCCGCCCGACCACACGGATGAGCCGCTTCATGACATCGTCCACGTAATTGTACTGTCCTGCGACCTTCATCGCTCCCGCTTTCACGGCGCAACGTTTCACGATCGGGCCCTGGTATTCGTTGAGATCGCAGCCCTGTTCGATTTCAGCGACGATCAGTTCCGTCATTTCGTCTTCGCTGTACCGGTTCCGCCAGTGGTCGGGCCAGTAGTAGTAGCTCTTGTGAAACCCGGTGGGCACGATGATGGGGATGCCGGTGGCTTCGGACACCTTGATGAGCTTGCCGACATTGCGCCCGGCGGAAACGGGCATGGTATCGACCATCGCCCCGCCTCCCGCATCGCGCCATTCGATGACATCCTTGATGGCGCATTCGACGCTATCGAGGCGGAAATCAGGGTCCTTCACGACGCCCTGACTGGAGTCGATGAAGAGATGCTCGTGTGAGTTGATGTATCCGAGTCGCTCCTTCGTGAGCGCCCCCAGCGTGGTTTCGATGCTAAGACTCATAAGAAGAGAGAAGTTGCGGACTATCGTGCTACGCCGTTGATTTCGGCCCGGACCAGGCCTGCAGCCGCGACGAGGGCAGCGGCCTTGCCGCGTGCGCCTGCGCGCGGAGTCTGGCTGAATCCGCAGTCGGGCGCGAGGGCGAGTTTGTCGGCAGGGATATGGCGGAGGGCAAGGCGGATGCGTGCCGCGATATCCGCGGGTGTTTCCACCTGGTGAAGCTTCACGTCCACCACGCCGATGGACACACGCTTGAAGACATCCGCCAACGATGCGACGATCCCGATGCCGTTCATTTCGACACCGGCGAATTCCAGGTGCACCTGGTCAACCTTGAATTTCGCGATGGTGTCGATCACGGGTGCATAGTCCCGCCGGGCGTAGGGTCTGCCGGCAAAGTTTCCGAAACACAGGTGACACCAGATTTCGGCGTCGGCCGGCTTGCGCACGCCGTCGACCACCGCGTTGAATAGCTTCGCAATGTCGACATCCTGCACCTTGTGAATCGCAGGCGTCGGTTCATCGATCTGAACGTACCGCGCGCCAGCGGAGAAGAGCTGACGGATTTCCTCCTGAAGAAACGGGACGAGCGCCCAGGCGGCCTCTTCCCGTGAGCGATAGGGCTGGCCTTCGCCCGTGAGAATGCGGCCGGCGAGCGTGTAGGGCCCTGGCAATGGCACCATGAGAGGCCGGGAGGCGCGCTTCCGTGCATAGCCAAACTCCTGCGTGGTCCCGAATCCGGCTGGCACGCTGAAGGGCCTCGTGGCGCGGAATCGGTGTTGTTGGTCGTGGCTGGTTACGCCGAGCAGACGCGAGGGAGGAATGGGCTCGAGCCCAGGAATGAAACCGTAAAAGGCCGCGGTAAAGAATCCCGCACGGCGCATTTCGCCGTCCGAGATCACATCGAGGCCTGCTTCCTCCTGGTCGCGGATTGCGAGATCGACCGCGTCGTTCTGAAGTTCCTCGAGGTCGATGGGACCAAACTCGCCGCGTCGCGCGCAAGCCTGACAGCAATGGTACCATCCGGGCCAGGCGTAGGACCCGATGACGTGGGTTGGAAGAAGAGGCAGGGATGCGGGGTTGTTCATGGAAGAGATTCAGGTACCCACATGCGACGCGTCGTCCTTCATGAGGATTGTTTCGGATCGCAGGCGGCCTCGCGGATACTCAATGCGGCCCCGATCCATCCGGCATCATCGACGAAACGCGCAACTCGCACGGGGATGGGGTGGTCGGGGGGAACACGGAATGCGGCTCCGTTGAGCAAGGATTCCAGGCGTGGAAGAATGAGATTCGCGGCGTGCATGGGGCCGCCCGCGAGCACGATCAGATCGGGAGTATAGGCGTAGTAGGAATTCAGCACGACCGCGGCAAAGCGGTTGAGCCAGCGTTCAAAAATGTCGGTGATCACCGGATCCTTCCGTCGCACGGCGCGGGCGATGTCCGTGAACGCGATTTCGTGGATCGCCCGGTTTCCGAGTTTTGAAGGCAGGCCGCGCGCGAGGTGATCCCGCACGGATTGCACCAGGGCGGTGACCGATGCGAGACTCTCGCCGGTGCCGCGCGGTCCCGTAAGGCAGCGGGGTCCGTTCATATCGATGACCATGTGCCCGCATTGCGTACCGCGTTGCCAGTGGCGGTCGGTCAGCAGGTGTCCATCAAGCACGACGCCTGAGCCGATACCGGTGCCGAGGGTAAAGACAACAAGATTGGCACAGCCGCGGCCAGCACCGGCACGCCATTCTGCGAGGCAGGCGAGGCGTCCGTCGTTGTCCGCAGTCACGGGGACCTTCCAGCGTGCGCGCAGGTAGGGAACCGTGCGATGGCGATCCAGGCCGCGGATCTTGCCCGGAAGGTAGACGCATCCAACAGCGGGATCGACAGGTCCTGTGATGGCGGCACCGATGCCCGCGAGTGTGCCGGGTGCATCCTGGATCAATCGGGAAACGAGCTTGTCGAGCTGCCGCTCAAACGCGCGCAGCGATTGCTTGGCCTGCGTATCCTCTACGGCACGCGTGAGGATCCGGCCGGCATTATCGAGGACTCCGCCCTTGATGCGAGTTCCACCGATGTCGAGTCCTATCCAGTTCATTCGAGAATGGCTCCCTGGGACCGCAGGGTGGAGCGCAGCCGCGAGGCATCCACTTCGGAGAATCGCCCGCCGTGACCTGCAATCATGGAGGCCGCGACTCCTGCCGCGTGTCCCATGACCATGCATTGTCCCATCGAGCGCACACTCGCGTGCGCGTCGTGGGTGGCCGAAAAGCAGCGTCCGGCGACTGCCAGGTTGTCGATACCTCGGGGCACGAGGGTGCGATACGGGATACCGACGCATTGGCCGTCTGGGAGGTAGTGCCAGCGCGTGCCGTCTCCGTCGTGATGGTCCTCGATGGGTGCACCGCACAGTCCTATCTGATCATCGAACTGCCGAGCACCGAGCACATCCTCCTTCGTGAGGCGATAGATTCCTTGGACGCGTCGTGTTTCGCGAACACCGATCTGCGGACCGAATGTGGCAAGGCGTGCCTTCCCGTATCCTGGCACTCGATCGTGCAGGAATCGGAGGTATTCAAGGGCCTGCTCGCGTCCCTCCATTTCCGCCCGCGTGAGCAAGTCCGGGTCGGTCGCATTGATGACATCACCGGCTGCATTCCGCTCGAATGAATTGAGGCGTGTCATGATCGTGGCCGTCATGCCCTCCACGGGAGTGATGTGATCGGAGCCCTCCCGGCGTGGAAGCCGGTAGCCAAGGGTCGTCGCCGCCTCCGCCATGAGCGCATGAAGCCGGTCCTTGGTCACAGTCTTGCGTTGCGGCATGTCGACGTTGGCGACGCGAAAGGAGGTGGTGAGCGTTTGCGCGGGCGCCTCGGCGCCGGCGAGTTCGAAGGGCACGCCGCCGAAGGCGCAGAGATCGGCATCACCCGAGGCATCGATGAATGCGCGGCCGCGGACGAGTTGGAGACCGGTCTTGGTTGCGATAACCAGTGCATCGAAGCGATCTCCGATGCGGACCACATCCTGGACGGTTGTGTGCAAAAGGACTTGGGCGCCGGCGCGCCGGACAAGGCGTTCCCAAGCGACCTTGAGTTCGTCCGGATGGTAGGTGATGCCGGTGCCTGCACCGAAAGTGTTTGGGCGCTCGACCACGGGCCCGATGGCCCGCATTTCGGCGACCAGATCATCGGGAACGCCTCCGACAACCTTGCGATTGGTTTTACCTGGTGTGTAGAAACCGTAGAACGTGTCGAGAACGGCAGTGGAGGTTCCGCCGAGAAACGGCAGTTTCTCAATGAGAAGCGTGCGCACGCCCGCACGGGCGGCGGCGATCGTCGCGGTTGCGCCCGCGGAACCGGATCCCACGATCACAAGATCGAAAGTACCGTAGACCGGAATGGATTTTGAATAGGTAAACATCACAGGGCCGACTGTCAGGGTGTGGCACGATGGAGCGCCTGGGAGTAGCGTCTGCGCTGGTCGCGAATCCAGGCATCGTAGGTGTCGCGCGTATCGGCGACATGCATGTTGCGGAGGACCGGATGGCGAATCCCGCGGGAATCAAGTTCGCGCAGGGTGAGTTCGTTCAGGCTTTGGATGACGCTCAATGCTCCGATGGAAGAAAGCGGGCAGAGCGGATAGGTGCCTGTGCCTCCGGCAACCGTGACGGTGGTGTCACCCATCGGCATGCCATTGTCGAGAAGGTGGACCCTATCGGGTGATTCCTCGGCGATATGCCAGAAGGTTTTCCCCGAACTGTGTTTGGGCGCGCCCTGACGGGCCTGCTCGCGGCAGCAGAGCAGCACCAGCGGGTTGCGCGGATGCATCTGGCGCCAGGCAAGGGCGGCATCCACAGCGGCGGTCGTCTGACCGGTGGCGGAAATGGCGAGCAGCGGTTCGTGGGGGCCGACATCGACCTCGGCCAGTAGCTGGCGTCCGAGTCCCTCGACCTTCTCAATCGTTTGATTGAGCCGAATGCCATTGGGCCCTACGACGTCGACAAACGTGACCAAGCCCGCCTGAAGCAGGGGATGGAAACCGGTGAGCGCGCCGATGCGGATGCAAAGCTCCTCGACCGCGATGCGGGAGTGTCCGTTGGCATAGACATGAACGACTCCTCCTTCGCCGAGCGCATTGGCGAAGAGTCGGGCGACGGCCGCGAGGGCCGCATGTTGTGCGCGAAGCGAAAGCCGTACGCGCTCAAGCTGATCGGGGAAGGTGAGCTCCGGCGGGACTGCGGAAGGAGGCATGCTTCGTAGTCTATTCCGTTTTGTGACTGGAAGCATCCAGAAACAATGCCTATTTTTTCCGGAAAAATAGGGTTTATGTCGGATGTCTGCTTCGAAGCGTTTGGGCTGATGGCAAGGCTATTTCTGCACGCCGTGAGAGGGAACGAATTCATCATCATAGCTAGAGTGGGCCTGGAACTGCACGAAACCCGCATGCTACGGATTTGATTCGCCTGATTTCCGCCCTTGATGCTCGGTGCGCTTTTCCCGAGATTGGAACAGGTTGGTGCCATTCCATTCGCATTATTTTTCCCTATGTCACTTCTCACAATAATGGATATCGTTTCCATGAGACCCAAGCTCCTCCTGCTCTCGCTCCTGAGCTTCTGTTTGGCGGGCTATCTGCCTGCGGCACCTGGATATGATCTGGTGATTTATGGGGGCACTTCAGCAGGAATGGCGGCTGCGGTGCAGGCGAAGCGCATGGGCAAGTCGGTTGTGGTGATCGAGCCAACCCGGCGGCTGGGCGGATTGACCACCGGCGGCCTGGGCCAAACGGATATCGGCAACAAGGCGGCAATCGGCGGCATCGCACTGGAGTTCTATCAGGCCGTGCGTCGCTATTATGAGCAGCCGTCCTCGTGGAAATGGCAGAAGCGTCGAGAGTACAGGGACGACGGACAGACGCGCACGGCGGCGGGAGAGGCGGCGATGTGGACTTTTGAGCCGAGCGCAGCTTTGAAGATATTCAATGACTGGGTTGCGGAGAACGGGATCGATGTGGTTTATGGCGAGCGACTCAACCGGGAGGCTGGGGTGGCGCTGACCCGCTCGATCCCTTGGCGCATCTTGTCGATCGCGATGGAGTCGGGGAAGGTGTTTCGCGGCAGAATGTTCATCGATGCGACGTATGAGGGCGATCTCATGGCTGCGGCGAAGGTGAGCTATACGGTGGGTCGCGAAGCGAACGCACAGTATGGAGAAACGGCAAACGGAGTTCAGACGCGGCTGGCGAAGGCGCATCAACTGTTTCCGGGCATCGATCCCTATGTGAAGCCCGGTGATCCGAGCAGTGGCCTGCTTCCGCACATCGACCCGACCGGGCCGGGCGAGGAAGGTGGTGGGGACAAGCGAGTGCAGGCCTATTGTTTCAGGATGTGTCTCACCGACCATCCCGACAACCGGATCCCGTTTGCCAAACCGGATGGCTACAATCCGCTCTGGTATGAATTGTTGTTGCGCAATTTCGAGGCCGGAGAGCGAAGGGTGCCTTGGATCAATTCCGCCATGCCCAACCGCAAGACGGACACAAACAACAGACAGGGTTTTTCCACGGATTTCATCGGTCAGAACTACGACTATCCTGAAGCTTCCTATGCGGAACGCGAAAGAATCGTGGCGCAGCACCGCCTATACCAGCAGGGGTTGATGTGGACGTTGGCAAACCATCCCCGCGTGCCTCAGGCGGTACGCAATGAAGTCGCCCGCTGGGGAATGACAAAGGACGAGTTCGTGGAAGGTAAAGGGTGGCAGGAGCAGATCTACGTGCGTGAGGCGCGAAGGATGGTGAGCGACTATGTGATGACGCAGCACAACTGTCAGGGGGATGCCGTGGCTGATGATGCTATTGGACTCGCCGCCTACACGATGGATTCGCACAATCAGCAGCGCTATGTGGATGAGCAAGGCCACGTGCGCAATGAAGGAGACGTGCAGATCAAGGGATTTCCTCCGTACCCGATCAGCTACAGATCCATCGTGCCCTCTGCGCGGGAATGCGCCAATCTGATTGTACCGGTGTGTCTCTCGGCGAGCCACATTGCCTTTGGCTCCATTCGGATGGAGCCGGTTTTCATGGTGTTGGGCCAATCTGCTGCAACGGCCGCGGTGCTGGCGATCGATGGGAAAAGAGCGGTGCAGGCCATTGACTACGGCAAGCTGCGGGAGCAACTGACGAAGGATAAGCAAGTGCTCAAGTGGACCGGTCCGCGTAGACCGACGAATACTCATTGAGACGGCTCCCAGTTGCAGTCCATTTCTCGAGGCTGCCTGCCGGTTCATACTGGCTGGAATGAGAGATGAATGCATGCCGCCCCTGCTTGGAATGACTTCCTGCGTATGCCTGCATCCGATTACCCTGGCAGGCTGATTCGTTTTGTTTCTGGAAGCCGCCAGAAAACATGCCTATTCTTTCCGGAAAAATAGGATTCATGCCGGATGTCCGCTTCGAAACGTTTGGGCTGGCTGCGAAGCTGCTTTCTCCGCCCCGTGCGATGGAGCGGATCCATCATCACAGTGAAATTGAGATCAACTATCTGCTGAAGGGGGATGTCACCTATCTGCATCGCGGGGTGATGAGGCGGTTGATTCCCCAGCGGTTGACGTTGTTCTGGGGGTCGACGCCGCACACGCTGGTGGCCGCTGATCGCCGGAGCCGGATGGCATGGATCACGGTGCCGCTTGCGTGGGTTTGGAGCTGGGCATTGCCGGAGCGCTTTATAAGCGGACTGATGGAAGGCAACTGGTGGGTTGCACCGGCGGACAACGCGGGCCGGTTTGCGGTGCTGGATTGGGTTCGGGAACTGGCCCAGGCCAATCACCAGCAGCAGCGGAGATTGCTCTATGAGTTCCAGGCATGCCTGCTGTGGATGGCCGAAAGGGCGGATGCAGAAGGAAGTCCGGCGCGAAATATCCGGGTAAAATCGGTGCCCAACAACCTGCGGCACGTCGAGGTGATGGCCCGGTGCATGGCTGAGCGTTACCACGAAAAAATTTCCATTTCGGAAATCGCCGGCTCGGCCGGCCTGCATCCCAATTACGCGATGCCGCTGTTCCAGCGCCTGTCAGGAATCACGATCGGCGATTACCTGCGCCAATGCCGCGTGACCAATGCGCAGAGGCTGTTGCTGCTCAATGATGACAAGGTCGTCGATGTCGCGCTGGCTTGCGGCTTCGGATCGCTGAGTGCGTTTTACGAGGTGTTCGGCCGCTGCGTGGGCGAGTCACCCCAGGCCTTCCGACGGCGCATGCGCGAGTGAGGTCGGGACGTGGGTGTCGAGGGCGCGGTGACCACTCGGGTAAAATGGCTTTCCGGATGACCGCGGCTTGCTTCCCTTCTCTTTCCGGGTAGAAGGGAGTGGCGCGGACTCTGGCCGTGGCCCAGTTTCAAAAGAGGAAGCCGATAAGAATGTAGGAGTGAGAAAATGAAATTCACCATGAAATGTCTTACCCCCGTCTGGTATGTGCTCGGATTGTTTTCGCTCGGCGGTTCACTTGCGGCCGCAGCCGACGCATCGCGTCCAAATGTGCTGTTCATCGCCGTCGACGATTTGCGACCCGAACTCGGATGCTATGGCATGCCGGTTGTGAGCCCGAACATTGATCGTCTGGCGAAACAAGGTGTGCTTTTCGAGCGCGCCTATGCGCAACAGGCCGTCTGTTCGCCTTCGCGCTCGAGTGTGATGACGGGTGCGCGGCCAGATACCACCAAGGTCTGGGACCTTGAGACCGATTTTCGTAAGGCGTTGCCCGATGTGATCACGCTCGGACAGCATTTCAAGAATCACGGTTATTTTTCACAGGGCATGGGCAAGATCTACCATGGCGGTTTTAATGATGCAGCGACATGGAGCGTGCCATGGGGGACGCCCTCGGCGCCCACCTATGCCAATGAAGAGAACCTGCGGCTGCATCGCCGGACGGAGGGCATTGTGCCCAGCCGCGGTACCAAGGGAGGAAAGCCTGCGATACCGCCCGGCTCCCGCGGTCCGGCCTATGAAGGCGAAGATGTGCCCGATGACACCTTTACCGACGGAAAGACGGCACGCCTGGCGGTCGCGACGCTTCGTGGACTTGCGGGGAGGCAGGAGCCGTTTTTCCTGGCGGTCGGCTTTTCGAAACCTCACCTGCCATTTGTTTCCCCAAAACGTTATTGGGATCTTTATGATCCGTCGAAGATCCAGCTTGCGCCCAATCCGTTCTATCCAAAGGGCGCGCCCGACTATGCCATCCTTGTTCCAGGAGGGGAAGTGCGCAGGTATCACGGCATGCCGAATGGGGAGATTCCGCCGGACGTGGCGCGCCGATTGAAGCACGCCTATTACGCGGCAACCAGCTACGTCGATGCGCAGATCGGGCTTGTGCTGGATGAACTTGAGCGCACGGGCCTCAGGAAAAACACGATCGTTGTCCTTTGGGGCGATCATGGATGGAAACTCGGCGAGCACCATGCGTGGAGCAAGCACTCCAACGTCGAGAACGATACGCGGGTGCCCTTGATCATTTCGGCGCCGGGACTCAAGTCAGCCGGATCCCACACCCGCGCGCTGGCGGAACTCGTCGACATCTACCCGACGCTTTGTGACCTCGCGGGCCTGCCATTGCCGTCGCACCTCGAAGGCAACAGCCTCAGGCCCGTGCTCGAGCAGCCGGGCCGCTCCTGGAAACCGGCGGCCTTCAGCCAGTATCCGCGCGGGATAAATCGCGACGGGAAGTCGCTTCAGCTCATGGGCTACTCCATGCGCACCGACCATCACCGCCTGACCGTCTGGGTCCATCGCGACGACCACTCCATCATCGACGCCGTCGAACTCTACGACTCCGTTGCCGATCCGCAGGAAAATACCAACATCGCCGCGGACCCCGGTCAGGCCGAAATCCTCTCCCGCCTGGTGAAGCAATGGCGCAAAGGCTGGCAGGGCGCGCGGCCGAAGTGAGTTGGACTCTGGCCGTTGATCAGGGGATCTAGAGAATCGGAGAAGACATGTGAGGTTTCTACTTCTTCGATTTCTGCGGCGATTCTACAATCTCAAGGATTCGAACGATATTTGTAGCCTTTCGAGATCGCGATTGCCTGCAATGCGTTGATCGCATAAATAGGGTTGGCCGATCATTTCTCCGCGGCGTAGAGTAAATTGGAAATCATCGAGCCGCCATCTCCCGGGTTAGGAATGGCTTTGCGAAACTGCGCTCAGGGCAGAGCGTAGACTTCGACGAGCACGATGCCTGTTCCTGCGCCGTCTTCGGATGAACCGTGGACGGTGTAGGCGCCGGGATTAAGTGTGGTGACAATGGCGGCGTCGCCGCTGCCGGGGGTGAGGGGGAAGGCTCCGACGAGCGTTGCTGCCTGCGTGATTGCGGTCGGGTCTGGTGCATCGCCCCAGTCGTCTTGATATTGGAGGACGGTGCTTGCTCCGTCGGGCTCGCTCCGGTGCAAAACGAGCATGGGGTCGCTCATGGTTCCGGGGAGATTGAAGGGCGCAACGCTGAGCGTTGGTCCCACCACGCGGATCAGGAGTTTCCTGGGCGCTCCGGTCGAAATGATGAATCCGGGGATGATGATCTCTTCTCCTACCCCGCAATATCCCCTTGTCGAAATATTGATCAGTCGGGAATCGCCCGGGGTAGGATCGGCATCGTAGAGTTCCATGATCGCGATGCCCGTGAGCGCTCCGGCACCGCGCGCTATGGCTGTGTAGAGACCGGGTTGGAGATCGGCGAGGATAGCCGCATCGGCGCTGCCATTGATCAACGGGAATGCGCCTACTGCCTCGGCGGTTGTCTTGATGACCGCGGCGCTGGCGCTGGTGTTCCAATTATCGTTGAACGCGACCTCGCTCACGCCCGTGGAGGTCTGATGCATGAGCGTCAGGGTGGGATCGGCAAGAAACTGGGTCACGCCGAATTTCTCGAGTTCCGGGCCGACAGCACGAATCAACAGCCGTTTTCCGGTGGAGCCTTGGATGACAAAACCAAGGATCATGACGTTGTCGCCTGTCCGGACGGACCCGCGCGTGGAGAGGTTGATCAGTCGGGACGCTGGCAGCGGTGAGATGCGAATCGACGAAGGGGTAATGGGATTGCATCCGCCGGCAAAGGATCCGTTGTCGTCCGCCACCCGGACAAACTGCGTTGAACTGTCCTGGGGTTGCCCGGATGCGTACCGGCCCGCGGCCTTCATCCAGTTACGGACATCCGGCCATCCGTATTCCTGTACCGTGGGATTCTGATATTTCGCCTCCGGTGGGATGCTTTTCACGTAGCTCCAGACGACATTGTTGACGCGCAGATTGTCGGGATCCTGCTGATCGTCGGGTACGCAGCCCAGGAAATTGGCGATCCCGATCCCGGCATTTCCATTTGGAGCACCGTTTACGGAGGGAAGCTCCGGCTGCCGTCCCCAGAAGGGCTGCGGTGCGATTAGCGGATCCATGTCCTTTTCCGGCGCGCTCATGTTCACATCGTTCTTCGCCGCGTGAACATAGGGGTTCCAATAATTGAGGTGGTAGACATGCAGCGACATGGGCAGGACATTGCGCACCGCCCTCATTTCCTCGTAGCAGCGGAAGAGCGCGCCCCGTGCTCCGCCGTGCGACGGAGTCGGGCCGGGCTCGCGTGGAAATGTATCCGGACCGCAGATACCTCCGCCCATCCCGATCGTTGCGGTGTCAAGCAGGTGGGCGATGATGGTCTTCACCTCGGTGGTGGGTGAATTGACCATTTGCCAGAAGAGCCGGTGCGGATGGCTGCTGCCGGGAGCGAAATTGTGCAGGCGGCCGTCCACCCAGCCCCAGGCATTCAATCCGGGGTTCCATTCCCGGCCCGCCAACCAAAGGTGGAAGGCCTTCAGATTCTCGATCCAGGCAGTCCGCCTATCGGCTGTCCAGTAGCTGCTTGTTCCGACCTCATGCTCCTGAATGACAAACCCGTAGAATGCCTCACTGGCAGCGGGTGATTTCCTGAGCTCCGAAATGACCGTTCGATACAAGTCTTTCAGAAACCCAAGGACCTCGGGCTTGTCCAGTTTGATGTTCGAAGTTTCCTTGGGATCCGTGGTCTGATCTCCGGTCGCATATTCCCAGCCGCGAGTCAGGAATTGGGGCAGCGAGGAGAACTTGTGTGTGAGCATGACGCGTAGTTTCAGCCCGGCGGCGTTACAGGCCACCGCTTCGGCGACGATTCGGCCGATTCCGGGATTGCCCAGTTTGAATTCACCCGGGGTGTTTCCCGATCCACTGTCCTGCAATTCTGCCCAGTCGTATTCGCGCTCGATGAAACGCATCCAAGGTCCCGTGGACTGGCATTCGCTGATGAGCGCGCCGATCGTGACCGCATTGGACGCCCGGCCGTCGGTCCGATTGGTAAGTCCGTGACCGGGGATGAGCAGATAGTCAGACTGCGCGTTCGCTGTTGTCAGGGCCAAGATCAGGATCACAAACACCGCGACGAGAAGGGAACCGCGCTCCTTTGGAGATGTGATGCGCAGGCGATACGGATCGACTGACGTGCAGGGTGTTCCTCGATGATTCAAACCGTTGTGAGAGGTATTTGGGGAGCTGTGCATGAAGGGGTATGAGGTGCAGGCGGCGGAGTGAGAGGCACCCGGCGCGTGCACCTAAATGGGCAGGATGTGCGAGGGCGCGGTTTGGCTGAACTCTACGCGATCGGGCGTGTGTCGCCAACCCACGTAATATAGGGTGGTGCCGATGGATGTCGGTCAACCGCTTGAGCACTGTCCTGGAGGGCGGATTGGATTTGTCGCTCCAGGCATTGTCTAGGAAGTGTGTGCCCAGTTGGAACCGCTGGGCGAGATCTGGCTGCACAACGAAACGATCAGAGCGCCTGTGCGACGGGGTGGAACAGGATGGCGCGTCGCGAAACTCGTTTCTGCCGAATGCTTCGAATATCCGTGGATCCTCGGAAAATTTCGTTTTTCGGAGATGGATTACTTCACGGCGGCACCGAAGGAAACGACGCGTAGTCCGTCCTGCCCGGCGCGGAGTGTGGCGGCGCATCCGCGTGGAATGAACAGGGTCTGGCCAGCGCCAAAGGAGGCGGTTTCGTCAGCGAATTGGACGGAGCCGGAACCGGCGAGCACGTGGAGCGTTCGCTCCCAAGGTGTGCTTGCGGCGATCTGGGCAGCCCCGTTGTCGGGGAGCGCAATGAGGATGGCGTCGCAGGATGCCGTATCGGCCGGCGACAGCAGTACCGTGCGGCCTGTTTTCTCTGACGATACCTGCGCGTGAATGCCGATCCGCGAGGAGGTGGTGGGGGTCGATCCGTTTCCGCCAGACTCCGCCTGCTGCGTGTCCGCCTGTCGTCGGCGGATGTGTTTCACCTTTGCGATGTGTTCCGCAAAGGAGGCATGACCCTCCTTTTCGGCATCGAGGAAGGCGTTGAAGAGGAAGTATTCCAATGGTGAATCGCCGCGGGTGATCGTCTGATGAACCACGCCCGCGGGCAGATAGAACAGCGAACCCACGCTGGCCGAAAACCTCTGATTGCCGACAAGGACGTCGCCCTCACCGGCGAGCACGAGAAAAATCTGCTCCTTGTGTTCATGCTGGTGTGGCGGACCATCAAGACCGGGTTGCCAGCGGTTGATAGCAACCTCAGAACGTTCGGTTTCGGAGCGGTCAATGAGCACTGTGATCTCATTGAGACCGGCGACGTCGAGTTTCTGTCCGGAATGGGTGTCGCGCAGGATCATGTGGAGAAGAGTGGGAGCATCAACGATCGGCTGGAGCGCCGTCAGGAGTGCGCAGGATATCGTAGCTTTTTTCCTCGTAGGGGAATTTTGCAGCGACGGCCTCGTCGAGTTCGAGGCCGAGGCCTGGCTTGTCCGGTGGTAGCGCATAACCCCGCTCAATCCGAATTCCACCCCCTCGGAAGAGGTCGCTCCAGAATGGGTCGTGGCCACTGCCCAGTTCGAGGAGTGTGGCGTTCGGCGTGCACATGCAGACGTGGAGGGAGGCGAGATTGCTGACTTCGCTCTGCGGCGTATGGGGCGAGACATCGACTCGGAAGCATTCGGCGAGTGCGGCGATCTTCTTCATCTCCATGATGCCGCCGACGTGGACCACATCCGGCATGATGACATCGACGAGATGTTCCGCGCAAAGCGGACCGAAATGGTAGCGGCTCGTCAACCGTTCGCCTGTCGCCAGCGGTACTCGGGTTCGATTGCGCAGCAGACGAAGTTCCCCAAGGTCCTCGTTTTCGAGTTGCGTGGCTTCTTCGACCCAGAGCGGACGCAGGGGCTCGGCCAGTCGGCAGAACTCGGATGCCCATGAAGGCGGCGCCTTTGCGTGCAGTTCGGCTATGATGTCAAAATCGGGACCGACTGCAGCGCGGATGTCTGTAAGCTGCGCTATGCCCTCGTGCAAAGCCCGAGGAAAATCGATGATGCGTTTCTCGGCGGGGAAGAAACTCCCCTTGATGCAGGTCCAGCCGTCGGCCTGTTTCTGCTTCCAGAGGGCGATTTCCTCTTCGCGGTTCTTGGGACGTCGGCGTTTGCGATGGCTTATCCGTTCGAGGTAGCCCTCATGGCAATAGAGCCGGACCTTGTCGCGGGCCTTGCCGCCAAGGAGCTGGTAGATCGGCACGCCAAGCGCCTTTCCGAGGATGTCCCAGAGTGCGATCTCCACGGCACTGAGGGCGGACATCAGAACCGGGCCGCCTCTATAGCGCGGTCCGCGAAACATTGTTTGCCAGAGTCGTTCGATTTCGGCGGGATTCTTTCCCACGAGGAAGCGCTTGTGCTCCTCGATTGCCGTCGCGACCGTACGGCACTTGGCGGAAAGCGTGCCTTCGCCGAGTCCAGTGATGCCCTGGTTGGTGTAGATCTTGACGAAAACGAAGTTCTCGTCGTTTCCAGCATCGACCAGGATGGTCCTGAGGTCCGTGATTCGCAGCGCGGAGAGATTGCCCTTCTCCTGGGTTTCACCGAGCGTCGGAGTTTGCGCAAAGATGTGTGGACTGAGAGCCGAAGCGGCTCCGGCTAGGCCTGCGGAAAGGAAGGATCGTCGGTCAAGCATGGCGAGCGGAGGGGAGGATTGTTGGAGCACAGCCGGCGATCACATGGCTTGAATCGCGGGCGCAGAGGCGTGGATCCGTAACACTGGGGTACCTATGCAGCGGATTTGGGATAGGGTCCATGATGAACGTCGTGGTTCGTTTTCCGAAGGCTAAAAAGCGCCCGGATAACTGTCTGCGGCAGCCGACAGTTCCTTCCGAGGAGATTCCCACCTGGCTCGTAACGTGCACAAGTATCCTTCCATGAGCGAACCTTCCAACGAAGTTCCCCGAGTGAGATTCCGGCCGTTTCTGCGCACGGATATTGGAGTCGTGGTCTGGGGGATCACCTTGCAGATACCACCGAGCCTTGTGCTGGGCGCCTGGTCATGGATGTATGATTCGGTTCGTCAGCTGGCCGAGACCTTCGATTTCGATGGTGACGGTATCGCCGGCATCGACGACAAAAGATCGGTCGGAACCGGTGAACACGATGTCACCCGGTTCAAGAGTGAGTACGCGTGAGAGTTCGGCGAGGATCTTCTCCGGCGGGTAGAGCAGACCCTTGGTGTCAGACGTGTGCTCCGTTTCCTTGCCTGTCGAGGTGTTCTTTATGCGGAGAGTGCGCCGTCGAACTTTCCAATCGGTGCCGCGCTCAATGAAGGGCCCGAAGGGAGCAAAGCGGTCGCCGAGCTTCAGCCCGGCGGCTAGCATGACCTCGGCGCGGCCGGGGTCCTCGCCATTCCGCCGCTGGAAGGACTCGGGGAATCCGAAGAGCTCATTGCCTGTGGCATAGCCGAAGATTGCTGCTCGAGCCTCGGAATCCGTCGCGTTGTGCAGCCGGCGGCCGACGATTAGGACGACCTCTGCCTCGGTTTTCAACTGGTCGACGACTGTCGGGATTGGGACTGTGTCGCCGTCAGTGGCGACGGCGCCGTTCGACTTGGCGAACCAGCGGATGAACGGTGGGGGATTCGGGTCCTTCCCCGCGTAGGAGTTGGCGAGGCAGAGAATGTTTCTCGGCTCGGAAGGCGGCAAGAGTTTCGCACTGGCGAGGGCCATGCGGAGGCCGGTTTCGCGCCCGCCGGACCACGGAGCGGCGTCGAGAACCAGCAGCGTGTCGCCGTCGACGCGTGCGTAATGGGCGGTGCCGGAATGGTCGGCGAAGCGACAGTACTTTTCCGCGGGGGAGGCGGCCGTTGCCAAGCCGGCGGAGAGCACGGTGAGCACGGGCAGGAGGCAGCGCATTGGCGTATGCATCAGGCTCGCCGGTGGAGATCGGGCCTTTGGAAGCGGAAGCGTCGGTTAAACTAGAAGATGAACTGGATGCCGCCGCGGATGTTGTAGCCGAACTCTCGCGAGTAGCGCAGCCGCGACTTGTCGCCTGTGTAGGTGTCCTGGGCCTGGTTGGTGAGATTCTGACCGTTGACGAAGAGCCGGAAGTTGTCGGTCAGTTTGTAGCTTGCCTGTGCGTCGATGGAGTAGTGGTCGGCGCGGTAGTAGTCGCCGGGCAGGGTTGTTCCATTTATCGTGAAGAGCGGACGGAGTTCGCGGAGGCTCTCCGACTGATAGTTCCATGCGACACGTGCCTGGAAGCGGTATTTCTGATAATACAAGGCAAGGTTTGCCGACTTGTCGGGCTGCTCGAAGAACGGCAGGCCGGTACGGTTTGGGACGGTGACCTCGGAATCGATAAAGGTGTAGTTCGCATCGATTCCAAGGCCATCGAGGAAGCCTGGGAGAAACACGAGTGGAAGCTGCACGTTGAGTTCGACACCCTTCACTTTGCCGCTTTCTGCATTCCGGTAGATCTGCGTGTTGAGCTGTTCGAAATTCAGGCCGTTATAGGTGACATTGTATTGGGTGTCGCTGAAACGGTAGATCGGGTTCTTGATATCCTTGTAGAAGGCCGCGATCGAGAGGATACCCCCTGAGTTCAGGTAATAGTCGAGCGAGATGTCGAAATTACTCGACTCGAATGCTTGAAGGTCCGGATTGCCGATGGTGAGGGCACCTGTATTCGGGTAGCCTGGAGTCGGCGAGACGGTGTCGGTTTGGTATACCAGACTCGATTTCGGCGACATGTATTCATAGCGCGGGCGGCCGACGGTGCTGGTGATGGATGCTCGGGCGATCAGATTTTTCGCGAATTCGTAGCGGCCCTGGAGATTCGGCAGGAGGTTGTCGTAATTGAAGCTGCCTTTGTTGTCGAAGAGCCCCTGGAAGGCACCGCCGAAGCTGCGGTATTCCTTTCCGGAAATCGTTGCGTCCGTGTATTCATAGCGGGCACCGCCAAGGAGGGTAAACTTGCCCCAGGTCGCGCTGCCCATTGCATAGCCGGCGTAGATGTCCTCGGTGAGATTGTAGGTGTCCTCTGCATTGTTCTGGGCGGAGCCGTCGGCGTCGTACGTGAGGCCGCCGATATTTGCCTTTACCCAGTCGCGCAGCACGAAGTAATCGAGATCGAAGATCGTGTTGTACTTTCCGAGCACGGCCTGTCCAGGAGACTTGGCGGCGCCGGTGGTCGCGATCGTTGGATTGATGCTGCCTGCGACATATCGAGCGGAGTTATCGTGGACGAACCGCTCCCGGGTGTTGGCCTTGGCGCCGACCTTGATCGATCCGGTGCCACCGAGGAAATGCTCCAGGTCCCACTTGAAGTCGACCTTTGGCGTATAGGTGTTCTCCTCCACCTTTGAAGTTTCAAAGTTGAAGCGCCGAAGCGGATATTGGGCGGGGTTCGCGTAGTCGGTTGAGGTCGTGGAGAAGCCGATGCGGAATTCGCTCCAGTCGAGGGTCATTGGTCCGGCAGAGGAATTGCCCCCGCGGAACTGACCTGTATTGAAGCCGGAGTTCTGCTCTTCCTGCGCAAAGGAGTAGGTCAGTTCGGGAGTGATCGTGAGATTGCCGCGGTGGATGACGGCGCCGCCTGTGACGTTGAAGAGTTTCTGGTTGCGTGGATTGTAGAATGCGCGGCGTTCCGAGCGGGCCCGTCCCCAGACTACGCTGTGATCGTTGAGGATGGTGAGGTTGCCGTTTTGTCCATTGGAAACCTCCTGACGATAGTTCTCCTCATCGAACTCATTGAAGATTGTGTGGAGGTAGAGCTGCAGGCTGCTTGATGGGCGATATTCGAGGTTTGCATTGAAGCCGGTGCGTTCGCGTACGGCGTCTTCGGGAAGGATTTGAATCGAGTCAGGTGCGATTACCGACACATTGTTCGCGGTTCGCACGGACCAATCCGATTGGATAGCCTCGGTGCGGAAGGGACGGCGTGAGAAGCTGCCGGCGAGCGCCACACCGACGGTTTTGTTGGCGCCGAAGCGGTCGGAAAAGCTGGCATCAGCCTCATAGATCTTGTCGTTGGCCAAGTCGCTGTAGCCCATCGCGAGCGAGCCGCCTATGAAGCGGGTGGGGCGGTCGAAGGCACTCGCACTGCGGATGTTGATCGCGCCACCGATGCCGGTTCCGTCCATGTCCGGCGTGATCGTTTTCACGACTTCAATCTGGGAAATCTGGGAGGAACTGATGACGTCGAGCGGCATTGAGCGACCCGAGCGGCCGTCGACGCCAGGGGCGGCGATTGTGGCCCCGTTGAGCGTTACCGCATTGAGATTGGCCTCGGCACCCCGGATTGTGACGAACCGGCCTTCGCCGTTGTCGGCGACGATTGAGATGCCGGGAAGACGTGAGAGCGCATCCGCGACATTGCGATCCGGAAGATTGCCGATCGAGTCAGAGGAGACGATGTCGACAAGGCTCTGTGATGTACGCTTTTGCTGGAGCGCCTTCGCCCTGCCTTCCCGGTACCCTTCGACAACGAGTTTCTCGAGCTGGAGTACCTGGTCACCCATCTTTATCGGAACATTGAGCACGCCCGAGTCTGGCACGGCGATCGCCGACGAGGTGCTTTCATAGCCGAGGAAGGAAGTGCGAAGTGTGTAGTTGCCTGCGGCAATGTTGGTAAAACGGAAACGCCCCTGTTCGTCGGCGACGACAGTGCGACCGTTCTCGACGATGACGACCGAAGCACCCGGTAGGAGAGCTTGTGACTTGGCATCGGAAACGACTCCGACGACCTCTGTGGCGCGTGCGCTGAGCACACCAACTAGAACAAGCAGAGCGGCACCAAGGCCGCGATTCAGCAGGGACGGTATGAATCTCATGGATTGGGTAGGTAAGGGGTGGGACTCGGCGGTGCTGAAACGACCGCGTTCATTCCTTGAGGAGATCGTGAATTAGGGATAGTGAAATAAAAAGAATGTCAACGATTGAAATAATAAATGATACAATATGAGCGAAATTGTTGATGGATAGTCGACATGATCCTCCAGCTAAATACGACTCTGGTGGGGTGAGGATCGATAGTTGGAGGCTCTGAATGAAATAATTTCTATTTCATCACCGATTTTGCGAATCGTACGAGAAGATCGGGATCTCCGTAGCCACCGGGCTTTGTGAAAATGGGAATCTTGAATTCGAGCCGTTCGAGTTCGGCTTCGACGACAGCGTTTTCCCACGGTCCGCGGACAAGGAGCTGCCGTCCACCGAGAGACTTGCAGGCGTTCCACGCGCTTTCTCCGCCGGTGAATAAGTAGGCTCCGGGGATCCTTGATGGAGCGAGGATCGCGGCGGTTTGTGCGATGAAGGATTGCACGGTTGAGGAGCGCAGATGCTCCGACGGATCGAAACGGAGCGCAGCTATTCGTTTGTGGGTGAAAGCCTCTCGGATTTTGGCAACCGCGGTGGCAGGAGTGAGTCCGCCGGTTTTTACCGTCACGACAGCGGCATGGCCGGAAGCCGCGAGTTGCTCGACCTGCCGATGCGTGGCTGGATGGCGGGTCCCACACAGGATCAGCAGCGTATCGAGAGAGATTGCGGGTGAATCTATCGGTGACTCGGGAGCTGGTAGGTAGTCGGCAATGCTGACTGCGAGGCCATTGGAGCCTACAAAGACAGTTTCCGGGGCGGTCGCGCGGGTCGTCGCAACAATCATGTCAATATCGGACGGAGTTTCGGCATCACATACGATCAGCCGAGCTTGGCCCGGGTTGCTCGTGAGTACCTGCTGCGCGTCGCCGCGACGCAGGAGGTCGAGCGAGAGGTGGAAGCACTCCAATCCGCAGTCACCGAGCAGCGGAACGATACGACTATCGCTGGCGGGCCAGATGGGATCGTCGCGAAACGGCGTTTCACTTAGTGGAACTCCATCGACGAGAAGGATGCCATCTCGCACGGTGCGACCCGTGGAGGGATTTGCCGGGCACAGGATCATTCGCCGCGGGCGCAGCGTCTCGTTGACTGCGCGTAGTTCGGCGCCGAGTGGCCCGCGCAGCGTCGAATCAATTTTCTTCAGCAGCAGGCGGCCGCCGGCCGAGAGTTGATTCTTCAGCAGGCGTGTCACGATCTCACGCGCGGTTTCCGATGGGAGATTGCGCGTTTCCGTTGTGAGCACGGTCAGGCTTTGAGGCGACAGTGGGGTCAATCTGAGCGGAACGACGACGGGATGGCCGTGGCGCCTGAACGACGCTCCAACTTCCAGACCTCCGCTGAGGTCATCCGCGAGGAGGAAGTCGCTCATCGCGGGAGAAACTGCAGCGCGTACAGGGAAGCGCCGCGCAGACGGACAACGAGGCGAACGGTTCGGCCGGCGAGTGACGATACGTCTTTCCCCTTGCCTAGCCATTCGACGGTGTGGTGGACAAAATTGCCGTTGATAAAGACACAGTCGTCCACGCCGAAACCTGAAATCGGGCGTCCCTCCTGATCCTCGAAGCCGACTTGGGCATAACCCATCGCGCCGGTGCTGATGTTCAGCTCCAGCCGTTGCCCGGTGAATGTGAATGGCCGTGTGATGATCAGGCCAGTGCAATCGTAGGGTGCGTCGGCGGAGACAAATCCGTCGAGGCGCTGCACCGCACGATAGACCATGCCGCCATCAGGCAGGCGACGTGCGGGAGAATGATACTCTTCGTTGCCAAAGAAATACTGCCAGATCTCATCGCCGCGTCGCACCATGCCTTCGGCAATGTAGATCTGGTGCAGATTCCGACCTGCGTACTCGCCAACTTGAAGGTAGGTCGGCGAGGGGAAGCGGGTCCAGTGGATGCCATCGCGGCTTACGGCAGCTTGAGTTTCGACCATGCCGGACCCGAGGCCGCGCGACTTGTCTTCGTACAATACGCGGCGTGTCGCCGGCTGCGCGGGCTCCTCGTAATCGAAATACATCACCGGAAACGCAAAATAGGCGTCCGGAGCCCACGGGTACTTGTCGGCCTTGGGCACGTAGACGCCGCTTCCGGGTGGATCAATGCGTTCATCAGGTTGAAAGACTGTTGGCAGTTCGATTCCGAAGTCGCCGGGTGTGAGCGGGCCGTTGTCGAACCACCATGGCTGTGGGGTGCGAAGCCGACGCGTTGCCGCAATGGCGCGAACCTGCTCCGTCGACAACAGCGGGACCGCCCAGGGGCGGTGGATGTCGCGGGTTTCTGACATCACGAACTCACGCCGCGTGCCTCCGCCAGCACTGCGTGGAAATCCCGTGCGATGATAGCCGACGTAACAGCCTCGCTGGTCGTCGTAGAATAGACCTGATTGCGAGCCGGAACGGAAGGACAGCACGGCGGTTCGTTGCCGCGTCCATTTCCAGCCGTCGGCGGAGGTGTACAAATAAACGCCGCGACCCTCGAGACCGCTGACATATTTCCAGCGTTCATCCGGCGGTGCCTGCGGATCTAGGATTGGGCGTCCCAGAGCGGCCGGTTCCGCGATGACAATATTCCGTCGCCCCTTGTGATGCATACCGGTATCCGGCGCGTTGAAGTGTACGCCGTCGGTGGAGGTATGCACCATGAGGTAGTCGTCGGGGCCGCCGTTGTAGATGCGAATGAGACCCTTCTCATCCTCGACCACGGTGAGGTGTTTGCGGAAAGGACCTGGCCCTGCCGCGAACACCGGTTCGATGCGCAGCGGCGGATGCGCGGTGAAGGCGATGTTCTCTCGCCGCTCCATAATGCTGTCATCGAGAAAAAGGTGTCGTCTCGAACCAAGTTCAACCACTGCCTGCCGTGGGCTTTGGGGCGCGAAGAGGAGGGGAGGACCAGGCGTGAACACCGGTTTCGGCCAGGCGGGCGCGAAACTCTTGGGGGTAAACGCTCCCGTGTACGCGGCACCGCGGGAAATTCGAAACTCATCCAGCGCGCCAGCAAGCGGCCGTGTCCAGTGGCCATCGCGACCGAGCGTAAGGTAGTCTTCGTCGCCCTTGGGCAGTGCATGGTAACCGACGGCGGGTGTTTCGCCGAGTGGGTGCCCGTCGACAAAATGAATGAGGCGGCCCCGGGTGGCGTCATGGACAAAGGCGTAATGATGCCATCCCTGTGTGTCTTTGATCGCAGTCGCAAGGGAGGATACGCTGATGTGTCCGCTGCCGGGATTCTCCCAAATGAATCGCGAGGCGTCCCTGTCGAGGGAGAGACGCGTGACGACGTCATTTTCTCCCCGCGGCCCCGTTCCGAGTTCGAGCACGACACCAAGGGCGGGGCCGGGTTGAGAGCGAAGCCAGAATTCCACCGTCCAGTCGAAGGCGCCGAGATTCAGATCAGTGTGAGTGACCCGGGCAAAGGTCACCTCGCGTCGGATCTGTCGTTCACCGCTGGTCATGAGCGCGGTGAACTGTGCGTTGTGCCAGCTCAGCGGTTCCATTGTGCGCCCAGGCGGGACAGGAAAACGATGAAGCGCTGCGGTGTGTTCACCCTCCGAGGGTATGGTCACAGAGGGGAACGGCGTCGTGCTCAATGCCTGTCCGAAGCGGCCTGGCACGACGCTCCCACCGAGTCCGAGGACGAGGGGTGCGTCGATGCCCGCTGAAGCCTCCAGCGGGGTGCTGGGATAGAGACCGACAGGTTCGTCGAACAACCAGAGGGCGACGGTTTCCGCTGCGGTCAGGGCGGAGCCGGTGAGGAGAAGCGCGGCGGCGATGAGGGAGTAAACGCAGCTGAAAGCGGGGGGCGGGGCTGGGGCAGTCGGTGTCATGAGGAGGCAACTTTCTTGACCGCGGATCCGGTGGCGCGCAGCCGGTTGGAGGCGACGGTTGCGGCTAGCAGGAGGGCCTGGACGAGCGAACGGGCATCACCTCGGCCGGTGCCAGCGTTGTCGAAGTCGGTGCCATGCTCGACGGATGTGCGGATGATGGGCAGCCCGAGGGTCACATTCACCCCACGCCAGATGCCGAGCATCTTGGCCGCGACGTGCCCCTGGTCGTGGTACATCGCAATGGCGCAATCGAACTGGCCCTGCAGCGTTCGGAAAAAGACCGTGTCGCCTGCATAGGGCCCGCTGACGTTCCATCCGCGTGCTCGCGCCTGTTCGATGGCAGGCGAGATGTATTTGATTTCCTCATCGCCGAAGATGCCTCCTTCTCCGGCATGCGGATTGAGGCCGGCGACGGCGATGTGGGGATTGGCAATGCCCAGTTCCTGCACACCGGCCCGTGCGATCCCGATCACGGAGACGATGCGTTCGGGACGTGCGCGCTCGATTGCCTCGCGTAGCGAGACGTGAGTGCTGACATGGCAGATGCGCAGATTGTCAGCCACGAGCATCATCGTGACTTTCGGCCGGCCGCAGAGTTCGGAGAGCAATTCTGTGTGGCCGTCGTAGTGATGTCCCGCGGCATGCAGCGCCGCCTTGTTGATAGCGGACGTGACGACGGCATGAGCCTTTTCCGCAAGCGTGAGTTCCACCGCACGTTTGATGTACTCGAAGGCTGCCTGGCCGCATGCGGAATTGATCCTGCCTCGGTCCAGTTTTTCGGCGTCGAGGTTTGCAAGGTCGACGACTTCGATCAGGGACGGGGAATCTGTGGCGTCGGAGGGACTTGCGATCACGCGAACCTGTGCGGGTGCCTGGGTGATGGCGATCGCCGCGTGAACCACCGAGGCATCACCGATGACGACTGGCCGACAGACGCTGCGGACCTCGGGCAGCACGAAGGCCTTGGTCAGAAGCTCCGGTCCGGTGCCTGCGGGGTCGCCCAGAGTGACGGCGAGGATGGGTTTGTGGACGGTGCTCACGGGATGAGCCCTGCATCGCGCAGGGCCAGACGGATCTGGGAAACTTCGGTATCGCTCGCGGGAATCAGTGGGGCGAGCACCTCGCGCGAGCAGAGGCCGTAAATCTCCATGATCGCCTTCAGGGCGATGAATACCTGTGAGAGGGTTCGGCCCTTCTGGTAGGTGGCGTTGATGGAATCGACGCGTTGCTGGGCGGCATCGCCTCGGACGGCATCGCCGGAGAAGAGCTGGATCATCAGATTGCGAAGGTCGGAGGGCGCAAAGTTGCCCGCGCCTGGAACACAGCCATCGGCGCCGGCACGCACGGACTTGCTCGTAAAGGCGATCGACCCGCAGAACACCGCGAAATCCGTGCGTCCGGCGTATTGGCGCGCGAGAGCCTCCTGGCGTGCGGCGTCGGGTTCGGAATCCTTGATGCCCGCGACTAGCCGGTGATGTGAGAGGCGTTCCACGACCTCAAGCGGGATGCTTTGTTTGGTGGTCTGTGGAATGTTGTAGAGGTACATCGGTCCTCCAACAGCTTCGGCGACACGCACAAAGTAGCGTTCCATCATCTCCGGGGTGAGTGGGTAGTACGACGGCAGGTTGCCTACGACGGCATGTGCACCGAGGCGGAGGAACTCGCGGCCCAGTTCGATCGAATGTGCCGGACTTGTGTCGCCGATGCCTCCGAAGATCAAGAGGCGGTCGCCTGCAGCGCGGACTGCAAGGTCCATCAGGCGCAGCCGCATCCGAATGGACATCGATGCAAATTCGCCGGTCGTGCCGGCAACCATGATGCCCTGGCAGCCGCCTGCCATGATGTGATTGAGAATGCGCGCAACGGCAGGTTCGTCGATTTCACCCGCCCGGGTGAAGGGGGTGAGAAGCGGCACGATGACGTGGCCTCGAAGTTGGGCGCGGGACAGTCCATGGGTCGTCAGTTTCTTCGTCATTCGGAGATCGATCAGTACGCGGCGCGGTAGATCTGTTCGGCGTCGGCAGGGGTGAGTTCGCGGGGATTGTTCTTCAGAAGGCGCGTGACTTTCATCGCCTCCTGCGCGAGGCGCGGCAGGTCTGTCTCCGGAATGCCGACGTCGCGAAGGCGCTGGGGGATGCCGCAGGCCAGCGACATGGCCACAAGGCGCTGCAGGCCCGCTTCCGCAGTTTCATCCGGAGACGCGTGGGCGCTGCATCCGAGTGCAAAGGCAATTTCCGCGTAGCGCTCCGGCATCGCGGGCAGGTTGAATCGGAAGACATGAGGTATGAGCAGCGAGTTGGCCACGCCGTGGGCGATGCGGTACTCGCCACCGAGGGGATATGAAAGCGCGTGCACAGCGGCGGTGTTGACGGGGCCGAGGCAGAGGCCGCCGTAGAGCGCGCCGAGCATGACGTCTGCGCGTGCGTTGCGATCCGAGCCGTTTCGCACTGCGGTCTCGATGCTGCGGCCGATGCGTCGGATGCCTTCGAGCGCATAGACATCGACTGCCGGATGGGCGAACTTGTTCGCGTACGCCTCCATGCAATGGACGAGCGCGTCGATGCCCGTGGCGGCGGTGACAGCTGGCGGCATCGACATCGTCAGGTCCGGGTCGCAGATGGCGAGGTCGGCGACAAGGTGCGGACTGACGATGCCCTTCTTGAGTCGTTCCTCTTCGACAAGGAGGATCGCGTTGGGCGAAACATCTGCGCCGGTGCCGGCGGTCGTTGGGATGCACACCAGCGGAGCGGCGCGCCGCTTGAGCAGGCCGATGCCGAAAATCTCGCGGATCGACTGTGCACCGTCGAGGATGGCAGCCACGAGTTTTGCCACATCGATCGGACTGCCTCCGCCGAGACCGATGATGACATCGGGTCGGGCGTCACGCGCGGCGGTGAGCACCTGGTTAAAGAGCGCGACTTCGGGTTCGCGGTCGATGCCTTCAAAAAGGTCCACGTGAAGCCCGGTGGACCGCCAGGACTTAAAGAGACCGTCCTGTGCGGCGGCCACCTGCGGACTTGAAACGACGAACAGCCGCTTCCAGCCGGAAAGCTGGAACTCGGCGGGACTTTGCTGGATGCAACCGCTGCCGAGCAGCAGGCGTTTGGGTTGTTGGAGAATGACCGGATTCACTGGGAGGAGTAGGGATTGCCGGGATCGCCGGGCGGCGGAGGCGCCATGCCATCGCCAAGCGCAGGATCAAAGGCGGGGTTTCGCGTCATCTCCTGTGCGCCGATCTCGCGTCGCCAGTTTCGAATGCGTGCTGCAAGTTCCGAGGTCCTGGCTGGCTCCTGGGCGGCAAGGTTGTGCTGCTCGGATGGATCGGACGCGAGATCGTAAAGTTCAAATGCCGGACCGTCTTCCGCGCCGCCGATTGTTCGGTCGAACCACTCGATGAGTTTGTACCGACCGACGCGGATGGCGCCGGACGGTGCGAGTCCAAGGTGGTGATAATGGGGAAAGTGCCAGCACAGCTCCGCGGCAGGCGCGAGCCTGGCGGCGGGGTCGAGCAGGGCCGGGGCGACGCTGCGGCCGTCGACATTCTCAGGTGCGACGAGTCCGGCCAGATCCAGCACGGTGGAGAAAAAATCGGTTCCTGCGACTGGCTCGTTGCGCACCTGAGGTGCGACCGGGCCCGGCAGTGAGTAGATGAGAGGGACACGCACGCCGCCTTCATAGAGATCGGCTTTGGCGCCCCGGAGCGGCTTGCAGTCTTGGCTGCGTCCGAAAGCTCCGTGGTCGGAGGTGAAGACCACGAGGGTGTTGCGTTCGAATCCATGGCTGCGAAGTGCAGCGCGCAGGCGTCCTATGCTGCGATCGAGCTGCTCGACCATGGCTGCGACGACAGGGCGTTCGTGGGCGTGGTCGGCGCCGGGCTTTGAGGCATAGCGCGCGATCAGGTCGGCAGGGGCGAGTTCCGGACGATGGAGGGTGTTATGCGCGACGACGCATAAGAATGGGTTCGTGCGGGGCGTACTGATGAAATCGATCGCCGCGTCGGTCAACCGCTCGACGTGGTGCGCGTCGTGCTCGGCATCGGCACGCGAGGAGGGTTTGCGCGTGACGAGCACGCTGTCGAATCCCTGCGATTCGGGGTCGGTCGGCCTGCCGGGGTGATAATTGTAATCGTACGCGAAATGCCACTTGCCGAAATGGCCCGTGGCGTAGCCGTTTTTCTTGAAGACATCGCCAAGCGTGGGCACCTCGACGGGCAGATAGGGCCGCCATGCGGGCGTGATGAGCCGGGGATTGGCCGGTTCTGTGCCCGGGATGTAGTTTGTGAGGTGCAGGCGTGCCGGGTGAAGACCGGTATAGAGTGAGGCGCGCGCCGGCGAGCAAACGGGGCTTGTGCTGTAGGCGGTGGCGAAACGTGCACCGCCCGCGGCCAGGAGGTCCAAATGGGGGGTTTCGTAGAAGGAACTGCCGTAGCATCCCAACTGGTGGACGCCCATGTCATCCGCGATGACGATCAGGATGTTGAGAGGTGAATTCATGCTGCGGCGGCCGGGGCGGCTTTCGCGGGGCGCATGCTCCAGTATGTGAGGCGTTCAACGTTGTTGGGGACGTAGCCGCCGAGCAGCTTGCTTGCCATCCAGCCTGTTCCAAAAAGGATCAGGTGGCCGATGACACCGATCAGGAGCGGATTCAGCGGGAAGTTATAGCGCCCGGCATTAATCACGCGGCCGCCAGGTTCGGTAAGGATCGCCCAGATCGTGTACAGCAGGCACACAACCACGCCGATGTAGCAGCCGCGGCGTGTTGCCGTGCGGGTGAAGAATCCCAGGCAGAATAGTCCCAAGGTTCCACCGGCGAGAATCGAGCCGATCGTGACCACACGTTCCATCAGCGGCGCCGAACCCTCCTTTGGCAGGAGTAACCAGGCGACGAGGATTGTCAGTGAGCCGCCGATCACGACCATGATGCGCCCGCAGAGCACCTGCGCCCTGTCCGAAGCCCGGGGTTTGAGGAAAAGGAAATAGTCGGTCGTAAGTACCGTGGCCACGCTGCTCAAATCCGCGCTCACCGTGGACATGGCAGCGGCGAAAACCGCGGCGACCACGAGTCCGAGCAGGCCGACAGGCATGTAGTTCGCCAGGAAATACGGCATCGCGCTGTCGGGCATAGGCGGTGGGGGCAGATGGCCGAGGGTAAAGAATCCGTTGAGACATGCGCCCGCGAACATGAACATGGCGAAGATCGGCAGGCAGATGACCGCGCTGACAAACGCTGCGCGGCTGGCGGAGCGATCGTCCTTTGCCACGAGGTAGCGTTGAACGATGTGCTGGTCGGTCGAATAGCGCCGTGTCCATTGCACCGCGTAGGCGAGGATAAAGAGCCACATCGTGTTGTTGTGGGTGGAGAAAAGCACGTCCCAGGAAAAACCGCCGATACCAAGGGTGAGTTTTCCCTGGCGGTAGGTCTCCGCGACGACTGCAAAAGGTGCACCTGCCTCCGGAGCCAGAAGGATGCGGAAGAGAATGAAGATGCCGCCTGCAATGAGGATGATGCCCTGAACGACGTCGGTCCAGACCACGGCCACGACACCCCCGATCATTGTGTAGAAAATAGTGAAGAGCCCGACACCGAGAATGACGGATTGGAGGTCCCATCCCGTGAGCACATTTACGGCGAGTGCGGTCGTGAGCAGCGTGACGCCGAGATCAAAGATGCGGTCGGCAAGGAAGCCGAACGAGGTGTAGAAACGTCCGCCGAGTCCAAAGCGCTCGCCAATGTATTCATAGGCGCTCATGCGCACGACGCGGCGGTAGAAGGGCACCACGATCCGTGCGACCACGAGGAGCACGATGGGTACGGTCATGTGGGGAATCAGCAGCACGAGTCCAATCTGGTAGGCGGTACCCGGGTGGCCGACGATCGTGCCGGTGCCGATGATTGTCGCCATGATCGTGAACGCGACCGCCCACATGGGGATGCTGCGTCCGGCGACAAAAAATTTCTCCGCGGTCTTCTTGCCGCGGGAGACGTAGAAGCCGATCGCGCCGATGAGCACGAAGTACAGTGCGATGACTGCGAGATCGAGAGGAGCGAGGCGCACGGTAGAGAGATTGAGGGCTTACCAGGGCATCGTGCGACCGGTGTGCCTGCGGCCGATCTCCGCAACTTCCTTCGCGCCGCCGGCGATGATGTCGATCCCGGCGTCGAGTTGGGAGACGATGTCCTCGGTCCGGGCGTTGTCGAGGATGTGAAGCTTTGCGGCCTTTGCAGCTGCGATCACCCGCTTTGCAGCGGTCATCAGTTCGGGCGGCTGTGCCACGCCCGGCTTTCGGCCGTAGTCGAACGCCACGTCGAGATAGCCGTTCGCGTAGCTTGTGTCGCGCGGTCCCCATTCGGCGAACGACAACCCTGGCACGCGGGCGATCGCCTTGGCATGTGGCAGGCCCGTGCGGTCCTCGATCTTCACGCCGATCATGATTTCTCCCTTCGGATTGAGGGGCCAGACGTCGGCGACCTTGTAGTACTCACGCGGGCTGATACCCCAGATCTTCGAGGCGAATTCGTGCGCACCGAACATGCGCAGGCCCTCTTCGAGACCGGCGCCGACCGCCTGGCGGTTCACTTCATACCGGGCCGCGCGAACGAACATCGCCACCGCCTCCGGGTTGCGGGCGTGGCAGATGTGGAGTCCATGGACGCCGGCTGCAAGTGCCTGCTGAATCATCCAGTGGTTTGACTTCACCGTGGTTGCATCGAGGCCGTAGAGCGGGAGCGTGACAATGACTGCCGGTGTTCGATGGCCGGATTTGGTAGGACCTCCGTCGGCGAGACCACGCATGAACTCGCGCAATTGCGTGAAGTCGAGAGCAGCGCCCTCCATGTCGTACATGAGCAGGTCGGCCCAGGTCTGGGCGGCAGCCTTGCCTTCGTTATAGCCGCCGCGACCATAGTCATAGTACACGGGTTGCCCGGCCTCGAGCAGTTCGATGACTTTGTTGATCCGCTTTGGTCCGCTGTACGCGACATCTGCCGCGTAGGAGGCAATCGTGCAGAACGTCGCGAAGAACAGGATGGCGAGACGATTCATGGGGCAGGAAACGGATGACGGGAGATCAATTGCGTCGGGCACCGAGATCGGCAGGGGCGCCTGGTTTCGGGGTGAAGGTGCGGAGAACTTCGAAATACTTTGGGGCCTTGGTGACCGCGTCGAGGCGTCCCCAGAGGATGAGTTGGTTGCCTGAAGCGCGGGCGATGACACGCCACTGGCCGACCTTTCGACTGTCGCCCATGCGGATGGGGCGTCCGGCGTAGTCACCCGCTGCGAGCGGCTCGCGCGTGGTGAGAATCGTGGTGCAGCTTACCGGGTCGAAATGCAACTCGGTGAGTTCGCCCTCCACCGCGTCGTCGATAAAGATGTCGGAGACGGCAATGTGTGGTCCCCCTGGTGTGGATGCGTCGGCCATGTTGCGATCAAAGGTGACGCGGGGGCTTTCGACCTTGTCGGTCGACTTGAAGATGTTGGCGGTGAACCTGCTCGGTCCAAGTGAGGGCTTGTCCTCGAGGAATCGCCATTCCTGCCAGACTGTGTTGTGGTCGGCGTTGATTTCCGAGCGTTGAAGGTAGAAGCCGCCGGCGTTTTCCGCGATGATGTTGTGCGAGAACCGGGCTCGCGTCTCCATCGTTACGCGCATGGCACCTGAGTTGCGGCTGCCATTGACATTTCCAACAAAGAGATTGCGTGCGACGAGTATGTTGAATTGGTCCGCGGGAGGGTACGCATCGAGTGGGGCGTCGTAGCGATGCTCCTGTCCACCGAGGAACAGACCGCCGGCATCATCACCCGCCTCGTTGGCGACAATGACGTTGTCGGTGATGCGTGGAGCGGACCAGAGCGCGACGAAGATACCGCCGGCGTCGTTCTTGCTGAGCGCCTCGTTGGCGACGACGACGTTGCCGGTCAATTCGCCGTGGGAGCGATCGAAGAACGAGAGCGCCCCGCCGTCGGAACTGCGCATCGGGTCGTCCAGACCGGCGCGATTGTTGGCGAAAACGCTGGCCAGGATGCGCGGTGCCGCGGCACGGTCTGCGGCGACGGCTGCCCCGCGCCCACACTCTGTGGTGTTGCCGTAGAAAAGGCATTTCTCAATGCGCACTGCGGAGCCGTTAATGCACATGATTGCTCCGCCGTCATGGGCGGTTTCGTGGAGCAGCGGCGGGTTCCAGCCTGTGGGAATGAGGGTGCGGTTGTTGAGAAAGATGCAGTTGACGATGAGCGGTGAAACTCCGTCGCAGAGCAGGGCAGCGCCCTTGCCGCGCACGCGGCCGTTGACGAGGAAGAATCCGTCGAGCCGGCAATCATTGGCCCCGATGGTAATCCGGTTTTGATCTCCGCCGTCGAGGTAAGTGGGGTGTGCGAGGATGTCGCGTGCGCCACCGGCGGCGGCAAAGCCGCCAAAAAGATCGACCCGGGGCTTGAGAGTGAAGGTTGGCTGGAGATAGCGCCCGGCGGCGACGAGCACGGCGACGCGACGGGGAGCGACTGGGGCGCCCGCCGCTTCGAGTGCGGCAATCACGGAAGCCAGCGGTTTTGCCGCGGATCCGTCTCCCTTGATGTCGTCGCCGCGCGCCTGATCGACGTACAGCAGGGTGGCATACTTGGCGGTATCAACGACAGCGCGTGCGTCGGGACCGGGCGTGACGCCTGCGCAAGAGGAGATAATCGCGATGGAAAGGAACAAGGCCGCGACGGAGTGGCGCATGGGTATGAGAGTTGAGCCGGGAGGGCGGAGCATTTCAGACGGACGGAGCAAGCGTTGCGACAGAGTCGCCCTCGACTAGACATGGCTCCACGAGAATCTTGGTCGGAGTGTTCTCCGTGCGATTCCTGATGCGCCAGAGCAGTTGTTCAACCGCACGCCGACCGATCGCTTCCGCGCGGATATCTATCGTGGTGAGTGCTGGGGTGAGTCCCATCACCAGCGGTCGCTCATGGTTGAATGAAAGCAGGCTGACATCGCGTCCGACGCGGAGTCCCTTTTCGTGCAACGCGTGGTAGAGCTGGACGGCGATGCTGTCTGCACTGACGACAAGCGCGGTCGGGCGGTCGACGGCGGGCATTGATTCCCATCGCTCGAGCAGTGGTGCGATATCCCGGGGATTTGTGATCGCAGGCAAAGGCCAGCGAACGTTCTCGACGGTGGGATTCTCGAGGAATGTCAGTTGCATGCCGAGCCGTTGCAGATGCAGCGAGATGGAGCGCTTGAGTCCCTCAGCGCGGGTCTGGCCCGGGCGCGGATGCAGGTAGCTGATGTTCCTGTGACCACGGGCTCGCAGGTATTCTGCGGCGATGCGCGCGCCGGTATCGGCGTCGGTGCCGCACAGGTCGCCGTCGGCCGACTCCGGTTTGCCGAGTAGCCAGACATGCGGCAGGCGCCTGATGGCGTCGACAAGCGCCGGGCTGGCGCAGGTGCTGAGATCTCCGAGCAATGGGCTCTTGAGGATGAGTCCGTCCACCTGGTTCTTGGCGAGAAAGGCCGGGATGCGGTCAGCGTTTGGTACGTTGGCGAGCATGAGGTTCATACCCTCGATGGCCATCGCCAGTTCCACGCCGTGGAGGGCCTCGGCAATGACAGGCAGGTGGGCGAGGGAGTCGTCCATGCCTATCAGGAGAACTCCGAAATTTCCGCGATTGCGACGCGGTGTGCCTCCGTCGAGTGAGTTCGATTTGCGCCGGCGCCGAAGCGGCTTGTAGTTCGTGCTGGCAATCGCCTCGAGCACACGCTGGCGAATGCCGGGACCGACGGCATCGGGAGTATTGATCACTCTGGAAACGGTGCCCACAGCGACCTTGGCGACGGCAGCGACGTCGAGAATCGTGGGCTTTTCAAGGGCAGCCGGTGAGGAGCGGTTCACGCTCTGGCTGTGGCGCATGAAAATAGTTGGTGCAAGAAAAAACATGAAATAGATGGTATAAATCTGTATTTCATTGCTATAACAATGACCAACTCGGCGCGCGAGTGCCAATAGGAGCGCCACAATAGATCGAGGTTTTGGTCGGTTTCTTGCCTGGATATGAGGTATAGAGTTGATTATTTTCTCTTATTTCATGCTAGATAAGCGCCTGACATCCAGTCACGGTAGGGTCCATGCCCCCTACGAAAATGCCGCTGATTGGGTTGGCGGGATCTCTTGTCTTTTTCGCGCTGAATGCCGTCAGCGAGGTCCCTGAGACAAATTCGATTGGAATGCGGCTGATAAGAATCTCCCCGGGGATGTTTCTTATGGGAGCATCAGCCGATACCCCGCCTTCTCGTTTTGAGACCCCGGCCTATTTGTTGCGCGGAGATTGGGACGAGCGGCCGGTGCATGCCGTGACATTGACGCGGAATTTTGCGATGAGTGAAACGGAGGTGACCGTGGAGCAATTCCGTCAGTTTCACCCGAACTTTGTCGGCAATCCTTCCACCGCGCCTTATGTCAGCGGTGTCAGTTGGGACGAGGCGATGGCGTTTTGCGCCTGGCTGAGCAAAAAGGAAGGCAGGACCTACCGCCTTCCGACCGAAGCGGAATGGGAATATGTTGCGCGGGCGGGCAGCATGACGCTCTTTGCCGGAGGTGACCAGCCCACCGCGTCCGGCGTACCCAACGCTTGGGGCGTCAAGAACATGGAGGCTGCCGTGGCGGAGTGGTGCTTGGACTGGTATGGCGAATATCCCGCATTGCCTCAAGTTGATCCTGTCGGTCCCTCAGATGGGTGGGCCAAGGTTGTACGAGGCGGCGGCCTGGACAAGGAAACGGCCTATTATGTCCGTCCTTCCAACCGGGCTGGGATGCCGCCGAACTTTCCACCAGCCGGTCATGCGCGGGGCAAGCAAGAGGAGAGGCGAATCTCTGCTGGTGCAAGCGAGGCGCGAGGTGTGGGACAGCAGCGAAGCGGCTCCTACAAGAGTGAGGTATTGTATCTGGGATTCACCCGCTCGGTCCTGAACAATCAGGGCAACCATCACATCGGCTTCCGAGTGGTCTGCGCCCCGAACCCGACCGCGCGCCCGAGCGTCGCGCGGATAGCCTACGCCCAGCAAGGCGTGGCACAATCCGCACCTGGGATCATTAGCGGGCCGGATGCGATGAAACCGTATTTTCGGAAACGCTACCTGCTGCCAACGCCTCCGGAAAACACCGATCCTGCGCAACTGAAGTCATATCGCGCGCTCGGCTGGCCGCGCGGGTTTCTCAGGCATCAGCACAGCCCGGGGCTGGAGGTGGCGGACAATGGCGACGTAATTTTCATCTCGTTCACCGCTGTGGGCGAACTCGATCCGGACGTCGCACTCCTGATTACGCGACTGCGTCACGGCGCTGACGAGTGGGACCCGCCCGATCTGTTCCTCGATCTGCCTGACGCCGACGATCATGCGCCGATGCTCTGGAATGACAACGGAAGGCTATGGTTGTTTTGGGGAACGAACCGGCTTGATTCCGGATTTCCGTTCCAGTGGATCAATTCGGACGACAACGGTGCGACCTGGAGCCGGGTAAGGTTTCCGAATTTCACAACACCGGTTGGCCCCCATTCCGCTCAGCCGATAACAAGTGCCTTTCGCGACCCGCGCGGCCGCATCTATGTGGCGAGCGATGCAGTCGGACCAGAGTCTGTGCTCTGGCAGAGTGATGACAATGGAGCCACCTGGCGTGATCCCGGTGGCCGCAGCGGCGGGCGGCACACCGCATTTGTCCTGAAACGCGATGGCGTGACGATCATGGGGATGGGCGGCAAGAGCTCAAACATCGAGGGCTTTATGCCGAAATCAGTCTCCACCGACGGAGGCCGGACATACACTGTCACGAAAACTCCGTTTGCACATCTGGGCAGTAACCAGAGACCAACGTGCATCCGTCTCGCGAGCGGCCGGTTGTTCATGGCGGGCGACTACCAGAGCGAGAAAGGTGCACAGCCGGCGGGAATTGACCAGCGCGGATGCTACGTGGCGCTATCCGACGACGACGGTGAAACATGGCACGAGCGCCCGCTCTTGGGAACGCAGCGGCATGAACGTGCGGATCGTTCTGCCCAGATGAAAGGCGACACGCTCGGCTATGCTGTCGCCCGGCAGGCGCCCAACGGGGTGATTCATCTCATCGCCACGATGACCGAACCCTGCCTGCATTTTGAAATGAACGAGGCATGGATCCTTTCCGGAGATCGTATCACGGTGGACGACGCCTCATTGCGAGCGAACACCGCCACTCGGATTTCGCACGTTGGAACCTTCGAGGAAAAGGACGCCACCGGAAGGGTGCGAATGACCTATGCCGGGGGCATGGCAAACGACGGGCGCTTTCTTTTTGAGGGGGAACAGCGGTGGTTCTATCCGAACGGGCGATTGCAGCGTTCCGCGAGCTACAGCCTGGGTCGCCTCACTGGCCTGGAGAAATATTTTGCCGCTGATGGACACCTCGAATGGGAGCGCAACCATCGTTCCGATGGCTCGGTCATATGGACAAACTTCTGGCCCAACGGGAAGGTGCGCACACGTTCGGAGTGGCGCAACCAGCGCGCCGAGGGCCCTGCCGTGCTCAACGATTTCTCGGGACGTGAGGTTTTTCGCGTGGAATTCGAACACGGAATTCCCCGGAGCATGAACGGCGATCCCGGAGAAAACTGATCACCATGAATCGCACGCAAGCCATCTGGAGAATTGTGGGGGCTATTGCTGCGGGAGTGTTTTCTCCACCCACGCTGCCCGGTGCGGATGCTCCAGTTCCGTCACCGCGACCGCCCAATATTGTTTTCATCCTCGCAGATGACATGGGCTGGAACCAGGTCGGCTATCAGGGCAGCAGATGGTACGAGACGCCCAACATCGATCGGCTGGCGGCGGAGGGCATGCGGTTTAGTGACGCCTATTCCGCGGCTCCCATCTGTTCTCCGACGCGCGCGGCATTGATGACTGGCAAGGCACCCGCGCGATTGCATCTCACGGACTATATTCCCGGGCGGAAGTGGGAGGAGAAGCCCCTTGTTACGCCGGAGATGCGGCAGGGCCTGCCGCTGGAGGAAACGACGATTCCGGAGATGCTCCACACCCGTGGCTACATCGCCGGTCTTTTTGGCAAGTGGCATCTGGCGGAGAACTATGACTACGAGCCGTGGCGTCCGCTTGATCCGGAGTCCCAGGGATTCGACGTGGTTTTCCACACGCGCAAGCCGGAAAGCGAGAACGCTCCGAACAGTGACCGGCACAACGCGATCGCGATCACCGATCGAGCGATTGCCTTTATCGAGCGGAATCGAGAGCGGCCCTTCTTCTGCTATGTTGCGCACAATGTCGTCCACACACCCTTGATGGAGGACGCGGCGCTCATTGCAAAATACCAGGCCAAACCCGGCTCTGAGCAGCCGGTGAACAATGCCGTGATGGGTGCGATGATTGAGACAATGGATACGCAGATCGGCAGGCTGCTCGCGGCGCTCGATCGCCTTCACTTGCGCAAGAATACCCTCGTGGTGTTCATGTCCGACAACGGCAACGTCGCCAGCCTGCAGGCGCAAACGCCCTGGCGCGGTGGCAAGGCGACGATCTGGGAAGGTGGCCTGCGCGTGCCACTGGCGGTACGCTGGCCGGGGGTAGTGCCGCCGGGAACCCAATCAGCCGAGCCGGTGACGACTGTGGATTGGTTTTCGACGCTGATGGATGCGGCCGGTGTCCGCTACCAGCCGGCTTATCATGATGGCGTCAGCCTGATGCCGCTTCTTTCGGGCCATGCGACGACGCTAGGGCGCGAGGCGCTCTACTGGCACTATCCGCATTACCATCACTTGGGAGATTTTCGTCCGGGCAGTGCCATCCGGATGGGACGCTACAAACTCATCGAGTGGTATGAAGGCACGCTGCTGCACCGCGGTCCCGCGGTGAGCCTCTTCGATCTGGTCAACGATCCCGGCGAGAGTCACGACCTCGCCGCGATGCAGCCCGAGCGTGTTGCGCTGATGCAAGGCAAGCTGGCGGCGTGGCGCCGCGAAGTGCGTGCACAGGAGATGACGGTTCGCGCGGCATCGGCAGTAACGTCACCTCGATAGCGGCTCCCGGATCGTGTGCTGATGCCCCGTGCACGAATGAACTCGGGTGTGAAAGGCGAAACCGTTTGTAGCGCCGCCCATTGTTGCACGTCCAAATGCGCCAACGAAAGCTGTTGTAGAGCCCGCTTTTTTGGGGTCCGCTGCGAAGTCGTGTTTGAGCGCCGCTTCGATGTCGCGCACCCGAGTCTGCTCACCTTCAATCAGGTTGGAGTAATAGCAATGCATCCAACGCGTAAGTTCCGCGGCTTGAACGCGCAGAGGCTCGCGCATTCTGCGCCGAAAGCCGGGCTGATCTTTCGCCAATCGTGCAGGCCAGGTCGTCCAGAGTATGCAGCTTCTGGGTTGGAATGATGGGTTCAATAGTGGTTCTCCGAAGCATTTTTGCCGATCTCTATTCCGATCAACTATATCTATTAAGTACTATGCACCATACTGTTAGTAAATCGAAATTACAATATTGTGCCTGCCGTTGTCCGATTATGTTGCCGATCTAGTCATTCTTGGATGAAAGCCGATTGGAGCTCGTAGGCGGAGGGTGTCTTTCGATGCGGATTGATTGCCCGAGGGGTTGAGGATGGGGGATTTGGAAGGCCTTGCGGACGTGCGATCACATATAGGTCACGACGGAGCATGCCCCTCCCTTGCCTGGATGTGTAAGTGCCTCAACAAAAGGACCCTCCCGAGCAGTGGGAGGGTCTTGAAATTGGGTGCAGGGGCTGGATTTGAACCAGCGACCTTCAGGTTATGAGGGCAACTTCGACCTCCCGCACCCTCAAGCAGTTAACCCCACTTTCGGGGCATGTTTGGCGTAATGTTTGGCTACCGTGATTTCGGGGGGTGCTGTCCGTTGCCCGCAGTTGCACGAGGTCTCAAAACCTCAACGCAACAAGGAGAACAACGTCATGGCATTGGAACTACGTTATCCGCGCAGCAAGTGGTGGTATGGCCGCGTCGCAATCGGTGAACGCCGCATCCTGAAAAACCTCGCGGTGGAAGTCCGCGGCAACGTCCCGCCCACGCTGACCGAACTCGGCGACATGGCTTTCGAGCGCACGCGCGCAAAGGCCCAAGCCGCGCTGGAGAAACTCCAGCTCGATCTGAAGAAGCGCAGCAGCGCCGAGGAGCTGGTGCAGACGATCCACGAGATCCGCACCGGCTCCCGGGTCTGCTCCATTCCCCTTGCGGAGATTGGCGCCCGCTGGTGCGCGGTCCTGCGCCGCCGTCCGCTGAGCGCCAGCTACCAGAAGCAGAAGGTAGCCTGCATCGAGCGGTTCATCCGCTTCGCGAAGAAAACCTCCCCATCGCTCTACGAGATGGCGCAAATCCATGCCCCGCTGGCCAACGCCTTCTGCCGGGCGGAGCTGGCGCGGGGCGTTGCCGCGAAAACCTACAACCACACGCTGATTCACCTGCGCTCGGTGTTTCATGTTCTGCGCAAGGAGGCGGGCATCGCCGAGAATCCGTTCGCGGCCATCCCGCTCCAGGACGGCGAGACGGTTTTCCGGAAACCGTTCTCGGTCGAGGAGCTGTCCCTGCTCGAAGAGAAGGCCAAGGCCGATCCCTTCATCTACCCGCTCGTCGTGACCGGCATGTGCACCGCCATGCGCCGGGGCGACTGCTGCACGCTCCTGCGCAGCTCGGTCGATCTCGAAGGCGGCTTCATCACCGTGAAAACCGCCAAGACCGGCGAGACGGTGCAAATCCCAATCTTCCCGCTCCTGCGCGGCGTGCTGGAAAAGGCGCTGGCGAAGCCCGCCCCGCGTCCGCCGTTCTACGTCTTCCCCGACTTGGAGGCTCACTACCGGGTCAACCCCGATCACCTCACCGACCGGGTGCGCCGGGTGATGAAGGCGGCGGGCTTCTTCAATCCGAAGGAGGACGAGGCGCAGCGGCCCACGCGCGGCGCGGTGCAGCAGAAGCGCGAGCACGGCCTGCGCAAGGCCTCGCTCCGCGACTTCCATTCGTTCCGCGTCACTTGGGTGACCGTGGCGCTCACGGCTGGCGTGCCGCTGGAAATCGTGCAGAAGGTCACGGGGCACCGGACCACCGCGATTGTGCTCAAGCACTACTTCCAACCCGGCCGGGAGGAGTTCCGACGCACGCTTGCCGGCCGGCTGCCGGCCCTGCTGGGCGACCGCTCGGCGCAGCCGGCGGAGGCCTTCAACCTCGGTGAACTCCGGGCCAAGCTCGTCGCGATGGAAAACACGACGTGGCGGCACATCCGGGACGATCTCCTCCGTCGCCTGCCGACCGAAAGGAACGTTACTCCGCCCGCCCTGCCCAAATCTGCCTTCGCGGCCTGATGAACACGCCAACTACAGCCCGAGCCGCTTCCGGAGCTGCTCCTCGGCGGCGCGACGCTTGGCCGCGTCCATCTTGCGCAGATTGTAGAGCTTCCACTGCGGTCCTGGCAGGCGTTCGACTCCCGGCAAGCCGAGCAGCTCCCATTTGGGCTCCAGCCGCTTCACCGAGAGCAGGAACTCCCGCTCGGCGGCGGTGAGGTCGGCGTTGATCCGTTCGATCAGCCGCTCGCGCGTGTCCTCCAGCACCGCGAGCGGCACCGGATCGAGCGTCATGCCCTCGAATTGATCGGCGAAGACCTGCTTCAAATCCTTCCGATTCGGGGTGAGCAGTTCGCTCATCGGCCGGTCATGGCTCGCCAAGAACACCACGAAGGCGCGTCGGATTTCATCGGTGATTCCTTCGGCCTGAAAGAGCCCATGCACGTCGAAAAGGTCGCGCGGGTGCTGACGGTCGAGCGCGGCGCAGAGCTTGCCGCCGAACAGGTCCGGCAGCGACACGACGCGCATCGTGGCCGAACGGCCGAACATTTCGACGGCTCGGGGCGACAGGTTGAGGTCGGCGGTCGGATACAGCGTGCCGCGGAGCACCGTGTTGGGCTCGATCTTCACCTCGGTGCCGTCCGCCGCGCGCACGGTCAGCTTGAAGAGGAGTTGGTCGCTGACGGCGCGATGGTCCCGGACCTGCACGCCCGGCATGGCCCGGCGGATCTTTGCTGCGATGCGTTGGAGTGCGGCGTCGATTCCCCGCAACGTGGTCGGCCGATCCTCAAGCGGCAGGTAAACCAGATCGATGTCCACCGACAGGCGCGGGAAATCGCGCACGAAGAAATTGATCGCGGTGCCGCCCTTGAGCGCGAAGCAGCTCTCGGCGTTCACGAAGGGCACGACCTGCACCAGCAGGTCGGCCTGCCTGAAGAACGGGGTGTTTCTCATGGGGCATCGGAAGGTGTTTCGGCCGCCGCCGGGACGGTGATCAGATATTTGGGATCGAGGCGCCCCCCCGGGATGAGCACGCGCTTGCCGCTGCCGAGCGAAACCTTTGTCAGGTCCACTTGCTTGAACCACGGGTGCGCCTGTTTTTCGGCCAGGTGGAGAAAGAGCCGCTTCACCTTGATCGATGCACACGCCTCCAGGAGCGACTGGACCAACCCCGGGCGCAGCGTGCCGAGCCCTTCGAAAACGAGGGTGGCGTGTTCGTAGCCGGCATCGTCCAGCGTCAGATGCTGGAGGAATTCGAGCGCGGCCCGCTCCGGCGCGGAAACAGTCACGCTGAGTGCTCCTTCGCGGTGTTCGCGCAGCCCGAGTTCCTGGGGCAGGAAGTTCGTGCTGACGTGGCGGACGCGACTGAACCAAGGCAGCCCCTTGAACCAAGCGGGAAGCCTTTCGCCGGCGCGACTGAATAGATAGACGGGATGGGCATCTCCCAAGGGTAGAAAATGGGCGAGGCCGGAGAGTTCCAACGCCGTGCGCCCGCCGGGATGAAACGACTTCGATTTCTGCTGGAGTCCGAAGACCGCTCCTAGCCAAGTGGGGGGCTCGGGTTGAACGGTGAAGGCTCCGTCTCCGACGCGGTGCAACCAGCCGGAGCTGGCGTAGTAGTCGGCCAGCCGACTGGATATGCCCTGGCCCTTGAGCCAAGCCGAAGTGAGCACCGCACCGGCGGGGGCGGCGTTCAGCCTCTGGTTTAATTTTTGTCGTTCTGAACCAGTATCTCTGGTCATATCTGCAACGAATTAAACCGGAAGGTTCATTTCGTTACAAATAAACCAAGCAATACTTGTCTTATTTGCAAGATATTAAACTGCCCCCTCCCGGGCTGCGGTGTGTTACGTTTTTACTCCACTTTCGACTAAGCCGGACTCATGCAATTGAGGCCGCGATAATTTGATTTTTGCCGGCCCTGGCGGCGAGAGCGGCAACTGCATAGCAGTCGGATTCGCCGCTGAGTTGGCGGAGGAGCACGCGCCACCAGCGACGGTGTTTTTCGGGGGCGACGGCGAGCTTGAGCGTAGGCTTGCCGGCGGTGTGGCTGAATACGGCCGCGCACGAGAACAGCCGCCAGCGCAGCGTGGTCAGCTCGGCGCGTTGGGTCTGGCCGAGCCGGCGTTGGAGCCCGACGCAGAGGTTGTAGGCACAGATCGCGAGGTGGCAGGCCGCTTCGGTGGCCCAGAACGAGCGGCAGCACAGGCCCTTCAAGCCGAACTGGGCGCCGAGTTCCTTGATGCGGTTCTCGATGTCGGCCCGGCCGTTGTAGCGGCGCCAGACTTCGAGAGCGGTGAGTGTCGGCGGGAGGTTGGTCCGCAGGGCTTGGAACTTGTAGCCAGGCACCTCGAGCAGTTGCTTGCCGCCGGCGTCGGGGCGCTCGGCGACGCGCTGCCGCACGACAATCAGGCGCGCGCCCTCATGGGCGACTTCCTGCACGTCGAGGCCCGCCACTTCGGTCGGCGTCCACGCCGAGTCATCATGACGGCAGAGCGATCGCACGGAAGCCCGCAATGCGGCGGTCATGATGTAGGACAATCCGCGTCGCTCCAACTCCTCGATCATGCGCTGGGTGCAAAAGCCGCTGTCGGCGCGGACCAGGCCGATGCGCACGTGCTCGGGCAATCGCGCCAGCGTGTCGCCCAGGAAGTCGTGGGCGCCGGAGACGCAAGCGGTGTTGCCCGGTCGCAGCCAAAAGTGCGCGATCAAAGGCACCTCCGCCACCGCGGCCACAATCGGCCGGTGACAGGGCTTGAGTCCCTTGCGGGTGTAACCGACCCGCACGCCCTGCTGATGTCCATCCTCGTGGATCAGAGAGAACGAATCCAAGTCCAGCGTGTAGCCCTCGGCCCGCTCCGGCAACGAACGCAACGACCAGGCATGCAACCCGGAGATCGCCTCGCAGGCCGCACGGCCGCAGTGCGCGAAGAACCGTGAGAGCGTCGACTGGCTGGGCACCGCCTCGATGCCGAGCACCTCCGCCACCGCTGGGTCGTGCGCGAGGTGCGCGACCCGGGCCAGCTTGTCCGCTCCGCACAGGATCCCGCCGATGAAGCCCAACGCGGTGTCGGTCGGATCGTAGGCGTTGTTGCTCGTGGGCGCGTGCGGCAAGACCGCACGCAGTTGTTCTCGCAGGCCGACCTCGGTGACGAAACGCGTCCACGCCACCAGCCCACCGTGGGCCGTCAGGCGCTGGTCGGTGAAGCCGATCCGCATCGACTTCACCCCGTCTTTGGTGCCCAAATCCAGCCGCACCGTTTGGTTCGCCGCCTGATCCGCGGCGTCTGTCGTTTTAAGCATCGTAACTTCAACGACGCCAAACGGTGCGCCTTTTGGCGATCACCACCTCAACTGACTGAGTCCGGCTAAGTGGGATGAAAACGTAACTCACTCTCACTGAATACCGCGCACTCAGTTGAGGTAAAAAAACCGCCCCGGTGGCCCCCGGGGCGGCTGGCCCGTGTGGCAAAACCGTTGGCCGAAATGAGTCGGAGTCAACGCACGATCCGCCCGCGCGGTATCATGGACGTTGCGGCGAAAGAGCATCACAAGATGCCCGCGGCGCGGAAGGAGTAGTGGCCGACGCCATGCGGGTCGGCCTTCGGATCACCGATGATGACGTGGTCCATGAGGTCGATGTCGATCACCTTGGCGGCTTCACGGAGTTGCCGGGTGATTTGGACATCCGCAGCGCTCGGGGCCGGGTCGCCGGAGGGGTGGTTGTGGGCGACCACGAGGGCAGAGGCGCTGGCGAGGATGGCACCGCGGAACACCTCCCGGGGTGCGACCAGGGTGGAGGTTGCCGTGCCCAGGGTGACGAGATGCCGGCCGATGGGGTGATTCTTGCGGTCGAGATAAACGCAGTAGAATGCCTCCTGCATCGGGCTCTCCTCGAAAGCAGAACGGAGGTATTCGGCCACCTTCTCCGGTCGGTCGAGACGGACCTCTTCGCCGAGAGAAACGAGGGAATAAACAATCTTGGCTTCATAAACGCGCATGGTGAGCGCTCGCGCGAGCCGCGTTACCCTTTCTCGACATGGTGTCGAGTGATCGCGGGTGCTGCCCGGTTGAGCGCCCGCTCGGGATGGGCGGAAGTCAAAGCGCTGGGTGAAGCGCCGAGGCGGTGTCCCGCGCAGCGGGACCAATCGAGGGGGAAGCGGAACGTTCGCGCGTGGTGGAGGCCGCAGGCACGACCTTGACCGCCCATAAAATGGGGCGCTACCGGACGGGGCAGAGCTAAAAGAATTCGAGCGAAGCGAGCGTAACGTCCTAGTTTGAGGGATTGGGCTCACGATCTATACGGACTCAGTTGATTCTTTCGGCCGCGACAAACTCCACAGCGACAATCAGTAGTCGCGTTATGTCGGCTGAGTAGAAGGCTTAGGCAGGGTGAGCGTGGCCAAGTGGCAATTGACAAAAAACGCGCAGCGTCGATTAGTGAGAACAGTGTCCACGCTCCGCCACATCATCGCGATTGTCCTGTTGGCCCTTTGGTTGCCGACAACTCAGCATTGCGGATTGGAAGCGGCGGGGTTGATCGCAGCGGAAGCTCCCCACGGAGCTGACGTCGGGTGTTGTAAGACGGGCAGCGGTCCTTGCACCCATGACGGATGCAATGTGGTCGAGAGCAGCCTCATTAAGTCCAGCAACGAGACGATCAAGGCGCCGACCCCCTCGTTGGCTGCCTGCACCTGCTTTCTTTGTTTTCAGCTTTTACCGCCGGTCCTGGCCGTTGAGCCGATCCTTGCGGTTACTGCGTCCGAGTCCCCTGAGCATTGGGTTCCGGTCTGGCAGTTTGTCCGCCGCGCCGCGCCGCTGTCGCGCGCGCCTTCGCTCGTTGGTTGATTAGTCCCTGCGCGGACTGATCGACCCTGCATCTATTCCATCCCACTGCGGGACGCCTGCGCGCGTCTGCGTTTCCGGGGATGTTTTGTTCACCGCCTTATTACGTCCATTCACTTTTCATGAAGCCCATTATTTCCACGCCCTCCTTCCTCATCCGCCCGACGCTCGGGTTGATGCTTCTCTCCCTCGCGGGTGTTGCGCGCGCACAAAGCGCGTCCGCCGAAGCCGCACCTGCCGTTTCGCTGTCCACGCTTGTCAGCGAAATCACGATCAAGAATCCCGAACTCGCCTTTTATGAGGCGGAACTCGATGCCACCAAGGCCGGCCGCAGGCTCGCTGGCACCCGTGAAAACCCTGAACTCTCCATGAGTGTGGGTCGCAAGCGTGTCACCGACCCGTCAGGAGCCCTTGCGGGTGAAGGCACTGCTTGGTCCGTGTCTGTCTCCCAGACCTTCGATTGGCCGGGCCGGCTCGCTCTCCGAAAGGCCATCGCCAATCAAGACATCGCCCTCGCGGAACTCGGTCTCGCGCGCTTCAAGGCTGCACTTGCCAGTCGCGCCCGCACTCTCGTCTACGGGCTCCATGCCGCTCATGAACGTGCTGCTGCTGCCGCAGAGGTGGCTGCACGTTATCAGGCGTTGCGGGAACTTTTCCTGGCCCGCGAGCCCGGTGGAATCACACCGCTGCTCGAGACGCGGGTTATCGAGGCGCAGGAACTGACGCTTCAAAAGCGCGCCACTGAAGCACAGCTTGCCGTCCAAGCTGCCCTCGTGGAGCTGAATCAGCTTCGCGGCCTTCCGGTGGATGCCACGATCACGGTTGCGCCGGTCAAACTCGCCCTCGGTTCCGCACCCGATCTCGACAACATCCTGTCCGCTGCTCGCGAGAACAACTTTGAGTTCAAGGCCGCCAAAATCGAACTGGAGCAACAGGGGCTGGTCGTCTCCCTGGCTCGCAATGAGGGCCGCCCGGGTTTCACCGTCAGCCCCTATATCTCTCAAGAGAAAGCAGGGGACAAGGAACGGACCTACGGCATCGGCCTGTCCGTGCCACTGCCAGTGTCCGGCCGCGCCGGTGCGAACACCGCCGTTGCCGAAGCCCGTCGCCGTCAGGCCGAAACCGCCGTCTTGGTGGCCCAGCGCAACATGGAGCGCGAGGTCATTACCGCCACCCACCGCCTCGCCGCCAAGCTGGCGGAATCCGCCAAATGGACGCCCGACGCCGCCCGGAAGTTCCGCGACGCGGCCGAACTGGCTGACCGCCACTACCGTCTAGGAGCCGTGCCGATCTCCACCTATGTCGAGCTGCAGAATTCCTATCTCGAAGCGATTGAAGCACTCTACGAGACCCAGCAGGAGGCCCTCGAAGCCGCCGGCACGCTTCAGCTCCTGACCGGTCTCGAACTCAACGCCGTGGAGGCGCAGCCATGAATAGAGCGCATCTCCTCCGGCCGGCGATTCCCATCCTGGTCGGACTGGCCCTCGCTGGTTGCGGGAAGCCCGCCTCTACCGCGGGTCATGAAGGCCACGATCACAGCGCCCACGCTCACGCCGAAGACGAAAGCCCGGTGAAGTTCAAGGAGGGCTCCGGATTGCAGCTTTCCGCCGAAACCTCCTCCGCCCTCGGTCTCAAGACCGGGGAAGTGGAAGAGCGAGCCGTTCGCCACACCTACGATCTGACCGCCTCGGTCTTCGACGCGGGTCCTCCGGCCCGCGCCAGTTCACTCGTGCCAAGCGAAATCGCGGATGACCTCGAAAGGCATCCGCCCGCCGAAGCCAAGATTCTTGCGATCCACCGCGAGCTCTCATCGGCCGTGACGCAGGTCGAGATCGTCTTTGCCGTCGCGGGCAACCCTTCCGTCGGTTCTACGATCAACCTGACGCTCCGTGGCCCAGCCAGCACAGGCACGGCCGTGCCCCGATCTGCGCTGCTGCGCACGGCCACCGGCACCTTCGTTTACGTTGTCAACGGAGCCAATCTGCTTCGCACACCGGTCAAACCGGGTGCCAATGACGGCGAATACATTGAAATCCTCGACGGACTCTATGCGGGCGACGTGGTCGCGACCGCCGGAGTCGAACAACTCTGGCTCACGGAGCTGCGCCTCACCAAGGGCGGCGGCCACAGCCACTAATCCTCTTCCGATCCACTCATGATCGACAAAATTCTGGAATTCTCCCTTCGCCAGCGCGCCTTCGTCGTGCTCGGCGCACTCGCGCTGCTCGGCGCGGGTATCTGGGCCGCCCTGCGGCTGCCCATCGACGCCACCCCTGACATCACCAACGTGCAGGTGCAGATCAACACGGAGGTCAACGGCCTGGCCCCCGAGGAAATCGAAAAGCTCGTCACATTCCCCATCGAAATGGAAATGAGCGGCGTGCCCGGTATGACGGAACTGCGCTCGCTCTCTAAGACGGGCCTTTCGCAGATCACCCTCGTCTTCGGCGAGGACACCGACATCTACCGCGCCCGCCAGCTCGTCAGCGAGCGCATGCAAAACGTAGCCGAGGAGCTGCCGCCCGGCATCACCCCGAAGCTCGCGCCCATCACAACCGGCCTGGGCGAAATCTTCTACTACGTTGTCGATTACAAGGACGATGCTCCGAACAAGCCCGAGACCCGAACCGCACAGCTCATGGAACTGAAGCTCATCCACGACTTTGTCGTTAAACCGGGTCTGCGCACCGTTCCGGGCATCGCCGAGGTCAATGCCTCGGGTGGCTACGAAAAGCAGATTGTCGTCCAGCCCCGTCCGGACGCCTTACTCGCCACCGGCATCACGTTCAGCGACCTCGCCAGCGTCATTGGGGAGAACGTCGAGAACGCGGGCGGCGGTGCCGTGCAGATCGGTGGCGAGCAGATCACCATCCGTGCCGACAGCCGCGTCCAGAGCGCGACAGAAATCTCCCAACTGCCGATCAAGTTCCGTGGCGCCGCCGCGAAACCGCTCCTCGTTCGCGATGTCGCCGACGTGGGTATCGGCAGCAGCCTCCGCACCGGCTCCGCCACCTACAACGGCAAGGAGGCCGTGCTTGGCGCTGCGCTTATGCTGGCAGGGGAGAACTCCCGCATCATTGCCAAGCGCGTGGCGGAAAAGCTCGTGGAAATTGCCCCCAAGCTGCCGCCCGGGGTGGCCATCACCACCGTCTATGACCGCACGGACTTGGTGGACCGGACCATCGCCACGGTCGAAAAGAACCTTTTCGAAGGCGCTATTCTCGTGGTTGTCGTCCTGCTCGGGCTCCTGGGCAACTGGAGGGCGGCCCTGATCGTCGCCTTGGCCATCCCGCTTTCGTTTCTCTTTGCCATCACCGGCATGGTGCGTTTCGGCGTCTCCGGCAACCTGATGAGTCTCGGCGCAGTGGACTTCGGTCTCATCATCGATGGTGCCGTCGTGATGGTCGAGAACATCGTCCGCCGGCTCGGAGTGCGTCAGCATGAGTTGCATCGCACCCTCACCCTCGAAGAGCGCATGCACACCGTGCTCGCCGCCGCCAAGGAGGTTGGACGCCCGACCTTCTTCGGCGTCTTCATCATCACCATCGTCTATGTGCCCATCCTCTCCCTCACCGGTATTGAGGGAAAGATGTTCAAGCCGATGGCCCTCACAGTCATCTTTGCCCTGATCGGCGCGCTCATTCTCGCGCTGACTCTCATGCCCGTGCTCTGCTCGTATTTCCTGCGGGGAAAGATCACGGAGGAAGACAACTTCCTCGTCCGCGCCGCGAAAACAGTCTATCGCCCGACTCTCGATGTGGCGCTTCGCCTTCGCTGGCTCTTTGTCGGCGTGGCCGTCGCCCTCTTTGTCGGTGCCGTTGTTCTCTTCACCCGGCTCGGGGCGGAGTTTGTGCCGCAGCTCGACGAAGGCTCCTACGCGGCCCACATGATCCGCACGACCAGCATCGGCCTCGATGCGGCCATCGCAATGCAGGAGCGGTCGGAAAGGATTCTGAAGGAACGATTCCCCGAGGTCACTTACACGTTCTCCCGCATCGGCACCTCGGAAGTCGCGACCGATCCGATGGGCGTCAACGTCGCGGACACCTATATCTTCTACAAGCCGTTCGACCAGTGGCCGAAGGATGAACACGGCCACACGCCGACCAAGGACGAGGTTGCCACCCGCATGGCGGCGGAACTCGCCGCCCAACTCCCGGCCGAGTCCCACCTTTTCTCCCAGCCCATCGAGATGCGCTTCAACGAGATTCTCGAAGGCACCCGTGCCGACATCGCCGTGAAGGTCTTCGGCGACGACTACGCGGAGATTGAGCGCATCGCCTCCGAGGCTCGTGAGATCCTCGAGCAGGTGCCGGGCGCGGCGGACGTGGAGTTCGACGCCCTCGGCAAGGCCCCGATGCTGGAAATCAAGCTCAAGCGCGACGCCATGACGCGCTACAACGTCCACGCCAGCGAGGTGAACGCCACCGTGGCCACCGCCCTCGCCGGCACGGAGACCGGCGTGATCGTGGACGGCAACCGCCGTTATCCGATCGTGGTCCGTCTCCCGGAGAACCTCCGCGCCGCTTTCGATGAACTCAAGCACCTGCCGCTGCGCTCCTCGCATGAGGAGGGTGTCATCACCCTTGGCCAGGTCGCCGATTTCGTTATCTCCGAGAAGGTCAATACCATTGCCCGCGAGTTCGGCCAGCGCCGCGCTGCGATCATGGTGAATCTCCGCGGTCGGGACGTGGAGAGCTTCGTCCTCGAAGCCCGAGCCAAGGTCAACGAATCGATCAAGCTGCCTCCCGGCTACTCCATCGAGTTCGGTGGGCAGTTCAAAAACCTCCAGGAAGCCCGCGCCCGCCTCGCGGTCATCGTCCCGGTGGCGCTTGCCGTCATCTTCCTCTTGATCTTTCTGGCGTTCGGCAGTCTGCGCCAGGCCCTGCTCGTCTTTTCGGGCATCCCGCTCGCCGTCACCGGCGGCGTCTTCGCCCTCTGGCTGCGCGACCTGCCGTTCTCGATCTCCGCAGGCATCGGGTTCATCGCCCTTTCCGGTGTGGCCGTGCTCAACGGCGTCATGCTCGTGAGTTACTTCAACCAGCTCCGCGAACTCGGCCGCACGGTCCGGGAAGCGACTATTGAAGGCTCGCTTACCCGTCTGCGGCCTGTGCTCATGACGGCCCTCGTCGCCTCCCTCGGCTTCCTCCCGATGGCGCTCGCCCACGGTGCTGGCGCCGAAGTCCAGCGTCCACTGGCGACCGTCGTCATTGGCGGCATCGTCAGCGCGACCTTTCTCACTCTCGTGCTGCTGCCCGCGTTATACGACAGGTTCGAGCGGGACGCTAATGCCGGCTCGCCGGAACAGCCCTCAACCCCAACTGAAGGAAATGTATGAAAGCCAACCTATTGTTATTGAGTCTCGCCGCCACAGTCTTGGCTGGCTGCGCCACGCCCTTTCGGGCTCCGCCCGATGTGGCTCATATCAAACTTGATCGTGCCGACTCTCCGGTCGTCGTGGTCGAGAAAATCTGGCTGGAGCGGAAAAAAGGACCGCTCGTCGTCAAGGGCTACATCGTCAAGCGGCTGGAAGCCGAAGACACGACCAAAACCCATCTGGATGTGACGCTCTACGATGCCGCCGGCTCTGTGCTGCGCAGCAGCGTGGAGCATTTTGACCCGCGTCAGATCCCCCATCGCTACCGGCGACCCGACTACGCCAGCTACAGCGTGCCGCTCGATCCGCTCCCCAGCGGCACCGTGCGCATCGAAGTCCGTGCCCACGAAGGCAACCACTCCTGAACCTCAACCGACATTGTTCCCATGAAAAACATCCGCAACCTCATCCTCACCTCATTCGCGCTGCTGGCCACGGCCGTAGCCTTCGCCGCCAAGCCGATCCCCGGTCCCAAGGGCGGCAAAATTGTCACCACGGAGGCTCCCCATGTGGAGTTCTTCGTGGAGAAAGACCGCACGGTCACTGTGTCTTTTTACGACAAGGACCTCAAGCCCGTGGCCCCGTCCGGCCAGGTGGTCTCGGCTGTCGCCGAAGCCAAGACCGGCAAGGTGAATCTCGCCTTCGCGGCCAGGGACGGCGCGCTGGTTTCGTCCTCTCCGCTGCCGGAAGGGGAAGGCTACCGGATCGTGGTTCAGGTGCGCGAATCTGCCCAAGCCAGGCCCAAGAACTATCGTCTCGAATATCACGATGAAGTTTGTGGCGAGTGCAAGCGGGCCGAATACGCCTGCATCTGTGAGGAACACGGTGAAGAGGCGGGGGAGCACAAACACTGAGGCCAACACGATGCCGTCCCCTGCCTGAAAACCGAACACCATGAGTGAAGACGAGCATAGCCACGAATCGTGTTGCGAACACTCGCACGACAACCGATTCGAGAGTCTGAGCTTGCTCGTGTCGGGCGTGCTCGTGGGAGCCGCCCTTCTTGCCAGCCAATGGGAGGCTGACGGTCGCACGATCACCGCCCTCCTTGCGGGCGCTGGTATGCTGGCCGGCGGCTGGTTCCTGTTGCCCAAGGCGTGGCGGGCCGTCCGCCGATTACGTCCTGACATCAATCTGTTGGTCGTCATCGCCGCCATCGGGGCGTCGGTGATCGGCGAGTGGGTCGAGGCTTCGGCCGTGGTGTTTCTCTTCGGTGTGGCTGAGTGGCTTGAGGGTTGGGCGGACCGGAGAGCACGGCGTGCCACCGAAGCCTTGCTGGAACTGGCACCGAAGGTTGCCCTCGTAATGCGTGAGGGCAAATTCGTGGAGGTGCCGGTCGATCAGGTGTCCATCGGTGACACGGTCGCCACCAAATCGGGCATGAGCATCCCGCTCGATGGCGTGGTGCTGAGCGGTGTATCTGCGGTCAATCAAGCACCGATCACGGGCGAGTCGGTCCCGGTGGACAAAACCCCCGGCGACCCGGTGTTTGCCGGCACGATCAACGGAGAAGGCTCGCTGGAAATCAAAGTGACCAAGACGACCGGCGACACAACGCTGGCCCGGATCATCCGATTGGTCGCGGAAGCGCAGGAGCAGAAGGCACCCACGCAACGCTTCGTGGATGTGTTCGCCCGCTACTACACGCCCGCCGTTACCGGCGTGGCGCTGCTGGTGTTCCTCGTGCCGCCTCTGTTGCTGGGAGGCGACTGGAACACTTGGCTCTATCGCGCCTGTGTGCTGCTCATCATCGCCTGTCCGTGCGCCTTGGTGATCTCCACGCCGGTCAGCATTGTCGCCGGTCTGACGGCACTTGCGCGGCGCGGTGTCTTGGTCAAAGGCGGCGCGCATCTCGAAACCATCGGTCGCCTCAAGGGATTGGCCGTGGACAAGACCGGAACCATCACGGAAGGAAAACCGCAGGTGCTCGGCGTTGAGTTGCTGGGT
>JACTNC010000009.1 GCA_014584295.1 Verrucomicrobiota bacterium
GGGCGGGTCATGGTTTTCCTTCCTTCGGGTGGTTTTCGGTTGATTCACCATACCACCTACCATGATCCGCCTTTTTGCTGAACTCTTCGGACACTACCGTTGGGTTGACGTCGGATAAACCTGAACTGGAGCCATCGGCACCCTATACCGGAGTCTCCAACGCGGTCCGCTGTGTGATCGATATGTATGGGATCACGAACATCGTGACGCGTCAGAAGACCGACTCCGCAGGTCGGCCCACCGGGGAGAACAACTTGAGCAGTGCGCGTTTGGTCTTTGGCGCGGATGACATAGATGCTCCCGTATTCAAACTGGGCTCACCGGTGAACCACATCACATCGAAAACGCCGCCGGTCCTTATCCTGCACGGACTTGCGGACACGACCGTTGATTATCCTCAGTCGGAGGAACTTGGCCGGGCATTGGCCCAACAGGGCGTCCCCTACGAACTCGTTCTTCTCAAGGACGTGGGGCATACATTCACATTCGAGAAATGGCGAAAGCAACCCCTGCCGCAGGACCTGCGCCCGATTGTTCTCGCCTTCTTGAAAAAGTATTTGGCCGATGGATATGGAGTCAGCTCCTAATTTTACCCCGAGCTGCCTTGTTAAGGGCTGACCCTTAGATTCTAGAGCGAAAGCAGTTTCACCCGGGCTGCAAAGGCGGCATCGGGTGAAATACGAAGAGGAAGGCCGCTGGCTATGGAAACGCCGCGCAGTGTCACCTTTTCGGTCAGCCTGTAGGGAAACGGACGCGGAGAAGACTCGGGTTTGGTGCCATCCGGATCTGAAAACAGGAACGGCCCTTGGTAGCCTTCGGGAGCGTGCCGGTCGTCGATTGCAAGGCCATCGATCGTGATCTCGCGCGGCATGTAGCAGGGGTAGCCGAAATCATGCTGGCCGTCATTGTTGGCATTGAGCAGGTAGGGCTGGATCGGTCTGCCGCAGCCTGGTACCCAGCGACAATCGCGGATCACTACGCTGCCCTCCCATGTACTGCCGTAGTCGTTTCTCAGGCTTAGCAGTGCACGACCGTTGAGTGTGGAATTCTCGATCGTAAGCACGCCGCGGCCGATCGCGTTGAGGCCGGCGTGACCGAGTGTGCACCTGCGGATCGTGTAGGTCCCAGAGACACCCTGATGCGTATCCATGCGGGAGAGCGTGCAGTCTTCCAGCAGGATATTCTTGCAGAAATTCGTGCCGGTTACCCCCCAGCGCGAGGTGTCACAGATATTGTCCATGCGACAGCCGCGCAGCGTGAAATTGAGCACATCGTTTGCTGTAAGGTCGTAGGTCCCCATACTCACCGGCTCCCCGGCAGAGCCGATGGTTGAATAGGTCTTGTGGCCGGTGACAAAGCAGTCGAGCAGGGTGACATCGGCGCAGCGGTTGGTGTCGAGGAATCCACGGTACGGATGACCGAACTCGCCCTCGCCTGTTATGTGGTGAACAAGGCCGACCACTGTCGTGCGCGAGCGGGAGATTGAAATATTTCTGGCCCAATAGTTATTGCCCTTATCCTGTCGCATCCGGTTCGCGATGGTTGTGAAAACGCCGCCCTTGAGGGTCAGCGGATGATCGTCGATAGGCTGCGCTTCCACCTTCGTGACGATTGGATAGTTTCCATCGATGTCCCCCTCAATGGAGCCATCTCGACGCAGGATAAAACAGTCGCGTTGGAAAGTGCCGTTGTTTTGGTTTCGACCGCGCCGGATGTAAACCCGGGTGCGGCTGTTTTCCACTCGAACCCAGCAGTCCCGCTGCGGTGAGATGTCGAGCCGCCGCTGGTCGCGCTGCAATTCTGCGATCGTCATGGGAACGGGATCCAGGAGTGAACGCACGGCAAAAAGCGAAACGCGGTGGTTTTCGACGTCGGTATCGTCGACAATAAATCGCGAGGTGCTCCAGTCGGTGTTGGTGGCAATGACCGCTGTGAGCGCTCGCCTGCCCAAGTGGTACGTGGCGCCGGGACGCGAATGTACCGGGAGACCGCGGGAATTGGCAGAGGCGTGCGCGGCAACAATGGCGGGCAGATCGTCGGCCTTGCCGTCACCCACCGCACCAAATGCCTCGTAGGTCACGGGGTCGTCTTTCGGCCGTGCGGCGTGAGCTCGTCGCGTCGCTGTGAGCCCCGCCGCGGCTCCTAGCACGAGCCCCTGAAGGAATCGTCGTCGTCCGCAAAGCAATGGGGCCGAGGCTCGGGGCAGTACCCGCGCAGGCTGCAGTGCTAGGTTGCTGGCAAGAGAAGACATTGAGCTTGGCATTGGGGCTGATGCAGGGAGGCGATAGCTGATGGGGTTGATTTCGATGGATGGGGAAACGCGGATAGGACTTCGGGGCCGCCCTTGTTGCTGCAACTCCGTAACCGGATAAGGAATCCGTGGCAACGGACAAGATTGGGCGCTGCGCACGTTTGTCACTTACAGCCTTTACAACGAGATGATTTAAGGCCTTTGCGGAGTCGTCAAATTGCTGCCACTTGATCTACATCAAGAAAGAATCTTGGCCCCTAGGTATTATGTCAGCGTGATATGTTTTTCTAATGCTCCGTTTGACTGTGAAGAAGTAAAGCTAATCTAAATCAGGCCATTTCTGTTGTTATCCAATCCATAACTGCAACTCCTCCAAATCATGAAAAATGCCAGATTCCTCGCCGGGCTTCTCCTCGCCTCTGCTGCCGCCTCAGCGGCGGATGGGCCGTCGGCTGCACTCGGTCGCGTACAGCTCCCGCCCGACGTCGCCGCTCTTCCTGTTGAGGAAGCGATTTTGACGTCACCACCCCATGTTCCGGCTCCCATCAAGCGGCGCACACCTGCACGGGTTGTCATTCACCTGGAGGTGCGGGAGGTAACCACGCGCATTGCCGATGGCACGCAGTACACCTTCTGGACTTTTGGGGGAAGCGTCCCGGGATCGTTCATCCGTGTCCGCAAGGGCGATGTCGTTGAGTTTCACCTTAACAATCATCCCTCCTCGAAACTCCCCCACAATATCGACCTACATGCTGTGACCGGTTCCGGTGGTGGCGCGTCCTCGACGTTCACGGCACCCGGGCATAGCTCGCAATTTACGTTCAAGGCGCTCAATCCGGGTCTGTACGTCTATCACTGTGCGACCGCTCCGGTTCCCATGCACATTGGCAACGGGATGTACGGGCTCATTCTCGTCGAACCCGAGGAAGGTCTGCCGCCCGTCGACAAGGAATACTATGTCATGCAGGGCGAATTCTACACCAACGGGCCCTACGCGGGTGGCGGACTCCAGTTGTTTGACACGCCCAAGTCCATCGACGAACGGCCAACCTATGTGCTGTTTAACGGCTCGGTCGGTTCAATCGTGGGCGACAAGTCACTCACCGCCGAGGTTGGCCAGAACGTCCGCATCTTCTTTGGTGTTGGAGGTCCCAATCTGACGTCCTCGTTTCACGTCATCGGAGAGATCTTTGACAAGGTATATGTCGAGGGTGGAACCCATGTTGCCCAACACAATGTGCAGACCACGATGGTCCCTGCAGGTGGAGCGGCGATTGTTGATTTCAAGGTCGATGTCCCAGGTACTTACGTGCTGGTCGACCACTCGCTCAGCCGTGCCTTCAACAAGGGTGCACTCGGCATGCTCAAGGTCACCGGACCTGAAGATCGTGTGATCTATTCAGGCAAGGAAGTGGACGCCGTTTACCTCGGTTCTGCAGCCGAGGCGGGCACGGTTGCGTCCAAGCGCCAGGATGAACTCGAGAAGAAGATTGCTGCGGAGATCAAGGCCAACCCGACCATCGCAAACCTCACCAAGGAGGTGCAGATGGAAAAGGGGAAGCAGATCTACATGCAAAACTGTTTTGCGTGCCACCTCCCCACGGGTGAAGGCATCGCAGGTGTATTCCCGCCGCTTGCGAAGTCTGACTACATGATGGCGGATCGGGAACGCACGATCCGGATTGTGCTCAAGGGACTCAATGGTCCGATCACCGTCAATGGACAGGCCTACAATGGCGTGATGCCGCCGCAGAGCGATATTCTCACTGAGGAACAGATGGCGGATGTGCTCACGTATGTGACCAACGTGTGGGGCAACTCGGCCAACGCCTTCACCGTGGATGAAATCCGCAAGGTAAAAGGCGAATAGCTCACAACAACTGAACAGATTTCGAATCGATCATGACTCGCCTTCGACATACTCTCTTCGCAGCCATCGGAGCCGCATGTGCGTCTGGCAGCGTATTGGTTGCTGGCGAGGCCATGGTCACGATCCCTGCAGGAATCTACCGGCCGGTCACCCGCGCCGCGACAGATCCCGAGTCGATCACGGTGGCCTCGTTCCGACTTGAAACACTGCCGGTGACAAACGCCGAGTTTCTTGCCTTTGTCACCGCTAATCCGCAGTGGAGACGCTCTCGGGTGTCTCCCCTGTATGCGGACGAGACCTATCTCCGGCATTGGGCAGGCGACCTTGAACTCGGACCATTGGCGCTTCCCGATGCACCGGTGGTGAACGTCACCTGGTTTGCCGCCCGGGCCTACGCGCGAGCGCAACATCGGCGGTTACCCACCCTCGCGGAATGGGAACTCGCAGCAAGAGCCGGCTACAAGACTCTGATTGGGCGCGACGAACCTGACTTCAATCGGGACCTCTATGCCTGGCTGGTTGCGCCGACGCCCGAAGTCATTCCTTCCGTCAATACCGCCCGTGCCACCCTTCACGGTGTCCGCGGCCTCCATGGGCTCGTCTGGGAATGGGTGGACGATTTTGACACCGCCATGGTCACGGGTGAGTCCCGTGCCGATGCATCGCGCAACCAGGATCTTTTCTGTGGTGGTGCCGCCGTGGCCTCCACCGATCCGAGCGACTACGCGGGCTTCATGCGCCAGGCCCTGCGGTCCTCGCTCAAGGCCAGACAGGGCACCGGATCCCTCGGGTTTCGCTGTGCCGCCGATCTTTCAACGCCATGAACTCCATGCTCCTCCGTCTTGCCGTCACGCTACTCACTGCCGCGTCTGCCGTGTCTGCGACCACACCCTCCTGCTGCCACCCGCCGCTTGCCGCGTCGGCTCCCCTGCCCGCTGCGTCACTCTATCAGACAGAAGTGGATTTCACCACGGACGCTGATGCGCCCTTCCGCCTCGCCGAGCTGCGCGGTCAGCCTGTCGCGCTCGTCATGTTTTTCGCCTCATGCGGCCATGCCTGCCCGGCCACGGTTGTGGATCTTGTGCGAATCCGCGGAAAACTCCCTGTCGATGTCCGATCGAGCGTGCGCATTGTCATGGTGACGTTTGACGTCGAGCGGGACACGCCCGCCGCGCTTCGGGCATTTCGTGAGAGCCGGGGCATTCCCAGCGATTGGGTGCTGCTCCACGGTTCAAATGATGCCGTGCGTGAACTCGCCGCTCTGCTTGGCGTGAAGTACAAGCGCGAAGCCGACGGCAACTTTGCCCATTCCAACATCATCACCATATTGTCCCGCGACGGCGAGATCACGCATCAGCGCTTCGGTCTTACCGGAGGCCTTGACGAGGCGGCCGCGGCATTGGGTGCCGCTGCAAAGGTGGTTGGCTCCGAATCCTGATCTTGGTTCATCATTTTCAGCCTGCGGGATAGTGGCCGAAGGAAACGTCGGCCTTGGTGTGTTCCCGTGACCGGTTGACGGCCTTCCGGTTACGTTCGAGGATGAGGGATATGAAACTTCGCGTCCTTACAACGGGCGGAACCATCGACAAAGTCTATTTTGACGCAGCGAGCACGTATGATATCGGCGATCCCCAAGTGGAGCCCGTATTCAAGGAATCGAATGTCACGTTCGAGTTCGTGGTGGAGCCAGTACTCCGCAAGGACAGCCTGGCCATGACCGATGCAGACCGCGCGCTTATCCGTGAGCGCGTGGCTGCGGCCGCGGAACGGTTGATTCTGATCACGCATGGAACGGACACGATGACCCAGACTGCCGAGGCCCTCAAAGGGATCGAAGGCAAGGTCATCGTTTTCACCGGTTCGATGGTGCCCGCGCGATTTCGCGCCTCGGATGCCATCTTCAATCTCGGCTGCGCCGTGGGTGCGGTGCAGGTCCTTCCGCCCGGAATCTATGTTGCGATGAACGGGAAGATTTCACCTGCCGACACCGTAAGAAAGAATCGATCGAAGAATCGGTTTGAGGCGAAGAGCTGAAAGCCACGCGCCAGCACTATGAACGGCTCTGCGCGGCAAGCTGTTTGATCAACGCATACAGCAGCGTCATGCGCGGAATCCTTGCGCCTGCCGACGATGCTTGCCGCATGGGCTCACCCCATATCGCCTCCACTTCGATCGGACGCTTTTCCATGAAGTCCACCACACTGGAAGGAAAATAGGCACCCATGGGAGGGGTGACGTCGAACTGTTCGCGCGCGAATTCCGCTGAGATTTGGTAGCCCAAGGCAGCCGCCGCAGACCGGACTTCTTCCATCAAGGCACGCACCTCGATGGAGAGCTCGGGACTCGCACAGATGATGTCCGTTGAAACTCCTCCCGCAGCGATGCTCAGCCCATTGAAAGGGATGTTCCAGACGAGCTTCATCCAGCGTGCCTCCTCCAGACGATCGACAACCCGATTGGCGATTCCTGCCCGCTTGAAGAGTTCCCCGATCTCATGGATGCGTGCGTCCGCGGGCCGATTGTACGCGCCGAACGTGATGGAGCCCCGATGCAGGCATGTGACTTCGCCCGGGGCGGTGCGCATGTTCGCAATGAAGCATAGTCCCCCATAGACATTCTCAGGCGAAACGAATCGGGTCAGGAGGGCCTCATTCCCAAGTCCATTTTGAAGCGTCACCACGACCGTCTGCTGATGCAGCAACCGCGGCAGCAGGTGCTGCAATGCGTCGTTGGCGACGGTCTTGAGGGTGATGAGCACCAGGTCAACGGATCCGATATCCTCGGGCGTGGTGTGCACGTGGACGGGGAAGATTTTTTCGACGGAATCTCCCTCCCGCAGCACAAGACCGGACGCCTTTATGGCGGAGTAGTCGCGTCGGACGATGAAGTGAACGTCATGACCCGACAGCGCGAGTCGGGCCCCATAGTACAGGCCCAGCGCACCGGCGCCCAGAATCGCGATTTTCCTCAAGGGGCGGTCGTCGGTGGTGTGATCCAACGTGGCTGTGATGGGTGACTCCATTTCCCGATACGGTCGTTTGTGTCAGCGCTATGCCGAGCGCGCCGCAGCCCTTGCGCGCAGCTTGAGATTGATGAATTCAACCGCGCAGGAGAATGCCATCGCGAAGTAGATGTAGCCCTTCGAAATGTGCTGATGCAGGCCTTCCGCCATCAGCGATACGCCGATGAGAATAAGAAAACTGAGCGCAAGCATCTTCAGGGTTGGATGGCGTTCGACGAAGTCGCTGATCACGCCGGCGAATGCGAGCATGATTCCAAGCGCGATGATGACCGCGGTTACCATGATCCAGAGCTGGTTGGCCATGCCGATGGCGGTGATGACGGAGTCCAGCGAGAACACGATGTCGAGCAGGATGATCTGAACTATGACCTTTGCGAAGGAGACCGCGCGAGTGGTGACGGCATGTCCGCCCGCACCTTCGAGCTTCTCATGGATTTCATAGGTGCTCTTGGCGATCAGGAACAATCCGCCCCCCAGCAGGATGAGGTCGCGTCCTGAGATCGCAAACTCGTGGATGTGAAACAAGGGCGTCGTGAGTTTTGCCATCCAGGCGATTCCAGCCAGCAGCAGCAGGCGCGTGATAAGGGCAAGGCCGAGACCTGTCTGGCGCGCCTTCTTTTGTTTCTCCTTCGGCAGCTTGCCGGCGAGGATCGATATGAAAATGATGTTGTCGATCCCGAGCACGATTTCGAGCGCGGTCAGGGTCAGGAGGGATATCCAGATTTGAGGGTCTGCCAGAAATTCCATGGGAGAAATGGGAGCAGCGAGGCAGAGAGGCCGCCATGCGTCAATTTCAGGCGGGTACGCTCACCGTTGGAAAATTGATCGGGAAATCAACTGGACGGGTGGTCTCTCGACCTGACGGTTCCGGTTCCAATGTCCTGTAAATCGGGATGTCGAATCACCTCGGTGCATCCGCCTTACCGAGCGCACTTAGGACGGCCGAGCGACCCGCCAGCCATCCCGTTGTCCAGGCTGCCTGGAAATTGAATCCCCCGGTGATGCCGTCGATGTCCAGAACCTCTCCCGCGAAATGCAGGCCCGCGCACTTCCGGCTCTCCATCGTCCTGAAATCCACTTCGCCAAGACGCACTCCGCCGCAGGTGACGAATTCCTCCTTATGGGTGCTTTTCCCGGTGACCGGAAATTTTGCATCCACCACCTGATCGGCAAGCCTCGCGATGACATCGTTTGAAACCTGGGTCCACGAGGTCGCTTCATTCGCACCGGCCGCGACCACAAGCTGCGCCCAAAGGCGCACAGGGAGTTGAAAGGGCGTGGAGCCTCCAATCTGCCGGCGAGGGTGTCGGCTTCGATGCGCGATCAGTGCGGAGCGGGCATCATCTCTTGTATGGCCGGGGGAAAAATTCACGGCCAGGCTGAACCTGTACTTGGATGCCGCCAATTCCCTTGCTCCCCAGGCGGAGAGTTTGAGCACAGCCGGACCGCTCATGCCCCAGTGTGTGATCAACAATGGCCCGCGCTGCTCCAGTTTGGAGCCGTCGACACGCGCGACCGCGTCTTCCACTGAGATTCCTGCCAGCCCTTCAAGCCGGGGATCGTCGATGTTAAAGGTGAACAGCGAGGGCACCGGAGCCTCGATTGAGTGCCCCAGCATTTCCGCAAGAGAAGGTCCGGAGCCCTTGAGGCCTCCCGTTGCCACGATCAATCGGTCCGCATGCAGCACCTCGCCAGTCGCCAACTCAATCCTGAAGCCATTGATTGTTCCCGTGCCAATCGTGACGCCTTCGGGTGGTGCTGGCTCAACCTTGCGGATCCCTGACTGAAGGCGCAGCGTGATGTTCAATGACTGGGCTGCCTTCGACAGGGCCGACACGATGGTCTCGGAATCGTCGCTGACGGGAAACATGCGACCGTCCGCTTCGACCTTCAGGGTGACGCCATGTCGCTCGAACCATGCGATCGTGTCCGTGGGTCCAAAACGATGAAACGCTCCGTGCAGTTCCCGGGCGCCGCGCGGATAATTCTTTTTCAGTTCGCGGGGATCAAAGCACGCGTGGGTGACATTACATCGACCGCCGCCGGAGATACGCACTTTTGCGAGCGGGTGAGCGGTCGCTTCGCAAAGCGTGACCGTTCCGCTTCCTGCGAGGGTTTCCGCCGCGGAAATGGCTGCGAAATAGCCTGCGGCACCGGCGCCGACCACAAGGATGTGCGGAGGACTCATGTGGGGCATTCAACGGGATCCGAAGATCGAATCCAATCGCGCAATGGAAGACGTGTGACGATCTCTCCCCTCCAAAAATGCAGGACCGGCGCTTTCGCACCGGTCCTGGTTTCCCCCAAATAACTCTTGCGAGTTAAAGCTTATTCGCACGGGACGGCGCAGCCCACGGGAGAGAAGGCAACGCTCGGCGTGCGGGCCGACTATTCGGCGATCTTCGTCTTCTTGCCGCGCCCGTGTTTTCCCTGTCCGCCCGGGCCAGCGGCCTGCATCTTGTCAAACTTGGCCTGTTGCTCGGGCGTGAGAACGTCGCGGATTTTTCCGTTCACCCCGCGCATGAGCTCCATGCGTTTTGTGCGACGGTCCTGATCGGAGAGCGAAGTGTCGTCCGTCACCGCTTTCATTTCCTTCGCCTGTTCGATGTAGATTTCCTTTACCTTCGTTTGCTGGGCGTTAGTCAGGGACAATTCCTGCGAAAGGTGTTTCACGCGATCAACCATGTGTTCGCCTTTGCGTCCGTGGGCCGGGCGATCCGAATTCTGGGCATGGATTGACGGGACGGACAAAGCGGCCAGAACGAGGCTGGCGGCGAGGAGCAATTTGGATGATTTCATAAGAATGAGCAGTGCGGTTTGGGCACCGGTTTGTTGGAGTGTTGACAGAAGCATGAGACGCATGGCGCCAATTGCGGTTACACCGAGCCTCCAACCATGACATTTCGAGAGCTGACAGCCCTGGCGGAATCAACGGTTTCCATGATCCAGCGAAAACTGCCCGATGTGCTGCGCTCGTTGGCCCAAGGGCTTCCGGTTGTTTATCATGATTGGCCGTCCGACGAGATCCTTGGCGATGAATTTGATCCCGATATCCTCGGCATGTTTGTCGGCGCTCCCCACGGTTTGGAGAATGCGGGTTCTGCGGAGGTGCCACCCCACATCCTCCTCTTCCTGGAAAACATCTGGGACTGTGCGGAGGGGGATCGCGATCTCTTCGCCAGAGAGGTCAAGCTCACCTATCTTCATGAGCTAGGGCACTATCTTGGGTGGGATGAGGATGAGGTTGCGGCACGGGGTTTGGAGTGAGTAAGCCCGATAGGGCACGACCCCACTGCCTCTCATATGCGTTTTTGAGTGCTTCCCTGTGTACTCCGCGCTTCCCAATCGCTTGCAGGCATGTCTATCTTTGGTGGTTCGTTTTCCTTTCTATGATGAATAAACTCCTTCTTTGCGTGTGTGTGCTTGGCGTGATGGCCGGCAATGCGTTTTCGGCCAGCCGCTTGACCCGCAAGGAATGCGTCACCCGGATCGAATCCTGCGAGGCCATTCTCCGCGAATTCCAGGCGGATCCTGCGACAGCCATTCCTGCGTCGGTGCTCGCCCGTGTCACCGCCATTGTCATCACGAATCAGTTCAAGGCGGGCTTTATTGTGGGTGTCAAGGACGGCTACGGCGTGCTCCTTCTCAAGAAGAGCGATGGACAGTGGAGCGTGCCCGGGTTGATCAATGCCGGCGAAGCCAGCGTCGGCTTTCAGGTAGGCGGGAATGCGATCGAAACAATCTATGTTTTCACGGATGCGCGTACGCCGCGCCTCCTCTTCTCCCAACGCCTGAACGTCGGTGCGGATGCAGTGGCAGTCGCGGGTCCTCGCGCCGCGGACGCGGAAAGCACAACGGAGGAATTTCGCAAGTATCCCGTCCTGATCTACACCAAGGCCCGCGGGCTCTTTGCGGGAGCCTCTGTCAAGACGGGTTTTCTGTCGCGTGACGACGCAGCCAACCGCCTGCTCTACGAAACTTCCTACGGCACGCCGGAGATTGTGGACAGCGACTGGGTCACTCCGCCCAGCGAGGTCAAGCCCCTGATGGATTACGTTCGTTCGATCACACGGTAGGCCATCGGCCTGCCGCGAGATCGCGACGAGATCATCGGATCTTCTGGAGATAGCTCACCAGCCGCGCGAGAACGTGGTCTGCCACTTGATCCTGCACGCCTGAACGCGTCAGGCCTGGAACCTCAATCCGCGCTGACTCGACGTGGATTTCGTCCCTCGAGCGATGGTGCACGAGTGCCCACCAGGCAAAAGGGACATCCACGCCTGAATCGCGGGCGACCTCCGCCCAGCCGGTCGTCGCGAGTCCGATATCGCTTTGGAATAGCTTGCAGACGCCCAGCGCCATCTCTTCCGCCACACGGGCGGACACACCATGCGTGGACGCCACCGCACTTCGGTTTGCTCCAAGCAGCCGGATCTTGCTCTCCAGAGCATAGGCCGTGATCCCGCCGCGGAAAAAGTCCGATGCCCCCGAATGTGCGGTGACACGCGACTGGACTCGGCCCCCTGTGAGGCTTTCGGCGACCGCAAGAGTCCATTGGGGTGGCCCCTTAAAAAGCTGTCTCAATGTATTCATTTGTCCAATACGATGCGGGTTACGGGTTGTCCTGTGATTCTTGCGGGGTTTTCGAAGCCGATCGAGGGAACTCAAGGACAAACGACTAGGCGATTTCGAGTCCTACGGGGCAATGGTCGCTTCCCATCACCTCTGGACTGATCCATGCACGTTTCAGGGCGGGGCGGAGCTTCTCCGAGGCCACGAAGTAGTCGACACGCCACCCGATGTTGCGGGCGCGGCAGTTCATCATCTGGCTCCACCAGGTATGGTGCCCGGCATCGCGAGTGAACGCCCGGAAGGTATCGACGAATCCGTGTGAGAGGAGTCGACTGAAATTTGCACGCTCCTCGTCCGTGAATCCTGCGTTGCGATGATTCGTCCTTGGGTTGGAGAGGTCGATTTCCTCATGGGCCACGTTGAGATCCCCGCAAAAGACGACGGGCTTCCTTTTTTCCAGCCGGGTGATGTAGGCAAGAAACGCGGGATCCCAGTCCTTGACACGGTAGTCGAGGCGCGTGAGGCCCCGCTGGGAATTCGGAGCATAGACGGTGACGAGATAAAAATCAGCAAATTCAACGGCGATGATGCGTCCTTCGGAATCATGAGCCTCCACCCCCATGTTGATCGCGACAGATTTTGGTTTCACACGCGTGAAGATCGCGGTGCCAGCGTATCCGCGTTTCACGGCGCTGTTCCAGGTGACCTGATACCTGCCCGGCCATTGAACATGCTGAACGTCGCCGGGATGCGCTTTTGTTTCCTGCAGGCAGATCACATCGGCGTCACACTCCGACATGAAATCAAGGAACCCCTTCTTGATGCAGGCGCGGATGCCGTTCACGTTCCACGAAATCAGTTTCATCGGTGCATGACCTTCGTTGAGCCCGGCCCGGAGGCAAGCCCGTGCCGGTGCGAAAAAGCGGCGCGGTGGTCGATCTGTGGTGGGAGGTGAAGCAGGGATTTTCAGTCACTTGCGACTCTTTTGAGGATTTACGCGTGTTTACCGGTCTTTATCTTCCCGCGTTTCGGAACAGATCATGTCCTCCCCCCTTACACCGCTGCCATCCGACCTGCTGCCTACATGGCTTCCACGCGCCATGGATGTACACGGGATCATTGCGGTGACGGATGCGCAGGGCGTGATCCTCTACGCGAACGAGGCCTTTACGCAGATCTCGGGCTACTCGAACCAGGAACTGGTTGGGAAAACACATTCCCTCATCAAGTCAGGGGTACATCCAGCGGAGTTCTACCAATCGATGTGGAGCCGGATCCGTTCTGGAAAACCGTGGCATGGAACTTTCTGCAATCGGGCGAAAGACGGAAGTTTTTATTGGGTCGAGAGCACGATCCTACCTGTGACGGGCACGGACGGTGTCCCGAAGTTTTTTCTGGCGATCCTCACGAACGTCACGGCGCTCAAGACCGCCGAGGCAGAGGCAACCGATCTGTCCAAGAAATTTGCTGCTCAGGCCGAGGAGTTAAAGGCGTCGCGCGATGAACTGAGCGTGTTCTTCAATCATGCTCCGATCGGAATCAGCTGGCGGGAAATGGATGCGCAAGGACGGCCCGGACGGAATCATGTGAACCGCAAATTTCTCGAAATCTGCGGCCTGAGTGCAGAGGAGGCTGCGGACATTCGCAACATCCAGCGCGTCACGCATCCCGACGATTGGGTGCACCAGGATGAGCTGACGAACCAGATCTACTCCGGTGCCCGCGATCGCTTCAGCATGGAAAAGCGCTATCATCACCGCGATGGTCGGATAATGTGGGCGAACCTTACGGTGGCCGTGCTGCGCAACTCCGAGGGAGCTGTCACCCATCACTTTGCCATGCTGGAGGACATCACGGCGCGGCATGCGGCCGAGGAGGAGTTGCGGCGCAGCGAGGCGCGATGGCGCACGTACCTCAGCACCGCGAGTGAGATCCTGTACGCGCTGACGCCCGAGTTCATCTACAAGTTCGTTTCGCCCGCATGGACGGCCAAGCTGGGGCACCCATCCGAAAGCATCGTCGGGCGCTCATTCTTTGATTTTGTCCATCCGGAAGACGCCCGGCTTTGCCGCATCTTCATTGAAGGCGTGCTTGGAGGAAAACCCACGGGCGGTTCCGTCGAGTATCGAATGCAGCACCGCGACGGGCGCTGGATCTGGCATGCATCGACCGGATCAGCATACACTGATCGTGACGGTCGGACTGCGTTTTTTGGTGTGGGACGCGACATCAGCCTGCGTCGTTCCGCGCAGGATGATCTCAGGGCAGCGCTGGCGCGGCGGGAGGAAATGGAGCGCATTGTGGACCGCTCGCCGTCAGTGGTTGTGCTTTGGCGCGCGGAACAGGGCAACTGGCCCGTGGAGTTTGTTTCGCAGAGCATCCGGCAATTCGGCTACACGCCGGAGGATCTTCTTTCCCAGCGCATCCGTTTCATTGACATCACGCATCCCGAGGACCGGGAAAGGGTTTCTGCTGAAGTGGCCACGCATGAGGAGGCCCGGCACGGGGAATACAACCAAGAGTACCGCATCGTTTGCGGCGACGGCTCCGTTCGGTGGGTGGATGATCACACGGTGGTCCGGCATGATGACGCCGGAAACATCACGCACCATGAGGGACTGATCACAGACATAACGGCGCGCAAGATAGCCGAGGAAACGGAACGCGCGAATCGTGAGCGTGATTTGCGGGTGGCGCATGAGGTCCAGCAGCACCTGCTGCCGCAGGATTTTCCTGAGATTCCCGGAGTGGACGTCGCCGCCCACTGTGAACTCTCACTCACGGTCGGAGGCGACTATTATGACGTCATTGCCGTGGGGCCGCGAAAGTGGGGTTTCACAATCGCCGACGTTTCAGGCAAGGGCACCGCCGCCGCGCTGATGATGGCGTCCTGTCGCGCGACGCTGCGTCTGTTTGCACCCGGTGAGGAGGATCCGGCCGTGGTCCTCAAGCGGGTGAACGCGTCGGTGCAGCCCGACATGCCGGTCGGCATGTACATCAGCCTGTTCTATGGCGTGCTGGATCTGGATTCGCGGAATTTGCGCTACTGCCGTGCCGGGCATGAACCGCCGCTGCTTGTGCGTGCGGGGGGAGAACCCGTCGAACTGCTCGAGGCCGGCGGGCTTGCGCTTGGTCTTTGTCCCGCTGCGATTTTCGACGATACTTTGGAAACAGCGGAAGTGACACTGCAGCCAGGGGACCTATTGTCGCTCTACACCGATGGCATCAATGAGGCGTGCAATGCCCATGGACAGGAGTTTGGGCGCGAGCGTTTGAGCACAGTGCTTTCCCGCGATGCGGGCCGACCGCTTTCCGAAATCATCGCGAAACTGAACCGTTACCTTCGCCAGTTTACGACGCTTTCAACCCGCACCGACGACCGCACACTTCTGCTCGCGCGAATGCGCTGATCGAGGGGTGGCGATGTATGTAGGTTTTCCAGGTTATTCCACAGGCTTCAGGGTACGGATGAATTCGTCCGCCTCGCGGATCGATTTTTCCATGTCGGTGATCAGCCGACCGATATCCGCCTGAAGTGTCTGCGAAGTTGCGTCGAGGGATCGAACGGCCTGGGCGTTCAAGTTGTGCTTGAGAAACAGGACCTGATCCCGGAACGCGGTGAGCACGGGTTCCATGCGCGCCGATGCACGCTCCATGACGACCATGAGATCCTTGTAGTTGCGCTGGGTCTTTTCGAGCTGGGCGGCGCTGCGGTTTCTCAGATCCATGTTGGAATACTGCTTCAGTTCCTCCTTCCATTCGTCGAACAGGGCTTCGGCGACATCCCTCACGCCCGTGAGGCGCGCGCGCACCTCGGATGCGCGTGCTTCATTCCGTTTGAGTTCCGCGTTTAGCAGGTCGTACCGCTGCTTGAGTTCGCTGGGTTCAACCTTTGCAATCGCCAGAAACTTGTCCAAGGCGCTCGCAAACTGCTCCTTTGCCTCCTCCTGGGCCGTGCGGGCTTTCTCGACGCGTTCAACCAGAACCTCGCGTTTGGGAATCCCCATTTTCTCAAGCGCGCCAAAATAGGCGGCCTGGCATCCACCGAAAAGGAGGACGACGGTCGCCGCAACCATGACGGCGGGCGGAGCGTTGCGAAAGGTGGGCGGGAGAGGCGTTTTCATGGAAATCGGATGGGTCGTGGACGGGAGGAAGGAATTTCAGCGATATTTGATCCCGTGGCTTTCGTCAATGCGACGGGCGAGACCGAAAGCTCTGTCCCATTATTTAGGGTTTCAAAACCGCGCTTTGCCTGCGTGAATGAGTGCGAGTATCCGATGAAATTCGACGTCGTCATCGCCGGGGGCGGTTTTGCGGCCGCCTATTGTGCCCGCGCATTGGGAGGAGTTCTGGGAAGAGAAGAGGGACATCGCCGTGTTGCCGTGATATCCGAACGCAATGTCTTCACGTTCCAGCCCATGCTGGCGGAGGTGGTTGGCTCATCGCTGCTTCCCCATGATGTCGTCAATCCGCTGCGCCATTTCTGCCGACGCGTAACCGTGCTTCAGGGGAGAATTCACGCAATAGACTGGAGCCATCGAGAGCTGACGCTGGATGGCGGCAGGTTTACGCGAAATCAGACCGTGCAGTTCGAACATCTGGTCCTCGCGCTCGGTGCGGTTACGGATCTATCCAAGGTTCCGGGCCTGGCGGAATACGGCTGGCCAATGCGCACGGTGGCGGACGCGCTGCGTCTGCGATCCGCGATTATCAACCGGCTCGAGGAGGCCAACCTCATCGAGGATCCGGTGGTGCGCGCGCGATTGATGACCTTTGTCGTGGTCGGCGGCGGTTATACCGGGGTGGAAACCGCGGGACAGCTCAATGCGCTCGTCACGGAGTGTTCCCACCTTTATTTCAACCTGAGGTCGGTGCGTCCGCGCGTAATTCTGGTGCATGGCCAGGAGCACCTCCTTGCGGAGATCGGACCCGAATTGGGCGCCTACGCGCAGAGGGTGCTCGAGCGAAACCAGGTCGAAGTCAGGCTGAATACGCGGGTGATAGAAGTCACTGCGACCAAAGCCATTCTCAATGATGGGTCGACGATTGATGCCGCCACCCTGGTATCGACGATCGGCAGTGCGCCCAATCCCCTGGTACTCGATCTTTGCAGGCAGATCGGCGCAGCCACAGTGAAGGGACGTATCGAGACGGACCCCTGTATGCGTGTTCCTGGACATACGCACCTCTGGGCGGCGGGTGATTGTGCGGCGGTACCTTGGAATGACCGCGGAACGCCCAGGATTTCCCCCCCGACTTCGCAGTTCGCGCTGCGTCACGGTCAGCAACTGGGACTCAACCTGGCGCGGGTGTTGAAGAATCAATCTCCGAGACCGTTTGCCTACCGGTATATGGGACAATTGGCGACCATTGGTTCCCGGGAAGCGGTTGCCGAAATCCTGGGATTTCATTTTCGCGGGTTTATTGCGTGGTGGCTCTGGCGCACCATTTACCTCAGCAAACTTCCGGGCATCGCCCGCAAGCTCCGTGTGATCATCGATTGGACGATGGAGCTGATTTTTAGCCGCGATATCAGCCTCCTGTTACCGCCGAGCGAGGATATACTTCGTGCCATTCATTTGGAAAAGGATGAGGTTCTCGTTTCCAAAGGGGATTCTCTCAGGGCGTTTTATTTCGTTCGCCGTGGGGGCATTCAGGTCACAACTGCGGATGGAAAGACCCTCACGCTGGGTCCTGGCTCGATCATCAATCAGAACTTCCTGGGTGAGTTGGAGAGATGGCCCATTGATGCGGTTGCGACCGACAGCTCAGACGTCATTGTTTTTCGCGGCAGGGCGCTTGAGCTTTTCAGAAAAGAACTGCGCCTTTCACCCATGAAAGAGGAGCGGCGAGCTTAGGCACTGTTGTGAGTGGGTGGCAGGTGACTGGCTTCGATTGTACCGAAAAATAAAGAGGCCCGGATTTCTCCGGGCCTCAAATTGAGATAACCAACAAAGACGTGCTTCGTGGTTTACTTGTGAGTTAACCGGCGTGTCATCAGGCGGTAGTCACCGATCGCGAGTGCGAGGGCGGCGGCAGCGCCGATGAAACCGAAGCTCGTGGTTACGTTTGCCACGTCGACTTGCATGGAGCCCGTCAGCGCGAGAAGCGCGCCGAAGAGGACTGCAATAAGGCCGACGGTTAGACGTGTAGGTTTCATGGTTAGTTTTCTGATTTACGTTAAGGTACCCGTTGCCAGGTACGCCCCAATAGTACGTCCACTTTGGCATTTGATGAAATTATTGTTTTCTATCCTAATCATAGCGCCAGCCTATGGAACTTCATCAATTGCGCTACCTGATCGCGGTTGCCGAGACCGGAAACTTCACTCGAGCCGCCGAACGTGTGAACGTCACCCAACCGTCTCTAAGCCAACAGATCATCAACTTGGAGAAGGAGTTAGGCCACAAGCTCTTTCACCGCCTCGGTCGTCGTGCGGTGCCCACGGAAGCGGGCATTGCCTTTCTCGCGCGCGCCCGGAGGGTACTTCTGGAGCTGGATGACGCGGCGAAGGAACTCAACGATTCACCTGATCTCGGCCGCCATATCTTTATCGGCGGCATCCCGACGGTCGTCCCTTATCTTTTCCCGCAACTCATTGACGAATGTCGGCAGCGGTTCCCTCATCTGATTATTCATACGCGTGAAAACTTTCGCGGACAGCTTGTTCGAGCGGTGTTGGAGGGCGAACTCGATTTGGCGCTTGTGTCCCTGCCGATCAAGGAACCGCGGTTGTCAATCGAGCCGATCTTCACTGAGCCCCTGCTGTTGGTCGTGGGGAAGGATCACCCCTTGGCATCGGTGGTAACCGTAACAGCGAGTGATCTTGCAGATCAGACCTTCATTCTTCTTGGAGAATCGAGTAGCGTCGCCATGCAGATTCAGCGTTTTTGTGGTGACCATGATTTCGAACCTCGCATCGGACATCGCTGTGCGCAGATAAAGACGGTGAAAGCCTTGGTGGCAATGGGGTTGGGAATCTCAATTCTCCCCAAGGTGTGTCGGGCGAAGGACGACACTTCGCAGCTTGTCTACAAACGCCTGAGTGGACGGGAGCCCGAACGCGAAGTGGGCATCGTTCGCCACCTTCAAAGGTACCAGAGCCGCGGATCCGAGCAGTTCCTTGGTGTCCTGAGAGAAAGCCTGCTCAAGCAGCTCTGAACTCGGGCGCATGCGGGACCGTCCGCCGGGACGGGCCCGTTTGGCGCGATCCATAGGTTTCGGGCCTCGTTCCTGTGATTCCGAAGATTCCGGCTCAGTACAAGTGTCGGCTCCCGTGTGCAAAGGCGTGTTGTTTTGCGTCGGTGAATTGGCTTTCCCGTTGCCCAAATGCCCAACGTCGATCACGGTGAGCGCATGATCGACGTCATCAAGAAAACCCTGCTCGCAGGCGTAGGCGCTGCGGTCATCACCAAGGAGAAGGCGGAGGCAGCACTCGACGATTTTGTCCGCCAGGGAAAACTCACATCGAGCGATGCCCGCATCATGGCGGAAAAGATCGCGGATCAGGGAAAGCGGGAATTTGACGAGCTTGCCCAGACATTGGGAGGGAAGCTCAAGGCGATTCTCGATCGGAATGAAGCGGATACCGCCGCTCGACTGGCGGCGCTTGAGAACCGCGTCCTTGTCCTCGAAACCCGTCTCGCGCCAACCCCGACGCGTGCCGGCGAACCGTGAAACCGTTCGACTTCCTCAGCAACGCGGTCAGGGCCAAGGAAATCTTCACGGTTCTCGCCCGCCACGGATTTGCGGACCTGCTCAACCAGATTGAACTACCCAGTGGTGTCTGGGCGAGATTCGTCCCGCAGGCGACCACTCCCCACTCCTCCTACGAGCGCATCCGCATGGCCGCCGAGGAACTCGGCCCCACCTTCGTCAAGGCGGGCCAGCTTCTCAGCATGCGACCGGATCTACTGCCGCATCCACTTGTCCTCGAACTGCGCAAACTGCAAAGCTCTGTGCAGAGCGTTCCCTTTGCAGAGATTCGCGCGGTTCTGGTCGAGGAATTGGAACGCGAGCCCGAAGAGGTCTTCAGCGAATTCAACGAAACCCCCATTGCCGCGGCGTCTCTCGCCCAAGTCCACATCGCCCGTCTTCGCGACGGCCGCGAGGTCGCGGTCAAGATTCAGCGACCAGGCCTCGAAAAACCTGTGCTCGCCGATTTCGAACTGCTCGCCTGGCTTGCGAACCAGGCGCACCACCGCATCCGTCGCCTGACCCCGTTCAACCTGCCCTCCGTTGTCGCCGAACTGCGTGAAGGCGTGCTCCGTGAGCTGAATTTCCTCAACGAATCCCGCAATCAGCAGTATTTCAACGCCATCAACCCGCATCCGGATCGAGTCTATGCTCCCGCGGTGATGGGTGAATACAGCTCGGAGCGGTTGCTGGTCATGGAACGCATCATTGGCCGACGAATCGACGATGAACAGATTCCGCTGGAGGACAGGAAATTGCTGGCCGCCCGTGGCGCCGAATCGCTGCTGCACCAGATCCTGATCGCCGGGTTCTTTCACGCCGATCCCCATTCCGGAAATGTGCTGGTGCCGTCCGATGGGCGCATCTGCCTTCTTGACTGGGGACTCGCAGGCAACCTGACCCACCGCCTCCGCCTGGCGCTTGCCGATCTCCTGGTTGCTGCGGTTGAGCAGGACGCAGAGCGGATTGTCGAGATTGCTGCAGAGCTTGGTTCGCCAGCCGGCGGTCTCGATTTGCGCGCGATGGAGCGCGATGTGACGCTTGCCCTGCGGGAGGATTTCAATCTTCAGATCGGACGTGAGCAGACGGGGCGGGCGCTGCTCAAGCTCATCCATATTCTCGGACGCAATGGCATTAATATCTCGCGCGACTACTCGCTTATGGCGAAGGCGGTGATGTCCATTGAGGAGGTGGGCAGGCGACTCGATCCCTCCTTCGATCTGCGCAGTCATGCCCGACCGATTCTTCGCGAGCTTCAGATCAACCGCCTGCGCCCGCGTACGTTGTGGCGAGATGCACGCAACCTGGTCCGCTCCTCATTCATGGGGATCAAGGAGCTGCCCGGCGAGCTTCGGCGGATTGTCAGGCGGCTGGAGCGCGACGACCTGACCATCAAGTTTCAGCACCAAGGACTCGAGCAGGTGGACGATGCCCTGAAGACCGCCGCGAATCGCATCACGCTCGGCGTCATCATCGGATCCCTGATCGTAGGATCATCCCTGATCATCACCACGCGGGCTACGCCCACCCTGTTCGGCTACCCTGCCCTTGGCATGATCGGCTACCTGCTTTCAGCCGTGCTCGGCCTCTACGTCGTGTGGGACATCTTCCGTCACGGACGTCACCGATAGCCTCGGGTACATTCGTTCACAGGTGGTGCTGCCATGGCATCAAGATTCGGCGTCTTCAGCACGGGATGCCCGTTGTAGGCGACGTCATCCCAGCCGTGATCGTCAGTCATGCAGAGTACGAAGTTCGGACGATTAGCAGGCTGGCTCGCAGCAGCAACGGACATCAAGGCGATGCCGAGAAGAGAAGGCAGGATGAGGGGTAGGCGCATGGTGAGAAAAACAGGGGTGCAGCCTGGCCGGGCGCCCGCGGCGAGGCTGATTCTTCGTCATTTGGCCCCTTCCCGTTTGCGGGGTCTTGAGGAGCCCCGCTTCGCAGCGGAGTAGACCGGTTTCCACTCGTGCAGGGCGAGGGCAGCAGCGCCGAGGGCCCCGATGAATTCCCCCATCGTTGAATGCACGATCTCGGGTCTTGGGCGGGCTTCCGTGGACGTGAGAGCATCAACGGTTGCACGAACCGGCTGGAGGAGGTGATCACCGAGGGTTGTCAACGGTCCTGCAATCATGATCTTGGCCGGATCATTGGTGAGGACCAGTTGACCAATGGCCCATCCCAGCCCCCGCGCCGCCTCATTGACGATCTTCAGCGCGAGCGGATCGCGTTGTTGTACGGCGCGGAGAATATCCTCAATCGGGATGGGCCGTGACGAAGTCCGTAGCAGTGTCGGTTGCCCATCGGCGATCGCCCGTTCGAGCGCCCTCTGAATCGCCCGCACGGACGCGATCTCCTGCAATTCCGGTCCAAATTGCGCCGCCGTATCGTCGGAATTCTTGAACCAGGCGGCAGTCTTTGGGGAGAGATGGGGATATGGCCAGCGACCAAGTTCTCCTGCCGCGCGGCTGGCTCCGCAATAAAGCTGTCCATCGTGGATCATGCCGACCGCGATTCCGCTGCGGATGCCGACACAGTGAAAATTTCTTACGCCCAAACCCTGGCCAAACCAAAGCTCGGCGAGGGCCATGGTGCGGATCGTGTTTTCGATGAAGACCTGCACACCGAATTTTTTCTTCAAGCGTTGTGCCAATGGAACGTTTTTCCAACGCGCGATGAATTCGTAATGCACCGCCATACCGGTCTTGCAATCAACCAGACCTGGAACGCCCGCACCGATGGCCAGAAGTCGGCTTCGATCCTTCGGCATGACCTTCTCGATAGCCTGTTCAATTTTCCGAAGGATCTGCTCGATCGTGTCGGTTTCGGCGATTGCAAGTCGTGTGTTGCGCAGAGGCTTGTCTGAGAAGTCCACCGCCAGAGCCATGATGTTGTGCCCATCGAAATCGACCCCCACGAACTCGCCCCGTTCAGGATTGAGCTGCAGAACGGTCGGCGGCCGGCCGGTCTTGCGCGCAATCTTGCTTCGTTCCTTGACATAGCCGTGCTTGATCAGCCGTTCCACATAGATCCCGGCGGTCGAAGGAGCCAGTCCCAACCGCCGCGCCAGATCCACGCGTGAAATGTCGGTGTAGGTCCGGAGCAGCTTGAGGATGTTCGATTCCAGGTCGGCAGTGCGATGACGCGTTAGACGCATGGGATTTTTGCGCATCCCACGAGGCAGGCGCTCTGGTGGCAAGAGCACTTTTTTTTCGAAATAACGCCGGTTCCAGTCCCGAGGAGATCCGCATTCGCTGCAGGAAGTCGCTTTCAAGATAGCGATGGAGGGAGCCGCTACGCAAGCGTACGGGTCCATTCCCGAAACGGAACTCGTCCGGCGCGAGGCTTGCCATTCTCCAGCGTGATCACGCGGGAGAATCCGTCGCGGCGCTGTTCGAGCCTGGCGGCGATTTTCGCCAGGGCGCGGCCCTCATCCTCCATCTGCGAGGCGGAAATACCGATGGTCTCCAGGCTGACCGGCCCAGGTAGCAGCGCGCAGATCTCGCGGTAAACCTCATCAGGTGGGCGGCCGGTCTTGGCGACATGGGTCGGGTTTGTCGTGCAGCCATCCACGATCCCGAGGGCCTTTTCCTCGGTGGTCGAGAGGTCGCCACGGATATTGCCCTTGGTCGGCTGCGACTCTTAAAGGTCGTCGGTATGTTCGCGCAGGATCTCGTCTGGAGTGTGCCTTGGCGATGACGCAAATTTGCGCCATGAGCGACATTTGGATCAGGCCGTGTGGATGCGATGCAAAGAAGACTCCTGCCCCTGACCGCAAACGAATGCTCTCCGAGGAGAGCGATCAACAACCTCGCGTTTGCCTGGGTGATGGGAACCTGCCGTCAACCCATTCGACGTATGATCAATGCCAAGAATACGGCTATTGACCTAAACACCATGGCAAGCGCGACTGATGCGCTCGAAAATTTTGGAACCCAAGCAAACCCTACCGGTCACCGGGCATCGGGAACCTTGCATTCATGCGGTGGGCCTCGGCCATGTAGCGGCGGAGGCGCTCGGTGATGAGGGGTTGCTCGGCGGAGATGTTGCGGGTCTCGCCGAGGTCGTCGGCGAGGTTGAACAGCTCGAACGTCTCGGGATGGTCTGCACCGGCGTAGATGTGGACGGCCTTCCAGTCGCCTGCACGCACCGCCCGGCTGGGCCCGCGCTCGGCGAATTCCCAATAGAAGTATTCGTGTTGCTGCTGTCCGGGGCGTCCAAGCAGTGTCGGCACCAGCGACAGCCCGTCGATGCCGGCCGGAGCAGGTACGCCGGCCAATTCGGCGAAGGTGGGCAGGATATCCCATGCGGCGAACGGTGTGTCCACCTGCCGCCCCGCTGCGATGCGACCTGGCCAGCGGGCGATCATCGGCACGCGGATGCCACCTTCATACATGTCGCGCTTGTAGCCCCGCAACGGGCCGTTGCTGTCGAAGAAATCCGGGTCGTGGCCACCCTCGACATGCGGGCCGTTGTCGCTGGTGAACATGACCAAGGTCTGCTCTGCTAGGCCCAGCTCGTCGACCAGCGCCATGATTTCCCCCACCTGCCGGTCGAGCCGTGTGACCATTGCGGCGAAGGTCGCCAGCGGCATGGGTTGCGAGGCGTAGCCGCCGGGTGACGCATCAGGTCCGTAGTCGGCTCCGCCACCCCATTCCGGAAACTTCCTGCCTGAAAATGGCTTTTCAGGGAATCGACCTTTGAACTGAGCCAGAATCTCGTCGTCCGGCACCTGGAGTTCGGCGTGAGGAATGGGTGTGGTGACGAATAGAAAGAAGGGTTTCGCGCGGTTGGCGCGGATGAAGGCCAGCGTCTCGGCGTGCAGGACGTCTGGTGCATAGGTCGTCTTCATCCGCATATCATTGCCCGGCAGAAAAACCTGTCGCTTCCCTTCCCAGAGGTAGGGTGGGTAGTAGCGGTGCGCGAAGCGCTGGCAGTTGTAACCGAAGAATCGGTCGAATCCTTGTGCCTGCGGGTCGCCCTCGGTGCCGACAAAGCCCAGGCCCCACTTGCCGATCGCCCCCGACACATAGCCGGCCTCGTGCAGCACCTCGGGGATGGTGATGGCTGCAGCCGGCATGGGCTCCTGGCCCTCGGGGAATATCTCGGCGTTGCCGCGTATGGGCGTGTGGCCTGTGTGCTGGCCGGTCAGCAGCGCCGAGCGCGAGGGCGCGCACACGGTGTTGCCGCTGTAGAAGCTGGTAAACCGCATGCCCTCTCGCGCGAGCCGGTCAATATTCGGCGTGGCGAATTTCATCTGCCCGTAGCAGCCGAGGTCGCCGTAGCCGAGGTCGTCGGCGAGGATATAGATGAGGTTGGGCGGCCGACTGGATGCGGACGGTGCGGCGGCTGGCGACGATACAGCCAGAGAAACCAACACGAAAAGGGCGGGGAGACGTTTCATGGGACAGCGTCGGAATGTGAAAGCAGCCAAGAGGCAGTCAAACGGCTGCTTCCCTCAGGCGGGGTGTGTCAAATGCGACGATCGCGAGGTCGGGTTGAAACCCGCTCGGAAACCCTCACGCGAGGCAGGCCTTGAACGCGGTGGTCAGGGCTTCCCGGTCGAGATTCCTGCCGATGAACACGAGGGTATTGCTGCGCGGCGCGGTTCCCCATTCGCGGTCAAACTTTGCGTCAAAGAGCATGTGTACGCCCTGGAAGACGAGGCGCTTGTTGCTTCCTCTGACACTGAGCACGCCTTTCATGCGGTAGAGATCCCCACCTTTTGTCCGAAGCAGATCGCTGATCCAGGTATTCAGCCGGTTGCCGTCGAGGTCACCCGGCAGGCTGATGCCGACGCTGGAAACATCGTCATCGTGGGAGTGGTGTGACTGAAAATCCTGCTGCCAGCCAGGCCGGGCGTGTTGTCCCATCACCGCGATGTGCAGGGGCGCGTGTCCGTTCTGTTCAAACACGGCATAGAAGCCCGGCTGATCAATTCTCAGGCGGAAATTTCCGCTGCCATCCTTCAATTGCAGGCGATGCAGCGTGCCCCCGGGCTTCAACGTCTCCCCTTCGGCAACCTTGTTTTCCCAATCGGAAAAAAGCACGGCCGCTGCCTCCCGTGCGGGCGCGATGTCTGCCTCCTCCATCGTTTTCACCGGGAGGATGACGACATCCATTTCGTTTTCATTGCCATGATGGTGGTGATGATGTCCCTCCTCGTGGTCATGGTCGTGATCGTGTCCCCCGTGATGATGGTCACAGCGTCCGATTTCCAGGATGTGCATTCCCTGGGGCAGCGCGTACACGCCCGCCCATTCGAACGGATACTCGGTCTCAAGGAAACCGGGGTCGATTTCGGTTGCCCGCGAAAGGTTGAAGCCGCCGACGTCGAGCACGGCGGACAACGGTACATTTGCGTTCTGCGCGCGGTGCACGCGCGCCGCGGCATTCATCTTCCTGATGCGGGCTTCAAGGGCATCGAGTTCGGCAGGCGAAACGAGGTCCGTCTTGTTCAGAATCAGCACATCCGCGAATGCGATCTGCTTTTTTACCTCGGGCGACGTGTCGATGTGCTGCACCACGTGTTTGGCGTCAACCACAGTGACGATTGCATCGAGCCTGAAGCGCGCGCGCATTTCGTCGTCGGTGAAGAAAGTCTGGGCGACCGGGCCAGGATCCGCCAGCCCCGTGGTCTCGATGAGGATGCCGTCGAGCCGGTCCTTGCGCTTCATCAGACGCCCCAGGATGCGGATGAGATCGCCTCTGACGGTGCAGCAGATGCACCCGTTGTTCATCTCGAAAATCTCCTCGTCGCTTTGGATGACGAGCTGGTTGTCGACCCCCACTTCACCGAATTCGTTTTCGATCACCGCCAGCTTTTTGCCGTGCTGTTCGGTCAGGATGCGATTGAGCAGCGTGGTTTTTCCGGCACCGAGAAAACCGGTGAGCACGGTGACGGGCAGGGAATCAGACGAGGAGGACATGGAGCAAGGTGACAGACTTCGTCAGCCTCGCAAGCGGGTCAAGCGGCGCGATCACCGCGCCATGGCCGCCTCTATGAGCGGGGCTGCTTTCGGGCGCCCCTTCTTCGAAACGTCACCCAGGCGCAGGCGGCGCCGAGCAGGATGGCGCCATAGGTGGACGGTTCAGGTACAGGTACTTCTATCGTAGCCGCGGTGGGAAATTCCCTCCACGAGGAGTCGGATCCCTTCCATGTGCTGGTCGATGCAAGCGATGCGGTCGATGCGCTGTATGAGCCCCATGTGGAGCCGCCGGACTGGGCCATGGCGTCGACCGCCCTGCTCCACTGCGCCATTGCAAGCGAGGCGTCGCCCGCGTTGAGCCTTGCGCCGCTGGCGGGCAGATAGGGCTGGGTGAGCCCTCCCTGTGGAAAATCCACCAATGCCGGCGAGGTTATGGCGGCGGCCGGAGGGCTGGCCGCCGCTTCCCCGGACTGCGCGAAGGCGCCGCCCGGGTCAGAAAAAGCGAGGGCCATGAAAATGAGAAAAAAAATGACCGGACAAGGTCTCACGGACAGATTAGAAAACGCCTCCCCGGCATGGCTCGCCAGTCAAATCTCCCCGACTGCCCATGGGTACTATTACCCCCGGCTTTCATCTGCAAGTACGTGGGCCCGCCCTGAGTTACGCTGGTTTTCCGCCGGGATGGGCGCTCAGCCGCCGAGGTAGCTCATCTCTGCCTTGGGACGAACTTCTCCCGCGGCCAGCAGCGCGGCACGTTCGTCGCTGTAGCGATCGACCCGCCCAGCCCAGATGCGCGTAACAAACCGATCGAGTTCGAGGTCGCCCGCACCCGCGCGGACTGCTCCCAGGACATCCCATCCGAGCGCGGCAAAGAGGCAGGTAAACAGGCGGCCGTCTGCCGAGAGGCGCGCTCGGTGACACTCTGAGCAGAAGGGTTCGGTGACGGAGGAGATCAGGCCGATCTCGCCCCTGCCATCGCGATAGCGGTAACGCGACGCCACTTCTCCCCGGTAGGCTGGGCCGACCGGTTCCAACGGCCAGCGGGCTGCAATCCGCCGAACGATTTCCGCCGCGGGCACCACCTGGTCATGCTGCCAGTGGTTGGTGTTGCCGACATCCATGAACTCGATGAACCGAAGCGTGAGGCCGCGTTCCCTGAAATAGGCGGCGAGGTCCTCGATTTCGCCGTCGTTCATGCCGCGCTGCACGACGGTGTTGATCTTCACCCGCAACCCCAGAGCTGTGGCGGCTTCGATGCCGCGGAGGACGCGCTCAATCTTGAAACCCAGCCCATTCATGCGGCCTGCTGTTTCGGGGTTGAGCGAGTCGACCGACACATTGACCCGATCGAGGCCCGCGTCGCGCAGGGCGGCTGCCCGCTGCTCAAGCAGCCATCCATTGGTGGTGAGTGCGACGTCGCGCACGTTGAGCTCATGTTTCAGGATCCGGATGAGTTCGACGAGGTCTGCCCGCAGCAACGGTTCTCCTCCGGTGAGCCGGATTTTTTCCACTCCCAGCCTCAGGAATGTGCGTGTGATGCGAACGAGTTCTTCGAGCGTCATCAATTGGGGATCCCTGAGAAAGGCATAGCCGGGACCAAACACCTCGCGCGGCATGCAATACGGGCAGCGGAAATTGCATCGATCCGTCACTGAAATGCGCAGATCGCGGAGAGGACGTTGAAAGGTGTCGCGCGGGCCGGAACTCACGAATGCCTCACCAAGTCGGCTTGCCGTCAAAACGCAAGCCGACGGCCAACGACCTCATGCAGCAACTAGGCGATTGGAATGCAGCGCCGCACCTGCTCAAATCGGTGCATGCCCGTTTCCCCGACTGAAGCCCTGCGCCGTGTTCTGGATGCGGTTTCGCCCTTGCCAACGGAGGATTGTACCCTCGGATCGGCCCATGGCCGAATCCTTCGGGCGCACATCAGGGCGGACCGTGCGATGCCTCCCTTTGATCGAGTGACCATGGACGGCTATGCATTGAGTTCCGCTGTGGCGAAACGGGCTGAGATGGAGGGCTCGCTGACCCTGAAGGTCGAGGGCGATCCGCAGATGGCGGGCATGCTGGCACGGTCCCTCTCGGGCAAGGCGGACGACACCTGCATGGAGATCATGACCGGTGCGGTGCTTCCCGAGGGTGCCGATTGCGTGATTCCCTACGAGGAAACTACGCGAACGGGAAATGCTGTGACGATTGCCGCGGATGCGATGAAGAAGCTGCTCCCGGGCACGAACGTTCATCACCGGGCGAGTGATCACACGGCGGGAGCCGTGCTCGTGAGTCCCGGTGCCCGGCTGTCCGGACGGGAAATTGCCGCCGCCGCCGCGTGTGGTTGCACGAGCGTCCCTGTCGCGGCGCTGCCGCGCATCGCCTTGGTTGCCACGGGGGACGAACTTGTGGACGTAGCGCTGCCTGTTGCGCCTCACCAGATACGCCGCAGCAACGATGCCGCGTTGCGTGCGACGCTCATTGAGGCGGGGTATTCGCGCGTCGAGAGTCATCACCTGCGTGACGTTCCCGCTGAAATTGAACGAGGGTTGCATCGCATGCTGACGGAGTGCGACTGCGTCATCATCACCGGCGGGGTATCGAAAGGGCGGCGTGATCACATCCCCGCGACGCTCGCAGCATTGGGCGTGACGGCTCTGTTTCACGGAGTCAGCCAGCGCCCGGGAAAACCGCTGTGGTTTGGCCTGAGCTCTCGCCGCAAGCCGGTGTTTGCGCTGCCGGGAAATCCGGTTTCCTGCTACCTTTGCCTTCATCACTATGTGCTGCCCGCTTTGGACAAGGCGAGCGGAGCGCCGCCTTTCGTGCCTGTTCCGGTTCGCCTGGCCTCGACGGTCGCAGGCATGGAAAGGCTCACAAGTTTTGTGCCGGTTCGGACTGTGAATGACGCGAGCGGAGTGCGCGTCGCGGAGCCGGTGCCGTTCAACACCTCGGGCGACTATACGAGTCTGCTGGGAACGGATGGCTACGTTGAGCTAGCGCCGCAGGCATCCCCCTACCCCGCTGGACACGTGGTCCCCTTTTCCCGCTGGGTCCCGTAGATCGGGTGCCGGGACAACGGGCTTGAACAAACGCATTCGCTTTTGGTGAGAATGGAGCCAGACTGAACCCCTTTCTCCCATGCTCTCTCATCTCGATGCGAAAGGCCGGCTGACCATGGTGGGTGTTGGCGACAAGGAGGTCACGCGTCGCTTCGCCCGCGCGTGCGCGGTGGTGGTGATGCCTGCGGCGTTGGCCGGGCAATTGAAGGATGGCGACATCCAATCCCGGAAGGGGCCGATCTTCCAGGCGGCCGTGCTCGCGGGCATCATGGGGGCAAAGAGAACGAGCGACCTGATTCCGCTTTGCCATCCGCTTCCCCTCGATGATTGCAAGATCGTCATCGAATGTTCACCGGCATTTCCCGACGGTTCCGTCGAAGTGCTGATCGAGTGCCGCGTGGAAACCCACGGTCGCACCGGTGTGGAGATGGAGGCACTGACGGGTGCGACAATCGCTGCGTTGACGCTCTACGACATGGGAAAGGCGGTGACTCACGGCATCGAGATCAAAGAGGTGAAACTGCTCGAAAAGACTGGCGGAAAATCGGACTACGTCGCGAAGTAGGACATGACCACCGTACGACTGAGTTATTTTGCGTTGCTTCGAGAACAGCGCGGCCTCGCACACGAGGTGCGGGAGACCTCAGCGGCGTCGGCTGGCGAACTGTATGCCGAGCTGAGCACCCACTACCATTTCACGCTGCCGGCGGATCGCATTCGCGTTGCCATCGACGGCGAATTTTCGCCGCTGAGCACACCGTTACGCGAGGGTTGCGAATTGGTGTTCATCCCTCCAGTCGCGGGTGGGTGAAATGACGAGCTCCGGGCAAGCGCGGAAGGCAGCCGTGAACTTTCAACTGGCGACGGAACCCATCGACCCCGGAGCGCTGGCGCGGGCGCTCGACGATCCGCGCGCGGGCGCCTTTGTTGAATTTCAAGGTCGTGTGCGCAATCACAACGATGGCCATGCCGTGCGCGCACTCGATTACGAGGCGTATGCACCGCTCGCAGTAAAGGAAGGCACGCGCATTCTGGAAGAGGCTGCGTCACGGTTTGCGCTGATCCATGCGGGGTGCGTTCACCGCGTCGGTTCGCTGCAGATCGGCGATCTCGCGGTGTGGGTCGGAGTGACCGCGGCCCATCGCGACGCCGCCTTCAAGGCCTGCCGGTGGATCATCGACGAAACGAAGGCGCGGGTTCCGATCTGGAAAAAGGAACACTATGATGGGGGTGAGACCCAGTGGATCAACTGCGCCACCCGGAGCGCACCCCCTGAGTCGGGCGATCCCGCGAAGCCGTCCTCCCCCTGAGTGCGGCAAGTGTCTGGATTCTTCCCAATCGGGGAGGGGATTGCGCGGGATTGGCGGATTAAATAATTTGTAAAACAGCCTTTCGGGCGATTGGGGCAGACCAATGCGCCGATTCGGAGGTGGATCATGCCTGTGCCTGTCCGTCGGGGCCTGCCAAGGGACCCGGAAGATGGGTCATTCGCAGTCCTTCCAGCTAACGCACCATGCACTTCTTTGCCGCCGGAGCACTTTCACGCCTCAAGGACATCCCCCCGGATGTCTGGAAATTCGTCGCGATCGGGATCGCTATCATTGCCGCGCTGGTGATCATCCTTCGCAAGCTGGTTGGAACCAATAAAATATGGCTCACGATTATTGGTGCGGTCACGTTTTCGATCGTGGGCTTCCAATGGATTTACAACCGGAACGAGCCCAAGTTTCTGACGCCGGTCATTTCCAAGATTGCCCCGTTTTTCCCGAGCAAGATCGATTACAACGCGGTCCAGAAGCGCGATACGAAGCTCTGAACGGATCGTGACTTAACGCTCATCTGGGCCTGTCAGATTGGGATTGGCCCGGCCATCGCGGTGTGCCATGCTGGCAGACTCGCGTATGCCCAAGTCACACTCCGATATTGGACTCATTGGCCTGGCGGTCATGGGTCAGAACCTCGCGCTCAACATTGCCGACCACGGCTTTCAGATTTCGGTCTTCAACCGTACGACGGAAAAGACGGACAAGTTCGTCGCCGAAAACCCGAACACGCCGGGTGGCGTGGTGGGAACGCGCACGCTGGAGGAATTTGTCCAGTCGCTCTCCCGCCCCCGCAAGGCGATCATCCTGGTGCAGGCTGGCAAGGCAACCGATGCCGTGATTGATGGCTTGGTGCCGCTGTTCGAGAAGGACGACATCATCATTGATGGTGGCAACGCCCTCTGGACCGACACGATCCGTCGCGAGAAGGCGCTGAAGGAAAAGGGGCTGCGCTTCATCGGATCAGGCGTCTCCGGAGGCGAGGAAGGCGCCCGATTTGGTCCCTCCCTGATGCCGGGTTGCGATCCCGCCGCGTGGAAGGAGATCAAGCCGATCTGGGAGGCAGTCGCCGCGAAGGTCGATGCCAAGACCGGCAAGCCGATTCCCGGCGCCAAGCCCGGCCAACCGGTCAAGGGCGGTGTGCCCTGCACGACTTACATTGGCGAGAATGGCGCGGGTCACTACGTGAAGATGGTCCACAACGGCATCGAGTATGGCGACATGCAGATGATCTGTGAGGCCTACGCGCTGATGCAGGGCCTGATTGGCCTCAAGCCTGCGGAGATGGGCGAAATCTTTTCCGAATGGAACCGCGGCACACTCGACAGTTTCCTGATCGAGATCACGGCCGACATTCTCAAGCAGAAGGACCCCGTCACCAAGCGGAAGGCGTTTGTGGATGTCGTTCTCGACACCGCCGGCCAGAAGGGCACGGGCAAATGGACGTCGGTCAATGCGCTCGACATGGGTGTACCCGCTCCGACGATTGCGGAGTCCGTTTTCGCGCGATGCATTTCCGCCATCAAGGAGGAGCGCGTGGCCGCCTCGAAGATCCTCAAGGGTCCCGCAAAGAAATACCGTGGGTCGAAGAAAGCACTCGTGGAGGCGATACGCGACGCCCTTTATTGCTCGAAGATCTGCTCGTATGCGCAGGGATTCCAGTTGATGCGCACCGCTCAGAAGGACTACGGGTGGAAGCTCAACTTTGGTGAGATTGCCCAGATCTGGCGCGGCGGTTGCATCATCCGGGCTGCGTTTCTCCAGAAGATCACCGAGGCCTACGCGCGCAATCCGAACCTCGCGAACCTGCTCCTCGACCCCTATTTCAACAAGACGGTTCGCAAGGCGCAGGAAAACTGGCGCAAGGTCGTGTCGCTCGCCGCAGAATGCGGCGTGGCCGCCCCGACCTTCTCGTCGGCACTCGCCTACTACGACAGCTACCGCTCGGCGCGCCTCCCGGCAAACCTGCTCCAGGCCCAGCGCGACTACTTCGGCGCGCATACCTACGAGCGCGTTGATCAGCCGCGTGGAAAATTCTTCCACATCGACTGGCCGGAGCCAACGCGTCCGCAGGTTTCGGCCTGAGCAGGATTCCAGTATCGTCTGGTACAAACTGAACCCATCGCTGGTGATGAATGGCCCACCAGCGATGACTGCGTTGCAGCCTCAGCGCGCTGCGGTATGTGGGAGGTGGAAGTCAGGCCTTTGCATCCCAAACCGGGCACGACGAAGCGTGCCCCTCCCGGTTGGGATATATGTTCACCATTCGGATATGCGTTCACCGTTCGGGTATGTGTTCACCAGTGGGGTGTGTGTTCACCGTTGGGATATACGTTTACCGTTGGGGTATGTGTTTACCCTTGGGGTGTGTGCTCGAGCGCGTCTGGTGGGGGTGCAGGGGGAAAGCCGAGAGTGTGCAGGGGCGATGGGTGGGGTACTCGTTGCGGGTAGATTGCCACACGCGCTTGCATGCGATGAAGTTCCTGGTGTCCTAGGCAGTTGCCACTCATGAGTTCCCCGGCTTCCCGTGCTCCGCGACCGCCTTCGACCGGCGGTTCCCGTGGGCATGGTCATGGACACTGCCATGGGGGATGTCACGGGCATGAGTCATCCGAATCCTTGCCCGGTTTCCTGCCATCGGCACTGAGCGAGCGTTGGGCCCTGATCATGGTTGCGGTTTCGGGTCTGACGCTGGCGATCGCATTTTTCGGCGCGAGGTTTGCCGGACTGCCCGGAACGATCGCGCTTGGGCTCTACCTTGTCTCCTATCTTGCGGGAGGCATCGACGTCGCCCGCAGTTCGTTCACGCAGTTGCTGCGTGGGAAGTTTGACACGGATGTGCTGATGCTCGCCGCTGCGGTCGGCGCCGCCGTCCTCGGAAAATGGGCGGAAGGGGCGTTCCTGCTTTTCCTTTTTTCACTCGGCCATGCCGGCGAACACTATGCGCTTGATCGCGCGCGCAATGCCGTGAGCGAGCTGGGCAAGCTCATGCCCACGACCGCCCATGTCCGTCGTGACGGCAGGCTGGTTGAAGTGCCGGTGGAGCAGGTGTCGATTGATGAGATCGTGGTCGTGCGGCCCGGTGACCGCGTGCCGGTGGATGGAGTGGTTGCCGAGGGCACGAGCAGTCTCGACCAGAGTGCGATCACCGGGGAGAGTGTTCCGGTGACGCGCGAACCGGGTGACAGCGTCTACGCCGGAACGATCAATCAGGACAACGCACTCGATGTGCGGACAACGCGGCTTGCGGCGGACAACACCCTTGCGCGGGTGATGCATCTGGTCACCGAGGCCCAGCACCAGCAGAGCCCCGCCCAACGTCTCACCGAGCGATTCACCCAGTGGTTTGTGCCGCTCGTGCTGATCGGGACCCTTTTGGTCATCGTCCTGCCGCCGCTCCTGTTTCAATGGGAATGGGCCGACAGTTTCTACCGAGGCATGCTGCTGCTGGTTGCCGCATCGCCTTGTGCGCTTGCGCTTGGCACGCCGGCGGCGGTGCTCGCGGGAGTCGCCCAGGCTGCAAGGCGTGGCATCCTGATCAAGGGTGGCGTTCATCTTGAGAATCTGGGCCGGCTGCAAGCGATCGCCTTTGACAAGACCGGCACGCTCACAACCGGACAGTTTTCGGTCGTGGAAATCGTTGTGTTTCCCGGTTCCGGCGAAGAGGAGGTGCTGCGCATCGCCGCTGCGGTGGAGGAGCAGTCGAGCCATCCCCTGGCTTTGGCCATCGTTCGTCATGCGAAGGCGCGTAGTGTTGCGTTTCCCCATGCGAGCCGTCTGGAGAACCTTGCCGGCCGAGGGATTCAGGCGGATGTTGAAGGAAACCCGGTCGTGCTCGGGGCGCTGCGGGCGTTTTCAGGCAGCGCGGAAGCGGGACCAGGATCCAGTCTGAGAGAAACCGTAACTCGCCTTGAAGGCGCGGGTATGACGACCGTGATTGTCCAGCGCGCGGGCATTTTTCTCGGCGTGATCGGACTGGCGGATCAGCCGCGTCCGTCCGCCGCTGCGGCGCTGCGGCGCCTGGAGGCGTTGGGAGTCGGCCGACTCATTATGCTGACCGGCGACAATTCATCCGTCGCGCAGCGCGTGGCGCGCACCCTTGGAATCCGCAAGGTGAAGTCGGAGCTTCTTCCCGGTGCGAAACTCACGCTGATCCAGGAATGGAAACAGACGCACGGCTCCATCGCCATGGTTGGTGATGGAGTCAATGATGCACCTGCCCTGGCGGCGGCCACGATTGGCGTTGCGATGGGAGGCGCCGGCACGGCTGTCGCGATCGAGACCGCAGATGTCGCCCTGATGGGCGACGACCTGGCGAAGCTACCCTACGCCGTTGGACTAAGCCGGGCCAGCAACCGCATCATCAAGCAGAATCTGGGGATCGCGCTTGGGGTCATTGTGATGCTGATCCTTGCATCCGCAGCCGGTGCAATTCCCCTGAGCATCGCGGTCGTTTTCCATGAAGGCAGTACCGTCGTTGTCGTGCTGAATGCCCTGCGGCTTCTCGCATGGCGGGAGCGCGCCGTCACTGCGGCGACTCCGTAGCAGTTGTTCCTGACACACAAATTGCAGACTCGCCGGCACAAGGCTTACGTATCACAGTCGGCATTCCCCGGCAGCTTTGCCTTCCATAATTTTTACTCCCCATGAACAAACTCCTTAAACTCCTGCTCATCGTCACGTTCATCTCTCCCGTCTTCGCAACCGCGCAGACTTCGGCACCGAAGAGTGGCGAGCTCATAAAGGCAGACCCCAGCATGGGTGCTGGCAAGGAGGCGGCCGCGAATGTGGAGTGGCACGATGTCACGACCTGGGGAGTTGAGGGCCGCGAATTCGTCAATGAGAAGCGGCATCGCTGGTTTGACCGCCTTCCAGCCTCGGCTGAGGGGAAGGTCACAAAGAACGTGTGGAACCTGAGTCGCGATTCCGCGGGCATGGTGGTGCATTTCGCGACGGATGCCTCGTCGCTTCATGTCCATTACCTGCTCTCCAGAGATAGACTGGCCATGTCACATATGCCTGCCACAGGTGCGAGCGGAGTGGATTTTTATGCGCGCAATGCCAAGGGCGAATGGAAATGGGTCAATGTGACCAGGCCCGCCACCCGTGAGGTCAAGGTCGAGGTCATCAAGGATCTGATGCCGGGTTTTCGCGAATATGCCGCCTATCTGCCGCTCTACAATGGCGTCGAGTTTCTCAAGATCGGCGTTCCGGCAGGCTCACGTTTCGAACCCCTCGCACCCCGCAGCAAGAGGCCGATCGTATTTTACGGCACATCGATCACCCATGGTGCCTGCGCGTCGCGCCCCGGCATGAACCATACCGCCATCCTGGGGCGGCGCTTTGATCTTCCGGTGGTCAATCTCGGTTTCTCCGGCAATGGCCGCATGGATGCCGCAGTCGGGGACTACCTGACGCAGATTGATGCCGCCGTGTACGTCATCGACTGCCTCCCCAACATGGGGCCTGAGATGGTTACGGAAAGGACGGCGCCACTGGTACGGCAGATTCGTGCTGTGAAGCCGACGACGCCCATCGTGCTGGTCGAGGACCGGCGATTCACCAACGAGTGGATCCTTCCAGGAAAAAAGCAGTTTCATGACAGGAATCACGCCGCGCTTCGGGCAGCCTATGACGGGCTCTTGAAGGCTGGCGTGAAGAACCTGTTCTACATCCCTGGCGACCATCTTTACGGTGACGACACCGAAGGAGCTACGGACGGCTCGCATGCGAGCGATCTCGGATTCATGCGCCAGGCGGATGTGATGGAGCCGATCCTGAGAAAAGCCCTGGCGGCAAGATAGCCGGAATCCTTTTCAGCGGGAGCGCGAGCCGATCGCGATCACCTGAAAGATGATAAACGCGAAGAAGAACGCCTGCTGCGCGGATCCTGCCATCGGCTGGTCGTTGTGAATCATCAGCGTGGTGACGGCGCCGAGGAGGGCCAGACCCACTGTAGCGGCGCCGAGAATCAATCGCACTTTGGCGTGGTGAAGCCACGTGGCCGAGACGCAGAGCGAGAGCACAGCAAGCGTCACAGCGCCAAAGCCGGCGGCATCGGAACCCGAAATCAGCCAGACCGCTGACGTGACGGCCAGCGCTGCAAGAACGACTCCGAACAGCGTGCTGCCGAGGCGCTGGTCGGGCGACAGGACGTGTCGTCCGAATCGATCCAGCCGGAGCATGAGGTTGAACAGGGGCTGGGAGGTCCAGGAAAGATAGATGAAGAGGAAGAACAGAACCAGCAGCGGGGTAAACAGCCACTGCAGATTGGGGAAGGTTTCGGAGAGATTGCCGATGATGCGCCCGCCGAAGAAAACCCCGATGACGAATGCCGCCTGCAGCCACCCGCTCTGGCGTCCGATCCACAGGTAATAGGCCAGCATCAGGCGATAGATGGGATTTCTGGCCTTGAGCGCCTCGAGCATGCCTTGGCGCGCGTAGTCGAGTCCTGGGTTGAGCCGCAGCGCCTCGCGAAAATGCACCTGTGCCCTGCGAGGATCATTTTGATGCAGGCAGTTCCATCCCTGGTTGGCGTGCGACAGGGCATTGTCGGGCTCGCGACTGAGCGCAAAATCCACGGTTTCGGCCGCCTCCTGCTTTCGACCGAGCTGCGTCAGCGCCATGGCCCGGAAGTTCGCGGCCTCCACGTGTTCGGCGTCGATGGCGAGCGCCTCCTCGGCGGATTGCAGCGCGAGCTTCCAGTCGCGCAGGGAAAAATGAATGGCCGATTGCAGCACGTGCGCCTCCGCATCTTGGGGATCCATGCGAAGGGACTCCCTGACGGATGAGAGCGCCTCGGTTTGACGACCCATCCGGTGAAGCACGAAACTGAGGATGCGATGAGACGTAGGATCCGCGGGCGCGAGGCCGACTGCCGTGCGCGCTTCAGTCAACGCCTCGTCCATGCGATTCTGGTGCACGCAGCAGAGCGCAAGAATGACATGCGCCGTTGCGTTTCCGGGATCCTGGGCAAGCGCGACGCGGCTCTCGCGCTCGGCGTCGGCGTGTCGCGACTGCGCGAGGAGCACCTCCGCGCGGGCGAGATGGATGCTCATCACTTTTTCACCCCGAGAAAGGCGAGGACATCGTCATAGAGGCCGCTCTGATTTGCGTAGAGCGCGTGATTGCGCGCGGTCTCAAACCATTCCCGGGTGGTTGGGCGAAGCTTCTTCACGGCAGCCAGAAGGTCTCCCTCCAGCATGGGCTTGACCCGGCCGGTCTTGAGCGCGTCACGCAGCCGGGCCTCAATGGCAAGATCTATGGCCGCCTTGATGTCCGCGCCGGAAAAGCCGTCGGTCTTGCGGGCAATTACGTCGTAGTCGATCATGTCAGTGGGCTTGCCTTCGAGCTGGAGGCGCACGATTTCGACGCGCGCCTTGAAGTCGGGCGGAGGGACAAAAATGATGCGGTCAAAGCGTCCCGGTCGCCGGAATGCGGCATCGATGTGCCAGGGGGCGTTGGTGGCGGCGAGAATGAGGACGCCCTCGTTGGAACTCTGCACGCCGTCGAGCTCGCTGAGGAACTGGTTGATCAACTGGCGTCCCCCGCTTTTCAGGAGGTCGGCGCGGTTGGCGCCGAGGGCATCCACTTCGTCGAAAAAGAGAACGCAGGGACGGTTCGCCCGGGCGTGCTCAAAAATGGCATGGAGATTCTTTTCGCTCTGCCCAATCCACATCTCCAGGACATCGTTGATGCCGACGGAGACAAAATTGATGTTTACGTGGCCCGCTGTCGCCCGCGCGAGGAATGTCTTTCCACATCCCGGCGGACCGTAGAGAAGAATTCCTCCGCCGATCTTTTTCCCGTAGGCCTTGTAGAGGTCCGGCTGCTGCATCGGGAGAATGATCTTCATCCGGATCTCCTCCTTGATGTCCTCCATGCCTCCAACATTCGCAAAGGTGAGCGTGGGTTTTTCCACGTCGAATCCCGGTGATTCCGAAAGACCTCCGACAGGCAGGCGCTCTCTCCCTTCGCCATCGCCTTTGGGATGCGCATCCTCGAGGGGGTCCGACGTGGACATTGATTCCACTGGCAGCTTTGGCCCCAGGGCTTCATTGGGAAACACTTGGGCAAAATTGCGGGCAAGTTCGTCGTCTGTGCTTTCGGAGTCTGCCTTGATTGCACGACGGTAGAGCTCCGCGGCCAGTCGGCGTTCGCCGCCGCGAAGCGCCAGCCGCGCGTGGAGGATCAGAGCCTTGGGCGGCGCGTAATCAGGGTTGGTGAGTGCCTCGACGATCACCATGGCTGCACTGTGTTTTCCCTGCTGATAGAAAGTCGACGCGAGGCCCAGCCGCGCCTGGAGATTGTTGGGCTGCAATTGCAGCGCGCGCTTGAAGAGGGCCTCTGCGTGAAGGTATCCGCCATGCTTCAGCAACGTGTCTGCCGCGAACGTCAGCAACGGGGCGTTGTTGGGTGAAAACCGAAGGGCCTCCCGCAACGGGGCGGGAAGCAGTTCAGACGCAAGTGGATCCTCGGAGGACATGCGAAGGTATCCAAGACGTGATTTTCCGCCGCGGCGAGGCGAAGTTTCTGCCAAATCGTCCGGGCGATGGCGCTGCGACTTTCTTGTGGCGCACGTCCGGAACGGCGCAAATTCAAAGCTTCAGCCGTTTACCCGCCCATCGGGCCAGCGTGAGGCGGTGGATCTTGGCGTTGTGGCGGACATCCACGGGGAAACGGGGGTGAATCAGGATCGCCCGGATGCGACTGAGCTCAGCGCGGGAGGCTTGTTTTAATGCCCATGCCAGCAGGTCCCTTTCAAAGGAGGCAGACCGCTTTGCACCCGGCTTCAGTTCGACGACGACGATCGGTTGCTGTTGATCTCGCGGTCCGACTCCGACCAGTGCGCTGCGTCGGACAGCGGGGTGCTGATTGAAGATGGGTTCAACCTGTTCCGTGAAAAGGGTGCCTTGGGTGGTCACGACCCGCTCTACCCGGCGGCCGCAGAACCAGAGGCGCCCGTTTTCATCGAGGTAGCCGCAATCTCCCATGCGGTGCCAGCGGGGGCGGGTTTCCGAATTTCCCGAGGTCTCCGGGATTTTTGCCAGTGTATTGGAGACGGGCAGACCATCATAGGTCTGAGTCACCGGAGGCCCGTTGACGACGATCTCGCCGATTTCACCACGAGCGCATTCCTTGGCTGTTTCCATTGAGGCAATTGGGCCGTCGGCAATCTGGAGGATTTTAACCCGCAATGGCTCATGATTGCTGCCACGTGTGGGACGACCGACGCAGGTACCCGCGCCTTCCCGTGTCAGGGATGCGGTACCGCCGAGAACCTCCTCGCCTGAAATCGTCGACACCGGCAGCGCTTCCGTCGCCCCATACGGGCTGTGAAGCTGTCCATTCGGCAGAAGTGTCCTTGCGAGTTCCCAGAGGGCGGGCGGGACCGGTGCACCTGCGCAGAGCACGCGCCGAAGCGATGGCAGGGTGATGGAGCGAGCCGCGGCGTGCTCCGCGATGATGCGCCAGAGCGTTGGGGATCCGAAGGAATTGGTGACATTTTCCTGTCTGATCGCACGCACGATGGCCGCGGGATCCAGGCTCGCCGGACGCCCCGGGTTGATCTCTGGGACGACGGTGGTCATCCCGAGTGCGGGATTGAAGAGTGCAAAAATCGGAAGCAGGGGGAGATCGATTTCGCCGGGCTCGATCGCATAGGTTTGCCGGATCGTCGCCACCTGTGCGTCAAACATGCCATGCGTGTAGCACACGCCCTTGGGGGCGCCGGTTGAGCCCGAGGTGAACAGGATCGCGGCAAGCTCGCAGGCACCGACCACCGGTGGATCGTCCCCTGCCATTGTATTCAATTGTCCACTACGAATTCGATTGCCTCCACCGGGGCGGGTGAGCCTGCCGGTGAGTCGGCGGTCTGCGCTGATCCGCACGCGGACGGACGAGAACGCACGCAGCGCCACGCGGCTGATCATCATCGCGAGGGGGATACCCACGAGCACCCGGGGGCGCGTGTGCCTGACGCAGCGCAGAAAGGCTCGCAATCCCATTCCTGGATCAATCACGACCGGCACGGCGCCGAGCTTGAAGAGTGCGAATACGGATGCGATCAGCGGCAGGCCCTGCCTGACCATCACGAGCGTGCGATCTCCGCGCCGGACGCCACGGGCTCGTAGTCGGGCGAGCCATGCGTCCACTTCTCTGTCGAGGTCGGCAAACGAGAGCGTGAGATAGTCGATGGATTCGTCCTCCAGGCGCCCGCGCGGGATCATCAATGCCGGCCGGTCGGGCTGCATGACCGCCATGGCGGACAGATGCCTGGCGATGTTCGCCGGAGCAGGTGCACTCATGGGCGCTTCGAATTTGAATCCACCGACCTACACATGCGGCAGGAATCCCTGCCCACGAACCTCGGAAGCATCAAGCAGGATGACAAAGGCCTGGGGGTCGATCGCACGGATATGCCGCTTGAGCTGCACGGATTCGGCAGGATTCATCACGACCATCAGCACATCGTGCTGCGTGTCGGTGTAGCCGCCGCGGCCGTCAAGGATCGTCAAGCCCAGAGGGATCTTCTTCAGGATCGCCTCACGAATCTCGTCCGTTCGGCTGGAGACGATCAGTGCCACGCGGGATCGGTTGAATCCGGTGAGAACGGAGCGGGCGGTCTGACCGACGACAACTGTTCCTACGAGACCTACGAGCGCCAATTCCACCGAGGAGATCGAGGCGGCCGCAATGAGTACTGTCGCATCGAGAAGGATCAATGCGTGGGCGATATTCATGCCGGTTGTGCGGTGGATCGCGGCCGCGGCGGCGCTGAAACCGCCAAGCGATGAACCCCCACGCAGGACCAGGCCGATCCCAAGACCCATACCCGCGCCGCCACACAAGCCGGCCAGAACCAGGTTTGATGTCAAAGGTGGCAGATTGCGCGAGAGCACAACGAAGAGTGGAAGGAGCAATGCGCCGGCAAGGCTCTTCAGGACGAAGCTGCGGCCCATGATGAACCCACATGCCAGCAGGATTCCGGCATTGATGATCATTTGGGAATATCCCGGCTCCAGTCCGATGGCCTTCTGTATCACGAGCGACGCCCCTACGACGCCACCCGGAGGAATGCCTGTATGCCGAAGGAGCGCGTTGAAGCTGAGCGCCGCAATCGCGGATCCCACAATCAGCAGCACAACCGACCGCGCTCCTTGGTCCCAGGCGGGAGGAGGGCGGCGTTCGCGCAGCCTGTTTTCAGGCGCTGAAACTCCGGGTGGGCGTTCGCTGGCGGACATGTGAGATAGTTCGGGCAAACTTGTGACCCGAGGTGGGGGCCAAAAGCAAGTTTGACCCGCTGTCCGTGAGCTAACGCCTGGGTGACTGAGACTTGGCGCCGGCTTTGCCCTGTACGGCCGCGTTCATCTTTGATCTCCAAACCTGTACGGCGGCCCATTCGGAGCTCGTCGCATGAAGGGGATCGAAGCGGCTGGGATCGAAGTCAATATAGAGCTCCTTGTAGCGCACGGGGTCAAAATCCGGATTCGGTTTGTTCGATTGCGCTGCAATCGCAGTACGCCAATCGGCGAGAGTGCGGCGCATTGCTGCCACCCGCTCCGGATATCTCGCGGCCAAATTTTTCTTCTCAGCGATGTCATCTGAGAGAAGATATAATTCGGGCGCAGCGGGGGCGTCGTAGTACTCGATGAATTTCCAGTTGCCTTCGCGAACCGCCCCACCCGGACGCCCACCCTGGTTGTTGTAGTGTGGGAAGTGCCAAAGGAAGGTCTGATCTGGCGGGGTGCCGGAGCCCTTGAGAACGGAGGCGAAGGAACCTGCGTCCAATCCCGGGGGTGTCGGTTGGCCCGCGAGTTCAAGAAGTGTCGGGATCCAGCCGGTATTGATGATTGGTGTGTCGACTGTGACGCCGGCAGCGAGGTGTCCGGGCCAGCGGACGATGAGGGGAATGCGCAATCCGCCCTCGTAAAGGTATCCCTTGCCTGCGCGATAGGGCGTGTTGTGCGTCACTCGATGATGCACGCCTTCCGGCACATGCAGGCCGCCATTGTCGGAAGTGAAGACCACGATCGTATTTTCCCTTAGGTGCAGCGCGTCGAGTTTGGCGAGTAACTGGCCGACAGCCTTGTCCATCGATGAAATGACTGCGGCATAGACAGGCTCGAAGGCGTCCCTGTGTGCGGCCGTCTGCTCGGGAGTGGCCGCGTACGGAATGTGCGGCGTGTAGTGCGCGAGGTAGAGCAGGAAGGGTTGGCTGCGGTGCTCTTCCAGGAATTGTTCGGCGGAACGGGTCAGGCCAAATTCGCCCTTGCTGCCTTCCGTGGCGGAGGGCTTGGTGTTATTGGGCCCACCCCGCACGGCGTCGAAGCCGTGTTCGGCCGGTCCATAGCCCTTGCCGCCGATGTGCCATTTGCCGATCGCCGCGGTGACATACCCGGCTTCCTTGAAATAGCGGGCCATCGATTTTTCGCTCAGATCCACCTCCTGTCTGATGATGGGATGCAGCAGTTTCTGGGCGGGAGAATTGGCCCGACCGGGAAGGTAGGTTGTGAGATGAAGTCGCGCGGGCGTCTTGCCCGTGAGCAGACCCGCGCGTGAGGGCGAGCAGATGGGCTGTGCACAATAGGCGTTCGTGAACCGCATGCCTTCGCGCGCCAGTTGATCGAGGTGGGGAGTCTGATGATCCTGTCGACCGTAGCAGTGCAGATCGTTGATGCCGAGATCGTCGCACAGGATGAAGACGATGTTGGGGCGATCTGAAGGTGCCGCATGGATGGCAGCACCTCCGATGAGGAGCGCCATCGACGTTGCTGCTGTGCGAAGTATCCTGGAGCAGTTTGCGAGGAAGGTCATGGGTTCAAAGGGTTGAAGCGGTGGCATCGGCTGCGGCGGGATCGATCTGGCGCAGTCCCTTGGATTCGAGTTCGCGATAGATGTCAGGCAAGTCGAACCGGGTGAGGACAGCGGGCACAAAGGACGAGAGCGGCCAGCGGTAGGTTTCCGACTCCGCCACCTCACTGTAGCTGCGCAGGGCGTGGCGAAGGGTGACCTGCTTCACGCCATCATGCAGCAAGGCCGCAAAGCTGCCAGGGATGGTGCCCTCGCCTCTCGCAACGAGGTGAATCTCCCGGTGTCCGTTGGCCTGCAGCCAGTCGAGCACCCGCAGGACGTCGAAGGTTCGTTGACCGGCCATGGGACGGTCGAACATCAGGCCGAGGCCCGAGTGGAAATAGTCGATGCCGCCCTTTCCCGCGAACTCGGGCGTACTGAGCTGAGGCTTCGTGTCTCCGATCCCGCGCGGTTCGCAGGCAAATAGAGCGGTACCCTTTGGCTGCGTCGTTAGGAGATCACGCAACCAGGCGTCGTCTCGAAGCTCACCGTCCGCGGTCTTGTGAGCAACGTAAAGCAATGCGCGTTCGGGACCGCGCGGCACGCGTGAAAGCAGCGACGGCTCGCTGAGGCGAATGCACAGGACCGCCATGCCAGGTTCGGTTTCGAGAATGTAGTTTGCAGAATGCGCCGTGATGTATCCACGGTTGCCCGGGCTGCGCATGATCCGATAGTCGGCGACACCTTTGCGCGTCGGGAGTTTCAAGGCATCCGTGAGCACATCCTTGAGTTCCTGGCCGCGCAGGGTTCTGCGGGATTTTCCGAGGCGCTGGGATTTTTCACGGACAAAATCAAAGGAGCTGTGAAACGGCTTTTCTGCGATCTGGCCACGCTGGGTGCAGCGAAGGGTGTCATCCGTTTCGAGCTTGAGCGCAGGTTCCTTCTGTCCGGAGGCAGCGCCCGTCTGCCGGTTGAACCAGCCGTACATCGCCTCACGATTCGCCAGATGGAAGCCGTGCGGATCCGGGCCCAGAAAGGAACTGAAGTTGTCCTCCGCGCCCAGCAGCGTGTAGAGATGCTTCAATCTCCGGGCGGCTTCCTCAAATCCGCGCGCATCGAAGAAGTCGCGTTCCTGTCCAAGGATACGCACCGGTTTGGGCGCCATTGCCGCGATGAAGTCGGAGTGGTCGAGTCCCAGTGCAAGTATATGCCAGGGGTATTGTTCGGCGTCCTGGGATTCCTCGTTCTCGATGTTTCTGCGCAGTGTGGTGACGAAGCAGCTCGGTGCGGCCATCGTGAACCGGGGCTCGATGCCGCAGAGCCAGGTGGCCTGTGTGCCACCGCCTGAATTTCCCGTGACACCGACATGCCGCGGATCGACCTCGGGGCGTGACAACAGGTAGTCCAGAGCGCGAATGCCGTCCCACGCAAACCAGGCGGGCTGATTTTCATCGACCAGGGTCATGCGGTTGCCGACGTAGATATGCTCAACCGTGTTGATTCCATGACTGGGTTCGAGCGAAGGCGTGGTGTGCTGCAGACGCTCCCCTTGTCCAACGGGGTCGAAGATGAGGACAACATAACCCTGGCGCGCGAGTCCCTGGGCAAACGACTGATAGGGAGCAGCGGCTTTTCCGTTGGAGGAATGGCCGCAGGTGCCGACCACTCCCGGAAGCGGACCGTTCCGGCCGGTTGGCACGTAGAGATTTGCCGTCACCGGGAAATTCGGGCGACTGTCGAAGATGACGTTCTCGATCGTATAGCCGTCACGCCGATGCGTGGCCGTGATGCGCGCATTGAGCGGGTTTCTTTCGGGAAAGGGTCCAAAACAACGACGAATTTTCTCGCGCACCTCGGCGACATAGCGCTCCGCATCGGCTCGCGTGCGCAGCGCCGCACGTCGGGCATCGGCCTCGCGCTCCGCAGCGCGGATCAGTTGCACGTAGTATTCCTGGACGGCCCGCGGAAACCGGTTGAACGGGACGAGCGGAGCCTTCGGAGCGGCTGCCGCCGCCGGTGCGGCCCGCTTTGCGGGCTCGGCGGCGAACAGCGATTCGCCGGTTGAGCGGAAAAGAAGGCCACCGGCGGTGGCCAGGCCGGCGTTGCGAAGCAGTTTGCGGCGGGAGAGAGGCATGATGAAAGGTTGGGCGGGTTAATAATGACGAATGGCAAAGGGGTTAGGTTGCCACGCAAATTTCCTGGGAATCGAGCAGCGTCCCGGTTCCAACAGGGCATGACAGGATGGATCGCCGTGGAAATCTTTTGCTCAGCGAACGTTAACGGATGGGATGCGCGGCGTTGCCGTGCGGGACGCGATCCCGGGCACGACGGAGCGTGCCCCTCCCGCGGGGGCGAAAGGCAAGGTGAAGCGAGAGGATCAGCCCGGAGGAAGGCTCCGTGGATGTTGCTGGCAATCGCAAGCGCGCGAAACGCCTTTTTCCGCCCTGTTCTGCAAGCGGATCGAGACACGTGCGTTCTCGCTCGCCGGCGCTGCCGGGTTTGCCAAGCTCGTTACCTATTTCCCCATGGAGACATTCTCCCACCTTTGGCGAGGCCTGCTTGGCATCGCTGCGTTCATCGGCATCGCCTGCCTGTGCAGTGAAAACCGTCGCGCGATCCCTTGGAGGCTTGTGGGTGCGGGCTTTCTTTTCCAGGTCGCCTGCGGAGTGCTCGTGCTCCGGGTCGATTTTGTGCGATCCACCGTGGATGCAGTGGGCAACATGTTTGTTGCCATCCTCGACTTCAATCGCGCGGGGTCGCAATTCCTCTTTGGCTCGCTTGTCACCGATACAAAATCCTTCGGCTATCTTTTCGCCTTCAACGTCCTGCCGACGATCGTCTTTTTCTCCGCACTGACCTCGCTGCTTTTTTATCTGGGGATCCTGCAGCGGATCGTGCTGGCGTTTGCGTGGATGATGTCTCGGACCATGAAGCTGTCGGGTGCGGAGAGCCTGAGCGCCTCCGCGAACATCTTTTTGGGACAGACTGAGGCGCCGCTGCTGATCAAACCCTACCTTGAGGGGATGAGCCGGTCGGAGATGCTCGCTGTCATGGTCGGAGGCATGGCCAACATCGCAGGTGCCGTGCTGGTCGCCTACATCGGCATGCTCGGCGGGGAGGATCCCGTGCAGCGGTTGCTGTTCGCCAAGCACCTGATCACCGCGTCGATCATGTCGGCCCCCGCGTCGCTCTATATCGCCAAAATCATGATTCCGCAGACGGCCGAGGTGGATCAGACGCTCGTGATTCCCAAGGAGAAGATCGGGGCAAACGCGCTTGAGGCGGTGGCCAACGGCACGACGGATGGCGTGAAGCTCGCGGTAAATGTCGGTGCCATGCTGCTGGTGTTCACGGCGTTCATCGCATTGTTCAATGCGATTCTGGCTTCCGGCATTCGCGGATGGACCGGTCTCAACGCATGGATCTCGGGTCACACGGAGGGACGCTACGCGGAACTCTCGCTGCAGTACATCATGGGCGTGGTATTCGCGCCCGTGGCCTGGCTGATGGGAATCGACCCGGGGTCCCTGACGACTGCCGGTCAGGTCATCGGCGAGAAGACGATCCTCAATGAGTTCTATGCCTACGGCACGCTCGGCAAACTCATCCAGGGAGGCAGCCTTCCTGATGTGCGGGCACAGGTGATCCTGACCTATGCGCTGTGCGGATTCGCCAACATCGCCTCCATCGGCATCCTGATCGGCGGCATCGGCACGCTTGCGCCCAACCAGAGATCGACACTGGCCCGGCTGGGCGTGAAGGCACTTATCGGCGGCAGCCTGTGCTGCTTCATTGGCGCGTCGATCGCGGGCATCCTGGTCAAGTGACCGGCTGCGCGACGAGGTGAGACGCCCGAGGTATCGTGTCAGGCGAGGACGCCCTTGACGACCTTGCCGTGAACATCGGTCAGGCGAAACTGTCGGCCTTGGAAACGGTAGGTCAGACGCTCGTGATCGATGCCGAGCAGGTGCAGCACGGTGGCCTGCCAGTCGTGCACATGGACCGGATCGTTGACAACCCGGTAGCTGAAATCGTCGGTTGAGCCGTAGGCGATGCCGGGCTTTACGCCACCTCCGGCCATCCAGATGGTATAGGCCGTGCCCAGGTGATCGCGGCCGTAGGCGGGTCGCGTCACGTCGCCCTGCACAAAGACCGTGCGCCCGAACTCGCCTGCAAAGATGACAAGGGTGTCATCCAGCAGACCGCGCTCCTTTAAATCCTGGACGAGCGCGGCGGACGGCTGATCGGTGTCCTGGCACTGGATGGCGAGCTGGGTCGGCAGGTTATTGTGCTGGTCCCATCCGCTGTGCATAAGCTGGATAAATCGCACACCGCGTTCGGCGAGCCGTCGCGCCAGCAGGCAGTTGCGCGCATAGCTGCCCGCGCGGTGCACGTCGGGCCCGTAGCGTTCGAGCACGTGCGGGGGCTCCTTGGTCAGGTCGAGCAGGCCCGGAACGCTTGCCTGCATTTTGAATGCCATTTCGTACTGGGCGATGCGGGTTTCGATTTCCGGGTCGGCCTGCTTCTCAAACTGGTGCGCGTTCATCGCGGCGATGTCATCGAGCAGGGTCCGCTTTTGTGCGCGATCGAGACCCGGTGCGTCGTTGAGGTACAGGACGGGTTCCCCTTCGCTGCGAAGTCGAACGCCCTGGAACTTTGACGGAATGAAGCCGCTGCCCCAGTAGTGCTCGTAGAACAACTGTCCGCAGGTCTTCTGCTGGTCGGCGGAGGTCAGCACGACAAATGCAGGAAGGTCCTCCGCATCGGATCCAAGCCCGTAGGTGAGCCATGCACCCATCGAGGGCCGGCCGGGAATGGGAGAACCCGTCAGGCAGAAGGTGACACCGGGAGCGTGGTTCACGGACTCGGTGTGCATGGAATGGATGAAGCAGAGTTCGTCGGAAATGGCGCCGGTATGCGGCAGAAGCTCGCTTAGCCAGCGTCCGCATTTCGCGTATTGTTTGAACGGCTTGATCGACGGAAGAATGGGAAACTTCTTCTGTCCGGATGTCATGGTGGACAGCCGTGCCGAACTCCGGACCGACTCCGGGAGTTCCTGCAGGCGCATTTTTTCGAGGAGCGGTTTGTGGTCGAAGAGGTCCACCTGGGACGGCGCTCCACCCTGCCAGAGCAGGATGACGCGTTTGGCTTTTGGCGTAAAATGGGGAAGTCCTGGAAGCGCTGCGCTCTTTGCGGTGCCATTCGCGATTGCTCCGAATGCGGGTCGAGTCAGCAGCGATGCGAGCGCTGCGGTACCGATGCCTGTTGCGGTGCGACCGAAAAACTGGCGGCGGGTGAGATGAAGATGATTTTCCGAAAGAGGGTTCATGATTTGGTCAGGGCTTCATCGAGGTTGAGGATGGCGAGGCAGAGTGCCGCATAGGCCGCGTGTTCAGCGGGATCGATCGACGCGTCCACAGGGCTTTCTCCTGCGGAAAGGAATGTGTGGGCTGCGGGCGCATCGGCGCGGAAACGCTTCCGTTGTTTCTCCAGAGAGGCACGAAGCAGCTTGATTTCCGTCGAATCGGGATACCGCCCGAGCACGGTGCGGAAGGCCAGCCGGATCCGGCCGGTCGCGCTGCGTCCGCCGGTGTGGATGACGTGGGCGGCCAGCACGCGCGCGGCCTCGACGTAGGTGGGGTCGTTGAGTGTCGTAAGCGCGTGCAACGGCGTGCTGGTGAGCGTCGTGCGCACCGTGCAGGTATTGCGCGACGAGGCGTTGAAGATGTTGGCGGGGGCTACGGTGCGACGCCAGAAGGTGTAGAGGCTGCGGCGATAGAGATCGGCGCCGTGCGATTGGGGATAGGTGAAGTCGCGCTCCTTGGTGATGGCGAGCACACCCCAGATGTCCGCGGGCTGGTAGGGGTACACGGGCTTGCCGCCGAGCTTGTTGACCAGCAGTCCGCTTGCAGCGAGTGCCTGGTCACGAATCAGCATGGCAGGCAGGCGGAAACGCGCGCCCCGGGCAAATAGGCGGTTTTCCGGATCGCGTTCGTTCAGCAAGACGGTCGATTTCGAACTCTGGCGATAGGTGGCGCTGGTCACGATCAGGCGATGCAGCGCCTTCGTATTCCATCCGCCATCGCGATATTCCGCGGCCAGCCAGTCCAGCAAGGCGCGGTGTACGGGCGGCTCACCTTGAACACCGAAGTCCTCGCTTGTTTTCAGCAATCCGAGTCCGAAGAAGGTCTGCCAGTGGCGATTGACGATGACGCGCGCGGTGAGCGGCTGTTCCGGACTGACGAGCCATTGGGCAAGGCCAAGGCGATTGCGAGGTGTGCCGGGTGGCAGGGGCGGAAGAAACTCTGGCGTGGCGAATTCCACTTTCGCGCGAGGAGATTCATAGTTGCCGCGATCGAGAATAAAAGTGTCCCGATGAGGTCCATCCTCCATCACCATCACCCGCGGACGATCATCGTTTTTCAGTCCATCCAATTCCTCAAATTCTGCAGCGAGCGCCGGGTCGATTTTTCTGAGACCCGTCTGAATGAAGCTGCGGCGCAACAGCGCGATCTGCGTCTGCGAGCGCTCTGTCGGAGGTGTCGGAATCGTTTTCTTTACGACAGCGTTTTCGAAATTCGGATCATCGAGCACCTGCCGCTCCCACTCTGCCATCCAGACCTTGATTTTTGATTCTATCTCGGGGGAGTTCAGGCGTGCCTCGAGTGCGTCAATGCGCGCGAGCTGCTCGGGCGTGGCGAGATCGAGGATGGGCTTCGCAACGCGGATCTTGTAGGCCCCGCCGGAGACGATTCCGGTCTCAGGCACCTGATTGAAGGCGGCGAGCATCGCATAGTAGTCCTTCTGCGAGATCGGGTCAAACTTGTGGTCATGGCACTGAGCGCAGGCCATTGTGAGGCCGAGCCAGTTGGTCGACGTCGTGTCGACGCGGTCGAAAAGGGCTACAAAGCGCTGCTCTTCAGGAATGGCGCCGCCTTCCCCGTTGAGGAGGTGATTGCGGTTGAATGCGGTGGCGATGCGCTGTTCGACCGTGGGATTCGGCAGAAGATCACCGGCGAGCTGCTCGATCGTGAACTGGTCGAATGGTTCGTTCGCATTCAGGGCATTCACGACCCAATCTCGCCAGATCCATTGGAAGGTGTCTCCGTCCTGCTGAAAGCCATTGGAATCCGCATAACGCGCCGCATCGAGCCAGGGCAATGCCATGCGTTCGCCGTAGCGCGGCGATGCCAGGAGACGGTCGACCACGCGTTCGTAGGCGCCTGGCTTTCGGTCCCGGAGAAACGCGTCGATCTCTGCCAGCGTCGGTGGAAGCCCGATGAGATCAAGCGTGACGCGCCGGATGAGTGTTTCCCTCGACGCCTCGGGGGAGGGCGCGAGTTTTTCATGCTCGAGCTTTGCGAGCACAAACTGGTCGATGGGGTTGATGACCCAGCCACGCGCATGCACTGCCGGAGGATTGGGGCGCTCTATGCGGGTGAATGCCCAGTGGGGGGAAAAGGGCGCGCCTTCCTCGATCCAGCGGCGCAGGAGGCTTCGTTGTTCAGAGCTGAGGGAGCGATGAGATGTGCGTGGCGGCATCTGTACATCTTCCTCGTCGGAAAAGATCCGGTAGATCAGTTCGCTGTCGTCCGGCTTTCCGGGCACAATGGTGTCGCCTTTCCGCTGGCCCTCAAAGGTGTCCAGGCGGAGTTTCGCCTCGCGCTTGGCGGGATCCTGTCCGTGGCATTGAAAACAGTTCTCCGAGAGAATCGGCCGGATGTCCCGGGAGTAGTCGATCGACTCCACCGCCGGAAGAGACGCTGTCTGGAGAACGAAACTCATCAGGATGACGATGCCCGCGCGAGACCAGGCCACGTGGCGGGATTGGAAGGCGGATACAGCGTCGTTCATCATCACACGAAGGCAGGCCGGACCGAAGTAAACGTCCCGCGCGGGGGCAGCGTCTAGCGTCAAATCGTGATCTTGCGGGACAATTTTTGCACGGGGGTGAATTTTCATCGACTCGCGAACGTCGATGGCCGCGCAGGTGCGCTTCCTAATTCTGCTTCGCGGTCTGTTCGGTGCCAGCCTGCTGACGAAGGAGACGGCGTCGGCGCACCTCCGCAGCAATCGCGTCGAGGCGTTTGGCTTCATCAGCCGGTGTGGGATTGAGAACCACGGGCGGTGGTGTGACCGGCGCGTTTGGGGCCGGTGCAACCGCGACGGGCACCGGGGCGGCGGAGATCTTGACCTTCTGCAATGCGAGCGTGAGCGATTGGCCGCCAAACTCCACGACCACGGTGTCCGCTCGGGCATCGTAGCTTTTTACGATTATTGCTGCGCCGGGCTCGTTGAGCCTGACCCAGGTGCTCAGACGTTTCGCAGGCTCAAAAAAGTTGAATTGCTGGCGACCCTCCATGACGAGCACGCCGCGGAACTCGAGTGACGTGGGTTCCGTCACAGCAGGCGCACCCGCCGGGGTCTCGGGCGGCAGAAAAGGAGAACGTTTTGCGGCCGTCTCGGCCGTGGCGAGTGATGCCGCGGCAATCACGCATGCCATGAGGGAGCCCGGCCGTTTCATTTGCGGTAAGCAACCGCGAACCATCGTTCAGGTCAAGGGAAGGCTTCCCACGGACGATTTGCAGAAACCTTTCGGCTGGCCACCTTCGCCCCCTTTCGTGCATCTAGACGAGGTGCGCCCCCACCCGCCTCTCAAAGCCCGATACGAAACGCTGGCGGACAAACCGGACTATGTTAACCGGCTCTTCGACAAAGGGGCGTGTCACTATGATGGCATTGTCGACTGGGGATTTTTCCGCACGGGGGGCGCCTACCGCAAGTGGGTACAGGAGCGGCACGGCCTGAAGCGAGGGGATCGCGTGTTGGATGTCGCCTGCGGCACCGGGCTTGTTGCGCTTGCCGCGTCCAAGATTCTTGGAACGGCGGAAAACATCACCTGCCTCGATCCCAGTGAGGGCATGCTCGCGGTTGCCAGGACCAAGTTGAATGCGACCTTTGTGGTGGGTCGCGCGGAGGCGCTCCCGTTCCCAGACAACTCCTTCGATTTTCTGACCATGGGATATGCTCTCCGCCATGTCACGGATCTCGAGGAGACCTTTCGCGAGTACCAGCGCGTCCTGAAGCCGGGCGGGCGATTGCTCATTCTCGAGGTGACAAAACCGCGGGGCAGGATCCCACAGTTCCTGTTCAGGACCTACTTCGGCCGCATTTATCCGACCCTGACGCAATGGTTCACGCGAAGCGCCGATGCGCGCGACATGATGCGGTACTATTGGGAAACAATGGATGCCTGCGTGCCGCCGGAGTTGGTTCTTTCCGCCCTTGCAACAGCGGGATTATCCGAGGTGAATCGGTATACCCAGTTGGGACTCTTCAGCGAATATACCGCAACCAAGCCGTCGCCAGCGAAGGGATGTGATCCTTCACCCCCTCGTGAGTGACTGTCTGACGTTGCGCAATTTTCAACCACGACAATGGAATCCTCGTCTTCACCTTCAAACGATCCGGCTCCGCCCAAGACCAATTCCTCCCGCGACAAGATGCGTCATTTCCCGCAGGAGATTCAGGAGGCCTTTCGTACGTTTGAAGCGACACGAAATCCGGATGCTCTCGATCCCGTCATTCTCGCCATACTCGACGACTTTATCCCGAAGAAGACCGAGGTGCCGCTTGCGACCTTTCCCGGTTCCACCCGATTGATCGAGGATCTGGGATTTGATTCCCTGGCCATCACGGAAGTGGTGTTTTTTTCGGAGGAGCTTCTCAACATCAGCATCGGGAACGAAGAGCTCATGCAGGTGCGTACCCTCGACGATCTGCGAGGATTCATCCGGAAGAAGGTTTCTCCGGCGCCGGCAGCCTGAGGCGCCTCCTGCAGTTTCTCCGCCCTCAACTTTTTCTGTCCTCCGCATGGTGCGTCTTCCAGTCATCACCGGCATCGGCTTTGTCACCAGCATCGGTCACGATCGCAGCACGGTAGTAAGCAGCCTGAGGGAACTCCGCCATGGGTTTGAACGTCATCAGTTCCTGAACAACCCGGACCTGCCGGTGAAGGTCGCGGGCACCCTGAAGGGGTTTTCCTTCCCCTCTCCCAGTTGGCGCGATTGGAGCTGGCCGACCCAATTTTCGGTCGATCGGGAACTGCTCCGAGGGCTTCCACCTCATGGGGTCTATGCGATGTGTGCGATGCAGCAGGCGCTGCAGGAAGCGGGACTGAAGGCGGCGGATCTTGCGGGAGGCGATACCGGTCTTTTCTGTGCCTCGGCCGGGTCACCCTACCTGCTCTCTCATTTTGTTCGGGACATGTATGCCACGCGCGGCCAGCGGGGCAATCCGATGGGAATCATCTCGTCGATCGCAGGCACGCTGAATTTCAATCTCGCCGCATTCTACAAGATCTCGGGTGCGGTCTGCGGATTTGTTTCCGCCTGTGCGTCGTCGAGCCATGCGCTCGGATATGCGATGGATGAAATCCGCCTGGGCCGGCAAAAGCGCATGCTTGTTGTCGGCGCAGAGGACATGACCGATGAGAGCATTCTTTCCTTTGCCAGCTTGCGCGCCTTGTCGATAAATCCTGATCCAGGTTCGGCGTCGCGTCCGTTTGACCGTCGTCGCGACGGCTTCGTCGGAACCGGGGGTGCGGTCGCTCTTGTTGTCGAGGAGGCAGGACTCGCACGCGACCGGGGAGCCCGCATTCAGGCGGAGCTGGTGGGTTGGGGGCAGGCTGGCGACGGACATAGCGTTGCCGCCTCTCATCCTGAAGGTGCGGGATTGCGCGAGGCCATGTGGCGCACCTTGGCTGATGGTGGGGTGGAGCCTGGCGACGTCGATTATGTCAATGCCCATGCCACCTCGACGCCGGCGGGTGACCGCTCGGAGGCGCTCGCGTTGAATGCCGTGTTCACCCGGAACCATGCCAGGCCGAAGGTCTCGAGCACAAAGGCGCTCACGGGTCACGGACTTTCCCTCGCCGGAGCGATGGAGGCGGCTTTCTGCGTGCTCGCGCTTGACGAGGGATTCATTCCCGGGTGCGCGCACCTTGAACAGATTGATCCCATCTGTGAAGGGCTCGACCTGCCGCTCGAGTCGCTGAATGAAGCTCCCTCGCTTGTTCTGAACAACAGCAGCGGATTCGGCGGCAGCAATGTCTGTCATCTCCTGCGAAAGGCGGGCTGATCGATCGAGGTGTGGGGTGCGTCGAGCCCTGCCGGTGGAGTTCATGGAGTGGCGCGATGGCCCCCTCTCCTTCCCGACACACAGGCATGCACCGCGCCGTTGCCACCAGGCGGATAATCTGCCCCACTGCATGATTGAACATGTCCGACCCGCTTCTCCTCCGCCTCAAGACCTTGATTGTCGCCACGCTCAAGCTGGACGATGTGAGACCCGAGGACATACCTGACGATGAGCCGTTGATTGGTTCGCCGCGATTTGGGCTCGATTCGATCGACGCGCTTGAACTCGTTCTGGCTCTCGAAAAGGAGTTTGGAATCAAGATCGGCAACAGTGAGGAGTCGCGCAACGCGCTTGCCAGCGTGCAGACGATCGCGGCCTACATTCGTTCACGGCCTGGCAGCAAGGCGTGATGTTGATTGTCTGGGAGTGACTGCCCCGCCTGCCAAGCCCCGCAATCCCGGCCCAGGCTGGGGCTATGGATTCCTGCTTTGGGCAGATCGCTGGTGGCCGCGCTGGCTTTTCCAACTGGTGATGTCTGCGGGGACGTGGATCGCACTTGGGCGCATGCCGCGGCAGCGCCGCGCCTCACGGGAGTATCTTTCCGTCGTCCTCGATCGCAACCCTCGTGTCATTGAGGTGTACAGGCACTTCTCGGCTTTCATGGATTTCCTCATGGTCAAGCTCCGCACCGGGTCCGGAGCGCCCATTCACTGCGATCTTGAACCGACGCATGCGGACGAATTCAACGCACTTGTGGGTTCAGGAAAGCCCGCCCTGTTCGGAACGTTTCATTTTGGAAGTTCGGATCTGCTGGGTTACCTGCTCAGCGACCGCGATCAGCGGGTATCCATCCTGCGGCTGCAGGTCGAGAATTCAGAAGACACGCGACTGCTGGGCGAACGCTTCGGTGACAAGGTTTCCTATCTCTGGGTCAATGATCCGCGCGAGATGCTGTTTGCGCTGAAGGGCGCGATTGAGGCGGGGCGTTCCGTGGCGCTGAAATGCGATCGCGTCGATCACAGCGCGCGCACGGAGGCTTTCAATTTCCTGAACGCGCGTCGCCTGTTTCCTTTTACGATCTACCACCTCGCGATCCTCTTCCAGCGGCCGGTGGTCTATTGCATCGCAATCCCCACGTCCGACCCCGGACGCATCCAAGTATATTCGTCCTCGGTCTTTCACCCTGACTCGAATCAGCCCCGCGAGCAGATCCTTGAGGCCGCACGAGAACATTTCCAGTCAGTCCTCACGCTGCTGGAATCGTTGGTCCGCAATCATCCGTATCTCTGGTTCAACTACATTCCACTCAATCCCGTGGCGAAGGCAGATTGATTCTCGCCCAGGACCACGATGTCAGAAGCCCGCGGGTCTCTGATCCGCAGCCGATGGTTTCCCTCTTGCCGATGCCACTTCCCTTGCCGGTAATCTGCCTCCGCGATGTCCGAGCATCAAACCCATCTGCCGCTCGAAACCACTTTCAGCGTCGCCCCGGAAAGCCCACCGGAATTGCGCGATGAAATTGCCCGCGTCTGGGGTCTGCCGCTCGGCAAGCGGATTTCAGTCACCTTTCGCGATGGCAAGCTCGCCGGTGTCGCTGGTGTCCTTGAACTCGCGACGGCGCCGGACTATCCTTGGAATCCCCGGTCGCCGCTCCGGCTGCGAGTCGCCGGATGTGACTTCAGCTCTCGCGATATCGAAAACTGGAAATTGCTGTAGAAGAGGAGGAGCAAGGCGCCTTGCGGGACTCGGCGCGAGAATATGACGGGTGGAAAGCCCGGTCACTCCAAAGCAGGTATCATGGGATAAATGACCTTGCCATCAGCTCTTCTTTGCGCGCCGGGCATCCTTTACGGCCACGACCTCCGGAATTGACCGCGGCCCGGCGACAGGAAACGATTCAAGCCCCTACCTATGAGCAATTCCGACGGCATCCATATTGGCACGGACAGCGGTGCGACCACTTCCAAAACCGGTGGAGTGCGCGCTGACGGTTCGATCATCTCGCACAAACTCAGGCAAAGCTCGACCAATTCCCAGGCGGGCACCGCGGCTGTCATTGCGGGATGGGTTGAAGGCGTGGTTGGTTTTCTCGCGGACAACAAGCTGAGCTGGGATCAGGTTCGGGGCGTCGGTCTGGCGATACCCGGCCCCTATCAAAGCTATGGAGTCCTCGACAAGTCAGCGAACCTGCCCGATGCCTTTGCCGGCTGGAATTTCCATGCCGACTACAGTGCTGCGCTGGCTGCCAAGGCGGGACGTCCGATCCCCTTGATCGTCGGTAATGACGGCAATTACGGTGGAGTTGCAGAGGCGGCGAGGGTGCGCGGCAACAAGAAGGCGGGCGTCGTGATGCTTGCCCCGGGCTCAGGCCTCGGCTGTGCGTACGTTGATCCCCATGGGTTTCCATTGGATGGCGACAACTTTGCCGGCATGGAGGCGGGCCACATGCCGGTGCCGCTGCACCTTCTTGGATTGCGTCCGTACCGATGCGGCTGCGGCCGCGACTGGGGATGCATCGAGGCGTACTCCACGATTTCCGGACTGCCCCAGTTGCTTGAGGATATTCTCAAAAAATATCCGAACCACGAACTCGCCACTTCGACGGCCTCAGCCAAGGAGAAGGTGCTTTCGCTTCGCTCACGCGCACAAAAGGGGGATCCACTCGCTCTGGAGATTTTCGACCTTCAGGCCAAGGCCCTGGGGCTTCATGTCGCCGCACTCGCGGTGTCACTCGACCCTGAGTACTTTGTGATCGGTGGAGGCCTGATCGATCCCGAATCCACGACACCTGAATTCCGCGCCCGGTATCTCGACGGCATCCGCGCCGCGGCCCGCCCTTATTTTTTCCCCGGTCAACGTAAGAACATCAAGATCGTCGAGGCCACCCTCGGCGAATTGTCGCAGGCCATCGGAGCCGCCCTGGTCTCGCTCTATACCGAGCAGCGCAAGGCGCGTGGGGGTTGATTCATCCGCCCGATCGGCGCGGGCGCGCGTTGGTGGGTGATTGTGATTCCTGCGAGTGTGCAGGGATACGCGTTGTCTTGACGGTGTTTCTCGCAAGAGCATCCGGGCACGCATTGTCTGCCTGCATACCTCGGGAGGGGCACGCTTCGTCGTGCCCGGCTTGAGGATCGAATAAAGATCGAAGGTGCGTGTTCAGTGCTGAGCTGACAATGCGGGGTGAATCGCAAGGTGTATTGCGTACCACGAAAGTGAATGCGTACGGAAAATGCGAATGGACCGGCGTTGATGTGCACGGCGCGATCCCGGGCACGACGACGCGTGCCCCTCCCAGGTGGGCGGAAGGTGCCCTTTCAACTACAGGC
>JACTNC010000029.1 GCA_014584295.1 Verrucomicrobiota bacterium
GCCCGCAACCGCCCAGCTGCTCTCTCATCTCGGACTGCGCCTGCCAAAAGGCCCACGAATCATCGCGAATGTAGTGCCGAAAAACACCCCAAAATCTGCGTAACTTGTTGTTTCCCAACAAAACCTTCCCGCGAACTGACGAACTTGGGTTAGCCCAACTGTCGAAACGGCGATTGACATCATTATCGCCCGGGAGGGGCACGCATCGTCGTGCCCGAAGCGATTTGAGATGCGGCCAGGATCTGATTCAGGGGCATTGGCGCAAGGGAACACAAGGTCGATGAAATGGCGAAATTGCTGGCGTTGGGACGCGCGGAGGTATCCCGGTCACGACGAAGCGTGCCCCTGCTCGGTTGGCGTGGATACTTTCCGTCCTTCGTGGCTTTGTGGCTTCGTGTGGACCCATCCATTTAATTCCGAGCTGGGGCATGAATGTTTCGCGCGAAGGAGGGACGATGAGGTTTGCCCCTTGTCTGAGTGCTTTTCCGATCGTTCATCTCGGAGAATGGGATCCGCGGATTGCGCCGATGTACGCAGATTGGTTCCAGGTGGATCGATGCCGGAATCTGCGTCCATCCCGAAATCTCCGGATGAAATGGACTGGGGTTGAACTTTCTTTCGGTACAACGCGGGGGGCTCTCATCGTCGTGACAGGAGTGGCTGGCAATCAACTCAAGGGCTGCCGCAGGGTCTTGGCCTCAGAGGAATCATGATCCAAACGAAATGGCGTAAGGTCTGGCGTTGGGATGCGCTGGGCGGTCCCGGGCACGACGAAGCGCGCCCCTCCAGTTGACTTATGCCTAGCTACAGGCGGTCAGGACGATTGGGGGGCATCGACGTCAGAAGGTATGCCAGGAGTTCTGTGAGCGTGTAGCGAGTGATTGTGTCAGGCAAGTGCCACCAACAATCGATCCAAAGGGAGCGATGCTCAGGGCGGGGCTTATTTTCCCAACTCAGCGGTCTGCAAACGATCGAGGGCTTGGCGGGCGTCGGTAAGGTTTGGATCGAGCGCGAGGGCGGCGCGATAGGCGACTATCGCACCGGTGCGATTGCCTGCCTTTTCGCGGATTGAGCCGAGTAGCGAATTGGCCTGGGCGGGCGTGGCGGGTCCTTTGGGAGAAGCAAGTGACAGGTAGTGGAGCAGCGCGGCTTCACCCCGATCGAGTTGCGACTCCGACGCGGCGCATAGGCGGGCGAGCAGATACAGAAAATCTGGATTCTCGGAGTAGAGCGGCTGCAGGGTGTCGATTTCAGCGAAGGCCTGGGGCCAACGTTTTTCCCCGAGGTGCAGGCTGATGATTGCGAGTCCGCCCTGCAGTGAGTCTCGCGTGCGGATTGTTTCTGCGACATCGTACGCCTTTTCGATGCCACCGGCTGCGATGCGCGGAGCCTGGGCGTAGTAATGCATCAAGCGGAGCCGGTGCTCAACGCTTTCGGGTTCGAGCTTGATGGCACGCTGGTAGGCGGACAGCGCCTTCTTTGCCAGAGCGAGTTTGGAAAACATGCCGGCTTGCCCGGCGGCTGCGCCATAGGCATCACCGAGTTCCTGATGGTAAAGTGCGGACGCGGGAGCCACCCGGGTCGCCGTTTCGAGTTGCCTTATGGCTTCATGCACCTCTCCACGCCGGAGCGCGAGTGCGCCGAGGTGGTAGGCTGCGGCCGCATTTCCGGGATCGGCCTCTATGATTTTTTCCAAGATCGCCTGCGCCTCCGCGTAGTGTCTTTTCTGATACAAAGCCTTCGCCTTCTCAAACTCGCCGGCCTCCGCGCCCGACAGGAGCGCACCGACGGTCACTGCGAGCAGCTTTATTGCCCGGATTGGAATTCGAGGCAGGAAGCGACGCCACTGCCAGCAGTTCCGCGGACACTCCGCGGTACTGCCTTGTTCAGGTTGCGTCGTGGAGCGTATGAGGAAGGTGCTGATGGCGGAAAGTCTGCCGTGATCGCAGGCGGTTGCAAGCGAGTGTGTGTCCCGCCACGAAGGCGGTCGGGAAGCAGAGTAGGGTATATCCTGCGAAGGACGGCCGGAATAGGATGAGGTGTGTGCTATTGTCTGTCGTGATCAAAGAACGCCTGCCGCGCGGAAACTGTAGTATCCCAGGTGTTGAGGATCGATCTCGGGGCGGCCAAGGATGACGTGGTCGATCAAGCTGATTTCTACGGCGCTGGCGGCCTCTCGCAGGGAGCGCGTAATCCGTATGTCCTGGGAACTTGGACCGGGATCACCGCTGGGATGGTTGTGCACGCAGATGATGCTCGAAGCGGCCTCACGAATCGCCTCGCGAAACACTTCCCGCGGATGAACCAGCGTGCTGGAGGCAGTCCCGGAAGTCACCTCGACCCGCCGGATCAGACGGCCCTTGCGATTCAGACAAAGGACCCAGAATTTCTCGACCTCTAGCCCCGCGACAAAGGGAGCCATGTACGCGGCGACACCATCGGCCTGGTCGAGCATGGGCTCCAGGGCCATGGGTTGGCCCATGACACGACGGGCAATTTCCATGGTGGCCATGAGTTGGAGGGCTTTGACGCGTCCGATCCCCTTGTGTCGCCGGAAATCTCCCTCCTTCCAGGCCACCAGTCCCGCGAGCGAACCGGATGCACGGATGAGTTTGGAGGCAAGCGTCATGACGTCCTGGCCCTGCGTGCCGTTGCGCACCAGCATCGCGAGCAGTTCGGTGTCAGCGAGGGCAGACGGCCCCAATTGCACGAGGCGCTCCTGTGGACGTTCGTGATTCGCCGTTTCCTGAAGGCGGTTGTAATTCGAAGAGCTCTCCAATGGCATCGCGTTTGCATGCAGATTGCTGGAGGCAGTCTTGTAAATGTCGCGGGACACCCCATATCAGGCGCATGAGCACGTTGAACGTCGTTGTCTGGGGGGAAAACGTCCATGAACAGCACAACCCGGCGGTTGCGCGGATATATCCCCGGGGAATGCATCAGACCGTGGCCGAGGGATTGACGGAGCTACTTCCGTCCGCATCCGTGTCGACCGCCACCTTGCAGGAACCCGAGCACGGGTTATCTGCGGAGCGGCTTGCGAAAACCGATGTTCTGACCTGGTGGGGACACCTGGCTCATGCCGAGGTGAGCGATGCCGTCGTTGACCGCATCCAGCAGCGTGTGCTGGAGGGAATGGGGCTGATTGTGCTGCATTCGGGGCATTGCTCGAAGATCTTTCGCCGTCTCATGGGCACCGCGTGCATGCTGACCTGGCGGGAGGCGGCAGAGCGCGAGCGCCTTTGGGTCTGCAATCCGGGACACCCGATTGTCGCTGGATTGGGGGCGAGTTTCGAACTGCCGGAGGAGGAAATGTACGGGGAGCCTTTTGGCATACCGGTGCCTGAGGAGCAGATTTTCATTTCGTGGTTTGAAGGAGGCGAAGTCTTTCGTAGTGGATGCACCTGGAGGCGCGGCAACGGCAGGATCTTCTATTTCCGGCCTGGCCATGAAACCTATCCAACGTATCACGATAAAAACGTCCGGAAAGTGATCGCCAATGCGGTGGCCTGGGCGGCGCCGCAGGGGCACTGGCCGGACGTTGCAAAAGGGATCAATGCCGTACGGCATCTTGAATCCATCAAGGGCAGGGCATGGGCGCCTTCTGTGGATTCGAGAGGCTGACGCAGGAGCCGGTGTTCTAGCCCCGGCTCGCGGCCAACAAGGAAAATCACTCCTCTGGAAGAGGCTGGTCCTTCGTTTCAGGGAGGAGTGGCAGCACCAGCAGCCCGAGCAGCAGCACGACAGACACGATCATGCCCGCGGTGCGGAATCCCTCGATATTGCCGCCCAGGCTTCGGGTAATTTGTCCCACGGTGAATGGGGCGGTAGCGGCGATCAGTCGGCCGACATTGTAGCAGAAACTTGTGCCGGTGCTCCGTAGACTGGTTGGGAAGAGCTCCGGCAGGTAGATCGCGTAGACCGCGAAGACCGACAATTGACCGAAGCCCATCAGAGGAATCATCCAGAAGATGTGGCTGAATTCGCGCATTCCCTTGAACACGAGAATTGTCGACCCGAATGCAATGATGAGCGAGAGGGCAAACGCAAACTTGCGGCCTCGGACCTGGGCGACCTTGGAAAGGGTCATCATGCCGATGAACGCCCCGATGTTTTGAAGCAGAAGCCCCATGGATGCCCAGAAGGTCTTTTCGCTCGCGAGTTTCTCCGGCGAGAAATTCTGAGCAGCGAGATGGGTTTCGACGATGGTGCGGACAATTTTCGGATGAAAATTGCCGACGCCCCAGAGCCCGATGATCCCTGCGCTGCAAAGAACGAGGCCGGCCCAGGCGTGGCGTCGCCAGCGCGGATGGGTGAGAAGAGACTTGTAGGAACCGAACTTCACTCCTGTCTTCGCGCCGGCTGCCTTTGCGTCCACCCACTTCTTGGGCTCCTTCAATCCGCCGAGGATGAAGACGCAGAGGAATGCAGGGGCGGCGCCGATGAGGAACATCGTCTGCCATGCCTTTAGTCCGAAGGGCAGCAATTCGCGCAAGGCGAGCATACCGACACCCATGCCCAGCAGACCCGCGGTGATATTGCCCACGGTTGACAACGATTGCAGGAGCCCAAGGGCAGGTGCGCGGGCCTTGTCATGGACGGTATCAGCCACGAGCGCAACAGCCAGCCCGAAGACGCCGCCCACGCCTGTTCCTGTGAGGAAACGATAGACGCAAAAATCGACGAAACCGGTGGATAGTGCGTTCAGGCCCGTGCTGACGGAGTAGAGCAGCACGGAGAAGGTGAGGATTCGCGCGCGGCCAAAGCGGTCTCCGAGCGCTCCAAAGAACAATCCGCCGATCGCCCAGCCCACGAGAAAAACGGATGTGGTGTAGGGCGCGTATTCGATCGCCATGGCCTTTGTGGGCATCAACTGCTCCATGGCACCGTCGCGCGCGAGGTTGAAGAGCTGTTGGTCGAGGCAGTCGAAGAACCACGCAAGCGAGGCGATTGTGAAGACGAACCAGTGTTCGCGAGTGAGAAGCCGCCACCAGGGTTGGGATTGTTGGGTCATGCGAGTGTTGTTGTGGACGATGGAAAAATCAGACGGGCATAGATCTGCCCGACTTCGCGGAAGCGAAGAGTGCTTGGATCAGCGCCACTGCCTTGCGGGCTTCCGGGCCGTCCAATTCAAGTATTGATCCGTGGAGGAGGTGATTCGCAAGATTCGAAATCTGCCGCAGGTGCCCCACATGGGTCATCTGATCCGGAGCACCCGCTCCGGAGCGCATCGTGGGATCGGGTCGTGCTGCCAGGATTGCCTTATCCTCGTCGCGGGTATCGCGGAAATCCCATCGCACGAGAAAATCGTCCTCGAGCACGGCCGAACCGTGTTCGCCGCAGATCTCGATGCGCCTCGCCCAGCCGGGATGCATGGCGGTGGTCGCCTCGATGCTGCCAAGAGCGCCGCATGGGTAGCGGAGCGATGCGACGGCCGTATCCTCTCCTTCAATACCGGTATGCACGCGCCGGGTGTTCCACGAGAAGACCTCGGATGGCATGCCCGCGAACCATTGAAGGAGGTCGATTCCGTGAATGCCTTGATTGATCAGCGCACCGCCTCCATCAAGCCTCAGCGTGCCGTGCCAACTGTCCGCATAGTAGGCTGCGGAACGGTGCCATTTCACATAGGCGCTGGCGAGCACGAGGCGTCCGAATCGGCCGGAGACCAGAGCGGACTTGAGGCGCAGTACATTTTCCCCGGTGCGCGCCTGAAAGATGGGCATGAGCGCCACACCGGCCTTCCGGGTCGCTTCGAGCATGGCGTCCACTCGATCGAGGCTTACCTCAAGCGGCTTTTCCATCACGATGTGCTTGCCCGCTTCCGCCGCCGCCACCGCAGGCTCCAGATGCGCGCCGCTCGGGGTTGTGATGCAGATCACATCAATGTCCGATCGAGACAGAAGCGCATTCAGATCCGTGGTTGCAAAAGGAATCCCATGCCGTCTTGCAAATTCCTCGGTCCTCTCAGAAGTGCGGCCACAAACTCCGATCAGGCGGCAATCGGGTGCGTCCTTGATCGCTCGGGCGTGGAAGTCGGCGATCATACCGACACCGACGATGCCGAAACCCAGGATGCGACGCGACACAGAAGTCATGGTGGGAGTGAAGAAACCGGTTCCGCTTACTCAAGCCCATTGGCCAGGGGCACGCGTTCAGTGGACACTCGACACCTTGTCGAGGCATGACAGGATTGAGCCATGTCGACCCTATATGAAAGACTGCGCGCGGATATCGTTGCGGCGATGAAGGCGCGTGATTCCAAGACGGCGGTGATCCTGCGCACGAGTGATGCCGCCATTCAGCGTGCCTCCATGGACCTCGGCAAGCCGATCGATGATGCGTTGGTCACCGCGACGCTGCGGAAGGCGGTGAAGAATCTGAGCGATGCACGTGGAGAGTTTGAAAAGGGCGGCCGTCCAGACCTGGCTGAAGCCAATACCGCCGAGATCCACATTCTGGAGAAGTACCTCCCCAAGGGCCTCGATCCCGCCAAGGTCGAAGCGTTGATCGCGGAGGCGATCCGGTCCACCGGAGCACAATCAAAGAGGGAAATGGGAAAAGTCATCGCGGCACTCAAACAGTCACCCGAGGCGGGGAACCTCGATTTCGGAGCCGTCAGCAAACTGATTCAAGCGAGACTGACCTGAACGTTAAGCGCTGGTGGCTTGCGGTGGGTGGACCTGCCTGGCTGAGAGGCAAAGCTGACAAGTATCCGCCGCGCCTGTTGCCAGATCGTGGCAAAGAGGGTAAACTTTAGACGCAGAGTCTGGCTGATACGCCTTACCAACGCAACCGATTGTGTCGATGGATCGATTTCCGGTGCCATCGAATCTTCAGTCACGAGAAGCAGGACGCGCCCCCCGCGTGGGTCGGGCGTGCGTGTTTGCAGTGATCCTGGCGCTCGTGGCACCAGGTTGTTCAACGGTTTCGCGACAAGTCCAGGACCGGACGAGTGATCTGCTCGCGCGGGTCGATGTGATGAATCGCACGCCCTACGCTTGGAGGCTGAACTTCCGTGGAGAGGGCAACAGGGAACAGATTGTCGCTGTGCGGCCTGGGCGGACCGTATCGGTCGAGATCATTCCGGGCAGTTATCGTATCGAGCAGCGGGCGGAGGGCGTCTCTGCCAGCCCGGATTTTACCCGTTCGATCGACGAATCGTTTGAGGCAGGCCAGCACTATCGGTGGCCCCTGCTGACGCTTCTTTCCGAACCAGTTTCGGCACCCCGACCATGAGCGCACTCACTGCGAACCTGGAGGAAAGCCACCGAACTATTGAAGTTCGTGGGACCGCCGATCCTCGATCGACGAGATGTGTGCGTGGCCGACCGCTCACGCATTACTGGCCCTGGATCCAGCAACAGGTGCGATCCGTGCTGCTGCCTCCGCATGAGCGCGTGACCGATCGGAGCGTAAGCTGGATTTGGTGCGAATCGAGTGGGCAGGCGCCGCTTTCCAAGGCCGAACTCTCGCAGTTGAGAGGAAAGCTGCATCAGATTGAATCCGAGTTCCGAGAGCTTGCGGAGTCAGGTGCAGGAACCGCTGCAAACGAGGTGTTGGGCGAGGTTCGTTCAGCCATGTCTGCCTTGGCTGCGTCGCTGGCAGCAAAGTCGGATGCACAACTTTCTGGGTTTGCCGCACGCACGACGAGTGGAATCAGGGTTCATAGTTGGAGTTCATTAAAACCTCCCGGGACGAGAAGCGTGCGCGCGAACGAACCTGAGTCGAACAATGCCGGCCTGCGGGACGCTGAACCTGGTTCGCTGGGCGAGTCCGGTGGAAGCAAGCACGCAATTGAAACGGAACATTTGGATGCAGACCGTCGACCGGATCTTGGAACGGTGCGACGGGAAAATTCAACTCAGAGATCCGCAAAGGCAAAATGGCTTTGGGTTGCGGTGATCGGTGTGGCGTTGGTCGCGCTCCTGCTTGCTAGCCTGCTTATGAGCAGGGAGCGGCAGCCAAAGGTGCTCGCGGAGAGTCCAGTTTCAGATGTCTCCGGCGATCCGGGAGGCGCAGAGGGAGCGGTTCAACAATCAGCAATCGGGGTGGCTGTGGTCGATCAGCATGAAGTCGAGGATGGCTCCGGAAAACTTGAGACGGTGCGTACGTCATCGGAGGTTCGGAGATCCTTTCTCGGGGAGAGGTCAACGGTCTCGACGGAAACGCTGCGCGCTACGGCATTGCCTGCGCCGAAGCAGGCCGAAGTGCTCGCTTCGTATTCCGGTGGAGGTTCGACACAAGCTCAGGGCGACATTACTCCTGAACGCCCCTTTGTCCTCCCAGCAGTCGATGCAGCCGCGCCGGTTTCGCGGGGTGCGGCCATTTCCAATGACTCAGGATTGCCAATTGTTTCGGGTGCGGGAGGACGATCGGCTTCGGTGAACGTGGCAGGCGGATCGGTGGGTGCTTCGGTAACCGAGGCGATCAATGGAGGTACGAGCGTAGCACGCCTTACGTCCGCTGAGTCGGAAGGCAATTCAGAGGGGCGCCCCCTTTCCGTTGTCAGAGGAGGAGCAGCACCCCTGCCGGTGACGGGGCCTTCGACGGGCACGCAGCAGGCGTCGCTGAACGCGCTGCGAATTTCGAACGACGCCAATTTTGGCAAGATGGGTCGCGGGCCTGCCTCGAACTTGACTCAAAGATCTGTCCCCACGGCGCATCGGGATGATGCGTTGCCTGCGAGTGGAAAGTCCAATGCCGAGCCGACGTCGGTGGCGAATGTCGAACAGAAACGCGAAGCAGCGATTTCCGAACCAGGGGAAACGGCCGTTGCTTCCCGAACGGTGCGCATCCGGCTCTCTCCGTGGACCTTCGTGCTAACGCGCGATACCGTGGTTTCCACCCGACCTCTGCCTGTTGGCTTGACGGATGATTCAGAGGTGAGGCGGCAGGCTTTGTTGAGCGAGCGAAAGGCTCATGCGCCCCGGGCGCTTTCCAACGCTGAACTCATCTGGGGTATTGCCTTTGACTGCCCGGAAGACGTTTCTGAATCGGACTGGAAAATGAGTGGAGAGATTGAAGGCACACTTGCGCGATGGGAGGGGACTCAAGTGGTGATACCTCTCGGCAAGGGGTCCGTCGCAATGAAGGGGCGCTTCCAATGGGAGGGGCATGATAGTCGAAACGTTCTCCTGTCCATTGATGCGGATGCATCCGATGGGATCTCACTTGGCGTCCGGGACGGCATGCATGTAGCGTTTTGGATCTCGGCTGAACCTGGAAACTCCGCTGAGCGTTTCGGTGCGTCAAAGACGGATGCAGTGGGAGTGAACGCAAAATGGATCACAACGACCGCTCCGCATTCTTCTCGCGGAACAGCGGCAAGCCAGGTCGTCCCTCAACCCCGGCTGGAAATACCGTTGGACTCATCCCTCAGCACCAAGAGTCCGCTGAGGCTCTCCCTCCTCAATGAGGAGTCCGGGTGGGCCTGGCGATCCGAGCTCCGAATTTACTGAGCCACACACTCAATGGATGATTCCTGTTTCAGGAGGGTGAGAGACGGGCACTCCGAAGCAGGCGTTGAAGCGCGGGCGACAAGAGGGATTGGTCGGAGGATCGAAGCGAGGCGCGGGTGGGGAGGCAGGTGCGGGCGCCCAGGGCCAGCGCGACCTGCGCGGCGCACCAGGCGGCGAATTCGAGGCGCTCGGCGAGAGGAAATCCGTCGAGCAGCGCGGAGGCGTACGCGGCGTGAAAACTGTCGCCGCACCCCGTGGAGTCGGCCGCGGCAACGCGGAACGCGGGTTGATGGATGACTCCATCCGGAGTCGAGGCCCATGAGCCGTTGACCCCATCGGTGACAATCCGCTGCGCATCAGTCCATTGGCCCATGGCTGCAATCACGTCGGACGGATTCTCGCATCCGGTGGTCCTCCTGCCACCTTCCAGCGAGGCGATGACATGAGTCGCCGCGGCATAGAGGGGACGCACCTTCTCAGGCTCGCCGGTCTCGATATCGAGCACGCCGGGAATGCCGCACGCACGGGCGAGTTGCAGCAGGCGCAGCGCGGCAGTCGCTTCATAGCCATCGGTGATGACCAGCTTCGCACGCTTCACCGCAGCCTCAGGCACGTCGTCAGCAGAAAGCCAGTCGTAGTCGGCGACATTGTAGAAAACCGTACGTTCACCGGAGCTTGGGTCCACCTCGACAACCGCGAGGGCGGGGCGGGCCCGCGGGGCGTGGACGACGAGATCGAGGGCGACGCCATGGCGTGCGAATTCGGCCTCTGCGATCCGTGAAACCGTATTGTCGCCGTGCCGGGTCAGCATGGCCGTCCTCCAGCCGAGCGCCGCGAGCCCGCAGGCCTGGTTTGCCCCGGGGCCGCCGCCCTGAATCAGCATCTTGGGTACCTGATGCTTTTCATTGCGGCGGACGGTTTCCGGCAGGACAACCACATTGTCCACCACGTTGAGTCCGCAGGCGATGACATCGAAATCTGCCATGGCTCAATGGGAAACCGGACCCACTCCGTGAAGTGTTCCGCCTGCAGCAGGCATCGGAATATCGCTAACGCCGAGCCAGTGATTCAACTGTCGCAACGCGGCGCCCCAGTGTCCGAATCCGAGAGACCAATGATGATCTAGCCCCCCTCCAAGAATGGCACTTGCGATGGCAGCGGCATCGTTGCCACGGTTGGCTATCATTTCGCCCCAAGTGCCGCGGAAGGGCATCGGAGAGTCGATGATTTCTCCTTCGAAGGCGATGCATCGAGCGGAATCCGGCGACTGGTACCGCGCGACAGTGACGGGGCCCAATGCAAGGAGAAATTCCAGCATCAGGCCGACTGCGGTTGTGGGATCTCCATTCTCAAGGATTGAATGTCGGCGTGCCGCGAACGTTGTCCCTCTCCGCAACCATCGGAGTGGCGCCGCTCCGCAGTGCCAGAGGCCGATGCTGTTGCGTGTAGTGTTGGCTGTGGAAAGGTCCTGGAGCGTGGCGACCGCCGAGCCTTCGGATAGCAGGTTCAGGATGAGCGAGGTCAGGGCTCCAGGCATTTCCCCCTCCTCGGCAACCGTGAATCCGATATCGTTACAGAGGGAAACAGCGCCATCGATCGCGCATCCATAGCAATCGAAGAGATCCGGCCAGCTCTTGAACGTCGCGGCTGCATAGCCGCCTTCGCGCGCCATCTCGAGCATTGCCAGACCGAAGCGGTAGGTCTGGTCGATCTGTGAATCGGGCAGATCCACGAGCGAGCATTGGGGAGATGATTTCAGTGCCTCGCGAATTCCGGCGACCTGGCTGTCGGTGAATCGCTTTTTGGAAAACTGGAAAGCGGTCTCGATGTCGATACGATCAAATCGTACACCGAAGCGCCTCATGAGGGCGAGTTCATCGGCCTCGCCATCGTAGAAAGCGGATACGCGCGAGCCGCCGACATGAAGGATCCTGGCATGCCTGAGCCGCTCCCGAGTCCGACTCGTGCGGGCGAATGTTTCCAACTCGGGCACGGCGCTGTCATCGATGGGAGCGTGCATCCAGGCGTAGCGCACGCCGAGTCGCGACCACATACCTAGGATGAAATTCTGGCAGCAGAAGCTGTTGGCGGTATTGCGTTCGGATGCGGGGTCCGGATGGGACCAACTCAGAACGGGAACGGGGTGATCGATCAGCCAGCGCCCGAAGTGTGATCCGATTTCACCCGCGGTGAAGGCGGCGTGGAAGAACACAATCCCCGCGATGCCTTTAGCCAATTCCGAGTCGAGAGCTGCCACCAGAGCGACCGGATCCTCGAAGGGCTCCGGGAGAGCTACGACGTCGATCGGCAGTCCGGCAAGGGCTTTGCGAACAGTGGCCGCTGCAGCGGCGCTGCGTTCGCACGCAAGTGCCCATGGAAAGTGGATCTTCACGCCACAGGCGATGACGAGTAGACGGGTTCGAGGAACCGCAGGTGTGTAGGGAACGACCTTGGACGCTGCGGCATTAAGGGGACCTTTGGCTGGTAGTGAATGCACGGAGGACATGAGCGGACGTGATCAGTCCAGTGTGATGACTGCCTGGGTTGCGTGTGAGCGAAGTGCGGCATCCCAGATTTCGTGCGACGCCACAGCCTCGTCCGGTGTCACGCAACCAAAGCGCCCACCGAGGGTGCCCGCCCATTCAGAGGCGAATGCAGCGATCATCTGCTGGAAGCAATCGGAGAAGCCGAACTCGGTGATGCCCGGAGTGACGACCTTGAAAGGCGGCGTATTGCCGAGGTCTGTTTTCTGCCACCACTGCTCCTTGTCGCGCCGAAAGACCCAGAGCGTCTTTGGCTCCTTGGTGGAAAACCGGTAGCTGGCCTCGGTGCCGGTGACCTCGAGATACCAGGTGTCGGTCTCGCCCGGAGCGACACGCTTGGTTTCGATGGAGATCGGCACAAGTGATCCTGCCTCATCGCGAAACTCACCGGCGAGGAGTGCGTTTTCCCAGGTGTCGCACACGGCGCTGCCGCCCTTGCCATCGGGCCGATGGGCAACGATTTTCTGGAGTCGGGCATAGAGATGAGCAGGCTTCCAGCCCATGCGCAGCGGGATGTGCACCGCATGCATGCCGAGGTCGTTCATCACACCCGCGGCACCGCAGAATTGGGCCTGGCGTTTCCAGTTGATTGGTTTGGAGGGATCGAGATCGCTCGCATGAAGGAAGCCGCTTCTCACTTCGATGATGCGACCGCATTTGCCGGCGCGCACCTCCGCCATGATGCGCTGGGGACCTGGCCAGAACGGGAACTCGGAGGAGCAGCGAACAAAGCGGCCGAGTCGGGCGGCTTCATCGCGGATACGGCGCGCGGCAGGCAGATCGATGCCGAACGGTTTCTCCGCGAGCAGGTCCTTCCCGGCGCGAAGCACCTGGAGGTAGAGCGCTTCGTGGAGATGGTGCGGCACGGCAACATACACGGCGTCGATCTCCTCGGATGCGAGCAGGGTGGCGGCGTCCGCCGTGAGGAGCTTTACCGACGGCAGGCGTCGGAACCAGTCGAGCACGGCTGGCTGGAGATCGCAGATTGCGGTGAGTTCAGCGGCAACGCCCGGATCTTCGAGATTGCACCAGCGTGCCAGAGCGCATGCGGTTTCGCGACCCATCAGTCCGCCGCCTATGATGCCGAGCCGAAGTGTCTTCATGGAGTCAGGCGAGAAAGCGGGTGAAAGCCGCATCGGCGGTGAGTCCGTCGTGCAGGAGTGCCATGAGGGCGCGCGTGATGGCGGCCGGTTTCGGATGCTGGATGATGTTGCGGCCGTAGACTATGCCTGCGGCGCCCTGCGCGAGGAGTTCCTCCGTGCGCACAAGTATCTCACGGTCGCTCACTTTTCCGCCGCCGCGCACGAGGACAGGAATTCCCGCAGCCGTTTCGATGACCTTGTGATAGTCTGCGGTATGTGTCGTCGGATCTGCCTTGATGACGTCCGCCCCCATTTCGACCGCCTGGCGTACGAGTCCCAGGATCTTCTTGAGGTCCCCATCGCTCATGTATCCGCCGGCCTTTTCGTTGGGCATGAATACGAGAGGCTCGATCATGAGGGGCATGCCGTAGCGTTCGCAGACGGGCTTGAGCCTGGCGATGGAGCGGAGCGTGAACTCAGTGAGTTCATCGGCGCCGGGGACCCGGAGAAGGTTCACGACGACGCACGCGGCATCGAGACGCAGCGCTGTCTCGACGGCCTCGTCCACGGCAAATGCGAAGGACTGGGTCGGCAGCTTTCGTCCATAGCAATTTGCCGGGTCGGTGCGCAGGACGAGCGCCGGTTTGGGCCGGACGGGCAGTGCCTGCAACAGTCGGCTCATGCCGGGAGAGAGCTGAATGGCGTCGGGCGCGGCGGCGACCAGCGCTTCGACGGCGCGCGGAAGATTCTCGATGCCGAGATGAAACTCCTCCTCGCCGAAGATGCCGTGGTCAACAGCGACGTCGAGGCAGCGCCGGGTTACGGGATTGAAGAGGCGGTTGAGGCGGTAGTGAGTGCTCATGGGAGAAAATGCGGTTTGATGCCGGCTTGCGCGAAGAGGTTGCTGCCGATAAAACGGGCGCGCGAGCCGAGGTGTCGCTGAATGCGGAGGACCTCATTCCATTTGGCCATGCGTTCGCTGCGGCTGAAGGAGCCGACCTTGAGCTGGCCAGCATCGGTCGCGACTGCGAGGTGGGCGATGAAGGCGTCCTCGGTTTCGCCGGAACGCGCCGAGATCACGGGCTGCCATCCGGCCTCCTGTGTGCGACGTATCGCTGCGAGGGTTTCAGTCACGGTGCCAATCTGGTTGAGCTTGATGAGCACGGAATTGGCGGAACCCTCCGCAATGCCGCGTTCAATGCGGGCGAGATTGGTGGTGAAGAGATCGTCCCCGATGAGCTGGCAGCGGTGACCAATCGCCGAGCGCAGATATTTCCATCCGCTCCAGTCATCCTCAGCCATCGGATCTTCGATGGATAGGATGGGGTACTTCTCCGTCCACCCGATCACCAACTCGGCAAACTCCAGCGAGGAATAGCGAACACCCTCCAACCCCAGGGTGTAACTGTCGTCGCGGAAGAGGTCGGTGGCAGCAATGTCGATCGAGATCGCCGCCTCGGATCCGGGCGTGTAACCGGCGCGTTCGATCGCTGCGACGAGAGCTTCAAGCGCCTCTTCGTTGCGCTTAAAGAGCGGCCAGTAGCCGCCTTCGTCGGCGACTCCGGCGAGGAGTCCGCGTTCACGCATGAGATCGCCTGCCGCGCGGAAGACATTGTGGGTGACTTCGAGTGCCTCCTCGTAGGTGTGCGCGGCAGTTGCGACGATCATGAAGTCCTGGAGATCAATGCGGCCGTGCGCATGTTTTCCGCCGCCAAAAATCTGGATCTCGGGAAGCGGCAGGACGGTTCCCCGTCCGCTGCCAAGCGATTCGTACAGCGGCACACCCCGCGCAACTGCGGCAGCCTGCGCCACCGCCATGGATGTCCCGAGGATCGCATTGGCTCCGAGGCGGGACTTGTTGGGCGTGCCGTCCAGTGCGATGAGCGCCGCGTCCAGTCCGGACTGATCCAGGACATCACGTCCCACAATTTCCCGGGCAATTTCTCCCTCAACGTTTTCAACGGCCCTGAAGACCGACTTGCCGCGGTAGCGCGCGGGATCTCGGTCGCGCAACTCGCAGGCCTCATGTCGGCCGGTTGATGCACCGGAGGGGACAAGTCCGCGGCCCTTCATGCCGTTTGAAAGCGTCACTTCCACCTCGACGGTGGGATTTCCGCGGCTGTCAAAAATCTGGATGGCTTGCAGGGCCGTGATTGTCATGGGCGAAAGAGTGTCGCACGCCAGTCCTCCGTGAAGCCGGAAAGCATGCGGGGGGGATTGGCCATGTGTTTCAGCACGAATCTCGTGATCCGCTCTCCGTCGCCGGTGCTCAGGTACTCCGCCGGAGATTTGCCATGAACCCGGCCCAGCATGAGGCCGAGGAGCAGGCGAACGGTGCGCATCTCGAGATCAGCGGATGCGTGTTGGTCCAGTGCAGCGACGTAGGAACGCCAGAATACGGGAACAAGTGCCAGGAAGGGTTCGGGCCGTGCGCGGTGGACGAGTGTCTTGAGGTGCAGGTGATTCAGCAGGAAGGCGGTGTCGAAGGCAGGATCGCCAAACCAGCCGCATTCTGCATCGAGCACGACCAGGCGTTCGGGAGAGACGAGCAGATTTTTCGGCGAGTAGTCGCCGTGCACCAGAGCGAGCTGGGTCTCGCCGAGTCGCTGTGCCTCCGACTCTAGAAAGGCACGCGAACCGGGGATGCGAGCGGCGGTTGTCAGCAGGTAAGGTTCAATGCGCAACGCATGGAAATTGGGGAGCGTGGCAAAACGCGGGGCGACCTCGGAATTGCCCCACGAAGCGGCGTGGATCCGCCCGAGTGTTTCGCCCGCCTTGATCGCGTGCTGTGCATCGACCTGACCGGACATCAGGAGGCTTTTCCAGTTGGTAAAACCGTCGCCAAGATACTCCATCGCGAACCAACCGGCCTCGGGATTCGAGTGCAGAATTTGGGGGACCGAACCCGGCAATATACTTGATGCGTACTCAAGATAGGCCTGTTCAACGCGGTTGCGTGAGATGTCGGCGAACCATGCGTCCCGAACCTTGAGTCGCGGAAGCGCACGTTTCAAGGCGAAGCGTCGGGAGCCCTCTTGAACCAGGAAGATGTCGCTCGAAACACCGCCGCTCAGTGGCGCAATGCGGATGTCATCCGAGGCAACCGCCCCGGAGGCGCGCAGGCTGTCGATCAAAGTTTCGAACGAGGTGTCTGGGGAATGGGACAAGGGGGACAGTCTAGTTGAAAAAGACTGGCCCTGCCTCCGCTCCCGCGGCAAGAACTTCCATTATTTTACCCTGATCCATTGGATCAGTTGTCATGCGCGTCCATTTCGAGAAGATCCTGACTGGAGAGGCACAGTCCTTTTCCTGCCGCGAATACCGGTGCCACGCATTCAGTGCACCCTTCCATTTTCATCCTGAATTCGAGCTCACAGCGATCCTTTCGGGAGTCGGAAGGCGGTTTGTTGCCGACAGCCTTGAGGAGTACGGACCGGGTGATCTCATTCTGCTAGGCCCGAATCTGCCGCACCGATGGGCGAGTGTTGTTTCGGACGGCTCACGGAGGATGTCCCACTCCATCGTCCTGCAGTTCCGCAGGGATTGTTTTGGCGAAGGCTTCTGGTCCCTTCCCGAGCTACGCAAGGTTCTGGCCATGCTCCAGCGATCGGGTCGCGGCATTTGCTTCGCTCCGATTGAAACGAGGGCAATCATTGCGAAGATGCGGGAGTTGACGAAGCTGCGCAGCCTGCCCCGGGCGATGGCGTTGCTTGGCATCCTCCACGAACTGTCGCTCAAGAGTGCGCGGCTCCTTGCGTCGCCTCGCTACCGCTTGGACCTGGCGGCGACGGATGCGAAGCGAATCAATCGTGTGATTGATTTTGTCGAAAAGGATTTCTCCAACGAAGCCCTGAGTCTGGATCAGGCGGCAAAGGTGGCGTCACTTACCCCCAGCGCGTTCAGCCGTTTCTTCGCGCGGAGCACGGGGCGGACGTTTGTAAGTTTTGTGAATGATGTCCGCCTGAGCCACGTCTGTCGCCTGCTGGCCGAGAGCGGGAAGCCGGTGGCGGAGATCTGTTTCGCCTGCGGCTTCGGAACAATATCGAATTTCTACCAGCGTTTCCGCGAGTACAAACGGATGACTCCACTGGCTTACCGTCGCATGTTTGCCCAGGCGCCACGCACGGTGGCGGGAAGATTTATTGAGTTGTAGAAGAGTGCTCGGAACTGAATTGAACGACGACTTTTTGTGGCGCGGGGCTCTTTTCAGATCAATATCCTCGAGCATAGTTCCAAGATAGGGTGAAGGAAGAGCCGTTTCGATTGCGCGCTTGCTTCGTCGCCCCCGGACGGGCACGGTCGTGCTTTAACTGTCTGCACCATCAACCCCTGCCGAATTCAATTTGCGCGCCATGCATCTCTCACGAGCGAGCCAAATATCCTTTGACCAAACTGCCTCCTTTCCGCGAAGCCCACTCAGGAAGGGCCTGCTGCCGGCGGCCTTCCTTGCGGCTGCAGTATCACTCTCGGGCGCCGCACCGGCTCCGGTCGTCAAGGTGACGCGCGGCGACAACCGGGTGGCGGTTTCGGTCGAAGGCAAGCCGTTCACGGAATTTGTCTATGCCCCCGAAGGCCCACGCACCTATTTCTATCCCGTGCTTGCGCCGGATGGGACGCGTCTCACGCGGGATTTTCCAATGGCGAACACGCCGGGGGAGGAGCAGGACCATCCGCATCATCGCTCGCTCTGGTTTGCGCATGGCAGCATTAGCGGGGTCGATTTCTGGCTGGAGAAGCCGACGTCAGGCAAGGTGGTGCTGGTCGGTCTGGACGAGACATCCAGTGGCAAGGTCGGAGTGATTCGAGCCCACCACCGCTGGGAGGCACCGGGTGGAAAACTGATCGCGACCGATGAGCTGACGGTTCGCATTCAAGCCGTGCCGAACGGGCGGTTGCTCGACTATGAAATCACGATGCACGCCCTGAAGGATGCGCCCCTGGTTTTTGGTGACACGAAGGAGGGGACGATGGCGGTCCGTCTTCCGCTTTGGATGACGATGACGCACAAATTTAAGGGCAAGGAGGTCGCGGGGCAGGGACATGTCGTGAATAGCGCGGGCGACCGTGACGTGGCCGCCTGGGGGAAAAGGGCGGCTTGGGCCGACTATTTTGCGCCGCGCGATGGCAAGGTGTATGGCATCGCGATCTTTGATCATCCCGCGAATCCTCGGCATCCGACCTGGTGGCATGCCCGAGACTACGGGTTGTTCGCGGCCAACCCTTTTGGGCGCCATGATTTTGAAGGACTCAAGGGCCAGCCTCATATTGGAGACCTGACGGTCCCTGCCGGGAAATCGGTGACCTTCAAGTATCGCATCTATATCCACGATGGCGACACGACTGATGCCCATGTGGCGGAGCACTATCGCTCCTACGCCGAGGGCGGAAAATAGGAGCTTGGAATCAGCGATAGCGACGGCGCCTTCCCCCACAAGGCCAAGCGAAGTCGAGCCGGCGGCGTCAGGTTGAATCGATGACCGGTGTGCGGCGTGTGAATTCCCGCACGGCCGGGCCGTTCAGCGGATCAGCGCTTCCAGTTCTGATTCCTTCCAAGGTTCGTCGCGGCCCTTCGTTGAAGCTCGTACGGCGGCGATCTCTTTTGCGGTAACCGCGGAGGCCTCGTGGCCCCAGGAATGGCGAACATAGGTCAGGATGGAAGCCACCGTTGCGTCATCGAGCGCCCCCAAGGGCGGCATTACAAGCGGAGGATTTTCCTTCCCCTGAAGCACGATGCGCGCGAGTGCCTCGACTGGTCCGAGAACCCAGCGAGAATTGACCAAGGGCGGCGCGAGGCCGACGAGGCCTCGTCCATCGGGCTGATGGCAGCCTGCACAAATGGCGAAGTTCTCGCGCCCCTTTCTGAAGAGCTTCTTTTCCTCAGGATTGAGGGCAACAGCTGCGGGTTGCGCTGCGACATCAACCCTGCCCGGCCATCGCAGGAACTCAACGGCCTTGCGCAGGCGATTGCTGATCTCCGGGGCGATGCCTTTGGCATTCGACCAGGCGATCAGACCTTGTGGCGCAACCGCAATAGAGACCATAGAAGATGCGCTTTTTGAGTCCCTTCGCTGGGCGAGTTCGATGCCTTCAAGGATTGAAAGCCGGTTGGCCGCGGTGGAGCGGGACTCCGGGCTCAACATGGCAAAGAGTTTCGCCTGAGCGTCGGCATCATTACGCAGAAGAATGGCTGCAGCGGCGGTGACGATGACTGGCTTGTTCTTCGCGACACGCCTCGGGCTCGGATCGTCGAGCGTGCTTACGAGGAGCGAGAACTCCTGCCCGGCCAGACTGCTGACAAGAGCCTCGTTGAGACAGGGTTGATCGCCATGCGCGCGAGCGAGAGCAAACAGTGCCTCGCGGGCCGCTGCAGTCGGCGATTCACCGAGGGAGAAGGCGGCCTGGAGGCGCACCGTGCGATCGGGATTTCCTGTCAGTGCGACAACTTTGGAGGTGAGCGATTCATCGCCGTTTCTTAGCCAGGATTCGGTCATGCGGATCGCTGTGGAAACGACGCGAGGGTCACGATCCCCGAGCGCTGCCTCTACCGAGGACTGCGCGAGTGCGTTCATCCCGTGCAGGGTCCAGAGTGCGTGCACGCGTCCGAGTGGGGTTCGCGCGCCGCCGGATGCCATCTGGTTGAGCAGGGAAATGGCGGTCGTGTCGTGTGCCTGGACTAGGAGGCGCTGGGCAGTGTCGCGCCACCATCCGCTCTCATGATCGAGCGTGGAAACGAGTTCCGCCGTTGTCATTTGCGCGGGCAGGCGAAGCGAGAGGGGCATCGAGGTGTATTTTTCGGGCACAATGCGGTAGATTCGGCCCAGTCCGATCGGCGCTTCCAGATGGCGGGATTCGATCTGGCGCCGCAGGTACGACGTCACGTAGATGCGGTGCTGGAGAATGCCACGGTACATATCGACGATATAGAGGGCGCCGTCGGGGCCGGTCGTGAGATTCACCGGACGGAAGCGTTCGTCGGTCGAGGTCAGGAATTCGGTGGAGGGATACGCATTTCTCGCGCTCAGTACGCCGTTCGCATCGTCGACGACGATGCGCTTGACCAGATTGGCTGCGGGCTCGCAAATGAAGACATTGCCTGCAAATGCGGAGGGAAGGAGCGATTCCCGATAGTACAAGGGAGCACAGGCCGCGGTGACGGTGCGCAGGATGCCGTCGTTCCCCAGCGTTCGATAGCCGCGGTTGATGCCCGGAGTAACGCGGCTGGGATAGAGTGTGATTTTTTCGGGTGGTGCCAGGGTGCGATTGACGCACTGCGAGAAGGGCTGCCCCGGATTCCGGTACAGGTACTCGGCGGGGAAGGCATCCGCCTGCAGTGGCACGCTGTTGTTGTTGTAGAAGAAGTTTCCGGTGTTGTCGAAAGTCAGGCCCCATTGCCCTCGAAAGGATGTGGGCTCACGGGTCCAGGTGCCATCATGATTGTAGCGAAACCGAGCGGTGAAATTTGCGCTGTAGATCCAGTTATCGAGTCCCCACGTCAGGCTGTTTGCCGTGTGCTCGGGATTTGTCGGACTGCCGTAGTCGCCCGCAACCTCGATTTTTTCGTCGGCTCGTCCGTCGCCGTTGGTATCGCGCATGAACCAAAGGTGGGGAGGAGCGCCGACCAGGATGCCGTCGCCGATGCGCAGAAGCGCGCGAGGCATGACCAGACCTGTGGCAAACTCTGTGCGCCGATCGGGTCGCCCGTCACCGTCGGTGTCGTCGAGCACGGCGATAGTCCCCACGGGTTTGTCCTCACCGATGCCATCGACATTCGGCATGAAGCCCCGCATTTCCACAACCCAGTAGCGTCCCGCCTCATCGATCTCCAGGACGACGGGATCGTGCAGGAGCGGGTCCGATGCGACCGCTTCGATGCGAAATCCCGGTGCGACGCGGAACGTTCTAAGTGCCTCGTCGACCGTTAGCGCCGGTGCGGGAGGAATCACGAGATGTTTAGGCGGATCCGACTGAACCTCCCCGGGTTTGTCACCGCTCTGGGCAAAGGCACCGTGTACAAGGCCAAGAAGAGTGATGCCGAGAAAGCAGGATATTCGCATGAAGAAAGAAAGAGACATCAGATTAACAATAGGGCCGGAAGGAAGCATTCTGTGGGTGGAAACGTTGCGCATCCGTGCAGCGGCATTCATCAATGGAAAGATTCTGCGTCACTCAGGCAAGTGCGACTGCATGCTGCCGAAACTGGAAATGTCAGTTGATCGAGCTTGATAAGCTGGTTTGCATTCGCAGCGCATTCAATCTACTTCCTCACCATGCGTCTTCTGTCCCTCCCCGTTTTCTGCCGCACCGCATGGATTGCGGTGGGTGCATCTGCGATTGGCTCTTTTGCCCAGTCAGCCACCGGCAAGGGCAAGGTAAAGGTGGAGGAGGTATATCAGCAGAATTGTGCGAGCTGCCATGGGGCCAAACTAGAAGGCGGATCGGGCTCGGCGCTGCTGGGGCCGGAGTGGAAACATGGAGGGGATGCCGACAGCCTGTTCAAGGTCATCCGGGACGGTGTCAAGGACACCCCGATGATCGGATGGAACAGTCTCGGTGAAAGTACGCTGCGCGCCCTGGCAATTTATATTCGGGAGGAGGCGTACGCCGCGGCGCACGCGAAACCCAGCACACGGAAAACGACTGAGGACAATGCGCCGGTGGTCACCAAGGAACACACCTATCGCGTGGAGACCGTGGTCACGGGGCTCGAAAACCCTTGGTCGCTGGCCTGGCTGCCCGATGGCAGGCGGCTGGTAACCGAGCGTCCGGGCAGGCTCAGGATCCTCGATACCAAGAACAAGCTTTCGGAGCGGATTCGGGGAACTCCCGAGGTGTTCGCGCGTGGGCAGGGTGGCTTGCTCGATGTCGCGATTCATCCCGACTACTCCAGGAACGGGTGGATCTATCTCGCCTACAGTGATCCGCGACGGCTTGACGGCGAGGACGTCAGCCTCACTGCGATCGTCCGCGGAAGAATCAAGGACGGCGCGTGGACAGAGCAGCAGGATATTTTCCGTGCTCCGCTGAAGTTTTATCAGACCACCCGCCATCACTTCGGCTGCCGGATTGTTTTTGAGGATGGCTATTTGTTTTTCAGCATGGGCGAAAGAGGCCGCAGTGACCATGCTCAGGACCTCACGAGACCCAACGGCAAGATTCACCGCATTTTCGATGATGGTCGTGTGCCCAAGGACAACCCGTTTTCCAATCGAAAGGATGCGTACCCAACGCTCTGGTGTTATGGGAATCGCAATCCACAGGGGTTGGTCAGACATCCGGTGACCGGAGACCTATGGGAAACCGAGCACGGTCCTCGCGGAGGCGATGAACTGAACCTGATCCTGCGCGGAGCAAATTACGGCTGGCCCAAGGCGTCCTACGGAATGAATTACGATGGTTCGCCGCTGACTCCGAACACGAGCCTTCCTGGCATGAAGGATCCGATCATCTACTGGACGCCGTCGATTGCAGCCTCAGGCCTTGCGGTTTACGAAGGCGATGCGTTTCCCAAATGGAGAGACAACCTTCTCGCGGGTGGTCTTGCGAAACAGGAGATTCACCGACTCGTGCTGGATGGGCGCAAGGTTGTTCAACGCGAAGTGATCTTCAGCAACCGTGGGCGGGTTCGTGATGTGAGGGTGGGGCCTGACGGACTGGTTTATGTCCTGATTGACGACAAGAACGGGAAGATCCTCCGCCTGCGTCCGGAGTAGGACACGGCGAATTTCGGAAGCACTGCGAACGAAGCGAATCAGCGGCTCGCTCGTCCGAAACCGGTGACTGCGGATAGACCTGTCAGCGGGCGAGGTAGCCTCCGTCAACAACAAGATCACTTCCGGTCATGAAGGAGGATTCATCGCTCGCCAGAAAGGCAACTGCCGAAGCAACCTCCTCGGGTCGGCCCTGGCGTCCGAGCAGATGCATTGCAGAGGCGCGGCGGTCCTCCTCCTCGATGTTGAGATTGAGCTTCTTGCAGGAGTTGATGAATGCGGAAGTGTAGATGTAACCCGGACAGACCGTGTTGACGCGGATATTGTAGGGGGCGAGGTCCTGGGCCCAGCACTTGGTGAGGCCGCGCAGGGCGAATTTCGTGGCATTGTAGGTCGCGAAATTTGCCTGGCCGACAAAGCCGCTGACCGAGGAGAAATTGACGATGCTGCCACCGCCGGCGTCCTTCATTTGAGCGACCGCCTGATTGGTCACGAGCGAGGTGCCGATCACATTGACCGACAGGCTGTCCTGCCAGTCGGTCACGGTTGCATCCGTGCTCTTGAAGACAAATCGAGCCGCGCTGTTGACGAGAATCTGTATGGGACCGAATCGCGTGCGCACCGTTGCGCAGGCTGACTCGACAGCACCCGGCTGGGTGACGTCGACGGAGAGGTAGAACACTCCCATGGTGGCGAGTTTGCCTTCGGCATCCTCCTTGAGGTCGAAGGCCGCGACCTTGCATCCCTCTTCGACTAGCCTCTGGCATGCGGCGAAACCCAGATCGCCGAGTCCGCCGGTGACGAGTGCGACTTTTCCCTTGAGGCCTTTCATGGGAGGATCGCCACGGCACGGATCGGTGATCCGTCGCGGCCCTTGAAGTTGAGAGGGAATCCGCTGAAGACAAAGCGTTCGGGCAGCTTGTCGAGGTTGGCGAGTCCCTCGACGATGACGACCTCGGCATCGCGTGCCAGAAGGATGTGGTGAACTTCGTACCAATCGCGTCCGGGTGTTGGTGTATCCATTCCGAGGAGACGAATCTTTCGCGACACGAGGTAGCGCGCGGCATCCTGGGTCAGGCTCGGAAAATCAGAGAAGTAATTTTCCTTGCCGAACTGACGATGCCATCCCGTCTCATAGATCAATCGGGTGCCAGGCTGCAGGAGATGTTCAATCTTCTGAAAATCAGCGGGCACGATCTCCTCGCGGGGAGCCTTGGGGATGCGAAGCAGAATAGCGTCGCCATAGAACCATTCCAGCGGCATCTGGTCGATGGTTTTTCCATCGTCGAGAAAGTGATACATGGCATCGAGATGGGTGCCCTGATGGGTGGCCATGCTGACCTGCGTCATGTTGTAGCGCAGCGTCCCCGTGGTGGAGTGGGAAATGATGCTGAGCTTCGGATCGAACGGGAAGTTATCCTGTCCGTGAACCAGGGGGTGGGAGAGGTCGATGAACTTCATGCGGAAGGAGTGAGAAAGGAGGTATTGACGACATTGACGAGTGCTTCGCCGCGGATTGCGCGCACGACGGCCTCGGCGCTCTTGCGCTGCAATTCGGGCACGCTTCCGGCGCTGTACCAGGCTGTGTGCGAGGTGAGCAGCACATTTGGAGCCTGACGCAAGGGGTGATCAGCCTCGAGCGGCTCCGTTTCGAAAACATCGAGGCCGGCGCCGGCAATCCGCTTCTCAACCAGGGCGCGGGCAAGCGCCTTTGTGTCCATAAGGCCGCCGCGGGCTGTATTGATCACGATCGCATCGTTCCGCATGCGCGCGAGTGAGGCCTCGCCCACCATGTGACGTGTTTCCGGGGTGAGCGGCAGATGCAGCGAAACAATGCCCGACTCGCGCCAGAGCGCATCAAGTTCGAGCCGTTGCACACCCGCCTCGGCGAACGCAATCGCGGGAACAAAGGGATCGTAGGCGGCGAGCCGGAAGCCAAAACCGCGGGCACGTTCAAGCACGGCGCGCGCGATCCGTCCGAACCCCGCGGTGGCGAACGTGGTCGAGCGAAAGGACGGGAATGGTGACGGGGGAATGATCTTCCACGTTCCACTACGCACGGCTGCATCCGTCTGCGGGATCTGCCGGGCAAGCGAGAGCGCCAGTGCGAGCGCATGATCGGCGACTTCCGCAATGCAGTAGTCGGGGACATTGCACACGGGAATTCCACGGGCTCCAGCCGCCTTGAGGTCGACATTGTCGACGCCGATGCCATAGCGCACGATCACCTTGCAGTGGCGCAGAGCGGCGATGACCGCGGCATTGATGGGTGCCCACTGAACGAGAAGGGCGTCGGCATCCGCGCAGGCTAGGGCCAACTTTTCAGGATCCTTTGACTGCAGCACCACCAGTTCGCAGCCGGCGGCGGCAAGGAGACTCTTCTCCTGTTCAATGGACGCAAAACCATGGTCGGTCAGGACAACTTTCATGTTTGGGCGGATGGAAGAAAAACGGCTTTGAGGTCAACCGGTCCGGGGTGAAGCATGCGTTGAAAACCCGCAACGGATTCGTCGAGCGGTATGCATTCAGTCCAGGAGGTTACATCCACCTTTCCGGACTGCATGAGCACCAGCGCCTCGGCGAGTTCCTCCTTCTTTGCAGCATAGGTTCCGAGGACCTGTTTTTCCGGCAGCGTGACCTCGTAGGAGTCGAGTTCCATCCGGTTCTCATGGAGTCCGATCCAGACTGCGGCTCCCCCGGGGCGCAGCGCTGCGAGGGAGACGCGTTTTGTCGTGCCCGAGCCTGCAGCGTCGACGACAAGGTCGACGCCTTCGCCTTCCGTCCATGACCGGCATTCTGCTGCAACATCGTGCGAACGCGCATTGAGGATGTGGGAGGCACCCAGGCGTTGCGCAACAGCGAGGCGCCCATCCGAAACATCGGCCACAATGGTTTTCGCTCCACGAATCGCCTGGAGAGCCTGCTGGCACATGAGTCCGATCGGACCCGCGCCGATGACGAGTGCCGAATGAACGGGAAGGTGTTTGGTCAGGTTGACAACGTGCACGCCGTTTGCGAGCGGTTCGGCGAGGCATGCCGCCTGTGCGGAAAGATCATCCGGCCAAGGTATGAGGACGCTCATAGGGACCCGGACAAATTCTGCAAATGCACCGGCGCGATGCATGCCAAACACCTGGCGTGCCGCGCAGAGATGGGTGTCGCCGCGTCGGCAGCGGACGCAATGCCCGCAGGAAATGACCGAGTTGCTTACGAAGCGACGTCCGATGAGCGAGCGATCGGCGGGGGTTCCCACGTCCTCGACGATGCCGCAGAACTCGTGTCCCATGACAAGCGGAGGCATTCGCCGTGGGCTGTGTGACTTGAATGTCTCGATTTCGCTTCCGCACAGACCGCAGGCGGAAACCCGGAGCAGGACCTCGCCGGCTTCAGCCCGAGGCACAGCCAACTCTCGAATCTCGAGTTGGTCAAATGATGGATAGTATAGGGCTCTCAAGCTGGAAAGGGATTGAAAGGAAGAATGCGGCGACAGTTCTCGATAGGAGGTGACTGCTCACCCGGGGGCCTGCGCGTTTTGCGCGCCCTAGGGTCACAAAGCGGCGGAGAATCCGCGGCAATGAGGAGGGAATGACACCTGACGAATGCGGACAACGGAAGAAGAAAAGTTGGGATTCATATCGGGCTCCGCGGCGAATGCAAAACTCGTGGCAATGAAAACGCCCAGCTTGTTTCACGGACGATTGTGCGTACGCAGGCAGATGACCTGTTCCCGAGAGACGATTCGTGTACGGTTTCAAATATGCCATTGCCGATTTTCGCGGAGCAGGATTTATTTCGGATCCCACTATGAAAATGCTTTCTCGTTGCGGAAGATTCGGGTTGCTCGTTACGGTGCTGTTGGCTGCCGGGCTTTGCAGAAGTCTGGCGGCGCCGGCTGGCTTCACACCCTTATTCAATGGAAAGAATCTTGAGGGCTGGCGCGGAGGGGCAACGCATGACCCCCGTCTGCTGGCGGCGATGTCGCCCGCAGAACGCGAGGCTCAGATTGCCAAGTGGAATGCGAGTCTGATCGAAATCAAGGATGGGCAGCCGCACTGGCGCGTTCAGGATGGCGAATTGGTGAACGACGGCATGGGGGGCTATGCCACCACGGCAAAGGATTACGGTGACTTCGAATTGTTGGTGGATTGGAAGATCACCACCGGCACCGATTCCGGCATCTACCTGCGGGGCGTTCCTCAGGTGCAGATCTGGGATCCGGCGAGCCCCGATCCCAAGGGCTACGGGAATGCAAAGGGTTCAGGCGGACTCTGGAACAATGATAAGACCTCTCCCGGCCGCGATCCGCTGGTGAAGGCGGACAATCCGATTGGCACCTGGAATACTTTCCGAATCGTGATGGTTGGCAGCCGCGTGAGCGTGTGGCTGAACGGCAAACGCGTCGTCAATCACGTGATTTTGGAAAACTACTATGACCGCAATCTGCCCGTCGATCAGCGCAGGCCGGTTCTGGCGCGTGGCCCGATCCAGCTCCAGACTCACGGAGGAGAAACGCGCTGGCGCAACATCATGATCCGTGAGATCGGCAGCGAGGAGGCCTGCGAGATCCTTTCGAAGGCGGGGAAGAAGGGGTTTGAGCCGGTTTTCAACGGGCGCAACCTGGATGGATGGTCTGGCGCGAAGGATGCCGTAGCCGTACAGGACGGCGCATTGGTCTGGCAGCGCGGAAAGGGCGGCGTCCTGTTCACCGATGCGGTCTACTCGGATTTCAAGGCGCGCGTGTGGTTCAAGGTTCCACCGGCCGGCAACAATGGCCTGGCGATTCGGTATCCCGGGACAGGAAATCCGGCCTATGATGGCATGTGTGAGCTGCAGATCATCGATCAGGATTATGAGACCCATCGAGGACCCATCGATCCGCGTCAGCAGCACGGATCAGCCTATGGGATGGTTGCAGCCCAACGCGGGTATCAGCATCCGGTTGGGGACTGGAATTTCGAGGAGGTGACCGTTCACGGGTCAAAGGTGAAGGTGGAGCTCAATGGTACGGTTATTCTGGATACAGATCTCAGCAAGGTGGACCTGTCGAAGGTGCTGCAGAACAAGGCGCACCCTGGAAAGGATCTCCCGAGCGGGCATTTTGGTTTTGCGGGGCACAATGATCCCGTCGCATTCAAGAATGTCCTTATCAAACGCCTCTGAGGAGACCGTACACCATGCAAACTCGTCGATCCTTCATTGGAAATGCCGCGCTGGGTGTCTTGGCGTCGTCGGCGCTGGCGAAGGCGGCCGCTCAGTCAGCAGGCAAGGCAGCACCCGCACCGCAAAACGCGCGTCGTTATCAGAAGGCGTTCATGTGGGCCACGCTTCGAAGCAAGACCTCTGAAAAACTCAGCGTGCTCGAAAAATTCAGGCTCCTTGCAGCAGCGGGGTTTGATGGCGTTGAGGTTCCGAGTGCGATGGATCAGGCGGAGATCCTGGCCGCGAAGAAGGAGACGAGCCTGAAGGTGCCCAGTATCGTGGTGGCGACCCACTGGCTGAAGCCGTTGACGGATCCCAGCGCGAGTGTGCGTGAGGTTGGCCTGGAAGGGCTGCGCCAGGCACTGCGCGATGCGCACGCCTACGGCGCGAGTTCGGTCCTTCTGGTGCCCGGCAAGGTGACCAAGGAGGTTTCCTATGCCGATGCCTACACGCGCTCGCAGGAGGAGATCGCCAAGGCGATCCCGCTCGCGGAGTCCCTGGGGGTGGTCATCGCTGTCGAGAATGTGTGGAATCAGTTCCTGCTCAGCCCACTGGAGGCGGTGCGCTACGTGGATTCATTCAGGAGCCCGTGGGTGCGCTGGCATTTCGATGTCGGCAATGTGGTCAACTTTGGGTACCCGGAGCAGTGGATCCGAATCCTCGGACACCGGATCGTGAAGATTCACGTCAAGGAATACAGCCGGAAGATCCGCGATGAGCATGGGCCCTATGCGGGATTCAAGATCGATCTGATGGAGGGCGATTCCGACTGGCCGGCTGTCATGCGGGCCTTGGATCAGGTTGGCTATTCGGGCTGGCTGATCACCGAACAGTATCACCCGCCTACGATGGATGATGCCACCTGGCTGAAGCACTTGTCCGCAAAACTCGACGCCATCATCGCGGTGTAGGTTCGCTTCGACATGTTGAGTATACTCAGTGCGGCGGAGTAGTCCGTACGGCGACGACCGCCTCAGCATCGCACGCCAGAGCATAATGACGAAGTTAGGCGAACTTCGGTCACAAGCGATTTCACAGAGTTTCCTTTGGAAGCGAGACTGGCGGCCTCCCTTTGGGCAGGCTTAGCGATAGGGATCCTTCGGACCATGCCTTGCGCATGCGTTCTTGGGTTTCCTTTGCCTGGGGATCGAGATCGGTCAGGTCGGCCAATTCGTGAGCGACACCGGCAACTCCATCAACAACCTCGGAAACGATTGCCTTCGCTGCGGCCTCGGTGAGCTGGCACCGCTGACGGCCGAATCGCACCAGCCGTTTGGCATCCGGCCAACGCTTGGTGCTATCTAGGGTCAGCGCGAGACTGTCGTTAGGCAGGTAAACAGAGGTGGTGACGATGTCGAAGGCGGGCGCCAGTGACACCGTGCCGGTCGAGTCGTCGTAGAGCACGCCAAAGTTCTTTCGGTGGGCATCACCGTTGCGCACGGCGACAGATAGGACAAGCGACCGGAAGAAGCGGGCCAATTCCGCTGCCGTGCCCTCCGGCCCACGCAAGCTGCTGGCCAGTGTCGCGGTCAATTGCTCGTAACTGCCCTCATATTTCTCGCGGGACAGCCGGCCATCGAGTGCGCATCCGTCCTCGAAGGCAAGGTAGGTTCCGTCCGCCTTGAGGTCGAAGCGCTCCACAATCAGGAGATGGCCACCGGTCGCGATCTCGACGGGCGGCACCGACAATCCCGCACGTCTGGCCGCCTTCAGGCAAAAATACTCGTTGGCCGCCAACCCAGGATACTTTCCAGCGTCGAAAGATTTGACGATGTGCGTGGTGCCGTTAGCCGTCACTCGCTCGCCCACCGGCACCGGGCTGAACTTGCTGGTGCCAAGGCTGCCGTCATCGCGGATCAACAGCTTCGGCTGGACACCTGCGACACCGGAGTACTGGGCGTAGCGCTGGAGCAGATGTGCAAACAGTCCGTCGGTCCCGCGGCTGGCAAGGAGTGCTCGCAGATTCTGTGCCGGCACTTGGTCGAGTTCCTCGGACGACGACCCAAACCGCAGCCGACCGATCAGGGAGCGGCCGACAATTTCCAGAAGGGCGAGGTCGTCGAAAACCGGTAGCGCCTTCGAGAACATGTTGTTGAGCGCTTCCCGCAGAGCCCCCTCGGGCAGACTCATGTCGAACACCGGATGCAGCACGGAGGCGCGCTCAGCGTGATACGGCGCGCGGTTGACCGGCATCAACAACGACACCGCCAGCCCCTCCGGCACCCCCTCGTCATAGACGAAACGATTTGCCGGGTCCTCGCGGGTGAGTGCGCCGACGGCGCGCCGATTTACGAAGACGTTAGGCACCGTGCTTGTCCGGGTTCAGGTTCGCCAGAATGGTGTCGGTCTCCCGAAAGGCCGCCTGTCGCTCTTCGCGATTGCGGGCGTAGGCCTCGTGCAGCGTCAGCGGTCGACGTGGCCGGATCACGATCTCCAAGCCTAGGCGATCCCCAATCTGAGCCAGCTTTCGGATGCCGAGATCGCCAATGACTCCGTTCTCCAGCTGCGAGATGGTTGCACGGCTCATTCCCAAACGCCTAGCCAGCTCGGCCTGAGTCAAGCCTGCTTGTTTCCGTGCGTCTCGAATCATTAAGCCTGTTTGCGCAAAGTCCATGTATCGTATGCGATGCATTGTTTGATTAAATGCCAATTCTTCAAGTAAAATGTATCGCATATAATACGCGTGGAGGCCTCACATCAAACTCGGGCGCTCTCGTCCACGATTGGAGCGGAAACGAATTGACACCCTATCATTAGCCGACGAATGAGACTCGCATGATGGACTCAGCCCCTAGGTCGGTGATTGGGGCAGTGTCGAGCGCAAGGATTGGGAGGCACGGCGCACGCACGCAGTGCCTTGGCCTTGGAAGCCTCCCTATGCGGAGTAGTGGGAAAATGCGGTTGCTGCGACACGGGGCTGCCGTTTGGAGGCCGCAGATTCCAATTAGGAATCGACTCATAGGTGAGCATGCCGCCACGGCGCGATTTGACTCCTTTACCTTGCGTGACAACCGCACGGATCTCCTGGCCGTGGAGGGGAAACAGTGAGTACGTAAGTTTGATAATTTGAACATGAAGAGATTCACATATGCAGTGTTGCATCTTCGCGCCATTCTCCGGGCCTTTGTGGTTCTCCTGTCACTGGGCTGTGTCGCGCAGGCGGCCGAGGTCCGTCGGCCAAACATCGTGTTGATACTCACGGACGACATGGGGGTAGGGGACCTTGGCGTCTATGGAGGCAGGCAAGTGCCAACGCCGAATATTGATCGCCTGGCGGCGGAGGGCACACGATTTACCCAGTATTATTCGGCTTCGCCGATCTGCTCGCCTTCCCGTTGCGGGATCATCACGGGCATGTATCCGGCCCGCTGGCGGATCACGAGTTTTCTGCAGACCCGAAAGGGAAATGCTGCATGCGAAATGGCCGACTTCCTGGATCCCGCCGCGCCGTCATTGCCTCGGGCATTGAAAGCGGGCGGCTATGCAACGGCGCATTTTGGCAAGTGGCACCTGGGCGGCGGGCGTGATGTGCACAACGCACCGAAATTTGCGGCCTACGGTTACGACGAAAACGCGGGCACCTATGAGAGCCCGGAGCCGCATCCGGACCTGACTGCGACGAACTGGATCTGGTCCGACAAGGATCGCGTGAAGCGGTGGAACCGGACGGCATTCTTTGTGGACAAGACCTTGGATTTTCTTGAACGCCATCGTGACACCCCATGTTTTGTCAATCTATGGCCGGATGATGTGCATACGCCGTGGGTTCCGGACGAAGTTTCAGACCGAAAGGATCTGCCGAAGAACCTGCGCCCGGTTCTCGCAGAATATGACCGGCAGATGGGGCGACTGCTCGATGGTCTGAAGGCCCGTGGTCTTGAGGAGAATACCATCGTCATTTTTACAAGTGACAATGGAGCGCTGCCGACCTTCGACGGGGAGCGCTCCGGAATCTACCGTGGTCACAAACTTGCCCTGTGGGAGGGCGGCATTCGTATGCCTTTCATCGTCCGTTGGCCCGGACATGTGCCTGCCGGACGCGCGGACGAGACATCCGTGCTATCGGCTGTGGATCTGTTTCCCACCCTGTGCGCCATAGCAGGCGCAAGATTGCCTGAAGGCCATGCCTTTGATGGCTTCAACGTGGAGGCGGTATGGTTTGGCAACCCGTGGGAACGTGCAACTCCCCTCTATTGGGAATACGGCCGTAACAACGCGTCATTCAAGTTTGGCCCCGACCCGAGTCCCAATCTCGCAGTGCGCGAGGGAAACTGGAAGCTGTTGCGCAATGCGGATGGGAGCCAGGTTCAACTCTATGACGTGGTAGGCGACCCGGGAGAGACGATCAATCTCGCTGCGCGCTATCCTGAACGGGTGAGCGACCTCGAGAGGAAACTTATGGCATGGCGGGCGACCTGGCCGAAGTGATCACCCGCTGGCGAAAATCTACTTCCCAATCCAGGCGCTTAGGTCAATGCGGTGGAGCTGAGGCGCACCGTCGACTGGCATATTGAAATACACGTATCTGCAGTCTTGCGAAAATGCCGGATTGACGTGGGTGCCGTTCACCCAGATCGGCCCCTGGGGCACGTTCATGAGGATGGCCAGCGGCTCTGTGCTGCCGGTCCGGAAGAGTTTCATCACGACAGGGTCCGTCGTATAGATACTCTCCGACACCAGATACCGACGATCTGGGGATAGCCCCATGTGATTGCCTGGGCCGCCCAGCGTTTCGATGTATTTCCCATCCCGATCCCAACGGTGGCACTGCAGGTGGTCAGGCCCACCACCGCGCTTGTGCCCAAAAATGGTGGTGTCGTCATACCACTGCTGGTGAAGTGGCTTGGCTGGAGTATTGAAGGGCCTGACATCGGATCCGTCGGCCCGGCAGGTGACAACCTTCTCCTGCCCCTTCTTGGGATCGAGTCGGATGCTGATATAGGTTCCCTTCGGACTCAGCTCCGCGTGAGCGATCATCCAATCGGCTGGCTCATCGCTTTCCTTGTATAGGGCTTTCAGCTTCCCAAGGTCATTTTCGAGATCGACGACCTGGGTTACATTGCCAGCCTTATAGAGATAGAGTCCTCTGCGACCAAGACTGCTGCCTTTCGGATACTTCTTTCCATCCACGATGAGGAGGACGGAGTTGTTCGGAGTGTCGCCATGTCCCAACGAACCTTCCAGCGGGCCGAGCACCAGATCGCCATTCTTCCGGACGACATAGGTCACGAAACAATCTCGCGCTGGCAGGTAGTCCATGTAAGCGAGCGTATCGTTATCCAGCCAGATTTGCATCGCACCGTCGTGCCAGCGGGCGCGATTGAGATCCCGGATCTTTACATGGTTCTTGAGATTTGAGTCGCAAACATAGAGCGCGCCCTTCGAGAACCCGCTCTTCGACGGAATGCCTGGCTTGGGCTGTGCCTTCCAGTCAAAGGCAACATAGACAATGCTTTTGCCATCCGGACTCTCCGGGCTGTTGCCGAAGATCCCCTTCTCCGTGGCCTGACCCGAAATGGGCGAAATCCGTTCGTATATCACGCCTGCCGTGACTGCCGGCGAGGTCGGAGGGGCGACATTCGCAGCCGAAGCTGACTGAGCATGCATCGCGAACGAGCCACCGAGCAGGGCGCATTGAATTGCGAGAAAGGAACGGAAGTTGGGTTGCTTCATGTGGAGATATCAGGGTCCACCGACCCTCATTCCGCACACCGAACTTGGCAACCGGCTTGTCACTTGCTCTGTAAAGTCGAGGCATTCCTCATCGGATTGGCGCGGTGCATGGCGGAATCTCGTCGAATTGGAGAGAAGTACGGTGGGTCCGTTCTCTATCGAAACCAGAGAGTTCCGTTACTCGAATCGACGCGCAGGTTTCGATGCTTGACGGAATTTGCTCAATTTGAGCTCAACACAAACAAGTGGGGAACCGCAGATAATCCTCTGGACTACGGCAAGACATAGACTTCGATCAACGTTGTGCCCGTGCCGTTCTGGCTGGAGTTGGCGTGCAGGGTATAGGCGCCAGGTGGAAGTGTCACCACCATGGCTGCGTCCTTGCTGCCTTGAGTCAACTCGAATGCGCCGACGAGGGAAGCTGCAGCAGCCGCAGCCGTCCCACCGCCATCTGAATTCCAGTCATCATTGGCGGCGATGATCTCGTCGGTCGCCAGTCCATTGGGCTTTCCATAGAGGCGGATCTGTGGATCGGCCAAGGCATCGCCAACTCCATAGGCGGTCAGACCATGGCCCACAGCACGAAGCAACAGTGTACGGGACCCTTCTGAAGAAATCACGAATCCTGCGATGAGGAGATCGCTGGTTGTGGCCAGCATGCCGCGTGTGGATACATTCACGAGCCTTGCGGTGGGCGTGCTTGTGTCCGCGTCGTAGATTTCCTTCAGTGCCTCTCCGGATGCGGCGCTGACTCCGGTGATAATGGCGCTGTATTGTCCTGGGACCACATCCTTCAACAGGACTGGGTCTTTGCTGCCTGAAGGCAGATCAAAGGCGCCCGTTGAAGCCATCGCCTGTGTCAGTCGCCCGCGGACCCCCAATTGTCATTGGTGTCAATTGAGACGTAGTTGGAAGTTCCCGTTTGGAGAATGCGGAGGTCAAGGTAGGGATCGGCAAGCACATTGCTCACGCCAAACGTGCTGAGCGTGGGTCCAATCCCTCGAAGGAGCACCCGCTTGTTGGTCGCACCGTTGATGACGAAACCCACGATCAGAGGACGGAGAATGGACTGTGCAGGTCCCCTTGCCGACAGGTTCAAAATGCGCGCGGCCGAAGTAGCGGCGGGTGTGGCGACGGTGACGATCACGGGGTCGCTGCAGGCTGAGGTGAACGATTACGATCAGCGTAGCCAATTTGATTGCGCCAATTACAAGTTTCGAAACAAGATAACCATGCCGCCGCCTATCCCCAGATGTGTTAGACACGCATAGGCGCCCAAATTCCGGGCACCCACAGAGGTCATTATATCTTAAATTCGTTCAATTGTTCACATGAAATCCTGTTCACGCAAAGACTTCCTCAAGGCTTCTCTCCTCGGCAGTGGTGCTGCTATCTTGGGGAAATCATCCTTTCTCTATGGCCAAGGGAGCGCGGCGATAGGCAAATCCGGCAGCGCCAGCGGAGATATCCGGATTGCGATTGTCGGGGTTCGTGGCCGAGGCAACGGCCACATTGAGACCTATTTCCCGGGAAAGATCCCGGGAACCCGGCTGGTCGCTCTGTGCGATGTCGACAGCGACGTCCTTTCCCGTCGTGTCGCTGAAACTGAAGGTGGTGCCGGAATCAAAGTGAAGTCCTACCGCGATTATCGTAGGCTTCTTGATGACAAGGATATCGATGCAGTCGTCATTGCCACACCCAATCACTGGCATTCGCTGATGACGATTTGGGGCCTTGAGGCAGGCAAGGACATCTATGTCGAGAAGCCCTTGTCCCATAACATCTGGGAAGGCCGCCAGGCTGTGGGAGCTGCATCCAGGTACAGCAATCGGATTGTGCAGGCAGGCACTCAGAATCGTTCCTCGCTCGATATTCCCCGTGCCATTGAATATGTGCGGTCGGGCAAGCTGGGAAAAATCGTACTTGCCAGAGGTCTCTGCTACAAGCCACGAGAAAGCATCGGCAGGCACTCCGGTCCGCAACCGGTTCCCCAAAGCATCGACTACAATCTCTGGACTGGCCCCGCTGATCTCATTCCACCCCACCGAAATTCTCCCCAGAACGGCACCGTGCACTATGACTGGCATTGGTTCTGGAATTACGGTGGCGGCGACATTTCCAACCAGGGCATCCACCAGATGGATATCGCCCGCTGGTTCCTCGGCGAGAATGGACTTCCGCCGTCTGTGATGACCTTTGGTGGCCGCTTCGGCTATGTCGACGATGCGGAGACTCCAAATACGGAAGTATCCATTTTCAACTACGAGAAGGCCCCTCTGGTTTTCGAGGTTCGTGGTCTTCCGATGAAAGCCGGGATGAAGGCGATGGATTCCTACCGCGGAAGTCGCGTGGGCGTCATCATCCACTGTGAGGATGGTTATGTCCAGATATCCGCGAGCGGCGAGTGCGGGATCTATGACAACAAGAACAAGAAGATTACCCAGTTTCAGGACGGCGGACTCGGCAGTCACCCTGCAAACTTTGTCGCCGCCATGCGCTCTCGCAGACAAGCTGATCTCCATGGTCACATCGAGAACTGCCACATCTCGACCAACCTTTGCCATCTGGCGAACATCTCGTACCTGGTCGGCGCCGAAAAAACAGACGCAGAGCTCGTGGATGCCATCAAGGCGAGCCCCAATCTCATGGAAGTCCATGGGCGGGTGGTCGAACACTTGATTGCGAATGGGGTCAAGGTCGACACGGACAAGATTGTCAGTGGACCATTGCTAGAAATTGATAACGGAGCCGAACGATTCATCGGTCGAAATCAGGCGCTTGTGAACAAGGCCAATTCCTCGCTACTCATGAAGCGTGTCGGTCGAAAGGGCTTCCGAATTCCCGAATACGGCCCGCGCCATGCAGCCGTTAGCTGACGGGTAGAAGACAGGTGCCGATAAGGAAGGTCCAGCAGGGCTATTCCAGCTATTCGAACAGCCGTTTCAGATAATCGAGTGATTTCGTCGCAATCACTTCTGGGCCTTCATCGTAGCTGAAAACCTCAACCGAGATCACGCCGTCGTAAGCAACATCCCGGAGAGCGTTGGCTATCGGAAAATAGTCCACGTTACCGAAGCCAGGTCCCTTGAGGTTTTTGTCGTTCGCATGAACGTAGGCAAGATACCCTTTGGATTCCCGGATTATCTCCGGTATCGGCTTTTCCTCGTGGCACATTGCGCGGACATCGAGGATCACTCTAAAGGCAGTTGAGGCATAGGGCTGCACGAGATGAATAGCCTCGGCAGCGGTGTTTATAAAATTCGTGTCAGCGACTGGCAGCGGTTCGAGGCAGATCACGACACCGCGCTCCTCGGCACGCTTCACTGCCGGGCGAAATACCTCATTTGCCCAACTCCAGCCCTGCTCATAGTTCATTCCCGGGTCCAAGGCACGTTGCTGTGGTGAACCAACGATGATTGCCTTGCCGCCGATATCGGCACAGAAATCCGCCAAGTCGCAGAAATACCGCGCCGTGCGCTCGCGGGTTTGGGCATCGGATGAGGTAATGTGCATGCCCTCTGTTTGGACAAGCACCCAGTGGATACCCGAGATCTCAATGCCCGCACTGTGCGCCAAATCACGAATCCTAGTGCGCTCGGCGATGGGTATGTCTGTGACGTACCTTGCCAGTGTGAAGGGCGCCAACTCAACCGCATCATAGCCAATATTCGCACAGTATCTGATGATTGAATCGAGCTTCCAATCTTTGAACGTCTCACTGCAGATCGCAAATTTCACAATATCAAGCTCTCATGAATGCAAGCCTCAAGACGTGCACTCACATTCGGTTGTCGGTTCAGTGTGCAAATTCCTTCTCGTGCTCAGGAAGCGGCTTGCCCTTTGTCTCAGGAGCGAAAGGTAACACGATAAGCCCGAGCAGGAATACAGCGCACATCGTCAGCGCTGCGGGTCTCATGGGTTCCTCGAGGTGCCCGTAAATCTCGGTCTTCAAGATGCCTAGCATGGGGACTCCAGCGGCGGCTAGGAATCGGCCGACGTTATAGCAGAATGATGTGCCTGTGGAACGCAGATGGGTAGGAAAGAGCTCCGGAAGGTAGATGGCGTAAACCGCGAATACCGAGGGTTGGAAGAAACCCATAATCGGAATCAACCAAAAAGTCTGGGATGCATCCGTGTAGAACTGGAACGTGCACGCAGTCGCGGTCATCGAGGTCGTGAATGCGATCGCGAATGCCGCTTTGCGGCCAAGTTTTTCAGCTACCCAACTCGCTGCAAGCATGCCGAAGAATGCGCCGAGTTGTAAGGTCAACAGACTCCAGCTTGCCCACTTGTCGACGAGTGGGCCGATTTCCTCCTTGGTCATGCCCTGTGACGCATAAGTCTTGGAAAGGACGGTGCGTACGAGTTCAGGAGTGAAGAAACCGATCCCCCAAAGGCCTATCACGCCAGAGCACACCAGCAGCATGGCAATGATCGCATTGCGACGCCAGCGGGGCGTTGTAAAGAGTTCCTTGTACGTGAACGCGCCATGTTTGCCCAGTTCGCCCGAATCTTTCAGTTGTTGCCAGCACTGAGGCTCCTTTACCCGCATTCGGATGACGAGTGCTAGGGCTGCAGGTAGTGCGCCAATTACAAACATCCAGCGCCACGAATTGCCCAGTGAAATTGTGCCAGTGCTTTCCATCCAGGCCATGCCCATGCCGATGAGTGCCGCGGACATGTTTCCGATGGCAGAGAGCGCCTGCAGCGCACCTAGCGCACCGGAGCGGGACTTGTCGGGCAAGACTTCGGCAATGAGTGCCACGCCGACTGCAAACTCGCCGCCCACACCGAGTCCCGTTAGGAAGCGGTAGAACGCGAAATCCCAGAAAGAAGTTGAAAGCGCTGAGAGGCCCGTGCACAGCGCGTAGATCAGAATCGTCACCATCATGGTCTTTGCCCGACCAATGCGGTCACCCAGCACGCCGAACACGAGTCCCCCCGTAGCCCAGCCTGCGATAAAGATCGATGTAGCATAGGTACCCCAAAGCACCGGATCCTTATCGGCGGAGAGGAGTGCCTTCATCGCCTGCATCCGAGAGAGCGTGAAGAGCTGCTGGTCCAGGCAGTCAAACAGCCAGCCCAAAGCAACAACAATGAATATGAACCAATGATAGGAACTCAAAGCGTGCCACCAACGACCGATCACTGGCGCGGATCTTGGAGATGTCATAATGCGAATTTGGAGGGGAAAGGCTGCGACAACTGGGAATGACGCCTCAAGAGCTCAGCCATGTGATGACGTCGAAATCAGATTGCTGCCGTGATCGAAGCGTGAGGGAAACTCATGCATGCATCGAAGCAATCTTCTTCGGCCACACCACATCTAGCCAAGCAATGCTATTTCGCGCTCCAGGAACTCTCGATTCGCTCTTGCGTTGTTCGTAGTTTCGGCCGGAGTCGAGCCGACAGCGCAACTTTCCATCATGATAGGCCCACGGAAGGATGCACGCTTCAGCCGGCGAAGGATGGCAGCAAAGTCGACTTTCCCCTTTCCGAATTGAATCATCACGTTGGACCTCAGGCCATCGCAGTCCTTGCCGGTAAAGGCCGTCACGTGCGCAATCACCGGTTCGAGTTCTGCCAGGGGATCCAAGCCGGTGTAGAAGAGTATATTGCCCGCATCGTACCAAATGCTGAAATTGTCGTGGTTTACCTTTTCAAGGCACTTGAGGAGGTCCGCACCAGTGCCTACCACGCCTCCGTGTGGTTTCGTCACTAACTGCACGCCATGATTGGCTCCATGTCTGGCCGCGAAAGCCATCAATCGGTACCAGTTGTCATAGTGTTCTGGTTTGTCGGTCCCAGTGCAAAGTAACGTGCCGATGCCGAGGGCGCGGGCGTTGGCGATCTGCCGCCGAATGTCGTCGGTCGCCCGATCGAACGTGGCCGTTTCCATCGGTTTCAGACGGCTCTGAATGGCAGTGAGTCCTCGGGCGGCTATTTTTTCCTTCAGTTTCGCAAGATAGTCGGCGGTGGCGGTTGGTCCCACGAAAGGGTCGGATTTCGTCGGTGTTTGCAGGCCGATCGTGCGATATCCGGCGTTGCTGATGCCGTCGAGCATCTCGTCGATGCTCCAATTGGTCCACGGCCGGTTGAGGCAGCCTATGATCCATTGGTTCGTGCCAGCGCAAAGATTGGAGTAGGTTGCCAAGGCGGCCGCGCCGAGCGCCGTTGTGCCTAGGAATTTCCTTCGGGATAGCGGGAAAGTCATGATCGATAGCTATAGTTGGAGTTGAACTTCAGATTGCGGAAGAGTTTGAATATGCATTGGACTACCTCCTGCGAACGGAGATCTCGAAGGCACCGATGTCACGCGCAGAATCCACTGGGATACTCGTGCCATCGCCATCCGCGAACAGCATTCCCGGTGAGGTGTATCCCTTGTCGCGGGCCGGACTCTTTGCCCTGAGGCGATAATTCCCCGCGGCTACATTCACAAAAAGTGGATCGGCCTCCGCGCTTTCGAGCGAATCAGCAGGAGCAAAGTCGCTACGATAGGTGGCGAAGGCACGCGCCGGATCAGAGCCGATCTTCCACCACACGCCACCTCGCGAGAAATATACATTGTTGTTGAAGGAATAGCTCCCATTCGCACCGGCAGCATAATTCGGAGGTCGCTTTGGATTTGTGAAATGCATCATGATGCGCGCTTCGGTGGTGCTGCAAAAGATATTGTTGCGGACCACAAGATGGTGTGTTTCCACGGTTCCGTTTTCGGAAGATATTCGAAAGATATCTCCTTCCGTGGGGGACTTCCAGACAAACACATTGTTTCGCAGGACAATGTTCTCTGGCAGGAAGTCGTGAGCATATTTGCGCAAATCGTGCTTCTTGATGTTTACGATAGGCTTTGCGTGGATGCTTCCAGTGAAGGTGCTGTATTCGACGGTGACGTTTTGTGTGCTGATGTTCAACGTTGCCGCGGTGTTTGCTTTCGGCTCGTTTTCAGACTGGTGGTAGCGCAGGACAATGTCGCTGGCCTGGTGACCAATGGTGATTGCGCCGGCCCGGTTGCCATCGCTTCGGTTGTGTTCCAAAAGTACATTTGTCCCGGTGGTGATATCGAAGCCCTGTTCGGCACAACCCGTGGCAGTGTTGTGGCGGATTGTGAAATTTGCTCCGGCGGGGTTCATATCGGATGAACTATCTGCGTGAATCACGATGCCGTCGTTCGCACGCGTCCCGTTGACGGTGCAGTTCTGAATCGTCGAGTCATGAATCCGGTCGGTCGGGGACCCTCCGAAGTGAATGCCGTTGCTGCGCGCGTCGGTCACGACACAGGCATCGATGAGAATATTACCGCCCCGACGCGCGTTGATGGCTGGGCCCTTGCCATTGGAGGAGACATCGATGCGCAGCACGCTGACGTGAGTGCAGTCTTGAAGATCCACTCCCTGTTGCGGACTGTTTCGGAAGTCGAGGTCCTGGAGTGTAACATACTTCTTACCTGAGACGGAAGCGCCCTTGCCGGAGAGACCAGTGCCTTCGAAGATCGGCTTGTTTCCCAAACCATATGCACCATAGACGATCCGAGCGGATTCTGAAATCCCACTGGAGCTTATCGTGAGCTGACCGCCAGCATTCAAGACCGTCCAAGTGTCGCCACGCTTGAACAAAATCTGATCGCCGGGTGAAAAAATGGTCGAGTTGACCTTGTTTACCGTTCTCCAAGGAGAGAGTACGCTGGTGCCGGTGTTGCCGTCATCCCCATGTGTGGAAACAAAATAGGAACTGGCCCTGCAGCAAAGTGCAATTGACGACAACGCGCATGAGAGCCAGTAGCAAGGCTTGGAAACGAGATGGAATGCGAGCGCGCGAGAGGGCATTCTTGGTTATGATCGCCAGATTGATAAGCGGCATCGATCAAGTCGCGACCGGGATCGCAAGTAGTGAGTCATGTGACTCATGGATTCTCCGACTGCATTGAACTAAAGCCGATCATGTCGAGGGTGTAGGATGTCCCAGGGTTCGCACCACCACGCGCAAGCACGAATGACGCTGCCGCAGGGTTCTCGAGACTGACGTGGTCTGAGAGGTATTTCTGAAGCATTTCAACATTTGACAATTCTCTCAGGAAATGGGTGCCCCTTATCAGTTGTGTGAGCTTGATTTCGCTTCGTCCACCTATGCTCCGCAGGCGATCGTATGCCCAGGCGAACTGTAGTTGAGGTGCGAGATTCGAGGGTGGGGCAATGCCGGAGAAATAGGTCAATCCGTGTGAATCCGTATTTGCGATCGCCACCCGACTGAATCCTTGGGGTGCAGCGCGCATGGTAGGATCCAGTTGAGGCGCTCCAATGGGATTGCGGTGGGAACCAGGATCGACGGCCACCATCTCGATTTCGATCGGTCGACTTGGCTCCGTGCACGACTCGGTAATGACGATTGGCGGACAGCGGCTTTCTCCGAAGTGTGCGGCGATCGCACGAATGACGGTTGAGGCATACGACATGGAAGAGATGAATAGCCTGAGCCGTACGGTATGATGCACACCGAGTCCGAAATGCATCAACGTACGGTCAAGTTCGCGAACCGTGTTGGTTGCAGCTTCACCTGGCGTTGCACCGACCGCCGCCTGGCCGGAAAGATGAAAGACCCTACCGGGAGGCATGATGCTCACATGCGCCGCGCCATACCATGATGGCAGGAGATCGGATCGATAATACCCGATTTCATGGGCACTAGGCGCGACTGCCACGGCATCCATGGTGACCAGGATGGCTGGATCGGGTTGCCGATTGATGATCCAAGACACGGCAGGGCGAATCCGTCCAGGAAACGCTTGGGCGACACTGTCGCGCACCGCGGGGAGAACGGCCTCGCTCGCGACATATACCGTCATCTTGACGGTGCGTTCCCGTCCCGTTCCCGCAGCACTGAGAGCCCAATTGAGGTTGCTTAGAACGCGATCCGCCTGGGCTGCCGCCTGGCCATGATCAACTATTTTTCCGCTCTGATCAACCGGCCGCATGAGCGCCGTGTGCGCGAGCGTCTCACCGGGGCGAACGATCACGGCGGCCGATGTGCCCGAATCAAGATCCGGTTCTATGAAGCGCGTGGGCTGGCCACGATCTGGGGCGAACGCTCTATCCGGCATATTTATTGATGGGTTGGGTGTCAGCTGACTTCTAAGCGCGACTAGTTGTCACCCTCGCGAGAACGAAGACGCAATCGGCGGGGTGCGACGAGAGCGTGGAGTTGGGGCATATCGAAATGTTCGAGCAGGCCAAAGCAGAAGGCCTCGGGACACTTGGGAAGGGTGACATCCCGTTCGATCAATCGTTTGAAACTATCCAGCGCGCCCTGCAACTCGAGTGCGTCCACTGCATTCGTTTCAAGCGCCGCAGTGATTGTGGCAATGGTTCCTGTTCGTTCACCGAGGGCGCACAGTCCTACCGGCTGTCCTTCCCGTTGTGCAAGGAATCGGCACACGGCCGCTGTCTGCGCGGCCTGAATTCCTAGTAGGCGTTCGCCGACGCAGGACAGCAACAATGCTAGCAGGAAATCCCGATAGCCCAGTGATGCCTCGCCGAAATAGAGGGGATCCATCGCCACTACCCTGGTCCGGTCGACCAGCAACTTTGCTGTCGTTTCGCCGAGTTGGTCCCTCCCGCCATCGGCCATGAGCACAGCCGTTCCACACGGCCTCTTGGGTACAAGCTCGACCGCTGGAACATCCCAGGTGTCTCCAACCCGAATCTGATGGTAAATTACCCGGACGCCATTGGGACCCGCACTCTCGCCGACGGTGCTGTCCCGCGCCGTGTACTCATGGTAGCGCACGATCTTGCGGAGATGCTCGCGTCGCGTCCGTTGCCAGCCGTCGAAGGCGGCTCCAACGCGGGGAATTTCTGGATCGTGCGGCAGGCTCTCCATGAGCTGTCGGGCAATCCTGTTGAAGGTGAGATTCTCGGTCGGCAGATCAACTTCCAATTCCGACGTGCTCTTCATTTCGCCTTCTGCTACCGGAAGCTCCTGGCGAGGAAATCGGGGATCACCGTCTTGGAAATATTCGCCGATGAACCGATAGAGTGCTTCACGGTTCTCACGTCCGAAATTGTGCCCGATGGGCTCCGGATCCACGACCATGTTGTTATGCGCACGCAGACGATGTGCCGCGTGATACATCTCGTACACGGGTTCCGCGGCGCGCAACAATGGCGGCAGAGCGTGCCGTGTCTTGAAACAACACGAGTCGTTCGCGTTGAGAGTAATGAGCAGGGGCCGTGGCGCGACCATCGCCGTCAGGTGCGTATAGTCTACCACCGTCCCCATATCGCAGCACTGCTGCTCTCCGTCTCCGAGATCGGTATCGTACTCCGTCCGCGTGATCAGGCTGGAGTATCCGGCCACCGGATTGGCCAGCGTGACCCGCGGGTCCAGCGCTGCGATGAAGATGGTCTGCCAACCGCCGCCTGAGGCGCCGTTCACGCAGACGCGCGCAGGATCGACATTCGGATGCTCAAGCAGGAAATCGAGAGCGCGTTTGAGCGTCAGGTAAAAGGGTGCCACACCACTCGTACCGCAGAGATCGAGTTGCTGCATCCGGTAGTGTCTATCGGAGCTAAATAGCTGGCCGATGTCGGGCCAATCCGAAATGAAGGTAATCATGCCGCGGCGGACCAGATTGACGCAGCGGGCCTGCATCGTTGGCCGTGACATGCCACCACCTGGGCCGACGTGCCCTTGCGTGCAAAAGACCAGCGGAACGCGGCCCTGCAAGTGCCGCGGCTCGTAGAGCAGACCCGGCATCCAGTATCCTGGCAGCACTTCGTAGCGGACCTTGCGAATGCGGTAGGCATCTTCCTCTATGACGTCGCTCCACTCGACCCTCGCCGGGGCGTCACGCCAGCTACGCGCCTCACCGGTGAAGATCACTCGCTCGAACATTTCTCGACGCAGGCTCCCGGCGTATGCTTCCCATTCCGATTGCCCGGAAGGCTTTGGCATTGGAGGTACACGTTGCGCGGCAAAAGCGCGTACCTGCGCCCCCGCCACGCCGACAGGCAGGATTCGATGACGCAATAATTCAGCAATGGAGCCAAGGGCCGGCTTGGAGGCTCTTGCTGGAAGCACGACTGCAGTGGCGCCCAGCAGTCCCGCCCCAATGAATTGTCGCCGACTGACGGACTGGGGGGAAGTTGACCTTGCTGAAGGGGAATTGTCTTGGGACGGTGAGATCATGGATGAACGTACGAAACGAGACGAAGCTCTTTGCGAGTGCGCCGTGGTCACGCGACGAAATCCTCAGGCGAGAACTTGAGTTTCCGTTCTGCCGGGATAGCCTGGTTGACAGCGAGCACGGTCACCGCTGTGGCGAACGCATCACTGGCGGGGCAGTTGAGTTGCGCATTCTTTCGGATGGCATTGAAAAAATTTTCCAGATGCGGCTGGTGGATCGGCTTCCGCAGAACGACAGGGAGATCCCAAGCCGCAAGTTGTGCAGTTTCACGCACGTCGACGATCCCTCCGCTGCGTGCGGATTCAGCCCCCTCAGAACGGGAGATGATCTTGTCTGCGACATGGTGGTCCCATTCGGGTGCGCGCGGCTCACGATATACCTTGGTGTACTTCGGATTTTCGGAAATTTTCAGTGAGCCCTCATCCCCCATGAAATATTCGAAATAGCCTCCGCCGGCGCTTGTGGTGGTGAGAACGTCGTAGGTTGCGCGTACAAGGCCTTCCGGGGTCGGATATTCATAGACGGAAACGACGTTGTCATACCATTCTCGATCCTTGTAGTAGTCGATGCCGCCGCTGGCGAGTACCGCCCGCGGGTTGGCGCCAAGCATCCAGTTGTAAACATCAATCTGATGTGCCCCAAGGTCGGCAATGGGACCACCCGAGTACCTTTTGAACCAACGCCAGTTTCGAAACTCGTGCATGTTGGCGTATCCATATTGTTCCAGCTTCTCGTCGGGAATCCGGGCGGATGGGGGAAATCCCAAGTCATCGGATACACTCCGGTGCCATTGTCCGGAAATGTTGGTCACTCGGCCGAGCAGCCGGGCTCCTCGAACGATCTTGTCGCGTGCGTGGATATATCGGGGATTGCTCCGTCGCTGATGTCCAATCTGCAGGAGCTTTTTTGTTTCGCGGGCTGTGAGAACCATCGAACGCGCCCCCTCTACCGTGTTTGACATCAGCTTCTCGCAATAAACGTGTTTCCCCGCCTTCAGTGCCGCGTTAGTGTGTTCAGCATGGCAAAAATCCGGTGTTGCGACAATGCAGGCGTCCAGGTCCTGCACCGTAGCCAGCATCTCTGCGTAGTCTTCGAATGGCTGCGCCACATGTCCGAATTTCTTGAGCAATCGTTCTGTACGGCCACGGTTGTATTGCCAGATGTCCACTACAGCCCGGAAGCGTACTCCTTGAATCGGAAGCGATGCATTCGTGAGGACGCGACCTTGTTCCCCACACCCGATGAGCGCTACATTCAAGGTGTCACTCTTGGAGCCAAGAGTCTCCGAGCGAGAAATATACGGCGCGGACACGATCGCGACGCTCAACTTCACACTCGAACTCAGCAAATTTCGACGCGTTAATTTGGAGGCGCCCGGCGAGTCACTCATGGTATTGCCTTTCACAAATAAGTCATGTCGATGGGGGGTGATAGATTGAGTGAATTGGCTCGAGCTTTTGCATCAAGATTCCGGTTCACTTCAGGGATCCATCGCCACCCCGTTGTTCCAGTAATGGTACATTTCTTCTGCTGATGGAATTTCTGCAGGCCGGACAAGGCGGAATCCCACCCATGGCGCATTGGTCAGGTACCATACGCTCTTGGGAAGCCCTGGATCGTCCCGTTTCCAATCCAATCTCGAGGCTCCACGGGCGGCGCTCCGCAGCCGCTCCGGTGGGTCGTGCCATGAACCGCCGCGAAGGACATGTGGGTATGGCCGGGTTGAACGCACCCAAGTTCCTGGAGCTGGACCGTCTTTCAAATGCATGTAGGCATCCGGCAGATACTGATCCAGCGTCCATTCGGCCACGTTCCCGTGGACATCGTATAGCCCCCACGGATTTGGCTTGTGGGACCCAACGGGCGAGTATTGGGAGCTCTGGACGCAGGCGTATTCCGGGAGTTGGGCAGGATCATCCCCGAATGAATAAGCGGTAGTTGTTCCTGCCCTGGCTGCGTATTCCCACTCGGCTTCAGTAGGTAGCCTGTAGAAATGTCCAGTCTTCGCGCTAAGCCATTCACAATACTTCGCCGCGGCGTGGTGCGTCAGTGATGTGGCAGGGTAACCTTCGATACCCATTCCAAAACTTGGATCACTATATGGTTTTGTCGGATGGGAAACCGCATCAGGAGCATCGCTGCTCTCCGACTCTCCGAGATCAGGAGCATACATGAACAGTTCATACTCGTCCCACGTCACTTCGCATTTCCCAATCCAAAATGCAGGGAGCGAAACCTTTCGACGCGGGCCCTCATCTGAGGTTCGACCCCGCTCCGTCTCCTCGCTGCCAAGGATAAACGTACCGGCCGGAATTGGTACCATGCCAAACTTCACGATAGTGCCGGGAATCGACTCTTCGTAAGGTTGGCCTTGCTGTTGTTGAGCGCCTTCGCTGGCTATTTGTACAATTCGTTCACGAATCTTTCGCACCGCTTCAAGTTGAGAAGGCGGAATTTCTTCATCCGCTGGACAAGGGAGCGCGCTTAGAAGAAAAGACACCCAAAGTAAGCCGCATAAAGCAAAACGGGGTCGGGGCCTGATGCCGGCCCGCAATTGTAGTTGGAAGCGTGAGTTGCGTTCACTCATTTCATTATTCCGATTCCAAGCCTGGAGGCTTCCGACCAAAACTCTCATGGCGTTCAATACCGTCCTCCTGCTTGAAAATCCAGACGCGAACCGATTCTGGAAGGCAAGCAGCAATCGATTGATCCCTGTACAGGATCGTGCAGGCCGTCGCCCAAGCATCGGATTGAGTTGCGTCTGGAGCGACGACCGTAGCAGCACATGACGCAGTCAGACCAAGGCCCGTGGCAGGGTTGATAATGTGGGAATAGCGGATCCCATTGATTTCTACGAACTGCTCCGAATCACCGGATGTTGAGATACCGACATTGGAAGCATTGATTCTGAGTTTCTTTGCCGAGGTAGAGCCAAATGGGGCAAGGTCTATTCTCCAACTGGTTGTTCCCGGCGGCGGATTTCCAAGGGCAAGGTCGCCTCCTGCAGCAACCATCGCCTGTTTATATCCTCTTTTCATCAAGACTCCGAGTGCTTCGTCTGCCGCAAAGCCCTTGGCGATTCCGCCGAAATCAAACCGCATCCGTGGGGCAAGCAATGTGACTGTACGGTTGCTCGAGTTGATGTGTACGTTTTGTGCGCCGCAAGCGCGTCGGGCGATTGAAAGCTCGGACTCGGAGGGTAAGCGCCGTGTCCTCCGGGCTTCGCGCCAAAGGCCTACAAGTGGACCCAATGTCACGTCGAATGCTCCATGAGTTCGCTCCGCAATTAGCCGACTTTGCTCAAGTATGTAGAAAAGGTCCGAACTTGCTGCGAAAGGGGTACATGGAGGGCACTTTTCGACACGCGAAATTTCACTATCGGGGTCATAATCCGAAAGTACCCGATTGATTTCTGCCACACGCTCAAACGCTGCATTTGCCGCACTTTTTGCTCCGTTCGCGTCTGACGCGAAGAAGACTAGCCGGAAGATCGTTCCCATATGCGGAGCAAGAAACTCGTAGCGCGAGAGGCTAGGGTGTTCCTTCGTTGGAGATTGAGAGCGAAGTGTTTCTCCCGGACAGAAAATCAAAATCAGCGCTAGGAATCCATGGATGCCTTCCAATACCCCAAGTCTGGACTTAGCCGACCATGCCAAGTGCGAAGACATCAGAACTTCGGCGGCCCAAGCATTTCATTTGTGACCGGTTGCACCGGCCACTCCTGTTTGACGCAACCATTCCCGCCAAGGTCCGGATTCCGCTCCTAGCTTCTGGCCCGTAATCGACTCAAGAAGGCGCCGCGCATATTGATGCACCAAAGATTGATCGGAATCGAGTAGTTCGACCAGCACTGGAAGTCCGGAATGGTCACCTAGGGAAGCCAAGGCCACCGCCGCGTTGGTGCGGACACCCCAGGCGATTTCAAAGTCGATATTTTCATCCTTGATCTTAAGCGGACGTGCGACCTTTAGGAACGGGCGGATGAAGGGGATGGCCTTTGGATCGCCTATTCGCCCCAGAGAGGAAAGGAGGAATGACGCGAACGTTGCTGGCGAACCCCCGATTTGCGACGGCTGGCGGAGCCCTCGAGCGGTGCTGCCGAAGGAAGGGTCGGATGGTGAGAGTTTCGCCAGCATTTCTTCCATGAGTGGCGCGGCGGATTTCTCGCCGAACCTGCCAAGCAGAATCACCGACGTCCAGAAAAGCGGTACTGAGGGACGGCTACTCGCTCCTGAAAGCTTGAACTCGAAAGTCCGCTGGTTGCGTGTTTGAAGAAATCCAAGCAATGCGGGAATGGCGGACCGATCGCCAAGCAAGCCGAGGATCACTGCAGCCTCCTCCCGCACCTCAATCTTATCCGCCGCCAATAGTGGTCGTAGAAGCGGGGCTGAGGGCGTTCCGGCCAGATAGAGTTGCACCATGGACTCTAGTGCATTTGGTGTACCCAGATTGGCGACGTGGCCTTCGAGGGAAATTGGCTTGGCGTCCGGCGGAAATGCTCGCTCCCTTTCAACACGCCAGAAATCCTGCCGGTGCAGGGTTTCCAGCGACGGTGCACCCCGTGTGTCAACGCCGGGCACATCCTTGGGCTCGAGGACACCCCGGCGGACGAGTTCCGTCTGGATGTCACGGATGGGCATTTGGCGCGGGAGTACTCCGAGTCGGGCGGACATGGCGGCAGCAACACCGGCGGCCTCGCCGAGATGTTCCATGTCCTGCTGCATGCGCGCAGCGGTCAGCATGTCATGATCCGTCGAATAGGCCATTGCAGCTACCAGGATGCCATCGAGACCCCGGGGCAGGATACTGCGGTAGGGAATGGTTCCACTGATCGGTCGCCGCCACTGCCCGAGAATTGTCACCCAGTCCTGCGCCTCCTCGCTCATATTCGCGGAGTTCGGAAAGTGCGTGTCGTAGTTCGAGCGCCAGCGGCAGATGATGTCTGGAAAGACCCGCTCATGCACTGCGTCATCGAAGGTTACCACATAGTCGCCGATCACGCGACGACTCTCACGAATGTTCATGCTGGGTGCTTCTGATTGATCCAGGAGGTAGGCGCGCGAGACATCGTGAAGATTCGTTGGGTCCCGCAGTGGTCCATGCTCGATCTCGTGCAGGAATCCGTCCGTGCTGCGGCCCTTTGCGGAGCCCGCACCTGCTGCGACCGCTACCGCGGCGCGACCGGTCGTGTCGATGACTACCTTAGCAAGGAGTACGTGCCGTCCGGCTGCGTTCTCTGTGACGACACCCTTTACTTGCGAACCTTCGACCACCGCTCCAGCGACGAGTGTCTGATAGTAGATTTGGACGCCTGCTGTAAGTGCCATTTCCTGCAACGCGTACTTCTTGTCGTCACCCGAGAAGCCTACTTTTTCCAGTCCACCAGGAAAGTCGGACTTTGTTAGCTTTATGCGCGCTCCCAATTCTTGCCGCAAGAGGCTCTTCGCCGGATTGCCCCAATAGTACGAATTCACTCGGTTACTGCTGATCCCGCCCAAATTGGGCAATATTTCCAACACGGCAACCCGTGCTCCGCCTCGCGCGGCAGAGATGGCAGCGATGGCACCTGAAGTACCGCCTCCTGCAACCACCACATCAAATTCGCCTCCCACTGGCAGTTGGCGAGCTGCCATGTGAACCAGCGGATACTTCCTATCCTGATCAATCCCTTGGAGAATTTCAGCAACGCGCAGTGATTGCATATTCTCTGACGGCAATGGATTTTTTGAGGCTAGGAGCGGCAGGTCCACTGGACGCGTGGCGATTGCCGCTTCAACTGCGCAACGACCCGCAAGTTCACCGGTGCACACAAGCGATGCCAATCCCGCGAGGCGGTCATCTCCACCCAGCGTTCGACCAGCAACAAGAAGCCCCTCCACGCCTTTAGGCCGCACGGATGCGGAACGAGAATAATCAAGAGTGGATACTTCCGATTCAGTTAGCGGTTCGCGGCATGCCACGACCGGAACACGATCGAACCATGCTTCAAACGCAGGCGAATAGTCCTCAAACTTGATACCCTCGGTCTCCAAGTAATCGCGGAGCAAGAAACTGGCAGCAAAAGTGCGTGCTTGGCATTTCGACAAATCAACGGCGAAGTCCGGTCCCACTTTGGCTTCAAGTGCGAGTTCGATAAAACCCGGATGAACCACGACCTTATTTCCTTGGAGGCCCAAGCGAGCGGGTACCGACCGGTTACCCGGTGTCAAAGCGGTATTTGGAGCGATCGCAATGAACCGTCGCGCGGTATTGTCCCCTTTCCAGGTGCGCACGAAACGAGCGCCGGCCGACGCGGCGAGACGTGCGTCCTCGGTCGCATCAATCACTATTGGAGCAAGCGCGACCTGCCTTCCATCGCGGCTGGAAAAAATCACACCCTGCACGCGCCCGCCTTCGCTCACAACGCCAGTGGGCTGCGCAAAAAAATAAGGCGTAATGCGCGGTTGGGCCACAATCTTTTGGACCAAAAGATTGCGCAATCGCTTCGGATCGATGCGATTGCCGCGTACGACCCCTTTCTTGCCCATTTCTTCAATCAGCGCGCGCGCCAGCGGGAGCGATGCTGGAGGAACACCTTCGATGGTGGTACAGTGATCCGTTGCCGTCAGTTCCTGTCCATAATAGTTTCGGCTTTCCAGCAACACAACTGAGCGTCCCGCTTCGGCAGCACGAAGCGCCGCAACGACTCCAGCGACTCCGCCACCAGCCACGACAACATCTGCTTGCGCGATCACTGGCAAATCACGCGCGCTTTCCGTTATGGTCGCACTCACATCGGAAGATTGACCCTGCTGTGCAGCTATGGCGCTGGAGACTCCAAGCGAGTTGAATAGCGCCGCAAGCAACGCGTAGATGATTGTCTGCACTGCTTTGGCTGGAGGTTTGACCGTATGATTTTTCATTACCGATTACGTGCTACTTACAGCGGGCGTAGTGCTGATTTCAGAATTCGCCCTTTATTCCGAAGGAGCTCATCACGCCCCAGTAGTTGATGTTGGTCGTTCGCGAATACTCAGGTGTGTCAGGAGCATAAGCTTCGTCTCGGCGCGGTTTTCCCAGAAGGTTATTTACAACTCCGAAGAGTGAAACGTTACGTGTAATGCGGTATTCGAAGTTGAAGGTGACTCTATCCTGGGGCGGACGGTAACTTCTAGTGTTCGGAGCAACGTTGGTGCCGGTCAGTGGTCCCCGGTCTATCTTGGAAAGACGGTTCCAGTTGAGCTTTACGTTGAATCTTGCACGGTTGTAGCTCAGACCCGCATTGAAGCTATGCGGTACGAACCCACTGAAATCTGCGGCCCTGGAGCCAGATGTGCGCAATGATGTGAAATTCGAAAACACGAGCAGCCCACGGGTCCAATGCGTAAGAAACCCAAGCGATTGACGGAAGGCGAGTTCATAGCCAGTGATTCGAGCATCGCCGGTATTGATTTGCCGCGATACCTGGTAACCTGAATAGTCACTTGTCAGGCCATATTCCTCCAGGATCTGGTCGGTCACGGGCTCGACAACCCGACCGAAAAAGTCTGTCACGTTTTTGGCGAATACGCCGACAGAGAACAGGCCATTTTCTCGAGTATAGTACTCCACGGATAGATCGAAATTGTCCGCTGTCCACGGCTTAATGTCGGGATTTGTCAGGGTGATAGTTGGGTTCGAAGAGGTTGGGTCGGAAATTGTAATTCCAGGAATAATCGTCGTGAAGTTGGGGCGACCGATTGTCTTGGCATAGGCTGCGCGGATCAGCAGATTTTCCTGTGCGTTGAAGATTGCGTTTAGACTCGGAAAGAAGTGGTCGTACGTGCGGGAGTCCTTCGCACCGCGTTCGATATATTGCAAACGTGCACGCGCCACCGAGTCGTTCGTAATGCGAATTGGGTTGCCTTTCGAATCCCGCACGAGATTACCCGCCGCGTCCCGCTGATAGGTTGCGGAAGGGTCGTTAAGGACTCCACTTCCCTCGTCTTGCGTACGCTCGAAGCGTACTCCGCCTGCCAGCAGGAGCCGATTCTTCAAAAGACGTGTGTCTAAACGCAGATAGGCAGAAGTGATTTTCTCTTGTATATACTTGGAATTCTGGGCGTTGACCTGTATCGCATTTGCCTCGTCATAACGAAAGTATGAAGGCTTGCTCTGGTAGAGCGCAAACAGCTTCCCCTGGTCTACCCAAGTTGACTGGGGAAGATTGAAGTAGAATCTCCCGTCACCATACCCGTTGTTCAACAGCAGATCGTAATTACTTACGCGATCGTCTGCCGTATTGGCGACGCCGTCAGGACCTACGAAATTCCATCGATCCGAAGGATTTACGACGTCGCGTTCCTGTGAACGATGATCGATTCCCGTCTTGACAGTAATGGGAATTGCACCACCGAAAGTGCGTTGCAGGTTAGCATAAATGCTATTGACTACGTCGCTGCCATCCAAGGAGAGTCTATTTGGCTGGTATATCGTATAATTGCTGGCGTCAAATATGTCTATAGGTACTCCAGCCTTTGTGGCGCTTACCTTTCCTGGTGTGCTATCGGAAATGTCGTCGAACCGCAGTCCAATGTCGGTGATGCGGAAGGTTGAACCCATGTAGCCATAGTCGGTAGACCGATAATGATTGCTCGAACGGGAGACTGAAGCGCCCGCCTCAGACGTCCAAACCGGGCCCTGGTGTCGCCATTTCAGCTTGGAGTGTGTGGATTGGTCGAGTTTTCGTCGGTAACGTATACTCATTTCAGCCAGTCCCGCTGTTGCCGCCCCTTGGGTGAAAGTTGGTCCGAAACCAACTGGCGCAGTGCTCCGGGTGCCGACGGCATTGAATACAAAGGAAGGAATGTCCTGATTCATGTCGGTACTTCCGTATGAAAAGCCGACGGAAATCACATCCCGTGGCGTGACCTTCCAGTCGGCGCCAATGGATGCGGAGCTGCGCTTTACGTAGGTTGGCGCGAGTTTAAAATCGGCACGACCCAACCATGGATTTGCTGCGGTAGTGAAAGGTGTGCTGGCTCGACTTGGAAGCCAGTAGGGGTCAATTTGTTGGATGTCACTGTATCTGCGGGTGTGCTGCGCGTTGAATGTTATCCCAAATCGCGGGGTAATCGGTGCGATATAGTTTAGGTCAAAAGCCGGTTCGATCTTTTGAGCGCTCGTCTTTCCTGGGGTAAACCCCGCGAAGCGGCCGAAGTCGACATCCTGAGCATTGAAATTCCCGAATACCCGATAGGTGAATTGGGCTTTCCTTCGCTCGAAGGCATTCTTGGTGATGACGTTTACCGAGCCACCCAGCATGTCGGCTGCAACATCGGGCAGGGGCGACTTTATCACCTCCACGCGCGCGACATTGTTCATCGACAGGAAACTGCTGACTTCGACTGTACGATTCGTCGATGATGATGCGGCGTTTGCTGCCCGATTGCCGTCGATCGAAATCGCAGTATAGTCGGAACTGAAGCCTCGAACCAAAATATTGCGCACATCCCAACTGTTTCCGTCCACGGTTACTCCAGGGAGGTATTTGACAAATTCGCCGAGGTTGCCTTCGCTAACGTCACCGAACTCGTCCGCGGCTACGACATTCTTGATGTTTGCTGCGAAGCGCTGTTCGTTTATTGCAATGGCGCTCGCATTCGTTTCGCGCATGGCTGCCACGACGAATGCGTCAAGTTTGACGCGCTCGCCATCGGAACTCTCTTCACGTGAATTAAGGTCGAAATCCTTTCGAACCGTGGTACCAGGCTCCACATATAGCTTCGCAACAGCTGGCGCCATACCCGTGTAGAAAACCCGGATCTCCACTTGGCCGGCGGGAACATCGCTCAACGTGAACTCACCCCTTTCGTTCGTGAACACAGTCTTGGAGAGAGCGTCAATCGAGACACGGGCATTGTTGAGGTATGAGCCGCTCGACAAGTTGAATACCCGTCCTTGAATGACACCGGGCGCCGATATGCCTTCTGCTGCGGGCACAGGGGTGGCGAGTACGTGGGCAAGAGCGAACAAGGCTGCAAGTCTTACGAAGGGATTTTTTGATTTCACGGGGCTGGTCGTTCGTGTTGAGGGTTGAGGTTCACTATTCTGGGTTTTATTTGGAAAATTATTGGAGGAGCCTGTTGCCCTAGAGGATGAGTTCGGAGCATTCCCGCTCCCGCCTCTATCTGAATGCTCCTCAGACCGGACGACCCTCACCACGCCATTCTTGTCATTGACGACCCGCAGTACAGTACCGGCAAGCATAAGCCGCACGGCTTCGCTTGGGGTAAATTTGCCTTTGACTGCGTTTGTTCGTACGTCAGCCGCTGCCGCACTCGAGAATAGCACTTCGCATCCCGATTGGACGGAGAAATCCTTCAACGCTCGCTCCGCAGTATTGCGGGGGAGGTTGAACATGATCTTTTCTGTACGCACTCCAAACAACGGCGCTCCAGAAACAAGCATGCTGAAGAGCAGGGCGAATCCGCGACGTCGCAATTTGAAGTTAGTGTCTGGCACGCTCGCGAACATGCTGCGTTAACGTTCGGTTCCTTTCGGCTGGGGCATACCAATAGAAACGATCTACGAGCAAAAACCTCCTCAAAATATCGCGGCGATTCTTCAAGGTCCATTTGGAGAGGCTGCTGCCTGCATTCCTGACAGATGCAAGCGGAGGTTCTGCCCTTGGGTTTGGCGAAGCCACAGCGCTTCATTGCTTGGAGTCGGCGAGCCAAGCGCGGACGAGCACGGCTGCAGCTACATCAGCAAGAATCGTTTCGATTCCTTCTTTCGGGTAAAGCGAACGAAATGCTCGTTACTGCTTTGTCACCCAGTATTTTGCTTGTGTCGATTTCGGCGCAGCAAGATTCCTTCGCTGTTCGTTCGCTCGACAGATACGTCAAAATCCGATTCCAACATTTCAAGCAGGGAATCCATTCGATCGACCCGCAGCACTCCGCTGATTCGCAAATCACCCAATTCTGAATTTTCCAAAATGGCACGCGTGCGATTGTAGGCCGCAAGTCGCGCTAAGACGTCGCGCAGGGGTGTGTTTGTGAATTCAATACGAGGAATGCGCCACGAAAGCTTCTCAGCCAGTTCATGATCTGAAATGGGTTCGATCGGTATCGAGCCCGCCTTGGTTGGCGAAACACTCGCACAATTTCCATGATTTATCAGCGCGCGCGCAGAGGTATGAGAACGGACCGGGCTATCTGAAATAGACTCGTTGGCAGGTTGGCCAACCGCAACGGTTCCCTCTTTGACCGTTACGTCGACGCTCGCTGAAGCCAAATTCACAGAAAATTCGGTTCCAACCGCAACGACGTCCACTCCTCTTGCCGTTACGACAAATGGACGCGCGTGTTCCTTGGCCACTTTAAAAAACGCCTCACCCTTCAAGAGAAAGACCTGACGGACACTTGTATTAAATTTAACCTCGATAAGGGCGTCCGACTTGAGCTCGACCAGTGAACCGTCCGGAAGCGGGCGCAGTTTGGGTTGAAAAACGAGCAACGATTCTTGATGCGCCTGGGCGATGGGCATTCCCGATGGAGGCTGGGTGTTCCAGTAAAAGTAGAAGGCGCCAAGTATTGCAACTGCGGCAGTCCCTATCAAGGCAACCTCTTTGCGCGCCTGACGGCGTCGGGCTTGGCGTTGCTCCAACCCGCTGATGACATCCTCTACCACGCCAGCGTGCCACATCCAATCGCAGTCGTCACCTTTAGGATTGAGCTTCGCAAACATTGCACTGTGCCGTGGATCGGCCGCAAGCCATTCGCGGAACTCGTTGCGTTCCGATGTCGACATGCCAGCGTCCCGCCTACAGATCCAATCGGCGGCTGCAGCGGCTATGCTGTCGCGTTCCCGTGAACTGGGGTCGATGGAGGAGTCCATGTCTTTCAACCTTCGCTCCCAAGTGTTCGCTCAAGGCCGCACAGTCTCAGATGCTTCCGGATTCGCGCGGTGCCGCGAGTGAAGTAGTTCTCCACTGCATGCTCGGTGATGCGCAGTCGCATTGCGACTTCGTGTGTCGAGAGAAGTTGGATCTTGCGCAGGATAATAACTTCCCGACAGCGCCTTGGCAGTGCATCGATTGCGTCGGTGAGCAGGCGAATCCGCTCTGCGCGGCAAACATTATTGATGACGTTTTCTGACTCGTCTCTGACATCCATCTGTGCCGGAACGCCAATGTATTCGATTGGTGATCGGCTTTGTTGTCGCGAAGTGTCGATTGCCAGCCGGCGCGCGATTGTGAAGAGAAATGCCTTGATTGAGGCAATCGGGTGTTCCGTTTGCCGACGCCAGAGTCGAAGGTAGGATTCCTGCACGATATCGTCGACATCGCGTACCCGCGGGAATGCGCCGTGCAGATACGACTTCAGTTGTCCATCGTGCAAATGCACATTTTCCAAGAACCATCGGTCTTGATTCAGATCGGAAGCGGGGGTAGAAGCTCTCGATGGAGGCATGGATCGGATGGTTCAGAGCCCTATCGGATGAATCTGGATGATGGCGAGAAAAAAACCAGACGGACACATGATGCTTCTGGCAATGCAAGATACCGTTCAAGAGAGACGGTTGAGCCACATGCAGCGTTTCCCAAGTGTAGCATATGCAGGCGACGAGATCCGGGCCGTCGAGAATATTTGTGACCGCCGGTAGGAAATCATCCTGTCCGTACTTGCGTTGGATTGTGCGACTCCAGAGATCGTGAATCCGATCCGTTCACCGAGTGGAAAATGGGCTATTACTTTACAGAGCGAGTGACAAGCGTGTTGCCAGGATCAGGAAATTGATTGAGGTCCTTTGTGCCCAAATATCCTCATGAAGCAATCAATGCTCCCATCCGTTCCGGCCATGCGATCCGTATTGCTCAGCGGCTTGCTCGTTGTGCTTTCCCCATTGGCCTATGATGCCGAGGTTGCGCCCCGGCCATAACCCGCGGTTACCGCCGGCGCCGTGCACGAAAGAATTCCACAGCCGTCCCACAGGCGCAGTTTTGAGGGCATGAGCGGGTGATTGTCAGAGGGAGGAGGTGGCGGAGGCGGCCGAGGTCCATTCATGTTTTTTGCCA
>JACTNC010000062.1 GCA_014584295.1 Verrucomicrobiota bacterium
GCAAAAAACATGAATGGACCTCGGCCGCCTCCGCCACCTCCTCCCTCTGACAATCACCTGCTCATGCCCTCAAAACTGCGCCTGTGGGACGGCTGTGTTTTCGGTTGATTCACCACACCACCTACCATGATCCGCCTTTTTGCTGAACTCTTCGGACACTACCATTAAATCGGCAGGCTTGAATATCCCAGGATGGCCGCGTTTGCTCTCAAAGCAAATCTTGCAGGGAGGAAAATCCCAGCCTGAGTCGTCCCATTGATAGCGCCACATCCTTGAGTCCGACCTCCTCCGAACAGCCCGCCGGCTCACCAGCCCGTTCCACCTCCTCGACGGAGGCTTCCTGTCATGCCGACTTTTTCCGCACCACCCTCGCTCCCCTCCGCCGCTATGTGGCCCGGATGGTCGGGTGCGAAACTGAAGCGAAGGACATTGTGCAGGACGCACAGGCCCGGGTGCATGCCGTCATGCAGCGACAGGAGGTCGCGCACCCGCATGCGCTGCTCTATACGACAGCCCGCCACCTCGCGATCGATGAACTCAAGCATCGCGCCCGTTCACCGTTCCGGGACGAGCCCGCAGCAGAGGAATCCGCCCCCTGCGGCCTGCCCAGCGTTGAAGATACAGTCATGGCTCGCGAAGAATGGACTCTCCTCCAGCAAGCCATCGCTGGGCTCACCCAGGAGTGCCGGGACGTCCTGCTGCTCCGTACTGTCGAAGGCCTGTCGCACGAGGAGATTTCCCGACGCCTGTCCGTACCGCGCAAGACGGTGGAAAAGCGACTCTATCGCGCAGTCCGGCTGCTCCATGCAGCCCGACAGGCGCACGACGGCAATGGACACTCGCTCGTGCCAATGCCGAGTCACCGCTGTACTGCGGTCAATTGAATCATGAAGGGGACCGAGAACAACGTTCGCAGCCAGCACATGGATGAGGAAGCCCTCCGTTGGGCCACCCGTCTGGACGGTGGATCGCTGTCTCCTGCCGAACAAGCTTCGCTTGCGGGCTGGCTCGCAGCCAATCCAGCACACGAGTGGCGTCTGGCCCATTTCCAGCAGTTTTACATCCAGTTGCGCAGTACGCTGCCAGTGATGGCGGCGGAAGGGGTATTGGCGTCGAGTGATGATCCTCCCAGCACCCGCCGACGCTCAGGAGCGCGCAAATGGATAACGGTCGGCGTCGCTGCAGCCTCGATCGCAATAGGTGCGCTCTGGCTCGCCCAGCGCCCCCAGTCGGTTACCACCCACTTGGCACAACGTACCAGCATGAGACTGGCTGACGGCTCGCAGGTGGAACTGAATGCGCGGTCGCGAATCGCGGTTCGCATTGACGGTAACAAGCGTCACGTCCGACTCGAAGCCGGCGAAGCGTTCTTCATGGTGGCCAAGGATGCGGGACACGTGTTTATCGTTGAGACACCCGGCGGTTCCGTGCGGGTCACTGGCACGCAGTTCAATGTACGGACATCTGAGGACGGCGCCTTGAAGGTGACAGTGCTGGAAGGCTCCGTGGCGGTGCGCCCAGATGGCGGGGAAAAAGCAGCCACGGAAGTCACCCTGCTCCGCAACGACCAAATGACAGTTGTGGCTGGCAACGCCGAGTTGCACCGCCTTTCCGGAGAGGCCGCCGAGGATGCTGCCGCCTGGCGATTGGGAAAGGCAGTATTCAACAACACTCCGCTCGGCGAAGCGCTGCAGACCTTCGCCGGATATCACAATCTGCAGGTCACGATCACCCCCGAAGCCGCCGCCTGCCGGTTGGGCGGTCGCTTTACCCTTGATGACTTCAACCAATTTCTGGCTTCACTGGAAGATACGCTTCCCGTTCGCGTGCTGCGCGCCGAGAGCCGCGTGAAGATCCTGGTCCGCTGAACAAGGCGGTTCGCAGGAACAGATAATCTCTCAGAATTTTTGCGCCTCGGGGAGGAATCAGCGCCGCTGGGTCGTCAACAGGAGCAGACGCCCCCTATCACGCAACCTCATGCGCTCCTCCATTAGACTCCTTAGCCGACTTCTTGTCGGCCTGCTCCTGACTGCATTCACCGCATCTGCCACGCCGGTGAAATTCAACATTCCGGCGCAGCCCGCCACCGACGCGATGCTGCTCTTCTCGAAGCAATCCGGCATGGACGTGCTCTATCGAGCCGACGATCTCGCCAAGGTCCGCACCAACGAAGTCGTGGGTGAGTTTGAGCCGGACGATGCCATTGGTCGGCTGTTACAGGGCACCGGTTTCACCGCCCGCCGGAACAGCGCCGGCAAGTTCGTCGTCACCCGGATTGCCCCGGCGGTAAGGGCATCCGTACAGGGAACTTTGTACAATCCGAATGGGCGCCCGGCAAGTGGAGTAACGGTGCAGGTTTGGGAAACGGGGCAGTCCGTCCTTACCGATCGGAACGGCGACTACCTCTTGGAGGACGTGCCGGGGGGCACCTACACGCTTGTGGCCACCGCGCCCGGTTATCAGCCGCTGCACATCACGGGAGTGAACGTCCGAAGTGGTCACAACATCTCCATCACCGGACAGGTGATGCGCCGCGTCGGGCCGAATGATGACATCACCAATCTCGATCCCTTCGTGCTCCAGGCCGACGCCGTGACTGAGATGGCTCCTTTCGAGGTTGCGGACGGCCGCGCCAAGCCCTTCGCGTCGGCCAACGTTGATCTGCCCCGCACGGTCGACGACATTCAGCCCTACTACATCTTCGACGCCAAGACCCTGGACCGTGTGGGCGTGGTCAATCTGCAGGACTTCCTTCGTCGGAATCTGCCAATGGACGCCACGGCCGTCAGCGGCCAACAGCAGGTGTTTCTTGGTGGGTCCGGCAGCGTGGTGAACCTGCGCGGCCTCGGCGCCAATCAGACCGTCATCCTCGTCAATGGACGTCGCAACGCGACCTACTTTTTTGCAGGCGTTGGCAGCGGCTCGCAGGCCCAGCCCGATGTAAACGGGATCAGCATCGCGGCGATTGAGCGGATTGAGGTACTGCCCACCTCCGCCTCGGCCATCTACGGCGCAAGCGCGGTCGGTGGAGTGATCAACATCGTGCTCAAACGCAACTACTCGGGCGGCGAGATTCGCTCCTCCTACCAGACCCCTTTCGACACCGATGCCCCGATCAAGAAGGTTGATCTGACGTACGGCCTGTCAATGCGAGGAGGGAAAACCCAGCTCATGCTGTCCGGCTCGTGGTCGGACACGTCCAATCTTCTCTATCAGGACCGCCCCGTGCTTGCAGATTACGACCGCCAAACCTACGCCAACTTGGGGGGCCCGACCTCGCTGTTCAATTCCGTCTTCTTCGGCGCGCTCCCCAACATTCGCAGCAGCATTGGCACGAATCTGACCCTGAAGCCCGCCTATGGCGGGGGTGCACTCAACTCGACTGTGACCTATGTCCCGGCGGGCACAACCCTGGGAACCTCACCCGCGACCCTCGGTGCCGGCCTGCTGGCCAACGCAGGCAAATTCGACATGTCGCTTTCAGATGGCGTACAAAGCAAGGCACTTCGCAGCAACATCGGTCAGGCGCTTGTGGACCGCAGCTTCCTCGCTTCGCTGCGGCATGAAGTCACGCCCGCCCTCGAACTAAACTTCGAGTTTGGCTACACCGGCAGGCGCAGTTCGCGCGAATCCATCAACACGGCCACGACTTCCATACCGGCCAGCTCGCCCATCAACCCCTTCAATCAGACCGTCATTGTCACGCTTCCCTTTCCTTCCGGAACGGATTCCCCGGTCATGAGCAACAACCAATCCAGGCGGATTGGGGCGGGGTTCCTGCTGAAACTCCCGCGCGAGTGGCAGTTGCAGGGAGACTATACGCGCTCCGAGACGAGTACCTATTACTTCACCAAGGCATTCTTGAACAATTCCAGCTTCCCCACAACCTTCGCGACCGGAGCCCAGAATCCCTTTGTCGACGTGCGGCTCGCACCCCTGAAACTGTTCTCGTTGATCAATTCGCGATCGGGCGGAGGTCGGAGCGGATTGGATGATGTCTCGTTTCGCGCAGCCGGCCCGCTGTGGCACTGGAAGGCGGGCGCCATCACGGCGGCAGCCGGCCTGCAGCGTCGTCAGGAGGGTTTCGACGACAGTCTCGGACAGGAAGCAAACGCCGAAAGCAATACGCTCGTTTCGGCCACACGCTACCTGGGCAAGAAGCAGGTGACCACCGGCGCCTATCTCGAATTTCTCATTCCCTTGCTGGGTGAGGATCGCACCTGGCCGCTCATCAAAAAGCTGGACCTGCAGTTCGCTGGTCGCAGCGAGGCCTACAAGGTCAATACCGGCACGGCCTCCATTCCGGAGTTTCCGGTTCCCACCACACCGCCGAACATCCTCAACAACAAGGCAACCTTTCGTTCCACGCAGCCCACCGCCGGATTCAGACTCCAGACGCTCGCCGGCCTGACGTTCCGCGCCAGCTACAGTGGTGGCTTTCTCCCGCCCACCTACTCCCAGTTGCTCCTCAACTCCGCACTCTCTACCGGGACAACCAACGTCTCTGACCCTCGGCGCGGGAGGCAGTCGACTCCTGTGCGCACGATAAGCGGTGGCAATCCCAACCTCGTGCCCGAAGTCTCCGACAGTTGGAACGCCGGGGTCGTCTGGCAACCGGAGCGGATCAAGGGACTCCGCCTGAGCGTGGATTGGTATCGCATCGAAAAGGACAACAATATCGGCACCGTGAACGCCCAACAGATGGTCGATCTGGAGGATGTCTATCCCGACCGGATAACGCGCGGACCGGTCATTCCCGGTGACCCTTCCGGAGTCGGTCCAATCACCACCGTCAACCTCAGCAATCTCAACCTGCTAAAGTCGATCAATGAGGGTTTCGACATCAGCCTGAGCTATCGGCGCCCAACAAAACGATTTGGCAATTTTGAGTTCATGACGATCGGCAGCTACACGGAGCACTACCAGCGCCGCATCACCTACGGCCAACCATTGATCGAATTTGCCAATTATACCTCCTCCGGCCCACTCAAGCTCCGGCACACCTCGAGTTTGATCTGGGACTACCGGTCCTGGTCGCTCGGTTGGTCCACCTACTACTACAATCGCTTCAAGATTCCCGGCCCCCCGGTTACCAGCAACCCGTTCCTTATCATGTCAAAGGGCGCAGACACGGTGGAACGGCAGGTCTATCATGATTGCTCCCTGACCTACCGGTTCGGTTTGCGCGACCGGATCTCGCGCGACTCGCGATTTGCGCGTGGCCTCAACCGGCTGCTCTTTGGACTCGAGATCCAGGCGATGGTAATCAACGTCTTCAATGACATCCCGCCGATGGACCCCGGTTCGTTTACTGTCCTCAATTACAGCACCTGGGGTGACATCCGCCTGCGCGAATTCCGGATCGCAATCAAAAAGCCTCTCTGACGCCCGAAATTGGGAACGAGCCTCCCGCAGCCAAACAAAGCTACCGAGTCATCCATGAAACCCTCGCTCCATCTTTTCGGATTCGCACTTGCCTTGATCGGCACAGGGCTGTCCGACAATTCTCGTGCCGCCACTTCCAATGATGCCGATCGAGACTGGCAGGCCTATGTGGCGGCCCGCGACGAGGCTCCACCCAAGCCGATGCGGGAGATGTCGCGGATCGAATTCGACCAATATTTCGAACAGTTGTCTCTCAGGCTTAGGGATCTGGGGCTCGCTTTCATCGAGAAACATCCGACCGACCCGCGGCGCTGGACAATTGTCCACCGGTTCAGTCCCTACTACCCGCGTTTCGTAAAGGAGTGGGGTCCGCTCGATGCCGAGGGCAGACCGGCCAGACCGGTGGTGGACGAGGCTGCGGCGGCCGCGTGGAAAACGAAGGTCGCAGAGCTGAAGGCCGCCCTGGACAAGGCCACCGACGTGCCGGAGGATGTGATCAAACTCCGAGCCGCTCAGGCGGAGCGGGAGTCCAAACGTGTTCAGTTCTTTTCCAAATGGCGCAGCGGAAAGGCAATGGCGCCGGATTTCGTGATGCACGACCTGGCCGGACGCGAAGTGAGACTTTCCGACTATCGCGGGAAAGTCGTTGTGCTCGATTATTGGGCACCCTGGTGCGGTCCCTGCAAGGCAGCCATGCCACACACGCAGGAAGTGGGTGCCCAGCTCAAGGATCAGGGGGTAGTTGTCATTGGCTCCTGTACGAGCGATACGCGGGAGAACTTCGAAAACTGGGTGAAGGCAAACCAAGCCAGCTACCCCGATATCATCTGGGCGTTCGACCCGGCCGGGAAAAGTGAGGAGCGAGCCTCCAAGCGACTGTATGATGTTCCAGGAATACCCGCCCAATTCATCATCGATCGCGAGGGTCGAGTGGTGGATGTTGTTGTCGGCTACATAAAAGGGGAAGTCCTGCTCGAAGCCGCGCTGGCCAAGGCCGGCATCCCGATAGATCCGAAACTTGTCGCACAGGCCAACGAACAGCGCGCCAGGCGCGAGATGTAGGGGTTCGACGGCCAATCCATTGGACGGCCGGCATTCGCGTCGATGAATCTTGGACTGTCGGTGCGCTGGGGGCCGGGACCGCTCGAATAACCGACGAACCGTGAACCGTACCTCCCTATTCCGGAGAACCGCCCCCCGCCTCAGCTCGCGTCCTTTTCCTCGGGCGGAGTAAATCCGCGGCGCATCGTGTTCTCGCTGATGACGCGGGGAAATAGAAAATTCTCCAGATACGCCCGTCCTCCCGCCTTCGTACCGCCACCGCTCATTCCGAAGCCGCCGAAGGGCTGACGCTCCACCAGTGCGCCGGTGATCGTCCGGTTCAGGTAGAGATTGCCGCATCGGAATTCCTCACGCGCGCGGGCCAGTGTCGACGGGCTCCTCGAGAACACCCCACCGGTGAGCGCATAATCCGTGTCATTCGCCAGCGCAAGTGCGTCGTCAAGAGTCCTGGCACGCATGATTCCGAGCACGGGGCCGAACAGCTCCTCACGGGCAAGCATGTGCCCGGGCTGGACATCGGCAAAGATCGTGGGAGGCACAAAGTAACCGCCGCCGGCCTTGGTAACGTCGGGAACCCTTCCCTCGAAAACCAGTCGGCTCTCGCGTTTCGCCTCTGCAACACGCTGAAGGAGTCGATCCCGCGATTCACCATCGATGACCGGCCCGATCAGCGTGCCGGGTAGCGCCGGATCTCCCACCGGCAGGCTCGCCGCCGCGGCAACCAGGCGCTGCACAAATGCCTCATATATCGCATCGATCACAATGAGCCGTGACAGCGCCGAACATTTTTGACCACTGAATCCAAAAACTGAATACAACACCGCCGGTATTGCCTCATCGAGATCGGCATCGGCATCCACGATCATCGCATTCTTCCCCCCCATCTCGCAGACGACCTTCTTCAGGTTCGCCTGGCCGGGAAGCGTACGCCCTGCAGTCTCCCAGATCTTGAGCCCCACCGCCCGTGAACCAGTGAAGGCGATGAAGTCCGTCCTCGGATGCGAAACAAGATGAGCACCCACTTCCTCTCCTCGCCCGGTGATCAGATTGACCACCCCCGGCGGCAGGCCTGCCTCCATCAGCAGATCCATGAACACTGCACCGATGATCGATGTCTGCTCCGCCGGCTTCATGATCACCGTATTCCCCGCGACAAGCGGCGCGACGGTGAGCCCGCACAGGATCGCCAACGGAAAATTCCAGGGCGCAATGGCCACGCCGACACCACGCGCGGTGTGCATGAGCACATTGGATTCCCCAGGGACCGCCTGCGTGGTCGCGGGTTTCGCGAGGTGCCGCATCTCGGTGGCATAATACCGGCAGAAATCGATCGCTTCACTGACATCCGCATCCGCCTCGATCCACGGCTTCCCCGCCTCCTTGATTTCAAGCGCACAGAGCGAAAATCGGCGGCTCGCCATCAGGTCTGCCACCCGTTCAAGAAGCCGGGCCCGGGTTTCCACAGGAGTCGATCGCCAGGAGGGAAACGCCGCAGCCGCTGCAGCGACAGCGAGGTCCGCATCTGCACGGGACGCCAATGACCACTCTCCCAGGACCTCGGCCGGGCGTGCCGGGTTGGCCGCGACTGCATAGCCGCGTCCGGAAGGCTCGCACCTCCGGCCGCCAATCACCAGTGGCCAGTGCCGTTTCCACTGCCCCGCGCCCTCGCTTCCCGTGGAAGCATTCAAGGCGCGCCTCAGCGCATCGCGGTTCTCGCTCTGGGTGAAGTCGGTGTTCGCGACATTGCGAAACGCTCCGGGCTTTTCGTGAGGAAAGGACGCAGAGGTCGGCGTAGCCACGGCGAGCAGATCCAACGGATTCGCCAGCAAACTCTCGCGACTGATCTCACCGCGATTGCTCGCTCGCAGAAAACCCTCGTTGGAGGTGTTCTCGAGAAGACGGCGGACGAGATACGCCATTCCAGGCAGCAACTCCCCCACCGGACAGTATTCACGAACCCGATACCCGCTCTTCCGGAGTGCAGCCTTGAGCTCCTCCGCCATGCCATAGAGCGCCTGGAATTCAAAGGCACGCGGATCCACGCCAAGTCGTTCCGCACGAGCAATCGCATGGGCACACGACCGCACGTTGTGCGATGCAAAGGCAGTCGAAACGATATCCGCGTTCTCCAGCAGAAGCACCGTCAGATTCTCGAATGCCGCATCGCTCTCAGGCTTGCGCTGCCAAACCGGAACGGGCCAGCCCTTCTGCGCCGCGCTGATGACCTCAAAATCCCAATAGGCCCCCTTGACGAGTCGCACGGTGATCGGACGGGCGCGCGCCCTCGCCCATGCAATGAGGTCGCGGAGATCGCGCTCGCTTTCCCGCAGGTAGGCCTGCACCGCAATGCCAACGGCCGGGGTTTTCGCAAACTCCGCCTCTTCAAGAATGGAGCGAAACAGCGCAAGCGTGAGGTCCTTAGTGCGATAGCTCTCCATGTCGAAGTTGATCAGTGCACCGATTGAAGCGGCTCGTCGCAGTATTGGGCGCAGCCGGTGCTTGAGTGCCTCGATGGAGTTTTCCGGATCCGCAGGATGAACCTCGGGCGTGAGAGCGGAAATCTTGAGGGAGAGGTTCAACCGGGGAAGGCGCTCATCTCCACGCCCAACGTCGCTTGCACACGGTTCCGGATTGCGACGCAGCGCCTCGCCAACAATCTCGAGGATTTCGATATTCCGCTTCAGGAATTCGTCTGCCTCGGCCTCGCTGACCACGGTTTCTCCGAGCAGATCGATCGTGGTGGCGATGCCCTGGCGGGCGTTCGCGAGGAGTCGTTTCACCAGGTCGTCAGCCGTTTCTCCCGCGACAAACTGACGAGCCATGTCGGTCACCTGCGCCTTGACGGGACCCGCTACCAGGGCAGGTGCAAAGGATGCGGCTCCGAGCCCGGCCTTAAGGGCAGGATGAAGCTCCACTGCCTTTTCGCCAAGGTATTCCCGAAGGTGACGCACAATCTCCGCGCTTGAGGAGAGTGACGGCAGGACATCCACGAACCGGAAGAGCTGCGCCTTGAAGGCCGGATCGCGCATCGACCATTCCATGATGCGCGCGTACGCGCCCTTCTTCGAGAAGATCCCCGGTGCGGGATGATCCTCCATGATCTTGAAGAGGCTCTTGCCGAGCACCTGGATGCGGGCGTCAATCTGCGGATCGGGTGAAAGCATGGGGGAGCGTTTGGGACTGGCGATCCGGTTAGGGATTCGTTCCTTGCGGCACAAGGAGACAACAATCCAAGAATCCCAATTGTTACTTCCGTCCCGTCGCCTGTCAGCCCTTCGTGTTGTCCCCGGACGAGGCAATTCGACGCCGAGGGGCCCGGGACGCTGGCGTGAGTTGCGGAGCCGCCGAAGTTGGTTTTATTCGCATCCGTCCCCTCCGCGTCATGAAAGCGTCCATCCGCCTTTCCCTCTGCCTGGTTTTCGCGGCCGCCCAACCGCTGCTGGCGGCCTTCAAGTCCGTCAAACTCCATCCCGACAATCCCCTTCCTGAATTCCCCCTGGTACTGATCGGTGAGGGTGTGTCCCAAGGCGAGGTGGTGATGGCTGTAAGTGTCAGCGCAGAAGGGCAAGCGGTTGATTCCCTCGCGCTCGCTTATACACACGAGCCTTTCGTAACGGCCTGCAAAGCAGCGCTTAAGGATTGGAAATTCATTCCAGCCCAGCTCGACGGCGAAAACATCGGTGTGAAGATCGAACTGGTGTTCAACTTCGAACGCACCGGATACGTGGAAAGCAACACGATCAACATCACCAACAAATACATGGAGGCCGGGCGATCCCCGCGACTTTCCCACCAGCTCATAGAGTCAGACAAGCTCGACAAGCCGCCGGTTGCATTGAGCACCGTAAATCCCAAGTACGCATCCAAGGCAAGGATCGATGGGATCCGCGGTACGGTACGCGTGCGTTTCTACATCGACGAAAGCGGCATGGTCCGTCTTCCTACGGTATCCGCCGAATCCCATCCCTATCTCGCCGAAATCGCTGTCGAGGCCTTGCGCTCCTGGCGCTTTCAACCCGCGCTTTATCGAGGAAAACCCGTGATCGTCGCCGCCGCGCAGGATTTCCGCTTCGGCAGCGAACCGTAGGTCCATTGCAGTTGATCTAGGTTTGTGGGCAGCCGTCCGAGGCGCCGCGATCCGGTTCGCCTTCGGCCGCCGAACCTTCCATCCCGTAGAACTTGACGCCCCGCACAATCTTCTCCCTCCCATTGGCAAGCCGCCATTTGTTCGTGTCGCGCAGGGAATAGATGCAGCCACAATACTCCTGCTGGTAGAAATTCTCCCGCTTGGAGATCTCGATCATCCGGGCAGCACCGCCCTTCTTTCTCCAGTTGTAGGTCCAGTAGGACATGCCCGGATACCGGGACGCGGCACGCACTCCAGACTCATTGATCTGCTCCATGTTTTTCCAGCGGGAGATGCCCAGACAACTCGTGATGACATGAAAGCCGTGCTCATGGGCATAAAGGGCGGTGCGTTCAAAACGCATGTCGAAACACATGGTGCAGCGGGCACCGCGTTCGGGCTCCCATTCGAGCCCTTTTGCCCGCTCGAACCAGTTGTCCGTGTCATAGTCCGCATCAACGAAAGGCACGCCGTGCTTCTCGGCGAAACGGATGTTTTCCGACTTGCGCAATTCGTACTCCTCCCGGGGGTGAATGTTCGGATTGTAGAAAAAGATCGTGTACTCGATTCCCGATGCGCGAATCGCTTCCATCACCTCACCCGAGCAGGGCGCACAACACGAATGGAGCAGCACCTTCTTGTGCCCCTCAGGCAGTTCCAGCACGCCTCTTGTCGGATCATTCTTCATTTCTGCGGTCAGTCGATGCATAGGGCACCTCTGAACCAGGGTCAATCCGCGACACGTCCTGACCGACCCTCCTCGTTCCAAACCCGTGCTATTGAACTGGGCGCAGCATCTGCCAGAATCGGAAAAATCCGATGAATCGTGGGTTCAAATTGCTCCTTCTCCTCCTTGCCGGCGTGCATCTGCCCTTGGCCACTGCCTGTGCGGCGGAGGTCACCGTCTTCGCCGCGGCAAGCCTTTCCGATGTGCTCACCGCGATCGCGAAGACCTACGAGGCCAGGTCAGGCGACAGGATCCGTTTCAACTTCGGCGCCTCCAGCACCCTCGCCCGCCAGATCCGCGAAGGCGCGCGGGCGGACGTTTTCTTTTCGGCGGATGAGGCAAAAATGGACGAACTCGCAAGGGCCGGCTTGATCGATCCGGCAATGCGCTTGCCACTGCTTTCCAACACGCTTGTCATCATCACCCACACCGATGCAGGCGAATCGCTTGTTGGCCCCAGGGATCTCCTGAAAAAATCCGTGCGGCGGCTCGCAATCGCCGAACCCCAAACCGTACCCGCCGGCATCTACGCGAAGGAGTACCTCGAAAAAATCGGTCTTTGGATGGCTCTCCGCCCAAAAATCATTCCCACTGAAAACGTGCGCACGACGCTCGCTGCGGTTGCTGCAGGCAACGCAGACGCGGCTGTCGTGTACAAGACCGATGCACGCATCTCGAAGGATGTGACCGTCGTTTTCGAAATACCAGCGGAGGAGGGACCGCGGATCATCTATCCCATCGCTCTTCTGCGCTCATCGAAAGACGTTGCCGCAAGCAAGGCCTGGATAACCCATCTCACCAGCGCCGAGGCCCGCGCGGTGTTCGCCGCGTTCGGTTTTCTGCCGGTAAACCGGGCTCAGTAGGTCTTCATCATTCCATCATTCCGCTGAGGACAGCGTATCTCGCCTCCAAAAATTCGCCCGCTCCATTTCCCGGATCGTCAGCTACGCTCTTGGCTGTCAACGTACGAATCCTCTCCCCCTTTTCCTCAGTCCAACCGCAGATCATCCCCACCCTCAAAGAGCCTCATCATGCACCGACGCCATTTCCTGAAGTCCTCCGCTGCCGTCACCGCTCTCGCCTCCCTCCCCCGGGTCCTGCGATCTGCCGATGTTTCCGGCGAACGCAAATTCCGAACCGTGCTGATCGGATGCGGCTGGTGGGGCAACAACATCCTGAAGGAAGCGATGGCAAGCAGCGCCTGCGAAATCGTGGGACTGTGCGACGTCGATGCGCGTCAGCTCGAGCTCACACTCAAGCACGTCGCAGAGGGAACAGGAGAGACACCGAAAACCTTCAGGGACTACCGCGATCTTCTCGACAGGAGCAAGGCGGACATCGCGATCGTCGCCACACCGGATCACTGGCATGCGCTACCCATGATCGCCGCGGTCCGCGCTGGCGCCCACGTGTATGTCGAAAAGCCCATCGGCCACACCGTCATGGAAGGACGCGCCATGGTGAATGCCGCCCGCGCTGCAAACCGGGTTGTCCAGGTCGGCACCCATCGCCGCGTCTCGCCCCACAATATCAGCGCACGCGAATTCATCCGCTCGGGCAAGGCCGGGGACATTGGCATGGTACGCTGCTTTGTCGCCCAGGGTGGAGGCCACGAGACTCCGCTCCCCAACGTGGACGTCCCCAAGGAGCTCGACTGGGACCTGTGGTGCGGACCCGCACCACTCAGACCGTTCAATGGTGGCGATCCCCGAAATCCACGGGAGGGAAACGGCATCCGGGGGATACATCCCCGGGGGTTTCGAAACTACCTCGAATACGCCAACGGCACGATAGCCGATTGGGGCGTACACTGGTTCGATCAGGTGCTCTGGATCATGGGCGAAAAATATCCCAGCCACATCTACTCGACCGGCGGCCGGCCGATTGCAGGCGATCCTGTTCTCACGGCGAAGGAACAAACCAGCAACGCCCCCGATCACCAACTCGCGACCTTTCGCTTCAGCCGCTTCGACGTCCAGTGGGAAAACCGCCGCTTTGCCGGCAACAACGTCAGCAAGGGCGAAGGTATCGGCTGCTACTTCTTTGGAACCAAGGGCATCCTGCACCTCGGCTGGCGTGAAGGCTGGACCTTTTATCCCGTCAATTCAAAGGACGCTCCCATCACGGAGCAGGCCCATCTGAACGCGCCTGATTTCCACAACATCCGCGAACTCTGGGCCGACTTCCTTGGCGCCATCCGAACGGGAACCCGGCCCGCATGCGACATCGAGGCCATCCATTTTTCAACCAACCTGTCTCTGCTCCCCATGATCTCAATGAAGCTGGGTCGCAGTCTTCAATGGGATGGAGTCCGCGAGAAGTTCATCGGCGACCCAGCCGCCGACAAGCTCCTCCGTCGCGACTACCGAAAGGGCTACGAGTATCCAAAGGTCTGATACACCTGCCGCGCAACCGGGACAACGCCGCGCAGGAAGGGTTCTTGCGTACAAAAAACCCGGCGTTTCCGCCGGGTTTGCACACACCCCTGGAACACAGATTACATAACCAAAGTCATTTCCCGCGCCTGTTGGCGCGATAGGGAAACCGCACGCGCTGTGGATTCCGCGATCGAAGGAGATTCTCGCTTCACGGCCATGGACCGTTTGACGGAAGGCAGGGCTCCAAATGAAAATCCATCAGCATCCTGGTAGCCAACGGGCGCGCGTCTTGCGGCGAGCACGACAACAAGACCGCTGAGAGCAAACGTGGCGATGGTCATAAGGGCGATGGAAATCATGGGGCGAGTGGATTGAGGGTTTGAGAGGGAACGGGCGATTCGATGCCATCACTCTATCCGGTTTTGCATGCGGACACCATGAACCCGTTCACCCATGTTTCGGAGAAACGTTCCCTAAGTTGTCACACGCATCCGCTAACCCCATGCCTACGTGATTCTACGGTAGGTTGGATTGAAACGATGCGTCACATTGCCCATCACATTGTGGCTGACATATTCAGATCTGATACCAGGAGGGACATTCTCCGTCATGCCCGGCTTGGAAGATTGGGAATTTTCAGTTCCCGGTCCCAATCCATGCGAACCGGGAAGGCCTCCGCTACTTTTAGACGCCAATCAGCCTACCGTCGCCCGCAATTTCACTGGCCTGCATCACAATCGATCCCTGTCTGCAGGAAATTGGCAGTTGGAGGCCGTGTTGGCGGAAAAGCGCCGCAATCCCAATCAATCACCCTCAAGTACCTCCAAACATCAATCCACAGGATTCCATGACTGCAGCTTGATTTATGATCTTATTATAGCGTCATTTACAAACGCATCATCCCCGTTGCCTACTCCGGCAATCCGACAGGGATGGACTGGATATTCGTGCTTCACACGTGGCCGCGCCTTTGTGAGCATTGACCCTTCCATGACTGAAACAAAGCACGCGATCCGGAGTCTTGGGATCTGCCCACTTCCTGCCGCGCTCGATTTCCTCTTCCCGCGCAGGGGGGAGCCCATCATGTTCCTACGTTTCGCTAAATGATTTTCAGTACCTTGCCCAACCCGAGCGCGAATGGATCCACGCAGGCAGATAGCTGCCCATCAGGACGCCTCTCCGCCTTTTCATGCAGGATTGCCCGGGTCATCGCCAGTGCGGCATGTCTGCTCCTATCCTCGGCGGCCAGCCTTCATGCAGCCAAGGCAAAGACTATCCCTTTCAATGTGGCACCTCAGCCCATGCCGCTGGCCCTTATGATCCTGGCACGCCAGGGCGAGGTGGAGATCCTCTTTTCCTACGAGGAACTAAAAGGCCTGCAGGCTCCCAAAGTTTCTGGCAAACTCACCACGGAACAGGCCTTGGCGGCCATTCTCAAGGGCACGCCGTATACCATACAACGCCACCCGGTCCGAACCCGGAGCTATCAAATCATGTCACCCCAAATGGTGGCCCGGGCGGAGGCAGAGGCAAAGAAGCCCATCATAAGGGTCACCGACCTTCCCCCCGAACTTCCGCCTCCTCCGCCTCCCTCCCTGCCGGTCGCGGATGCCAGCATCGATCGCCCGCGAACGTCCGATGACGCAACGCCCTATGTCGTCTTTGATGGCAAGACCGTCGAGCAATCCGGCGCCCTCACGGTGGGTGATTTCCTGGCCGAACGCCTGCCTTCTTCGAACGGGGCCAATCTCTCCGGTGATGTCGGCATGCGCGGCATGGGCAGCGCCTACACGAAGCTCCTTGTCAACGGACGCGAACAGCCCGACGTCGCCAACGTGCCCAACACGATGCCCGGCATGAACTACCGGACATCGCGCCTCGCCCTCCTGCCGCTCAGTTCGATCCAGCGCATCGAAGTCATCCCCCAGTCCGCGCCCGTCGCCGCGGGCGGCGGATCAATCGGCGGCGCCATCAATGTCGTGACCAAGCGCGACTACTCCGGAGGCGAAATCACCCTCGGCTACGAGAATTCCTTTGATACCGACAGCGCCAACAAGAAGGCCGAACTCCGCTATGGAACCTCCTTCAACGACAACCGAACGCGCCTGATGGTCTTCGCGGGGGCCACCAACTCGAATTCACTCGCCGTTCAGGACCGCTACGATCTGGTGCGTGACTACACGACCCGCGCCACAACCGGCACACCCGGCCTGCTCAACGGCACCGAGATCCTGTTCGGCACCACTCCCCGCGTCGACACGACGGACGGATCCAATCTCGTGCTGAAGACGGGAGACACGCTGAGCAGTTCCTTTGTCTTCATCCCGGCAAACTTTCACGGACTCGAACAGGACGGGCCTCAGCCGCTCATAGACAATGCCGGCAAGTTGGACTCCGAGTCGCCCGATACCGCCCAGGCCTACCTTGGCCGTCGCCTCCTGCTCAACCGTCGTCCGAGCACGCAGTATGTCCGCACGGAAGTTCGGCACGCCGTCACCTCCTATGCCGAGGCATACCTCGATCTCTCCTATGAGCGGAGCGCGCGCAATCAGGCGATGGGTATCCTGAGTTCGAATCAATATGTGACGGTTCCCGTCGGCGTGCCGACAAATCCCTTTGGCCAGGAGGTGCGCGTGCGTTTTCCGTATGCTGCCACCGGTTCAAACAAGAGCACTCGGGAACACCAGTCCGCTACGCTGGGTGCGCTCTTCAGCCTTCCGCAGGATTGGAAGGCGAGGATCGAGTACTCCTACGGAATGCATCGTTCGGAGGACATCTCCGAGTCAGCCAGCAGCGCCGCATTCCAGACCGCCATCAACAACGGCACGATCAATGTCTTCGATTCTTCGATCATAAATTCGGATCTGCTTGCGGATCACATCGAGGCCCGCACCGGACGCGGCAACGTCGAGAAACTCGCATCGACTGCGCGAATCGAAGGCAAGCTCCCGACCTTTTTCTCGATCACGCCCGAGCTCAGCGCAGGCTACAAGGCCCAGAAGGTCATTCGCGACACCTTCCGGATCTATGACGGAACCACACAGTCGGGAATCCTGCCCACGACAACTTCGTCCTTCGGCGTGTTCGGCGAACTCACGATTCCCATTTTTGACGAGCAGAGAAATCTGCCCGGCCTGCGCCTGCTTGAGGTGGTGGCATCAGGCAGCCGCGACAAACAGAAGGTCGATTCCACGGTTCTGAAATCCAACGGGTCCCAATCCGTCTCGGATCTCACCGCCAAGCTCGAACTGGAGAAGGCCAAGAGCAACTACACGTCGCTGAATCCGGTCGTCAGCGTTCGCTACAAGCCGGTAAACGACCTGATGCTGCGCGGCTCCTATTCCACCGGCTACGTCCCGACAGCGGACTATCTGCTGCTCCCCCAACTGACCGCCAACGGCAGCATCACCGATCCGAAACGCGGCAACTCCACGTATGACACGAGCATCACCACCGGTGGCAACTCCGAGGTGAATCCGGAACACGCCGACACAGTCTCCGCCGGCATCGTCTACACCCCCGAAGTCGTTCCAGGCTTCAGGATCTCCCTGGACCTTACGGACTCACGACGCGAAGACGTGATCGACATCCTGGATACCTCCACACTACTGGCCTACGAGGACGCCATCCCCGGTCGCATCTTCCGTGAAACCGTCGCGGAGGGTGACGAATTTTCCGTTGGGAAAATCACAAAGATTGATGCCTCGGCAATCACACTCTACGCGGCAAACCTCAAGGCCTGGGATCTCTCGATCGGATACAAGAAAGACTTTGCCGGCATTGGCACGTTTGATCTTTCGGCCATGTACACGCTGAATTCCAAATATGAGCAGCAGCTCGTACCCGGCGGACAATTTGCCGATCTCGTGAACGCGCCACTCTACTCGGGACCATTCCGCGACAAGGCAAGCGCCTCCCTCGTATGGGCCCGCGGTCCGCTGAGTGCCGGCTGGTCTGTCAGGTTCCACAGCCGCTACAAGGGCCTGGAATCTTCGGGCATCACTCCAACCCAATTGCCCGACATCAACTACCAGGCAATGTCCGCGCGAACCCATCACGACGCGTTTGTCCGTTACCGCTTCTCCACCCCGTCCCGTGGAGTCACGAGATTCCTCGACAAGACCGAACTGCTGTTTGGCGTTCGCAACATGTTCGGCGCCGATCCCATTTTTGATGCATCAGGTCCCGCGGATCTTTTCCTAAGCGGCAACGGTGAATTGCGGCGTGCCAGCTACTACCTGTCCCTGAAGCGAGAATTCTAACCTGCACCTCTTGTCATGTCGTCATTGCTGAGCCGACTCGCTCTCATCCTCGCGCTTCTCAGTGCCGGTTCACTGAGCGCACAAACCGACACCATTGCGCGCCCAAAGACCACAGCGGTCCTCGCCAAGCAGGTCGTGCCTCCCGGTGGCGCTTCCGTGCCCATCGACCTGAGGAATCATTTCACGATCCAGAACGAGACCGGCGACAAGTTCGTCCAGTTCGATACGGTCTACGGCAAGTTCAACGTAATCCTTCGCGGTGGCAGGGCTCCCAAACATGTCGAGAATTTCCTGAAGTACGTGCACGACGGACGCTACACCAACCTCTTTTTCCATCGCACCGCCGGCGGCACAACATCAACCGTCGCCTCGATCGCCCAGTCCGGCGGCTTCAGACTGCCTTACTCCACCGCAGTCGAGCACTACGATCCGATCGGCCTGGAGGGCACGCTGACCCATGAGCTCTATACGCTCGCTGCAGCACGAACCAGTGACCCCAATTCTGCAACCTCACAGTTCTTTTTTAACCTTGTTGACAACACCAATACCTATTTTCCGGGTCAAAGCACGACCAACCAGGATCTGCGCTATACCGTATATGGCCGTGTTGTAGGCAGCGGTGGTGCCGCCCTGAAACAGGTCGGCATGCTTCCCGTCTACAATATGGTGGATGGCTCAGCCAATACGACGGCTTTTCAGACCATTCCACTGCGTGACAAGGTCCCGAATATCCTGACCGAAAAGAATCTCATCGTCATTCGCTCAATCACGGAGGTGCCGCTCTACTCAACCGGCACCGAGACAAGCGTCCTCAACTTTACGGCTCAATCCGCCAATCCTGAAGTTGCGCAGGTTTCACTCACCGGCTCCACGCTCAACATCCAACCCGGTGTCGTCAACGGCACGACCAGGGTCACTGTCACCGCATCCGAGGTGGCCGGTGACACCGTCACCGCGGAATTCGATGTCGAAACGAATTCCGAGCTTTCCATCGCCCGTCCGCCGCGAAGCCAGGTCATCGCTTCCGGAGACGCAGTTCTGTTCGATGTCGAGGCTGTGGGTGCAGGCCTGAGCTATCAGTGGCAGCACAACGGCACGCCGATCAACGGTGCCACATCTCCGGTACTCTTCATCCGTGGCGTAGACCAGGAGGACGCAGGTAACTACTCTGTAGTTGTCAGCAACACCGTCGGAAGCGTCACCAGCGCGCTCGCTGGTCTGACCGTCGTCGACGACAGCGCTGCCAAGAGCCGACTGAGCAATCTCTCCGTGCGCTCATTCGCCGGAAATGGGGAAGAGACGCTGATTGCCGGATTTGCCGCTGAAGGTGGCACCGTAAACCTGGTGATGCGCGGCATTGGACCGACACTCGCCAACTTCGGTGTTTCCGACGTGCTTCTGGATCCCGAGATCAAGCTCTTCAATGTTCCGCTTCCAGGCACGAGCGCCAATCTCCTTGGAGCGAACAATGATTGGACGCAGTTCGACGGGAGTGCGGTTGGAGGGTTCCCCCTGCCGGTGGGCAGCAAGGATGCCGTGCTCACCAGTCCGTATTTAACAGGCGGGAATACGCTTCATATCAACGGGCTGGGCGACACTAGCGGCATGGCGCTCATTGAGCTCTATGAAGGACCCGATTCGGTGGGAAGCCTCGTCAATCTCTCGGCCCGCACCCTGATTCGAGCCAATGAAAACCTCATCGGGGGATTCACATTGAGTGGCACGACCAGTCGCACCGTTCTTGTGCGAGCGGTCGGCCCCGGTCTCAGCAACCTGGGCATAACCGAGTTCTTCCAGGATCCGAAGCTCTCGCTCCATTCAACGAAGGGTGCCGTTATCGCCCAGAATGACAACTGGGGCGGCTCAACCGCCTTGAGCGAGGCATTCCTCAGTGTCGGTGCGTTTTCCCTTACGGATCCCAACAGCAAGGACGCCGCCATCCTCACCACCCTGGAGCCGGGCGGCTACACCGCCGTGGTCACAGGCCCGACAGGGCACTCCGGTGTGGTACTCATGGAAGTCTATCTGGTCCGCTAGCCGGAGCGGGCGAAGGCCTGCGACCGCAAAGGTTCCGGCGGCCGGCCGAGTGAGACCTCAGGCGGCCGCCAGATTCGATCAGAATCGAACGGTCGTTGTAAACATGACAGTCCGTGGCTCAAGCTGCTGATAGACGATCACGGCGCCATCGGTCGAACTTGCCGATTTGGCGATGTAGGGATAGTCGTCGAGAAGGTTGCGAACGTTCAAACCAAACTCAACATTGTAACGCTGAGCGATTCGAAAGTCATATCGCACGTGCGCACCAACGATTGTGTAGGCGGGGCCCTTGATGGGATGAGCAAAATCGGGGATATTGGTGACCGGATCCACAATGGCTCCTATGAATGAGGATCCCCGGTACTGGACATTTCCGCCGAACGCCAGTCCCTTGAACCGGCCATCGGGCACGCGATAGCTCGTGACGAAGTTCGCATTCCACTCACGCAGCTCCTCGGCTTGGCGCCCCTCGACCGCAGTCTTGCTGTTGCGCATCGAAATGCGGTAGTTTGCAATCTGCTGCGCCACCGTGCTGCCATTCGCCAACACTACCGAACCCGAAGTTTTTTCAAGGGGATAGACATATTCCTCAAGGAACCGTGCCGCGCGGGAGTTCACATTCGTGAGGATATTGTTGTTCTTGCTGACATTGGTGGAAATTCTCCACGAGGGCGTCGGATTGTATATGAGTTCCAGTTCATACCCACGAGAAACGATGTCCTGTGTGTCACGTGGGTCCTGAACTGCCTCAAGCACCGGGATATTGAGCGTCCTCCCCATGTCATTGAGGGATGCTCCGAGGCCCTGAACGGAGGAAATCAACTGGTTGTCCTGGGATGATCTATAACGGGTCAGCGAACCGGTGAGTCGGTCGCCGAATAGGGCGAACTTGATGCCGTAATCCTGCCCCGTTCCCATGGACACGGGCAATGGCCGGGCGTACATGTCCTTCTGATTGCCTGCTCCGGTCGATGTCTCGGACTGATTGTACTGAAGGCTGAGTTGCGGCAGGAGGTGCAGCACAGCGCCGCCGGTAAAGGTACCATTGCGCAAGGTGTTGCTTGGAGACGACAACAGAGGCAGCTCCTGCCAGCGCTGGGCCTCTCCGATGGCGTTGCGGATATTGACTGCCGGATTGAGGGTGTAGCCCTTGAGATCGTCCCACCTGTAACCGAGGGTTGTCGCCAGGCGGTTCTTGAGCGTCTTGCTTTGCACCGCCAGCACGAGTGAGTCGGTCTCCTCATTGTTGCGCACCGCGCGGTCCTGATAGTACCGTGAGGCTACGCCTCCAGAATTGACTGGTGCGATATCCCGGAACTTCAGGTCAGATTGCCAGACATCGCCTTCCCCAAGGAAGAGGTAGCTGCGGCGGAAAATTCGATTCTGAGCATTGTCCAAACGCGCGGGATAACCCGCAAGCGGTGTGCCGTTGACCTCGAACATATCGTTGAGGGCCGTCGTGGCAAAGTCGTGACTCAGCAACATCGCAAACCGATGCTGCCCCACCCACGCACCCCAGGAACCACGCCCTCTTAGGTCGAGAAGGTGCGTTGCCGTAAGACGGAGCTGTCGATCGAGTTCGGTCTGCTCCTGGACACGATTGGTCCCTTGTGTATAGTAGCGTCCGGCATTGGGGTTCGCATTGCCATTGGGGAGGGTCCTGTTCGTATCGACAAAGACGGAGTCGCCGCCCTCGGAGCGAACCCAATAAATGTTTCGTGTGGACTGTCCGTAGGCGAGTTCCAGCTGCGTTGCGCCACCCAACTCCTGTTCGAGAAAGAAGTGGTAGTTGCGTCCCGTGTAGTCACTCTGACGTGTCGGTCCATTGTAATTCTTGTTGTATGGAATCGGGCTTGCTGCAGATAGCGTACGATTTTGAAACGTGCTGATGCCTCCTCGGGTCGTGTTGATCCAGTTTAGCATCGGAACTGCGGTTGGACTTCCATCGACGACCACAAGCTGATTTGTACCTGCTGCCCGTATCACACCCGCAGGCAACACAACGCCCACGGGCGCCGGCTGAACGCCGCTGACAAGGTTGGAGCCCGACGCGATCCAGGGCGTGATAACGTCCGTCGCGGTTCTGAGGTTGGGCAACACTCTGTCGGCCTGGGCAAGTTCCGCATTGACCCGGAGGGTCATTGTCCAGTTGCGCCGCTTAAGGATCTGCAGGGTTGTCGCTGCAAACTGGCGATTCTCCCGCCAATACGCGGGCTGAATGAAATTCGTCGTATCGCGATGGAGCAATGCAACACGAAGCGCCAATCGCCCCGGCACGATGACCTGATTGAAATCCGACGACGCCCGCCATCCATGCCTATCATCGACACTAGCCGAAACCGAATAACGGTTGTTGAAATTGGCACGCTTGCTCACGCCTGTAAGCGTTCCGGCGGGATTGCCCACGCCAAAGAGCAATGAGTTGGGGCCGCGGTTGATGCTGATCTGTTCAATATTGTAGACGTCGACCGGGAGGTAGCTGGGAAAAAAATCCTGTGTGCTTTCGTGCACACGCACACCGCGGATGCGCGCCGATTCGCCGCTGTTGTTCTGCGAATTGAAAGTAGCCACATTCAGTTCTGCGTTGGGCGTGAAGCTGAGCACGTCCTGAAGCGTAAAAACGCCGAGGTCCGCCATGTATTCGGGTGTCACCACGGTGATCGCGGCGGCTATGTCGCGCAATGAGGTATTGAGGCGCGTTCCGGCGAGAGTTGACGAGGCCGCATACCCACGATCCTGATCCGTGGATACCGTGAACGGATTGAGGACGAGTGTTTCATCCTGGGAGTCCGTGCCGGTACGGGTAACCGATCCGCCGGGAGTGGACGCGGGTTGCGCTACCGCAACGCCGAGCGTTGCGAGGCTGAGCAGAGTAAGTCGAGTCAATGCGTGTTTCATGTTAGGTCGATAGCCCCTGCACTCCCAATAGGGACCATGGGCCAACTAGACGATGCATGGCGCCGGCGGATCAGTTACGATCACGTGAAATTTCTTGTAACTCTTTCTGCCCGCATCCGCATCGTATTGGATGTAAGGCAGCCGTCACGTACGTCTTGCCCTTGGAATTCGCCCGATGCTCCTCCACTACCTGCCGTTGCTTCTCCTCCCTATGTGCGCTGCCTTGCTGTCGGCAGCGGATCGTACCGACGTTACCGAACGGATGGCAGCAATGCCCCCCGCCCACCCCCGTCTTCTCCTTACGCTCCGCGAGGAGAGTGCATTTCAGCAAAGAATTGCCTCGACTCCTCTTCTGAGTTCGATTGCCGAGGCACTGCGCGCTCAGGCGGATCGCATGCTTTCCACTCGCCCCGTCGAGCGAATCGTTGAAGGGAAGCGACTGCTCGACAAGTCCCGCACCGCATTCTCCCGGACACTGCACCTCGGGCTCGCCTGGCGTCTGACTGGAAGAAAGGCCTACCTGGATCGTGTCCGCGAGGAGCTGATCGCGATTTCAAACTTCTCCGACTGGCATCCCCAGCATTTTCTCGATGTCGCCGAAATGACCGCGGCGGCGGCCATTGGATACGATTGGTGCTACGACGGCCTCGATGAGGAAACACGGACGCTCGTGAGGGGCGCCATTGTGGAAAAAGGACTCCGCGCGAGCATAAAAAACAGCGGATGGAGCCGCCTAAACAGCAACTGGAACCAGGTTTGCAACGCAGGCATCACGCTGGGCGCTCTCGCCGTGGCCGAAAGCGAGCCTGAACTTGCAGCCAGTCTGGTCTCTCGTGCAGTCACAACGCTCCCAATCGTGATGCACGAATACGGGCCAGACGGAGCCTATCCGGAAGGCCCCACCTACTGGTCCTACGGAACCACCTACAATGTGCTCCTGATTGCAGCGCTCGAGTCCGCGCTGGGGACCGACTTCGGACTCGCCAACCAGCCAGGATTTCTAGCCACAGCGGACTATTACCTCCAAGTAATCGGCCCCTCAGGTCTGGCCTTCAACTATTCGGATGCGCACCGCGGGCAGGATGATCTGGAAAGCGCGATGTTCTGGTTTGCGAGGAAGCGAGGCGATTCCTCGATCCTTTGGAACCAATGGCCTCTGCTGCAGAGCCGGCTGAGCAGCAGGACCTGGATCGAAAAGCCCATCACTGAGCCCCTGCCTTTCCTGCTGCTCTGGATGCCTGATGCACCCGCGACTCCCGATGTTCCCCAGGCATTGTCGTGGACCGGAATGGGACTGACCCCCGTCGCCTTTCACCGCTCAAGCTGGGATGCCAACGCGGCATTTGTTGCAATCAAGGGAGGAAGGCCGTCCATCAACCACGGGCACATGGATGTGGGAGCCTTCGTGATGGACGTTGACGGTGTCCGCTGGGCGGATGACTTGGGGTTGCAGAACTACCACTCGCTGGAGTCGAAAGGCGTGAATCTCTGGGAGAAGGGTCAGGATGCGGAACGCTGGAAGGTCTTTCGACTAAGTACGGCGGCCCACAATGTCCCGATGGTCGATGGCCAGCAGCAGCGCGTTGCCGGAAACGCGCCCATTGTATCAAGCGGAAGAGGACGAACGGTAGTCGATCTGACAGACATCTACGAAGGCCAACTCGCTTCAGCCAAAAGAGGGGTTGCCCTTGAATCCGATCGCAGCGTTCGCGTGCAGGATGAATACACTGCCCCAGATCGAACCGTGCGTGTTCGCTGGGCGATGGTCACTTCCGCTGACGTCTCGATCGACGGACCCGGGAAGGCGACCCTCTCGCAATCAGGCAGGACGCTTTCCTTTCGAGTCTGTGAGCCGCTTGACGCAAAACTCATGATCTTCCCCACGGATCCTCCGCCCTCGCCCTTCGATGCCCGCAATGAAGGCACACGCATGATCGGATTTGAAACGACGCTGGAAGCAAGACACCAGCAGCGAGTCATTGTCCAACTTGCTCCCGCTGAGGCAAATCCGGGCCCCTATCAATCCATTCCGCTCTCGGACTGGCAATGAAACACCTCCACGGACTTGCCGTCCTGCTCATCTGGGCTCTCCTTGCCAGCACCCAGGACGCCTGCGCGACGACATACTATTTTTCCACATCTGGGAGCGACACTAACACCGGCCTGTCACCGAGTGAACCCAAGCAATCACTCCAAAACGCGCTGCCACTCATGATCGATGGGAACGTCATTCGCTTCAAACGCGGTGACGCATGGTACAATCCCAACTACGTGTGGGATTTGAGCGGGAAGACAAACTTCACAATCGACGCCTATGGCAAAGGCAAGCTACCCATCATTTCAAATATGGAGCTAATTGCCGGACCCGAAGGATGGATGCAGGCGGGTCCAGGAATATGGAGGCATGCGACTCGCATGGGCCTCAAGACTGCCGCGTGTTTTGTGTCCGGCGAGTCAATGCTCAAGGTCCCATCGCCATCCGATCTAACCGCACGCGGCACATACGCGGTTGTCGCCGATGGAGCATCCCACTTCGTCCATGTATGCACGGGAGGAGGCGCGCCCGATCGCGTCGAAATTCTGGCTGCGCTCGATGGAGGAGGTGGCCCTGTCCTCAAGGCAACCCGAATGACCAAAGCCATCATTCGTAACATGGATTTTCACGGTGGCGTGTGGATGGCATTGCATTTTACAGCACCCACAACGGATGTGCTCATCGAATCCTGCCAGGTGACGCGAATGAGGAGCTATGGGATTCTTTTTGAAGAGAGTGCCGACCCAACCGCGCGCCACGATACACCACAGGTCCGGAACTGTCATATCGACAAGACCTGGAGCGCCACCGAAAACACCAAACGAAGTCCGCCTGGCGACGGCATTCTGTTCAAGAACGCCGTCGAATCAGGAGTTATCCGAGGAAACACGGTGGTCGATGCCGGTCACTCGGGCATCGCCTTCCATGCCATGTCCCGCCCTCACCACGGAGTGAGAAACTCGCTCATTGAGCGGAATGAAGTGTATGGACGAAATTCAAACTACCTACACGCCATCTCGCTCGCAGGGTACGACGAGAAATGCTCCTACAATGTCGTCCGTCGGAACTACGCCCATGACTTCAAGGTGACATGCCACATATCGGGAAACAACAACATGATCTACAGCAACGTCTTCAGAAACGTTGACGTCAGCCCAACAAAGACCAAGCAAGGCTGGGCGGTGGATTGGGTGCCTTGGAGAGTCAAGGATGGCGAGTCAGTCGCATGCCATGACAACTTGTTTGCCCACAATACGCTCTACGATTGTGAGGAAAATCCAATCATGGTCGGCCAATTCAGTCCCGCTGTATTCGGCACCGGAAACGTGATCATGAACAACCTGATCGTAAAATGGGGCCGGACAGACCATCTCGGCCGCCTCAATTTTGCGATCAAAGTCGCATCAGATTCGTCAAATATCCCCGTCATCAGCCACAACGGCCTCTGGAACTCCAGTGCTGGCGACCACGTGCTGTATGTCCGCGGGAGCACATTCACGGCGGCTGAATTTGGCCACGGAAACCGGCAGGAGCCACCGCATTTTGTCAATGAAGGCGGGTCCCACGCAGAGGACTATCGGTTGGGCGAACGTTCACCCTATCGCTCCGGGGGACAGGTCATCGCGGGCATGGAATCCGATTTTGTCGACTATGACGGCTATCCCTGGGACCCGAACAGCCCAAGCATCGGCGCATTTCAGTATCGGGGCTCCGTTGGGCAACAGCGGGCATCCATTGGCCGAAACGAAAGCAAGGCCGCACGTTGACTTTCGCTGCTCTTGGTGGGCAGACATGCAATCACGACCGTCGCGAGTTCCGGATTCCCGACTCGCTTCAGGGAAGATCGCTTGAGCGATTCCAAATCAATGCGCGCCCTGGCATTCATAGCTCACCGCCTCAACGTAAGGAAATCGTGCTCTCTGGCTCAGACCGGAAGGCGTCTGGCCATGAAATGCTCCCCATGTTCTCCGACGTCTTTCTACCACCAAGCCACACTGGCTCGACATGACACGTTGTGGCGCATGACACGAGAGACCGCAAATGGATCGCCGTTGGCGGCATTCTCTCAACCAAAAATGATCGCCCGTGACATTTCGCATAACTGATTTTTGAGAGCCGGGCATTGTTCAATGGAACGCGCCATTCAAGCGCGGCATTTCACCTTTCCATGAATGCTATCCCACACTCCCGTTTCACCTATTGGCCGCTCGCTGTGCTGCGCCAGATTGCACTGTTCTGTACGATGTTCCTGTGCGCCTTCGGTGCTGAAGAACAAAAACTCGCCTTCAATGTTCCCGCAGGTGCGGTGGAAACCGCGCTCAAGGCGTTTTCCGAGCAATCAGGCAGGCAGGTGCTCACCCAGACCCATCTTGTCAAAGGTCTGCGCACTCCAGCAATCAAGGGCGAATTTACACCGCGCGAAGCTATCGACATGATGCTGGCCAACACGGGTCTAAGCGCGAGACTCGAACCGTCGTCAGGCGCATTTGCCATTGTTCGTTCCGCACCAGAGGGCCCCGCAGCCCCAAAAGAAACCGCGGCGCACGCTGATTCCACCCCGGAAGCGGGCGGCCGCGGGAATTCAAACGATGAGGGGACCGTCGAACTCAGCCCGTTTGTCGTGAGCGACGACAAGGATGTGGGCTATCTCGCCACAAACACTCTGGCCGGAACACGCCTCAATACCTCGCTGAAGGATACTGCCGCATCCATCAGCGTCATGACGGAAGAGTTTATTCGCGACCTCGGCACTCATGACGTCACCGACGCACTCGTCTTCGCCAACAACCTCCAGGTTGATCGTGACGACGCAGGAAACTTTGGAGACAACCCCGGAGGAAATCCGATACCCGAATTTTACACGACCTACCGCGTCCGTGGGCTTCCGGCCACCGTTACGCGCAACTATTTCAAGTGGATGCTTCCATCGGATAGCTACAACGTTGAACGACTAGAGGACTCGCGCGGCCCGAATTCGGTGCTGTTCGGCCTCGGGTCGCCTGGCGGCATCATCAATGTCGCCACCAAACGCGCGCGTTTTGGCCGTACGTCCTCCACGTTCAGCCTGGGAGCAGGAAGCTATGGTTCCTGGCGGGCCAGCCTAGACCACAACCGCCCGCTGCTCAACAACAAGCTCGCACTTCGCGTTAACCTGCTCGCAGACGAGGCAAAAACGTATCGCGTCCACCAGTTCACCAAGACTGAGCGCGCCCATTTTAACGTCCGGTACAGGCCATTCGCCAACACGGAAATCCGCACCGACTGGGAATTCGGCACGTCCTCCGAAAACATTGCGCGCCCAACTCCCGTTTTCGAAGGCTCTTCTGCCTGGATCGCAGCGGGCCGTCCCACTTTCGCAACCGTGCAGGCCGCAAACGCCCAGCTTGGAATTTCACGTCTGGGAGCAACACGCAACTACGTGTTCGTCGAGAATACCGGTACGCTCATGAACTGGGCCAACACCAACTCGACAAACTCCACCTTTGGCATTCCCAATGCCACCATCACCTCGCCAACCCGGCCAATCATCGATACCTCACTGGTGGATCCCTCGGTCAATCTCACGCCGGAAGGTCCAAATCGACATTCACACTTTCACGCGCTTTCATTCGTGGCGGAACAAAAGCTCTGGGCCAAGACATTCGTCGAGGCCGGCTATGCGCACCAGGAATACAAGTTCGGCGTCTTCGACGTGGGAAACGCGAATCTCCGAGGCGATCCCAACCAGTTCCTGCCAAATGGTGCAGCCAATCCGTATGTTGGACGATTCTACGTTGAGAGCTGGGGCACTGAACGCAACCGTACCGAATCCTCGGATACCGGACGAATCACCTTCACAACCGAAATCGACCTGGGCAAATGGGGACTCTATCACGCATCGGTCTATGGCGAGTACGAGTACCGTCGCTACTGGAAGAATGAAGCCCGCGAGTTGGCAGCCTCCGCAGCAGGAGCCACCCAGCCCGAGGCCGCGATGTATCGTATCATTCGCAGACACTATGTGACCGAGGGCGACTGGGGTACATGGTATCTGCCGGGTGCCCATCAGGGTTTGCTCAGCAATCAGGTCATACCGGTTTCCGGTGAGACCGTAAACACAATGATTGCGCAGGCGACCACAAGTATCGAAGACGACCCCAGCCGCCAGTGGGCGCAGCTCTTCGGACTTCAGGCAGCCTATTTCTCCGGCAGACTCGTGGCCGGAACGGGTTTGCGACGCGACAAGGTCAAGACATATGACCGGGCAGTCCGCCGAAACCCCACTACGAGGATTTATGAGGTGGACTATACGACTGGTGTGGAAAACCGGGCCGTTGGCAATGCGCTCACCCTCGGTGTGGTAGGCCATATCACAAAGAACATCTCGCTCCTCTACAATCAATCCACGAACAACGCGGTACCCAACACCCAGATCCGCGTTTACCAAGGCAACGGAAGCAACAAGTCCGGCGCCGCCCCGGTTTCATCCGGTGAAGGCAAGGACATCGGATTCGCCCTGGATCTGTTTGGAGGAAAGGTCTACGCACGCGCCGTGTATTTCACAACCTCCGGCAAGAAGCTCTCGACGTTCCGGTTTGGCAATACGTCAAATCATCCTGCCGTCTTTGCAGGCTTCATTGTCGATGCGGCACGCAACGCCGGCTTCATCACGGCAGCAGAAGCTGAAGAGAAGCGACCGCAGCAAGGCGGAGGCATCGTTTTTGACCGCGATTCCAAGGGCTATGAGGTATCACTCACCGCAAATCCCTCCCGCAATCTTCGCTTCACGGCGAACTTCTCCTATACGAAGGCCGTCGAAGACAACATCGCCCCGGAAATCGTCTCCTGGTGGGAAAAGGATGGCCCCTACTACAAGAACCCCCTGTGGCAGGATCTGATCACTGCCAACGGAAACAACACCGTACGTCAGGTTATCGCCAACTTCGAGAGCTACTACGAGAACCAACTCTCCGCCCAGGGTGTCTCGACCGTTGGAAGCCGACCCTACAAATGGAATTTTGTCGGTCGCTATTCCTTCTCCCAAGGTCCTCTGAAAGGATCGTACATCGGTCTCGGATACCGCTGGCAGTCCCGGCTTCTGGGAGGAAGAGAGAATATCTCTCGAAAACTGCAGTGGCTCTCAACGAGCGATTCCGCAAACCTCTTTCTTGGCTTCGACATTCCTCGCCGCTGGGTTGGAGGACGGTATGTCAATATCCAGCTCAACATCGACAATCTCCAGGACCGCGGCCCCTACCGCATCACTCGTCTCGACCCCACTGAGCCCTATGTCGTTCGCTCCGTCGACGTGATCCCGCCCCGCACCTGGCGACTGACCACCAATCTGTCCTTCTGATGCGGGAAACCTCCTCGTGAATTCTGACCTTCTGCTGGCCGCGGAAACAAACCACCAGCAGGGCGTGATTATGGCCGAGGCAAATCGCCGATTCCAAACATATCCCCCTCATCACCGAATCCCTTGATGAACTGAGAGAGCCCCCTCCAACTCGTCCTCACGACGATCAAGCCTCTAGGAATCATAATTTGTCTCTTCGGAACAAAACGAGCACAACGCTTCAAAATGCTTCCCTCCCCCATGCCGTGCCTTCTCATCCGAGATTTCATATGAAAATCGCCTGTTTTCTTCTCCTTGCCGTTTCGATCAATGCCGCCGATTTCGGGGGCTGGACTACCGCGAGCCCAAGGGCTGAAATCAGGCCATCGTTTTCCACGAACACTGAAGGCAGCCTCGTTATTGTCCACGATCAGCGCGAAGGTCTCGATGGTTGGTTTCAACGGACCTATTCGATCAACGGCGGAGAATGGTATCGCTTCCAGGTAAGGAGAAAAGTCAATGGGGTAAGCAACCCACGCCAGAGCTGCCTGGTTCGCATCGTCTGGCAGGACAGGAACGGCAAGTTGGTAAGCATCGATGAACGCCCGGTAAACTCCGATCCCAGGCTGCCAATGCCCAGCGCCGAACCTGAGTACCCCACCGATGACTCCACCGATGCATTGGGTTGGACGACCGTGAATGGTGTTTACAAGAGTCCATCGCAGGCAACCCAAGCTGTGATCGAACTCCATTTGCAGTGGGCCCCAAACGGTCGCGTGGAGTGGCGCGAGGCACTGTTTGAGCCCACGACCGCACCCGCAGCACGCATGGTGCGTCTCGCCACCGTTCACTACAAACCGCATGGGAAAACTCCTCGTGAGAACTGCGAGGAGTTTGGACCTCTCATTGCCAAGGCGGCGCAAGAGCGCGCAAACCTCGTCGTGCTTGGCGAAACCGTACCCAGCGCAGGATTGTCAGCGAGACCCGAACACGTCGCGGAACCTGTTCCGGGTCCTTCAACAAAATACTTTGCCGATCTGGCCAGGAAACATCATCTGCACCTCGTACTCAGCCTTCTGGAGCGCGACGAACATCTCATCTACAATACGGCGGTGCTCCTGGGACCCGATGGTTCCTTGATCGGCAAGTACCGCAAAACCACACTGCCGCCTAGCGAAGCGGCAAAAGGCATTGCGCCCGGCAGGGACTATCCGGTTTTCGACACCGCGCTTGGCAGGATCGGACTGATGATCTGCTACGACGGTTTCTTCCCTGAAGTCGCCCGAGAGCTCACCAAGAACGGTGCCGAAATCATCGCGTGGCCGGTCTGGGGCTGCAATCCCAAGCTCGCCGCCGCGCGTGCATGCGAAAACCACGTCTATCTGGTCAGCAGCACATTCATGGGTTACAATTCCGGCTGGGGTTTCTCGGCGATCTATGATCACAATGGCGACCCACTCTCCACAGCCAAGGAGTGGGGTACGGTCGCGATCGCAGAGGTGGCTCTCAACCATCCTTACCTCGGCCCCTATAACCTCGGAGATTTCCGCAGCATGCTGGACCGGCACCGCCCGACTGTGCCGACGAAGGACTAGGTGGAACATGTACGGTGCGGATCTTCCTCCGATTGCTGTCAGCTGCCTTGTGATCGGCCGGAGAGCGCCCGCTGATCCTGCAATTGGCACGCATGCCTGATTCGGCAGATTCATATCCCAGGCGAGAGTTCCTTGCTCGTACTCTCGTAGGCGCTCCCGCCGCCGCACTTTCTTTCCTGTCATCAAAAGGTCATGCGCAGCCATCGCCCGCGGACGATAGCCCATTTGATCCTTGGGCAAGAAATGCTCTCCTGCACAAGGGCCAGGTCATCAATGAATCGGTGGAGTTCGTCGATTCGCTCACCGGACGAAGTTCTCGCCGACTCACACAATACCGCCTGCTCAACGAACAGCCCACCTATCACTTAGGCGCCTGCTTTTCGCCCGACAGTCGCTACCAGATTGTCAGCACCGAACTTCGAGATGGCAGCACCGCGCTGCTGCGGGCCGAAGTCGCTACGGGTGAGCTAACCGTATTGGAAACGGCACCCAAGGGATGGAAACTCGGAGTATGGAACGCATGTGTTGTTCCGTCGTTGAATGCCATCGTCGCCATCGTGGGCAATCAGGTGAAGCTCTATGATTTCAACACCCTGAGAGAACGCATCGTTCTGGAGAATGTACCTGGCCTTCACAGCCCCACAGGGAGTTGTGACGGGCACCGCCTCTTCGTCATGAAGCGCGCCGCCGCCGTGAGTGTCGAAGGCGTGAAAACAGTTCCGGCGATCTATTGCGAAATCGACCTCGCAAATGGCGGCATGCGGGAGATATTTCGCGAGACCCGGTCGCAGTCGAATCACCTCGTTCCCTGCCCGACTGACCCGGATCTGCTGCTTATCGATCGGGACCTTCCGCCAAAATTCGGAGGAGGAGGAGATGGCGGCAGAACTTCGCGTGTCTGGATCCTCCATGCGAAGACAGCCCGACTCACCGAGATCCGCCCAAACGACTCCAACCGTTTCCAGATCCACAGCAACTGGAGTCACTGTGGACAATACGTCTACTATCACGGCACATCGCGTCAGCACTCCTACCCGACATCGCCCAGCGGACACTATATTGGAGTCGCTGACCGCGAAGGGCGCGTTGTCTGGGAGCGTCATTTCCCGACATTCTTCTACGGGCACGTCAGCGCTCATACTCAAACGTCCGCCATACTCAGCGACGCACTCCTGACGAAGAACCTGATCACCGCAATCCACTGGAAGGAACTCAATGCTCAAGAGGTCCCCCGGATTGAAATCCTTGCCTGCCACGCAACAAATTGGGTGCCCGGCCAGGCAAGCCACCCACATCCCCATATGTCGCCCGATGGGAAGTGGCTGAGCTACAATTGTGGAACCACCGCCGGCCCCCTCGCGACAGATAGGATGGCACCTGCCCTCAAGGACATCTACGGCGACGCTGTAGGATTTGCACCCCAACGCTCCGATGTCTGTGTGGTGCGACTTTGATTTCACGGTCCCACCGAGACAACAGCCATTTGCCTTTCTTTCTGAAATTCTCCCGCCCATCTTGTGTTCGGGGCCACCCCTTCCCGCGCAGATCGCCAGTCGACCTTGCATTGATCACCATGAAACTTTACGTACTCACCGGCCTTGCATTCACACTCCTTGGCTTCATGGCAGATACCTATGCTGAGAGGCCCCTCACATCACGCCACAGTGCCTTCCAGATTCCAGAGGAGTACCTGAAGGAGCCATCCAACATTCCGGGCTTCTGGGTATCGACCGTCGAAGAGACTGCAGCTTTCCTCAAACAACGCATCCGCATCGGCCATGTGGAGGAGATCGGCCGCTCTTCGGGCGGCCGTCCCATCCGCGCCGTCACCTACGGATCACCGCGACAAGGCAGGGGCACAAGCACGTTCTCCGGTTCCCTAGGATTTGGAGATGTCCGTGCATTTCGAGGTCAGGACCACGACAAGACCGTGTATTGCGCAATGGCGGCAGTACACGGCGGCGAATTCGAAGCCATTGTCGGCCTGATCAACCTGATTGCCGTTCTGGAAACCGGTCACGATCTCCGAGGCAAGGCATGGCCGGACCTCGCGGCGACTTCCGCGCGAATCGACCGAATCGTGCTTGTGCCAATTGCTAATCCCGATGGCCGCAGCCGTATCCCTATTCGCATGCAACTTCACCGGGAAGGTGCCGATGGCTACAAAGTGCACGAGTGGCTCAATACTGGAGCCAAGGCGGACGGCAGACTGATTGGCTGGCCACAAGTAAAGGAACACATCCCGCCGGATTTCTCCCAAGTCAGGTTTCCCGGCGGCTACCCCAACGATGCAGGCGTGAACATCCAACACGACGATTTCCTTGGACAGCGCCAGCCCGAGACACTAGCGCTGCTGAATCTTGCGACGCGTGAGCGGCCCGACCTCGTACTCAATCTGCACACCGGCGTGGCGATGAACGATTACTACATGCGTGTGCACCGTCCATTCAGCGAGCCTGCGCTGAACGCGACGTTTGATGCATTCTTCACACGGGTACACACCGGCCTTGCACTCGCCGGACTCCAAAGCACCCGTGATCCCGCCATCGAGGCCAATCCTTCCCGGGCGCCACGCAGCGCGTACAATCTCGATACGGCTATCAATCTGCACTGTGGTGCGTTGTGCATCACGATTGAATCCCCGTCCCATGGCTATTCCGGCACAAATCGCGCCCTCCAGCCCGCCCGGCAAACGCCAGAGACCCTCCTCGAAGCACAACTGGTCTGCCATCGAGAGGCCATGCAGTTTCTGGCGGATACCGGTGGCCGCGCCCGCTGGACTGCCAGGCCGGCCAAACCCTGATCCCACCACTCTTAAGATGAAAATTTCTTTTCGTACCCTGATGTCTGGTATTGTGGCGGCACCCCTTGCGGCAGCTTCGGCGTTCTCCACGGAGGAGCCGTCGAACCGTGTTCCGCCCTGTTTCGTTGTCATACTGGCCGACGATATGGGCTGGGCCGACCTCGGGCACGACGGATCAAGAATTGACACCCCAAATCTCGACCGCCTCGCAAGGGAGGGAGCAAAGCTTTCCAGATTCTACGCGTCAGCCCCCATGTGTTCACCCACCCGAGCCGCTCTGCTCACGGGGCGTTATCCTCACAGCGTGGGCATGCCTGAACTAGCCAGCAGTCAGCAGAGGGGGGCGGTGCCCGTGCTTTCTCTTTCTCACGAGGCCATCACGCTGCCTGAAGCACTCAAACCCGCAGGCTACAGGAGCGCCGCGGTCGGCAAGTGGCACCTTGGATACGGATTGGACAACGCGCCTCGGACCCACGGATTCGACGAGTATTGGGGCTCCCTTCTCGGCACACCCCAGTATTGGGAACCCCGCGAGACTTATCACAACGAGACGCCAATCAAGGTGACCGGACATTTCACAGATGCCATCACTGACTTTGCGGTGGCTTGGCTGCGGGGTGAAGCGCAGACGGCGCGTCCCTTCTTCCTCTACCTCGCCTATAACGCTCCGCACTACCCGTTGGAGGCTCCCGCCGATTTGGTTTACAAGTACCGCCGACGTTTTCCTGATCGCGGACTATTCGCCATTTATGCAGCCATGGTCGAACATCTGGACCGCGGCATTGGTCGCGTGCTTGCGACACTGGACGAGTTCCACCTCACCGATCGCACCGTCGTCGTGTTCACCTCCGACAACGGGCCATCAGCCGAACCCAACAGCTATGGACCCGAAGGCGCTGACTTTTCAAACGGTCCACTGCGTGGATTCAAGTTTGGCCTGCATGAAGGAGGCGTCCGAGTACCGTTTCTCGCTCGTTGGCCGGGTCACATTCCACCAGGACTCGTGCGCGCCGAACCAGCGATCACGATGGACATCCTGCCTACCCTTCTCGATGCGGCCGGCATAGTTCCCGATGCGGGGCACGAAATCCATGGAACGTCGATCCTGCCACTTCTCGAAAACCGACCCTTCAATCGACGCGACGCCTTCCATTGGGAGAATCAGCAGAATGCCGCGGTGCTTGCGGGCGAGTGGAAGCTGCTGATTCGTCCGTGGCTCAAGGAGCCGCTGCTGTATCGCCCTGGCGACGATGCCTCGGAGTCCACCGATCTGGCTGCGAACAATCCTGACAAAGTGGCCGAACTGCTCGCGCTACACGCCCGCTGGCGGTCGGGCTACTATCCCAATCCGCTCCCGCAGCAAACCATCCGATCCAGCTATTTCTTTCCCGCGACCCGAGAGGATCCCTGACGGTCTGCGCGCCCATCGGCCCTCGCGAATCCAACCAAACTCAATCCGCTTCTCCCATTTGCTCCGCGCTCTGGAAGCATTGGAATCTCACATTCCTCGTAACTGCCCGCGGGATCTGGCGCATCGTACAATGGGATGGGATGTTTGGCACCTGCCAGCGGTATCGGCGACATGAGCTGAAACCTCCCTTGCACGACAACGCGCTCAATCATTTCTTGCTAGCTTTCGATGACACTTATCTCCCTCCCCCGCAGCCCATCCTTCGCCATTCATACATGGTTTGCCCTGCTCCTGACAATGGCGCTCGTGCCCAGTGCGATGGCCGCACCCTCCCGGCCCAATGTACTTTTCATCGCAATCGACGATCTACGCCCGGAACTTGCGTGCTACGGGCAGAAACAGATTGTGTCGCCCAACATCGATCGTCTGGCGGCGCAGGGAGTGCTATTCTCCCGTGCCTTCGCTCAATCACCCATCTGCATGAGTTCACGGGCGAGCCTTCTGACCTCGATTCATCCAACACGAACTCACATCACTTCCACAACTGCGGTTATCGACAGGGACCTGGCAGGCGCGATCACCCTTCCGGAAGCCTTTCGCCAGGCAGGCTATTACACCGTGGCGAATGGCAAGATCATGCACGAGAAGAGCGATGCCGCCGCCCGAAGCTGGACAGAGCCGGTTTGGATGCCACCTGTCGACGATCTTGCCTCGCTTGATGTAAATTCAAAACACCTCCGCTCAGCCAAGGGCCGGGGTCCGGTCTTCGAATCGGCCGATGTGGCTGACAACGCCTATCCCGACGGCCAGATCGCGGAGAAGTCCGCATCCGATCTGCGGCGACTCTCAAAGTTGGGCCAGCCGTTCTTTCTCGCGTGCGGTTTCATAAAGCCACACCTCCCATTCTACGCTCCGAAGAAATACTGGGATCTCTATCGGGAGGAGGACATTGCCATCCCGTCCAATCGAACGCCTCCCGAAAACGCCCCAACTCATCTCGCAGGGTCACGTGAATTCTCAAACTATCATCTGCGAAATCTCAAGGAGGGTACGGAAGAATGGGATCGCGCCCTTCGTCATGGTTACTACGCGTGTGTCAGCTACATGGATGCCTGCGTCGGCATCGTTCTCCGAGAATTGGAATCGCTGGGCATCGCCGACAACACCATCATCCTGTTCTTTGGCGATCATGGCTGGCAGCTTGGGGAGCACGGCTATTGGGGAAAACACAACCTCATGCGACGCTCCCTGCATGTGCCTCTCATTGTGAAACCTCCCACCTCATTCGGGAAATTCGCTCAGGGAAGGACTGCGACAGGCATCGTCGAACTCGTTGACCTCTTCCCCACTCTCTTGGATCTTTCCGGCACAGCGATTCCGGCAGCGCTGCAATCACAAATCGAAGGCGTCAGTTTCTCGCCTCTGCTTCGCAATCCAAGCCGTGCCTGGAAAATCGCGTCGTTTTCATGGTGGAACAACGCCGGCAATACGATTGTGACTGCTACTCACACCTATACCGATTGGCCCTCCGGGCAGCGCATGATGTTCGATCTCGAGCGGGATCCGGATGAAAATGTGAACATCGCCGACCTGCCCGCTGAACAGGCGGCCGCTGCAAAACTCCAAACCATCCTTCATGCAGGCTGGAAGGCGGCATTGCCAGCGCGCTGAGGTTTCTCCTTCCCCTCCGATTCCCATCCGGAAATCCAAGAGCGTTCTTCTCGACGAGCATTTACGACCGTTCCAAGTCTTGTAAGTCCAAATAGAAAGGCAGGTGCATCAAGCCCGCGCAGCGCGCATACAACCTCCCTAAACACGGCATTTTGAGGTTGAGTTCCCAGGCGCGTCCACATCCGCTTGCTGAACCTACCCCATGCACCCTGAACCCGAGAACGCGGAATCATCAAAGCAAAGTCTGTTGGCCTGGTTTGCGGTCGAAGTTCAGCCACACGAGCAGGATCTCCGTTCCTGGCTGCGCCGTCGCTTCCCAAGCGTCACCGATGTCGATGATGTGGTTCAAGAGAGCTACTTGCGTCTGCTGCGCGCCTGGAAGGCAATACCCATGGTGTGTGCGCGGGCTTATCTGTTTGCGACCGCTCGCAATGTTGTGCTTGGAACGCTTCGTCGTCCTCAGATTTTTTCCTCAATACCCGTCACTGAAGAAGCTGCTTTGAGCATCGTTCAGGATGAAACAAATGTCGCAGAAACGGTTTGCGCCCGGCAGGAACTCACCCTGCTGCTCGATGCGATTGATGCATTGCCCGCCCGTTGTCGTGAAATATATATTCTTCGAAAGCTCAAGGGCGTCTCCCAACGGGAGATCGCCGAACAACTCGGCATCTCCGAGCAGACCGTGCAGGTCCAGGTTGTCCGGGGCAACAAACGCTGCGTCCAGTACCTTCGCCGCCACGGCGCTCGATGCTGAATAATGGCAATTTCGAAGGATCGTCACGATGAAACCGGAAACTGAGTCCCGCGAACAGGACCGCATCGATCTCGAGGCAGCGGTCTGGTTCGAGATGCACAATTCTGGACTATCCCCTGAGCAGGAAGCAGAGCTTCAGCGCTGGCTGGCTGCAGACACCAGAAACAACGAGACATGGCAGGAGTTTACGCGAGCACTCCATCCCTTGCAGGCAATACAGGGATCCACCGAAGCGGATGACTTGGTCTTTGACCTCGCCCAGCGCAGAAATCGCGCCAGAAATCGGAAAAAGCTCCGTTTGATCTTCGGATCAACCACAGCCCTAGCAGCGGCCGCAGCCGTTGCCATCCTGCTGCTGCGGCCAAACATGCCTGCGTCGCCCGACGCAATACGTGCAGCGGGTACCATCGTGATCAGTCAGCCAGAGAAACGCATGCTGCCCGACGGCTCTGTAATTGAGCTGAACGCCGGCGCCATCGTTGAAACAACCTTCACGCCCACACGGCGCAATGTGCAACTCATCACGGGTGAAGCTCACTTCTCTGTCGCAAAGGATCCAGCACGACCGTTTGTCGTCCTCTCCCAGGGCGTGGAAGTATGCGCAGTCGGCACTGCCTTCTCTGTTGTCACATCGCAATCGGGCGTGAGCGTCCTCGTGACCCAGGGTCGTGTCTCCGTAGCACATACCGCCGAGAATCCCGTTGGAAACGCAGGTGTCCCGGAAACCTCGCCCGTTTTTGCGGATGCTGGCATGCGTGTCTCCATATCGCCCGCCGCAACACCAAAGGTTTCCCTCATTACTCCCGACGCAATCCAGCGGGACTTGGCTTGGCGCACACCGCTTCTTGAACTGTCGGGATCCACGCTTGCCGAAGCGGTTACCGCTCTGAATCGCGAGAACCGCATTCAGATCCAAGTCGCGGATCAGGACCTGGCCAAACTTCAGCTCACAGGCACATTTAGAATGGACGATGCCGAAGGTTTCGTGCGAGTGCTCGAGACGTATTTTGGAGTAACCGTCAAACGAGACGGGCTGACCCTATCGCTTCAGAAAACGCATTGAGCCTCATTGCATGGCTGCAATCTCTTCTCTGAGTCCTCGCTAGCCGGAGCGACCAGACGCGCCGGCCTCATATCGCTCAATCCACGCGCGGCTCCAGGGGGTGAAGTCGCCCGCTTCCAGATGCGCGCGGGCTTGGGCCATCAGATCGAGATAGAAGTGCAGGTTGTGGATCGTGAGCAACGTTCCCGCCAGCATTTCACCGGACATCTGGAGGTGGCGCAGGTAGGCGCGTGAGAAGCGGCGCGTGTAGTTGTCGAGTCCTTCAACTAGCGGCCGCGGGTCCCTGCGAAAACGTTCGTTGCGGATGTTCATGGGACCATCGGGCGTGAAAACGAGCCCGTTTCGGGCCACCCGCGTCGGCATCACGCAGTCAAACATGTCAACCCCCAGCGCCACCATCTTGAGCAACTGCGGCGGCGTCCCGAGTCCCATCGTGTACCGGGGCTTATTTACCGGCAGGTAAGGCGTTGTCGCACCGACCTGCTTCAACATCTCAGGCTCGGGCTCACCCACGCTGACACCACCGACAGCATAACCGGGGAAATCAAGTGCGGACAGCGACTCCGCCGCCTCCCGTCTAAGGTCGTCAAAGGTGGAGCCCTGGACAATCGCAAAGACATGATGCCCAGCGGACAGGAATCCGCTTTCGAGCGCGATCTGACGGCATTGCTCAGCCCAGCGATGGCTGCGCGCAACCGCCGCGGCACAGGCGTCCTTTTCACAGGGCCAGGGCGGGCATTCATCGATCACCATCGCGATGTCGCTGCCGAGATTGCCCTGGATTGTCATCACTTCCTTCGGGCCCAGGAAAAGACGCGCTCCGTCGATATGGGACTGGAATGCAATCCCGTCGTCACGAATCTCCCGCAGTTTCGCCAGGGAGAAAACCTGGAATCCCCCGCTGTCCGTGAGAATGGGACGATCCCACCCCATGAAGGTGTGAAGCCCACCGAGTTCGCGCACGAGTTCGCTGCCGGGCCGCAGATTCAGATGATACGTGTTTCCAAGGATGATCTGAGCCCCAATCTCGTGCAGATGGGCCGGAGTGACGGCTTTTACCGTTCCCTGGGTGCCTACAGGCATGAAGATCGGCGTCTCCACAATCCCATGCCGGGTTTGCAACCGGCCGCGTCGCGCGGCGCTTGCAGAGTCCGTGGCAAGCAGTTGAAAGTGTGAACTGGTCGGCATCGTTTCCACCGAACAGCAGGCTGAGGCGGCTGGCAACCCAACGCTTGAGGGTCGCATTCGTTCTCGCCTTTCTCTCTGCTCTGATTCGCATGGACGACGAATGCAACGCCCCTTCGCCGGACTCCCGACGGGACTTACCAGCGCACAAATTCCCTTGCTCGTCCTGACGACTGCCGCGCTCTGGCTGGCAGGCATCCACCTTCCCGGTCCCCCGGTTGCCGGGCTGGAGTCATGGCACGCCGTCCTGGTCGACGCTCATCTCCAGAAGCGCCATTTCGGGTCGGACATCGCCTTCACTTACGGGCCATTGGGTTTCCTGAGCCTGAGCGGTTACCAGGTCGACGCGCTTGGAATCAAATTTCGCTGGGAAATCATCGGTAAACTGCTCCTGGCACTTACGCTCGTTGCAGCGACTTCAGGATTCCGAGGGACGAGACGATGGCTGCTGCTTGGGTTTCTTGTCATCGGCGCGCCTTTCTTCGACAACACGGCCTCGCTCACGGTCGCATTCCTGGGCCTTGTGTGGCTGCTTCCTGCCGATGTCCCCTGGTGGAAGCGCCTGATCGCGCTGCTGTGGCTCGGCCTCTTCTCGCACTTCAAATTCGTGTTCCTCATTCAGGCGCTCTGCTGCCTGGTGATTTCATGTGCCACGCACGCATGGGAAAAACGATGGCGCGTCGTGCTGTCACTGATTTTCGGATACGCCGCCATCTTTCTCGCAGCATGGCTCGCCGCCGGACAACAAATCTCCGATCTTCCGGAATACATCCGGCTGAGCCTTGAAATCAGCCAGGGTTACAGTTGGGCGATGGCAGTCGAACCTTCGGGCGCGGTTGCGGCTGTCGCAGCGTGGGTGATTGTCCACTGTGCCCTGTTGGCGATCGCAATGTATCGCTCCGGTGGTTCGCGCGCCCTTCGCGTCGGCATGATCGCTCTTGCGATCACCCAGTGGTTCATTGCCTGGAAGCAGGGCTTCACGCGCGCCGACGATCACGTCTTTGGCTTCTATTTTTTCTGCCTGTATTTTGGCGTGATCCTCACGATGGTCATTTTACCTCCAAAACAGGCATGGCGCCACGATCTCTCCATAGTGGCCTGCCTCGCGGGATTCGCTCTGACCAACCCTTTCCTTGCGACCTATGGTCCTCGGACCGCATGGAAACGCATCACGCGCTTTCCTCATGAACTGACGCACCTTGATGCGTGGACAAATCGTTTCACAACCGCCTGGGCTTCGGCTGCCAGGGAGTCTGCCGAACTCAAACTCGCCTCAAGCGTGGGATCGTCCAGCACGGACCTGTTCGCCTATGAACAGGGCATTCTGCTCCTGAACCACATCAACCACCAGCCGCGCCCGATTTTCCAGAGCCACACAGCCTACACCCGGGCGCTTCTCGAAAAGAACGCCACCTTCTACGCCTCAGACAAAGCCCCCGAGTTTGTGGCCCTCCGACTGAAGACAATCGACAAGCGGTATCCCGGCCAGGAGGACTCGCTGGCCCTGCTGGAGATCGCTCGCCGCTACGACGTCGCGGACATCACCCCTTCCCATACGCTGCTTCGCCGCAAAGCATCGGATGCGCCTTCCAAGAGCGCCCTCGAGGAGAGAATCCCGATTGGCGTCTCACACCCCGCCTTTGGCGAGACGTTCAAAGTGCCACCCGCAGATGGCCAGGCTGTCTGGATGGAGGTGGATCTCACGCCCACTTGGTTCGGGCGTCTCAACGCCTTGCTCTATCACGCCTACCAGCCGCAGATGGTAGTGACGAAGGCCGACCGGAGTGAGGAGCGGTTCCGGATCATTTCAACCCAGTGCTCGAGTGGATTCGTTGTCCGACCGTTCATCGAATCCCACCTGGATTTCGCCGATATGATGCGGGGACGCGATCGATCGACTGTCACGGAACTGAGAATCGAGCTCGACAGCGCGGGCGACCTTTCACTTTGGGAAAAGCCTGTCATCCGATTCTACTCTCTTCCCTTCCTGAAGATCGCCTCTCCGTTGAACGCGCCTTCTTCCTGATCTCGGAACAACCGCTACACGCGCCCAAGACAGGCGTCCAGCAGCCGGTCATGAACCTGCGTGGCGGAGATTCGCTCGTCCTTGTCGCCTCCGCCCGTTCCGATCAGAATCGGCCAGTCCCGCGTGTCCGCGGGGCACGTTCCGTGCGATCCTCGGACAAGAGAAGGATCCAGCGGAATCAGGTCCATCAACATACGAAAGCCCAGCGCCTTTCGCAGGAGCTTGAGGGCCACGCGCGCTTTCGGAAACGTGATTGAGGGATTCACAAACAGCTCCACCGGATCATATCCGTACTTGCGGTGAATATCCACACAGCGGGCGAAGTCCGGTGCCTTGGAATCATCATTCCAATAGTAGTAGTTGAACCAGGCATCCTCCGACGCATAGGCGACGAGATCGCCCGAGCGCTCATGATCAATCCCTTCGCGCCGCTGTGCGTCTGCATCGAGCACGCGGGCAACTCCCTCCATTCTCTCCATCTCCGCCTTTGCCGTTGCGATCATGGACGCTTCCTTTACGTAGACGTGAGCGACCTGATGATCCGCGATCGCGAAAACCCGGCTCGCCCCACAATCCAGAAGTTCGCGCCCGAGTTCCTCCTTGATCGTGATCCAGCCCTTCGCGCGAAAGGCCCGATTGAGGGAAATCGAGCGTCTCACCGCGGTGATCCCATACTCGGAGAGCACAACCGTCCTCACGCCTCGCTTGGAATATCCGTCAATGAGCGCGCCCGCAACACGATCGATCGCCCTCACATCCTCGCGCAGTTTCGGATCATCCGGGCCAAGTCGCTGAAGATTGTAATCCAGATGAGGCAGATAGACGAGCGACAGATCCGGGCGGTGGCGTTCCTCGATCCATTCGGCAGCGCGTGCAATCCATTCCGACGAGGCAATCCCGGCCATCGGTCCCCAAAACGCGGGAAAGGGAAACTCGCCGATGTCCGATTTGATCTCCTCACGCATGCCCATCGGCTGGGTGTAGATGTCAAAAACCTTCCGTCCATCGGCACAGTAGATAGGACGAGGCGTGATCGACCAGTCCGCACTGGAGTACATGTTATACCACCAGAAGAGTTTCGCGCAGGTGAATCCGGGACGCCTTTCGCGCAAGGTCTCCCAGAGCTTGCGCCCCCGGACAAGGTGATTCGACTGCTTCCAGAATTGATGTTCTTCGAGTTCGCGATCGTACCAGCCGTTGGCCACACAGCCATGCCCCGACGGTGAAAGACCGGTCAGGTACGTGCTCTGGGCGGTGCAGGTCACCGCAGGGAGGACCGGCCTGATGCGAACCACACCGCCTCGCTTCGCCGCCGCCGATAGATTGGGTGTGTCCTCGCCGAGGATGCGCGAAGTAAGTCCGACGATATTGAGTACGGCGGTGCGCTCAGCCATGGCGCGCTTTCAACTCTTCGATGGATGCCTCGACGCATTTCGTATCCATCTCATGCACCTCAAGACGCTGCCCGGGCGAGCGAATCATCGGGATGGATAATCGTCCACCCAGATGCTCGCGAAACTCCTCCAGCCCGTCGAGCACCAGGCGGGCACCCGAACGCCCACGCAATTCGAGGAGGGGTGAATAAAGTTCAAAGCCAAGTTCTTTCATGAGTCCGAGCACGCGATCGGAATCTTCACGGCGAAGCAGTCCTGTGCGTCGCGCATAGACAATGTCCATGGCCATTCCCACAGCCACAGCCTCTCCGTGCGAAAGTTCGAACTGGGAGAGCTGTTCCAGCTTGTGCGCCGACCAATGACCAAAATCGAGAGGACGCGCGGATCCCCGCTCGAATGGATCCCCCGCCGTGGCGATGTGCTCGATGTGCTGCCGCGCGCTCTCGCAGATGACGCGCTCAAAGGCGTCGCTCTGGAACGCAGCCAGTTCCTTTGCCTGCGCCGCGATGGATTCGAAGAATGCAGCGTCACGGATGAGCGCGACTTTCACGGCCTCGACCAGGCCGGCCCTTCGCTCGCGCACCGGCAGCCCCTGAAGCAGCGACAGATCATTGATCACCGCATGAGGCACTCCGAAAGAGCCGAGCCAGTTCTTTTTGCCGAAATAGTTCACTCCATTCTTCACCCCCACGCCGCCATCACCCTGGCTTAGGCTGGTGCTGGGGAGACGGATGAGCGGTATTCCTCGATGCGCCGTGGCTGCAGCAAACCCCACGAGGTCAAGCACCGCTCCGCCGCCCACCACCACGACGTAGGAATGCCGACACAGACCCGCGGACTCTATTACGCGCCAGATGCGCTCAAGCTGGGCAAACTCATTCTTGACCCGCTCGCCGCCTTCAAGTCCCACCGGCGCGGCGGCGAGGTGAATGCTTTCCGCATGCGCGGAAAACCACGCGGAGATGCGCGCTCCATACCCGGGAAACGCCTTCTCCAGACCGCGATCCCAAAAGACAACCGCGCGCACCTGCTCGCCCGGTTCCCTGGGAGTCATCACACTCCCCAGGACGTCACTTGTCGGATCAAAAACATCCCGCGCAAAAATCAGTTTGTGCTCCTGCTGCACAAGGATGGGATGCGAAACGGATTTCAACGGCGATACCATGCGTGAAATGAAATTTAGTCCACATCCGCTCGCGGACAGCAAGGCCTCATTCCCACCTCCCCGGCCCAGCAGCGCTCAACCCGACGCCGCAAGACGCTGGGCCCATCGGCCTAGCGGCACAGCCAGTAGACAGCACGCGGCCGGTATCCAGGCAGATGTCACACCCAACGCCAGCGCGTCGACCAGCGGTATGAAAGCAAGCAGGCGCCGGACCACCCTACCCAGCTTCTCCGAAGGAGCGCCAGGCAGGTATTCACGCCGCGCCAGTACGCTCAGAACCACAATGTAGAGGAACAGACCAACCAGCCAAAGGAGGAAAGGCATTCGCATGAGCTGCCCCGGCAGTGTTGCAATTGAGACCGCAAGCATGATCCGGCAGCCCGCCATCAGCGCAACCGAGCCGGCCCAGCGCTTATGGAGCCAGTCGTACGCGACAATGACGCCGCCTAGCCCAAGCAACGCCAAGGGGTCAGCTCCCGCAAACACCAGGAGTCCAAGTCCCGAGAAAAGTTGTCCGATGCCAAGCCAGGCCGCAGCCCGTCGCGTCACCCAGCCTCGCGGAATCGCACGCTCCGGACGATGGATCGAGTCAAACGCGACATCCGCGACATCATTCAGCGTGGTGCCGCCTGCATAGGCCAGGCTGCCTGCGAGGAACACGAGCCCAATCGTCCCCGGCGACGGCAAAAGGCCGATCGACGGTGACGAAAGTACCAGCGCCGCGAGGGCATTGCTCCAAACCGACGGGAAATTGCCCGCGCGCGAAAGATCGAGCCAGATTCCAAACGGACTTCGAGCGGTACTCTCCGCGAGAGTCATCAGAAACGGCACGCCCCTTCCACAGCGGCGGCAAGTGACTCGTCCGCCAGCTTGCGACTGGCGAGGCAGCGGAGGGTCCACGCATATTCGCGCACCAGTTGCTCCTCAATGCCGATCCGCAATGCAGCAGGCAAAACTTCCCACGTGTACGTTTCCATCTCGGCATGCGCGATCACTCCCGGATTCTCCGCCATCCAGTCGAAGGCCTCAAGCACGTGATCACGCGTATCCATGAATGGACTACCCGGCGCCGCGTGTAGCGGCAGATGGAAATGGACCCGCCATTCCTCATCGGGCAGGCGTCCCTCCGCATCCACCAGGGCATAGCGCAGATCTACAAAGCGGCGGATACGCTTGGTCCGTGTGTCATTCACCACGACCTGATGAAAATAAACCGGCTCATCGAACTTTGCCAAGGCTGCGAAACCGGCCTTGTCCGGTTTCAACCTCAGCGCCGAGCTGATGTGCAGCTTGCTCAGCCGAAGTCCGGCCGCGCGCAGGCGATCAAGCGCCGGCCAGGCATTCTCGTATTCGACCGCAAGGTGACAGCAATCGTAGTTCACACCGACTCGTTGCAGAAGATTTTCTGCGCCAACGGCGGCATCCGAGTTCCTCCACGCATCGAAAAATTTCACCGTCTCTTCCGACGTCTCAAACTGGCAGCAGGGTTCCGGCTCGAGCCCGAGATGCAGGTCGCATCCCGATCGATCAGCCAGAGCGGCAATATGTCTGCCCGCGGCTGTCAGGTTTCTAAAGATGGCCGCCCTTCTTTCCGCATCGAGCACGATCCAAGGCTTAAAGGATCCCGGAACCGAACTGACACTGCCCGATGCCCCCTTCGGGATGAGTTGCACAAGGAGTTCGAAGAGAAGAGACGTGTAGGTGAGTCGCTCGGGAGTGGACCAGTCGGGCGCGTAGACCTGCTCCTTCACGCGCGAACCGTGAAAACTTCCGTACGGAAATCCGTTGATCGTAAAGACATAGCAGTCCTCGGCGTCCAGCCAGCGCCGGAAAGCGTTCAGGTTGTCACCCTGCGCCAGTTCGCTGGCCGCGCGATGACTGAGCCTCAGGCCGATCGCATAGCTGCGCCCAACGGCCACCCTGCGCCTGACTGCAAGCGTATGCTCCCGAAGCGCGCGCCAGGTTTCCTCCCAGGAGTCGCCGCGGTGGACGTTCGTGCAATAGGCGAGATGGAGCCAGTTATTGAGTTTCATCCAGCGGACTGGCTGAGGACAAATCTGGGGCACTGCGCAAGGAAACGCAGAGGATTCTGATAAAGCACCTGATCAACAAATTCCGCATCATACCCCCGTCGACGCATCTCGAGCGCCGTCTTGGGAACGGCAAGCGGGTCGCTCACGCCCCAGTCGCACGCGGAATTCAGCCAGATGCGGTCACGTCCGCAGATTTCAAGCATGTCAACCGCCCGTGGCGGCGAGGATTTGGAATCGGGATACAACGTAATGCCCGCCCAGTATCCCTGATCCAGCACCTGCCGGATGGTGTGCTCCTCGACGTGATCGATTATCACCCGTCCGGGCTTCACGCCTCGGTGCGACCGCAGCAGGTCAATGATGAGCTGGGTTCCCTTCTTCTTGTCCTCGAGGTGAGGCGTGTGGACGAGGATGAGCTGGTCGTGTCTCACCGCGAGATCAACGTGAAGTTCAAGAACCTTCAACTCGTTGCGCGTATTGCGATTCAGGCCAATCTCCCCGATGCCGAGCACGTTCTTTTTCCCAAGGAACTCCGGGATCATCGCCAGCACATCGGCAGCGAGCTTGAGATCCTCCGACTCCTTGGGATTGAGGCAAAGCCACGAATAGTGCGGCAGCAGAAATTTTGCCGCACGCGCGGGCTCGTACTCTGTCAATTGCCTGAAATAGTCGCGGAACCCTTCCACCGACCCGCGATCATACCCGGCCCAGAATGCCGGCTCACACACGGCCGCGCAACCCGCCGCTACCATCGCCTGGTAATCATCCGTTGTCCGGCTCACCATGTGACCGTGAGGTTCAATGTAACGCATGGCTGTTCCCTATTTCTTCACGGGACGCCAGGCACCCAGCGCCGCCTTGCCCGACGAGATCGCTTCCGGCTCCGAGGTCGGATCGCTCAATTTCTCCAGGATGCGACGCGCCCGTTCCGGCCGTCCATCCACGAGGACCTGCGCAGCCTCCCGCAGGGCTTCGCATCGAAAATCATCAGCTACCTCGTGCCGTTCCACCCGGTCGAGAAACGCCGCAACCTCCAGGAGTTTGGCACGAACCGGGATGAACCCCGTGTCGACAACGGCGGCACCTGAACCGGGCGGCAAGGGTGAAACGGGAGATCGGGAATCGCGGGAGTTCGACATGCTGGGTTCCGGGAAATCGCCAGAGGACGGTGGATAGTTCAAGGCAAAGCGTCCCGGCCCGAAAAGCAACCGCGCGCATCAAGCAGAACGCGCCTCGCCTGCTCCTCGCCCCGTATACTCGTTTGCGTTTCGAGCTTTACGCTCCCTGCGGTCAGCTTGACCCGCGCCACCGTGCAGGGTATCGATCTTCGACTGCCGTGCTACTCGTCATCGATAACTACGATTCGTTCACCTACAACCTCGTCCAATATTTTGGACAACTTGGGGTTGAGCAAAAGGTATTTCGCAATGACGAAATCACCCCTGGGCAGGCGTTGAACCTCAAGCCTGACCGGGTGCTGATTTCGCCGGGGCCGTGTTCGCCTGCGGAAGCGGGTGTTTCGCTGGAGATGATTGGGGCGTTTGCGGGCAAGGTGCCGCTGCTTGGTGTCTGCCTCGGTCATCAATCGATCGGTCATTACTACGGCGGCCGAGTGGTGCGCGCGGAAAGGCTTATGCACGGCAAGACTTCCCCCATTTTCCACAAGAATACGGATGTCTTTCGCGGCATGCCGCAGGGATTCCCGGCCACGCGCTATCACTCCCTGCTGGTCGAACGATCGACCTTCCCCTCGGAGCTCGAAATCACAGCCGAGACCGCCGAGGGCGAAATCATGGGGCTGCGCCACCGCAAACAGCCGATCTGGGGGGTCCAATTTCATCCCGAGAGCATCGCAACCCAGGATGGAATGCGACTCCTGCGCAACTTTCTTGAACTTTCCTGAGAGGCAGCAGTCACACAACAATCATGCGTTGCCCCAAGTGCACCTCAATTGAAGACAAGGTGATCGACTCGCGAATCGGTCGCGAGGGATCCACCATCCGCCGCCGGCGCGAATGTCTGGAGTGCGGACATCGCTTCACCACAACGGAGACTCACGTTCGTGATGGCATGGTCGTGCTGAAGCGGGATGGCCGTCGCGAAGAATTCGATCGCGACAAACTCATCCGTGCGGTGCGCGCGGCCTGTCACAAACGCCCAATTGACGCGGAACAGATTTCCATGCTGATCGACGATGTGCTCGACGCTATGGAGGCTCGCTTCGACAGCGAGGTCCCTTCGCAGGCAATCGGCGATGGCATCATGCAGCGTCTTCGCAAGATCGACCAGGTCGCCTACGTCCGCTTCGCAAGCGTGTACAAGGAATTCCGCGACGTGGGCGAGTTTGTCGATGAGATCAGCCTGCTTCACCAGCGCGCACGGGACGGCGGGCCTCCGGAATCCGCCGACTGATCCGCGTGGCGACACCCGTCTCCTTCGCCGAGGGGCACGTCCCCACAAATCCGCCTGCCTTGCACCGCCGTGAGATCCACTCCGCCCGACGATTTGCGTCGCCTGCATTTTATCAACGCGCTCTTCGCGCATGTCACGGGACACGACCTTTACCTGGCCAGACAGATCAAGGATGCGATCGCCTTCAGCCTCACCGAACTCGAGATGAAGACGCAGGCCGATCCCGGGTCCGCAGTACTCTACGATGCAGCTTTCACCGCCGCCGCCGCAGACCTCCTGGCGAGGTTCTTCGGCGAGAATCCAGGTCATGGATTTTTCCATTGGGACGCCTCCACCACACTGGTCTCCGCAACACCGCTCTTCACCCGCGCGGAAATCATGACCGGACTCAAGCGGCTCGCACGCTACCGTGAGTCCACGCTCCTGATCACAAACCTTCGTCCCGCGCTAATGCCCGCGAACGGGCGTCAGACACCGCGACGGAAGCGCGACTACCAGGAGGCCGTTCTTTTCATCCGCTCGCTCGCAGCCGCACGCACTCCGAGAACCGCCAATCTCAATCTTCTCTTTCTTTGAGCTGAGGCCTCGGCGAGCCGAGGTGAGAAGATTTCGTCTCGAAACAGAGCGATGCCCCGCTAGAACCTCCCCATGGCCAAGACTCTTTTCCAGAAGATCATCGACCGCGAGATCCCGGCAAAAATTGCGCATGAAGATGCGCAATGCATCGCCATCCACGATATCGCACCGCAGGCACCCGTGCACATTCTCGTCATCCCGAAGTCGCCATTTCCGCGGATTTCTGAAGTGACACCCGAAGGCCAGTCGCTCCTCGGTCACTTGTTGCTTACCGCCACAAGCCTCGCAAAAAAACTAAACTTGGACAAAGGCTACCGGATCGTGATCAACAACGGACCCGATGGTGGGGAAAGCGTGCCGCACCTTCACGTTCACCTCTTGGGCGGCCGACCCATGAGCTGGCCTCCCGGATAGACAAACGCCCAATTCTGGGGCCTACAGGATCCTCACCAATTCGACGCAAATTTTCCCCGCCGCACGTGCCACGCCGGTTCAATCGTATGCACCGTCGCGGTTCGGGTCCGATCGCTATCGCCCTAGCAGCGTCCGAAATTCGGCCTCGGACAAGATCGGGACGCCCAGCGATTTCGCCTTTTCCAGCTTTGAACCCGGCTCTTCACCGGCCAGCACATAACTCGTCTTCTTGCTCACGCTGCTGGTCACCTTTCCTCCTGCGGCCTCGATGAGTGCGGTCGCCTCCTCGCGAGTGAGTGTCGGCAGAGTCCCGGTGAGGACAAATGTCTTTCCCGCCAACTCGATGCCCGCAGGTTTCCGCGCTGCCGGAGACGCGGGCTGGACGCCTGCGGAAATCAGATCGGCAACAAGCGCGCGATTTCCGGGCTTGTTGAAGAAATCGAGAATGGCCAGAGCCATCGTCTCGCCGATTCCGGGTATGACCGCATGCTTTCCCTCACTCAAAAAGTCCGCATACTTGGACTCGACAAGCGTTTCCAGCGACCCGAAATGCGATGCAAGGTCCTTGGCGGATGCCGCTCCGACATAGGGAATGCCCAGCCCGTGGATGAATCGCCATAGTTCCGTGCCCTTGCTCTTTTCAATCGCCGCAAGGAGCTTGTCGGTCGACTTGGCAACGCTCTTGCCGAGACTCAGGAGATCGTCACGGCGGAGCCGGTAGATGTCAGGAATCCGGTTCACCCAGCCTTTCTCAACCAGGGTGTCCACCATGGCCTCGCCGAGGCCATCTATGTCCACACAGGCCTTGGAAGCGAAATGTTGCAGGCGACGCCGCACCTGCACCGGACAGGATTCATTGGGACAGCGCCACGCGACCTCCCCCTCGGCCTGCACGGCTGGAGTGCCACACGCGGGGCACTTTGAGGGAAACTCATAGGGAACACACTCCGGTGTCCGCCGGGCAAGATTCACACCGATGACCGCCGGGATGATTTCGCCAGCTTTTTCAACGAGGACATGATCGCCAACACGGATGTCCTTTCGGACAATTTCATCGCGATTGTGCAAGGTGGCACGCGAGACGGTCGTGCCCGCGAGTACGACGGGCTCAAGCTCAGCCACAGGCGTGAGCACGCCCGTGCGGCCCACCTGAATCGTGATCTCCCGCAGTCGCGTTTCGGCCTGTTCGGGCGCGAACTTGTAGGCGCACGCCCATCGCGGGGAGAGTTTCCGAGCGCGTTCTCCCTCCCCGCGATACCCGACTTCGCGCTGTAGGCTGAACTCATCGAGCTTCACGACTGCTCCATCCGTGGCATAGGGCAGCGAAGCCCGCCTGGAATCAAGGTCCTGGATGGCGTTCCAGACTGCATCGATTCCCACCGCTCGCGACACGGTGTCTAGTGCCGGCATGCCCCATGCCTTGAGCGCCTGATGCCACGCAGACTGTGATTTGACAACAGCCGGTTCGCACGCTCCGAGCCCGTAAACAACAATCTCAAGCTTCCGCTGAGCCGCCAGCACCGGATCCAGCAGCTTCAGCGTACCCGACGCAAGGTTGCGTGGATTCGCATAGCGCTCGGCACCCGCCTCTTCCTGAAGCTGATTGATGCGATTGAACTCCTCGAATCGGAGAAACACCTCCCCACGGATCTCCACAAGTTCCGGAACGGGAGCGTCGGCAGTTCCGTTCTTGAGGATTTTAGGAAGCGATGCGATCCGAGCGACGTTCGAAGTGACGTCATCGCCCTCCTCACCATCCCCGCGCGTCACCGCCCGCGTGAACCGACCGTTCACATACGTGAGGCTGATGGATGCCCCGTCGATTTTTGGCTCAACCGTGTACGCAAGATCAGTCCTGTTCAGCAGGCGATGCAGGCGCGAATCGAACTCCCTGATCTCCCCTTCATCGTAGGTATTTTCGAGCGTTGTCATCGGCGCGAGGTGTCTCACCCTCTGGAAACCTTCCGCGCGGTCGTCTCCGATCCGCTGTGAAGGCGATTCACCACCCAGTGCCGCCGCCTCGATCGGGTGGGCACTTTCAAGTTCCTTCAACTCCCGCTTCAGCCGGTCATACTCGAAATCGGAAATCTCGTTGCGCGCCTCACGATAATAGAGCTCGTCGTGATGCGACACCTCGGCCCGCAAAGCGGCGATGCGTTTCTGGATATCCGTAGGTGTCATCCGGCTACAATGGAACGTCCAACGCAGGGTTTTCAATGCGCGGCTTTCTTCTCCTGAGCCGGAGGGGAGTTTCAAGAATACGACGATACATCGGCCAAAGGACATAGGAGCAAACCGCAGTCATCGCGCCCAAGCTGTCGGCAACCCAATCGGCCATCTCCACCGAGCGTCCGGGGGTAAAGCTCTGGCGCCACTCGTCAGACGCGCCATAGAGTGAAACCGCAAGGACAACCCAAACAGCCCGACGCCGATCGACCAAACGTACGGCTCCCGTCGCCACTGCCCCGAACGCGAAGAAGTGTGCAAGCTTGTCCCCACCGGCAAAACCGGGGCCAGCGACCTCGCTCTCCCCGGATGCGAAGAAGATGCAGACAAGTATGCCGAGCGGGTAGAGCCAGCGATACGACGGAATCTGGAATCCTCTCACGCCTCCATCTGATCGTTTCAACTGAGGCCTTGGCAATCACGTCTGCACGCCGCGCCGAAATTGCATGATTGGCATTCCGCATCCGATAGCTCAGGATGGGCCACCATGTCGCATCGCACCTTCAATCTCGAAGAACTGCGTGACTACCTTCACCTCGCCAACGGCGATGTCGAGCGCCTGATGCGCGAAGCCGACCTTCCCCATGAAACACGGGGAGGGCGACTCATCTTCCGCCGCGCTGCCATTGATGCCTGGGCATCGCAGCGCATCCTTCAGCTTCCCGAGAAACGTCTCGACATCTACCACGAAAAATCAACCCGGGGAACACGCGACGTGCTTCCCCAGGCCGCGCTCATTCCAGAGCTCCTTCACCCAGACTACATCGATCTCAATCTCAAATCGAAGACGTCGGCATCGGTCCTGCGCGACATCGTAGCGCTCGCCGAAAAGACCGATCGGCTTCTCGATCCGCGGGAACTGCTGACCAGCATCGTGGAGCGAGAAAAACTCTGTTCGACTGCGCTGCCCGGTGGAGTTGCCCTGCCCCATCCACGCAACCACGAACCCTACCGCTACGAAGGTTCATTTCTCGTGCTCGGGCGCACCATCCAGGGCGTGCCTTTCAGCTCTCCCGACGGTCACCACACGCATCTCTTCATCTTGATCTGCTGTCAGGACGACCGCCTGCACCTGCATGTCCTGGCCCGCCTCTGCGTGCTGCTGATGAAGACCGACATCATTGCGCGCCTCAATGCCGCAGCATCGCCGGAAGAGGCCTACAACGCTCTTCTCGAAACGGAAAAATCGGTGCTGCCGCCAGCGCGGTGACAAACGGTCAGCCCTTGCTGGCAGATTCGGCGCCCACCTTGATCAGCAGCACGATCACCACGGACAGGAGAGCGACGCCCGCAAACGCACCGAAGATCAGGTCAAGCGGCACATGGCGGTCGCGCAATGCGCCGAATGCCCAGTCGCCAAAGCCGCCGCAACTGATGCTGACAAGATTCATGATTCCGTAGCCGGTGGCACGCCACTCGGGTCGCGCAATTTGCGAGAGGATGGGCATGTTGTTGCAGTCGAAAAAGCCCCAACCGAGTCCGAAGATCGCCAAGCCGATGATCGCCACGGTCAGCGTCGAGGCATGCCCAACGCTGAAGAGCGCCGGAAGGAACATCATCATGCCGATCGCACTCGTGAAGATCCGCCCCCTGTTTGTCCTCTTCATCCAGCGATCCGCCAAGGATCCTCCGATGATCACGCCGATGATTGACGCAATCTGCACATAGAGGATCGCGCTGACACCGGCTTTGCCCTGACCGAGGTTGAATTTCTCCCGCAAAATTTCCGGCATCCAGTCGCGCACCACCCAGCCTGCGATCGCGGGCAGCGTGAAATAGAGCACGAGCAGGAGGAAGTTCCGGTTACCCAACAGGCCACGCACCACACCGCCGCGCGCTGGGTTCGCCTGGGCCGCCTGTTCAACCGGTCGCGCGGGATCTCGCAGGACGGCAAACAGCGGCAGTGCATAAATGACTCCGATCATGCCGCAGGTACTGAATGCCCATCGCCAGCCGTGGTCCGGGGAGGCCGCAATGTATCCCGCGAAGCCTCCGAGAATTTGTCCAATGTAGATGCCCGCCTGATGGACGCCAACCGCCCGCGACTTGGTGTTGCCAAAATGATACTCCGTGATCAGCGCCAGCGCCGCGGGAATGTAGAAGGCCTCGCTGATGCCCATCAACGAACGGACCAGGACGAGCTCGTGGAACGACGTCACATGCCCCGTCCACCAGGTCACTGCGGACCACAGGAAAAGACTGCCGCAGATCACCCAGCGCTTGCTGAATCGATCCGCCACATAGCCGCCAAAGGGACTCAGCACCGCATAAGTCCATTTGAAGCAACCGAGCACCAGTCCCCAGTCCGCCTTGTTGGCAATGCTGGGGATGTCATCCACCATCGATCCCTTCATCGTTGCCAGCATCTGGCGATCCAGGTAATTGAGCAGTGCGACAGGAAACAGTAGCACCACCACCATCCACGCGTAGCGGCCAATCTGGGAAACGGAAGAGGAAGTCATTGAAGCGTTCGGGGAGGCACAACGCTTTGCAATCCCGCCCGCCCGTCGATCAAAATCAGCCGGTCCGTTTCACAGGCCAGCTGGTGTGGGCTGTGAGGGGGTCCCCGATCGTTGGACAGCGGATCGGGTGGGTTTAGTTATGGGAGATAAAGGCGCTTTGGGTGCGTTGGCCGACTCCGAGGACAGGAGCGTAGGGCTTGCCACAGGAGTCGGCCGAGCGTCGGACGGATTGATGTGGCGTCATTGGTTGATGGCAAGCAGAACGGGCTGGCTGGCGGCAGACTTCCATCGGGGTGCGTGGGATGTCGTCACCGAAGGCACTGTGCGGGCGCACCTCGTTGTAGCGCTGGAAGAAGGTGCCGAGGTTGGTTTGCGCCTCGATCTGGGAGCGGTAGCTCTTGAGGTAGACCTCCTCGTTTTTGACCGTACGCCAGAGTCGCTCGACGAAGACGTTGTCCAGGGCCCGCCCGCGGCCGTCCATGGAGAGCTTCACGCCTTGGTCGAGGAGGGGTTGGGTGAACTCCGTCGACGTGAACTGACAACCCTGGTCGGTGTTGAAAATTTCCGGCACCCCGTGCGCAGCGATCGCGCGGGCCACGGCCCGTAAGAAGAAGCCGATTCGACAGTTCCCAAGCGAGGACTGCCCGGCTGTACCAGTCGAGAACGGCACACAAGAAAAGGAAGCCGCCTTGGATCGGGATATAGGTGATATCGGTTATGCCGCTAACGGCATAACGGACATTATGCCGAGTTCCGGATTATGCCGCGTCGCGGGGATGGCGCCGAGCGGTGTCACCATTGCGGACGCGGCATAATCGGCATGGTGGATTGCCT
>JACTNC010000006.1 GCA_014584295.1 Verrucomicrobiota bacterium
CCCGTCGGATGAATCCCCAACAACGATTCTGCTGTGTCCATCCTTCAGTTTACCAGCGCCTTCCAACCCTCAAGCTCGTTCCTTACCGAGGAATTTAGGTTCAGATTGTGCCGAAGAAAGGTAACGGAACGGGTGAATGCGTTCATATGGCGGGCACCCGTCTGAGCATGCAATCGGCGGAAAAGTCTTGCCTGGGCCTTACCATCCAGTGGCCCTCAGAAATTTCTCGAAGGCCCTCACCCCAAGATTGGTTCGATGGTTCTGCGATTTTTCGAGCATCACGTGAATGCACTTCTCAAAAACGCTTCTTGGATCCGACAAGTCGATATCCTTGAGCCCCATCTGGGAAGCCAGCTTGTTCCAGTCCGCGTCCCAGATCGCGAGACGCCTGAAATGATCCGGACCGTGCCTGCGCAGGAGTTCGATCACTTCCTTGTCCCACCAAGTGATTGGTTCGCAGGTGAGAGAACGAAAGTCGATTCCTGCCTTATCGAAGCCATCGAACCATTCCGGCTTCACGTCGAACATTTCATGTTCCTTCCAACTCCCGTGCATGTGATTGTATTGCCGGTAAATCTGAAGAGGCTGGTTCTTGAGATTATTGAGATGCTCCCAGGTCTGATACCAGCGATGCTTGCGGCGCATCCGCTCCCAGCTGACATACTGGAAATGGAGGAGGACAATCTCATGAAGATCGAGTACCGGAGCCTCAGGTCCCCCGGGCACACGCTGATTGTGAATGCGTTTTCCCGAATGGGGTGATCCATCGTCGATGAATCCGCAGCGTTTCCTCTGGTCAGGAATCCAGGCACGTTTGAAACCAGGCAGGATGTTCACCCAGCGGAACCGGAGGACCGTACCCGGCTTCGCTTCATAAATCTTCTGCCACTCGCTGCTTTCCATGCTGTTTGCCGAAAGAAACTCGTCGGCATCGAGCGCAATGAGCACCCGTCGTCCCGGCACCGAACGTGCCTTGTCGATCAACAATCGCTGCCGGTGAACCTCATCAAAAATGGGTGAGTCGTTGATGACTGCTTCCACTCCAGGTGCAGACTGGATTGCCTCGAGAGTTCCATCGTTCGACCCTTGGTCCGCAATGATCACGCGCTGCGCCCACATCTTGGCCGCAGCAATGAACTTCTCAATGATCCAACACTCATTCTTCGTCGGAGTGAGTGAGATCAGTTGGAGATCCTTGGGAGGAGGATGCTTCATATGAATTCTGCGATTCGAGCAGGCGCGCTTTTCTTTCACCGCGCCGTAACATGGCGCGCGTGCGTGTCGTACCAGCCTGGCACCTCCACACCCGTCACCCGTTTCAGGCAGCCCCTGACTATTTTTCTCAGCCGGGAAGCCCCGCGAAACTGCCAGCGGTACATGATGCCGAAATCGCCGAGCAATCGGTATCCAAGGTGGATGAAGCAATAGAGCCTGAAAATCGCCCTGCTGTTTCTCCAGAGTGAAGGATTGAGTTCATTTCCGAACAGGCCGGATGATCCACGCTCAAACTTTTGTGGGGTAAAAGCGCCCTCGCGGGGGGGATTCGGAGGCGTCTGGACCTCAGGGAGCCCATACTGCTCCACAGCCTGGAATTGATTGTATCCGAGTTCCCGGAGAAGCCGGATCTCATCGCGCACGGCGCGCAGCGTCACCTTGTCAGACTCAAAGGAAACGAAGTCTGGCCGGGCTGAAAATTGTCTCAAGGCATCGAGGCAGACGAGATCACATCCCTCGATATCGATCTTCATATAGCGCGGGACTCCGTATTTCCGCAGGACCGCCGCAAAGTCCACAACCTCGACTTCCAGGCGTTCGATTTCAGTGCCCATCGCTTGGTTTCGGTCAGCCCAGCTGTCCTGAGTGGTCCCCCATGATGTGCCCGACCTGTTCTTGAAGAAGGCAACTTTGCCATTCTCACAGGCCGTCTTCTGGATATCCACGATCGCTCCTTCGACGATGGTGAGCCTGCCCGACTCCACATGGGAGCGAAAGCGCTCCCGGCAAGACCTCACCAGTTCCGGATTGGCGTCGAACGCGACAACGCGGAATCCCTTCCGAAGGTAAAAATCAGCGTCCTCCCCCCGATGGAGGCCCACATCATAAATCAAATCTGCATGCTTTGAAGTGGAATTGGATTCGTCCATATTCGCGAATACCCATCCTTGATCAGTTTGTGCACATTCAAAACCTCTTGGGCACGTCCTCCTGCAATCAAGCAATAGCCATTTGTCACTACGGGCGGGGTGAGTATGACTGTTGCGAGGGAACTCGACATAATGCCATGAGACAATCCAAGGTAGGTTTCCCCAGTGCTACGAGCTTGGTCAACTCGCCCACTATTACTTCAATGAGCATCCACGCGCAAACTGCTGGGAGCCTGAGGCAGAGACTCGACTACAATACCCGGCACCGAAGCCCCCCTGGCGTAACGATACCCTGCGGGGATGCTTTCGAAAGAGGGGTTCGGATTCAAAGGGTCGAAGGCGGGCCAGGGTAGATTGCCAAAGTACGCAGGCTTTGAGCTCCGAAAGAGTGAGTCCGGCAAAGTCTCACTATTCAGTGTCTCGTCCGCAGGGATTCGCCGATCCAGATAATTGTAGTTTCCCTTGCGAATTGTCGTGGCCTCTACATCGAGATCAAGTTCCTGATACCCCGACGGCCCCATGTAGACGGACACCTCTGTGCCCAGGGGAGGCAGGGCAGTGCCGGATGCGTTGGAAAAGCCGATGACCTCGGACTGCACTGAAGTGGCAGAAAATTGCAGTCGGCCTCCGGTCCATACCAAATACCCCAATTGTCCGACAAAAAACGACCCTTTGCTAAGCCTTATGCTCCCGGCAGAATCCGAGGTACGACTCAGGATCGTCGCCTTGGCGCCCCAGTCCTTCCAAAACTGGCCTGAGGCCGCTTTTGCCGAACCGTCGTACATACTGTTCCCCATGTTTGGGTTTCCAAAACTATACGGACCTCCTACCGTCATTCCTGTTTCACCAATAATATTCCCAATAAAAGAGTAGTTTCGTGTAAAACGGTTTAAGCCAATCCGGAAAACCCGAATCGACCTTTGAAGGTTGGTGCCATGGATCCAATTTCTATAGAAAGTGTCATCAGAGGCTCCACCAAAGTAGCCGTCTGACTGCACATTTGGGGTCACATTACCCTCATACAAATTGAACGAATTATGCGGCGCATGGTTAGTATTGAGAGTGCCACCGATTGAATTCTCTAGAACATTGTATGCAAACACACTGCCCATGGTGCTGAAGTTAACTTCAATTGCCGGGAATATCCCTAAGACAATATTATCTTCAAACAGACTAGCAGCAACGGATGCGACCAAAATGCCAGCACCGTTTGAACCCCCGACTTTTCGATCCTTAACAAGACACTCCCTCACTTCACAATTCAGGGAGTCCGAAATAAACATGCCATAGTTAAAGGTATCTGTTACTTTAACACCCTTAACCCATGATGCGTAACATTGGCTGAACATGATCGGGAATATCATGTTTCCATTCGTTCCATCAATAGCAAAATCCTCCAATCCAACATAGTCTGCCTGCTGTTGCGCGACGTTTACTCTCGCTGAGAGTCCGGCAGGCGGCGCATAATACAATGAAGGGTATATGGAAAGGGTATTCCCTGTCTTGGCTGTAATCCGAGTCTTTTGTTTCCTCAAGCTCCCATAACCACCAACAGAGATGGTTGGAGTTTCGCCAGCCCTGACCAATTCATCATTCGTCACGTTATCAAAAGCTATCTGCACAATCTGTCCGACCGAGAATGCGGAGGTAGAATCAATCGATATCGTTGAACTTCCCTTCGCAAGGCCACTCGTTATCCTATTGTTGGATGAAGGCCAGGCCCACTGGTAGTCACTCCCGGACCCTACGCTGAAGACCGTATTTGTGCGCACATCGAGTACAGTCGCCTCCATTCCCGCGCCACGCACGGTAATACCGTCCTTGTCGTGCCCGATAAAGACAGGCGTATCAATCCGGTAGATTCCTGCAGGAAGAAACACCACATCGCCTGACTTGGCAGCGTTCACTGCCGCCTGGATGGCGCCAGCAGCATTCGTTGCACCTGTCTTGTCTGCATGGTACGGCGCAAGGGTCACATCCACAAGTTTTGTCCGATTCGGGATGCCCCCCGGCACGCCCACGGCGACATTAGCCGTCCAGTCCACCCGACGTGCAGCGGGGAGCAGTTCCCCATGAACGGCGCTTGCGAGACCGACAGCGACAACAAGAGTCCTACCAGCCACGAGGAGTCGTGATTGCACTGCTTTTCTTTCCGCCCTACACCTCCGAAGCAGTCCGGTATTCCCGGCGGCGACAATCCATCGGAGCAATGCAGTGGCTGGCATGAGAAAGGTCATCAGCCCCTGATCGTACCTTTCCGCGCCGGGATTAGGGCCAGCGAAGATTTCTGATTCAAGCGGTGGCGGGATGGATCTTTGCATGATGTTGTCCATTCGATTGATCCGTGCCAATTCCTGCGGGAGCTCATGCATTCGTCTTTGGGTTTTTACATCGCTTTGACATGCGTCTCGGCACCGGTGTTATTCCGAACCGGTGGAACCCTGCGACACGTTTGGGGCAGTTGCAACCTTGCGCGATTCCAGAAAGCGGCGCAGGCGCCGGGCCACATCCTCGCTAAAGAGTTCCGCTCCCCTAGCATTGAGGTGCTGCGAATTATAGAAGAAGTCACGGTTACTGCACAGGGGAGAATCGCTGTAATCCCAGAACTCCGCTCCATACTTTTCGGCCAACTCACGGAAATGTAGGAAGATCTCGCCACGGTTCTTCTCAAGATGCTGCATCTCCACGTACTCGGGAGAATAGACAAGGATCATTAGTGCACCCTTTGTCCGTGCAAGCTCCAGGCACCGCACAAGCGCCTCTCTGCCTTTCGATTCAACCTTATATTCAACACCCGAGGACGCCCCCTTCCGGAAGTTTTCGAAGTCCTGACTCCAATCCTTGAAGCGGGGATTGAATCCATCGAAATAATCCTGCCTGCCCTGAATACCAAAGAGACCGGCAATTCCCCGTGCCCACGTAAATCGCATGTCTGCCACGGCATAGCCATATAAGGGTATGTGGCGCCACTTCCAGACATCATGGTCTATAGCGAGCAGCGCGCGATACAACTCCGGGCTGTCAAGATGGGGCATGTAGATTCCCGGATCATATATCTCACCGCTCTTTGTTGCCTCAAAGCTGAAGGCTTCCAGATTCTGTATGATGATTTTGGGCGCCTGGTTTCGCGCCAGATAGGCATCCAGAATGCCCGCCTGGACATCAATCTGCACACCATTGGCCCCCAGGTTGTAGGCGCTCAATCCCGTCTCGCGAGAAATAATCCTCGGGTCGTAATGGACAAGTGCACGGGATGATCCATTGATGATCACCTGAGTATTCACGTTCCCACTCATCCACGCATTGATCGCACCAAACCGTGACGTGGTGATCCTGCGCAGTCCATACGACAGGGTCTGATCCACTCCGAAGGTAACCAATCCCAGGAACAGGAAGAACAGAAGCAAACGGATGACACCCTGCCGCCAGAAATCGACAGGGCCGCGCGTCACAATTTCTTCCTTCACAAGTTTTTCTTCCAATGCCTCCATCTGATCAAAATTGGAAATAAATAAACTGCGCTGACTGATACACGCCAAACAATATGACAAAACAGACTATCGACGCATAGGCAGGCCAACGTAGATAGGTAGGCATCGCAACAATTGCTCGAACAATCCGACGACGGGTTTCGCCAGCCTGGAGCACCTCCAACAAGCCGATGGCCATGATGGCAGGAACAAAGTAGAGCAGTCTGAAGTTCTGAGTTTCAATGGCAGAGATGTCCCAATTGCTAAAAAGGTGCGTAAATATATACCACGCCTCCGAGAAATTCGCTGCCCTGAACAATATCCATGTGATATTTATTAAAATGAATGTCGTGAGCCACATCAGGAACCGCCTGAGGAACGTTGTATGCTCGAGTCCAAGCTGCCCCAGGCACCGGTCGCGGATCCCCTTGGTGAGTCCGCCAAACACGAGATAAATTCCATTCAGCAGCCCCCACGCCACATACGTCCACGCCGCCCCGTGCCACAGGCCGCTGACTCCAAAGGTAATCAGGATGTTGCGCACCCATTTTGGCTTGGCGACCTTGCTCCCGCCCAGAGGAAAATAGACATAATCCCTGAACCAGGTGGAAAGCGAGATGTGCCAGCGGCGCCAGAACTCGGAGATGGAGCTCGATTGATAGGGCCGATCGAAATTCTCCATCAGCTTGAACCCAAGCACCCGAGCAGTGCCAATCGCGATATCCGAATAGCCCGAGAAATCGCAATAGATCTGATAGGCAAAAAAGACGGTGGCGATCGTCAGTTGCAGGCCATTGTGCTGGTGCGGCATGCCATAGACGTCGTTCACATACAACGCCAGTCGGTCGGCCACGACGAGCTTCTTGAAGAATCCCCACGCCATCCGACGCAGGCCGCTGACCACCCGGTCGTGATCGAACCGGTGCACTTGATGGAACTGCTGGAGGAGGTTCTGCGGACGCTCGATCGGGCCCGCGACGAGTTGGGGGAAGAACATCACGTAGGTCGCATAGGTGATGAAATCCCGCTCGGCCTTCTGTTCTCCCCGATAAACTTCAATCACATAACTCAGGCTCTGAAAGGTATGAAACGACAGTCCGATCGGCAGGATGATCCTGATCGCCGGCTCCCAGACCGGCAATCCCGCCTCCGAGGAGATCATGGCAAACGTGTCCGTGAAGAAATAAAAATACTTGAAGACAAATAGAATCAGGCAGGTCGCCGCGATGCTGATCCAGAGCAGCCTCTTCTTCCTCGGACCAGCGCTGTTCTCGATCCAAATGCCGGCAAAGTAATCGACCAGGATTGTGGTGAAGAGGATCAGGATGTACGCCGGGATGAACGCCATGTAGAAACCGCAGCTGGCAACAAGCAGCAGCGGCGTCTTCAACTTCCTGGGAACCAGGAAATAGAGCGCACAGACGACCGGGAAAAAGAGCGCGAACTCGAGAGAGTTGAAGAGCATGAGTAACGTGCCTCTCAGGCAAAGACCGCCCGGTAGAGGCGATCCGATATTGGAGAACTGCGTCGTAGGCTGGCCGTCACCTCAATCGCAAGTACCATCAACAGGGTCGTCACGATCATCCAAAAGTAGAACGCCAGCGACCACGGGGCAGGTCTGCCCACGAGTCGCAGGATGCTCTGGAGAATTCCAATCTGAAGGATGTAGGCGAGCAGGGAATACTGCCCCAGAACGATGATCCTCCGCACGACCCACACCTGTGCGGAAACGACTTGGCCGACAGCGAGCAAAAAGAAGACGGCGAGTGTGGCGCCGAGCAATTGTACCTCGAAGACATGCCCCCACTTCCGGCCAACCATCTCGTAGACGGCAAATCCCGCCCCGAGGACCAGCAAGCGCCCCCGGCTGCCCGTCTGCTGTCCCATGCCAACAAGGGTCGCCGCAGCCGCGCCAAGCACTCCGGCCATCAGCAGATTCAGGTTCCCCGGGGAAAGTCCGCTGCGATTCAGCACCGCTGTTCCCGCAATACCCAAGCCCGCTACCAGCAACAGCGCCCAGCGTCCCCAGGCATGCAGCGCAAGCACGGCAGGCGAGAGCACGAGAAAATAGCCGATCGGCAGGAGCACTTCGAATATGGCGCTGCGACCGGAGCCAATGACAAAGATGTCAAAGCTGTTGTCGCGCATGATCGCGAGCACATCGAGGGGATGGAGTCGCTTGACCAGCGCCAGCCCGCCGAGGTTCAGGAGCGTGAAGATGAGAATCAGCCGGACACCCCTGCCGATGAGCCTGATATACATTTTCCGACGGTTCTCTGCATAACGCGCCGGATACAGCGCAATCACGAGATAGCCCGTGATGAAGATGAACGACGGCGGCAGGAACGACATGTAGCGGAACGCAAGATAGTATTCCGATGAATAATTCAGGCTGTGATAGAACACCATCGTGAGGACCAACAGGCCCTTGACGATATCCAGGGAAGCCAGCCGCGGAGAAGAGGGAACAGGTGAACCACTCATGCGGAAATCAATATAAATATGAAATCCCGATCCATTTTAACCACAGATTGCACGGAATGCACGGAGTAGGGTTTCGAGCAACCGATCCATTCAAACCGGTTTAACCACAGATTGCACAGATACAATACGGATATTAAAACAAACCGTTGGGAGGGGCACGCTTCGTCGTGACCGGTTTGAGCAGAAGAACTTTAACCACAGATTGCACGGAATTCACGGAGTAGGGTTTCGAGCAACCGATCCATTCAAACCGGTTTAACCACAGATTGCACAGATACAATCCGGATATTAAAACAAACCGTTGGGAGGGGCACGCTTCGTCGTGACCGTTTGAGGATCGGAATATTTGACCACAGATTGCACAGAATGCACGGAGTGGAGAGATTCCAGCAATCGTTCCTTTCGAACCGGTTTAACCACAGATTACACAAATACGATCCGGATACGGAAACAAACCAACTGGGAGGGGCACGCTTCGTCGTGACCGTTTGAGGATCGGAGATTTAACCACAGATTGCACAGAATGCACGGAATCCAATCGCCATGCCACTTAGTCCACAGATTGCGCGGATACAGGCTCGCTATAATGCGCTGATTTTCAATCACAGCCTTCTGATCTCTCTTCCAATTCTCCCACTCTGTGCATTCCGTGCACTCCGTGGTCAAACCTCCGATATCCATACAGCCTCAATCACAAAGTGCGCAGATTAAGAACCTACGCATGTCAGTTTGAGACACGCTTAATGCCGAGGCTCGCGTGCTTGAAGTTTAGGAGGAGGGCAGTCTTCAATCCGGTAATGTTGAGATAGCCGATCATCTGTGCCACGTGCGTATCATTGAACGCCGTAGCCACTTTCGGGTCGACGATGAGAAGGTCGTCTACAATCAGATCCGGAATTAGCGTACCGATGTTCTCGCCCTCGTATAGGACCGGAAACTGTTTCTGTGATTCGCAACGAATACCCTGCTTGGTCAGTTCAATGATCAGAGCGCGTTCGTAAAGCTTCTCATCGAGACCGGGCTTGAGCTTGAAAAGCACCTTGTGCGCAGCACCAATAACCTTCTCGGTCAATTCGTTCAATTCCATCTCAGAACCCCTTACTACAGTATTCTCCAACTCCGCGCGTTCCGTGCACTCCGCGGTAAAACCTCCGATATCCAAGCCATTTTAACCACAGATTGCACAGAATGCACGGAATCCAATCGCCATGCCACGTTGACCACAGATTGCACGGATACAGACCGCATTTAATACACGATCTTCCTATCTCGGCCTTCCGACCTTTCATTTAGTCTCCCACTCTGTGCATTCCGTGCACTCCGTGGTCAAACCTCCGTCCTACAAGCCATTTTAACCACAGATTGCACAGAATGCACGGAATCCAATCGCCATGCCACTTAGACCATAGATTGCGCGGATAAAGACTCGCTATAATACGCTGATTTCCAATCTCAGCCTTCTGATCTCTCTTCCAATTTCCCACTCTGTGCATTCCGTGCACTCCGTGGTCAAACCTCCGATATCCAAGCCATTTTAACCACAGATTGCACAGAATCCAATCGCCATGCCACGTTGACCATAGATTGCGCGGATAAGGACTCGCTATAATGCACTGATTTCCAATCTCAGGCTTCTGATCTCTCTTCCAATCCTCCCACTCTGTGCATTCCGTGCACTCTGTGGTTAAAATCTCCGCTACTCCGATAGGCTCGACTGAGCTGCGATTCCACAGGCGCTCAACGCATCCCTGACGGGCAGGATCAAGGCGCCGGAAGCGAGCGACCATTCGAGAATGCTCTCAAAGAGCGCCGGCGTGCAGCCGTAGACGGTGGGATTATCGTCGACGTCATGCGTCGAAAAGATCAGCCAGCCATTCGCCTGAACGGAGCGCTCGATCTGCTCGCGGATAGCCGTCGGGTTGGAGCGGGAACGTTCGATAAAGAAAGACTGCAGATACGCCAGATCGAGAGCTCCTTGATTGTAGATCTGCCCGCCCGCACGGCATGCCTGGAAGCGGTTGCCGACATAACGCTTCGTCCGCGTGCGTGGGAAACTGATCGGATACGAATGGGTATCGAACTTTGCAAGCGGATCGAACGATCGAAGTTCCCGCAGGTTCCTTTCCACGGACGCACGGTATGCACCGAACGGAGTCTCAAAAGCACCGAGGTGATCAAACGTGTGACACCCCACCTCATGGGGACTCGACAGCACCTCGCGAAAGAGTTCCCGGCTCGCGATTTCTCCGGTCGGTGCCGTCTTCCCCAGCAGCCCGATCGACGTGTAGAACGTGGCATGCACGCCAGCCTGACGGAATAGAGCCTCCGTGCCTGTGTAGGCCGAGGTCGGAAAATCGTCGAAGGTAAAGGAAATGATCGGCCGCGTATTCCGCATGCGCAACGGTCGTTTCCCAAACCACCTGGCCATCCGCCGCCCAAGTGCATAACGCATTCGCCCGCTCATACCGATGCAAAGATTCTTTTAGTGCAGAGAAAGCCTACCGACCACCAATTCCTTGAACCACAGATTGCACGGAATACACAGAATACGGACCTCGAACCGGTTGAACCACAGATACGATCGGGATTGAGGGCGACAGAGGTCAGATGTCCGCGGGAGGGGCACGCTTCGTCGTGACCTCAGCCTAATCCGTGTAATCTGTGGTCAAATTCCGATCCTCAAACCGGGCACGACGAAGCGTGCCCCTCCCAATCGGTCTATATTCTTATCCGGCTCGTATCCGTGCTATCTGTGCAATCTGTGTAATCCGTGGTCAAAACGGTTCGAATGGATCGGTTGCTGAATTCTCCCCACTCTGTGCATTCCGTGCATTCTGTGGTCAAAACTCCGATCCTCAAACCGGGCACGACGAAGCGTGCCCCTGCTATGATGCCAAAAAGTGCAATCAAGAAATGCGCGGCGCGTACGCACGATTGAGGCGTGCGTTGGATAAGAAAGAGAGAATTGGGGCTTGGGCGCCTGAGGGATGTTCTCCGCCGCTGACACGTCGGAGCGACCGACGGTCCAACCTGCTATCCAAGACGCAACG
>JACTNC010000012.1 GCA_014584295.1 Verrucomicrobiota bacterium
TGACTTCTGACCTCTGGTGTATAATATCCGGTATTTATCTATGTAATCTGTGGTTAGAAGGCTTGAGGCTTGGGGTTTGAACTCTGTGCATTCTGTGCACTCTGTGGTTAAAGTACTTCTCCTCAAGCAGGTCACGACGAAGCGTGCCCCTCCCGCTACTTGTCGATCCAAGAGCGGGGGCAGCTGATGATGTCAGATGATGTCGGCGAAGGAGCGTTCCACTTTTCGGAAATAGGTGATGCTTGCTGCCAGGAGGAGGGCGATGAGGATGGCGGAGAGCGCCACACTCTGAGGGGCAAGGGCGTACTCACCGCCCAGGATTGACCAGCGGAAACCATCGATGATGCCCACCATGGGATTGAGCGAGTAGAGCAGTCGAAATTTTTCGGGTACCACGGAGGTGACCATGCCGACCGGCGAGAGGAAGAGTCCCATCTGTACCGCGAAGGGAAGGACGTATCGGATATCCCGATACCGCACGATCAGCGCGGAGAACCCGATGCCCACGGCGAGCGCGGCGGCGAATGCCATGAGGATGAAGGCTGGGAGAAACACGAGGTTTGCCGAGGGCGGGAATCCGTAGACAAGCAGCAGCACGAGCAGCAGGGCGAGTGACACCAGGAAGTCGACGCATCCCGAGATCAGGCTGCTGATCGGAATCAGGAGCCTGGGAAAGTAGACCTTGGTGATCAGGTGGGTGCTGTTGACGAGGCTGTTGCCGCTTTCTGAGAGGGAGCCGGCGAAGAGCTGCCAAGGCAGCAGACCGCAGAGCACCATCGCGGGATATGGGGCGGGGCCGGAGGGGAGTTTGCCGAAATTTCGAAAGACCAGCGTCAGGATGAGCATCGACACCAGCGGGCGGACCACGGCCCAGAGGACGCCGAGGGTCGTCTGTTTGTAGCGGACCAGGAGATCGCGCCACGCGAGAAAGCCGAGCAGCTCCCTGAATTTCCAGAGTTCGTTCCAGTAACGAACGCCGGAGGATCTGGGGCGGATGATGATGGGATCCAAGCAGGGCGGTTGCTACTCGACCGTCACGGATTTTGCAAGGTTGCGCGGCTTGTCGACATCGCAGCCGCGGGCGCAGGCGATGTAGTAACTGAGGAGCTGCACCGGCACCGTGGCAATGATGGGCAGGATCGATTCGTGGCAGTCGGGGATTGGGATGATCTCGTCGGCGAGGTTTGGCGGCAGTTCGGCGCCCTCGGTGACGATGGCGATGATCTTTCCCTTGCGCGCCTTGATCTCCTGCATTGAGGAAACGATCTTGTTGAAGAGCTCGCCCTTCGGGACAAAGAAAACCGACGGGCAGTGCTCGCTGATGAGTGCGATCGGGCCGTGCTTCATCTCTGCGGCGGGATAGCCCTCGGCATGGATGTAGGAAATCTCCTTGAGCTTGAGCGCGCCCTCGAGAGCGACGGGAAAGAGCGAGAGGCGACCGAGGAAGAGCATGTCCGTGACCCGCGCATACTTTTCCGCGATGACCTTGATGCGGGCTGCCTGCGTGAGGACCTTGCGGACAAGGTCGGGGGCGCTCTTGAGCGCGTTGACGTACTCGACGCCGTCGCTGAACGACATGTCGCGCATGCGTGCGACATGCAGGGCGAGCATGGCGGCGACCATGAGCTGCGAGGTGAAGGCCTTGGTCGAGGCGACGCCGATCTCGGGGCCGACGTGCTGGTAGACTCCGCCGTCCGCCTCACGGGCGATGGTTGACCCGACGACATTGTTGATGGCGAGGACACGGAAGCCCTTGCGTTTGGCTTCGCGCAGGGCGGCGAGCGTGTCGATCGTTTCGCCCGACTGGCTCATCACGAAGAAGAGGGAGTTGGGCGAGAGCGGGACGTTGCGGTAGCGAAACTCCGAGGCGTAGTCGACCTCGACGGGGATACGGGCGAAACGTTCGATCAGGTGTTCGGCGACGAGGCAGGCATGCCAGGCGGTGCCGCAGCCGCAGAAAACGAAGCGGTCGGAGGCGCGGAAATCACTCGCCGTGATATTGAGTCCGCCGAACTTGGCCGTGCTGCCATCCTCGGAGAAGCGGCCGCGCATAGTGTTCTCAAGGGCGAGCGGCTGGTCGAAAATTTCCTTCTCCATGTAGTGGGAGAAGTCACCGAGTTCGGCGTCGGCCACGGACCAGTTGACCGTGTCGATCACGGGCGCGACGTCGGTCTGGTCGAGCGTCGTGATGTTGAATCCCTTTGGAGTCAGGTGAACGATCTCGCCATCCTTGAGGTAGACGACGTTTTGGGTGCGGCTGATCATGGCCGAGACGTCGCTCGCGAGGAGCAGTTCGTCGGTGCCGACGCCGAGGATCAAGGGTGAACCCTTGCGGGCGGCGACGATTTCGGAGGGGCAGTCCACGCAGAGCACGGCGATCCCGTAGGTGCCTTCGACGTGGAAGAGCGTCTTGCGCACGCTCTCGACCAGGCGGCTGTGCTCGCTCGAGCCGTTTGAGGATGGCTCCTTGGCGTAGTGGTAGGCGATCAGGTTGCAGAGCACCTCCGTGTCTGTCTCGGAGCTGAAGGTATGTCCCTTGGTGAGCAGGAAGCGTTTGATCGAACTGTAGTTTTCGATGACGCCGTTGTGCACGATGGCGATCTTGCCGTCGGAGCTGAGGTGCGGGTGGGCATTGGCGTCGGTGACGCCGCCGTGGGTGGCCCAGCGCGTGTGGCTGATGCCGGTGGTGCTGGTCAGGGAATGGCGGGAGGCTTCCTTGACGAGCGAGGCCACGCGTCCGGTTTTCTTGACCACGGTGAGGCGATTGCCGTCGTGCACGGCAAGACCTGCCGAGTCATATCCCCGGTACTCAAGGCGCTTGAGCCCGTCGATCAGGATGGACGCTGCTTTCTGTTTTCCGATGTATCCGACGATTCCGCACATAAAAGTTTAGGCCCGGATCCTTGATCCCCTGGAGGATTTGACCACCGATATTTTTGCGTATTCCGCACCCGCCTGCGTGGCCCCGCGGCCGACAACAAGGCATGCCGTTAGAGGGCGCATTGATTGCGGTATTGAAGGCATTTTTGGGGTCCGTGGATCAGTCCGAGGTTGGGCGCGGTTCTCAAATCAGTATTTTCGGTGCAATTGTAAGCCAGTGAAGCGGTTTGTTCACGAGAAAGTCCAAGGAATCTCATTTGCGGGTTGCTGCGGTAAGTGATTTGAAGATACGGTTGTGCATTTGAGCCAACCCCCATTTGAGGCGAAGACGTGAAGACAATTGCTGAATAGGAAGCGTGATGTGCTGACAATCATGACACAATCGAAACCGGAGCCTTTGAATGGGATGTGCGTTGGCATTGTGGACCGATTGGGTGTTGGCAGGGGTGCGATTTTTGGAACAGGAATTGTGCCAGGCGGGTTAAAAGCCATTCATCGATATTAACATGAGAACCTACTCCATTTGCGCACTCCTCTGCTGGGTTGCGTTCGAAGCAGCGGTCGGAGGGCTGGTCGCTGCGCCGACCGGGCAGGCGACGCAATCCGCGACCGCCCCACAGCGTGCTCCTTCGGCCGTGCGGCCGCCTGTGACGACATCAGCTCCACAATCGATGACGGGCACCAGCGTTTTCAATGTGTTCAGCCCCTCGGCGCCCGAAGCGGCGGGCAAGGTGGTGCGTTTTTTTAATCCCTCGCTCCAGTACACGCTGTCCTATGGAGACAACCTCGCTGCGTACAACGGAAGCGATGCGGACAGCGCGGTTCACCAGTTGTCTCCCAGCCTTTATATTCAGGCTGCGGAGCGTGTGGTGGTCCGCTATTCGCCGACCTTCATCTGGTATTCTAGCAAGGAACTGCAGGACAGAACAGATCACACGCTGTCGGCGAGTGCCGGCGCCGGCGTGGGCAATACCGACCTGACGGTGGGGAACTCCTACAGTCGCACGAGCCTCCCGCTGGTTGAGACGGGACGCCAGACGCTGCAGGAATCCTGGTCGGTCAACGGCGGCGCCAACGTTGCCTTGGGGGAGCGAACAAATCTGGACCTGTCGGCGGGGGTGGGCGGGCGCAATACGGATGAGTTCACCGACATGAAATCCGTCAATGCCTTTGCCTGGCTGCGCCGTCGGGTGGGTTCAACACTGACGCTATCGGGAGGGGTGGGTGCGTCGAAGGACGACGTCGATCCCGGTGCAGACATTTCCTCGCGCCAGGCCAAGCTTGGGGCGATCTGGGATCCGGGTCCGAAGCTTAGCCTCAGCGTTGAACTCGGTGTCAACTCGAGTTCGTTTGAAGGCTCAGGGGACGATGAGACGACGCCTGTCTACAGTGGTGACGTGAGCTACAAGCTCACCGAGCTGACCACCTTTTCGCTTGGCGCGCACCGCGGAGTGAATTCCTCCTACTATGCCAATCAGATGTCGGACAGTGAATCGTATACCCTGGGATTGAGCCAGCGGTTGCTGGGTCATTTCAATTTCAGCGCCGGTCTTTCCTGGAGCAAGTCGCGTTACCTCGAGAAGGATGTGCAGGCGGGGGTTCGTGAACGCGAGGATGAGTATCAGTCCGCGTCGCTTTCGCTTTCGACGATGCTGATGCAACGCTTTTCAGTCAGCCTCAGTTGGAGCCGTGCGCGCAATCTTTCGAACACGGTGGGCTTTTCGCGCACGAGCACACTGTGGGGCCTGAGCATCGGCTGGAAGTATTGAGGACCATGGAGGTCAGAAGTCAGAGATCAGATGTCAGCTATCAAAACGGGGAGGGCACGCTTCGTCGTGCCCGGTTCGGGTATCGCGGATCGCGGAGGTCGGAGGTCGGTGAATTATATCCGGTATTTATCTGTGCAATCTGTGGTAAGAGTGGATCGGGATCCGTTCAGGATTTGTGCATCTTCGTAATGTCTGAATGTTGAATTTATTGTCGTGTCGCATCTGAAAAATTTCCTGATTGCCGCAGCCGTCGTCACGCTGGCGATGTCGCCCCTGCTCGTGCCGTTCTTTGCGTTCTCGCTCGAGAACACACTCTATTCGCATGTTATCCTGATCCCCTGTGTCAGTGCGTACTTTATCTATCTCAGGAGGGAGGGACTGATCGCCAATGAAGGTGGACTTCGCTGGCTTGCGATTATTCCGCTCGTAGGGGCAGGAGCAGCGCTCTACTACCGGATGGCAGGGACGCCATCCTCGCAGGAAAACGCGATGGCGGCCGTGGCGTTTGCGTATGTCTGCTGTCTGTGGGCAGCGGCATTGATCACCCTGGGTGCTTCAAATCTGAAGAGGCTCACGTTTCCGCTGCTGTTTCTGATCTTCATCATTCCGTTTCCCACACAGGTGGAGGCGGGCATCGAGACCTTCCTGCAGCATGGATCGGCGGAATGTGCCTATGGTATGTTCGGACTCACGGACACCACGCTCTATCGCGAAGGGCTCGTCTTCAATCTTCCGGGGATCAGCCTCCAGGTGGCACCGGAGTGCAGCGGGATCCGGTCGTCGCTTGTCCTCTTCATCACGAGTATCGTGGGCGGCCAGCTGTTTCTCCGGTCGAATGTGAGCCGGCTCGCGCTTGCGCTCTTCGTGATTCCGCTGGCCCTTGTGCGCAATGGATTTCGTGTCTTTGTGCTGGGTGAACTCTGCGTGCACGTCGGCCCGCACATGATCGACAGTGCGATTCACCACCAGGGCGGACCGATCTTTTTCCTGCTGTCGCTGATTCCCTTCTTCGGTTTTGTCTGGCTGCTGATGAAGTGGGAGCGGCGAAAGGGCGGGCCTGCCGCACCAACGATGAATTCGCAGCCGGCGAGTCCCACGGGCACATGAGCCCAGGCATCCGCATCGCGTGAAAAATCGACGTATCGCCTTGCTGATAGCTGGAGCAGCGCTCGTATCGCTGCTGCTCGCCTCAGGCTGCTCGCTTGAGTCGCGTAAGGCCAAGCACACGCAACGGGCGGAAAGCTACCTTGCCGAGGGGAAACTGGATCGCGCGGAGATTGAATACCTCAATGTCCTGAAGCTGGACCCCAAGGCGCAGGGGCCGCTGGGCAAACTCGGTCAGATCTATTTCGAGCAGGGGCAGCTCGGCAGGGCGCTGCCGTATCTGGCGAGGGCGATTGAGGTCGATCCGAACGATGTCGAGGCACGCAGCAAGCTGGCCTCGCTGCTGCTCTCGGTCGGGAACCGGGCCCAGGCGGAGAGTGAGGCGGAAAAGGTCCTTGAGCACGATGCCAGGCAACCGGATGCGCTGGTGATTCTCTCGGAATGCGCGGCGGCACCGGAGGATTTCAAGAAAGTCATGGACCGCGTGAGCGCCGAGGCCCTGCAAACCAGCGCTGCTGCCTGGGTGGCTCGGGGGATCATCCTTGCGAAGGAGGGAAAACTCGAGGCCGCGATGGCCGCGCTGAAGCAGGCGGTCGGGATCGACGAAAAATTTGCCCCGGCCCATTCGGCGCTCGCCGCGCTCTATGTCGCCACGGAGCAGAAGGACCTTGCGGATCGCGCGTACGCGAGGGCCGCGGAGTTCTCCGGACCCCGCTCGCCGCGAACGCTCCAGTATGCTTTGTTCAAGGGGCGGTCGGGGGACCTCGCGGGGGCGAGGAAGATTCTTGAGGACGTCATCAGAAAGGCGCCCGACTATGTGCCGGCCGTGCTCAGGCTTGCGGATGTCATGGCTTCCGAGGGTCACTATGCGGAGGCGGAGGGCGTGCTGAAGCCGATCCTGGGGCGTGTGCCGAACCACCCCGAAGCGCTTCTTGTTCGCAGCAGGATCTATCTCGCCGAGGGACGCCCTGACAAGGCTGGCGTCGATGTCGACCTGCTTACGCGGATGTACCCGAATTCACCCGAGGCACATTTTGAGGCGGCACGGGTTTTTATTGCGAAGAAGGACCTGGCCCGCGCGCTGGACAGCCTGCATCTCGCGATCGAGGCCAATCCCGAGTACTGGGATGCCATCCTGCTCAAGGCGCGTGTGCATCTCGAACAGGGCGAGACGGTGGTGGCGGTGAAGCTGCTGACGGAGATGCTTGGGAGGCAGCCGCGAAACGAGAAGGCGCTGATGCTGCTGGCCGACGCCTATCGCGCCCAGAAAAATTTCAACGCGGCTCTGGAGACCTGCGACGCTCTGGAACGGTTCCATCCCAACAGGGAGACGGTGGCCCTCATGCGGGGCGGGTTGTTGCGTCAGTTGAATCGCCCCGCTGAGGCACGCGCTGCCTTTGAAGAGGCGCTCGTGCGCAATCCCGATTCCGTGCAGGCTCTGGATGAACTGGTCATCCTTGATGTTCAGGACCGGCACATGGACCAGGCATTGGCCCGGGTGCAGGCGGCGATTGCGCGCAGGCCTGACGAGGCGGCATTGCGAATCACCCTTGGAAAATTGAACATGATCCGGAAGTCCCCGGCCGAGGCGGAGGAAGCGCTTCGCAAGGCTGTCGAGTTGGACCCGAAGATATCGCTCGGGCACGTGCTGCTTGCGCGTCTGTACCTGGACACCGACCGTCCGGACCTCGCAATCGAAAGCCTGAGGCAGGTGCTGTCGCGCAATCCACGCGATGAAGGGGCGGCGATGCTCGTGGCGTCGCTTGAGGAAAAGCGCGGTAACATCGAGGCTGCAAGAAAGGCCTATGAGGACCTGCTGAAGGTCGTTCCGAATGCGGTCCCCGCGCTCAACAACCTGGCCTGTCTGCTGGAGAAAAACACCAAGGAACTCGAGCGTGCCTACGAACTGGCACGAAGAGCCCGAGAACTGCTGCCCGGGGATCCGCAGGTGGCTGACACGCTCGGCTGGATCCTGTATCGTAAGTCTGAATACAAACTGGCGGCCGCGATGCTTCGCGAGAACGTCGCGGCAAATCCGGCCTCGGGCCTGGCGCACTATCGTTTGGGCGCGGCGCTCTACATGCTGGGCAGTGAGAAGGAGGCGTCCCAGGAGTTTCAGGCAGCGAGCAAGGCGGGTCTGTCCGGCCCCGAGTTGACCGACAGCGAATCCATGGTGGAGATCCTGCGGATGCGCGCTGGCGGCATTGGGAAGGTGGACGATGCGGCGCTGCAGGCCTATATTTCCGCGCATCCGGAGGACCCCATGGCGCTCATCACGCGCGGGGACGTTGCGCTGGCGCGCGGGCAGTTTGATGCCGCAATGGAGAGTTTCCGCGGGGCGGCAGGGGCGAGTCCGCAGAATGGTCTGGCCCAGATGGGAATGGCACGGACCGAATTTGGGAAGGGGAATGTCGCGAAGGCGATGGACTTTGCCCGTGAGGGGCGCCGCATGATGCCGGAGAATGTAGACGCGCTGATTCTGCTGGGACGGATAGCCTATGCCGCAAAGGATTTCACCTGGGCGAACACATTGCTGCACGATGCGTTTCGACAACGACCGGCCGACGGCGCGGTGGCTCTGGATGCGGGCTGGGCCGCCTACAGCCAGGGCATGCTCGATGAGGCACTGGCTGCCTTTAACGTAGCGTTGTCTCAGGCAGGGACGAGGGACCTGGAGGAGCAAGTCGCACTGATTCGGGCGCGGCAGGCTGCGCCGATTTCCGCTGAAATGGTGGAGCTTGCGAGGCGTCGCTTGGCCGCGCATCCGGATGACGTGCCGGCGCTGATGGTTGTTGCGCGCGCGGGTGATGGAAATGAGGCGGAAAAGGCGTTGCAAGCCGTGTTGATGACCTTTCCCGGATTCTCACCCGCGAAGCGTGAGCTGGCGTTGTTGCTGGCGCGCCAGCAGGAGAAGGCGGATCTGCGCGTGATCCCGCTGGCGTCCCAGGCACTGGAGGCCTACCCGGGCGATCTTGATTTGATCAGGACGCTGGCACTCGCCACGGCGCGCCAGGGCCGTTATGAGGCGGCCCTTCCGCTGCTTGAGCGGGTGGTGAATCGAAACAGGAACGATGGACAGATCTGGTACTATCTCGGCCTGACACGATTGAAACTCGCGGGAGAGGACTCTGCGCGGGCTGCATTTGAGAAATCACTTGAGGGCGGATTGTCGCCCGATCTGCTGCAGGATGCGAAGGCGCGACTGGAGGCGCTTGCGAAGAAGGCAGAAGGAGGGAAGTAGAGGGCTGAAGCCAGAGATCAGAGGTCAGTGGTCAGAGATCTGAGGTCGGAGGTCGGCTATCAAAACGGGAGGGGCACGCTTCGTCGTGACCGTTTTAGCAACGGAATTTTGACCACAGAGTGCACGGAACGCACAGAGTGGAGAGATTCGAGCGATCGATCCTTTCAAACCGAATTTACCACAGATTTCACAGATTGCACGGATACGAGCCGGATTAAAGACGTCAGAGTCTGAGGTCAGAGGCTTGTGTATTCTATCCGGTATTCATCTGTGAAATCTGTGGTTAAAAAGGCTTGAGGATTGGAGGTTTGAACTCCGTGCATTCTGTGCACTCTGTGGTTAAAGTACTTCTCCTCAAACAGGTCACGACAAAGCGTGCCCCTCCCGCTGATCGCTGACTTCTGACCTCTGGTGTATAATATCCGGTATTTATCTATGTAATCTGTGGTTAGAAGGCTTGGGGATTGGAGGTTTGAACTCTGTGCATTCTGTGCACTCTGTGGTTAAAGTACTTCTCCTCAGACAGGTCACGACGAAGCGTGCCCCTCCCGCTGATCTCTGCCCGCTGACCTCAGACCTTTCGTGTATTCTATTCGGTATTCATCTGTGCAATCTGTGGTTAAGAGGGATTGGATTTCGGAAATTTGACCACAGAGTGCACGGAATGCACAGAGTGGGGAGGCGGCAGCAATCGATCCTTTCGAATCGTATTATCTGCAGATTTACAGATTGCGCAGATTACAGACAAAGTAGGATTTGGCATGGTGTATAATATCCGGTATTTATCTATGTAATCTGTGGTTAAAAAGGCTTGAGGATTGGAGGTCTGAACTCCGTGCATTCTGTGCACTCTGTGGTTAAAGTACTTCTCCTCAAACAGGTCACGACGAAGCGTGCCCCGGTGACCGCTGACCTCAGACGTCTCGTGTATTCTATCCGGTATTCATCTGTGCAATCTGTGGTTAAGAGGGATTGAGGTTCGGCGGCTTGGACGGAGTGGTCAGAGGTCAGAAGTCGGCGGTCGGAGATATTGACGGGAGGGGGCTGTATGACAAGGTGTCAAACATGACATTGGCCACCCGTTCCCCGGTGCGTGAGTTTCCCAAGGCCAAGGCTGCTGCCCGCAAGGGTCAGATGGTTGAAATCGTCGGCCGCAAGTCAGGTGAACGCTTCCTGCTGACTGCAAAAAAGTTCCCGTACTTTCGGCGAACTCGCAGCGTCCGCCAAGGGTATCTACAAGGGGGCGCGTGATCTTTCGACGCGGGAGGGTTTTGGTGGCTGACTTCATTGTCGATACCGGTCCGTTGATCGGTGCGTCCAATCAAGGTCTTGCGGATTTTTGGAATTGGCGAAGATGGAGCGAAGTAGTGTAGGCGTTCCAGGTCACAGGAATCACGAACCTTGCGATGCAGCCCTCTAGCCGGGCAGGACGAAGCGCGCCCCTCCAGATTGGATCCGGCCGCGAGGGTGTGCGCATTGAAACTGCGGGCGCGAAGTGAAATTCCTTGGTTCGAGGAAGGCTCGACTCAGGGCTATGGGGAGCACAGCTTTTACGATAAGAGCGTCATTCAAGACTCCGTATAACTACTGATGCGTTTACCCCCAAATGCGCCTTGGATTCAGATTCCTTTCATGCGGAGCTGGAGCCTGATGGTGCTTCAGTGCAGCCTTGAATTTCCGTTGTTCAGATTCCGGTGGTGACAATGCTTCTGGAAAGGCAGGTATCACCCCGGTTTCCGTATCCATCCATTTTATCATCATGCACGCTACAAGGTCCTGGTTGTTCACGATTCGAGGAAGATTGTTGGCATTGACGATTGCCTGCATGGGCGTCGCCCTGCTGGGTGGGTGTTCGGCTGAAGCTCGCAAGAATCGAGCGCTCAAGCGCGGTGATGAGTTCGCAGCCAAGAACCAGTACGATCGCGCTGAGATCGAGTATATCAACGCACTCAGGGATGATTCCCAGAACGCTCATGCTATGGCGAGCCTGGGCGTGATCTATCTGGAACAGGGAAGGCTTTCTCGGGCCTATCCGCTCCTGAAGCGTGCGAGCGAAATTGATCCGAATGACCTTCGTGCCCGCGCGAAACTCGCCTCGGTTTACATGTCAATCGGCAATCCCTCGGCAGCACACGATGAAGCGGTTGCAATCCTCAAACTTAGACCCGACCTGCCCGATGTGCCGGTGACCCTTGCCGAGTCCAGCAACACCCCTGCCCAGATCAGCGCTTCCCGCGCACTCCTCAATGCGCTACCGGCTTCGGCGGCGGAATCGCCATCGGTGCTCACCGCAAAAGCCATCCTGCTTGCGCGCAGTGGAGACCTGCCCCAGGCAACCGCCCTGCTGGAGCGCGCGGTGACCTCGTCGCCTCCTCCTGCTGCTGCCTTCAGCGTCCTGGGGGCAATCTTCATGAGCCGGAACGACATGGCCAAGGCCGAAGCGGCTTACGCGAAGGCGGCGGAACTGTCGGAGTTGAGATCGCCGCGTCGGATTCAGTACGCGCTTTTCAAGTATCAGCGGGGAGATGCGGGAGGGGCGAAACAATACCTGACAAAGACTTTCCAGGATGCCCCCGATTTCTATCCGGCGGGGCTGCGGCTGGCGGAAATGTTGATTCGGGAGAAGAAGTTCAACGAGGCGGAGGCGCTTTCGGACCAGATGCTTTCGAGGGATGGGAGCAACCACGAGGCGCTGGCCCTTAGCATTCGTCTCGCCCTTGCCCGAGGTGATACTGGCAAGGCGCTCGTCAAGGCCAACGCGTTCGTGCAGATGTACCCGCAGGCTCCCGACGCCCATTTTGAGAAGGCGAAAGTGCACATGGCTCGAAACGAGCTGTCCGAGGCGATTGCGAGCCTCAATCAGGTGCTCGCAATCAATCCCGACCACGATCAGGCGATCACGACCCTGGCAGCTATCGACATCCAGCAGGGTAATCGCAGTGCGGCCGTGACCTCCCTGCGTCGGTATCTGGAAAAGAATCCAAAGAACGTGGATGCGCAATTCCTGCTCGCGGATGCGTACCGTGGATTGAACGACTTCGAGTCGGCTCTGGGCGTGTACAAGGTGTTGGAGCAGATGACGCCGGTTGACCAGCGCGTGCACTACGGAAAGGGTGTGACGCTGCGGGCTCTCGGCCAGGCGGATGCGGCGCGGAGAGCGCTCGAACTGGCGAAAGCGTATGAGCCCACCGCTCACGAGGCTCTCGAGCAGTTGTTGGAAATGGACGTGGCCGAGAAGCAGTTCGACCGGGCCCAGAAGCGGCTGGATGTTGCGCTGGCATCCCACCCGTCCGATGCACAACTGGTACAGTTGCTGGGGCGGCTGAAGCTGCTGCAGGGGAAGACTGCCGAGGCTGCGGCACAGTTTCGCAAGGCCATCGAATTGGACTCCAATCTGACTTCGGCCTACATGTTTCTGGCCAAGATTTATCTGGATACGAAAGATTCCGCCCGCGCGCTGGAGAGTTTGAGCCAGGTCGAGAAACGGAATCCACGCGATACGAGCGCGATCCTCATGCAGGGCGTGATCCACGAGCAGCAGAAGGAATATGCCAAGGCGCGTGATGCCTATGAGCGGGTGCTTGCAGTAAATCCGCAGTTTGCTCCGGCGCTCAACAATCTCGCCAATCTGTATGCGCGCCAGCTCAATGACCTCAAGAAGGCGGGCGAGCTTGCCAAGCGTGCACGCGATGTCTGGCCGGCCGATCCGGTGATCGCGGACACAGCCGGATGGATCCTTCACAAGCAGGGTGACTATGCTGCGGCACAGACCCTGTTGCAGGAGAGTGCGGCCAAGCTGTCGGACAATGCCGAGGTCCAGTATCACCTGGCGATGAACAACTACATGCTGGGGAATGCAAAGGCAGCGAAAACGGCCTTTGAGTCGGCGCTCCGCCTCAAGGGGGATTTTCCCGAAGCTGCGGAGATCCCGTCACGTTTGGAGCTGCTCAAGGCTGCCGAGGGTAATGTTCCCATCGCAACCCTGGAGCGTTACGTGAAAGAGAACCCGAAGGATCCATTTGCGCTGGCGCAGCTCGCTGTGCGACAGGAGCAGTCGGGGAATTTCGATGCGGCGATTACGACGCAGGAGGCAGTCCTGAAATTGAATCCCCAGGATGCAAAGTCGATGACGGCGCTTGCACGAATGCTGAAGGCGAAGGGGGAGGTGGCGAAGGCGACGGAGTATGCAAAGTCGGCGCGCAAACTTCAGCCGGAGAATCCGGAGGTGCTGGCCCTGACGGGGGGCTTGGCGGTCATGTCTGGGGACTACCAAGCCGCCTATGGAGTCCTATCGGAGGTTTCGCGAACGCAGCCACGGCAGGCGGGGGTTGCTCTTGATCTGGCGAAGGCGGCGTTCGCGATTGGGCGCGTGGCGGAGGCGCGTGCGGCGCTAGAACAGGCGCTCGCGGTTTCGCCGGATGCGGATGCGAAGACGAGGCTGCAGTTGATTGCGGGGCTGGATAATCCGGGAGCGGTACGGGAGATCGCCGAGCGCCGACTCGGTACCAATCCGGACGATCTGGCTGCGCTGATGATTTCTGCGCTGACGGCTTCGGATTCCGGGGCCGCTGAAAAGCTCCTGGATCGCATTCTCGCAAAATATCCGGATTTTACACCTGCACAGAGAAAACTTGCGATCCTGCTTTCGGCGTCGCCGACAAATGACGCGCGCACCGTTGAAGTGGGTACCAAGGCCCGAATTGCATTTCCGGCGGACGCCGACCTGGCTAAAGCCTTGGGTTCCGCAGTTTTCCGTCAGGGCGATTATCGACGCGCGCTGGCTCTAATGGAGACGGCCAAGGGTGGAAGGACGACGGATCCTGAGGTGTGGTACTACCTCGGAATGGCGCAGCAGGCGTTGAAGGAGTCGACCAAGGCCCAGGCTTCGCTGGAAAAGGCACTGGAATTGGGCCTGGCGGGAGGGATGGCCGAATCGGCGAAGAAAGCGATCAAGGCGCTTAAAGGCTGATATCCAACGGGTTTTCAAGCTTGGCCCAAAAGCCGCACCGATTGTCCGGTGCGGCTTTTTTTACGCTCGGTCTTCCCCGCCCGGCGCTGGGGAAAGAGGGTTCGTCCCGGCGGCCCATGGCTGTGTAACACGCTCACGGCCAGGTTGTTATTGTGGCCTGAAGGCCCTCGGGCCAGGGATGATGAAGGGTTTACAGTCTAGACACTTCTGTAAGTAATTTATGCAGAGTAGTTAAAGCGGTATCTGTCGTGCGATCGTGTTTCACTGTCGGCATTCTTTACGGACAGCGATGCGTTATGGATGCGGGAGATTTGAGGGCAGAATCTTAACGCCCTTAAGATAAGCGACTTACAAATTATCGATTAGTTGGCATAGCGGCTGCTAAATGAATCGCGACGGCAAACTATCACTTCCTTTAACCCGTAACTTCCAACCCATGAAACTATCATCCTTAAAGTCCGCCTCGTGGCTTATGGTTGCTGCAGCCCTCGCTGCAGTTACTCCCGCGAAGGCTGTTTCGTTCAACTACTCGAGCTCGACCGGCGCCACGATCAACTTCCTTGGTGGCGGTGCGTTCGACTTCTCGGCAATCCCCAACTTCGATGTCACTTCCGGCTCGGCTGTCGGCACGGCCAATGGAAGCATTACCGCCCCTGTTGGCGGATGGATCATCGGACCTGGTGCAATGACCGCTGCTGTGACCGGTGTCGGCCTGATCGCGATCAGCGACGGCACGTTCACGCTTACGGCTGACCTCGCTTGGAATTCCATCTCTCAGGTCGGCGCGGGTGGTACCCTCAATTACCTCGCGTCGTTGAATATGACGAATATCTCTTACGGTGGCACAAATGCTGACCTTCTGGCCCTTTACAACGATCAGGGTGGCATCAATACGCTGACGTTCCAGTTCTCATCGGTGAAGACCCTTGATGATCTGCGTGCGGGTGGCATCTCGAATTCCTTCTCAGGAACGATCACCTCCCAGCGCGTGGCAGACGGTGGCATGACGGCGGTTCTCCTTGGCCTTGGCCTCGTGAGCGTCGGCTTCTTCGCCCGCCGCCGCCTCAGCTAAGGTCCGGTCAAACAACCTGTCATTCGATTCTTCGAAAGGCCGGTCGCCTCGTGCGACCGGCCTTTTTTATTTCTCTCAGGGCGACGCGCCTCAGACCCGTTCGCAATCGGAGTCATCCGTGCAATCGGGGATTCCCATTCCGAATGCGGGAGTTAATTGTTTCGAGCGTTCAAGACGATGAAGCCCCTGTTTAAGCTCCCATGACGTTTTACGTCGCTGTTGCCTATCTCGGTAGCGTGTTGGCGTGTGCGATGTCCGTCGCAGTTCTCCTCGGCAATGACCGGAGGATGGTGCGGTCGGCCTTTGCGGTCGGCATGCTGATATTCGCGGCAGAAGCTGTATTTTCAGGGCTGGCCCAGAGCATGCCGGGTCCTGCGGAGCTCATTCGCTGGCAGGAGTGGCGTCTGGTCGCGTTGTCATTCCTGTCTGCTCCATGGATCTACTTCAGCATGACCTTTGCCCGGGGCAGCGAGCGCAGGCGTCACATCGCAAAGACGATTGTGCTCTGGCTGCTCTGTCTCGCACCACCGGTCATCACGCTGGCATTTCACAGCGACCTTCTGGTGGCCATTCGGCCAAACGTCTTTGCCTTTCAAGCCACGCTTCAGTTTGGCTGGCCTGCGATGGTTTCCCACGGCGTGCTGCTGCTTTCATCCGTGGTGGTTGTCACAAATTTTGAGCGAACCTACCGTGCGGCGGTGGGCACCATCCGGTGGCGGATAAAGTTTCTGCTGCTCGGTCTGACCGTGCTGTTTGTTACCCGGATCTACACCTGCACCCATGCGCTCACCGTCCGGGAGTTCAATCCGCAGTACGAGATCTTCAATTCTGCTGCGCTCGTTGCGGCGTGTGTGATGATGATTTCAGGGTTTCGACGGGCGGGTCATTTTCAATTCGATGTCTATCCATCTCCAGCCGTCATTCGCGGGTCGCTCACTGTCCTGCTTGCGGGTGTCTACCTGATTCTTGTCGGAGTGGTTTCAAGGATCACTGCCTATTATGGAGCGGAGCGTGCATTCGGCGCCAATGCGCTGATTGTGCTCCTGCTCCTGGTGGGTCTTGTGGTTTCCCTCCAGTCGACAAAGTTCCGCGATGAGCTTCGACGGTTTGTCAGTCGGAATTTCCAGCGTCCCTTCTATGACTACCGTGCGGTTTGGCGGACGTTTACGGACAACTCGGCGATTCACCAGAACCGAAGCGACCTTGCGCGTGCGATGGTGAGGCAGGTTGCGGATGTGTTCCAGGCCCATGCAGTTTCGCTCTGGGTGGTCAATGATGAGCGTGACCGCCTCATTTGCATCGGATCCACAGCGATCCCCGAATCCGAATGGCGGGCATTGGAACCGGGGGCGGAAGCAGTTGCGGCGATCCTGGCACAATTTCGGGAGACGAGTGATTCCGTTGACATTGATGCTGCCAGCGAACCGTGGGCTGTGGCGTTGCGGGGATGTCACCCTCAGACGTTCCAGACAGGAGGCCACCGCGTTGCTGCCCCCCTCCAGAGCAGGGGTGCGCTCCTGGGCTTCATCCTTCTGGGCGACCGCGTACATGGGAGCCGCCACACTTTTGATGTCCAGGATGCGGACATGCTGCGTTGTGTGGGGAATCACATCTCCAACAGCCTGCTGTCACTGCAGCTCTCGCTTCAGGCGGCGCAGTCGCGGGAGCGCGAGGCTTTCCGCACGATGGCGACGTTCTTTGTGCACGACCTGAAGAATGCGGCGTCCACGCTGAATCTGATGCTACCCAATCTGCCGCTGCATTGGGACAATCCGGAATTTCGCGAGGATGCCTTGCGGGGAATCACGAAGACGGTGAATCACATGAATTCACTCATCGCGCGCATGGGCGAGATGCGAAATGAACTGAAGGTCGATCCGCAGCCGGCTGATCTGAATGAGACGGTGACGCGTGCGCTTGAGGCCTGGGAGGCAATCGGAGATGTTCAGCTCGAACGTGTGTTTACTGCATTGCCAATGGTCGCGCATGACCGGGAGCAATTCACCACGGTGATCACGAATCTGGTGCTCAATGCTCGGGACGCCGTGATTGCGGGTGGCAACAGGCCGGGCAGGGTGGAGGTCGCGACCCGGCGGAGCGGCGATGATTGGGTGGTGGTCAGCGTGACCGACAATGGCTGTGGCATGACCGCCGAGTATATGGCGAATTCGCTCTTCAAGCCGTTCAAGAGTTCAAAGAAGAACGGCATGGGAATCGGCATGTTCCAAAGCCGGATGATCGTGGAGGCCCACGGCGGTCGGTTCACGGTGGACAGTGCGCTTGGGAAAGGCACAATGTTTAAGGTGTACCTGCCGCTTGCTGCGGTTCAAAGCGCAGCGGGAATCGAGGGATAGGCGGAGATCAGTTTTGGGAGGGGCGCGCTTCGTCGTGCCCGGTATGCGGTTGGGAAAGGATGAGATCAGAGATCAGAGGTCGGAAATCGGTGGTCAGCGGGCGGAGGTGGGAGGGGCGCGCTTCGTCGTGCCCGGTATTCGGTCGTCGGATCTGGCGATTGAATCGCTTCCGTGAAATCTGGGGTTGATTCAGGCATGTTTGGGCCTCTTTGCTTTGTTCCGGATGAAGAAGCCCACGCTCCTGATTGTCGATGATGACGACGAAATCCGTACGCAATTGCGATGGGCCCTGGCATCGGAGTATGAGGTGATTCAGGCGGCAGATCGCGCTTCAGCCATGGAGAAGTTTCAGGCGCACCGGCCAATGGTGGTGCTGCTTGACCTCGGCCTTCCGCCACATACGGGCACGCCTGAAGAGGGGCTCGCGGCGCTGGCACAGATTCTCGACATCGCCAGTCGGACAAAGGTAGTGATCGCGTCCGGACAGAATGAGCGTCAAACTGCGCTGGAGGCGGTGGGCGCGGGGGCCTATGATTTTCTGGCGAAACCTGTCGATGTGGAGGAACTGCGCCTGCTGCTCAAACGATGCTTTAATGTGGCGCAATTGGAGCACGACTACCGTGAATTCCAGCGAACGGCTCAGACGGACGGATTCAGCGGCATGATCGGCAACAGTCCGGCAATCCAGGGCGTCTTCAATTCGATCCGCAAGGTGGCCGCAAGTGATGCGCCGGTCCTGATCCTGGGCGAAAGCGGTACCGGCAAGGAAGTGGCGGCGCGCGCAATCCATCAGTTGAGCAACCGTCGGAGCGAACCCTTTATCGCCATCAACTGCAGTGCGATCCCGGAGTCGCTGTTGGAAAGCGAACTATTCGGGCATGAAAAGGGGGCTTTTACCGGTGCGCACATGCAGCGGAAAGGTCGCATCGAGCATGCGCACAAGGGCACGCTCTTCCTGGATGAAATCGGCGAGATACCGCTTTCGATCCAGGTGAAGCTCCTGCGTTTTCTCCAGGAGCAGACGATCGAGCGCATCGGTGGAAAGGGGGAGATCCAGGTCGATACGCGGGTGCTGGCGGCGACCAATGCCGATCTGGGCAAGGGCATCAAGGAGGGGACCTTCCGAGAGGATTTTTTCTACCGGCTCGCGGTGGTACGCCTGCAATTACCGCCCCTGAGGGAACGGGGTGACGATTTGCGGCTGATTGCGCAATCCTTCATGCATCGCTTTGCAGCGGAGAACAATCGTCAGAATATGAGTTTCAGCCAGGAGGCCCTGCGGGCGATTCATCGCCATGGCTGGCCGGGCAACATTCGTGAACTGCAGAATCGAGTTCGCCGGGCGGTGATCATGAGCGAGAGCAACCGGCTTACTGCGGCGGATCTCGAACTGGATCCCTTTGCCACGGGTGGGGGGGCCACGACGTTAAAGGATGCGCGCGAGGCGCTGGAGCGGGAAATGATCAGCAATGCCTTGAAGAAGCACGGAGGAAAGATGGCGCCCGCGGCCGTGGAGCTTGGAATCAGCCGTCCGACGCTGTACGACCTAATGGACAAGCTTGGATTGCAGAAACCGGCGAACGAAGGTTGAGGGGCGCGGGAGGCGGCGGGCGAAGGTCAAAGGTCAGAAGGTGGAACGGGAGGGACGCGCGTCGTCGTGCCCGGATTGAGATTGGGGACCTTCCAAGTGCTCTGGATTGAGAACCGTTCCGGAATAGGCTCAGTTTCCTGAAAATCAAGAGGCGTGTGGCAGTTCAGGCGATCCCGTTAACTTTCGACCTCGAACCGGTCACGACGACGCGTGCCCCTCCAGGTTGGATTTTTTATTGATCCAATTCTGATTTCCAAGGTAACCGGTCTTGATTATCAATCGACTCCGATCGGATTTCGGACCGATCGAGTCTTGCTTCCTGACCTATATGAAGCGCCCCGGGCGGACTTTTCCCGGGGCTGCGTGAATTAGGAGCTCAAAACTCTTGCGGCGGTCGTTCTGCCAATGCGACTACTGCTTGCGGCCCCAGCGACGGGCGGCGGCGCCCATGAGGGCGGCGGCGAGGCTGAGAGCGCCAAAGGTCGAAAGGGTTTCGGGCACAGATGTCGTTGGCGGCTGATTTGCTGCCGACGTGAAGAACGTATAAGACGACAGAGGTGCGGAGCCAGTGAAGGTCTTCAAACCGGTGGTGTCCCCCACATAGAAGTGATAGTTCGTATCGCCCCACTGAAGAACCAGATAGGACCAGCCTGTGACGTCGATATTAAGACTGGTAGGTCCGGTGGGAGCGGGTGGAGGCGTGGAAGTGCTGCCTCCACGCGAGTAGCGTGCACCGCCCGTAGAGGTAGGAGGAGACGATGAATTCGAAGGCGCAAGGACCGTCTGGCTGGCACCGTTCAAGGTGGCAAGGTTCAGATCATACGGATTGGTATTGTTGTAGTTGGAAATCAGTAAAGATAAGGAACTGAAGATTCCATCCAATGACTGGATTGAGCTCGATGAGGACTGCCCGAGCATGAGCGGTGAGGTATAGACGGGCGGCGGCGGAGGCGTTGTGGCCGGTGGAGGCGTCGTGGCTGGGGGCGGGGCCGGCGGAGGTGTCGGATCCTGCGGGGCGGGTGTCGGTGTAGGTGTACTTCCACCCCGCACATAGCGCGATTGTGCCGCAGCCGGGAGGACAAGAATGACCCCCAAGAAGGCGGTGAGAAAAAATTGGCGTGTCATAAATCTGGATAACGGTTCGTTGACTCGGCTATTAAGCAAGGGATGTGCCAGCGCTTTCGTAAGGAAGGCTGTTTTGTCCTATTAACATTGAAATCAAAATCTTACAAAGCTCATATTCCGGAGCGCTTGCGATCCCCTCGAGAGCGAGTTTGGCAGGGATGTAAGGCGCGGCGACGGAGTATTGACTCAAACTTGCATTGTTTGTCTCAAAACCCCCAAGGGCAGAACGCTGGCGACTTCTCATATAACTTAAATAGCTGTGAATCAGTCGCTTAATGAAGAGTAAGCCGGTCATACGGAAAATCCCTTACGTAATAAATACTAGTTTTCAGTTGGCCTTCGAAGTGTAAGCTGGATCGACAGGTATCAAAACCACCGGAATTTCTCAGGCACAAGTACGATGTCGTTGGGAATCAGATAGATCTGCTCCACTTTCTCCCCATCGAGAATCTTCTGCAAGTTAAGGGTAATCTTCCGGGTCATGCCGTTCTCCGTCCGGATAACGTCGACCGCCGTTGTCTTGGCGAGTGGTGCGAACCCACCCACCTGAAGGATGGCTTCCAGTGGCGTCAGAGGGCGGTCCGTCTGGATCTTACCTGGAGAATTGACCGCTCCGGAAACGAATACGGAGAACGAGGATGAGACGACGGATACGGTCACTTCATTGGAGACGAGCTGGGTTGCATAGCGTTTTCCGAGCTCGGTTTCCAGTTCCAAGGGTGTCATGCCGACGACGCGCAACTCGCCGAGCATGGCGAGTGTGATTCGGCCATCTGGTCGGATGGTCTGTTGGGCGTCCAGGTTGGGCGAGGCGGGAAAGGCGATGCGTATGACATCTCCCTCCCGTAGCTTCTGTGCGGATTGGGCGAAACTCGACAAGTCCTGCGGAGCGGTGGTCACGTTGGTGTTCTCGCACCCTGAAGTGGCAAGCAGGAGCGCGAGCATGGGCGTAGTGAGCAGGGCTGTGGCGGGTCGGAACAATCGGGAAGAGCAATGTCCTTTCATCGGCGGAAACGGGATTCGTGGATGTCTGGAAGTATGGCCTCAAAGTCGACCGCGACAACGGGAATCTAGGCGAAGGGGTGTTTCTACTCCCATGCCTGAACAACCGACTTGCAGGAATTGCTCAGGAGTCTCGGTGGTAGTCGCCGCGGCTGAAGTATTTCTCGAGCCAGACGTACATGCAGATGAAGAAATAGCGGCTGCCCATTTCCTTGATCTTCAGCTTGGCGACACCGTACTTGCGATTCTGCCAGCGAATGGGTGTCACCACCCAGGAATATCCGCGCACGATCGCTTTCAGGGGAAGCTCAACGGTGAGATTGAAGTGCGGAGAAAGAAAGGGACGACAGCCATCGATCACGGTTCGTCGGTAGGCCTTGAAGGCATTCGTGGTGTCGTTCAGAGGAATCGCAAACAGGCTCTTGATAAACAAATTTGCGAAACGGTTCACGAGGAGCTTGATGCGCGGATAGTCGACCACCTTGCTGCCCTTGATGAAGCGGCTGCCAAAAACGCATTCTTTGCCGTCACTCAACAGCTTCCAATAGACCACGGCATCGTCGGGTGAATCCGATGCGTCGGCCATCATGATAACGACCGCATCACCCCGGCTGTTGTTCAATCCATGAATGATTGCCCTGCCGAAACCATGCAGGCCCGTGTTCTGGATCGGGGCGAGTGTAGGAATACGGGTTGCCTTGAGTTCCTGGAGCACTTGCCACGTGCGATCCTTCGAGCCGTCGTCCACCACAACGATTTCATGGGGGATGCCCGCTTCGGTAAGGCGGGAATGGATGGCTGCCAGCGTCTCCGGAAGGGATTCCTCCTCATCCCGGGCCGGAATGATGACGGAATAGAGTTGCAGCGGAGGCAGGGGAGGCATGGCAGCGTTTGATCTGTCACGTCGGGGTTCAGACCTGATTCCGACGTCTCCAACTCTCCACAATCTGCCGGATCGTATCGTCGAGCGTCTGCGTGATATCCCAGCCCGGGTAGTGGGCCTTCATCTTTCTAAGATCGGAGTAGTAGCAGATGTGGTCTCCGACGCGATGCTGGTCCTGATAGGTGAAGATCTGGGCCTTGTCTGAGTAGCGGCTGACAATATCAAACGCCTCCAGGATGGAGGTGCTGTTGGCCTTGCCTCCACCGAGGTTATAGACCTCGCCCGCGCGCGGGGAGGCGACAAATGCGGCCATGAAGCGGGCGACGTCGAGGGAGTGGATATTGTCGCGAACCTGTTTTCCCTTATAGCCAAACACCTTGTATTCGCGTCCCTCGAGATTGCATTTCACCAGGTAGGAAAGGAAGCCGTGCAGTTCCACGCCGGAATGGTTGGGGCCGGTGAGGCAGCCGCCCCGGAGGCAGCAGGTGGGCATGTTGAAATAGCGGCCGTATTCCTGGACCATGATGTCGGCCGCGACCTTGGAGGCTCCGAAAAGGGAATGCTTCGATTGATCAATGGTGAACGATTCGGCGATGCCGTGTTCGTAGGCGCTGTCCGCGTAGTCCCAGCGTGTGGGCAGTTCCGTCAGCGCGATTCGATTGGGGGCGTCGCCATAGACCTTGTTCGTGCTCATGTGCACAAACGGAGATTCCGGGCAGGCCTGGCGAGCTGCCTCCAGGAGGTTCAGCGTGCCGACGGCGTTGGTGTCGAAGTCATCAAACGGGATCGCCGCGGCCCGATCATGCGAGGGCTGGGCGGCCGTGTGCACGATGACGGAGGGTTTTATCTTGGCGAGGAGCGCGAGAACTCCAGGGCGGTCGCGGATGTCGAGCTCATGGTGGACAAAGCCCTTCAATTCCTTTGCCAGCCGCATCTGGTTCCAGCGTGTGTCGCCCTGGGGACCGAAGAAGACGGCACGCTGATTGTTGTCCAAGCCGTGCACGGCGTAGCCAAGTTCGCGGGCGAAATAGCTGCACACTTCGGATCCAATCAGGCCGGACGAACCGGTTACCAGGAGTGTTTTTGACATGGAAATTCAAGAGTCGAATGAAGGAGGACAGGGATGGCGAGAGGAAGTTGCGGGAGGATGAACCGGCACAGGCATGCCGAAACGGTGTCGACATCCCTGAAAACGCGCTGAAACTAATACGTTCTTACCCATGAAAATGATTCACCTCCGTTTGATGGTCGTTGCCGTGATGCTTTCTTTTGCCGGCCGTGTGTCGGCCGATGAGGCGGGCATCAAGCTCGGTCTGCAGTCCTGGACCTGCCGAAACATGAATTTCGAGCAGACCGTGGCTTTTGCCGAGAAGCATCACATCAAGTACCTGCAGCTCATCTCGAATCACCTGAATCCGGACGATCCCATCGACCTCAACCTACACAAGAAGGCGTTGGTCGAGGCCAAGGGAATGAAGATCTACACGTTTGGAGTCACCAAGACCTCGATGGACAAGGAGGCCAACCGGAAGCTCTTCGAATTTGCCCGCAGGATGGGCATTGGAATGATCGTGGTGGAACCCAAGAACATGGCCGAGTGGGACGGGCTTGAGGAGCTTGTGAAGGAGTACGACATCAAACTCGCCATCCACAACCACGACCTCCATACGGTTTACGGGAATCCCGAGACCGTGAAGGCGATCCTTGCCAAGCGCGACAAGCGCATTGGCGTGTGTCTGGACATAGGTTGGATAACGGCTGCCGGTTTTGATGCGGCCAAGGTCTTCAGGGAGTACGATGGGCGCGTGTTCGACATGCACCTCAAGGATAAGCACATTGAAAAGGATGCGGACGGGAAGGTGGTCAAGGTGGACACAGAGATCGGCAAGGGAGACGCGAACTACCCTGGGCTTTTTGTGGAAATCAAGAAGAGCGGATGGTCGGGAGTTGCGGCGATTGAGACCGACAGCAAGGCGTTCGCGGAAAATCCCAACCGCCTGGTGAAGGAAGCCCAGATGTTCTTCAATGCGATGACAGGGGCGATGAACGGAAAGAAATCGAAGAAGTAGGTTCGGAAGTTCCAGTTGAAGAAAGCGCCGGTGCCGCACCCGCGCACAACTCCTTTTGTCATGAGCCAACGATTCATCGAAGCCCAGCAGCGAGAGCGCATTGTCACTGAGGTGTTTCCCCGCGCCGATGATGCCTGCTTCCAGGTTGCCAACGAAATCGCCGCCCTGATCCGGAGTCGCTCAGCCGAGGGGAAACAGGCGGTGCTCGGCCTCGCGACGGGTTCAACTCCGGTCCGGCTGTACCGGCAGCTCATCCGGATGCATCGCGAGGAAGGGCTGAGCTTCCGGAACGTCATCACATTCAATCTCGACGAATACTACGGGCTGCCGCGGACCCATCCGGAGAGTTATTGGCAGTTCATGCACAAGCAACTTTTCGACCATATCGACATCCCGCCAGAGAACGTGAACATCCCGGACGGCATGGTTCCTCGTGCGGAAGTCTTTGCCTGGTGCAAGGCGTACGAGGACAGGATCCGTGCAGCGGGGGGGCTGGATTTTCAGATCCTCGGCATTGGGAGGACGGGTCATATCGGCTTCAATGAACCCGGCTCCACGCGCGACTCACGGACGCGTCTGGTGACGCTGGACAGCCTGACCCGGCGCGATGCAGCGAGGGATTTTCTCGGGGATGCGAATGTGCCGAGATTTGCGATCACGATGGGCGTGGGCACGATCCTCGATGCCCGTTCAATCGTGCTGCTGGCCTGGGGCGAAGGAAAGGCCTCGGTGATCGCGCAGGCGGTGGAAATGCCGCCGACGGATTCGTTGCCGGCGAGTTTTCTCCAGGGGCATGCGAAAGTGCGCTTCATGATCGACCAGGCGGCGGCCTCGGCGCTGACACGCATGCGCCACCCGTGGCTGGTGGGAGCGATTGAGTGGACTCCGATCCGAACCCGACAGGCCGTTGTCTGGCTCTCGCAGAAACTTCAGAAACCCGTGCTCAAGCTGCTTGATGAGGACTACAGCGAGCACGGCATGTCTGACCTGCTGGTGGAGCAGGGGCCCGCGTATGGCCTGAACATCCGGATCTTCAATGAACTCCAGCATACGATCAGCGGGTGGCCGGGCGGGAAGCCCAATGCGGACGACAGCCGTCGGCCGGAGCGCGCGAATCCCTTTCCAAAACGCGTGGTCATCTTCAGCCCCGAGCCGTCACATGATGTGCTCGGAATGGGCGGCACGATCCGCCGCCTCGTCGAGCAGGGGCATGATGTGACGGTGGTTTATCAGACTTCGGGAAACCTTGCTGTGCCGGATGACGAGGCTGAGATGGCTGCGGATCTGATTTCAGAACTGAGCGGAGTGTTTGAGCGGCAGGAAGGGGCGACGGGAAAGTTTGCCCGCGATGTCAGGGCTCAATTGGAATCGAAGACGGCATTTGAAGGTGATTCTCCCCAGATCCGGCGACTCAAGGGATTGCTCCGGCGCGGGGAGGCCCGCGCATCGCTGCAGACCTGCGGTGTGGGCAAGGAGCGCATCCGGTTCCTGGATCTGGCGTTTTATGAGCGTGGGCGGTACCGGCAGTTTGCACCGGATGACGCCGACCTGGCGTCGGTCACGGGAATCCTGAAGGAGCTTGCACCGCATCAGATTTTTGCGACCGGTGATCGTGATGATCCGTCGTCCGTGACAGCGGTCTGCTTTGATCTCGTGCGACGGGCGTGTCAGGCGCTTCGTGATGAACCCTGGTTTCGCGACTGCCGTGTGTGGCTTTACCGCGGTGTGGAAACGCCTTGGGGAGCGGCGGAGATCGACATGGCCGTGCCGATCAGTCCGCGGGAGCTGGCACAAAAGACCCAGGCCATCTTCTATCACAAGAGCCAGCGAAGCCAGACGCCTGTGGACGCCGGGCTGCGCGAATCGTGGCAGCAGGCCGAGCAGCACAACCGGGGTCTTGCGGCAGCCTACGACGGTCTCGGCCTCGCCAACTACGAGGCGATCGAGGCATTCCAGCGCTGGAATCCGTAGTCACGTTATGGATACATGGTCACGGACGCGACCGTGACTCAGCGCGCCGGCACGAATACAGCCAAGCCGTTCGGGCTCCCGGCAGACGGGAGTTCATGAGGACCCAGTCAGAGTTGAATCGTTCTGCCCTCCCGGGCGGACTGCTCGGCGGCAAGGACCACCCTCAGGCTGTTCACGGCACTTTCGAGGTGTTCGGTGAGGTCGAGATCCTGGCGAATTGCGTTGAGAAAGACCTCCTGTTCGCGGCGGCAGAGTTCGTCGTGCGAGGGCTCGTCGGAGACATCAATCCATTCGTCTTTCCGCGCGAAGGTGCCGTCGGGACGAAGGTCGGAGAAGTGACGCAGCAGCGACTCGGTCTTCGAGTGGGAGTCCACTGAGGCGGAGCTGCCGGCGGCACCCGCGGTCTTTGCCATGATGCTTACGCTGCCTTTCGGGCCGACCACATCCTTCACAAAGAAGGCGGATTCACTCATCATCGGTCCCCAGCCTGCCTCATACCACCCGATGGAACCATCCTCAAAGGTCACCTGGAGATGTCCATAGTTGGGCTTGCCCGGCGGAAGGTCGTCCGTGAGCCGCGCCTGGATGCCGCTTACGCGGACCGGGCGCGAGCCTGTCATCCGGCACATGACATCCACGTAGTGAACGCCGCAATCGACGATGGGGGCGAGCGAGGCGATGAGGTTTTGGTGGGTCCTCCAGTTTGCGCCGGAACTCTGCTGATTCAGGTTCATGCGCATGACGAGCGGCTTGCCGAGCGTCTGGGTGATTTCAACAAAACGCTTCCAGGAAGGGTGCACCTGAAGGATGTAGCCGACGACGACTTTTTTTCCGAGTTTGCGAGCTGTGTCGATGATGCGGCGACAGTCCGCGACTGTTTCGGCGAGTGGCTTCTCGAGGAAGACGTGCGCACCGGAATTCAGCGCGGCGAGAGCATAGTCGGCATGCGTGTCCGGGTAGGTGCTGATGCACACGGCATCGGGTCGGGTCTTTGCCAAGGCATCGGAATAGCTTGAGAACTCCGGATAGGCGTTGCCGAATTCCGCGTTCAATTTCCGCCGTGATTCAGCGCCCCGGCTGACCAGACCGACAATTTCGAACTGGGGCGCGAGGTTTCGGTAGGCGCGGGCGTGGGAGGTGCCCATGTGACCACAGCCGACGACAAGGATGCGAAGGGGAGCATGCATGGAGGGAACGGGGAAATCTCAATGGGGAAGGTCGGGCGCCGCTGCAGCAGCTCCCGGCCCGCGGGTGGGAGGCCGGAAGAAAAACAAGAGCAGCAGGATGCCCCCTATGGCGGCGAGAGTCGGCACCAGGAAGACTTTCTGGTAGTCGACCGCGCCGAGGGGCGAAGAGTAGGCTGCGGCGAGCCTGGGGAAGAGCTGGCTGGAAACCACCATACCCGCGCCGAGGATCAGCAGGTTCGCGGCACCTTGGGCGCTGGTTCGAACGTCGGAGGGAAACACCGCATCGACGAAGATGTAGACCGTCGCAAAGAAGAAGGCATAGCAGATGCCGTGCAGCACCTGGACGGCGACGATGAGCGCCGTATAGCCGGAGTCCGCGAACACGGAGAACACGCCGTAACGGACCGCATGGCCAAGGATGCCTATGATCATGGTCCATTTCCACCCCAGTTTTTTCAGAACAACTCCCAGCGCGAGCATGGTGACGATTTCAGCGACCTGGCCGATGCTGCTCACGACCATGGTCATCTTGGCTGAGATGCCGACGTGCGTGAGGAATCCGTCGATCACCACGAAGTAGCCATTGTGAATCACGGAGTCGATGAACGTGACAAGAAAGAGGATGGCCACAAAGGGCAGGCGGAGCAACTTTGCGGCGCGAAGCCAGGCGAGCCGGTCGATTCCCTTGGCATCCGTGCGGGCAGGCGTGTGTGGGAGCGTGAGACTGTAGAGGGCGAGCGCGAGCGAGAGGATGCCTGCCACGATGAAGACCCAGCGGGTTTGTGAGGCATCAGCTTTGTCGCCAAGCAGGAAAATGAACGGCCAGCTTACGATGATCCAGCCGATCGTGCCGCCCATGCGGACAAAACCGAAGTCCCGAGCAGGGTCCTTCAGGTTTGCAAATGCCAGGGAGTTTGCGACGGAGATCGTGGGTACGAACAGCAGGCCGTAGATGAGAAAGATCGTGAAGAAGCTCGTGAAGCTCTGAACGAAGGCGCAGGCAATCAGCGCGATGCCGCCGACGCAGTGACTGAAGGAAAGAAAACGCTCAGCCGCAAAATTTCGGTCGGCGAACTGGTTGCTGAAAAACATGCCCACCACGGATGCGATGCCGAATACGCTGCCGACCCAACCTTGCTGGCCGGCGGTAAAACCCAGCATGCCCATATAGGGGAAGATTTTGATCTGCCAGGCTCCCCAGATCCCGATTTCGAGGATCATCATGAGAAACAGGCGGTACTTGATGGATGAATTCATGGTGGAGCAGGCGGGTGTCGACGTGGAGGGATAATTGTTTTGGGAAGCCCTTCTGACTGTCAGGGATTCGCGGAGTCGCGAGCGAAAAAGCAACTTTCATGGTGCGGCACAACCGCCCCTTCAATCCCTGATTCCGCACCGCCCATGTGTCCGCTCCCGAATTTCATTGTCCGACGTGCACATGCCGGAGCGGCAGGGCCCTCTCCAACTTCACCCCCGACACGGTCATGAAACCCCTTCCTTCACGTTTCCGGGTGGCGATTGTCGGTATATCGGGGTATGGACGTATTCACCTGCAGCTTGCACGGGAATGGGTTGAACGGGGTGATATCGATCTTGCAGCGGCGGTTGTCATCAACCGGAGCGAGGTGGAGGAAGAGTGTGGAGTGTTGGAGAGGAGCGGGACTCGGCTGTACTCCACCTTTGACGCGATGATTGCAGAGGAGGTTGGTCGCATTGACTTGTGCCTCATTCCCACGGGCATTGCCTTGCACTCCCGGATGACGCTCGCAGCCCTAAGGGCGGGGATGAATGTGCTGGTCGAGAAACCCCTGGCCAGTTCCGTGGCTGAGGTGGATGAGATCGCCGCCGAATCGCGGGCGTCAGGTCGCTTTGTCGCGGTCGGTTTTCAGGACATCTACAATCCACAGGTGCAGGAGGTGAAGCGGCGCCTGCTTCAGGGGGCCCTTGGAAAGCTGCGGTCGGCAAAATTTCTTGGTCTCTGGCCGCGTCCGATAACGTATTTTTCCCGGAATGGCTGGGCGGGCCGCGTGCAGGTCGAAGGGGTGCCTGTCCTTGATTCGCCGCTAAACAATGCTTTCGGTCACTTCGTGAATTTGGCGCTTTTTTACTCAGGCGCGGCATTTGAGGAATCCGCGGTTGTCGAGGATGTCCAGGCGCGGCTGTGGCGCACGAATGCGATCGAGATGTTCGATACTGCGGTGGTCACCGCCAGGACAAGGGAGGGGGTCGAACTGTGGCTTGGGGCCTCCCACGCCTGCCTGGAGACTCGTGAACCGGAAATTCACCTGGAAGGCGACAGCGGCAGACTCGTTTGGCGCCATGAAAGCGACTACGTCGTTGAGACGCGGGAAGGTCAAACCGAGCGGGTGATCCTGCCCGCGGCGGCCGAGGCGCGTCGCCACATGATGCAGGCAGTCGTGGATTGCCTGGCGGGGCGGAACACATTTCTTTGCGGTTCCAGGATTGCGAGGCGTCATACCGAGCTGATCACTCGCGTGCATCGGGCGAGTCCGATCGAGCCACTGCCTGGAAATCCTTGGTCGGTCGCTGGTGCAGGAAAAGCGTCAACGGTACTTGCGGTAGCTGGCCTGGAGGCGCACTTGCTGGAGGCATTTGTGAATCGGAAAATTCCGATGTTGGAACGGATGCATTGAATCGGTGGAAAGTGGCCGAAGCCACCCGGAGCTGACAATCCGGCGCGGCATAGAGTCGGGTGTGATGCGGAGTAGTACGCATGCATTTGCTGTCGCCCTCACGCGCAAATTGGGTGCTCATGTCCGGGTGACCCACGGAGCCAAATTTACTGTCATCCGGCGCGCGATGAAGATGCGCGGCAAAGGTTGTTCTCTGGAGTGCCGCGTCGAGTGATGAATGCTCCTATTCTGGTTTGTCCGTCCTTTTTTGGCTCCCGCTCGGATGGTATCACGAGGGCCTGCATGCTGCTCCACGGCGCCCTGTCGGATTTGGGATGCGGCAATCCATGGGTGCTTGCCGCGAACGATCCGCCTGACTCGGCGCCGCCGGCGATGGGTCGTGCGTTCGGAGGCAACTCTGTTTCGATGTGCCGGTATGCGCGCTTTTCAGGCGTCGTTTCGGCTGCCGCGCGGGGGCAATCGAGGGCGGCCGCGCGATCCTTGATCGTCTGCGCTCACATTGGCCTTTCACCGGTTGCGCGTTTATTGTCGGATCGCCTGGGTTTTCCCTATGCGGTGGTCCTTCATGGAGTGGAAGCCTGGCGAAAGCTGAGGCTCAGGGATCGCTGGGGACTCCGGCGGGCCAGCGGGTTTCTGTCCTGTTCGCAACATACGCACCGGCAGTTTATCCGGTACAATCCTGATTTCGCATGTGTTCCTGTCCACGCGACCGCGTGGGGAACCGGAGAGATCGAGCCGATGGAGCGCATGGGCAAACTGCTGCCTGGAGAGCCCTGCCGGTTCTTGTGTGTGTCGCGGATGAGCACAGGGGATCGATTTTCAGGCTCGCGCGGTGTGGGCGGTTTATACAAGGGATTTCGGGTGCTGCTCGACGCGATGAAGGAGGTGAGTCGGCGAAAACCAGGGACGACGCTCGACCTTGTTGGAACCGGTGATGCCCGGGCTGAGATTGAGAGGCATGTCTTTGCTGCCGGCGTGGCGGGCGTGGTTCGGTTTTGGGGTGAACTGAGCGACGATGACCTGGCGCAAAAGTATCGGGAGGCAGACGTGTTTGTCCTTCCGAGCGAGCGGGAGGGATTCGGCATCGTTTTTGTCGAAGCGATGGCGCGAGGTTTGCCGTGCGTGGGCGTATCTGCGGGTGGGATCCCGGAGGTCATGGAAAACGGAGTGGGCGGATTGCTGGTGCCTCCCGGGGATGAAGCAGCGCTGGCCGACGCACTGTGCACGCTCGCTGGAAATCCAAGCTTTCGGGAACGTCTGGGGCGCGAGGGGCGGAGGCGGTGGGAAAACGAATTTACGCGCGCGGCCTGCGTGCGGCAATTGAAGTCGGCTCTATCCGCGATCGCTCGACAGAGGCAGACCGAAGCCGGGGCGGCTGCGATGCGATTGGAGTGATGGATGCGGAGAAGTCAGTTCTTATCGCCACGCAGGCGTATGTGCCGGATTCAGCCGCGGCGGGCCAGTACCTGGCCGAGGTTGCGGAGGCGATGGTCGGCCGCGGTTGGCGAGTGACGGTCGTTGCTCCTGAGCGCGGCTACAACGAACCGAGACATCGAACTACCGGTGCGGAGGAATGCCCTGCAGGGCTTTCGATTCGCCGGGTGGGAGGGCCCGCAGTTCGAAAGCAAAATCTTTCGGGACGTCTATGCAGCATGATCGTATTCTCGCTTCGGGTTGCAATGCATGCGCTCTTTTTCCGTAAACCCTTTGGCATGCTTGTTGGTACGTCTCCTCCGATCCTGCCTGCATTCCTGATGGCGATTGCACGCCTGCGGCGGATCCCCTTGATCTATTGGGTGATGGACCTCAATCCCGATCAGGCGATCGAGTCTGGCATGGTTTCGGCCAGAACCTGGTCGGCGCGCGTGCTGGCAGCCTCCCAGCGCTGGGTGCTGCGTCATGCGTCGGGGGTGGTCGTCCTCGATCGTTATATGGAGAAGCGAGTGAGGAAATATGCGAGTCATCCGCGCCAACTGGAGGTTCTTCCCCTGTGGCCACTGGAAAAGGCGGGCAACCGGGAGGAGTCGGTCGCGTTTCGTGAGAGGCACGGGTGGAGCAATCACTTTGTCGTGATGTACAGCGGTAATCACAGTCCGGTTCATCCCCTGGACACGATGCTGGACGCGGCAAGGAATCTGCGTAACGACTCGCGTTTCAAGTTTGTGTTCGTCGGCGGAGGTGTCGCCAAATCAGCGATTGAGCAGGCGAAGGTGCGCGAAAATTTGGAGCACGTGCTCCTGCTTCCCTCGCAGCCTCTCGGGGAACTCCATGCGATGCTTGGAGCTGCCGACGTCCAGGTTGTTTCAATGGGAGAGAGAATGTCGGGCTGCGTGCATCCGTCGAAGGTGTACAACATCCTGACTGCCGGGCGGCCCTTCGTGCTGCTGGGGTCTCCGTCGAACAGTGTCTCCGATCTCCTTGATCGACACGGATGCGGGTGGCGCATCGAACATGGCGACAGCGATGGTTTTGTGCGGCTGCTGTGTCGGCTGGCTTCGGCGGAAGGAGAGCGTGAACTGGAGGAGAAACGTCTGGCTGCAGCAGAAGTGTATCGCGATGGCGGTGCGGTTGAGGCAGCTCGCAATGAGTGGCTGGAGGTCGTCTTGTCTGCGATGGAAGGAAAAGGGAGCTAGCATCGCATGTGTGGTATTGCTGGATACCTTGGCCGTGGGGAGATGCGGAATGAATCGGTTCTCGCTGCGCTGCGTCACCGCGGACCGGATGGCGAGGGCAAGTGGAAGGCGGATCAGCCCAACGGATTGAAACTGACGCTGCTGCACACGCGTCTGAAGATCATCGACCTGAGCGAGAAGGCGGCACAGCCGATGCGACTGGATTCCGCGCTGCGACTGCAGTCGGTGCACACAACAGAAGCGTCGCGCTATATCGGGGTCTACAATGGCGAGATCTTTAATTTCCGCGAACTGCGTGAGGACCTGATTGCGCGCGGGCATCGCTTCGAGGGATCGGGCGACACCGAGGTTCTGCTGCGAGGGTTTGCCGAGTGGGGCGTCCAACTTTTCCAGAAACTGGATGGCATGTTTGCGCTGGCGATTCATGATGTGGCGCAACAATGTCTTTATCTCGCCCGCGATCATGTCGGCATCAAGCCGCTCTATCACGCGCGCACGCCAGACGGGGGAATCTGTTTTGCTTCTGAAACACGGGCGATTCTTGCATCGGGCCTGGTGGAGCGGTCTCTCAATCCGGTGGCGATCCTGGACTATCTGGAGTCGGGAGGATTTCGGGAGCCTGCGACGCTTTACGAGGGCATCCGTGCGTTTCCAGCGGGACACTACGCCGAGATCAGCATTGGCGATGGATTGCCTGTGCCAATTTGTTTTCACCGCTTCTGGTCGGTGGAAGAGATGGCGGAGGCACCACCAGGATATTCGGGAGTCGACTGGCGCGAACTGCATCGGGAGCATCTGGTGGCGTCGATCCGAAGGCAATTGACCAGCGATGTTCCGCTGGGTATTTTTCTCTCGGGCGGGGTTGATTCGACACTTCTCCTCGAGAAGGCGGTTGAAGCTGAAGGAGCTGATCGCATTCGGGCATTCACGCTGGGTGGAGAATTGACCGAGCGAGATGAGATCGCGGCGGCGCGATCAACGGCAGCGCGACTCGGTGTGCGCCACGATACGGTGTCGGTCTCGGAGAGCGAACGGGTATCCTGGGTTCGCCACGCACTGGATTCCTTGGATCAGCCTTCAGCGGATGGGATCAATATCGCTCTGGTCTCAAGGGCGGCGCGCGCTCAGGGATTGACGGTCGCTCTCAGCGGGACTGGTGCGGACGAACTGCATGGCGACTATGGACATCCCCGCAGCCTCGCGCGACTGATGCGGCTGTTTCCGAAGCATGCGTTGGGAGCGAGCCTGATGCGAGGTGCGGGTGCGATGCTGTCGAAGGTGATTCGCGGCGATGGGCGTGCGGCGCGCATAACATCCTTGATCGATTCACTCGAAAGCGCGGAGGAACTTGTCCTGGAGAAGCGACGCTATTTCGCGAATACGGAAATCCTGAGGATATTTCCTCCGGCGCGTGAACCGATGCTACTGGAGCGACAACGGAGGCTGGTCTTCAATCGCGAGGCATTGTTGTCACTGGGATTGCGTGAGCAGATCCGTGTCGCCGATCTTGCGGGCTACCTTAAGAACACGCTGCTGCGGGACGGGGATGCGGTCAGCATGGCGCAGGGCCTGGAAATGCGGGTTCCGTATCTGGGACGCCGATACATGGAATGCGTGCTCGGCGCGCCCGAGAAATTCACCGGTGCCGGGTCTTTTCCAAAACCGCGGCTTGTGGACCTGCTCTCCCCGGAAGGGCGCGTCGTAGCCGTGCGCCCCAAGGTCGGGTTCAACATCGATACGCGGTGCCTGCTGACCGGCCCGATGCGTCCCCTGTTCATGGAGGCGGTGGAAACGCTGAACGGCAGCGCGAATTTCAAATTGGACGGAAAGGCGCTCCTGGCATCGATTCCAGCCGGTAGCGACCAGCGGCGGGCGCGACGGCTCTGGGCTCTGCTGAGCCTAGGGGTCTGCCTTGCGCGAAGGTAGCCGTTTTCAGGACCGTGCTGGACTAGGGCAGGTCGTAGATCTCGAGAATTGCCACGCCCGTGGAATCACCAGCACCGGAAAGTCGGATGCTGTAGGTCCCGGGTTGCAGGGAGAGAATCATGGCGGAGTCGGCCGAGGTCGGTGGAAGTGCGAAGGCGCCCACGCTTTCAAATGCAGATTTCAATGCATCAGTTCCTCCCCAGTTGTCGTTTTCGGAAATGATATCCGCACCGGAGATCACCGCGAGCTTCGGATCCTCCAGAACTCCGTTCACATTGAACTCGTGCAGGGTTGGTCCGACTCCGCGAATCAGCAGCCGTTTGGGGAGGGTGCCTTTGACAATCACACCCACGAGGAGCGTATTTTCCTGCGTGCCGACAAAGTTGCGGACGGAGAGATTGACCAGCCGGGCTCCCGGACTGCCGGGTTGGGTGTCGTACATTTCTACCAAGGCGACACCTGTGCCGGCATCCGCGCTCGTGAGCTGTGCGGTGTAGGCGCCCTCAGCCAGTGCGGAAACGATTGCGGAGTCCTTTGATGCAGAGGGAAGTTCGAATGCACCCACGCTCTTGAACACCTCTGCCATGCCTTGGGTGGATCCCCAATTGTCATTGCTGCCGACCGGCTGGGCACCCTCCCTGAAGAGGCGAAGCTGAGGATCGGCGAGCGCGTTTGGCACGCCGTAGGGTGTGAGCGTGGGGCCGATACCGCGCAGCAGGAGGGATTTGGTTGAAGAGCCGCGGATCACGAAGCCGACGGTGAGTGCGCTTTCGCCGACTCCGGCCTGGGCGCGGACGGACAGGTTTACCACTTCCGAGGGCGGCAGGATCGAAAGGGATGCATGTTGGCTTGCGACGCTACCGATCGCTGAGGTGACCTGGACGAAGTAGTCGCCGGTGGCTTCGGCACCAAAATTCAAGAGCTGCAGCGTCGATGATGTTTCACCCGCGATCGGCGTTCCATCGCGATACCACTGATAACTCAACGGACCCGTGCCACCCGCGACGACCTGCAGGGTGACGCTTGAACCAAGCGCAACGACCTGACCTTGTGGCTGCACAATGATGTGCGGCGCGGTGGGTGGAGGGGTGACGGTGAGTGTTGCGATGGGAGAAAGGGCGGAACCTGCGGCATTCGTCAATCGCACACGGTATTCACCGGCATCGGCGAGCTTCGCGTTGGGGATGACGTACGTTGGCTGAGTGGCGCCCGAGATATCCTGACCGTTGAACGACCAGGCGTAGGTAAACGGTGCGGTTCCCGAAGCACCCACGGAGAGGGTTACGGAAGAGCCTTCGACGACTGTCTGCGACAAAGGTCCGCTTGTGATGACCGGAGGAGCAACAGCGGCGCTGAGCGAGAGAGTGAAAGGATTGCTCGTGACCGAGCCTGCCGGGTTGCTCACAGTGACCTTGTAGGTGCCCTCTTCCGCATTTGTTAGTGATGTCAGCGTGAGTGATGACTGCGTAGCTCCGGAGATGGGCGTGTCGTTCCGGTACCATTGATAAGTCAGGGGTGCGGTGCCTGAGGCGCTGACTTCAAACGAGATCGTCGCACCCAATACTGCTGACTGGCTGGAGGGAGCGCTGAGGATGTGCGGAGGAGCAACGACGGTGAGATAAGCGGAGTCACTGGTCAGGCTTCCAAGCGAGTTGGAGACCACGACGCGGTAACTGCCTGCATTGATGATGGAAACTCCACTCATGGAGAAGGAGGACTCGGTGGCGCCCGGAATGAGAGCAGCTCCGTTGAACCACTGGTAGGTTGGTACCGGCAGCCCGGATGCGACCACGCGGAAAGTAACGGCATTGCCTGAGATTACAGTCTGTGAGACGGGGTGTGTCAGGATCTTTGGTGGCGAGTAGGGAGGCTGGACCGTGAGAGTCGCTGCGGAACTCGTGACGCTGCCAAGCGCATTCTGGACCGTCACCGTATAGGTGCCGGCGTCGCTCAAAGTAGTGGGAGTGAAGTTGAGCGTGCTGCCATTTGCTCCCGGGATGGGGCTCGAATCCTTTTTCCATTGGTAGCTGAGCGGAGCCGTACCCGTGGCTACAACGGAAAGCGAAACCGTATCGCCGGCGGTGACCGTCTGGCTCGTCGGTTGGGAAACGATGGAAGGAGGCGTGGTGACCGTGAGTACGGCCGCGGAGCTGACCACGCTGCCCAGACTGTTCGACACGCGAACGGTGTAGCTGCCGGCGTTTGCGGGTGACAGGTCGTTCAGGACAAGGGAGGCGGAGGTCGCACCGGAAATCGTGGTGCCATTTCTGCTCCATTGGTAATCCGGCGTCGGCAGGCCCATGGCACCAACGGAGAACGTCACGCTGCCGCCCGCTGCGACTGTTGCGGACTGGGGTTGTGATTGGATGACAGGTGCAAATGACGCCGGCGTGACCGTGAGGACCGCGGGAGAGCTGATCACGTAGCCCGCTGAGTTGGTTACGCGCACCGTGTAGGTGCCGGAGTCGCTGACATTGGCAAAACCGAGGGTGAAAGTGCTGGAGGTTGCACCGGGAATGCTGCTGCCATTCTTTGACCACTGGTAGAAGAGTGGGGCGGAGCCCGACGCACTCACCGTTAGACTGACGGGATTGCCTGCGGTGATTGTCAGTGAGGCCGGTCCGGTGGTGATTGCTGGTGGTATGCTGATCGAGAGGAGCGCGGTCGGGCTGGTTACGAAACCGGCGGAATTTGTCGCCACGACAGTGTAGGCACCCGCATTCTGCTGCCCCACGGACGCAATCGTGAATGTGGACGAAGTCGCTCCGGGAATGGCAATGCCGTCGTGGTACCATTGGTAGGTCGGCAGTGGCGTACCTGAGGCAACCACCTGGAAACTGACACTTTCACCCAAGGCCACGGTGCGAGAAATAGGGGGGCTGACGATGACAGGAGCGACGTTGGCGGGTGTAACGGTGAGGATGGCTGCGTTGCTTGTAGCGGAGCCGGCTGCATTGGAAACGGTCACTGTGTATGAGCCTGCACTTGCGGACGACACGCTTGTCAGGGTGAGATTGGGGGTTGATTGAATGGCTACCGTTTGGTTGTCGCGTTTCCACTGATAGGAAAACGGAGGCGTTCCCGAGACGGATGTCGTAAAGGTTACGGATGTGCCGGTCATCGCCGTTTGCGATTGCGGGTGGGTGATGAATTGGGGCGGTGTTGCCGCTGGCAGCACGGTCAGAAGGGCGCCGTTGCTTGTGATGGAGCCGGCTGCGTTTGAAACCGTCACCGTGTATGTGCCCGCGATTGCGGTGGAGACATTGGAGAGGACCAGTGTGGACTGGGTCGCACCTGAAACGGGTGTGCCGTTGCGCGCCCATTGGTAGGCGAGGGGCGCACTACCTGTTGCGGTGACGGAGAATTGTGCGGTTGCACCTGCCGTGACCGTTTGTGCGGTGGGATGGGAACTTATCGACGGTGCTGTGAGACCTCCGGGCACATAGAGCGCGAGTGCACCTGAAGCATCGTCTGCGGTGAGTGTATCCAGATTGGAGATCGTGCTGTTCATGATCGCCTGCACGCTCTGTCCGGCCTGATCCGGGTGGTCCAGTCCCAGTACGTGCCCGAACTCATGAAGCGCCACGCGATAGAAATCCTGGATGCTGCTTCCGCCGGAAAAGCGGATTGCGCCGCGGTAGGAGTCCCAGGTAAACGCAGTGTTGAAGAGCACATCGCCCTCGACACGGCGGTTCCCCGATGCATAGGAAACGGTGATTGCGAGGGTATTGGAGCCGAACGCGCTGCCGTAGACAGTCGAAGAGAAAAAGACGTTGTTGATGCTGTTGCCCTGGGCTTTCGCCGCACCAGATGCGTTGACACCGGAAAACTGGATCGAACCCATGTAGGGGTTCCAGGCCGCTAGCGCAGCCTGTGCGACAGAGTCCCAGGTCGTGGATCCGTCAGTGAGAGGTGATGCCGGAGTGCCCAGGGCCAGGTGCATGACGATCGGGCCTGTCCACTTCGACGAACTCGTGACATAGGCGCGAAGGGAGGATGCCCAGGAAAGGAGCAACAGCAGTCCGCAGAGAACGGTTGCAGCGAGTCGGCGCGGATCAGTTCGCATTGCGGACTAGTCGGAGTTGATTTCGGATCGCGGATTTGAACTCGTCCACCGACAAAGCCGTGCGACTGAGGTTGGAGGCAGCGATCGCGGGATGGGCGGATGATGAGGATGTAAGGGACAACTCGACCTCCGACGTTGTGGCGAGAGGAGCACCATTGGCGCGATATACCCGTTTGGCGCTGGTCGCCGCATCGGTCTTTACGGAGTAGACACCGTGTCCCCAGCAAACCAGCGGGCAGGCGTCGACACCGTTGTTTGCAACAAACAGGATGACTTCCTCTCCGGCAATGAAACGAGGCGAACCCTCGACGCGCATCTCGTCGTCACCCACCCGGCCACCGAGGAATTCCAGTTTCAAGGTCCCTGATTTGCCATTGCCGGTGAGATCCTCGCTTACGTGAAGCGTGACCCATGTCTTGATGACGCGAAAGCCCTGTTGATTCACCCAGGCGGATTCCGAGCCTTCAACGGTTGCCTGCACGATTCGTGTGGCCGAGGAGACAAGCTGAGAGAAGTCGGGCGGAATCACAGTCGTCGCGGTGGCGATCGGCGCGGCAAGAATGGAAGCGATCCAAAGCAGGAGCGCATAGGGGGTGACTTGTTTACCGGGTCTCAGATTGCTGTGATAGCTGCGAAGCATGGTGAACGAATGGCGAGTGTGCAGATGGGTGAAACCGTCGTACACAGACCAGCAATAAGTCCCTCCATCGGCGCTTTCAATGCGGGTTCTCGGAGGAGGATTTTGGTTTACGCCATTTTATCATCCCTAACCTCTTCCAATGCCGACCGTCGCACGTGTTTGATACATCATGGATAAGGTGAAGTGATTCATGCCGCTTGTATGCAAAATCAAGTGCTTTGGGCTGACTGGGAATTGCATCAAGCGATCGCCGATTCTTGCGGGAAGGCGACGATTGCAATGGCAGAAATTCGGGTGGCGTGTCGAGGTGACGGAGGTAGGGTTTTCGCATGATGTACAAGTTGGCATGCAAGGTCTTCACGGGAATGGCTGTGCTTCTGGTCGCACCTGCCATGCCGGCAAAAGCTCCTACGGGTGATCGGTCGCTCTGGGTGGTTGAACAGATGCCGGGTGGTACGGTCACGATGAAAGACGGAGTCATGGAGATTCGCGACAAGGCGGGTTGCACAATCTGGTTGCGCGAGAAGCTGACGGCGCCTGTGGAAATCAGTTTTACCGTAACGCCGATCCTGGGTCCCACGCCGAGCGATCGTGTTTCCGACGTGAATTGTTTCTGGATGGCGCAGGAGATGCAAAATACGAATGCGCCTTTTGCCTCGGGCAACGCACGCAGCGGGAAATTTTCAGAGTACGATCGGCTGTTCACCTACTATGTCGGGTACGGTGCGAACAACAACACGACGACCCGATTCCGCCGGTATGACGGCACGGCACTGCGTCCGTTGTTGCCTGAGCATGATCTTTCGGACCGGAAATTCATGCTGACCGCCGGCAAGCCCGTTCACATCAGGGTTGTCGCGAAGGACGGTGCTGCCGAATATTGGAGGGACGGCGAGTGCATCCTCCGTTTCAAGGATCCACATCCGCTGGAGTGGGGGTGGTTCGGATTTCGCACGGTGAAGAGCCACCTGAGAATCACGGATTTTTCAGTGGTGCAGGGAAGACGGGAGAAAACAGGCACCTCCAACTGAGGTTCACTCCGCCTTTTTTCTGCCTCCGGAACTTCCCTTGAGAGGACGGCCATCCGGGCCCTCGCCCGAAGGGTCCGTGAACGGCGAACGATCAAACGCCTTGCCGTCGCCAACTACCCGCGGATCTCCCGCATCCTTGAGTCGGCCAATCAACTGGGCAGCGAGTTCTGCCTTCATCTCCGCATAGTTCGGATCGCCCGCCACGTTCTTCACCTGGTCGGGATCCTTGCGCAGGTCATAGAGTTCCTCGGAGGGTCGCTTGCCGAAGGCGTGTTCGTAAAGCCATCGCCACTGCGGATCATTGCGGTGTGCGATCATCCATGCCTTTGTCGGGCCGCCATCCATATCGGCGAAGCCAATACGGGTATCCTCGACAAGCGCCCCACTGCGATAGGCCTCGGGGGTGAGTGCCTTCAGCGGATCACCCATTGGCATGCGGTCGGGCGCAAAGTTGCGGATGTAGACGAAGTCTTTTGTCCGCAGCGCACGCATCGGATAGGGAAGATTTCCCTCGCGTGCGACATCCACATGTCTCTCACGACCGGAGATGACCCACGTGCGATCCGGTTCGATCTGCCCCTCGCGTCCCGATTTCAACAGCGAGAGGAGCGATCGGCCGTAGAGTCCGCCGGGAATTCCTACCCCGGCAATTTCCATAAAGGTCGGTGCAAGGTCGGGCAGGGACACGAAATCATCAACGATCCGGGCGCCTCTCACACCGGGCACCCGGACCAGCAGGGCGACGGCGGTACCGTGATCGTAGAGATTGCATTTTCCGAACGGCACACCTGGCATCCCGTGATCACCACTCACGACGATCATTGTGCGGTCCGCGTCGCCGCTCGTCTCGAGTCGTTCCAGCAGGATCCCCAGTTCGGCATCGACGGCCTGGGATTCGCCGAGATAGTCGGCGACGTCCTCACGCACCTCCGGCACATCCGGAAGGAACGCGGGCATCCTGCCCTTCAAGCGATCGGGATCGATGCCCCAGAGCCTCTTGCCCGAGCCGCGGATCCATTTGCGATGGGTGGTCGTCGTGCCGAAAAAATAGAGCCATGGCTGACCGGGTTTACGGTCCGCAAGAAACGCATCAAAGTTCCCTCGCACCTGGGCAAGGATTTCTGCGCGCGCCGCCTCCACGCTCATGCCTTTCTCCATGCGCGCATAGGATTCCTCTGAAAAATTGTTGGGTGCGTTGCCGGACTTTTCGTAAGCATATCGCTGCCGGCCGAACGGTGCATCCATCGGATGCCCCGGACTCCAGACCTTGTAGCTTTTGCCGATGTGGTATCCGGCATCACGCAGGAGCAACGGGAATGACGGGATGGACTCGTCCCAGATTGCTCCGCGCAGGATCGCGCCGAGGCCCGTGTTGAAGAAATACCGGCCTGACAGCAGTGAGCTCCGGCTCGGCGTACAGCTTGGCGCGTTGACGAAGGCGTTGCGGAAGAGCACTCCGTCATGCGCCACGCGATCGAAATTGGGAGTCGAGATGACGTCGTTCAACCCAGGCCGGCCATCGAGCCCCTTGTAGCAGGAGGCATAGCGTCCCCAGTCGTCGGCAAAAACAAACAGAATGTTCCACCGGGGGGGGGCGGAATCATTCGCGAACGCGCACAGCGGGAAAGCGCAGGAGCTGACGAGGACGAGAATACGACAAAACAAGGTGTTTACCATGGGAAGTGGATGCACCGACGTTGAGATTTGTGATATATGCCGGCGTGTTTGTTGTGATGGCGCCGAAACGGGAAGCGCCTCTGCAGTGATGGGGCTATTCGTGATTCCAGCGGTGAAGGCGAGCCTCAAGGGCGGCTCGTTGTTCCGGAGTCTGCTTGAGCGGCGGCAGGTCGCGCTCAAGCTGCGCCAGGGTGGGAATCTCGCCCCAGGCGGTGACCTTGAAAACCTCGTGTGCATGCGGACCGGCGAGATCGAGCTCACGATTGCTCCGATCGAAGCGTTTGCGTAGCGTCACCTTCCATTCCTCCAATGATGCCGGCGGCGCCATTCGGTGGCGGCCCACCCAAGGCAGCCACTCGCGAATCTGCGATTGATGGCACCACGTCATCTCTGCGATCTGGGAAAACACGGACTCCACATCGACGGCAAAATCGAACGAGTTCGCTCCAGACATGTAGCCATCATACACGCTGAGGATCACTGGCACTTTGCAGGGTTTTGATTGCGTCTCATCCGCGGCATACTCGGGCGTGAACGCGTGCGGGACATTGATCAGGTACGCCACCCGCCGGACGGCCCCGGCTATGGTTTCATGGTCGTTGTGGATGCCTGCCAGGGTGTCGCCAGAGAGTGGAGGGCAGAAGATGTAGTCGGGCTCAAAGTCGCGGATCGCCTTCCAGAGCGCGGCGAGCAGCGGGGTGTCGATTTGCAGAGCCTCGCGTGGGACGCGTCCATCGGGAAGACGAAGCACATCAAATTCAAAGCCGCCTATGCGGGCGGAGGCCTGCTGTTCGTTGAATCGCAGCCGTGCGGTTTCCTCACGGGTACGGAAATGATGACCGGCCGCGCCGTCGGTGCAGACCACCAGGCGCGTCCGCAGGCTGGATCCCAGCTTCTGGCGCCAAAGCGCGAAGGCGCCGGCTGCGGTGAGCTCATAGTCGTCAAAGTGAGCGTGCAGGAAGAGGACTTTCATTGGGAGATGGGGTAGAAAATGGAAAAGTGTGAGGAGAGCATGCCACACGGCAACCCTTCAACCGCGGTTCAAGGTGAATTAGACACGGAGCACCACGCGATGTTCATCTGTCGCGCGACCGATGCCTCTTGATGCCATTGAAAAGATTAATTTCGAATAAATAATATCCTATTTTGGAGCGAGGTTTTGGGGCATGCCGGGATTTGTCGACCGCATTCAGAATTGATTTCTTCACCAGCGCGTTGGCAATGGGCGCAATCATTGAATGGGTACAGTCCCCCACTGGAGGGGCGTGCTCAAAAAGGAGATGACAGCCGCCTCTCAAATTGGTGGAGATTCTAGCGAAAGTGTGCTTGCTCCAATCGTGGATGCACGGTTGACATCTCCGTCAACTTGGAGGGGCACGCTTCGTCGTGCCCAGATCGTAGAATAGTAGAGGGACCTTCCAAGTCTCGTGGTTTGAAATGTCTCCAGATTGATGAAATCAAGGCCAGGATCTAGAAGGTCTCTGTGTTCCAATCTCAAACCGCGCACGACGAAGCGCCCCCCTCCAGCGTATTAGGATTGCCGTGAACCGGGCACTCCAGCGAATCAGAGGTCCCGAATACCTGGCACGGCGATGCGTGACCCTCGTGAGAGGGTTGGATGTGGAATGATTTAGGGCGAAGCCGTCACCGGATGCAGTGACGCTCGATTTGCGGCCAAAGCCGAGGGGCTTGGGGCTGGTTGGGTCACCTTGCCGGTGGCCGCCCATTCCGTGCCGCGCGCGAGCGTGACCTGAAAGCCGAGACCTTGAAGGGCTTCCATGCCGTGTCCCAGAGCGGTGTGAAAGATGCGCCCTTTGCCATAGGAGATGGCCATGAGGAGCGGCTCTTCTTCCTGGGTTCGCGGAGATTTTGCCGAGGCGAGCACGAGCAGGTTTCTCGCGGGGCCGCGCAGGCTGTCGTAGAGTTCATCCTGGGCGTGCATCCAGGTGGCAGGCAGGCCGCGCATGACGGGGTGATCAGGAGCCTGCGCCTCGATGAGAAATTCGTGTTGCGGTCCGTGGGCACCTCCGCGGCCGGGTGTCATGTCCCGGGTCCAATTCCCATTGCGGAGACGCAGATAGGGGCCGTCCTTCTCGGTGCGATTTCCCCAGCCGCCGAGTCCGATCATCTCATTGTACTCGGGCCATTCCGGGAAGGCGTTGTCGGCTGCGTGGTAGGAGACAAAACCGCCGCCGTTCCTTACGAATTTGACAAACGCGGCCCTGATCGGTTCAGGCCAGCTCTCGCCATTGTAGTTCGAGAGCACGACCGCGTAGTTCGAGAAGACGGGGCGCCAGGTGGACCATAATTTTTCGTGCCGTGCCTGGTACTCGGCAAGAGCGCCCTCGTAGTCTTTGAGTTTCGCCTCGTGCGCGGCTTTTTCCTCTGCAGTCGCGGTCTTCGAAAGGGCCGGTCGGACGGGTGCGGTGGGCGTTGTGGAGATATCGACCTGGAAACGCCCCGTTTGCTCCAGAATCCGCCTGAGCAGCGGCGTCGTCACCCGCCAGAGGTGGTTGTTCTGTCCATCAATGATGAGCACACGGATCGGTGCTGCCGCAGCGGATTGGGCAACCCGGGCGGAAGTCTGTGCGTGTGCAAGGGGCATGCCGAAGATTCCGAAACAAATAAGAAGGCGTGTGAGGCGGGACATGATGGAACGAGAGGTGGAGATGCTCTGATGTTGGCTGAGCATGGGGAGTCGGAGCGGGCACCACAAGGATCGATGAAGGACCACGATGATCAGGCTCGCTGGGCGGATCATTGGGCCATCAAAGCTGAATCACCAAACACCCGGCTGTCGAGGGACGATCCTCTCCCATGAGGGCAATACCAATTTTGCCGAAGTGTCGCTGGAGTGCGATTGATCGAGGTCTTGAATGCCAGGAATGCGCCGGGCTCCACCGTCATTCGGAGGAGACGCATTTCGAGTTCATGTCGTAGCCACTGAGGCAGCTCTGCACGAGTCCGAGCGACTCCGTGAAGTCGTAGTTGCGGAAGGAGTAGGTTTTCGCGACGAAGGGGGCTCCGGAGTAGAACATCTCGTATTGCTGGTGCCGCCCGCCAAATTCCGAACCGATCATCTCCCAGGCGAGCTTGAACAGTTTGACCCGTTCGTCGGCGCTCACTCCCGGAGATTGCACATAACGTCGAAGATCGGCGGCTGCGTCGGGATTGGCGAATTCGGCAACCGAGGATGGGACCTGAAGGACCCCGCCGCCTACCAATTCCCGGAGCAGATGGATCATGCGCGGGTAGATCTGCGCCTGCAGCCCCATTACGCCATAGAGAAAGCGGGGGTTGGGATGAACCACGCCGTTCGCGTTGGTAACGGCGGTAGATTCCGCGGCGAGCACCATTCCCTCAACGAGCGAGGCGAGTGATGCAATCTCGCCGAGGTCCCAGGTGACCGAAGGGATGCTGTCGACTCCGTTTGTGGAGCTGATCTTCCGTGCCAGGCCCGCGAGGAACTTCAATTTGGTGACCAGTCGAATCTGGGCCTGTGTATTGCCCAGGATGTGCGCCGGCGTCTCGAACCACTGGGCGCGGGTCAGGGCTACGTTTCGGTCGACAAAAACGTGATCCCAGGGAACAAGCACGTCCCGGAAGACCACCAGGGCGTCCGATTCGTCAAAGCGCGTCGAGAGTGGATAGTCGAATACGCTTGTCGCACCCATGGCGTAGGGACGCCTTGGATACAGGCGAAGTCCCGGTGCATTCATCGGCACGGCGAGGGAGATGGCGTAGTTCTCATCACCCGGCTTGAGCGGCTGAATGCAGCTTAGAAAAAGGTAGTCGGAAATGGCTGATGCGGTGCCGAGCATCTGGGCTCCGCGAATGATGAGGCCTTCCGAAGTTTCCTTGAAGACGCCGGCCGGAATGTGAGACTCCGCCTGTTCATGGGCCGTCTTCGAGCGATCCACCTGGGGAGGGATGATGACGTACGTGACGTAAAGGTGTTCATCCCGGATTTTTTGGTGGAAGCGCCGGATGTTTTCTCCGAAACGTGCGCCTTGCCTGGCGAAGAGTTCCGGAGCGCTTGCGAAACCCGCGATAAAGCCGGCAACGTGTTCGGGGCTGCGGCCCAACAGGCCGAACGTGTGTTCGGCGATGCGCGTCAACGCGTGGCGGCGTCGGGCAAGGTCCTCGCGCGAACGCGGAATGATGTGGGCGAGTGAGACGGGCTTGCCGCTGGACGGAGAGGTGAACGTCATCTCGTCCGGATGGCTTGCTATGAAGTCGTAGAGGCCGGCGATTGTCCTGCATACACCAGCGAATGCGGGATGCCGGGTGACGTCCTCGACCAACTTTCCATCGATCATGATTTCGCGCCCGTCTGACAGGGCAGCGAGGTAGGAGGCGCCAGTTCTCATCTTGGGGTAGGTGCGGTTCAGCCGCCGTATTGCCAGCCGGTGTCGCGGAGCAGGAGGGGAGGGGTTTCGCGGTTCAATTCAACATGGATGACCTGGCCAAGAACGACAGCGTGATCGCCTTGAGGGAGTTCAGCGCAATACTGCAACACCAGGTGCGTCGGCGCATCGGTTAGAAGTGGAACCGACAGTGGGCCCAGGCGGTAGCTTTGACCGTTGATGGTGGACTCGTTCGCCTCGCGATTCCTGAAGAAGTGCATCGCGAACGCCTTTTGATCCGCCCCGAGCGGATGGAGGGCGTAGGCCCGGGCCTTGGTTACCACCTCGTAGATGTGACTATCGCGTCTTAGGCAGCAAACAACCATGGGTGGTTCAAACGAGGATTGGGTCACCCAATCAATCGTCGCCGCGGCGACTTGGCTCTCGAAGCGAGCGGTGATGACATGGATTCCGTACGGAATCATGCGGAGCACCTTTTTTCGGATCGCAGGGTCGATTTCGGGGGAAGGCGTCGACGGTGACGCTGGTGTGTCGCGATTCACGTTTGGCATGCGATGTGCAGTATGTTGCATTTTGTCAATCGGGAAATCAGGCGTTTTGAAGTCTCCGGAGAGTTTCGAGATGATTGCCCTTGTGCAGCACCAAGGTGCTATCTGGGGGGCAGGTTTCCCCGAGTTTCCATCCAAGTCCGCGTGCTCATGTCGCCTACCCAGAACTGGTAGATCTTGCGATCGGGAAATATCTCGGTGGTCACGACAGGCGCGTCCGACTTCGCCTCAGCGAGAACTTTGCCCTCGGGATTCAGGATCAGACTTTTCATGTCGTAGCCTGCACTCACGAAAAACACGTTGTTTTCGAGCGCGCGTGCGCGCGCCAGGATTTCGTCGCCGCCCCAGGTTGGCAGCAGGATCAGCCTGGCTCCCTGCTGTGCCATGGATCGGCATGGCTCGGGAAAACGTGCATCCCAGCAAATCATCAGTCCCACCTTTCCAAAGTCGGTCTCGAATATCGGGTAACTATCGCCCGGAGTGAGTCCCTTTTCCCGTTCTTCGTTTGGAAGGTGGGTTTTCCGGTATCGACCAACCAGGTTGCCCTCACGATCGAGCAGGACGGCGGTGTTGTAGATCAACGGCTCCACCCGTTGATAGATTCCTGCAACCACGTAACTGCGCAGGCTTTTGGCAAGGCGGCTCAGGCGTTGGGTGCTCGGCCCAGGAATCGGTTCTGCGACATCCGCAAAGCGGGCCCGGGTGCCGACGATACTTATGCCTTCCGGCAGGCAGACGATGTCCGGTTTCTGGTTCGCAGCGTTCTCAACGAGTGCGCAGAATGTTTCGACGCTTTCTGCAGCCGAACCCATGACGTTGGGCCGGTAGTGCACGGTCATGACTCGTACGGCTCGATCGTCTGGGGGCGCAATTTCTGCCAGCCTGATGTCGTCCCACCACAGTGCCGCTCCCGGCGCAAATGCGAGCGAAAGTTGCACGTCGAGCGTTACGGCTTCTTTGGGGGCCTGAGAAACGAGTTCAACCTGCGACCATCCGGATTCGCGGCGGACTACCGTTGCATATTCGGGAGGTCGCACCTGCCGAGACAAGGGCCTCCCATCCTTTCCGAGCCAACCCAGTCGGGCCATGACGGACCGTTTTTCGTTTTGGAATCCTTCACCACGGTACCACGCGGTGAAGCGATAGGTATGCCCAGGCTGCACCGCGATCTGCCTTTGCCATGCTCCGATATCTCCCATGCCGCGCGTTTCCAGCTTGAGCGCGCCTTTGCCTGCGCGACCTCCTGTAGCGTCGATCGAAAAAATTGGGGCGATCTCGGCCCTGGGAGACCAATGTGTCCACCCTGGGTTGTCGGCGGTTGCGTCAAATGAGCGAAACTCCGCAACGGTGGTAGGCAACGCGCGGAGTGTGGCAGCAAGGACCAAGACGCAAACGGCGACAGGGAGGGCAACGTGGGCGCGAGTGTTCATGGATTGAGAAAGCGTGGCCTGGATCTGTGAGATTTCCAGCAGTGATGCGTTGATTTGTACAAGCAACCTCGACAGGTCCGCTCGCGTGCTACGGTATCCAGCAGGGAACGAAAACCTCCCACTTCGCACGCGTCTGCCTCTACGGCTTCAGATATCGTTTGTAGAAAGCCAGTAAGTGAGCCGGATCGAATCTGGCGTGCCTTGGCAGGACCTCACAGGGAATGTTCAGGGCGTCCATCTTCTCCTTCAGACGTACGCCAAAAATAGGGTGATGAATGTCAGGCTGAGCGTCCATCCCGAGGGCATATACCAACATCACCGGACCGTCTTCCGATGTCAGGTGATTTATGGGAGACATTTCTTCAAACAACCGGATTTTCTCGGGTGGCGCATTTTCGCTTCCGGCCATACTCTTCATTCCAAACAGCTTGCTGAGAGCGCCATCTGCAGGCAGGGGAGCCGTTGGCGGAAACAAGCCCCTGATGAATCGAGGATCGTAGGAGGTCTGGCCGTTGATGACAGCCATGCATGTGAGGCGGGATGATTCACGCAGAACCGGATCGCTGCTGTAGGGATCCGCTAGATCATCGTGGAATCCCAGCCATAGTGCCATACCGGCACCTGCGGATCCACCCGTCCCGCCGAAATGTGCCTTGTCAAGATTCCACTCCTTCGCCTTTGAGCGCAGGAACTGTACCGCTCGGGCCGAGTCGAGAAAAGGTCCGGGAGCGATTGCCTGCGTGGAGTAGCGATAGGAAATCGCTGCGACCGAAATCCCGTTGGCTAGACACACTTCGAGAATTTCGTTTCGCACGGATTTGTTGTTGCGGTAGAATCCTCCTCCGTGAATCGAAACCACGACTGGCGTGGGACGATTGGATCTAGCCTGCCAAAAATCCAGTACGTTACGTTCATGAGGTCCGTAAGCGACGTTGGCAAATGTCGGAGCGGGTTTGGGTCTTTCCGGAGCCTTTTCCTGAGCGGGTAGTAATCCGGTGGCGAGCAGACCGAGTAGCGGAATAAAGGACAAGTTGGATTTCATGCGGTGGGAGGAACAGGGAAGGAGGATCAACCGATTGGATTGTGCGCTTGCTTCAGATCGCGCTGACCTTGAATCCGGATTGCCGGATCGATCACGAGCCAGCAGACCTCGGCGAAGAGATAGAATCCGGCGATGATCATCAGCGGGATGTTCCATGAACCAAGATTTTGTACACACCAACCGACGACTAACGGAGACAGGGCACCGAAAAGATTGCCGACCATGTTCATAACCCCGGTCACCACACCCGCGTGCCTACCTCCGATCTCGAGGCAGACGGCGAAGATGGGGCTAAGGGAGAGAGCCGCAAAGCCGGCTGCGGCGGACAGGAATAGTGCTGCGACGGTCGGCTGCGTGGCATAGATGCCCGCGACGATCGCCAGCACGGCGAGAGGCAGACACACCAGGGCGGGCAATCGACGCCCGTGCCGCGCGCCCCATCGTTTCGTGAGGATATCGCTCGCCCAGCCGCCTCCGAACAAGCCAAACGCACTGAAGATCAACGGCACCGCTGCCAGCCAGCCGGCGGCCTTCAGGTCGAATCCGTGCGCCCGCAGCAGATAAGACGGCAGCCAGGTAAGCCAGAAATACCACCCGTAGAGCCAGCTCCCGCAAATGAGGCAGAGCGCGATCATATTGCGGTTGCCCAGGAGCGCGCGCCACGGGACCGGCGGATGCGGAGAGGGCGGGTCGCTGCCGATCACTGCCAGTTCGGCTGCATTCACGCCCGGATGTTCGTGCGGGTCGTCACGAAAATATCGCAGCCAAAAAAAGAGCCATGCGAGCCCAAAGATGGAAAACAAGGGGAATACCCACCGCCACGACAGGGCGCTCAGCAACGCTGCCATCAGAGGCTGCGACAGCGCTCCCGCCAGCGCGCCGAGCATCAACGCCAGTCCAAAGGCCCGGCCGTGTTCGCGCGGCGGAAGCCAGCGTACAAAGACACGTGAGAGTCCGGGAAAAGTGCCTGCCTCTCCCATGCCGAACAGCAATCGCACAATGAAGAGCGACCACAGACCAGTGGCCACGCCTGTGAGCGCGGACATGACTGTCCACCAGGCGACAATTCGCACCAGTGTCAGGCGAGGTCCAAATCGATCTGCCATCCAGCCGGCGGGAATCTCGAACAACGCGTACGAAAGCATGAACGCGCTGAACACATATCCCATCTGCGTGTCGCTGAGGCCGAGATCGGCCTTGATGGCGGGAGCGGCCATTGAGATGCGGACGCGGTCGAGATAGGAAATGGCGGTCAGTGCCAGCGTGAATCCCAACACCTTGTAACGAACGCGAGTGGGACCGGAAGGGGTGGATGACATCGGTCGCAATTTTAGGGTTCGCGCGGCGGAGCGATCACATCTCGCGCGTCAGGTAATTCAGGTGAATCACCTTATAGGCACAGTGCAGGGTGCGGTTCAGGACGGGATCGATCAGCGCACATTGAAATTCGGATCCGTAGATCATAGTTCCGTCCAGCAAGGGAATCGTACCCGAAAAGATGAGGGTGCGGTCGAGGCAGTGGTCAGTCATGCGCGACCGTACGAGTTCGAGGATCTGTTCGGGAGCGAGGATCGATGCGACCGGCGCACTCTGGTATGGCTTCCAGCTCTCCGTGGATGAAACGCGCACTGAACTCTGCAACTGGAGGCGATCCCAATGATTCCGGAGGTCCTCATAGTCCCAGACGGCGCGGCCCATTACGTTTGCACAGGCCTGCTTGGATTTGAGCACGTCGGTTGTTTCGAGTAGGCGATCGGTGTGATCGCTGCCAACGCCAACCAGGACACGACTGCCCTCTACCAGGAGGACGAACTCGATCTCGCCGGATGTTCTCGGCTCGACGACCTCAATCCGTGAGTCAGTCGTCAGGCTGCTTAGCGCCATAGGATACAACATGGGCACGGAAGGAGGTGGCGCGACCCCTTCGCTACGGAGTTCGTCAATATGTTGCCGCACCGCGGCCTGATCACGGCCAACGTAGCCGGCGTTGATCATTCGGAGCGGTTCAAAGCCGAGCGCGCTGGTGCCGGAGGGTCGGATGACCTCGAGAAACAACCGGCTCATGGCACTGCGGGTCGCTCAAGCGGATTGAAGAAATGAAACTCGAGCAGCAGGCATCCTCCGCGGCTGCTGAACGGACCGTGTGGCACGTGAGGAGGCCGACAAGCGTAGGTCATCGCTCCGAAAGTTTGTCCGCCGACCGAGAGATCGCCAGAGAGCTGGAAAACCTCCTCCCAATACTCGTGCTCGAAAGGTTTCGTGGTAAAGGCGCCTGGATCAAAACGAAGCAGGCGCGTGCGGATACCCGACCGGGCAGGTTCATCGAGTTTGCCGGACAGGATTTTCTGTTGGATACCTTGCGGGTAACCGGGAATCGTTTCCCAGCCGGTATCGAGGTCTAGCTGATAAAATTCACGGTGGGATTTAAGCATGGGATAAAGACCTACTTGAACACGCGGTCGGCAAGTGCGGAGAACTCGCGACGGAAAGATCGGACTACACGCGGATCGATGTCGGCGGTGAGCAGTTCCTCGCCATCACCCGCCTCCGCCAATACCTGCCCACGGGGATCCACAAACATCGAATGGCCGGCGTACTGCCGGCCCTGGTCCGTGCCCGCACAATTGCATGCGAGTACGTAAGCGAGGTTTTCGTGTGCGCGCGCGCGATTGAATAGTCGCCAGGCTTCCAGCCGCTCCTTGGGCCATGCTGAAGTGACGAGGAAAAATTCCGCGCCGCGGTCGAGCATCCGGCGAAAGAATTCGGGGAAGCGCAGGTCATAGCATGTCGCCAAACCCGTCCGACCCCAAGGTTGGGACGTCACGCTGATCCGGCGGCCCGCGGTGAGTATGCGACGCTCATCTGACTTGTAGCCGAAAAGATGAATCTTTCGATAGCGGGCACGCACCGAACCCTTGGCATCGATCAGCAGGCTCGTATTGGAATACCGATTTCCACGTCGCTCGACGAAGCTGCCTGCAAAGAGGGTGGCCTTCAGTGCGCGAGCCTGAGCCTTCAGGAAACGGACCGTCGGACCTGCGCTGCTTTCCGCCTCGCTGCGATAGCGTGAAAAGGAGAAATAGCCTACCGGCCAGATTTCAGGAAGGAGGATGAGATCACTGCCGCGGGCACGTTCCAGCAACTGTTGCATGTGTGCGTGCGTTTCCGCCTTTGTACGATCACGCACTTCGAATTGGATGGCGGTGACGCGCATGCGATTCGCAGATCAGGTGCCCGCTTGGGCGCGAATCTGAGCAATCAGGAAGTTTTCCGTGGTTTCGAGGTGTGCACGCATGGCAGCCACTGCCTGGGCTGCGTCGCGTTTCTCCACCGAATCGATGATTGCCTGATGCTCGGCGAGCACCTTTGCAGCGCGCCCCTCCCTAATGATGGCCTCATGACCGAGAATCGAGATGAGGTTTCGGACGTTGTTCATCACCGAGGTCAGATGCTGGTTCTGATGGCAATGGATGAAGTGGATATGAAAGGCCTTGTCGGCCTCCAGGAAGGCCACCTTGTCATCGATCTTGAAGTTTTCGCGCATGCGCTGCTGCTGTCTGCGCAGCTCCTCGGTTTGAGCGGAGGTCAGGCCTGCCACCACACGCTCAATGACGTAAAGCTCGATCATCCTGCGGGTTTCGAAAAAGTCGCGAATCTCCTTTTCGGAGAACTCCCTTATCCGGAAACCCTTGCCGTCATGGGCGACAAGATAGCCTTCGGCGCTGAGTTCGAGCAACGCTTCGCGCACCGGAGTGCGGGAAACTCCCAGCAGATCCGCGAAGGTGTTCGCGGAGTAGAGCACACCACGCTGCCACTGTCCCGTCGTCAGCAGCTTCTGGATTTCTCCACGTGCCGTCGCCTTCAAGCTCTCTGGCTTCTCAATGCGGTTCATTCTGGGTATTGACAAGAGTGCAGCATACTGCACACTGCATGTCAACCTCTTTCCAACCCCATGCCTCAGAATCGCAACTGTTCGTGCAGGCTCCTTGTTCGTGGCTTCCTCGGTTTTCTGGTCGCGTGTCCGCTGTTCACGCCGTTCACCGGGTTTGGCGCAGAACAACTCGACCGTTCGGTGGTCGCATTTCCGCGACAGGAGGGTGGAGTATATGTTGGCTGGCGGTTACTGGAATCCGATCCGCGTGACATCGGATTCGATGTCTATCGCAGTGATTCAGCGGGCTCCCTTGGAAGGAAATTGAATGCCGCGCCGATAACAGCATCCACCAACTACGTCGATTTGAGCGACTCATTATCCGGCAAACCCGCTTTCTACCGCGTGCGCGTTTCGGGCCGCAGTTCAGAGGGTGAGAGCGATCCGGTCGCACCTGACATGTAATCGCACCACGATTTATGACTGGCTCAGTCTGTATCGACATGGCGGCAAGGCTGCGCTGGACGCGAAGAAACGGGGCGGCCGGCGACGGAAACTCGACGGAGTGGCGATGCGTTGGATATACCGGACGGTGGCGACGAAGAACCCTCTGCAACTGCACTTTCCGTTTGCCCTGTGGACCTGCGACATGATTCGGGTGCTGATCAAGCAGCGGTTCAACGTGGATCTGAGCCGCAGTTCAGTGGGCCGACTCCTAGAGCAACTTGGACTCAGTGCGCAACGTCCGCTGTGGCGGGCCTATCAGCAGAATCCGCAGGAGGTGCAACGCTGGCTCAACGTGACGTACCCCAAAATCAAGGCGGAAGCCAGGGCCTGCCGGGCAGAAATCTACTTCGGCGACGAGGCCGGTGTGCGCTCGGACCACCACGCTGGAACCACCTGGGCGCCGCAGGGACGCACTCCGATCGTTTCGAGCACGGAGGCGCGCTTTGGCTTCAATTTGATCTCGGCAGTATCTGCTCGAGGTCTCCTGCGCTTCATGGTGGTGGAAGGCAAAGTCGGAGCCGGCACCTTCATCGCCTTTCTGCAGCGTTTGATGCTGGGAGCCACCAAGCCGATCTTCCTGATTGTTGACGGCCATCCCAGTCATCGCGCCAAGGCGGTCGGACGCTACATCGAAACGCTCGGAGGCAAGCTGCGGTTGTTCTTCTTGCCGGCTTTACAGCCCGGAGCTGAACCCGGACGAACTGGTCTGGAACAGCTTGAAGAATACTGCTCTCGGGCGTCGGGCTCACCATGACAAGGCTGGACTCAAGCATGTCGCGATTGGCCACCTGCGACACCTGCAGAAGACGCCGGGCAAGGTTCGAGCCTTCTTCGACGCTCCATATACGGCGTATGCCGCC
>JACTNC010000005.1 GCA_014584295.1 Verrucomicrobiota bacterium
CAGTTCAACAATATCATGCCTGTATCAACTCCAGGCGGCGCGGATTTTGCCATGCCCACCGCGTGAAACCCCATCTTCAACTGAGGAATTTAGGATAAAGGCATCTAGTTCGCCTTTTATAGTATTTCTGGATTCCGATGATCTCCTGCTGCCCGATGCCCTTGAAGGCCGGGTCAAGGCAGTGGAAACGGCGCCAGAATACGACTTCCAAGTTTTCATGTCGCGGGTGTTCGCGAATACGCCGGGAGATTCCGATACCCTCTGGAATGTGTTCACGGACAATAGTGATCTTCGGCGATTCCTGAGGCTGGATCTGCCTTGGAATGTGTCTGGACCGATTTGGAAGCGGGGCGTTTTGGAAAAGATCGGTGGATTTGATGATTCGTTGCCGAGCTTCCAGGATTGGGACCTGCATGTGCGTGCCCTGATTGCACCGTTGAGGTACCGTAAGATTTCCACGGCGGATCACTTTTATCGTCGCCCGGAGCGGGAGACGGATCAGTTGAGCTCACAATCGACCCGCAAGGTCGCGCATCTGCAGTCGCACCGTAGAATCTTTAGGCGCGCATTTGAGATGCTCGATCAGCGCGGTGGATTGACTCGTTTGATCCGCCAGGACTTCAGGGCTCTCTACTGGTGGCTTGCGTGGAGCCACGGGGTCGCCGGTGATCCGAACGGTTCCCTGGAGACATGGAGAGAAGCAGGCGACTTCGGTATGAGCGGGACCTTCCACCGTATCCTGGGAAATCACTTGCTCATGAATCTCAATCGCCGCTTGGGCAGATACCTCTTGGTGCTCTGCGAGAAACTTTTTGCCGACACCTACGCCGGCACGGGTTCATCCACCTTCCATCCGGTCGCGAGTGATGTGGTATCGCGCATGAAATAGACACAATATAAAGTAGCGGGAGCTACCAGCTCCCGACAGCAGCCGTCGCGTAGCAGGCAGGCTATGGGTGCTGGCTCAGATGTATCAAACCACGGAATTGTTTGACCACAGATTGCACAGACAGCACCGGGAGGGAGAAAATGAACAACGGTCAGGACGAGGGAGGAGATCGAAAGGCATTGTTTGGAATATTCGACCGGAGATTTCGCTGGGGGCTTTCTATAAAAGCAAAGCTATTGGCGCTATTGTTCTCTGCAGGAGCGTTTACGCTTGTATGGTATAACATTCATACATTCTTTTCGGTAAGTCGACCGGTAACCTCCGATCTCTTGGCGGTCGAAGGATGGGTGCCCGATTATGCGATCCGCGCGGCGGCTTCCGAATATCGAAGCGGCGGTTACCGGATGCTGCTGACGACCGGGGGGCCGGTCCAGGGCATGGGGGGATATGTCAACGACTACAGTACCGCGGCCAGCATTGGTGCGACACGTCTCCGTGCGCTGGGATTCAACGATCAGCAACTGCAGATGGTGCCGTCCCGGGTCCTCAAGAGGGATCGGACCTACGCCTCCGCAATCGCCCTGAAGGAGTGGCTGGCGGTGCATTTCCCTGCGGAGCGAAAGATCAATGTGATGACTACGGACGTACACGCCAGGCGCACGCGGCTGCTCTTCCAGCTGGCACTGGGCCGGGACTTCTCGGTGGGAATCATCGCGATTCCCAATCCGGACTACAAAGCCTCCGAGTGGTGGCGTTACAGCGAGGGTGTGCGCGATGTCCTCGGCGAGACGATCGCGTATGTGTACGCCAAGTTTTTCTTCTATCCGTGATGCGCAGCCAACACGGAGCGGGAGCTTCCAACTCGCGGATTCGAACCTCGCCGACCTGGAAGGTCAGCGCTACTTTCCAATCCGGTTTTGACCACAGATTACACAGATACGAGCCGGATTGAAGACAACGGAGGTCAGGCACCAGAAGTCAGAAGACAGGAGTCAAGAGTCAGAAATCCGAGATCGGATTGCCATTCTCTGTATTAATCTGTGCACTCTGTGCAATCTGTGATTAAAGGATTGGGGTTCGGAAATTTGACCACAGAATGCACGGAATGCACAGAGTGGGAACATCCAGCAGCCGATCCTTTCGAACCGTTTTAACCACGGATTACACAGATTCGAGCCGGATTGAAGACAACGGAATTCAGGCACGAGAGGTCAGAAGTCAGGAGTCAGGGGTCGGACTACTATTCATTGTATTAATCTGTGCACTCTGTGCAATCTGTGGTTAAAGGTAATGGGGTTCGGAAATTTGACCACAGAATGCACGGAATGCACAGAGTGGAGAGGCGGCAGCAGAGGTCTGAGGTCGCTAGCGGGAGCTTCCAGCTCGTGGGTTTCAATCAACTGGACCTGGAAGGTCCAGCTACGTTGCGGAGGTCACGACGAAGCGTGCCCCTCCCGCTGACTTCTGACTTCCGACTTCTGCCTTTTATCCGGTATTTATCCGTGCACTCTGTGGTTGAATCGACTTGAAGCCCTGCGGATCAGCCGGGTCGGGGGGAGTCATGACTGATCAACGTTGGTGCATATTGTCCATTTGAAGAAGTATGAAGCGTCAGTTGAGAATACTTGCGGAACGTCTCACCGGCACCCGGATCTTTCGGCATCTGCCTGTGGGGATCGACGAGTACGTTGATGTGAAGTCGCGGTTTCCGCGTCACGATTTTGTGTGCCTCCTCGATGTGGGAGCCAATACCGGCCAGTCAGCCCTGCAGATGCGGCGGCATTTTCCCCGGGCGGAAATTCACTCGCTCGAACCGATTGCTGCAACCTTTGCGGAATTGCAGCGGAACACCCGCGCTCTGGGTATCCGGGTTCATCACCTCGCGCTTGGCGCCGCCAATGGGGAGATCGAAGTCAGGCTCCCGGCGGATGGAAAGCATTCGGATCTGAACACTCTCGTTGTCGGGAAACCGGAAACAGGAGGGGTGAAGTACAAGTCGGAGGTCGTAGGTGTCCGGACTCTGGCGAGTTTCTGCCTCGAGGCAGGGATCTCAAGGATTGATTTCCTGAAGATCGATACCGAGGGATTTGATCTTGAGGTCCTGAAGGGTGCGGGCTCCTGGCTTGGGGAGCAGAGGATACCGCTCGTGCTTGTTGAGGTGAGCATGAATCCAACGAACACGTTCCATGCAGCCTTTGATGAGGTGAAGCGCTTCATGGAGGAGCGATCCTACTATCTCTTTGGCCTGTACGAACAGACGCACGAATGGAAGGCTAACAAGCCGCTGCTTCGCCGGGCCAATGTGCTGTTTGTCTCAGGCAGGATGGCAGGGCTCTAGAAGCAGGGGGGCTGGACTTCCAATCCCGTTTGTATCTGTGGTCAAAGCCGGTTTGGAGATTCGGCGCGATCCGTTTAACCACAGAGTGCACGGGATGCACAGAATACAAACGACCGATCTTCGATCCATCTTAACCACAGATGAATACCGGTTAGGATACGCAAGACCTCTGACTTCAGACTTCTGCCTTACCCTATATCCGGTCTGTATCCGTGCAATCGGTGGTTAAAGCGGATCGAATGGATTGATTCCGGGAAACTCCACTCTGTGCACTCTGTGTATTCTGTGGTGACAATTCCGATTCTCAAACCGGTCACGACGAAGCGTGCCCCTCCCACGTGGCTTGCTAATTTATCCGGTTCGTATCTGTGCAATCTGTGGTTATAACTGTTCGAATGGATCGGCTACCCGAAACTCTACTCTGTGCATTCCGTGCACTCTGTGGTCAAAATTCGTATCCACAATCCGGGCACGACGAAGCGTGCCCCTCCCATTTGGTTCGTTTTCGTATCCCATTTGGTTCGTTTCCGTATCCGGTTTGTATCTGTGCATTCTGTGCAATCTGTGGTTAAAATGGCTCGGATGGATTGGTTCCTGGAAACTCCACTCCGTGCATTCCATGGTCAAAATTCCGATCTCCAACCGGTCACGACGAAGCGTGCCCCTCCAACGTGGCTTGCTAATTTATCCGGTTCGTATCCGTGTAATCTGTGGTCAACACGGATCGGGGTTTGAAGGAAGTTGTATATATTGATCAACGCATAGCAAGTGTACCGGAGCGCACTTCTCTTGGCCGCATCATCCAAACTTTATTCCCATGCTCGTTTTTACCCTTAGCTCAAACAATTATCTCGCAAAGGCATGTGTGCTGGAGGAGTCCGTCCGTCGACACTGCCCGGATGCGAAGTTTGTCCTTGGTCTGGTGGACCGGCGCAGTCCGGAAATTGATTATTCGCCGTTGGCTCGCGCGGAAATCATCCCGGTCGAGGACCTGGGCCTCGATTGCCTCGATGAGATGATCGGGCGCTATTCCATCGTCGAACTGAATACCGCGCTGAAACCGTTCTTCTTTCGGTATCTCTTCAATAGGGACCCGTCGCAACAGAAGCTTATCTACCTGGATCCTGACATACAGATTTTTGCCCCCCTTGATTCGATTCTCGGAGAGTTGGACGGTTGTGAAGTTCTCCTGACCCCGCACCTGCTCAGTGCCTGGGATTCACAGCTGTCCTATGCTCCTGAACAGGAGGCGCAGTTTCTGAAGTATGGGATCTACAACCTGGGTTTCTGTGGCGCAAGGAGGGGAAATCATTCGAGGCCGATGTTCGACTGGTGGTGTAATCGTCTTCGGGAACACTGCAGGCTGGATACTGAGAACGGCTATTTTGTGGACCAGCTCTGGATGAACCATGCCCCCGTCTTTTTTGAAGCGGTGGAGGTATCCAGGGATCCGGGTTTGAATGTGGCACACTGGAATCTGCATGAGCGCAGGCTTTCCCAGAACGAAAAGGGCGACTGGCGGGTAAACGGATGTCACCCGATGGTTTTCTACCATTTCAGCTCTTATCAGCCGGGTACCGTGAGCGGGATGGGAAAACACTCGAAGGTCTTCACGCTGGACAATCGTCCCGAAATGAAGCCGCTGTTCACCCAGTATGGCGAACAGCTGAAGCGCTTGGGTCACGATAGGCTCATAAAGATCGAATGTGTCTTCTCGACGGAACGAGCGCGCAGGATTGCGGCGCAAAAGAGCAGACACTATCGGGAGAATCCCGCTTCGATTTTCTGGGCCGGGGTGCGGAAGCTGCTCGGGCGGAAGGGATGGCAGTATCTGGTCCGGAAAATGACAACGGTGCCCTAGGCCGCGGCCGAGCTCCGCAGGTTCACAATCCAGGCGTTTGCCTGGCAGGCTCCGTGGAGCCATTGTGGCGGGAGCGAAAAGCTTTTTCATCATTACGAACAATGACATCGCCGGATACTCATGCGCGTGGGCTTCTTGGCTCGTTTCCGGAGGCCATGAGGTACGAACGGGTTTCCATCGATCCTGATGATGTTGCCTGCAAGATTGCGCAGTTCGTGCCTGCCGGAGCGAGGGTGCTCGATGTCGGGTGTGGCACGGGATCGGTTTCGCAGGCGATTGCGGAGCTTTCAGGCGGCCGCGTGGTCGGCGTCGAGCCCGACGGGACGAGGGTGGCGGCTGCCCGCGCCCGTGGCCTGGATGTGCACGAAGGGTATCTTTCGACCGAGTACGTGCGCAACCATGGACCGTTTGATTGCGTGATCTTTGCCGATGTGCTCGAGCATCTGCCGTCTCCGGCAGCCGTGGTGGAATTGGCGAAAGCAGGCCTGGTATCCGGGGGTGCGGTCCTGGCATCGGTGCCCAATGTGGCGCACTGGTTTGTGCGGCAGGATTTGCTCCGGGGAAATTTTGACTATCAGGAGTCTGGCATCATGGATGCGACGCATCTGCGCTGGTTTACGCGGAGGACCATCGTGGAGTTTTTCGAACGCTTGGGCCTGCCGGTGACAGCAGTGGATTTCACGGTGGGCGCATGGCATCCCGGATACCAAAGCCAGGTGCCATGGAAATGGATACGCTGGCGGCACCGCGAATCCGTCGTCCGGCGCCTGGTCCGGCTCTGGCCAACTCTATTCGGATGCCAGATCATCGTGCGCGCAGTGAAGCCCTAGCGTGGCGCTTCCTCCCAATCCGGGTTTGACCACAGATTGCACAGATACAAACCGGATAAATTAGCAAACCACGTGGGAGGGGCACGCTTCGTCGTGACCGGTTTGAGGATCTGAGTTTTGACCACAGAGTGCACGGAATGCACAGAGTGGAAGCTTCCAGCAACCGATCCATTCGAACCGTTATAACCACAGATTGCACAGATACGATCCGGGGTGAAGTGAAGAAAGGAAGGCGCGGAGTCCGGTGGCCTTGGTTCTTGTATTCTATCCGGTATTCATCTGTGTAATCTGTGCTTAAGAATGTTTGGGGTTTGAATTCCGTGCATTCCGTGCACTCTGTGGTTATATGGATCGAATCCCAAACTTACGAACCAGTTTTAACCACAGATTACACAGATACGAACCGGATAAGAATATAGACCGACTGGGAGGGGCACGCTTCGTCGTGACCGGTTTGAGGATCGGAGTTGTCACCACAGAGTGCACAGAGTGGGGAGGCGGCAGCAGAGGTCTGAAATCTGAGGCGGGTGGCGGGAGCTTCCAGCTCGCGGGTTTCGGTCCAACTGGACCTGGAAGTCCAGCTACATTGCGGAGGTCACGACGAAGCGTGCCCCTCCCGCTGATCTCTGACCGCTGACTTCCGACCTCTGGTATATAATATCCGGAATTCATCTGTGAAATCTGTGATTAAAAGGGCTTGAGGATTGGAGGTTTGAACTCCGTGCATTCTGTGCACTCTGTGGTTAAAGTACTTCTCCTCAAACAGGTCACGACGAAGCGTGCCCCTCCCGGTGACCGCTGATGCCTTTCCGGTATTAATCTGTGCAATCTGTGGTTAAATGGATTGGAGATCGGAATATTTGACCACGGAATGCACAGAGTGGGGAGGCGGCAGCAGAGGTCTGAAATCTGAGGCGGGTGGCGGGAGCTTCCAACTCGCGGGTTTCGGTCCAACTGGACCTGGAAGTCCAGCTACATTGCGGAGGTCAGGCGGAGGACTTCTGGTTCTCGGGTTGATCTGCTGGAAGGAGTTGCTGGTTTGCGTCTGTTTCGCCGATCCCGCGTAAGAAATGGTTTGGGCGTGCCGATAGGTTTTGTTCATGCTTTTGGGCGCTGAACAATCCATTCAATGAGTTTCGCAAGATTTTGATCATCGATTTCATATGAAGATCTCCATCGTCGGGCTGGGCTATGTCGGCCTTCCACTTTCTCTTCAATTCGCGCGTTCCGGCGCGACCGTGCTCGGTCTGGACATTGATCAGTCCAAGGTCGATGCGCTGAATGCTGGCAGAAGCTACATCAAGCATATCACGGGTGACGCCATCCAGGCGGAGCGCAAATCGGGTCGATTCGAGGCGAGCACCGACTTTTCCCGGATCAGGGGCGTCTCCGCAGTGATCATCTGCGTGCCGACTCCGCTCAACAAGAACCGGGAACCGGATATTACCTTCATCACGGAGACCGGCAAGGCGGTCGCCCCCCATTTGCAGAAGGGCACGGTTGTCGTGCTGGAATCCACGACCTACCCGGGCACGACCGATGAGGATCTCCGCGGCGTTCTGGAGAAGGGGTCGGGCCTGAAGGCCGGCGTTGATTTTCACCTGGCGTTTTCCCCCGAGCGCGAGGATCCGGGCAATCCGCAGAGCGTGGTGGCGACCATTCCGAAGGTGGTCGGCGGCTACACGCCCGCGTGTTTGAAGAAGGCCACGGAGCTCTATTCGATCGCAATCAAGACCCTTGTGCCGGTGTCCTCCTGTCGCGTCGCGGAGGCGACCAAGCTGCTCGAGAACACCTTTCGGGGCGTAAACATCGCCCTCGTCAATGAACTCAAGGTGGTCTACGCGGCGATGGGAATTGATGTCTGGGAGGTGATCAATGCGGCCAAGACCAAGCCTTTCGGCTTCATGGCATTCTATCCGGGCCCGGGGCTCGGGGGGCATTGCATACCGATCGATCCTTTTTACCTCACCTGGAAAGCCCGCGAGTACGGGCAGCATACGCGGTTCATTGAACTCGCCGGTGAAATCAACACGGCGATGCCCGAACACGTGATCCATCAGGTGGCCGACGCACTGAATGAGCGCAGCAAGGCGGTGCGTGGCAGCAAGGTCCTGGTGCTCGGTCTCGCCTACAAGCCGAACGTCGACGATGACCGGGAGTCACCCAGCTATGTGCTGATGGAAATGCTGAAGCAGCGCGGGGGCCTTGTTTCCTATTACGATCCCTATGTGCCGGTGATCAAACTCACGCGGGAGCACCCGCAGTGGGCGGGCACGAAGTCGGTCGGCTGGGACCGCGCGACCATCAGTTCCTTCGATGCGGTATTGCTCGCGACCAATCATGCTTCGGTCAATTACCAGGAGTTGGCGGACTGGGCGCCCTGCATCGTCGATACGCGAAATGCGATGGCGAACGTGCGCACCGCGGCAGGCCAGGTGAGAAAAGCCTGAGCGTGCCGGCGCCCTGAGAGCCTCGCTTTTGGGAATGAGTGAACCTCGCCCTCGGATACTCTTTCTGACCTCTTCCTGGCCGCTGGGGGGAAACTTCGGCGGCCAGATCCGATCCCTGAATCTGGCACGCGCGCTGGAGCTAGTCGGCGACGTGACGGTCTCGGTTGTCGGCTCCGCGGCCGACGATGCGGAAGCGCGGCGGTTGACGGAAAAGGAATTTGCCGTGGGGCACGCAATGCCGGGCATTCCAACGCCGAATCGCTCGCCTGCGGCGAAGTTGAGACGGGCGTTCGATTCCCGGTATCTCAATGTGCACGGATGCACGTTGAGCGCGGATGACCGGCGGCGGCTGCTGGACGCTATTCCGCAATATGACCTGATCTGGCTGCTCAACTCCCGAACGGCGAATATCGCGGGTATCTGGAAATGGCCGCATGCGCATCTCGACATCGATGATGTGCCGAGCACCTACTCGCGTTCGGCGCGTCAGGCATCGCGGTCGCTGCTCGAGCGGACGAAGCTGCGTCTCGAAGAGGCGATGCTGCGCAGGCGCGAGGCTCGCTTCCTTGAAAGGTTCACGACGCTCTCCGTCTGCAGCGAGGCGGACCGGCGTTATCTTGGAGGTGATGCGCGCATTCACGTCATCCCGAATGGCTTTGAGGATTCGCACGGGCGTCTGGATGCGCCCGTCAGGCCTTCTGAAGAGCTCTTTCGAATCGGATTCATCGGACTTCATTCGTATGCGCCCAACCGGCGTGGCGTGGAATGGTTTTGCGCGCAGGTCTGGCCGGAAATCAAGAGGGCGTTTCCCCAGGCGCGTCTAAGGCTGGTCGGGCGAGGGAGCGAGCACCTGGCGGTGTCCGATGCACCGGATATCGATAGGCTTGGATTTGTGGCGGATGCCTCCGCGGAGATCGCCACGTGGTCGTTGATGATTGTTCCTGTCCGCGAAGGCGGCGGCACGAGGATCAAGATAGCCGAAGGTTTTGCGAGAAAGTGCCCGGTCGTGGCGACACCGCTCGGCGCGTTTGGTTACGAAGTTGCGGATCGGGTACACCTGCGGCTGGCCGAGAGTGCGTCTTCTTTTGCGGATACCTGTATCGAACTCCTGGCAAATCCGTCCGAGGCGGCACGAATGGCGGAGCGGGCATATGCCGCATATCAGGAGAAGTGGACCTGGGCCGCCATCCAGCCACGGATTGTTGAAGCGGCGGAGGATTGCCTAAGACGGTCGGCGGGAGAGAAGTGGGGATGAAGGTGGATCCGCGGATTTCGCAGATGGAAGCAGATTACGGAAGGTCGGCGCTGAAAAGTGAATATATAGCCACGGATTACGCGGAATGCATGGAGTAGAGTTTTCACCAAGCGATCCTTTCGAACCGGTTTAACCACAGATTGCACGGAAAGCACAGATACAAACCGGATACGGAAACGAACCAAATGGGAGGGGCACGCTTCGTCGTGCCCGGTTTGTGGATAGGAATTTTGACCACAGAGTGCACGGAATGCACAGAGTGGAAGCTTCCAGCAACCGATCCATTCGAACCGTTTTAACCACAGATTTCACAGATACGAACCGGATAGAAGCCACCAGAGATCAGAAATCAGAAATCAGAGGTCAGATGCCAGAGGTCGGAGGTCAGGGGTCGGATTTCTGTTCATTGTATTAATCTGTGCGCTCTGTGCAATCTGTGGTTAAAGTGGTTTGGAGATCGGAATATTTGACCACGGAGTGCACGGAATGCACAGAGTGAGGAGCTTACGGAAGCCGATCCTTCCGAACCGGTTTAACCACAGATTGCACAGATTGCACGGATACGAGCCGGATACGTAAACGAGCCAAATGGGAGGGGCACGCTTCGTCGTGCCCGGCTTGTGGATAGGAATTTTGACCACAGAGTGCACGGAATGCACAGAGTGGAAGCTTCCAGCAACCGATCCATTCGAACCGTTTTAACCACAGATTGCACGGATACAAACCGGATGGAAGGCAGGAGAGCTCGGATTTTTGGAATTGTTATATTCTATCCGGTATTCATCTATGTAATCTGTGGTTTGAAGGCTTGAGGCTTGGGGTTTGAATTCAGTGTATTCTGTGCACTCTGTGGTTATATGGATCGAATCCCAAACTTACGAACCAGTTTTGACCACGGAATGCACGGAATGCACGGAGTGGAGTTTCCCGGAATCAATCCATTCGAACCGTTTTAACCACAGATTACACGGATACGATCCGGATTGAAACCACGGAAGACGGAATATTGACCACAGATTGCACAGATTGCACGGATACAGACCGGATTAAAGACGTCAGAGTCTGAGGTCAGAGGTTTGTGTATTCTATCCGGTATTCATCTGTGAAATCTGTGGTTAAAAAGGCTTGAGGATTGGAGGTTTGAACTCTGTGCATTCTGTGCACTCTGTGGTTAAAGTACTTCTCCTCAAACAGGTCACGACGAAGCGTGCCCCTCCCGGTGATCGCTGATCG
>JACTNC010000010.1 GCA_014584295.1 Verrucomicrobiota bacterium
AACGCCCCCCTGCTTTCACGTCGCGCCTTTCTCCAGAGGAGCAGCCTCTTCGCCACCGCCACCGGTCTGGGAAGACTCGGCATCCTGAACGCCTGCGCGCAGTCCGCGCCGGACTACAAGGCACTCGTGTGTATTTTCCTGATGGGCGGCAATGACGGGCACAACCTCATTGTGCCGCTCAACGGTCCCGAAAATGCCACCTACCGCTCCATCCGCGGATCCCTTGCCCTCCCTGACAACAATACCCAGGTCCTTCCCGTAACGGCGCGGAACGGCACACCTTATGGACTCAACAGCGGGCTCGCGTCGATCCATCCTCTGTGGTCCCAGGGCAAACTGGCCGTGGTGGCAAACATGGGCATGCTTGTCCGGCCGACAACGCGGGCGCAGTACATCGACGCGTCCGTGGGCCTGCCCTCCAATCTCTTCTCGCACTCGGACCAGATGGTTCAGATGCAGGCCGGCGATCCCAATGGCTCGGGAGGCACGGGTTGGGCGGGGCGGATTGCCGATGCCACGCGATCGCTGAACGGAGCCTCCACTTTTCCTCCCGCAATTTCGGTCGCCGGTTCCGCGCTCTTCTGTTCAGGAAACGTCGTTCAGTCCACCAGCCTTCTTCCCGGTTTCGATTTGTCCGCCAACGGGTTTTCAACCTGGCCGGAGTCCGCAGTCGCAGCGAGAATTCAGGGTCTTCAGCAAATGCTCACATTCGACAGCGGTCTCGCGATGGTGCAGGCTGCAAACAACGTACGACGGGATGCCCTTGAATTGAACGGGATGCTGCGCGGACTTGATGGCAGTGGAAGTGTGACGACGGTTTTTCCGGGTGGCAGTCTCGGGCAGCAGCTAAAGCAGGTGAGCCAGATCATCCGGCTGCGGGGGGCCACGGGAATGAATCGCCAGGTTTTTTTCTGCGCGCTCGGCGGATTCGACACCCATTCCTCACAGAGCTGGGCTCACTGGGATCTCCTGCGCCAGGTCAGCGATGCCATGGCCGCCTTCTACAACGCTACCGTCGAAATGGGCATCGCCGACCGCGTCACGACTTTTACCGCCAGCGAATTTGGACGCACGCTCCAGCCCAGCGGCTCGGGCAGTGACCATGGCTGGGGCAATCACCAACTCCTGCTTGGAGGAGCGGTGCGTGGCGGTGATGTTTACGGTACCTTTCCGACCTTGGCGCTCGGTGGACCCGACGATTCAGGCAGTCGCGGGGCATTGATCCCCACGACATCACTCGACCAGTTCGGCGGAACGCTGGCGTCCTGGTTCGGCGTATCCGCCGAAGCGATGCCGTCCGTGTTTCCCAATCTCGTCCACTTCGGATCACACAACCTCGGATTCCTTGCCTGAGTTGCCCGCGATCAGCGCGACATTTATCGCAATGCATGCGCAAGCGCGTGCGTGCATGAGTGATGGTTCGCGACTTGCGAGTAAACACAGGATTGTCGCTTGGCGGGACGCCACAAAATCGTTCTCCTCGACTTTCCGTGTCATCAGCCGCCCTTCCTCATCGCCGCCCGCTCTCGCTCGGGGTGATTTTTCTAACGCTGTATATCGACCTGATCGGGTTTTCGATTGTGTTTCCACTCGGACCGGACCTGCTGCGTCACTACCTCTCGGTCGACGGACAAAGCGGGTTTCTTGCAGTTCTTCTGGAGTGGCTGAACATCATCGCACGGGCCCTCGGCAATGAAACGCATCTGCCGGATGTGCTGTTCGGCGGGATCATCAGTTCGATCTTCTCCCTGCTGCAATTTGTTTTCTCGCCTTTCTGGGGGGCGCTCTCGGACCGTCGGGGGCGGCGTCCTGTTCTGCTGTTCACCGTTGCCGGAACTACCTTGAGCTATGCGCTCTGGGTGGTGAGTGGATCGTTCTGGCTGTTTGTCCTATCACGGATTGTCGCAGGCGCCTTCGGTGGAAACCTCTCCGTCGCGACGGCCGCGGTTGCGGATGTCACCACACGACAGGAACGTTCGAAGGCAATGGGCCTGGTCGGCGCCGCCTTTGGCCTCGGCCTGATCACGGGACCGCTCATCGGCGCGTTTTCCGTGATGGTGAACCTGGCCGAACTCCATCCGGCGCTGACCGCGTGGGGCATCAATCCGTTCTCCTTTCCCGCCCTCATCGCAACGGCGCTTGGCGCAATCAATCTCGTCTGGATCAGCCGTGCATTTCACGAATCGCTCCCACTGGAAGCCCGCGGTCGTCAACGCGAGACGCGCCTGCGCAATCCCCTGCGCTCCCTGCTCGGACTTCCCAATCCCCAGGTGAGAAGGGTCAATCTTGTCGCGTTTATCTACTCCCTCGCATTTGTCGCAATGGAGTCATCCATCACCTTTCTTGCAGCCGAGCGTTTTGGCTACACTGCGCGCGAGAACGGCATCCTGATGGTATTCCTCGGATTCTGCTCCATCATCACGCAGGGCATGATCGTGCGCAGGCTCCTGTCGCGAACCACAGAAACCAAGGTGCTCAAACTCGGACTCGCCGCCTCCTTGGTGGGCCTCGTCGCCATGGCATTCGCGCCGACCGCGCACTGGCTTTACGCGGGCGTAGCCCTCCTCGCCTTCGGCAGCGGACTCGTCAATCCATCCTCCACCGGCCTGATCTCCCTCTACGCAGCGGAGGACGAACAGGGCAAGGTGCTCGGCCTCTTCCGCTCGCTCGGATCCCTTTCCCGTGCCATCACTCCGGTCGCGGCAGGCATCGTCTTCTGGACCGCCGGCTCGTCCGTCCTCTATATCGTTGGTGCGGTGCTCGCGGCGATGGGCTGGTTCGCCAGCCGTTCACTTCGCGCACCCGGGAAATAGCATGAAGGGAGACACGGAAGCCAGTTCAGCGACAGCCATGCCGCGGAATCGCCGTCGGCAAACATCGCCGCGCTTCTCGACAATGCATCAGGCATCCACGTCGCGCTTCGCCCCGACCCTCCTCGTGGCCGTGCTGGTGTGCAGCCTGATGTTTTCCGGCTGCACGTTATTGCGGCACGATCCCACTCCAGGGCGCACTACGTTGGGGTCTCCACTGGTTTCTGTTCCGGTTCGAACCGTTGCAAACGTGCTCATTGCCGAACTCAACACAGACCGTCGCTCCTCCTGGCGATTCCTCATTGATACCGGTTCATCAGTCACGCTCGTGTCGCCAGAGTTTGCCTCCCGGTTCGGCGATACAACTCCGTCATCCACCCTGCCCCAGGTCAGTGTCCGCTCCGCCTCCGGCCAGGATGCGATGCTCCGCGCCGTCACCGTCCGTCGCATCACCCTGGGTGAAGCCCAATTCGACCAGGTGCCGGCCCTAGTCTATGACTTCAGCGAACTCTCCGCACATTTCGGAGAGACGATTGACGGAGTGCTCGGATTCCCGGTCTTCCGGCAGACAATCCTCACCCTCGACTATCCGCGCAACCGGCTCCTGCTCTCCCCGATCGGCGGCGCTGCAACGCTGCGGCCCGGATCGCCCATCGCGTTCGACACAAAAACGAAGACCCCGTTGATCCCGATTGAAATCGAAGGTCAGACCCTCGTGGCACTAATCGATTCGGGAAGCGACGGCGGCCTCCATCTCAACACCGTCGGGCTAAGGACGACGTTTGCCTACGGGCCCGCCCCTGGGGGTATCATTACCACAATGGCAGGGGAACGCTCCCAGCAAATCGGTCGGCTGGCGGGAACACTCAGGTTGGGTTCGTACACCGTTCAACGACCGATCGTGGACCTCACGGATGAGTTGTCCTCCATCGGAGGCGCGATACTCAAGAACTACGTCGTGACCTTCGACCAGGACCGCAGCAATGTCACCTTCTTCCGCGACACCACCCTCCCGCTGGTGATGCCGCCCCAGCTAAGCACCGGCATGAGCTTTACTCGAACTTCAGCGTACTGGAAGGTCGCCGCCGTGATCCCAGAATCGCCCGCCGCAGCCGCCGGCATAAGGGTCGGTGACCTCGTGATTCGCATCGATGGCGAGCCGGTAACCGAGTGGCCGCTTGATCGCTTTGAATCCCAGGTTGCGTCCGTTCCCGAAATGGACTTCACTTTCCTCGAAGGAATCGTCGAGACCATCCGCACCGTCCGAACCTACCCGCTGGTTCCCTGATCCCGCGCGTCGGGCGCATCAAACGGCGCGGCGCCTCAATCGGAATGCGGCGGCGCCGTCGTGGTTCGTTTCCCACGGGCGCGAGACCTCTTGAGCCTCAAGCGACCACCCGTCGCGACGCGCCGTCAGGAAGGAGTTTACCACGCCTTCGTTCTCTTCGCGGTCGATGCTGCATGTCGAATAGACGAGCCGGCCGCCCGGAGCGACGCGTGCCGCAGCGGCTCGAAGCAGAGCCCCCTGCTGCAGGCTGTGCTTGCGAAAATCCCCCTCCTGGAGCCGCCAGCGAACATCCACGCGATGACGCATGACTCCTGTATTCGAGCACGGAACGTCGATCAAGACCCCGGAAAAGAGGGTCGGCAGTCCACGCGTTGACAAAAGCCTTTCCGCCGAATCCATCAAATCCCCTTCAATCATCACGGTTTCAACCCCGCGAATCCTCGCGAGGTTTTCCTTCAGGCGATCGATCCGGGCGCCCGGCAGATCCCACGCGACGATGCGCCCCACCAACAACCGATCTGCAATTTGCAGCGTCTTTCCACCGGGAGCCGCACAAAGATCGATCAGAGTTTCCCCGGCTTGGGGTGCCAACAGATCCACCGCCAGCCGGGTCGAAGGGTCTTGGAGGTAGAGCCTTCCAGCGGCAAGCTCAGCTTCAATTTCGCTCCAATGCCCCGGGAGCACATCAAAAAAATCCGCCTCCCCCAGCGGCATCAGCCACGGTGGTGCCACCTCTCCCGGCGTGCGCCAGCGCGCATGAAGCGGCGCAGGCCGCTGGTTGTGATGAAGGAGCGCATGGGTCGAATCCCCACCGAAATCCGCCAGCCATCGCTTCACCAGCCAAAGGGGATGCGAATAGAATTCGGCGAGTTCCTCCGCAGGCGCCCCAGGCGGGGGAGATGACTGTAGCGGCAACGAGGCCGCGAGTTTGCGCACCACCGCATTCACAAGGCGTGCCTCGGCGGGACTCGCGAAGCTCTTCGCCTGCTCGACCGCATGATGCACCACGCGCGCCGCATGCCCGTCGCCACGCCCTTCGATCAATTCAAAGCCGGCCAGAAGCAGCACCGCGCGGAGCCGGGTCCGAGGTTGACGCGGAACCCACCGGGCCAGCTGTGAATCGAGTCTTCCCATGTGCCTCAGCGCCCCAAAAAGCAGATGTTGCACGCGTCCACGGTCAGCCTTGGACATATTTCGCGGCAGACCTTCCAATAGGGCATCCACACGCTCGTGACGCTCAATCCAGCGCACGAGAAGCCGGGCCGCCACGGCCCAGGGAGGAAACGACGAGGATGGTACGGCGTTGAGGGGAGCTTCAGAGCCTTCCGACATGCGCGGCCCGGAGGGTGACGGACTCTCAGCCTTTGCCAAGGCCTAATGCCAATTGCGATCAGCTTTCGGCAGCACGGGTTGATTGACATCAGCCGGGGCGGTGCGATTTTCTTTCAGATTCAGAACGCAAATCCTTCCGCTTATGAACACAGAGGCAGTCAACGTGCTCGTCGCAAAAAATCCGTCCCTCAAGTCGGCCAAAGCCAAACTGGAAGCGATGGAGCCTGGGGCTTATGTGACCCATCGAAGCTGGGGGTTCGGTCAAATCCAGCGCTACGACGAGGGCAACCAGAAGCTCATCATCAATTTTGCAAACAAGAAGGCCCATCCCATGGACCCGGCCTTCTGCCTGACGACCATGGATGTCCTTCCTGCGAAGCATCTGCTCGTTCGCAAGGAGACTGAAAGCCAGCATATCGCTGACTTGATCGAGAACAACCCCGCCCAGCTCATCGTGGAGTCGCTGCAGGCATACCCCAACAATGCCACCACCGCCATCGACCTTGAGCTCACCCTCGCCCAGGCCATCGGCGAGGACAAGTTCAAGCGCTGGTGGTCGAGCGCCAAGAAGGCCATCGCCAAGGACCCCCGGATCGCCATTCCCGTCAAGAAGACCGAGTGCTACGTCTTGCGCGAGATCCCGGTATCCGCTGAGGACGAAATTCTCGAAAGCTTCGGCGCCACCCGATCCGCCCGTCGGCGCATTCATCTCGCGGAGCAGCTCGTCAGCGCAGCCGAAAAGGGTGAATCAAAAACCGATCTCACTGCCATCCTAGCGGGTGTCACGGAATCCGTGAAGGACTCCAACCAGCTCGATGCCGCCAGCCGCCTCTATGGCGCCGCCGTGCGTGATGATCTCGCCGCCCTGGCAAAGGTCGATCCGGCGACCCTGGAGCCTTCACAGGCTTCACTGATCTCAAACACGCGTGAGCTGCCGGCAATTGCCGAGAAGATCCCGGTTCATTTCCAGAATCGTTTCCTCCAGCTCGTCCATGAGACCCACCCGGTCGAGTCCCGCGACCTCGTTTTCGCACTGCTGAAGACCTCGCAGGGAAAATTCACGACGGAGTGCATCAATTTCCTCGTCGAGCACGGTCACACCGACGAACTCGCCGCTGTGCTCAAGCGTTGGCAGACGGAGCAGAATCTCCGTGCGCCCGTACTGCTGTGGATCGTCAAGAACCGCCACTCGAAGAAATTTGCCCGCCTGCTGCATGACATGATCACGCCGCGCCTGCTGAACGCGATTTTCTTCGCGATCGACTACGAGGCGCTTCAATCCGCCTCGGCGCGCCGCATTCCGCTGGGCGACATCCTCAGCGACGACACCGAGCTGATCGGCGACCTCCTCGCCGTCGCAGATCCTGAAACCGCCCGCGATCTCGCCAACACCCTCATGCTCAACCAGGGCTTCGAGGAGTTGACGAAAAAGTCGCTCCTCGCCCGCTTCATCAAGATCTTCCCCAGCATCCAGTCACTCGTCGCGTCCGATGCAGAAGGCAGAGAGGAGCAACTGCTCGTTTCGCGCGCCAGCTACGAGCGCAAGCGCGAGGAGTATGAGACCATCGTGTCGCGGAAGATCCCCGACAACTCGAAGGCGATCGCCGCAGCCCGCGAACACGGGGACCTCAAGGAGAATTCCGAATACAAGATGGCCAAGCAGGACCAGCAGGTCCTCATGGCGCAGAAATCCCTGCTCGAACGCGACCTCGAGCGCGCCCGGATCACCGATTTCAAGGACGCCGCACCGGATCAGGTCAGCGTGGGCTCGATCGTCGATGTGAGGAGCGAGACAACCGGCCACTCCAGCCGCTACACGATTCTGGGTGCATGGGACAGCGATCCCGAGAACCATGTCATCGCCTACAAGACCCCCCTTGGATTGGCCCTCCTCTCAAAACGCGTGGGCGACCACGTCAAAGTCAGAATCGGGAACTCCGAAGACAGCTATACCATCACCGGTATCAGCCGTTACGCGGATGCGCTTACCGCAAAACAGGCGTCAAACGCCTGATCACCGGCACGATTGACGATTGGATCGGGAACGCTCATAACCACGCGCATGGACTCCCCCAGTACTCCAACAAAGAATGACGCAAACATGTGGGCGATGCTCTGCCATCTCTCCGCATTGGCCGGCTACATCATCCCCTTCGGCAGCATCATCGGTCCACTCGTCATCTGGCAGATGAAGAAGGCGGAATTCCCGCTCGTCGACGACCAGGGCAAGGAAGCGCTGAATTTCCAGATCACGGTCGGAATCGCAGCCATTGTCTGCATCGCATTGATCATTGTCGTGATTGGGATTCCGATGCTGCTCGCCCTGGGCGTTGCGAATCTCGTCTTCATCATCCTCGGCTCCCTCAAGGCCAACAAGGGTGAGGCGTATCGGTATCCGTTCGCCTTCCGTTTCGTCAAATAGCATAACGCGACACCTGCCGCGTGAATGCATCGTGGGATCTCCTCAAGCTACTCGCTGATTCCACCCGCCTCAGGCTCCTCGCGCTGCTCCAGCACGAGGAGCTCTCCGTGGCAGAACTGCAGGAGATACTCGGGATGGCACAGTCCCGCATCTCGTCGCAGCTCGCCCTGCTGCGTCAGGCGGATCTGGTGATCGACCGCAGAGAGGGAAAGAAGGCGTTCTACTCACTCCGAACCGGACTTTCCCACGAGCATGCCGCGTTGATCCGGGCAGCATGCGATGCCGTTTCCGAGGAAATCGCCGAAGATCGTGTCAACCTGGGGCGCATCCTCCAAAAGCGCCGCGCCCATCAGGAGCAATATTTCAACCTGATCGCCGGAAAGCTCGGCCGCAACTATTGCCCTGGCCGCTCATGGGAAGCGATCGGTCATCTTGCACTCCGCCTGGCACCGCCGATCGACATCGCGGACCTGGGCGCAGGTGAAGGCCTGATCTCCCAGCTTCTCGCGCGCCGCGCCAAGACGGTCTGGTGCATCGACAACTCTCCCCGGATGATCGAGGTCGGCACCGAACTCGCCAGGAAGAACGGCCTTTCCAACCTCACCTACAAGCTCGGCGACATCGAGAAGGTTCCCCTGCCCGACGGATCGGTCGACCTCGCCATCCTCAGCCAGGCGTTGCATCACGCGATCCATCCGCAGTCTGCAGTGCAGGAGGCATTTCGAATCCTGCGGAAGGGCGGTCAGATCCTGATCCTGGACCTGAAGGAGCATGGATTCGAAAAGGCGCATGAACTGTACGCGGATGTCTGGCTCGGATTCAGGGAAAGCGCCCTCCATGGTTTTCTCAAGACTGCTGGCTTCGACCACGTGGAGGTTTCCACCGTCGCCCGGGAATCCGCCGAGCCGCATTTTGAGACCCTCCTCGCCGCCGGCTACAAGCCCGGCCGCTGACACCGCGCCTATTCCAGGGGCACGCGTTCGCGGTAAAACTGTCCGCAAAGCGCAAGAATCTCGCGCGCAGTCGATTTGCCCAGGGCCTCTTCTGCGAGACGTTTTGCATCCGCAAGCGTCATTGCGCGGATCACGTACTTGACCGCGGGCAGCAGCGGCGGAGTCATGCTGAGTTCATCGACGCCGAGGCCGATAAGCAGCGGCACCAATTCAGGGTCCGACGCCATTTCCCCGCACACGCTCACCTTGAGCTTCTTGCGATGCGCCTCCTCGACGATGTGACGCAGGGTTCTGACCACCGCAGGATGTGTGGGCTCATAGAGGTGGGCTATCCGGTTGTTGACGCGGTCGATTGCGAGCAGGTACTGGATCAGATCGTTTGTCCCGATGCTAAGAAAGTCGTTCTGCGCAGCGAGGATGTCGACGGTATAGGCGGCGCTCGGGATCTCGATCATCGTGCCCACCGGCATCTTTTCGTCGAAGGGAACACTCTGCGAACGAAGTTCCTGGCGACACTCATCCAGGACCGCATTGGCCCGGGCAAGCTCCTCGCATCCGCTGATCATCGGGTACATCAGCTTGATGTTGCCGACGACGCTCGCCCGAAGGATGGCACGAAGCTGGCTCTTGAATATCCCGGGATTCTCCAGGCAAAACCGAATGGCGCGGAAACCAAGGAACGGATTGTCCTCCCGGGGAAACAGCGAAGGCGCCCCCGTGATGGGCTTGTCGCCGCCAAGGTCGAGTGTGCGAATGACCACCGGTGCCGGTGCCAGTTGTTCCGCCACTTTGCGGTAGGCCGCCTCCTGCTCGTCCTCGGTCGGGATCTTCTGGCTGGAGAGGTAGAGAAACTCCGTGCGGAAAAGCCCCACGCCCGAGCCAAGGTATTCCTTAACGAGCGCAACCTCGTCCTCCTTTTCGATGTTTGCCCGCAATACCACACCAACGCCGTCAAGCGTGACCGACGGCTGCCGGTTCGCCTTGAACAGGCGCTGCTCGATCGACTTCTTGATTCGCTCGATCTTCCCGTAGCGAAACAGAGTCTGCTCGCCCGGATTGAGGATCACCAGGCCATCGTACCCATCGACAAGCATCCAGTCCCCGTTCTTAATCCGCGTGACCAAATTTCCCGTGCCGACTACGGCGGGAATTTTCATCGATCGCGCGACAATCACCGCGTGACTCGTCCGGCTGCCGGAGTCCGTGACGATGGCCAGCGCATGGCTCCGGTCGATACCGGCCGCGTCCGAGGGTGAAATGTCATTCGCGACGACGATGCGTTTGTCGGCAAGCCGCGACAGGCTTGCCGCAGCCTGACCCAGAAGGTTCGAAAGCACGCGCTGTACAACGTCGCGGATGTCCCCCGAGCGCTCCCGCAGGTATTCATCGTCGATTTCGGAAAAGGCCTGGATGTAGCGCTTCGCAACTGCATTGAAGCAGGTTTCGATGTTGCTGCCGGAATCTTCAAATTCGCGGATGGTTTCCGCGATCAGGGCCTGGTCCTCCAGCACCAGCAGATGCGCATCAAAGATCCTGGCCTCGTTCGCGCTGAGATTCTTTTCAACCTCATCCCGGATCTTCTGAATCTGGCCACGGGTGACCAGAAGCGCATGCTCAAATCGCGCCACTTCCTCCGCGCGTTTGTCCGGATCCACCTGATAAGAGGGAAGCTCAAGATCGCTCTGCAGAAACAGAAACACCTGTCCATAGGCGATGCCCTGCGAGGCGGCGAGGCCTTGCACGATGATTTCGGGCTTCGTTGGGTCGGTTTCCGGCATGAGGGTGGTGGCAACCGGAGGGAATGGATCCGGCGGCGTGGGAGGTTAAGGGGGCGTCATGCCCCCCGGTCAACGCGGATTTCTGCGCGGGCCATAACGGAAAGACCGCAAAGGGGATCTATCTCACCCTCGTTTCTACCACAAGGGCCTCCCGCCCCCACGCTTCCTGCACAACCCTCACGATATCCGCCGTCCGCCTGGGCTCATCCGAACTGTCCGATGAAAATGCAAAACACGCACTGCCGCTCCCACTCATCGCAGTCACGAGTCCGAATGAATCCGCAAGCCGTTTCAGCAAGAGCGGCAGGCCAACAAACTTTCGAAACACGACGGCCTCAAAGGAATTGTACAGGAGGCAGGAAATCGGGGTCGACGGGGCATTGACCCAGGTTGCCAGGCGTTGCTCCGCTTCTGCGGCGGGAAGGTACAAACGCGGTGCCTCCGCCGCGAGCATCCGGTAGGCCCATGGCGTGGAGACTCCGAACGACGGCTTGATAATCCACACCTTGCGCCCGTTCAGCCGCATTCGCGCCCTTTCGGCCAGCGGCTCTACGCGCTCTCCGCGTCCACGCATCACCACTGCGCCTCCATCAAGAAAGAGCGCGCAATCCGATCCGATTTCGCCTGCCAGCAGGGAAAGTTTACCCGATGTCAGCGGCATTCCGGTCAGCCGATTCAATGCCAGCAATGCGCTGGCTGCGTTGCTGCTGCCGCCTCCAAGCCCTGCACCTTGCGGTATGCGTTTTTGCAATACAAAGCGCGCCCCGCCTTCAAAGGGCACCTCCCTCCTGAACGCCAGGGCCGCGCGAACCACCAGATTGCTCTCATCCGTTGCAAGCGTCGGATCGTCGCATTCAAGGACGATGCCGGGCGAAGCGGTCAGTTCGACATGAAGCTCGTCGCCAAATTCCACCGGGACTGCAAGCGACAGCAAATCGTGAAATCCGTCCGCCCGCCTTCCCGTGACGGCAAGGAAGAGATTGATCTTGGCGGGCGAGGTCAGGGAAACGGTGGGCACAGCGAGAGTTGCCAATCCACGCTATTTTCCGCTGATTTGAAGCGAAATCCGGACAAATTTCTGACCGAATACCTTTTCCATGCCGTGCGATCTGATTCTTGTACTCGATGAACCCAGCCCTGAAGCGGTCCAGCCGCTCCTGAAACAGCTCGCCGGGGAGGTGAGATGGGTGAAAATCGGTCTCCAGATGTTCACCGCGTGCGGCCCTGACTGCGTGCGTCGAATCGCCGACCTCGGGTACCAGGTCTTCCTGGATCTGAAACTGCACGATATTCCCAACACGGTGGCACGCGCAGTCGAGTCTGCCGCGCGCCTTCCGATTCACATGCTTACGCTGCATACCAGCGGGGGAGGACCCATGATGCGCGGTGCAATCGCAGCCCAGCAGGCCACCAAGCCGGACCTCCTTCTTCTCGGCGTTTCGGTGCTCACGTCGATGAGTGAATCCGATCTCCGTGCAACCGGGGTAGGCTCCACCCCTGAGACCCAGGTGCTGAATCTGGCCGCGCTGGCCGTGGACTCAGGCATGAAGGGACTCGTTTGCTCCCCTCTCGAGATCGCGCCGTTGCGGCAGCGGTTTCCCACGGGACTCGATCTCGTGGTCCCAGGAATCCGTCCTGCCGGGTCAAGATCGGATGATCAGACTCGCGTTCTCACACCTGCCCAAGCCGTCGCCGCAGGAGCTAATTACCTCGTCGTCGGACGACCCATCTCCCATGCTCCGGATCCGGTCGCCGCAGCGCGCGAAATCCTTCGCGCCACGGGGCATGCAACCCGTTGACCGGATTCCGGTCTGTCTGCTCGAAATCACGTCGTCACATGAGCCGAAACGCCGCCATACTTCTCGCCGCCGGCAGCGGCAATCGCATGCAGGGTGCCGTAGGGGACAAGATACTTGCCCCCATTGGAGGCAAACCCGCCTTCGCCCTCTCCGCGGGAGCATTCATGGAGAGTGGCGTCGCCGATTTTTATGTCATCGTCTACCGGGACGCAACCCAATCGATCCAGTTGTCCGCCTATGCCCCGACCCCCGCCCTCTTCGTCAAAGGCGGCTCGGAGCGCCAGCACTCGGTTGCACGCGCCCTCGACGCCCTGCCGGACGACGTGGAATATGTCTTCATCCACGATTGTGCACGTCCCTTAATCCGCACGGAGCAACTGATCGCCCTGCACAAGATCGTGCGCCGAGAGGACGCTGTCGTCCTTGCTCACCGGGTCACCGACACCATCAAGGTTCACCATGAAAGCGGCAGACTGCGCTCCCTCGATCGTTCAAAGCTCTGGGCGATGGAAACGCCTCAGGTGTTTTCCCGCGATCTCATCACGCGCGCCTATGCACGCGTCGCCAAACGACGGCTCACGATCACGGATGATGCCCAGGCCGTCGAGGGGCTCAATCATCCCGTCGCCCTTCTGGAAAACCCACACCCCAATCCCAAGCTCACGACACCCGCGGATCTCGACTGGTGCAATCATCTCGCACAAACGGAGCCGTCCCGGTAAAGTCTGCCGCCGCCCACCCTTCCATGACACTGCGAATCGGCCACGGCTATGACATTCACCGCACGGTCACCGGCCGCCCGCTTGTCCTCGGCGGCGTGCGGTTTGACTGCGACTTTGGCCTCGACGGTCACAGCGACGCGGACTGCCTGACCCACGCAATCTGCGACGCCCTGCTTGGCGCCGCGGGACTGCCCGACATCGGCCATTTTTTCCCTCCGTCGGAGCCCGCCTACCGGAACATCGACTCTCAAATTCTCCTGAAACGCGTCATCGCCGAACTCGCCTCGCGCGGGTGGCATCCTGGCAACATCGACTCGACGATCATCGCCGAAAAACCGAAGATCCTCCCCCGGCTCGCCGAGATGAAGGCATCGCTCGCCGCCTCGACCGCTCTTCCCGTCGACGCGATCGGCATCAAGGCCACCACGAACGAAGGCAGCGATGACATCGGACGCGGCATGGCCATTGCCGCTCACGCGGTGGCCCTGATCCGGCGCGTATCGTGATGGGCCGACGGATACTTTTCAGGCTGCTCGGACTTGGGCTTGCCGCGGCGCTGTCGGCCCTGCTTCCCGCCTGCTCGCCCCGCGAATCTGCGGTTGAGCACGGAAACCGATTGAAGATTCTTCACCGGGGCATTGGACCCGACCTGGCGGATCTCGATCCTCACCTCGCAACAGGTCCGGGTGATCACAGCGCATTGTCCGCGCTATTCGAAGGCCTGATTACGGAGGACCCAAAGGACCTGAGCCCGGCTCCCGGAGTTGCCGAACGCTGGCAGGTATCCGACGATGGACTCACCTACACCTTTTTTCTGCGCGGCAATGCCCGCTGGTCCAATGGCGATCCCGTCACCGCGGAGGATTTCCTGGCGTCATGGAAGCGGGTCCTGTCACCCACCCTGCAGGCCGACAATGCCAGCCTTCTTTTCCCGGTCCAAGGAGCGGAAGCTTACCATCGGGGAAAAACTGGAAATTTCCATGAAGTGGGATTTGTGGCGCCAGACTCCCGCACCGTACGGATCACGCTTGAACGTCCGACTCCCTACTTCCTCAACCTGCTCCAGCACTGGGTCTGGTGGCCGGTACCCATCGCGGTCCTGGAAAAATACGGATCCATTGAATCGCGCAGCAACCGCTGGGCACGTCCGGGAACTCTTGTGGGCAATGGTCCGTTCACGCTCAAGGAATGGCGTGCCGGCCAGCGCATTGTGGTCGAAAAATCGAAGACCTACTGGGATGCGGCGAACGTCCAGCTCAACGCGATCCACTTCCATACGATCGACGACGTGAATGCCGAGGAGCGCGCATTCCGTGCCGGACAGCTCCATATCACGGAGGCCCTTCCGCTGGCCAAAATCGACTCCTATAGGACAAACGCGCCCGATGTGCTGAGGATCGATCCGTACCTGGGTACCTATTTCTATCGCATCAATGTCTCCGTGCCATTCCTGAATTCAGTCGCGGTCCGCCGTGCGCTTTCCCTTGCCATCGATCGCGTCGCACTCGGCAGGAGCCTGCTGCACGGAGGCCAGATGCCCTCAGGCACGTTCACGCCGCCCGGCACGGGTGACTATGCGCCTCCCGCAGGCATAACGAGCAACCCCGACGCTGCGCGCGCCCTGATGGCCGAGGCGGGTTTTCCAGGAGGCAAGAACGCCCCGCCCATTGAAATCCTCTACAACAATTCGGAAAATCATCGCGTCATCGCCGAAGCCATTCAGGAAATGTGGCGCCGTGAGCTGGGCATTGATGCCAGGCTGCACACGATGGAAAACAAGAGCGTGCTGAATGCACGCAGCGCCGGGAACTACCAGATCCTTCGGTCAGGATGGATCGGCGACTACAATGATCCGATGTCCTTCCTGGCGATCTGGCGCAGCGACAGCGGAAACAACTACACCCACTGGGCAAACGCAGCCTACGACCGCCTGCTCTATGAAGCGACGCGCACACCGGACGCCGCCGCCCGCCTCCAGATTCTGCAACGCGCCGAGGAGATGCTTCTCAGTGAGTCGCCGCTGATTCCCCTCTATCACTACACGCATGTTTTCCTCATTCAGCCCTCGGTCCAGGGATGGTATCCCACCCTGCTGGACCACCATCCCTACAAACATGTCCGATTGATCGATACACCGGCACAATGATGGGCCCATCCGCACCATCGGGATCAGGTGTCGCTGAAACCCGCGCATCATTGACCGATTCCACGGCGCCCAATGCGAAGCAGGAGGCACGCCTTCCCGATCGCCTATCCGGACCTTGCGCTGCAGCGGCAGCGCGCTCTTGATAAAGGCATGCTGAAACACTCCTGGCTTGTCATCATTCTCGGCTTCCTGATCGGAAGCGGATGCACCAAGAATAACCGAAGCCCGTCGGCCACTCCCTCGCCGGGCGGCGCCCCTTCCGCTCTCCGGACGGATCTCAACTACGGCAACGGCACCGAACCGCAGGACCTTGATCCCCAGGTTGTAACCGGTGTGCCTGAAAACAAGATCATCAATGCACTCTTCGAAGGTCTCGTTGCCTACGGTCCAAACGGCCAGGGCACCGTCCCCGCCGCCGCCGAAAGCTGGACCGTTTCCGATGACGGACTCGTCTACACGTTCAAGCTCCAGCCCGAGGGGAAGTGGTCGAATGGTGACCCGGTGACCGCCTTGGACTTTGTCCGCTCCTACCAGCGGATGCTTGCCCCCGAATTCGCGTCGGAATACTCGAGCAAGCTTTATCCGGTGGTTGGCGCCGAAGAATTCAATCGGGGCACGCTGAAGGATTTCTCCAAGACCGGCTTCAAGGCGCTAGATGACCGCACGCTGCAGCTCACGCTCCGGCACCGCACGCCATTTCTGATCGACTCCCTGAAGCACTACGCCTGGTTTCCCGTGCCCATTGCCACGATCGAAAAGTTCGGGGGGCTTACGCGCAAGGGAACCGCATGGACGCGTCCCGGCAATCTTGTCGGCAACGGCCCGTTTGTGCTGAAGGAATGGGCGATGCAACAGCGACTCGTCGTCGAGGCATCTCCCACCTACTGGGACCGAAAGTCAGTCAAGCTGACCCGCATCACATTCTTCCCAACGGAGAACATCGATACGGAAGAACGCATGTTTCGTACGGGCCAGTTGGACAAGACCAATGAGCTGCCGCTCGACAAGACCGACGCCTATCGCAAGGACCCTCACAGCAACCTGAGAATCGATCCGCTGCTCGGCATCTACTACTTCCGGCTCAATACCACGAGGCCGCCGCTCACTGACAAGCGCGTGCGCAAGGCACTCGCGCTCGCGATCAATCGCGAACAGCTCGTCCAGCGCGTCACCAAGCAGGACCAGCAGCCCGCCTATAACGCCTGTCCCCCGATGGATACCTTCACCTCCCCGGTCCGGCTCCAGGGAGATCTGACCACGGCCCGCCAGCTTCTGGCTGATGCCGGTTTTCCTGACGGCAAGGGTATGCCGAAGCTGGAGCTTCTCTACAACACCAGCCAAAATCACCGGAAGATAGCCGAGGCCGTGCAGCAGATGTGGAAGGTCAACCTGGGCATTGATGTGACGCTCGCGAATCAGGAATGGAAGGTGTACCTCGACTCCCAAGATACGCTCAACTACACGATCTGCCGAGCCGGCTGGATCGCCGACTATATCGATCCCAACACATTCTTCGACGTGTGGCGGACAGGCGATGGGAACAACCGCACCGGCTTCTCCAATGCTGAATATGATCGTCTGCTCGAATCGGCGCTTAATGCGAAAACCGAGGCCGAAAGGATGGCCGACTATGTGAAGATGGACGCTATCCTGATGGATGAGGTCCCCTTGATTCCCATCTATTTCTACACGCGCGCCTACGCCATCAATCCCAACCTCCACATTCCCAGGAATCTCGTCGAGACGCCCAACTGGAAGTTCGTCTACTGGAAGCAACCCGCGGCAGCCGACAGCTCTGGCGTCTTGCCTTCGCAGGCAAAAGATTGAAGCTGTTTTCGCATGTTTCGATTTTTCGCGTCGCGCCTGCTGCAGTCGGCCCTCGCGCTGCTCATCATCATCACGGCGACCTTCTTCATGCTGCGGTTCGTCCCCGGAGGGCCGTTCACCGCGGAAAAAGCCGTCACGCCTGAGATCCTGCGCAACCTGGAGGCCCATTACGGCCTGGACCAGCCACTCTGGAAACAATACGCGGACTATCTGGGGAGCCTGCTGCGCGGAGACTTCGGTCCCTCGTTCAAGTATCCCAATCGCACGGTCAATGAAATCCTGGGCGACAAGCTGCCGGTCTCCCTCGAGCTCGGCTCGCTTTCCCTGGCGCTCGCGCTGCTGATGGGAATTCCGCTCGGAATCATCGCGGCAACCCGTCGGAACTCGTGGATCGACTACTGTGCATCGACTTTCGGCATGACGGGGCTTTCCGTGCCAACCTTCGTGGTCGCCCCGCTGCTGGTCCTCGCCCTCAGCATTCACATGGGCTGGTTCAATGCATCGGGCTGGTATTCACCGGAAGACCGCGTGCTGCCCTCCCTCGTCCTTGGTTTCGCCTACGCCGCACCGATCTCCCGCCTGACGCGCGGCGGCATGCTGGAAATCCTGAGTCAGGACTTCATCCGGACTGCTCGCGCAAAAGGCGCCTCCGAGTTGCGGATCATCTTCAAGCACTGCCTTCGCGGCGGGCTGCTTCCTGTCGTTTCCTACCTCGGGCCCGCCATCGCCGGAATCCTGACCGGCTCCTTCGTGATTGAGACCATCTTTCAGATTCCGGGGCTCGGACGGGAGTTCGTGAACAGCGCGTTCAATCGCGACTACACCCTCGTGCTAGGCACCGTCATTCTCTACGCCGCACTGATCATGATGCTCAACCTAGCCGCGGATGTTGCACAGGCCTGGATGAACCCAAAGGTCAGACTCGCCCGCTGACGTCAAATCCTCATGGCCACCCTCGCACCTCCCGCCTCTCCTGAACAGGTCGCCACTGCCACCACGGCGGAGCGGGGCAGTTCGCTCTGGCACGATGCCTGGTTGCGCTTGAGCAAGAACCGGCTCGCCCTTTTTGGAGCCGGCGTGCTGGTGCTTGTCTCCATCGCCTGCCTCGCGGGTCCCTTGTTCAGCTCCTACGGCTACGAGCAGCAGTTTCTGGAACTCGGCGCATCCGCACCGAGCGCCCAGCACTGGCTCGGCACGGACACGCTCGGCCGCGATCTTCTGGTGCGCACCCTGTACGGGGGTAGAATCTCCCTCGCCGTGGGTCTCGTCGCCACCCTTGTGGCAGTTACCATCGGAGTCGTCTACGGTGCAGTCGCCGGATTCTTCGAAGGCAAGGTCGACGCGGTCATGATGCGCATCGTCGACATCATGTATTCGCTGCCGTTCACCATCTTTGTCATCCTCCTCATGGTCTTCTTCGGACGCGAGATCATCCTCCTGTTCGTGGCCATTGGCGCGGTGGAATGGCTGACCATGGCCCGGATCGTCCGGGCGCAGGTCATGGCGGTGAAGCGAATGGAATTTGTCGAGGCCGCCCGCTCCCTGGGATTCGGAAAGAGCCGCCTGATCTTTCGCCACATCCTGCCCAACATTGTGGGACCCATCATCGTCTACACAACACTCACCATCCCGAGCGTAATGCTGCTTGAGGCATTCCTCAGCTTTCTGGGACTGGGCGTGCAGGCCCCGATGAGTTCATGGGGCGTGCTGATCAAGGACGGGGCGGAAAAAATGGAGGAATTTCCGTGGCTGCTCTATTTTCCCGGAGCGGTCTTTTCCCTGACCCTGTTTTCCTTGAACTTCCTCGGCGATGGATTGCGGGACGCGCTGGATGTGCGCTCCAGCAAGGACTGAAATCGCGGCTTCACGATGCGCTCGCTGCGAAGGCTTCGCCCCCATCTTCATTACCTGAGCCTCGTTCGGGCTCAGATCGCCTGGGCGATCTTTTTCGGAATCATCTATGCCGCCGCGACAGGCATCGGCATCCCCTGGCTGACGGAGAATGTTTTTCCGCGGATCTTTACCGCGGCAGACAACCGACTGCCCTGGGGTGACGTCATTTGGATTGCCGCCTATATTCCCGCCAACTTCCTTGTCCGCGGCCTGGCGGGATACCTGAACTCCTACCTGATCCAGTCCGCGGGAACGCGAATCCTTGAACGCTTGCGCGAGGACTATTTTCGGAAGCTTCAGTTCCTTCCCCTGTCCTTTGTCCAGAGCCGGCAGTCGGGCGATCTGCTTGCGCGCGGCCTCGCCGACACGTCGCAACTGCAGTTCACGCTGACCCAGCTCGCAAACGATGGAATCAAGCAGCCCTTCACGCTCCTCGGCGCACTCGGCTACCTGGCAGCGAAGGCCCTTGATGCCCACGGCGTTTCGATGATGCTGCTCTGCCTCGCCGCGGTTCCGCTCGCCGTCTTTCCCATCCGATACGTCGGCAAGAAGGTGGTACGACGCGCCCAGCAGGTCCAAGCAAGGCTGGGAGCCGTCACCGCGCTCTTCTCCGAAAATCTTTCCGCGGCACGCGAAGTCAGGGCCTACGGGTTGGAACAGCGCGAAATCGGGCGCCTCGCCGTTCTGTCGGAGCAGCTCTTCAAACATCAGCTCAAGATCGTGAAGTACGCGCAGGCCCTCAGCCCCGCGATCGAAGTGATCGCCGCCCTCGGCGTGGCCGGAACGCTTCTCTTCGCCTACCACGCCCAGATTTCCAAGGATACGTTCTTGGGGATCATCACGGCGCTCTTTCTCGCCTACGAACCGGTAAAGAAGATGGGCTCGCTCAACAACGATCTGAAACGCGCCGAAGCATCGCTAGACCGGCTTGAGGTCGTGCTGAACGAACCGGTTTCGATTGCCGACCCGAAGGATCCCGCGCCCGTGCAACGCCTTGAAGGGCACATTGCGTTCGACTCCGTTTCGTTTGCCTACACGGAAGGAAATCCCGTCCTGACGGACATCACGACCCGAATTCCTTCGGGCACTACCTGCGCCCTGGTGGGACCGTCCGGTGCCGGCAAGAGCACGTTCGCCAACCTCGTACCCCGGTTCTTCGAAGTCACCTCGGGATCTGTCAGCATCGACGGAAACGACGTGCGTTCCATGCGCCTCGCGGACCTTCGCCGAAACATTGCAATTGTCTCCCAGGAACCGGTTCTTTTCAACGATACGATCTACAACAACCTGCTCGTCGGCCGCCCGGATGCGACCCGGGAAGAGGTCGTCGACGCTGCGAAGAACGCATTCGCCCACGATTTCATCTCGGCCGAAAAGGAAGGCTACGAAACGATCGTCGGCGAACGCGGAATCCGTCTTTCCGGCGGACAGAAGCAGCGCATCGCGCTCGCCCGCGCATTCCTTCGCAACGCGCCAATCCTGATCCTCGACGAGGCCACCAGCGCACTCGACAGCGAGAGCGAGTCCTTCATCCAGCGCGCGCTGCAGAAGCTCGTCGTCGGAAAAACCGTGCTGATCATCGCGCACCGGTTTTCGACCATTCGCGACGCATCCATGATTCTCGTTTTTGAAAACGGCCGGCTCGTCGCCAGCGGCGATCACGCCGCACTGTACGCCGGCAATCCGCTCTACCGCTCGCTCTACGATGGCCAGGCGGGCCGCCCGTAGCGGCGTCATGGCCGCCCCGCCCCCCCGACGCAACCCATGCGTGATGCCCCCTCACAACCCGTATCCGGAAATGCGATACGAATCCTTGTCATTCGGCGTCGCTATCTGGGCGACATCGTGCTGCTCGGAACGACCATCGCAAACCTCCACCGGCACTGGCCGGATGCGCACATTTCACTTCTGGTCGATCGAGCTTATCAGGACGTCCCGCGACTGATCCCCCAAGTAGACGATACACTCGTCATGCCGGCGAGGGCGACCGAGTGGCCGGGTTTCCTGCTTCGGATTCGCCGCCAGCGCTTCACGCACGTCTTCGATTTCGACAATACCGAACGCACCGTTGCGGCCGTTGCCGCGACAGGTGCAGCCTTCCGCGCCACTTACGACCGCGAAGACCGGAAGACGCGATTTCCACGCGCCTACACCTGCTTAGCCCGGCTTTCGAGGGCCATCTGGGAATCGCGGCCGGCCATCGATACCTACCATCTGCTGCTGCAGTCCTCGGGCATTCCCACGCCCTTGAACGAACTCAAACTCATAACCGGGGATGCCGCACGTTTGAAGGCACACCGCTTGATCTCCGGGCCATCCCGCAAGGTGCTCATTCATCCTGGCACTCGCAGCCCCTTTCGCCTGTGGCCGACCGAGCGATTTGCGGCCCTGATCGACGGGATTCAAGACGAACTGGGCGCCCAGGTTTTCCTCGCAGGCGGTCCGACTGATCTCGGCACGATCCGCACGATTCGTGATCAGGCCAAGACCCATGTCATTGTTCTTCAGCAGACATTTTCCGTAGAGGAATTCGCCGCACTCGTGGCACAATGTCATCTGTTTGTCTGTCACGATAGCGGACCCATGCATATCGCCGCCGCAGTCGGAACCCGGGTTGTCGCCCTTTTTGGATCACAAAACGCCGCAATCTGGCGGCCGCATGGCAACGGACATATTTCACTGCAGACCGGCCTGCCCTGCACCTGTTTTCCAGCCGGAGAATTGCCCTCAGCCTGCGTCCCTCATGACGCCTATCGCTCCTATTGCGTTCGAAAACTCTCCGTCGAACAAGTACTTGATGCAGTTAAATCGCAATTAGAAGCCATCGCGGTAGGGTGAAACTTCCCATCTTTGATTGATACCTTGCAGGTTGCGGAAACGTAGTTCTTGGACAAATCAAAGCCTATATGCCTGTTCTGGCAGAACTCCCTCGAAGTACGATTCACGAGCCTCCGCGCGCGGCCCCAACCCTGCCGATCTCCGTTGTCGTGGTCGCTCGGAACGAAGCCCGGAACCTTCCGCGGTGCCTGGCAAGCGTGCACGGCTGGGTCTCAGAGATTGTCGTGGCGCTCAACAACACGACCGATGAAAGCGCTGCCATTGCTGCCAAATTTGGTGCGCAGGTGGTCACGCTGGAGTGGAAGGGCTTTCGCGATACCAAGAATGCCGCACTTGAGCTCGCCCGTTTCCACTGGGCGCTTTGCCTCGATGCCGACGAAGAGGTTTCCCTTCCCTTGCGGACCGAACTCGAAAGGGCTTTCCGCAGCGGCAATGTGTACCGCTATGCCGGAGTGCGATTCCCCAGGAAGGTTTGGTTTATCGATCGATGGATCACTCACGGCGACTGGTATCCCGACCTCTCTCTGCGACTGGTAGACCGCCGGAGGGCCAGATGGGGCGGGGACGCCTACGTGCATGAAAAATTGGAATGCGAGGGGCCAATCCTTCGTCTCCACGGCGACCTGCACCACTATTCCTTTCCCAGCCTCGCAAGCCAGGTCGGCAAGATAAATCTGTTCGCCGAACTTTTTCTCCAGCAACAGGAGGCTCGGGGCGCTCAATTCTCCGTTGCAGGCACACTCTTTCGATCCGCCTGGCGCTTTTTCCGCGGGTACATCCTCCGGCTGGGGTTCCTCGACGGCTTTCCCGGACTCTACATCGCCGGATCCAATGCGTTCGGTGTTTTCGCACGTTGCAGTCGCCTCTACGAAGCGGGTCGTCACCGCGATCCTCCACCACTTTCCGCATCGCGACGTTGATTTGCCCCGGACCTCTTCGCATTCATTGTCACCTTGGCGCGAGCCCCCGGCTCCTTCGTACTCACAGGTCATGCCCATTCCAGATCCTCCCCATTTCAGCAAGGTGGCGGAAGATCTGATCGGGTCACTGCGACGCATCCCAAGCGAGGATTCGGGAAACCCGCGCCGCCGCCCAGTTCGGGAGATATCGGACCTTATTGGCGATATCCGTCTCAAATACGGCATCGGTCTCGAAACTCCGGAGCAGATCATTCGCGAGCATTGGGTGTCGATTGTCGGGCCCGCCAACGCCGCCTATTCTCACGCCAGTCAAATCGACCCCAAGGGACGACTGATCGTGACCACGAGTCACGCTATCATACGCAACGAACTTTTCCTTCACCGCAGGGCCATCGTCGAAAAACTGCAAAAGCTTCCCGGATGCGAAAAGATCCGTGAAATTCATTTGCGCGCCGGCTGAGCGCAAGTTTGCGCTTGCGCCTCGCTGACCAGATCAGGAATCTTGCCCCTTGCGTTAGTGGATGCCCGTCCGGTTACGGGCGCCCACCATGCCTGGTCCCGCATCCCGCGGGATTGGAACGGTGTCACCGGCCGAATCTGCGGTTCTCCCCGCAGGCGACGCGGGTGACACGGGAGCAGCCCAAAGCCACTCCCCTTCAGGCGTGAAACTCTGTCAAATAACCATGTCAACTGTCGCAAAACCCGAAATCATCGCCCAATACAAGATTCACGAAAAGGACACCGGCTCGTCCGAAGTTCAGATCGCCCTGCTTACTGCTCGCATCAATCATTTGACCGAGCATCTGCGGTCCCATCGCAAGGACTTCCACAGCCGCCGTGGTCTTCTTCAAATGGCCAGCCGACGCCGCAAGCTCCTCGACTACTTGAAACGCCATGATCTGGCAAAGTACTCCGAGCTCCTGCAGAAGCTGAGCCTCCGCAAATAGTTTCTCAACTGGCGGGCGATCCGATACGCGGATCGCCCGCTGTCCTTTGGGACTCTCGACTCAGACCGGGACATTTCCGAATAGCGCCACAGCCGCATTACCAGGCGGCCAATGGACCTAACCGGAAATTTCTCGCGGCTGACGGGAAAGCCGGGAAACGCCCTCCCTCCGCCCCAGGCGTCATAACCACGCCGCCGGGGTTCAAATGAACATGCGAAACCCGCATGGCTAAAATACCCGATCCCTCCTTTTGGCGGCAATCCGGCCGCCCTGGGATCGCATGAAGCAAACATATCAACAATGAATCAGAAATACACTGTATCCGTTCCCGGAATGGGAATCTCGTTCTCAACCGGTTCGATCGCGCAACTCGCCAATGGTGCTGTCAATGTCTGCATCGGCGAAACCAATGTCTTCGTCACCGCCTGCGTCGCCCAAAGCATGCGCCCGGGCCAGGACTTCTTCCCCCTCACGGTCGATTACCGGGAGAAATACGCTGCAGCCGGCCGCTTTCCTGGCGGCTACTTCAAGCGCGAGGGTCGCCCGTCCGAAAAGGAGATCCTCACCTCCCGTCTTTGCGACCGCCCCTGCCGCCCGCTTTTCCCGGAAGGTTTCCTGAATGAGGTCCAGATCATCGGTCAGCTCATGTCAGCCGACCAGATCAACGAGGCCGACATACCCATGGTGAATGGTGCCTCCGCCGCCCTCGCCATTTCAGACATCCCCTGGGCCGGACCGATCGCCGCCGTACGCGTGGCCCAGATCGACGGTCAGTTTGTCGCCAACCCGACCATCGAGCAGATGTTCTCCAGCACGCTCGACCTCATCTACGTCGGCACCGAGAAGGACATGCTAATGATCGAGGGCTCCGCCGATCAGATCAGCGAAGAGCGTTTCATCGAGGCTCTCGCGTTCGGTCATGAGGCGATCCAGCCAATCCTGAAGGCTATCAGGGAACTCGTCGCTCTCTGCGGGAAACCCAAGTCAACCTTCCCCCTCGTCGGAGCAACCCCGGAGGCCCGCGCGATCATCGAACGCGTCGTACCGGCTGACCGCATCGCCGGAGCGATCTTCGGCAAGGAAAAGGCCGCCCGAGGCGCCGCCGTCAAGGTGCTCAAGGAGGAGGCCAAGACCGCCCTGCTCGCCGAACTCGGCGAGGGCAAGTTCACCGATGTCGACCTCAACGTCGTCTTCGAGGACCTCCAATACAAGGCCTACCGCAAGACCGTGCTCGAACGCGGCGTGCGCGCCGACGGCCGCGACGCCAAGACCATCCGCCCTCTGCAGGCCAGTGTCGGTGTCCTCCCGCGCGTCCATGGCTCGGCCATGTTCCAGCGCGGCGACACCCAGAATATCGCCATTACCACCCTCGGCCCCACCAAGGAAGCCCAGGACATGGACGGCCTCACCGGTGGAGCCACCTCAAAGTCCTTCATTCTCCACTACAACTTTCCGCCCTTCTCCGTCGGCGAAACCGGCCGCTTCACCGGACCCGGCCGCCGCGAGATCGGCCATGGTGCGCTGGCCGAGCGCTCCCTCGTTCCAGTTCTTCCGCCGGAGGACGTGTTCCCCTACTCCATCCGCGTCGTGTCCGAAATCATGGCCTCGAATGGATCAACGTCCATGGCCTCGGTCTGCGGCGGCTGTCTGGCCCTCATGGACGCCGGCGTGCCAATCATCGCACCGGTCGCCGGCATTTCCTGCGGCCTGATGACTGAAGCCGCAGGCGACGGATCCATCGCGAAATGGACGACCATCACCGATATCCTCGGCGAGGAGGATCATTTCGGCGACATGGATTTCAAGCTCGCTGGCACAACCAAGGGTATCACCGGCTTCCAACTCGATCTCAAGATCAACGGCCTGCCGTTTGAGATTGCCAAGGCTGCCATCTTTCAGGCACGCGACGCCCGCATCGAGATCCTCAAACTCATGCTCTCGGCCCTCCCAGCGCCCCGCAAGGACCTCTCCAAGTACGCGCCACGCATCCAGACGATCCAGATTGATCCCGAGAAGATCGGTCTGCTCATCGGACCGGGTGGCAAGACCATCCGCCGCATCGTCGAGACGACCGGCGCCCAGATCGACATCGCCGACGACGACTCCGGCAAGGTCTTCATCTATTCGAACAATGCCGACGCCATGAATCGCGCCGTGCAGGAAATCGATGCGCTCTGCGGTGGCGGCGCCCAGATCGAGATCGGCAAGATCTACCAGGGCCGCGTCACCGGCATCAAGGAGTTCGGCTGCTTTGTCGAGTGCCTGCCAGGCAAGGAAGGCCTCTGCCATATCAGCGAACTCGCCGACATGCGCGTGCGTCGCACCGAGGACGTGGTCAAGATGGGCGAAACCATCTGGGTAAAATGCATCGGCATCGATGAAAAGAGCGGCAAGGTCCGACTCTCCCGCAAAGCCGCCATGAAAGAACGGGAACAGCAGCAGTCCGCGCCCTCAAACGGCACGGCGGCATCCGACCCCGCTCCGGCCACAGAGGCTTGATACTCTCCCCGTGGGGCAAAGAGCCGGGCCCGCAAGGTCCCGGCTCTTTTATTTGCCCCGTGCTCGACATCAACTTGATGCACATTGCTCGGTCAACGTGCTCGGTTGAGCGGAGAAAAGAAAACTCGCACGCTTTGTGCTCAAGCAAATGTGCGGCACAGAAGGCGAGGGGGCCTCCAACGCCCATATCGCAGTCCAACGTTTTCCAAACGGCTCTGCCACGGGTTGGCTTGATCCACTCACCACAATAACAAACAGGATTGTGGTGGTTGCGGCGATCCTCAATCTCCGTGAGACTCTTCACGGCAATCCTGCAGCTCTCCATGATCACCCACCTGATCGCGTTCCTCGCCGGTTGCATAACCGTCATCCTGTGGCGGGCCCTGCGTCAGAAAATTCCGGGAGGAGCAACGATCGAACTCCCCGGCAACGAGAAAGCGCCGTCGGATGACGATCTCGACAAGGCAATCCTCGACTACATTTCGACCAACCGCGTCTATCACATCAATGACCTCTGCCAGGCCTTGCATCATCCCAAGGGTGCCCGTTATGTCCGCGGCCGTTTCCACAAACTGATGGAACTGGGCAAAATCAAGTACCAGGACATGACCTACACCACCTGATGCCACTGATCGAAGTAAACGGCTTGAGCCGCGTGTTCCGCACGTACAAGAAACGACCCGGATTTTGGGGCGGTGTCACAGGACTCTTCAATCGCCAGCACGAGGAAATCTGGGCCGCACGCGACATCAGCTTCACCATTGAGGAAGGCGAGTTCGTGGGTTTCCTCGGACCCAACGGTGCGGGCAAGACCACAACGCTGAAGATGCTCGCCGGATTGATCTATCCGACAAGCGGCAGCGCACGTATCGCCGGTTTCAACCCAAGCAAACGCGACAATGCCTACCGGCGCATTTTTTCCCTCGTGCTCGGTCAGAAGAACCAACTCTGGTGGGATCTCCCTGCGAACGAATCTTTCGCGCTGCTGCGTCATATCTACGACATACCCGCCGCATCCTACCGGGAGACGCTTGACGAACTCGTCTCACTTCTCGGCGTGGCCGACAAGCTCGGCGTGATGGTCCGTGAACTCTCACTCGGCGAGCGCATGAAGATGGAACTCATCGCCGCGCTGCTCCACAGGCCCAGGGTCCTGTTCCTCGATGAACCCACCATCGGGCTCGACATTATTTCACAAAAAGCGGTCCGTACCTTTCTTCGCGAGTACAATAGGAAACACAAGGTCACGATCCTCCTCACCAGCCACTACATGGCGGACATCGAGGCCCTTTGCGAACGGGTGATCATCATTCACAAGGGAAGAAAGGTCTACGACGGGAATCTCGCGAATCTGGAAGGGGAGAGAAACTCCCGCATGCGCCAGGTGATCTTTATCCCACAGGATCCCGCCGCCGTTCCGACTGCATGGAAGTCCTCCTACGGCGAAACCACCCGCGAATCGGATACCGGAAAGATCGTCGTCCAGGTGAAGGCAGAGGCGATCTCGCGTGCGATTCAGGAAATCATGAGCACAACCCCGATCGCCGACATCACCATCGAGGAGGAACCTCTCGAAAACATCATCGGCAAGGTATTCTCCCAATAGGCAGATCCCGCCACGGCTTCATCCGCAAACCAATCGTGCGTCTGGAGGCAGATCAGTTGTGAAGCGGAAGGCTGAGACGGTCTCGTCGCCAGGACAGACATCCCATCTCCCCTTCCCGTGGCGTCCCGCGGTCAAAACTGCGGCTCTCCCGGAACGAGGGCTTTCTGGTGTTCGGCAACTGCCGCACGGATTCTTTCAACTATGTCGGGATGCTCCGATGCAACGTCAAACTGTTCACCCGGATCAGTGCCAAGATCGTAGAGCAAAGGCGGCTCATGCGCCTCGGCCTTGTCCTTCCCATAACCCGGTTGTGTGAAGAAATGCGCCTTGTAGTTTCCGATCCGGCAGGCAAAGAGCTTGTCGCCCCGATAATAGAAAAAGGGATGCTGCGGCAATTTGCCCCGACCAAACAGCAGCGGCGAAAGATCGACCCCATCGATCACCCGGTCATCCGGAATTTTCGCGCCGCCCTGCGTCAATGCCGTCGCAAACAGGTCCATGCCATTAGCGACCGCACCTGTGATCCCTGGCGAAATCCTCCCGGGCCACCAGGCGATGCCTGGCACACGCATGCCGCCTTCCCAGGTGCTGCCCTTGCCCTCACGCAACGGCCCCGCGCTGCCGCCCTGCTGACGCATCGTCAGCCACGGGCCATTGTCGCTCGTGAAGAAAACGAGCGTGTTCTCCGCAAGCCCTTCCGCGCGCAGGGCTGCAATCACTTGCCCGACGCTCCAGTCGATCTCCTCGACGGTGTCACCGTAGATGCCGCGGCGACTCTTTCCTTTAAACTGCGGTGACGCAAAGAGCGGCACATGGGGAAAGGTATGCGCGAAATAGATGAAGAAGGGCGAGGACTTGTGCTCGCGGATGAACCTCACCGCTTCCTCGGTGTAGCGTCGTGTCAACGTCGTCTGATCGGCAGGTTTCTCAACGATCTCCCCATTCAGCAGAACCGGAACCATCCAGCCATTCTCGGGAGGATTGGCTGATCCAGATGCCGTACGCGGCGTCTCGCGACGCTTGTCCATATCGTTCGAGTAGGGCAGTCCAAACGAGTAATCAAATCCGTGTTCCCCGGGTCGCCCGCCCGGATGAATACCCAGATGCCACTTGCCCAAATGGGCCGTCGCATACCCCCGCCGCTTCAACGCACGCGCAATCGTGATCTCCTCCTGTGGCAGGCCACCCTTCGAATCCGGAAAAAGCACGCGGCGCTTCCCAACCATGCCGCTTCGAATGGGATACCGGCCCGTCAGCAGTCCCGCGCGACTCGGCGTGCAAACCTCCGCAGCCGAATAGAAATCGGTGAATCGCAATCCCTCCATTGCCATTCGATCGAGATTGGGAGTGCGGATCGTCGGCGAGCCATAGCATCCCAGATCCCCGTATCCCATATCGTCAGTCAGAATAATGATGATATTCGGTGCACGTGCCGAGGATTCCGACACCGCTGACAACAGGGAAAATGCCACAAGGAGCACGAAGAGGTATTTCATGGGATGACAGAGCTAGTCGATGATTCTGCGCCGCATCCACGCTGACCGCAATGCTTGAGTCCAAGGAGGCTCAAAAATTTCCAGTCGTGCCGGAAGGCGTCGATAGCATCACCGACTCCTCACTCAATCGTCGGCGGTGTAAGCGAGGGCTGCACGCTCCGATGCAGAGCACGCGGTTCCTTCAATCGATCGCGCTGATCCTTCAAGGCAAAACCGAGCGCGATGAATACCACGAGTATGATCGCTGCATATCCCGTGGAGATCGCAACCGCCCAGGAGGATACCGGTAGCATGCCAAAGACAATCGCAGTGATGATCGCAATGCCCACCGAACTTCCAATGCGTTGCCCCGTCTGCATCACCGCTCCCGAACTCCCCGCGTACTCCACCGGCACATCATCAAGCGTCAGTACCTGGTTCGGAGTGATGATGGATCCCTGAGCAAGTCCTATGAACGAGAGCGATGCCATGAGCCACCAGACATTGAGATGGCCACCCGCGTGGAGCAGGATGATCGCCGCACTCGAAGCGAGTCCGACAATTGCCAGCCACAGACCACCGATGACGATCTTGCGCCCAAACTGCATCACACGCTGGCCCGACCAATGGGCGGAGTAGGCAGAAAGCAGCGCCGCCGGGATGCCGAATGTGCCCGCTTCCAGCGCCGTTTTTCCACTCCCTTCCTGCACGTAAATCATCACGAGCACCCAGATGCTCGACATGCCAAGAAAGCACAGCGTCATGATCGTCGCGCCGTTCGCGAAACTCGGAGTCCGAAAAATATTCAGATCGACCATCGGACTGTATCCCCGGCGCGCATGTCGCCGCTCCCACTTCACCCAGAGTAGGCAGAGCACAGCGCCCGCCGGAAGCAGCAGCCAGGTCAGTGGCGACGAGCGTGCCTCGACAAAGGGAAAAAGCACGGCAAGCACCGCCAGGCAGAGCAGCACGGAGCCGACAGGGTCCAGCGACGGCAACAGTGCGCCGGCCTTGCCTTTCTCCCTTGATACGGGCGCGCCCGTCCACCGGATCAACGGCTTGGGGAGCCACATCAACCCGAGGACGATGATCGTGATTCCAATCGGAAGATTGACCAGAAAAGTGAGTCGCCAACCCAGTTCGAGCCCACCGAGGTGAATGAGAAACCCGCCCAGGACAGGACCCGTTGCGACCGAGAATCCGACCGTCGTCCCCAGATGGCCGAACGCCCTGCCTCTTGCCTCTCCACGAAAATATTCCTGGATGATGCCGACGCCCTGAGGATTCAGAATACCGGAGCCGATCCCCTGAATGAAACGCGCCGCATTGAGCCAGTTGGCGTTCGGGGCGAGTCCCCCTGCCACTGAGGACGCCGTGAATATCGCAACGCCGATCAGGAAGATTCCGCCCCTCCCCATGATGTCGCCCGCGCGCCCGGCTGCCACCAGCACCACCCCGAAAGTCAATGCGTAGCCAGACAGCACCCATTGCAGATCTGACAGCGTTGCATTGAGCGCATGCTGGATCGAGGGTAGCGCGACATTGACGATGCTCACGTCGATCAGGGACATGAAGATCGAAAGCAACAAAAGGATCAGCACCCGCCGGCGGGTCTTGTCCGATACGTTTTCCGCGGATGCCCGCTCTCCATCGGCCCCTGGCTGGTCCGTCATTTCAGACTGCATGAAGGTGAATACCTGATCCGTTCAGCGGGTCCGCGCAACCCCGGCCTTTGGAATCCACCGATTTGCCCAAGGGTAGGAATGCGTCCGCCTGAACCGGATTTTCAGGCTTTGATCGGCCGAGGGAGACAATCAACGCTGCTCCTGCAACCATAATGAGGGAGCCAACGAGCCGACGCCTGATGTTCTTCTCCCTGAAAACATGATGCCCCAGAAACACACTGACGAGCGTCGAGAGCTGAAACAGTGCCAGCGAATATCCCACCTGCAGCTTCCCGAACGTGAAAAGCGTGGCAGCCTGCATCAGCCCGGTCGTCAGCCCAAGCCCGAGATAGAGCCTTACATTAGCCGCCAATTGGCGCGCCCCCGATCCGCCGTCATTTCGTCCGAGCGCCGCCACAGCGATCAGCGCAAACGGCAACCCCAGGATCGACCAGAAGAGAAAGGTGGTGAGTGGCGTGGAATGAAGGATCGCCCGCTTGAGAAACACGGCCTCGGTCGCGGAGAATACCAGCGCCGCGAGACGCAACTGCACCCCGCGGTCCCGGATGAACTGGAGCAGTGCCCTTCCATGCGCCTGGCCGGGAGCTCGGTCGACAACAAAGAGGCTCCCCACAAGCACTAGCACCACACCCACCGCACCCGCAATGTTTGGAATCTCTCCAAGCAGGACAACAGCGAGAAGCAGACTGAGCACCGACTTGTAGGCATTGATCGGACCCAGAAGCGAAAGGTCGCCTTCCTTCAGCGCATAGACGAGCAGTGCATTCCCCACGACCGCGAGCACGGCGCAAAGCACCATGTTCATCCAGAACACGGAATCCAGATCCTGCCACCGCACGGTTGCCAACAACGCTGCGGCCACTGGTGTGAGAAGCGCATGAGTGACCGCGATGACAACCAGGGGATGCGCCCCTCGGCTGGTCAATTGCTTCTGGAAGACATTTGAAAGCGGATTCGCGACAATCCGCAGCGTCACGAAGAGCGCTGTCAGCATTCAGCCAACTCGTATCAGGAGCCTTCCCTTTGACGATTCAAATCCCGCTCGAACTCCGACTGGAACCAGAAATCCCGACCGCAGCGGCAGCACGTTCGCCACAGGCTGCGGCGGCCTCCGCGGCGCTCCATCCAAGAAAGCGCTGCACATTGGCGCAGGCCTTGTCCATCGTCAGCGACGATCCCGCAAAATTACTCTTGCCCGGTTCCCTCACCACTCCGTCCTCCCCCACTTCCATGCTCAGGCGTCCGATGGAGTAGCGCCCCGGACCCGCACCCGCAGCAGCCATGCAATCGGTCGTGAAAATGACGCGGTCACGCGGCTTCGCACGCACAAAATTTTTCAGCACCGATGGCGGCAGATGGATCCCGTCCGGTATAAAAGCAGCCACCAGTTCGTCACGCGCGAGCAATCGCTGCATGATGTTGTCGTGACGCGGCAACTGCCCCGGAACTCCATTGCCAAGGTGAGTGCAGAGTCGGAGCCCGGCATCAATCGCCGCGTCGATCGCCACATTGTCCGCATCCGAGTGCCCAATGGATGTGCATACTCCCCGCGCGGCGAGTTCGCGGATAAAGGCTGCAGAGCCGGTCCATTCCGGTGCGAGCGTAACAAGGCGCAGGCGCCCACCCGCCGCCGCCTGAAGCCGGTCAAACTCCCGCAGATCCGGCGCCTTCATCAACTCCGCAGGGTGCGCGCCATGGAATCCGGGCAAGGGACTGAGATAGGGACCTTCAAGGTGGTAGCCCGCGACGACGTCAGCGAACGCACTGTCACGCAGCAGCGATTCAATGCGCGCAAACTGCCGCTCAAGCTTTTCGATGGGCGCCGTGATCAATGTCAGAAGAATCCGCGTTTCCCGAGCACGAAGAGCAGAGAGGGCGCGATCCAACGCGTCTGCGCCCAACTCCGGCTGCTGGAAGTCCACGCCGGCAAATCCATTCACCTGGTGATCAAAGAATATCATGCGGGAGGGTTCTTAGGAAACTACTCGAATGAACCGCAAAAGAGAAGCCCCCACCGCCAAATCGGCTCTCCTATCACTGCAGGCCGTTCAGTCGAAGTTTGTAGGTTTTCTTTCCTGCCTCAGAACCGAGGTCGATCTCAATCTCGGCCTCAGTACCTGGGACGGACAATTGCAGCATGACACGTTCCCCCTGCACGCGCTGGCGAAGCTCCGCTTTCGGAGCCTCCGCGCCTGGTACCGGCAGCAAGAGATATGACTGCACAACATCCGTTCCCCGGAGATCATAGGATGCCACCGACGCCTTCAGATTTCTGGCCATCCTGCTGATGGTCCCCTCCCTCATCTTGAGGTGAGACATTGTGTTCCGGGCCGACATCAATAGAAGGTTTTTCTCGCTGAAGTTCGTGAATACCTTTCCTTGGTCCGCATCGATGCTCGGTGAACCTGGCGGCAGGTGAAACAGCGACGTATAGTCATGCGCGGCGGCGCTGCGCAGTTGATCCACAATGATGCAACATTTTCCCTTCAGCATCACAAAGTGTCGCTTCCAGGCAACGCCCTTTGCCAGGCCATCATGAACCATCACCGCCCAATCATAACGATGATTGGACTCCCAATGTTCAATCCGGCTGCCCGCATCGGGACGTTCCGCCGGACGCACTTTGGTTCGATCGTAGTCGCCAGCACCATCGACAAAGATCGTATTGTGTGCTTCGGCTCGATTGTACCAGGCACGCCGCAGGGGATCGTCGTAATTGTTGATTCCACTATCAACCAAAAGGGGTCGATCCCAGTACCACAGGTGGAAACCAAGCTTCCCTGAATGCCAATGCGAAGAGACTCGCGGCCCGGCATCGAGAAATATGTAGGCCGGCGAGGCAGGATCGTGGTCGCGCATCACCGCCTGTTGCGATGCATCGAGGTAGATGGATGCCAGCGGCTGAGTCGGAAGTGGTTTGCCAAGCAGATCCGCCAGCACCCGCGCGGTCACAGAAGTGTCACTCTCGCTCGAATCGTTGATCGGAGGCATCGTGCCGTCCGGCTGCGCCACGTTCAACACAAAGCGGAGAAATTGTTCCAGCCGATGCTCGCTTCCGCGTGGGGGTTCAACTCCGTTGGCGCGGCAAAGGAGATAGGCATCGCGAAAGATGGAGGCGAAAAACGGGTAATATCCCGGGGATAGTTCGACGGAGTTTCCATCCGCGTAGAAAGAATGGGCGAGATGATGCTCCAGGATTTCGATGGCCTTTGTCCGCAACGTCGAAGCGGAACGGACCTCGGGAAACAGCAACGCCGCATAGAGCATCGCTGACGCACCATGCGACTGGTGATTGTTCTCGTTCAACGGCTGTGCGCCAAAATCTTCCAGCAAGGCGCCCGCGTGCGTGTCGATGATCTGGTAAAGCTCACGCTTCTCGCCGCGCGTAAAGCCGTCGATTCCGAGAAAATAGGTCCAGGCTAAATTCTGAAGTCGCCATGCCACCTGCATGTCCTTCCAGTTTCGCCCCCGGGAGGCGAAAGCGGCAGGCATGGGGTTTTCGTCCCTCCACTTCCGCACGAAGGACATGATCTCGCTCAGATAGGTCTTGTCCCCGGTCCTGTGATACATGTTTGCAAGGCTGGGAAGGAAGTACCAGCGGTTCAGCCAAACACTTTTCTCCAACTCTGTCTTCTCGAGGGAATCCCACCGAATGGGGTCTCCCCATGGCGCAAAAAAACCAGGCCTGCGAACCGTGCGCGCGATATCCTCATCGCGTTCCGAACCGATTGCCTGCAGTTGCACGAAGCGCCCGCCTTGGTCCAACGGCGTAAATTCCCACATCGCATAGCGGCTCATGTAGGGATAGAAGGGAAACACTCCCGTTCGTGGCTCCCGCTCAACCGTGTCACCTCCCGCACCCCAGGCGCAGGTCCATGAAAGGAATGCCGTGGCAAGCCAAATGAAGCTCCGCCAGCGCCAAGGTCCCGGATTTCGTGGCCGGATCCTGATCCAGTGATTCATTGCGCACCGCCCTTTGGCTTCCCGAAATCAACGGTGGGAGCAACCGGCTTGCCAGCAAAGGGTGGCCACACATAGCGCCCCGTCTTCACCTCGGGCCCACGATCCTCATTGATGGCGGCCTCCCCGGCGTCTGGAAAAACGATCTGCCAGCTGCGCATCTGCCGATCGATCAACTGGCGCATCCGCTCTCCCGTGCTGTCATTGCGGGCACGTACCTGTGCCTCAGGTGTCCACGCGAAACACGCTCCGCCATACAGCGTCACCAGTCGCCCGGCCAAGTCATTGCTCTCCCACATGCACAGCGTCACTCCCTCGACATTCGGATAGGCCTTTCCCTGCATGCACCAGATCCGTGTGCCTTCATAATTGCCGCTGAAGGCATACGAGTTTGCGCCGGTTCCCATCATCAAGGGCGTTTTTCCGGCCCCTCCATACTTTTTCAACGTCTCCAGAATCGAAGGCTCATCCGCACCGAGATAGCGCCATGGCTCAATCACCACTTTGGTCTCAAGTTCCGGTGGCAGGGGGCGCCCTCCATGATCCGCCCAGAGATGCATCCTTATCTTCCGCCCATGTCGCTCCGCCACGCGCATCAGAATCTCATGGATCCGGCTGACCATGGTCGTAGGGGTATGCCCTCGATCCTCCTCGCCAGGAAGGACCGCCCAAAGCGCTTCATCAAGGCCCACATGCACCGCCGCTTCACGTTCGAGGCACGGGACAATTTCATCGTAGAGCTTTTCCAGGAAAGCATAGGTTTCCTCTCCAATGCCAAATGAGGCGCCTGCATAGGCACCTTCAGCGCCACGCAACTTGGGAAAATGATAGACCAGGCTAGCAACATGCCCCCACGACTCGAGTTCCGGCATGACGGAGATATGATGATGGCGCGCATAGGCCACCAGTTCCTTGAGATCCCCAGCGTCGAGGCTGAACGGATTCTCATGCCCCATCGGCAGTTTTTCAAATTTGAAGCCGCAGAGTTGGTCGTCGTACAGGTGGAGATGCAGCGTGTTCAGTTTCATCTGTGCCATCAGCCGCACCAGTCGTTTCAGAAGCGGCATGCTGAATGTCGCGCGTCCGAGATCCGCCATGAATGCACGCACCTTGTAGGTCGGGTAGTCCTCAATGCTCAAATGCGGAACCAAAAACCTGCCCCATCCTTCTGCCGGGAAATCCGAGTAATGGAAAAAATCGTCGCCAAATCGTGCATACGCGAGCAGTTGATACACCGTCTGCGCGCCGTAAAACATACCTGTATCGGTGCCGGCCCGCACCGTGATGCCTGAAGCGTCGGATACCAGCCGATAGCCCTCCTTGTGGGTTACAGTCGGATCGCGTTCAAATCGCAGGCAATAGTCCGAACGGCCAGAAAAATCGCCTCGCACACCAATAACCGTGAACAGCTTCTCCAGTGTCTCCACGGTTGCTGACTGACCCGGCTTCATTGCATCAAGACCACTGACAGAAATGTGCGCTGGCAGCCGCGTTGCTCCCTGGGCATAAGTCACTTTCTGAGGGACGGGTGCCAGGGGAATACGATTCCGTAGTTCCACCGGCTTGGCGGCGCAGGCAAGAGGCAGCACAAGGGCGAGGATCGTCCACATCAGTCGGGAAATTAGGGGACCGAGAAGTTTGGCGGATGATTTCATGGGGGATGCGAAAGTGACTGTTCGTGACGGATATCAATCGGGGATATCTCGAATGACTCCAAGGTTCCTGATCAGGGCGCAGACGAGCACGAATGCGGTCAGTGGCAGAATGGCGACCACCATGAACACCGGTACAAACGAGATCTTTTCGACCGTCCATCCGATCGCGATCGTGGTGCCGGCACCCACAAGTGCACCCAGCGCGCCTCCAAAGCCTGAAACGGAGCCGACCGCTCGTTTGGGAAACACTTCCGCGGGCAGGGTCATGTTCGCCCAGGCGGCATGGCAGAACATCGCCACGCTGATCGCCGTGATTGCCGTCGCGGCATTCGGCACCGAGGTGACTGCCAGGCAACACGCGGGAATAATGATGGAAGCCGTCGCCATCACGGTCTTCCTGGCGCGGTTGAGTGTCCAATTGCGCCGTATCAGCTGGCGGGGCACCATGCCGCCGGCGAGGTTTCCAAACGCCAAAGCGACAAACGGAATCCAGCTGTACTTGCCGATGGCGGCCAGATCAAAGCCTCTCTCCTGTTGCAAAAAGAGTGGTGTCCAAAAAATGAAGAAGTATGAGATGGGATCCGTCAGCGCCCGTGCCAGGACGCACCCCCATGTCTCCTTCATCCGCAGCAAGCGGCCGACCGATGGGGGTGACTGGAAGTCATTCTCCTTGTCATCCGCCTTGATCCACGCGAGTTCCTGCGAAGTGAGTCTCGGATGCTCTTCCGGGCGCCGGTAAAAGAGAAGCCAGCCCACCACCCAAACCAACCCAAGTGCGCCACCAAACAGGAACGCTGATCTCCAGCCCCAGGTGAGCGCGATCCATGATATCAGCGGCGCCGCCACGGCTGCACCGATGGCAGAGCCTGAATTGAAAATCCCCACTGCCAGCGCCCGTTCACGAACCGGAAACCACTCGGAGCATGCTTTGATGCCCGCCGGAAAGTTTGCAGGCTCCGTTGCTCCCAGGAGAAACCGGAAGATCGTGAAATGCATGGCGGAGTGCGCAAGAGCATGGAGGGCACTGGCAACGGACCACGCTGAAACAAAGACCGTGAACGAGTGCCTCGTTCCAAGCTTGTCAACCAACCTGCCGCTCACTGCGTACATGATCATGTAGCTGACAAGGAACGCCGACGTGATGTAGGAATACTCGACGGTGGAGATATTCAACTCGCTCTTGATTGTTCCCGCCAGCACCGACAGGGACTGCCGATCCAGATAGTTCAATCCCGTCGCAAGGCATAAAATTCCTGCAACATACCAGCGGAGGCCCGTCAGTTTTGTTTTCATTGTTGAGAGCGGGAGGCGGGCGAATTTTCGGAACAGATTGCTTCGGTCCGAGGCACGTCAGGGAAAGGTTTTTGAAGCTGCGTCCCTATCGAGATACAAGGTCGCATTGGGATGAGTACGCAGGATCGACGCAGGACATGCCGTGGTAAGGGGCCCGCGCAACGCATCACGGATCGCAGCAGCCTTGCGCAAGCCATGCACGTGGATGCTCAATCGGCGCGCCTGCCGGAAATTGGGAATGGTCAGGGTAATCGCACGCCTGGGGACATCACCGATATTCGAAAAGCAGCCGTCATTGACCTGCTGCTGGCGGCACGCCTCATCGAGTTCCACAACCTTCACCCATTCCGGGTCGTCAAAATCGGCAACCGGGGGATCGTTGAACGCAATATGTCCATTTTCTCCCACCCCCATGCAGACGAGATCAATGGGGGCTGCTCGTAGCAGTTCCCCATAACGCGCGCAGGCAGCCCTACAGTCGACATCGTCGGCCTCAAGGGGAAAGAAACGTCCAATATGCACACGGGAAAGGAAATGGGATTTGAGGTAGGATCGAAAGCTCTGGGGATGATCTGCCTTAAGGCCAATGTAGTCATCCATGTGAAACGCCGTTACCTTTCTCCAGTCTACTGCCGTGCCACAAATTTCTGGCTGCACGAGCGTGGCTAGAAACGCATCCTGGGAAGGAGCACAGGCAAAAATGACACGGGCTGCGCCCTGGCGGTCTATCACATCGTGCAAATAGGAAGCAGCCGCTCGCGCCGCAGCCTGTCCTAGGGCCAGGGCTGTCGGGTGCACCTCAACGGATAGGCTTTCAACCGAAAAACGCTGTTCAGGCTGTGCAATCATGAAATGGGTAAGGTTGCCGAACCAGGCGCGCTGCGGATCAAACCCGCAGGAATATCCGGCGATTATAGAGGAAGCGTACCAGTGCCAGTGCGAGCGCAAGTCCGACAAGAGCCTGAAGCAACGCACCCGCTCCTCTCGCGAAGTGGGTGTCCAGATACGCCCGGATATCTGCTCCAATCAGCCGCTCACTGATCCTTTCGAAGCGTATGAGCTCATAGCCCAGATAGATCGTAATCGAATTCGTGCCGAGCCAGAGAAAGGGAGCACACCATTGGTCAATCCTCCAGACGTCGACCACCAGATAGAATCCCGCAAGCATGAGCGCGGAGATGCCGCTGGTGACCAGGCAGAATGAGGATGTCCAAAGCTTTTTCACCACCGGGAACTGAAGGCTCCACAACAACCCCAGCGCGATGGCAACGACACCTGCCACGGCCAGCCACGCTGCCTTGCGCTTTGGCAAAATGTCCTCCCGGCGCAACCAAAGCGCCGCCAGAATCCCTGCCAGGCAGATCACTGTGGCACCCAGCGGGCTCAAGACTCCCTGCGATTCGTAATAAACATTGACCTTCTTTCCGGGAAGGTAGCGAAAATCGACAAAATTGCTGAAATTATAGCCCGCATCGTACACTCCAGTCTGCCTTTCCGGCACGAGCGCCAGGATGGCGGCCGGATCCCGCGAGCCCGCCTGCGTCGCCAGGCGCTCGACGTTCGCACGGTCGAGCACCACATCCGGAAATGGGGCAAATGTGAGCAAAGCCCAATAGGCGAGCAGCAAACCTGCTCCCATTCCCGCAATCCTTCGCCAATTCGCTCCGATATACAGATACATGATGGCGGCAATGACGTAGCAGGCAGCGATCATCTGCAGCACGCCGGAAAGTCGCACGTCCGGCCACTTCGCCGCGAGACCGCCATGATAGACGAAACCAAACAGGAAGAGCATGAGTCCGCGACGCAGGATCCGGCGCACCGTCACTGCGCGCGATTGTTCACCGCGGTGCTTGTCGATAGAAAAGACAATTGAAAAGCCGACCAGGAAAAGAAACAGGGGGTAGATGACGTCGTAAAAATGCAGCCCCTCCCAATCCTTGTGCGTGAGTTGCTGGGTGATGAAGCCGGTCACCACATTCTGGTCCATCTTTCCGAGCGCACGGGCGATGCCCGCCCCACCAATGATCCAGAACATGTCGAAACCACGCAGGACATCGACCGACTTGAATCGTGGACTGGAAACAGGCTGAGGTACGTCCGGAAGGGCCATGATCAGTTAAATGTGTCGATCAGAACCGCCCCCTCACCCCAAACGTCCACTGGGCACCGTAGTCCTCGTCACGGAAGCCCCAGGCATACTTTGGCGTCGCAGGGCCATAGCGTTGAAATATCAGATTGTCCTTGGTCAGGTTGCGGACCGCGGCAAAAAAGCCGAGCCATGGGCGGAAGGCATAGGTGATGTCCGCATCGATTTGATCGCGGGGTGCGGTCCATTCATAGGTGTTCGCACCAATGCCTGTTCCCGCTTGTAGCGAACCCCGCTGCCGACCACGGTAATTCCATTTCAGATTCATGGAAAGCTTCTTGATCGTGTACGCAATTCCGGCGTTCATCTGACGCCGCGTGAAATTCGTGAAATCGGCGGTGTTTGCCCCGACAAGGTGAAGGGATGTAACGTTGGCAAACACCGAAAGTCCATTCAACGGCCCCGGCAGGAACCCGAGCTTCTGGCTGTAGTTGACATCGACACCGGTGACACGCGCATTGCCGACATTCATCATCGTGATGATGTCGTAGCCGAGAAAACTCACCGGATCCAGACCGTAGCTTTCCAGAACCTCTGCCGTTCCTTCCGTGGTCAGCCGTCCGAAGAAATTGGTGAAATCCTTGCGGAACACCCCAACTGAAACCACGCCCTGGGGCTTCAGATAGTACTCCACCGCAAGATCGAACGAATTGGCCAGCCAGGGCTTGAGTGCCGTGTTGTTGATCGTGATGGTGCCATTCGGGTTTGAGGTTGTCGGTTCAACCACCCGGGATCCAGGAACGATAAAATTGAAATTCGGCCGACCAAGGGTTCGGGCATAGCCGGCGCGAAAGATGAGGTTCTCACCGATATTATACGTGGCATTGAGGCTCGGATGCATCGTGCCGTAATCCTTGCTGACGTGTGTTCCCCGGTCCTTGTAAATGAGACGCGCCTGCTCCAGGGGATCCGTCGTGATCAGCACCCGGCTGCCTCCTTGCATGACAAAACTTCCATCAGGATTCCTGCGATATATGGCCGTCGGATCGGAAAGCACCCCCTCACCACTGTCCTCGGTCTTCTCGTATCGCGCACCGGCCACAAGCCATAGACGGTTCGACAGAAGACGCGTGTCTGCCCGCAGGTAGAGTGAACTCACTCGCTCGACGATCAGCTGCGAGTTGTTGGCCTCCGTTGCGATGGAACCGCTCGCGCCAGTCTGGTTCAGGGAGAAATAATTCGGCTTGCTGACAAACAGATCATGCAACGCGTAGACATCCGGCCATTGCACAACCGGGAGGCCATAGGGCGCCTTTGTATTCAGCCACGCCTTGTCCACATAGGCGCCCGCAGTGTCATCGGCCGAGTTGGCGACGCCATCAGGGCCAACAAACGTCCAGGTACGTTGCGGATAGCGGATATCGCGTCGGTTCTCCCGTACGTCAAAGCCGGCTTTGAGTGTAATCGGCACCTTTCCCTCGAAACTCCTCGTGACGTTTGCCCGAGCGCTACGGATGGTATCAACAGAGTCGTTCTGACTCGAACGCGCGGTCCTTATCCTGTAGTTGGCCAGTGAAAACGGAGCTCCACTATTGGTGACGGTGCCGGGGCGAACGGCATTGATTTCGTCGAACCGGATCGTCTGCGAGGCCTGCGTGAGCTGGATGTTCTCCCAGAAGCCGTCACCTATGTCGCGGTAGTGATTCTCCGAGCGGGAATAGGCTGCTCCTGCCTCGATCTTCCAGACCCTGCCATTATGTCGCCATGTCAGGGTAGGCATCACGGTGTTTCCGTACTTGTGACGGTAATTCGTACCAATCGTATTCGAGCCGACGTTCGTGCGACTCTGTGTGAAGGTCGGGCCCCAAGTCGGGGTGCTGCCCACATCCCATTGAATGTTCGAGCCTCCGAAATTCGCATCGTAGTCGTTGTACTGGATACCAAACGAAAGCACATCCTCCGGCGCAAATCGCCAGTCGATCGTGGATCCAATGGAATAGCGGCGGGTAAATTTTGGAGCGTCCTGCACCAGCCAGCGCGCAAGATAGGGATTGTCCGGGGGGACGTTCGCCACGGACAATCCGGAGCTGGCCCACTGCCTCTGAGACCGGAACTGCGGATTGAATTGCTCGGAGAACAGACCATTGATGGCGAAGCCGAAATTCTTGTTTACCGGGCGAATGTACGTGAAATCCATGCCGGGCGTAACCTTGCGCGTCGGCTCGCGCTTGGGGCCGGGGGTTTTCTTCAGCGAAAACTCGACGCTGTTCACACTCGTATAGGCGCGGTAGTTGAATACTGGACGCGACCTCTCGAACGCGCTCCGGCTCACGAGATTGATCGCACCACCAAGGGCATCCGCGGGAGTGTCAGGCGTGGGTACTTTGGTGACCTCCACACGGGAAATGTTGTTGATGGAGACCTGCTCGAGCTCAAAGACGCGAGTGGCCGAGGACGACGCCGCGCTCGCCATCCGGTTGCCGTCAACCGACACCGGTGTGGTGCTGGAAGGCAGACCTCTGATCGAAATCGTCCGGGCATCCGCCGCATTGTAGTCGACGGTCACGCCTGGCAGCCACTTCGCGAATTCACCCACATTTCCTTCCGTCACCGCACCAAACTCGTCTGTAGAGACGACATTCTTCAAATTTGGGGAATACCGCTGCTCATTGATGGCAATTGTCCGAGGATCGATTTCCCGGGTATCGGTTACGGTGAACTGTTCAAGAGTCACAACATCTCCCGACGCACCGGCGCCAAATACGACATCGCGCCGGACCACCTCGTCAGGCTTCACATCGACTACGAACGACTGCGCAGGCAACCCGGTATAGAGGACACGGACAGTGGTCATGCCTGCCGGCACGTTTGAAACGCGGTACTCACCGTAGTTGTTGGTAAGAACCTCGGGCTGTCCCGGGACGAGCACCCGGGCGTTCATGATATAGTCACCGGTCGCCGTGTTCAACACACGACCCTCAATGGTGCCGTCGCCCGGAGCAGCGAAAGCCAGCGTGGACAAGACAAGGCCGCATAGGACCAAGTGACGGATCGATCGGACAAGACGCAGGGCAAACTTCCTTGCAATGTTGGTGTTCATGCTATTCGGAGCGTTGGGGGGGGTGGGGAATCCGGGCACAGGCTTCAGGAAAAGGGAAAGCGTGGCCGGGTAGAGTGGATGCGAAGAAGGAATGGACGCCGACAGCATCAACGGCAAAGTCCACAAAGGTTGACGGTAACCATTCCTCTACAAGCGGAGTGTAACGCCCATATCTGCGGGCAGCTTGTAAGCGTGACCTTAGTCAGCCTACCTGCGCGAGACCCGTACCGATGGGAGCGAATCGCCAGGGATCCAGCGGCTCTCGACCATCTCGATACGCGCCTGTGTGGGCAGTCCAAAATCGCGGTTCACAATCCTACCCGCAAGGAGCTCGACCAGCCAGGCACCCATGAGTTGTTGATTCTCCTCCATGCCGGCAAAACCCGTGCCGCGGACAATCTGGGAGATCACAGCCACACCGATCCTGCCCGGCACACTGAATCCCAACTGTTGAAGCGCCGCCTTGAATGGCTCGATCATCGAATAGTGATGATCAAAAATCACCGCATCCGGCCTGTGGCCTTGCAGCCATGCGCCAAGCTGATCCACGTCAACCTGATCGATCCGAAGAATAGGGACTCTCTCGGTCGATGGCATCATCTCTTCGCACCAGCCGAGATAGGCACTCGCGTTAGCGTGCCGGTTCCGTTGATCCTCATAGAGTCCCAACACGAGCCCAGGACGCCGATAGCCGCGCATGTAGACGCGATCCAGTGCGTTCCATGTGTCCGAATATCCATCGCTGATCACGCGATGCATCGGCACTCCAATGCTCAGGCCCTGCGTCACGACGGCAAATCCCTCGAGCTCCGATGGAAACCGGGCGCCGAACTCCGGGCTTCCAAAACAGAGCAATCCCTCGATGCCCCTCGCCTCAAGAATCTCGCGGGCGCGCCGGAAAGACATGCCGGGAGCCTTCAGCCACAGGGGATCAAGCCGGTAGCCAAGTTCTTCCGCCCGCTTGGCCATTCCTCCAAACATTCTTGAGAGGTGCAAGGACTGCTCCCATGGCCGCTCCGTGTCATAGAGAGAGATGACCCCAAAACAGGCCTGGAATCTTCCTGCCTTGCTCTGGCTCACCTGCGTCATGAGCTCCCTGATCTTTGCATTGGGACGATACCCCATGCGCCGCGCGATCTTCCGAATGCGGGCCTTTACCTCCGGCGAGATCTTGGGACTATCCCGCAAAGCCATGGAGACGGCGGCGTGCGATACTCTCGCGATGCTGGCAATTCGTCGAACGCTCATGGGGTTGGGATAGTCTGCCCAAATGCCAACCGTGCCGACGAGCAGACCAGGCTGCAAGTCATGAGTTCATTCCGCATCCTGACCGCAGACGCGGTATCAGGATTTGAACTACACATGCCGATCTGCTGCCGGATTGACCGGCACTGCGATGGACTATCCGACCTTACCGCCCGCCCGAAGCTGGCTCCGCCGGGGGCCAGGTTGCTCCGGACAGCTCTTTCGGCAATTGCGTGGGATCGGTAGGATAGATCAGCGAGAGATCCATCTTGGATTTGGAGCCCTGAAGGAACTCCAATTCCTCCGGCGCGCCAAAGATCAGCCACAGCACCTCCTCATCCGTATCGTTGAATACCTGCCGCAGCAGTTCCGGACGCACCCAGACGCCCCCATAACGCGGCACCGTCAGCGTCGCCTCTCCCACGCGCATGCGGCCGGTCCCTTCCAGCACAAAATAGAATTCCTCGGCACGGATGTGGCGATGGAGCGTGTTCGCACTCCTCGGCGGCAGGCGCCAGAGTCTGGCTCCCATCTTCTCGCTGCCGGTGCGCTCCAGGTAATCCGCATTCGGGATCTTCATCAGATTCGACGGCCGCCAAAAGAGATCGCCCGGATTGATGAGTTGATAGCCTTCACTGGTTTTCATGCTCCCAACTCCCTACTTCAAATCGCCGCCCCTGAGCAATCCGAGACGATCGGATTGGCAACATGGGCCGTGCCATACCTCCATGGAGACAAGTTCTCGCTTCCCAGGCTTTCCGCAATTGGCAAGACATGCGAGCGCAACAAAGTGCGTCGCAGAAAAGGAAAGTTGCGGGTATTTTCCCTTCTCCGGTGTAGGGTCCCGGTCCGCTTCCGACTCAACGGCATGAATTCACGTTCTCACTCCCACAACGACAACGACGCACCGAAGGGTGCTTCAAAGCAATCGTGCCAGCATTCCGCGTCGCCCGATCCGAAGTCCAAGTCGTGCTGCCACTCCGGCGGTGGAGAGGCGCATCACCACGGGCATGACCACTCCTGCCATCATGACATGAACGTGGTGCCTTCCGCCGCAGCGAAGTACTTCTGCCCCATGTGCCCGGGTGTGGAGTCGGACAAACCGGGAGATTGCCCTACCTGCGGCATGGCCCTGGAACGCAACCCCTCCTACGTCAGCCCGGCGAGAACCGTCTATACCTGCCCCATGCATTCCGAGGTGAGACAGGACGGACCGGGCGATTGCCCAAAGTGCGGGATGCCCCTCGAACCGATCCAGATCTCGGACGATGACTCCGAAGACGAAGCCGAATTGAAGCTGCTCCTCCGCAAACTCTGGATCGGGGCCGCCCTGGCGCTGCCTGTGTTTGTTTCAGCCATGGCCATGATGTTGCCAGGCCTGTCATCAGGCAGGGAAATGCCTGCGTGGCGTCGCTGGGGGGAATTCATTCTCTCAACACCCGTCATTTTTTGGGTTGGAGACTTCATCTGGCGCCGGGCTTGGAACTCCGTGCGCCACCGAAGTGCCAACATGTATACGCTTCTGGGTCTCGGCATCGGCACTGCCTACGCCTTCAGTATCGCCGCACTGCTCGCTCCCGGCTTCTTTCCCCATGAAATGCAGCACGGTGGGCAGGCGGGACTCTATTTTGAATCGGCCGCCATCATCACCGTGCTCGCTGTTTTCGGCGAATACCTGCAGGAACGCGCCCGTCGCCGCACCGGCCGTGCCGTCAGGGCACTCCTCGATCTCGCCCCACGCACTGCCCGCCGCGTGCGCGACGATCGTGAGGAGGATGTCCCACTCGAACAAATCCAGGTCGGCGATCTGCTCCGTGTGCGTCCGGGCGAAAAGGTCCCGCTCGACGGCGTGATCGTCGAGGGCGCCAGCAACATAGACGAATCCATGCTCACCGGCGAGCCGATCCCCGCGGAGAAAGCGGTCGGCGATCGCGTCATCGGCGCCACCGTCAATCAGACCGGGGGTTTTGTCATGCGCGCGGAAAAGATCGGTGCCGATACCCTCCTCTCGCAAATCGTGCAACTGGTTGCCCAGGCACAGCGCAGCCGAGCCCCCATCCAGGCGCTTGCCGACCGCGTATCCTCCTACTTCGTGCCGGCCGTCATCATCTGCGCCGTCGCCACTTTCGCGGCATGGATGATCTGGGGACCGAACCCCAACCTGTCCTACGCGATCACAAATGCCGTCGCAGTTCTTATCATCGCCTGCCCGTGTGCGCTCGGCCTGGCCACGCCGATGTCCATCATGGTCGGGATCGGGCGCGGCGCCCAGTTTGGCATCCTGATCCGCGACGCCGCAGCCCTCCAGCGCGCCGAAAAGGTCACTCACCTGGTCACCGACAAGACCGGCACCCTCACGGAGGGCAGACCTGTCCTCTCCGGGTTCCATGCGGATGCCACCATCGGTGAGGAAAAGCTCCTCTCATGGGCCGCGGCGCTCGAGGCCGGCAGCGAACACCCGCTCGCCCGCGCGGTCGTCAATGCCGCGGACAAACGTGGTCTCAGGAAACCCTTCGTCGAAGGATTCTCCTCGGTCACCGGCGCAGGAGTGACGGGCCGGATTGATGGACAACTCGTTCGCGCCGGCAAACGCTCATGGCTTGAAAAGGAAGGCGTGAGGATCAACCCCGAGTTCGACGCCGCAGCCGAACACCTGCTCTCCCAGGGAGGCACGGTGATTTGGTTTTCCATCGGACAGGACGCCGCCGGAGTGCTCGCGCTTTCGGACAGGATCAAGTCCACCACCGCCGATGCGATTTCCCGGCTGCACCAAATGGGATTGAAGATCGTCATGCTCACGGGCGACCACGCGACCACTGCCAATGCAGTCGCCAGGCAGCTCGCCATCGATGACGTGCGTGCGCACCTCTCCCCGGAAGACAAGCTTCGCATCATCGAGGAACACCGGCAAACGGGCGCGGTGATTGCAATGGCCGGAGATGGCATCAACGACGCTCCTGCCCTGGCAGCCGCCGATGTGGGCATTGCGATGGGCACGGGCACGGATGTCGCCATCGAAAGCGCTGGCATAACACTCGTCAAAGGCGACCTGCGCGGAATCGCAAGTGCGCTCTCGCTCAGCCGCGCCACGATGAAGAACATCAGGCAAAACCTGTTCTTCGCGTTTGTCTACAATGCAGCCGGCATACCCATCGCCGCAGGAGTCCTCTACCCGCTCACCGGCTGGCTGCTGAGCCCGATGTTTGCAGGAGCGGCGATGGCGCTCAGCAGTGTGTCGGTCATTTCAAACGCACTGCGTCTGCGACGTGTCCAACCATGAGCCCTGGTCCAATCGCGTCCCTAGGTCTCCATCATCGAAATCGGCAATCGCCCCCGTTTATTTGCGCCCTCCTGCCCAGGAGATGCCTGCGAGTACCCGTGGAAAAAACCTGAGGGTTGGAAGCGACGCCCGGTGTAAGATCCAAGTACGATCACGACCATGAGTTGGCCCAAGAATGATGACCATCTTCGCCAGATGCTTCGCCAGAGCTGGCCGGCATCGGTATCGACCTCGTCACAATTCCGCACCGCGGTCTGGGCGCGGATCGATGCTGCAAAGCGGAATCCCGCAACATGGGCGGCCTGGCTCAGGCTCCACGTGCCCGGCGTATCCGTTGCCTGCGTGGCAGTCATCCTGGTTGCAACCGTCGGCGGAAACCTGATGGCCCGTCATCAGACGGACCGGATGCGCGAGGCGCAGATCCAACGTTATGTGGCCAGCATTGATCCTCATCAGAAGGTGAATGCGATGCCGGTGCCATGAAGTACGGTTGGCTCACTGCCGGCGTGATCGGCCTCGTGGCACTCGCGGCCGGCTGCATCTCCTATTTTTGTTTCCTTCGGCCCACGACGACGGAGACGGATGATGATTCGCTTGTCTGGTTGCGAACTGAGTTCAAGCTCTCCGACAAGACATTCGCGCGCGTGAAGGCCATGCATGATTCGTATGAAGGAGTCTGTGCCGCCCATTGCGAGGCCATCGCCGATTCGCGGCGGGCCCTGGAGCGCCTGCGCAGCGCCGGCGCGTCCCCGTCTGAAATCGACGCGGCCATGAAACAGGTCGAGAAAGTCGATGCGGAGTGCAAGGCCAGTACCGAGAAACATGTGGAGGAAATCGCCGCAGCGATCGGAGGCCGTGAAGGCGAGCGCTACCTGTCCATCGTCCTGCCCCGCATTGCGACATTTGATCATTCCGCGCCTGCCACGCTCGACCTGCAGCAGCATCACTCAGCGCATGACATCCCCGGCCGAAAGTGATGCCGGAACGGACTCGGATGAGACGCTGATGGAGGCCTTGCAGCAAGGGGACGACCATGCCCTTGCAAGCCTCATGAAGCGCTGGGAAATCGGCGTTAAGAGTTTTCTCCTGCGGCTCGGCGTGCCGTCTTCCGACATTGAGGACCTCGCGCAGGAATCCTTCGTCCGCCTCTACCAGAAGCGCGCGAACTACCGCGCCGGAGCGTCGTTCAAGCCATGGCTGCTGACCATCGCCGCAAACCTCGGACGCAACCGCCTGCGCTGGAAATTCCGCCGACGGGAAGACAGCATCGAGGAACTCCACGCCACGACACCCGGTGGATTTGAGCCCACCGATCCCTCCGCCCTCCCCGCGTCGGAACTCGCCGAGAATGCGAACCTCATTCGGGACGTGCGCGCCGCCGTGAATGCCCTTCCTGAAAAGCTGCGCCAGGCAATCCTGTGCGTGGAGATCGAGGACCTCAGCTACCAGGAGGCCGCCCAGGTGATGCGCTGCTCCCCCAAAGCCGTCGAAACCCGCCTTTACCGCGCCCGCCAGCTCCTGCGCTCGAGAATCCAAGGATTGCTCCCATAAGAACCGTATTTTTCCGGATCAACTATCCAAGCGGTCACTTTCGGAGCGCCGTGGTGACGCGGCTCGGCAAGCTGGAGTTGTGGGTGCCACAAGGTTGCCTTGGGCGGTTCTCATGCGAACTATCTGCCGGTTATTGGCACAGCAAAAATGCGTTAGCCCGACTTCGCGGATTCGGGCACCTAAAATTTGCAAGTGGCTGCAAATCAGGGAAGGCATCCTCAAAGTCTGCACTACACGGGTTCAGTTGCGGTTCGCTTGAGTGGAGATGATTTTGGGCGGCGGTTGAGCGAGAAGTCTCAATTTGAGCTGCTCGAGAATCAAGCGTTGGTCCGGCTCGGGTTGTGTATAGCGGGTGAGTATCAATTCGCGGCCGTCGGTGGTAGGCAGATGCACATCAAGCATCTGCATGGCGCCGAGTTTCTCCAAAACCGAACGTGGCGTCAGTCCGAGTCCCAGATCGTGCAGTCGGTGGCCGAGCGTCACGTGGAGGCAATACGCCAGAAACGCGATGAAGATGTGCGCTTCGATGCGCTCCATATTCTGATGAAAAATGGGCCGAAGCCCGAGGTCGCCTTTCAAGTTGCGGAAGGCCTCTTCGACCTGTCCGAGTTGCAAGTAAAACTGCCACAGCTGTGGCGCTGACTGCCCGGGCAGGTTGGATCGCAGCAGATAGCGGCCTACGTGACGCCGCGCTTCCCGCAGTTTGTCCCAGCGCAGCGCAAAACTGAATGTTGGCGACTCCTGCGTATCTCCTTTTCTCCTGTTACTCCTCGCGAGGTAGTAGCTGATGCGCGTTGCTATGGCCGTAACAACCACAGCAGCGACGGTTGCGCTCAACATCGCGATATCGGTTTCTGGTGAGGTCATGACTTTTTCGGCGATCGATTGAGGTCAGCCCCGGAGTTGTCTGTGCCGACTGGATCGCCCTTCTTCTTCATGTCAGTGTCCGCGTTGCTTCTGCGTGATCTGACGCAACTCAGTCAGGACCAACTGCCCGTGCGAGTAGAGATCGTAGGCATCGGTGCCGGTCTTCTCGACCTGCGCTGCGCTGAAGGAAACGCTCTTCACGCCATCGATGCTAACGAAGAAGAACCTGACGGTCTGCCGATCAGGATAGGAATAGTCGGTCGTCGGCGAAGCCAGCGCACGATGCTTCCGAGCGCACTCAACAAAGGCGATGGCGGCCTTCCGAACACTCTCATGTCCGATGCCGCCCATGATACCGAATGTGCCGGTGGTATAGATGCTCGCATCACCGCCTGACGAAGCCAGGACCGTAACCGTCGCCTCGTCCAGGGGCCAATCCATGACAACCGCTGCAATCTCTTCCTTCTTTTCTTCCGATGCGGTCGGCGGCTTCTTCGTGAGCCACTGAAGCCGCATCTCCTTCATCACCTCCGCCGGCGACTTGAGTAGTGCTTGGGGCTGTTGGGCGACTGCGGTGCCGACACCAAAGAGGGCTGCTAGAAATGCACGAAGGGATTTCATTCTTCCGGCAACCGTCAAAGATGAGCCACCGGAACAGCCGGCGCGACTTCCTGCGTCAGCAGGAATCGTGACGGCTGTGGAGGTTGGCTCTGGCGCCTGGTTGAACGAAGCCGCTGCGCGGCGGAGTGGGGCGGGCATATGAGAGATGGGGCAAGTCACATGGGATAGGCGTGAGGGGGATGGGGTTGGCGGCAAGGGTGTGGGAGTTATGATCAATAAAAACACATCCACCCGAAGGGGCCGCGACTTTCGTCGAGTTGCCACCGAACCTTATCCATCGCTGACACGTTTTGCGGAGCTGCTCAAGCTGCGAAGCATGGCGGCGGTGACGCAGTCGGAGTATGTGCGCTACGTG
>JACTNC010000016.1 GCA_014584295.1 Verrucomicrobiota bacterium
GCCGGTTCCAAAGCGCCAGGCCCAGATAGCTTTCCCCAAAATCGCGCGTGCGCTCAACGCGCAGGCCGCCGACATCGACCCGCTCCCACTGCGGAGCCGGTGGTGGGGTCGAAGCCAACTCCGGAAACTCCGCGGTCTGCGGTGAGGGCGCACATGCTTCACCGCGAAGCAGCGCCGTCAAATTGTCCCAGCCGCCACGCAGTCCGGCTACCTCCGCTTCGTCCAACTTGCCAAGCGAGGCCACAACCCGCTGGCGCGGTCCCCGCGCCGTGCGCACCGTCTCGCATAGATGCCAGTAGCTGTAACCAACACCGCGCGACTTCTTGTTTTTGCGCCGCAGAAACATGCCGCCAGTATCGCTGGAATCGACGCGCCCAACAAGGGGCTGTTCGGCACTACATTCACTTTTCGTACTCGTCCCCCTCGTACGCGAAACACCCTCGCCCGGTACTCTCCTCTCAAACTATTTTCGCCCACTACCCAAACTGACGAACTCGGGCTAAGTCTTTCGGATCCAAAACATCCTGTGGATCCCTGCACTCTGAGCTTGAAGGCCTCTGCCTGGATCAGGGAAGAAGATAGACCTCGATAAGGACCACTCCGGAGCTGCCATCCACACTCGTGACATTGGCCGTATAGGAGCCGGGTGAGAGCGTGGCGACGATCACCGAGTCCTTGCTCGTGCCACTGCTGATTGGAAAAGCACCTACCGCCGCCATGGCGTCAACAAGCCCACCGCCACCGCCCCAATCATCATTCTCCGTTAGCTTCGTACCCTCGCGGTACAACTCCATCCGGGGATTCCCCAGGGTGCCGGGGAGATTGAAGGCCGCCAGTCCGGGTCCGATCGCACGGACCAGCACGGTTCGGCTCGTGGCGCCACCAATTACAAAGCCCGCAATCAGCGTGCGAGCGCCGTCGAGTTGGGTCCTGGCGGCGAGGTTCACCAAGCCTGGACCAGTCGGTTGACCCGGCTGCTCATACACCTCCGCCATGGCTTCGCCCACCGTGCCACCCGCGCCCAAAACCTGCGCCGTATAACCGCCCGCTGAAAGCGTCGTATTGAGCACGGCGTCCTTGCTGCCAACGTCGAGCTCAAACCCACCGGCTGTGCGCCCATCGGAACCGCTCCAGTTGTCATTCGTCTGAATCGGCACCTGCGCTGAATCAAACAGCGTCAGTTGCGGATCCGCCAGCACACCAGGGACATTGAATGCCGCAAGCTTCGGACCTATGCCACGCAGGAACAAGGCATCGCTGCCACTGCCGGCCAGTACAAAACCGGCGATGAGCGTTTGCTCTCCCAGACCAGCAAAGGAGCGCACGGAAAGATTGATCAGGCGCCCCGGCGTTGACGAACTCAGCAGACTCAATTGCGCCGCGGCACTGGTCTGCTGTCCGCCAACATTGCTCACAACGGCAGTGTAGTTACCCGCCTGCGCCAGCGTTGTGTTTCGAAGCAACAGCAGCGACGACGTCGCGCCCTGCACTGCCTGCCCGTCACGAAACCACTGGTACGACAGGCCAGTCCCCGTGGCGGTCACTTCAAAGGCTACCGTGCTTCCGGTCACTATGCTTTGCGAAACCGGAGATTTCACAATGACTGGAGGAGCCACGGATGCGGATTGAATGGTGATCCCCAATGGAAAAGTGATCTGGCCACCAACCCCTTTCTTATTTCGTTCTGAAAATCCGCGGATGCTCAAAGTGTAGCTTCCCGCCGTCGTGGGCGTCCCCTTGAGTTCGCCGAAATCTGCATTCAGCAGATCTCCCTGCAGATTCGTGACCGTCATTCCCGGCGGGAACTGCCCCTTGACCTCGTACGATCCACCCGTCGTCACGGAGCCACCTGTGAGCGCAAACACAACCGTGAGAGGCACGCCGACAGTGCCTGATACCGGCTGCGCTGGGTTTGTCGTCAATTGGGTTGCGCCAGCCAGTGCATGGTAGGAGCCAAGCGCGGCAGTAGCAAACGCACTCCTTAGTATCGACGCGACGGTGCCGGAAAGCCCCGACTCCGACCCCAAGGCGAGGCGCAGCAGCGGAGCGCGCTGGAGCAGAAGCGACAGCAGAGCCGCGGGCAGATGCAGGTAACGGAAACGATGCCAGGTCAGGGGTGAGGTCATGGAAAGTCGGGGCGCGCTAACTGGTAACGACATAGCGGAAGAAGCCTCGGGTTTGATGCCGCGCCCGCGCCGTAAGCAGACAGCCTTCCGCACCAAAGGTTTCCTGGATCAGGCGAATCCCCGCATCCGCTCCCAACACGAATGCCGCCGTGGAAAGCACTCCAGCCTGCAGGCAGGTTGGCGCAATCACCGTCGCCTGGAGGCAGCCATTTGACACGGGCCAGCCGGTGCGTGGATCCACAATATGGCCATACCTCCGCCCCTCATGGGTAAACCCGCGAACATAGTCACCCGAGGACGCCACGCTCTGATCCGTCACTGCAATGCTGCCCCAGCAGTTTCCGCGTGACTCCGGATTCTCAAGGCCGACATGCCACGCAGGTTTTCCCGGAGGCAGGCCCACTGCACGAAGGTCGCGCCCGAAATCCACAAGCAGCGCCGTGATCCCATGGGCGGGTGCAAGCTGCGCGACCGCATCCACCGCGAACTCCTTGCCCCAGCCTCCAAAATCCAGGGCCATCCCCGACTCGGGTAGAAAGACCTTTCCCGGCGAGCGTTGCACCTTCGCCCACCCCACCCGCTTCTTCGCGTCGGCAATGGCTTCCTCGCTCGGAATTCGCGGGGGCGTCGCACGAAAATCCCACAGGCGAAGAAGCGGCAGGCTGGTGACATCCAGCACGCCCTGCGTCATGAAATGCAGCGAGCCGCTGAGATTCAGCATCTGCTCCATTTCCTCATCGATGGAAACCCACTCCTTACCTGCAGCCGCATTGATGCGACTCAGCAGGCTGTTCGGAATAAAGCGGGAATAGCGCTGCTCAAACCGGCTGACCCACTGCTGCGCGGCCGCGCCAAACGCCGCAGCCGCCGCCATGTCCGGCGCGACAAACTGCAGATTGCAGTCGGTCCCCAATGCGTGCCAGGATAAGGTCTGCAGCGTTCCCGCAGGCCCCGTCGCACTGGGCCGAAGGCTGTCACGCTGTTGTGAGGAAAGGATCATAAGGAGGCGCAGCAAGGCGCAGGATGTGCGGGCCTTTGAGACATTGTGCTACCAGGCAAACTGAAGACCCGTTGTGAAAACATCCGCATCAGCATAGGCGCTGGCCGAAGTAACGCCATCTCGTCCTTCCATCGTATACCGCTCATAGGCGGCATCGATCGTCAGCGTTCCCGGAATGACGGACCAGACTGCCTTGAGACCCGCGGTCCACGTGTCCATTTTCGACAACCGGTAGTCCGCCGAAAAATAGGGCGCGTGACCCTGCGCCGCGGGGCCGGGCACGATGGAGGAACCATCCAGCGATAGACGATAGAAGTCCGCAGCCGATTGCCGGTAGAAGCGAACGAGCGGGCGAACCGTCACGCCTCTACCCAGGGACTGGAACCACTCGACGGCGAACGTATGACTGTCCGTGCCCCAATCATCATGAAAGCCGCGGTAGCTTGCCTCCATCGCCCCCTCCAAGTCCGGAAACGCGAGGTTGGCGGATACAAAAAGGATCCACTTCCTCCGATCTTTCGGTCGGTTCTCCGCATAGGTCAGCGGCAGGAAGAAGCCCGGCACCACTTCGGTATTCTTTTGAATCACCTTGTAGGGATCGGATTGATACCCGTCGATATCGCCCCGGGTGAGATTGAGCGTGACGGACGCTCGCGGACTCAGGAGCTGCGTGACACCAATGACAAGATCCGTGCTCTTTTTCGCCCGCGCAGTTCCAAGAACTTTGGCAGTGACGTCATCGTCGGCCTGTGCGAATCCGATCAGGAGCGTGGTATTCTTCTGGTTGAAATCCGTCAGCGTATTCAAGGCCCAGGCCTTCGACACATAGTCGCTCTCTCGGCTCTGGGCGTAAGTCAGTGCGGTTTGAATTCGTCCAAAGGGCCGCGACACATCCAAGGACCACGCCTTGCGGCGGTCGGTCAAATCGGTCAGCGGCACTGCGGAGTCACCCGGTTGAACAGGCTGACCATTCGGAGTCGCCCCCGCAATCGCATCCACCAGCCCCACCAGCTTCAGCTTCGTCTCCGCCGGCAGGTCCGATTCGATCATGGCATAGTGGGCATCGACACGAATCCGTCCGGCATCCTCCTGCCACGATTGAAATTTGTAGCGCACTGAGTTCTCCGAACGCGCAAATCTCGGACAGCTCAACGCCAGGAGGAAAATCACCGGAAGAATCTTCCCGCGAAAATGAACTGCCGATTTGAAACTCATGGAGACCTGATCGCTGAACAAAAGCGATGACAACCGCCGCCGCAATGGCGCACGCCTGATGCCGTTCGTGGAAACTTCGATTGACAACGTATTCACCGCGAAGCCCGGAATGAAAGTGCTGAGCCGTCTCCTATCGCGTGAGTTCGATTGAGGTCACCAGAAAATTGGCATTCAGCTGGTGTGGATTCGATCGATCTGCGGCGAGTGTGACGCTCTCCAGTCCGATATACGGCGCCCGCTTCACCAGTTCCTGGTAGAACGACTCCAGCACACCGAAATCCACCCGACGAGCGATAAACCGGACGGTATGCAGGGTTCCAAATCCTCCGGTACGGTTGGTGGGCACCGCTTCAATGGAGTAGCCGCTTCGGATGCCTGCCTTGGACGCGATGCCCGACAGTTCGCTGTTGAGTCGCACGGCACTGAAGGTCTTCTTCGGATCCCAGCTCTCCAGCGCCGCCCTCGCGTCGGATTCAATTTTAGCCTTCCGCGACAGCCACCCTTGCTGCATGTCGAGTTCCATCGAGGTCAGCTTGATCTCGCGAATCCGAAGAGCGAGCCGGTCGCTCAGCTCGGAAATCCAGATGGCGACTCCGAGGAGCACGAAGGCGAGCAGAAGCACCTTTTCGCGCAATTGCCGGGAAAAGAAAAAGTGACGCAGTCGTTTCATGGCTTGGATCCTCCCGCGCGAAACGCCTCGGGTTTGAACTTCAGGGTGATTCGGAACGTCGAAACGCCATCTCGTTCGGCAGGCGGCGTCATCTCCACGCTTTCAAAATTTGGGTTTGCCCTGAGCGTGGTCTCGTAGGTGCCGATGTCGGCGGAATTCCGAGTCGTGGCCTCTATGACGAGGACGTTCACATCACGCGCCTCGGTGGAAAGAAAATAGACGCTCTCGGGTTTGTCGTTGGCGAGGCCGATCATTTCGAAGGGCCGAAGTGTCTCCGAGAGCTGCGCGATGCGACGAGTGAGGGTATCGTTGCTGATCACCTGCTCCACTTCGCCGCGCCGGGCCTCGACACGCTGCACGCGCGCCTTTTGCCAAAACTTCACTCCCACGAGCGCGATTTCCAGCGCTCCCGAGAGCAGGACAAGCGCAACAAGCCCCAGCAGCAGCCTCCACAACAGCAGATCTCGCGAGCGGGATTTTCTCAGTGCAACGAGATCGCCCTTGTCGCGAACGTCGACCGCATCAAGGACCGTCGCCGTAAGCTTTGCATGGTCCTCGCCGACCACAAAGTCGTAGTCCCTTGCGTCGGGATCGTCGCCCGCTGCGAGCGGCACCGGTGCCGCCAGTTCAATGACCCGCAAACTTCCGCCCAGCGCACGCACCATGCCCTCGCGTACAGCAATACGCGCCTCCTCCGAGGCCTCCGATGGAACCGGCTCCGTGAGGAGCCGAGAAGGCACAGCCCCGGTAGTGCCCCAATGCACTGCGGTAAAGCCGTTTTCGGCGCTGATCAGCACCGTTGAGCCGATCTCCGGCTTGAGGCCCAGCACACTTGCAAATTCAGGTATCACCAGGTCCGCATCCCGCCAGGAGTCCGTTTCATCCGCGGTAAACCGTCGGCGATAAGCGGCATAGACGAGCGCCTGGGATTCTCCCGGAAGCCAGAAATGCCCGTGGTAAAGTTGTGAAACGGGAAAGGGTGAATAGGCCTCCAGGGCCAGTTCCACCTGGGATGTTACCTCGGCAGCCGTGGCCTCGGGCGCAACGGCAATAGTCCTCACAAAGAAACGCGAATCAGGAAGCCGGATCACGCGGCGTGCCGTCTGTGCGGTGCTCGCTTGCTCCGCTGGTACGTTGGGCAGGGTTTCGGGCGCGGAGGGCATGCTAGAGGTCGGTGTTGGGTGCGTGTGTGCTGGACATCACCACGTTTTCAGTGATTTCCAAGAGCGTAAACGGATAGTTCAGCTTTTTCGAGGCGCCTGCATCACGCCCACTTCTCGCCGGTGTGGGGGTCGGTGTGGGAGCGGGTTCGGAATTGGCCCCCGCCTTTGATCCCCTGCCCGTACGCGTCGAAGTCGCAACGCCCGGTTTCACGAGCTGCGCTCCTCCCGGCGGCGCAACGACCGCCGACAACTGGTAGTGTGCAGCCCCACGCTTGACTGTCACGCGGATGCGCAGGGCCTGAATTTCAACGCCGAAGGCATCGGGTGATGCCTGCTGACCGAGCAGCCTGGCCGCATCGGCGGCGGACTTGAAGAAACCAGGACCATCGCGCTCATAGGATCCCAAGCCGCGACGAAAATCATCCATGCGCTGCAGCTGGTTGGGATCAAGCTGACCCAGCGCCGCCATGGCATCCGCCGAGGCACCATTGAGATTGGACTTGCTGAACTGGTAAAGTGACACGGCATCCTTGAAGCGCTGAAAATAGGCGGTTGGCGCGCCTGACTCATCAAAGAAAAACTCCCGAGCCACCTCAATCGCCCCGAGTTCAGAAAAGGACCTCAGCGACCGTTCCGGCGGAAGAAACGGAAGCTCTCCCCGTTCGTAGTCTTCAACTCGGGGTGAACTCGCTGAGGAGGGCACGTAGTCCGGGCGCATCCACCCCAACAGCGCATCCGCGAGTTTCTCGGCATCCGCCTTCGGGATTTCCCAGGCAACGAAAAGCTGCGTCAGTCCCGCAAAATCGAGCATCGGCAGCGAAAGTTTGCCACTCTCGTCCTCAAATTCGACGCGCACCTCCGTATTCGGGCCCACATCATACCCCGCAAATCCCAGTGGATCGGCCCATCCCTCCGCGGGACTGCGCAGACCGTTGTTGACGCGTCGGAATTCCTCGAGCACCGCAAGTACCGTCTCCAGCGCCGACATGGCTTCCGTCCTGAGACGACGGGCGTCGGCTTCGCGCACCTCCACAAGCAGATCGCCGCTCGCCTTCTCCATGAACGCAAACAACGCCGCGCTTGTGAAGACGATCGTCACAAGGACGATCACCAGAACGGTGCCGCGACGGCCACTGCGCGCGTGTAGCCCGCACGCCCTGGGTGTGCGCCCGAACGATGGCAGGAATGTATCCGGCGTTTCCATCGTTCTCAAAACAGGGGCAATCCCTCTCCCACCTGCGGCAGGCTTACGATCGATTCCTCTGTCAATTTTCCATGGCGAAAGGTCAGGCGGAGGCGCTGGGGGGTATCGTATCCGTCCTGCAATCCGCTTGTCCGGCGCAGGGTTCGCTCCGTTTTCCAATCCTTCGAGTCCACGTCATAGTAGTCATACGCCATCGACGCCACCCAAGGGGAGATCGTCGTTTCCCGCGGTGCATCATCATCGAAGCGCTTTTCCAGTTGCGAGTGCCACAGGAGCAGCAATCCCTCCCCGTCCCTCACAGTCAGCGAGCACCTCACTTCGGGCAGTGCGTGCTCGGGCCAGACCATCAGCCGCCCGCCTTCGCGGAGTTCAAACGTGAGCAGCGGACTCTCGAGGCCGGACGCCGATTTGATTTCCCGCACCGAAACGGCGTTCGTGCCCGCTGCAACATTGGGCGGAAACGTTGCGGAACGAAGCTCACGCTCCAAAAAGCGCGAAACATTGCGCACGTGCAGGTCAAAGAGCCTCACCTCGCTCCCCCGGCCCCACAGCTCCCCCATGGAGAACACGAACGTGTTCATCGCGATCATGATCAATCCGATGATCGCCAGCGCTATCAGCACTTCGATGATCGTGAACGCGGAACGGCGACACCGCGCGGGCGCCGGGTGATTGCTACGACGAACGAGGCCAAAAGTCATCATCGCCTTACCTGCATCTCGAGGATCCGTTTCTGTGAATCCGCTCTCAGTTTGTCCCGCTCGGCCGCTTCGGACCACGTGGGCCGGAGCAACCGGAATGCCTGTTCGGTGGAACTCGATTCCTCACCAGAACTGCCGCCGATCTCGCAGCGGAAGGTCACATCGAACAGGTCCGCAATCGTCGTGGGCTCGACCGTGGCACTCCATCGCACCCGCCGCCCATCGACAGTCGTAAAATCTGCCCCCTCCTCAACCTTCTTCAAATCCGGTTCCGCCAGGAGAGCAGCCCGAGCGAACCTGAAATCATCCTCCGCTCGAACTGACTTCTTCATCACAAAATAGCTATTGATGACATTGGCATAGGATGAGCCCAGGACGATCGCCGCGAGCGCGAGAATCGCGAGCGCAACCAGCACCTCGATGATCGTAAACCCGTGTCGTTGAGCGCCCATGATCCTTCAGGGATTGGAGCCGACCTGAGCGAGCATGGGCGCACAGGTCCACGGGTCGATCCTCACATAGCGCGGCTCCCCTTGATTCTGCCGCAACTGCGCTCGAAAATCCGAACACGTGCCGTCCGAGTAAAAGGTTACATACGGCAGCGGCTGTGTTTCCACGAGCGTGCCGCCGATCAGCACCGTCGTGCGTCCTCCCTTGGACACACCAAGAAAATCGATCTCAAGCTCACCATCGACGGGCACGGGGAAAGTTCGCGACCCCGCGGACGTCGATGCCTTGAAGGTCTTTTCCTTGGCATCAAACGAAAGCCTCACGTCGGTGCCCTGGAGCAGCGCATACTTCCGCGCCTCGACAACCGCCTTCCAGAATACCTCCTCAACGTCCACCTTGCGATTCCCCACAAGCGTGCCGACGTTGGCCACAAAGAGTCCCGCCAGGAGACCGAGCAGCGCCAGGCCGACAAGGATTTCCATCAACGTGAACGCTGCACGACGGTGCCCGCGCGAGCGCGGGCAAGTCGAGCGACGTTCAGTTAACGGGTTCCTCACCAGTTGCCTATATCGTCATCCGTCCCGTCAGCCTTGTCCTGTCCCTTGGACCAAAGATCATAGCTTCCCTTGTTTTTCGTCCCCGGGTACCGGTACTGATAGGGTTCCCCCCACGGATCCAGGGGCACCTTGCCGTCCTTGGCCTCAATGTACGGTCCAGCCCAACGCTCACCCTTGTTAGCTGGTGCAGTAATCAGTGCATGGATCCCCTCTGCGGTAGATGGATATTCGCCGAGAGCCATCCGGTACTGCATCAGCGGTCCGCTCAGGCTGGATTTTACAAACATGCCTGCGATCTTCTTTTCGTTGCCTTCGAGAATATTGGTGAACTTCGTGACCGTCAGTCCCACGAGAAGGCCGATAATGGCAAGCACCACAAGGATCTCCATCAGCGTGAATCCCGACAGGGAACGAGGAAGACGCGTGACCTGCGATGCGCCAGGCCGGGAGCCGGAAAAATCGAGTCGGGAGGGTGACATGAGGCTAGACAAGCGGGTTGGTGGGCGATGTGTCGAGTCTGCGAATCAACGGCGATTGGACTGCGATTCAGGTTTACCGTTCCTTGAAAACTCGCGACGTCAATTTGCCATAGGATTTCGGTTTCGTCAAAATGTTGCTGGCCGTCTGCTCCCGTTCCCGCTCACGTAGACTCATGCCCGACCGAGAGTTCCGCCCTGCCCCTACCCCGTTCTTTACCCCCGGCCAGCGCCGGATGATTACTGCTGCGCTGTCATTCGCGGCCTTTGTCCTGATCATCGTCCTGATCGTTGGCGGCATCCGCGTGCTTGGAATCCTCGTATCACACTTTTCCGGCGTACTCTGGCCGATCGCCGTCGCGGGAATTATCGCCCTCATGCTTAGACCGCTTGTCGAACTCTTCGAGCGTCGCCTGAATGGGCGACGCCTGGCCGCTGTGCTCATCGTCGTCGGACTCATGGCTGCCTTGTTCGCATTGGTCCTGCTTCTCGTGGTACCACCTGCGATTGATCAGATCCTCGATCTCATCGCCTTTGTCCCGAAGCTCTGGAAAGACACGCTCGAATACATCGGTCAGCATTATCCAATCTGGATCGAGATCACCAAGAAGCAGCTCCAGAATCCGACGATCAAGTCCATTGTCGATCAGGCATCGCAGGAGCTCCAGACGCTCTTCAAACATGCGGTGCCGTCGCTCAAGGCCGCGGGCACGGGCCTGCTGGGAATCGCGGGTTTTATCACCCACCTCGCGGTCGTTCCGATCTATCTCTTCTTTTTCCTGCTTTCGCGTGCACAACCGGCGGACCGTCTTCCGGAGCACCTGCCGTTCCTTTCACCCGCGGTGCGTGACGATGTCGTTTTTTTGGTCAGGGAATTCGTATCCATCGTGATCTCCTTCTTCCGGGGTCAGCTCCTGATCGGAATCATCATGGGCATTCTCTACGCGGTCGGGTTTAGTATCGGGGGCCTCAAATTCGGTGCGGTTGTCGGCATGATGCTCGGACTCCTCAATATCATTCCCTATCTCGGTTCCATCATCGGCCTGGTGGTTACCGTACCGCTGGCCCTATTTCAGCCTGGCGGGGGGTGGCAAGTGCTGGCTATTGTGCTCGCGGTCAAAGTTGCGGTTCAGAACATCGAGGGATGGATCCTTACCCCGAAAATCATGTCCGATCGTACCGGCCTGCATCCAGTCGTTGTGATTATCGCGATCTTTTTCTGGGGCACTGCGCTCGACGGACTTCTCGGCATGGTCCTCGCGATCCCGCTGACCGCGTTCTTCGTCACAGCGTGGCGCCTTGCAAAAAAGAAATACCTCGGCAATTGGAGCCCTTCGGCCACAACGGATCCCTCTACTTCGTGATAAAGCAGAAAGGCCTCCACGTCGTATGCAAGCGATAGTGATCGCTGCTGCGCCGAAGTGAGCATGACGAAGGCCGACCCCTGCGGATCGGCCTCACTCTTCAACGCCAGTCAAATCCGGCGCAGGAGCCAGGCGACCTCGCCTGGCTCAATCACTCGCACGCCTCAATTGGCGGGCTTCTTGCCGGCGTGGCTTCGCATTTCGGCGCGAAGCTCCTCGCGCGTCACAAACCCGTCCTTGTCGGTGTCGGTGGCTTCAAACTTTGCCTTGGCTGCAGCGGCATCAAGCTTGCCCTTGTTCATGGCGGCAAATTCAGCGGCGTTAAGTTTGCCGTCGCCATCCTTGTCGGCGGCGGCGAAAGCGGCTGCTGCTTTTCCTCCCTTGGGTTTGGCATCCTGGGCATGCATGGAATAGGCGCCCAGAAGTGAAACAGCCGCGATGGCGGTGGTGAATAGGAAACGATTTTTCATAAGAGATAACTTGGAATCGGAACAGGAGACGGCCACTCCCGGTGACCGGTTACACACCCTGTGAATCATTTTTTTGTAGCCTTTTCCTTGGCCACCGCCACCCCAGCCCTCGGAGCCAGCGGCCGCTCCGGGTCAAAGTCAGGGGACTCATAGTCCGTCTCCTCTACCCATCCCGTGCGCATCTTTTCCCCCTTGAGGTACCGGCTGTAGAAGTTTCGCAGCGTGGCCGTATACGGATAACGATCAAACACGGCACCGTTACCATGCATCCGCGGATCGCCCTGTTTGCGCAACTCCGAAAAGAGCTGCTCCCTCATCCGGTCCTTCGTCGACGTCCAGTCAGAATCCTCTGCAAGATTGTTCACGCAATCCGGATCATGCTCCAGGTCGTAGAGTTCCTCCGATGGTCTTCGCCCGAAATCCAGCACCCATCGCCAGTGGTTGATGCCTTTGCGATTCTCTTCGAGCACGGCGGTCTTGCTCGGTCCTCCATCCGTGTTGAGGTAACCCGTGATCGGATCACACATGGGCCACCGCGACGGTTCAAAGTTGTGGAGATAGAGAAGCCGTGCCGTTAGCATCCCCCGCACCGGATATCCCTCATCCTCAGGCCGGCCCATGTCGTGTCGCTCCTGTCCCGTAAATAGCACGTCCCTTCCCGGCTCAATTCTACCGCCAAACTCATTGCGGAAGATCCTTCCCAGGCTGTGCCCTTGAATGGCCTCCATGCCCGTGGATGCGCGGTCGATGCCAGCCGCCTCTAGGAAGGTCGGAGCAAAATCAATGAAACTGACGAGATCGTCGACGACGCGTCCGGGCTCCGTGATACCCTTTCCCCACCGAATTGCCAGCGGCAGATGGAGCGCAGCTTCGTAGGTTGTTCCTTTCAGACGTGGAAACGGCATCGCATTGTCCGAGGTGACGACGATGATCGTGTTCTCCAACTCCCCCGATTTCTCGAGTACTTCAAGGATCAGGCCCAGTTGGGTGTCGTAATACTCCACCTCGACCGCATAGTCGAGCATGTCATTCCGCACGGCAGGGGTATCCGGCAGATAGAGCGGCACACGATCGATCTGGGTAGGGGACTTTTTCCCCACCCGAACTCCTGAGCCCAGGCTGTAATCGCGATGCGGCTCGTGTGCCCCAAACCAGAAACAAAAGGGCTGCCCCGTAGGCCTATCCCTGAGAAACGCCTCAAAATTTGCGGCGTAATCGACAGGCGAAATCTTGTCGGTCAGGGGCGTCTTCTTTAGCGCATTGTACGGTTTTCCCGCAAGCTGCCGCGGGTGCCCATTGAGTTGCCCCGGTTCACCCGGTCCCCAGCCCTTTCCCGTCATTCCCGTAAAATAGCCCTTCTGCCCGAGCGCTTCGACAAAACTCAGGTACTTGCCCTCGGGCCAGTAGCCGCCGTGATTCGCCGCCGATTCAAGCTGCCAACTATTCCGCCCGGTGAGAATCACGGCGCGCGACGGAGCGCATTTCGAATTCGGCGTGTAGGCGTGTCGGAACAAGAGGCCCTCGCGCGCAATGCGATCGAAGGACGGGGTGTTCACCCACGTGCAACCGTTCGCGGAAAAGTGCGCATACGAGGCATCGTCGGCAATGCAGAAGAGGATGTTCGGTCGGGTTGCCGCCGCGGCGGCATGCATTGAGGTCACGATGCCCATCGCAACCATCGCACCCAGCAGGTTTCTCGTTTTCATAAAATCACCGTCGCATCTCCGCAAGGTGCAGGGTCAAGGGAGCCAATCCACTCTTGATCGCGATCTGCCAGTCAGCTCCCGCTCTGCTCCACAGATCCTTTGGCACCGACATCTCGGCAATCTCCCATCGCTGGGACGCCTTGAACGTCAGCCGTCCCACCTCATGCTCGCCGACACATACCTCGGCATCGGGCCGCGAAGAATCGTCGAAATAAATGACCCGCAGTGTTCCATTTTTCGAGAAAAGCACGCTTCGGAATTCAGAATCCAGTTTCAGCCTGATTACATGCCCTGCAGGTAACTTTCGCGCAAAGGCACCGTAGCGCTGCTCGGGTGGACCCACGGGCCCGATGCCCACCGATTCATCCCCCTCGATGCGCTCCATCAGAAAATTGTAGTCGCCTGCAAAGCGTTTAAGCGTCCATCCATCCCTCGGACCAATTGAGTTCTTTGCCTTGATCTCTGAATTCTGCCGAAAGGCAACCCAGGCTCCTGGGGTTTCCAAGGGACGATTGTGCCTGCCTGCGTAGGAGTCGACCCATCGGTAGGCCTCAAGAAATTCCTCAGCCTGCTCCTTTGGATGCACGGTATCCTTCATCCTCCGCGGATGCTCGGCCGTGCAAGCGAAATGGAGGTTGATGTAGTATTCGCCGATGAAAGAAACCCCACAATGCAGGTTAAAAAGCAGGGTCCAGTAATTCCACTGGCACGGACTGCACCAGCGCACATCATTCTTCCCTCCATGCTCTCCCCAGGCGGAGGCCCAGGGTTCGGCGTAGGCAACCGTCTCGCCTGACCGCGCGAAATCATAGAACATGCCATAGCGCCGTTCAGTCATCGCGGTGCGCGGCTCGACCTCGCTCGAGGTGTGAAACAATCCGAGCCGTCCCGTCCGCAGGTCGGGAGCGATCCGCGAAAGCACGTCGCCATCCACCCGATTGCGCACGAACACAATCGCCCATTGCGAAAACTCGGCCCTGTAAGTGTCTACGGTCTGCGAGACGTAGCGCTGCTGCACGGAGTCGCTGTAGACCGGGACACCAGCAATCGATGCCCCTGAGGGGACCCTCCACGTCCTGGGATTCCGGTATTCATCGGGGATATGCAATTGCTCCGTCCCCACCGCATTGAAGTTCATCCGGATGCCGAGCAATCGTTCGCGAAACGGACTGCTCCGAAGGTGGGCGGCCAAGGCGCGGAGCATGCCGAGATGCGCCTCTATGAAATGCGGATGCCAGAACATGAGTGTGCCTCGCTTGTCCTGCACCTGCTGATGAAATTGCTTCGGAACCGAGGGAACGGAGTCGAAGAGCCAGCCGGGCTTAAGGTTGCCATTCACCTGGACAGTCGCCCATTTCCTCATGCCGGCCAGAAAGGCGAGCTTCGAATCGAGCGCCTTGAAATCAAATGTTCCGGGCTCGGGTTCGATGTCCGCCCATTGAACCACCACCTGACCGCCATGGATAAACGCCTGCCTCAGGATGTCTGTCTCATCCGGCTTGCCATCTGCCCAGAGCAGGTGGAGCCCCCTGGCCTCCGTTTGCAGTCGATCCACCACACGTTCTTCTGCAAACCCACGAGCAAAGCCCGAGGCCAACACAATGACCGCGGCACATAACAACCGCGCGCGCTCAATTCTTTGGGTACTCATAGCGATCGATGACCTCGCCCGTGTCGTAAAGCAATGTCTTCGGCCCAAACGCCTCATCAAAGGGACGCGGTCGCGTCGGTCCGCCCCATGTCGATCCCTGGTCCAACGTGGACCACGGGCGCCGCTTCCAATGGGGACCTCGCAACGGATCGCGGGTGCGATTCATCCAATCGAAAAGAGACAGATGGAGCTTCGCCCGTCGGTCTGCATATTCAGGATCGTTTATGAGATTCCGCAGCTCAGTCGGATCTCGATCCAGATCATAAAGCTCATCCGTATCGAGGAGATTGATCACAAATTTGAATCGCCCGTCGAACACGCAGCGAATCGGCGCAAACGCCCCAAATCCGTCGTGATCGAGTTCAAAGCGATTGAACTCGATGAAAATCCTGTCGTTGACCGCCGTCTCCGGCCTACGGATCTGAGGCAACAGGGAACGCCCCTGAAGGAGATCCGGCTGCGCAATGCTGAAGTAGTCCAGAAACGTGGGAACAAGGTCGATGTGCGACACCGGACCCATGCTGATTCCCCCATGGCCGACAACTCCAGGCCACCTGACAATCAATGGGATCCTTGCAATCTCATCATACATGCATGGCCCTTTGCCGTTCAGACGGTGGCTTCCAAACATGTCTCCGTGATCGCTGGTGTAGGTGACAAACGCATGAGGTGTCTTTTCCTCGATTGCCGAAAGCACACGCCCCACCTGATGATCCGAAAAGCTGTTGCACGCAAAGTGCCGAGGATGCCTGAAATAGGCCTTGCCATCCTTCTCCACCCAATTCGCCGCAAATGTCTTCTCCGTATGCGCAGCCCACTCTCGCTGGGCACGAGGCTTATCCGTGAGGGAGTCGCCGGCGTTCGGTACGGGAAAGAGAAAGTCCTCGAATGCGCTGACAAATGGTTCGGGTGCAATGAACGGGTGATGCGGTTCGTCGATGGAAACGACCAGGAAGAAGTCCTCCTCCTGATGCCTTCGAATGAAATCGATCGCCTTGTCTGCAATGCGATGGGCGTGCGTGAACTCCGAGGTTATGCCATGTTCCTTGACCTCCTTCGGCCCCAGCACACGGCGCGACAGACTGCGTGCAGCATCATCAGGAAGCGAATCGAGGTAATTGCGCCCGTCCATCCAGGTCTCCGGTTCCCATCCTGGAGGGCAACGGCCGTCTCCAAAGTAGTCGGACCCATCCAGGTGCCACTTGCCCACATAACCCGCAGCAATACCTGCGGCCTGCAGGCGTTGACCGAGCGTCGGCAAATCAAGATGCGGCGCCATGTCGTTCGCGAGCACGCCGTTGCTATGCGGGTAGAGCCCGGTGAATATCGCCGAACGTGCCGGTCCGCACACGGGTGAACAACTATACGCGCGTTCAAATCGTACGCCACCGGCAGCCAGGCTATCGATGTTTGGCGTCTGAAGCGCGAGTCCCGGTTGGTAACATCCGACACAGTTGGCCCCCTGCGTATCGATGAGAAAGAAGATGGCTTGTTTCTTGGACATGGGAAAATCAGGGCAAGGATGGTTGCGCCGCACGCCATCCCTGAAGCCACTGTGACCGCAGTTCGTTGGCGACCGATCCATACTCTGGAGAATCAGCAACATTCCGCGTTTCGAGCGGATCCTGGAGGTGATCATAGACCTCCACGGAATAGGGTTCCGCCGTAGGGTATCGCCGATCGACCCACACCGTGTATCGATAACGTGTTGTTCTCATCGTGTACCCCATCAAATCACGATCGAATAGTGCTTGATCGAAACGCGAACCATACTCCGCCTTCAGTTGCGATTCCACACCCGCTATCAAGGGACCGAAGAAAGTCTTGCGCATTCCCGGAGAAAGCGGTCGCGCTGCCCATTCACGAAGCGCGGGTGAAGGAAACTGGCTGAAGGCCGCCTTCTTCCATGACGTGTCCGGAGCATCAAGCAGCGGTGCAAAGCTTGTTCCTTCGAGAGTTTCCGGGAGAGGCAATCCCGCAATTCGGCAGAGCGTGGGATAGACGTCCACAAATTCGACGAGCGCGAAACTCCTGCTCCCATTTCCCTTTGCCCCCGGGGCCACCACGATCAGCGGTGCACGTGTCGCCATTTCGTAGTTGCTGGCCTTGCCCCACATTCCCTGCTCACCGAGATGCCAGCCATGATCGCCCCAAAAAACGATGATCGTTTTTTCACTCAGCCCGAGTTCATCGAGCCGGGAGAGCAGGCGCCCAACTTGCGCATCGACAAAACTCGTGCACGCGGCATACGCCCTGCGTAGTTCACGCGCGAGGTCGTCACTGAGCGGACCGCTCGTCGGGATGTTCGATCGGGTTCGAAGTTCAAACGACCGATGAAGTGCAATTGAGGGTGCGTCCACAGGCGCGCGTGGTGCGTCGGCCAGCGGGATGTCGGCTGCATGATAAAGATCGAAATACTTCTTCGGTGCGATGAATGGCAGGTGGGGTTTGCGAAATCCGACGGCGAGAAAAAAGGGCTGTTCGGATTTGCTCAGCTCCTTCATCGCCAACAATGCGGCATCCGTCGTTCGTCCGTCGCCATAGGCACTGTCCGGCCGATCGGCGCTTTCCCACGCAGGGCCGGATGCGAGACCATCACTTCCGCCGGGCCCAAACTCTTTCAATGCGGCTTCCCGGCGCCCTTGAACAAGGGCGCGATTTTCGGGAAGCTGGTACTCGCCACCGGAATCACGCACGGGTTCAGTACCTGCTGGCCGCCGGTTCCAGGAGTTGGCCTCATCCTCCTGCCTGGCATGGAAAACCTTGCCGTAATAGACCGCCCTATAGCCATTGGCTTTGAAATGCTGCGGCAGCGTCACGACATCCGGCACAGTCTTGCGGAAGTAGGTATCGATATCCTCGATTTTCAGCGAATCCGGTCGCATTCCCGTCAACAAACTGGCGCGGCTGGGTCCGCAAATCGCGTATTGGCAGTACGCCCGTTCAAACAGAACGCCGCGCGCCGCGAGGCGGTCAATATTCGGTGACTTGACATAACCGACACCGTAGCAGCCCAGTTCCGGGCGCAAGTCGTCGACCGCAATGAACAGGACATTGGGACGCGTTGAAGCGCCAGCAGTGGAATACAACAGGGCCCAAGCGGTAAGGAGCAAGGCCTCACGTACAGCCGGGACGCGAAACAGTGCCCAACCGCTACAGTGCATGATCGCCTTGAGACTGAAGCTGTAAGGAGCCCTCAGAAGGGTTGGCTGCGGGAAGAAGCAGGGTCCCGTTCCGCGAAAAATCCTGCCTATAGCCGGACGGTGTCCTGCCGGTCAATCGCTTGAAGAGGCGGCAAAAATAGAACGGATCGTCACATCCAAGACGATGGGCAATGGTTTCGATTTTTGCGTTGCTCGATCGAAGGTACTCACAGGCCTTCTCCATCTTAAGCTTGTTGATGTAGCTCCGGGGACTTTCCCCCGTCAGACGACGGAATTGAGCCGCGTAGTAGGCATGGGACATCTTTGCGATTGCCGCGAGTTCCCGAATGCTCACGTGCATGCCCAGATTGTTTCGCAGGACCTCCAGGGTGCGCCCCACACGCGTCTCGACGGTCTCCTGCCCGCCCCCTTTGTGACTGGCAAGCCCACAGACCTCGCCGAGGAGCTGGTGAAGCGCACAGGATGCCTGGACAAGTTCCTTGTAGGCATGGCCGGCGTGGAGGATGCCGAGCACCTTCTCGAACGCCTGGACGAAACTGATTTCCGGCTCCAGGCGAATGCAGCAGTATTTGCCGCTTCCACTCAGCACATCATAATATTGTTGCGCCATTGTGCCGTTGAAATGGATCCAGTAGTACGACCAGGGATTCTGCACGTCCGCCTCGTAGGCGTGAAATTCGAACGGGCGCAGCAGGGCAATCATTCCCCGCGTCATGCGATACCTTGAATGACCGAGTTGCAGTTCGCCGGCTCCGTCGAGGCAGAACAGAAGGGTGAATGTCCAATCGCCATTCGGCCGCGAGACTCGCTGACCACGAGCCTTTGGGAAATAACCCAGGCGACACGGCAGCAGCGCGGAGGTGAGTGGCTGTCGGCTGGCATACTCGATCACCTTGGTGTCGAGCTTAAGGATGCGTTCCCCGGGAAATGAGTCGCGCCCCAGGATCGAGATGAGCTTGCGCCCATTGTAGTTGAAAACCCGCGTATGCTCATCGGCCATGTACATCTGCAATGACAGGCCTTGGTTGTCAGGGTTTTGCTCTCCCGTATGCCTTTCGCCTATAGAACTCATGACTGATAATCCCCGGGCGCTATCGGGACAAACGCCACAGAGCATAGTACAGCAGGATCGCCCCCGCCGCAACGGCGACCGACGCAATCTTCAGTCCTCCCCATGGAGTGAGATCCATCGCGCCCGCCGCATCGGTGTCAACGCGGCGTTCAGACGCCTGCGCACGTGGCTTCGCCGGCGCGACAGCACCGATGATCGCCATGAACACGCACAAGAGTGCGGTGTTCAGTGCGGCGAGATGTAGCCAATGTATGTGAATGTCCGAGACATTGAATCGGATCCCAAGGAATCCGTCGCCCCATAGGCAATTCAGCAGGGTCGAGCTGAAGACACCGACAATCATCGAGATGTTTGCCGCCCATGCGGGGACCTTGTGACTCAGCATCCCCATGACAACGACCGCAAGTAGGGGCAGCTTGAACGCGGCCATGACTTGCTTCATCATGGTGAAAATGCCTTCCGAAGACCCGCCCAGGAGCCCGCTGGTCAGGATGGCCAGGAGTACCATGACGACAGAAAATATCTTTCCGGCATACACCATTTCCCTGTCGGAGGCATCGGGCTTCAGCCAGCTCCGATAAAGGTCGACGCTGAACATCGTTGAGATGCTGTGCAGGCCGCCGTTGAACGCACTGATGACCGATCCAAGAAAGACCGCGGCAAAGATTCCAATCAGGTACGGCGGCAAGACGGCATCCACAAGCAGCGCATAGGCAAGGTCCCCATTGCCGATGCGATCCGTGCCGAACATCTCCACCGCTATGACACCCGGGATTACCAGGAAGAACGGTCCAAGAAGTTTGAGCGCAGCCGTCGCGAGAATTCCCTTCTGCGCCTCTGCAAAACTCTTCGCACCAAACGACCGCTGCACGATCATCTGGTTGGTGCACCAATAGAACAGATTGATAAACAGCATGCCCGTAAACAGCGTCGAGAACGGCACATTCGATTTGGGTGCTCCGACCGGATTGATCTTTGCCGGCTGATGTTCAATCACCCGCTGAATTCCGTCCAGAATATGGCCATCCCCAAGCTTGAACAAGGCAAAGATTGGAATGAGAAGGCCACAGACAAGCAGGCCTACTCCATAGAGCGTGTCCGAAAGCGCCACCGCCTTCATGCCACCGAAAATCACGTAGCAGGTGCCGATGATTCCGATTGCCCAGGCCATGACCTTGAAGGAAGCCTCCTGCGAAATTCCCAGGTGCTCATGGACATGGAAAATCGTGCTCATGGCCAGGCCTCCGGAGTAGAGCACGAACGGCAGGATGTTCAGGACGATCGCGATGATGAAGACGATTCCCATTACACGGCGCGCCGTCGCATCAAAGCGCTGTTCCAAAAACTGCGGGACAGTCGTAATGTTGCCTGACCAGTAGCGCGGCAGAAAATACCAGGCCATCGCTATCAATGCGAAGACCGGAACCACTTCCCAGGCCATGACAACCGCACCGTGAATCGACGCGGCACCATTGAGGCCGATCAATTGCTCGGTGGAGAGATTGGTAAGGAGAAGTGCGCCCGCAACCTGAATCCAAGGCAGCCGACGACCTGCCAGGAAATAGGTCTTCGCCTCCTTGTTGTCCAGGCCGCGGGTGCGCCACCATGAGATGAGGGCAACCACTGCCGTCACGAATGCAAAGGAGACAAACGCAAGCGGCAGATTCATGTAAGGAGGATTGATACGTCAGCAGTCAGGCCGAAACACTCACAACCGGAATAAGAGGGATTGCTCAGAACGAGAACTTGCTGGTCAGGATCCACTCCATGGGCGTATTGAACCTGTACAGCAGAACCTCATTCGCCTCCGAAACGCGCAGTCGCTGAAACGCGTCGTTGTTGAACACGTTGTTGATGTTCAACTGAAGGCTCCAGAGGATCGACTGGCCCCCGAGGTTGATCTTGCGGCGATAGGCTGCGTTGAAATCCACAAAGATCTGTTCAGCCCCTCTGTAGACCTGATTCACCCGCTTGCCCGAGGTGTCCTGAGATGAAAAGTAGCCGACAACGGGCGCGGACTGGTATCGGACGCCGCCGCCAACCGAATAACCCTTGAGCGAGCCCTCGGTGAAATCATAGGTCGTTCGGGCGGTCATCTTGTCTTTCATCTGACCGAGCGGCTCCTTGTCGTCCGCGAGAATGTAGTTGGCCAGCAATGCATTGTCGACCACGGCAACCTGATCGCCAACCGTGCCGATGCCGCCAGTGAAAGGCAGGGAGGCATACTGCATCCAGAGGGGTCGCCACAGCGCCACATAGGCACGCAATTCGGGGCCGATGTTGGTCTTTGTCGTGGTCTCGTGACTGTAGTTCGCAAAGATGCGCCAGTTGGGGGTTGGATTAGCCGTCAGCTCCACCTCATAACCCTTCGACTTGCCCGCAAACGTCGCACCAGTGCTAGTATCTCTGATCGTCGGCGGGCCACCCACGGAACTGATAATCTGTTCATAGGTGTAACCGGCCGGGACGGGTACACCGGCAGTCTCAAGCGTCGTCCAGATTGGATTGATCTGACTCGTCAATATGGGTGAAAAGTCGAAATCATCCACGTCCGACGTTGCGAATCGCAGGGCAGTGAGGAAAAGTCTGTGATCGAACAGGTCCAGCTTGATGCCGTAGTCCTTGGATTTTCCACGCGGGGTCGGCGGTCTGGCATACGGATCGGTGCCATCGGGGGACCTCAGCCGCCCCGTGAAATTAGGAAGCGCGCTGTTTTCCGCCTGGCTGTAGGTCAGGCCCAGCCAGTCGGTGGCCTGGAACACACCGCTGAACGAAATGCTGTTTGCATGGGACTTGAGCGGGATGTGACTCCTGACCGGCGTGATCTTGCCATTCGTGAAATTTTCCATGGCTGTGCGCACCTGTGTGCCAAGGAAATCACGACGCTGATCGTAACTGCCGCCAACGACGGTCGAAATGCGATTCTTCCAGAAGGAACTTTGGATCATACCTATCGTCGTTGATCCCTCATTCCGATTCATCTGGGTATTCTGATTGAACGGCACAAACGCCGTTGTGTAGCCATTGAGGTTATTGATCGGCTGCTGGGAGAAATTGCGCATCACAACGCCAGTCGAAGGCCCGGAAAGATCGACGTAAGTGCGGCGATAAAAGCTGTTGCGCGCATCGTCGACCTGCCCCTTGAAGGGAGCATTGGCCGAAGTCACGGCCTCACGGGCGATCACTTGGGTGACATTCCCCCAGGAGCGTTCATGCACCGCAGCGATGGTATGCCTTCCGAACTTCCCGAGATCGAGCCGATAGCTCGTTTGAAGCCGGACCGCATCGTCTCGATTGTCGACATCATTGTACTGGGTGACGGATTCAAGGTAGGGTTTGCCAGCATTTGGATTCGGCTTTCCACTCGGCAAAAGCGGATTCACATCAACCTTAAGGTAGTTCTGAGGCGGGCCTTGGGCGTCAAAAATATTGTTGTGACGATCGAGCCGAAGTGCTGCGAGCTCGACGCTCCAATCCTTGGTGATGGAATGCGTCAGAAATGCGGAGGAACGGACATAGGAGGTGTTTTGATCGTAGCCAGGCCCGGTGAAGGCAGCTTCCTTGGGAAGCACGCCAAAGTCGGTGATTGGAAGCGGCTCCCCATCGGCCGACTGGCGGAGCTGAGATGAGAAACGGGTTACCCAATTCTCGATGCTGCCAGCACCGGTATCAAAGACTATCCACGCCCGATTGGCGGCAACAATGCGCTGGATCTGCTGGGCCGCGTTTACTGCGGTTCCGAGGTTCCGGCCTGCAGCCACCCAGTTGGTGTAGGCGTCATAGCCAATGACCGTGCGTTTGGTCTGCTTGCTGATGTCGCCCTTCTCGATATCAACGTTCAATTCCGTCTTCGGAGTTATTCGCCACTTGCCCGTGGCATAGTACCGGGTTTCGTCATTGAACTCAAAGTTGCGCCACGTATCGGCCTGCGTGTCCATCGCCGCAATTCGAAACCCGAGTTTTCCCTTCACGATCGTCTCGTTGTAATCGATCTCAGCGCGCAGCCCGTCATGCGACTTACCCTGGAGGGAGACATAACCCTTTCGACCGTTCAGCATTGCGCGTTTGGTCGTGACATTCGTGATGCCACCCGGTTCACCCACGCCAAAGAGCACCGAGTTCGGGCCCCGCGACTGGTCGACTCGATCAATGCTGAACGTATCGAACCTCACATCCGATCGAAAGAAATTTACCGAATAGGATCCGCCTTTCAGACCGCGCATACGTGTGCTCCTGTTCAGGCTGTTCAGCCGGTTCTGACCTCCCGAATCCTCACCATAGTCATACTCCGTGCTCAGCATGTATTGCATCAGGTCATCGATGTTCGTAATAGCGGCGTCCTCGAAAAACTGCGACGTGAACGCCGTTGTCGGTGAAGCGATTTCCTTGAGATTGGCCCTAACCCGGCTTCCTCCCAGGGAGCTTTGCACTTGATAGCCTCTGTCGCCCGCGCTCGACACCACGAATGGCGAGAGCTCCACCACGTCATCCTCCATGGTCGCCGCGTTTGTTGTTGGCGGGCCCTTGCGCATCTCTTCGGTGGTACTATTAGAAGCCGGGACGGCAACCTGTGCGGAAAGCACACTGGCCGAAAGAATCCCAAGCAAGGCGGGGAAACACCGGCGTATCGAACAGGATATCATGGGTACTCTGGGGTTCATGGTGGGTTGATTGGATAACGGTGCGCAAAATGCGAATCAACGCATTATTCCACCCGCAGTGATTTGCGGGCCGCATTGAAGCTTGTGCCTGGCGGAAGCCGGTAGATCACCGAGTGGCGCGCGGGCAGACGCACGGTCCAGGCATGCTGGTGAAAGGAAGTTTCTGCGTCGCCCAACAGGAGCGCCGGCAATTTTTCATCATTCACTCCCTTGACGCCATAGTCTCGTGCATCATCGGACCAATTGAAAAATGCGAGGTAAACGCCATCTGCTGCCTCCCCGAGCATCACGTGAAAGGAATCATGGCGATCCCGTGCATGATTCCAGAAATCGAGCGGAACATACCGCGAGCAGGCAGGCAGCGCGGCAGCCTCCCGGAAAAGTTTTTTTCGTTCCTCTCGAAGCAGACCCAGATTGTCGCTGTTGAGCTTCGTCCCCCCAAAAAGCCCGACGTAGCGGCTCCACATTTCCGCCTCATTCAATGTCAGATTTCCACCACTTTTTGCGGGATTGCGCACCAGTGTCTTGTCCTCATCAGCCTTCCCGCGCACCACATGGTAATCAGCGTCATTCCAAACGACGCGTCCATGCAGGTAGAAGGCACTCGAGTTCGCCTCGCTGCACAGCCGATAGAAGTTGAAGTTGGGAAAAATGTCCGGGCCCGTGCGCAGCCCATCAGCGATTCCAAATACCAGGCCAAACGGCGCCGAGCAGGCGAGAAAATAGGCGTCCTCTCCCATGCCTTGCCTCCACGCCTTGAGCGCGAGGCGCAGGCGCTCCACGCTCGTGAGCGATGGATTGTGAGGAGTGATTCTTCTGCTGGCATCTCCATGGAGAGCACGCTTCTGAATGTCCTCGTTGATTCCGTATATGAGGAAGTCGATCTTGATGTAGTCGTATCCCCAGTTCCGGCGCATGTTGCGCGCGACCTCACGCGTGTAGTCCAAAGCTGCTGGATTCGAGAAATCGAAATACGTGTTGTCGAGTCGCTCACCGTCATTGTTCGGCTGGGGCTCACTGATCATTCTCCCCTCCTGATCGTGCAGGAAATAGTCGGGATGCTCTCGGGCGATCGCCGAGCTGCGATCCCCACGCATGCCATCAAAATGAATTCCCGCCTTCAATCCCGCCTGCCGGATCCGGGTGGCAAGAACCTTCATCCCATCCGGCTGAAGATTCTTCCGAAACGACATGAAGTCCCCCCGGGCCGGCCACCATCCGCCATCTATCTGAAGCAGATTCGCCGCGGGCACGGTCCGCTTCAGCACATCCAAGTTGTCCGTCACGTTCTTTGCGGTCCAATCCCTGCCGTAGTAGTCCCAGGTCGACCAGCCCACATAATTCGGCTGCGGCTTCAGCTTCACATGCTGTTCCCGCGCAATTTCGTCCGCATATGCGAAGAGCAGGTCCTGCCAGTCTGCGCCATCCGCAATCCACAGCTTTTCCAGCCTGACAGTTTCACCCGCGGGCACCATACGCCCCTCGCCATCGGCGGAAATCTTGACCCGGCCCCCTTCAAAACGGAGCTTCGACCAGAAGGTATTCCATGTCAGGAATCCCACCAGCGAATATCTCCCATCCAGGCGGGCCATCAGGTAGGTGCCGCTTTCGATATTTTCCTTTTTCGACGACGGATCTGCGATCCGGCCGGGCCAATAATTCATCACCGTGCCGCCCGACGATACGAGCAGGTCGCTGGACACCTTCGACAGCCACGGGAACTCGAGCGACAAGCCGTCGATGTTCAGGTCGCTTCCAGTCCTGCTGGACAGCGAAATCTCAAGGTACCGGCTGCCATTGGGACCCTGAGAGAAGCGCACTTCACGAGACAAATTTGCGCCCGCGGGCCTGAGCCTTGCTGTGAGCTCGAAATCCGACTCACGCAACGGAGCGCCTAGTCCGGGACTGGCTTGAATGCCGTACACTACAATCACGTGCAGGCAGATTATCGTAGGGACAGATGCAACATTTCGGAGTAACTTCATTGGGGAATGTGCAGCAAAGAAGGCGACAAACCGCAGCGAATACCGCGGTGATAATTCCAGACACGTTAGATCGTATCGGGATAGTCCGGCTAATGACAATGGACAATTCGGTCGCGGCTCTGGACTTTTCGGCACGACGCGCCTCCGCTTCCGTGAAAATGCGTTTGAAAATCGGCGCCTCTCCCTGAGCAAACGCAGCCCGTCTCGCTCATCCGGACAGCCGCCCATTTTTGGCTGCCTGTCGGTAACCAGAAGCTTCTTCCAGCGTCTATGCGCTGGAAAGCCCGCTGCCCAATCGCAAAAATCCAGCCAATGTTCAGGTTTGTCCATTTCCTCACCTGAACATTCGGTCTAAAACATTTCCGACCCTATCTTGCCCCGACTATCCTTTTCGCCCATGGCCTATCGCCTGTTTACCTCGTGCCTCTGCGTCCTTGCTCTTCCATCCGCGCTGGTGGCCGCCGAAACCAAACGTCCCAATATCCTCTTCATCGTGTCGGACGACCTGAATCACTGGGTAGGTGCCCTCCACCGCAATCCCCAGACACAGACTCCGAACATCGATCGCCTTGCCAGCCGTGGCGTGAATTTTGCCCACGCGTATTGTGCATCCTCCGTCTGCAATGCCTCCCGCGCTGCCTTCATGTCAGGCAAACGCACCGCAACCATCGGTGTGTATGGAAACGCCTACATGCCCTGGTCCGAGTACATCAATGAATCGGAGTGCATCAATGGTTACCTTCAGGCCAACGGCTACGAGACGCTTGGGGTTGGCAAACTCTATCATCAAGGTGGACGAGGCACGCAGACCGAGGGTCGGTATTGGGACAAGTACGTGACCGGTTTTGGCCGAAACATCGGCGATGATGATGCGAGCGATGAAGGTGGCGGACGTCGCGCGCGCAACCGTCGTCCAACGAAGGGCGAGGCCGCCATGGAGACACCCGTACTGCCCGGCAATACGCGCATCGGCGAATTCGAGATCGGGCAGCTGTCAATTCCAGACAGTGAAACTGAAGACTACAAGATCGCCGAATGGGGAGCCTCCCAATTGTCGCGGTCACACGACAAGCCGTTCTTTCTTTCCATCGGTTTCCACAAGCCCCATCTGCCATGGATTGTTCCCAAGAAGTACTTCGATCGCTTTCCGTTGGAAAGCATTGAACTCCCGCCGCACATCGCCGACGACACGAAGGATCTTCCTCCCGCGGCAATGCATTTTGCATACAACGCACGATGGAATCTCGTGATGAGCCAGGGAGGAGAGAATGCGTGGAAGCAGGTTGTTCAGGCCTATCTGGCATCCATCGCCTACATGGATGCCCAACTGGGCATTGTCCTGGATGCTCTTGATCGAGGCCCGAACGCCGGCAACACGATCGTGGTTTTTCTCGGCGACCATGGATGGCACCTCGGCGAAAAGGAGCGCTTCGGCAAGTCGACCGTTTGGGAGGAAGCCGCACGCGCCCCGCTCATCTGGGTTGCTCCGGGAATCACACCGTCCGGAGTGAATTGCGAGCGAACCGTCGATTTCCTGAGTTTCTTTCCCACCCTCTGTGATCTCGCAGGTCTGGCCAGACCCACATACCTGGAAGGCGTCAGCATCCGCCCTCTGCTCGCTGATCCATCGAAGGAATGGAATCATCCCGCGCTAACAACCTACGGCTACCGGAATCATGCGATCCGCACCGAGAAGTGGCGCTACATCCGTTACGCCAATGGCGACGAAGAACTCTACGATGAAACGGCGGATCCCTATGAGTGGCACAACCTCGCGGGCGATCCACGCTATGCCTCCGTGAAGCTCGAACTCGCAACCTGGCTTCCAAAGACAGACAAGGCGCCTTTGCCTGGGCAGCCCGTGCTGGAACGGCGCGCGGAGCGGGAGCGGCGGCGGGCTGAAAAGGCACGATGAGTCCATGCGCCGTATAGTTCCGTTTCTTGCTCTTTTGATTCCACTGTCGCTACCCGTAGCGTCAGTCGGCAAGGCTGCGCCATCAGCGCAGAGCCCTGCTCAGGCGCCAAACATCCTCTTCATCGCCATCGATGACATGAATGATTGGGTCATGGGTGGCCGGCCTGAAATCCGGACACCAAACATCGATCGTTTGCGCGCCGCCGGTGTTTCCTTTGTCAATGCCCACTGTGCATCACCGTCCTGCCACCCGTCGCGGCTTTCAGTCATGACAGGCGTACGGCCCTCAACCTCGGGCATCGACCGAAATGTCTATGGACGGACGGCGCCGAGTTGGCGTAAGGGACCCGACAGCGGGACGGGCGCCTTGGAAAACGCCATCGTACTTTCCCAGCATTTCCGTGACCACGGCTACCGCGCCATCGGCGCAGGGAAAATCTTTCACGGCCTGCAATGGGTCGACGGCAGTGAAAACGAACCGACGGATTGGGATGACTATTTCCCAAGCGCAAGCGATCAGATTCCCTTCCAACCGCGTCCTGATGACCTGATTGACGATCACGTCGCGGGCATCATCGGCGAACGCCCTATCGGAGGAGACACCGGCCGCCGCGGCCAGGTTTTTGGAGCTCATCCTTTGGCGCTGCCCGACGAAAGGATGTCTGACTACCAAGTCGTCGACTGGGCGCTCCGGCAGCTTCAAGCGCCGCAGGAAAAACCGCTCTTCCTCGCCGTTGGCCTGTTTCGCCCGCACATGCCGTGGGAGGTCCCTCAAGCCTATTTTGATCTCTACCCGCTCGCTGATATCCACCGCCCCAAGGTTCTCTCCGGCGACCTATCCGACACCCATGGACACAACCGCGTATCGTGGCACCAATGGGTCCTCGCCAACGAGGAAAAGTTTCAGATGTGGGAGCGCCTGATTCAGGGCTATCAGGCGAGCATCACCTTTGCCGACGCACAACTCGGTCGTCTCCTCGATGGACTCAAGAAGAGTCCTCTCTCAAAAAATACGATCATTGTCCTATGGAGCGATCACGGCATGCATTTTGGCGAGAAGGAGAACTGGGAGAAATTCACCCTCTGGAATCGTTCCACGCACGTACCGCTTATCATTGCCCTCCCAGACGGCACCAACCGCGGAGCAAGCGTGAATTCGCCCGCCAGCCTCATTGACATCTATCCGACGCTTTGTGAACTCGCGGGCCTGCCGATACCCGCTCAATGCGAGGGCACGAGCCTCAAGCCCCAGTTGTCGAACCCGACCGCGGTACGGAGCGAGCCCGCTGTCACGACACAGACAATGGGTCTGCAAAGCGGTCATTCGGTCACCAGCGAGCGTTGGCATTATATCCGTTACTTCGACGAGTTTGAGGAACTCTACGACCTAGAGAATGATCCCAACGAGTTTACCAACGTGGCCGCTGATCCAAGGTTCGCCGATATCAGGCACGGGCTCTTCGATGCCTTGAGACGCACGGGAGCACCGCTCGACGGGGTTTACCGAAGGATCGATACAGGTGCCCCGGTCAAGCCACCGCGCTCTCCGTCAAAGTGAATTCGAAGTATTCTCCCGCCCAGCCTGATCTCCACTCCTGACCCCCCGCCACAAGGTTTCCTGATTTCTCAAAACAATCTAACATGACCATGAAGCAACTGCGCCTCATTCTCGCCGGATTCGCCGCGGCACTATTGTCGCTCACAACGTTTGCACAATCCGAGGAACAATTGGCGAAACTCCTGAAGCAACACCCCAACGCCGACGCAAACAAGGATGGCAAACTAAGCGTCGAGGAGGCTGCAAACTACCGCCGCGAACTCCGCGCAAAGCGCAACAAGGCAGCCCGCAATGGTGAGGAAACCGAAAACACGGTCTCTGCCAAGAAGCCGGCCCCCACCTACAAGAATGTCTCCTACGGCCCGCACGAGCGGAACGTCTTCGACTTCTGGGCGGCAAAGTCGAGTCACCCCACTCCCCTTGTCGTGTTCATTCACGGAGGGGGATTCGTCAACGGAAGCAAGGACGGCGCGAACCCTGCCATGATCAAAGCCTGCCTCGATGCCGGCGTATCCTATATGGCCATCAACTACCGCTTCAGGGAGAGTGCAGCCATCCAGGATATCCTGCGCGATTGCGCGCGGTCGATCCAGTACGTCCGTGCAAATGCACAAAAGTACAATATCGATCCGGCACGAATCGCTTCGTATGGAGGTTCCGCCGGTGCCGGAACTTCCCTCTGGCTGGCCTTTCACCCTGATCTGGCGGATCCCGGCAACCCTGATCCCGTACTCCGTCAATCCTCACGGATCATTGCCGCCGCAGCGAACAATACGCAGGCCACCTACGACCTGACGAAGTGGGAGGGTTTCCTCGGGGCACCCAGCCCTGAGTGGATTCCGCGGACGGAGACCATCGATTTCTACCATTTCAAGTCCGCGGACGAATTGAATTCAGCCGCAGGCAAGGCAATCCTCGCCGATGTCGACATGCTGGGACTCATTTCACCCGACGATCCTCCCGTTTTTCTGTTCAACAGCCTGCCTGACGGTCCGGCGGGCAGCCGCCAGCATTACGTTCATCATCCTGACCACTCCCGGGCAATTGCGAAGCGCTGCGCCGCGGTCGGCGTGCCTGCGACGCTGGCCTTCGTCTCCGCCGAGCCCAAGTTCAACGGCGACGCAACGGCTGCAATGGAGCAATTCCTGATCGACCACGTCAAGGGCCCGCTCCCGAAAGCAACTCCTGCCCTCCGCCAGGCTGATCTCACCTACGGCACGGCTGCGGGTGTCGACCTCAAGCTCGATCTTTCCGTCCCCGCGGGACGAGGCCCATTTCCGGTTGCCCTGCTTGTCCACGGTGGCGGTTGGGCCAAGGGCGACAAGGCGCGCCTGGTAGCGCCGCTATTCGATCCACTTAGCAGCGCCGGGTATGCCTGGGTCTCCATCAATTACCGACTTGCGCCCGAACATCGCTATCCCGGAAGCGTCGAAGATGTGGAAACCGCCATTCGCTGGGTAAAGGCGAACGCAGCAGAATATCGCCTCGACACGAACCGCATTGCGCTGATTGGTGAATCCGCAGGCGGTCATCTGGTCGCACTCGTTGCAACCCGCCGCAGCCCCGGCTGTGACGTCGCGGCAGTGGTCCCCTTCTATGCGCCAAGCAACCTTCTGATGGACGCTTCAGCAACGATACCCGCGTCCATCGCCGCCTATTTCGGGATATCCTCGATCACTCCAGAATCGACGGCTCTTCTTCGTGAAGCCTCCCCTTTGTATCATGTACACTCAGGTCTTCCGCCCTTTCTTCTGGTGCATGGCACCGAGGACAAACTCGTGGCCTACGACCAATCGCTCAAGTTCCAGTCAGCCCTTCGCGAAACAGGCGTTTTCTGCGACCTGATCACTGTCGTGGACGGGGGCCACGGCATGGCATCCTGGGACAAGAAGGCTCTGCCCTACAAGGACGGCGTCCTCTCCTGGTTGAACCAGCATCTGAAGAACTAGCTGTCTCCCTTGTTCAAGTTCAATCCTCTCCTGATTCCATCGCAGGATACCATGAAAATCCCATCTCTCTTGTTGTCGTCTCTTCTCTTAGCCATTGTTCCCGCAAGCGCTGCGCCTTCTCCAACCTACGCGCTCAGCGGAATTGTCCAGGGAGTACCTGCTTCCAACCCTCCAAGCCATCCCAAGCTCGTGCCCCTCGCAGACGCCGTGGCTGCGACACGTCTGCTGTACACAACCGACACGCCCAACCTTCGCGCAACGCTCAAGGCTCGAAATGATGCGGGCCTGAAATCACCTCCGGTGATTGTCTACATGGGTGGCTTCACCACGAACAACGACGACGTTCCGACCCTGGAGCGCAATCATCGCACAGGCATTGCCATGACTCCTGTGGCCCGGCTGACTACCGATCTCGATGCAAATGCGACCGAGTTTGTTGTCAGTGACCTTTTGGGCGACGAACTTGCGATCAAGGCATCGACAGCCAATATCTCTGACGCCAAAGATTCGGGGAAATTCTGCTTCTGGCTCAGGCTGGATGATGAGCTTCTGCAAGTGACAAAAGTGGATGCCGAATCCCGCCGGATCAGAGTTGAGCGAGGATTTGCAGGAACAAGACCCGCGACCCATCGAAGTGGCAGCGCCGTACTCACTCCCGTCTATCTCGGCAATCGGAAGCAACTCGACCATGCTCGCCATACCAACAGCTGGCCTGGCGGACCCGACTACCTGCGCTACGCTGTTGATCCCCGCCAACCAGCCGCTGCGACATTCAAGGCTGCGCTCGTCATACGCATGATGGAAGCCGGCTACGACGGAGCCTGGTTCGACACGTTTCAGCCACGCCCCTACAATCTGTGCGATGCCCTGGGCCGGCCGGTCGCCTACTTCTGGGATTTCAAGGAGGGCCGTATCTACACGATTGATACCTACCTTGATGCGATAAAGGACTACGTGCGCAATATCCGTCGGATCGTTCTCGCAAAGATGGGCCGCCAGCCTGTGCTCTACGCCAACTCCGCCAGCGCTTCCTACAGGCTCGGGGTAAAATCCCTCTTCAACAGCGCAACCCAGTCCGACCTTCTCGATGGTTATTGTTTCGAGGACTCCTATCTGCGCGTTGTTGCAACGCGCGCCAAAGGCAAGGGCATCGCCTCCCGCGCCGGATTTACTCCCATCACCGGTGAAAGATGGGTGACCAATCTCACCAATCATGCCGACGCAGCAAACTCAGGTCTGAGCGGAATCTGCATGGCCGGTCCTGCCGGCTATCTCGCGGCCTTCCTCAACAGCACGCTGCCGGACTACGACCAATTGCTGCGCTTCTCCTATGGATCCTACCTGCTTACGGTCACCTCTGCGCGCACGACATCCTTCGGTCTGCCACTGCTTGAGACCGACGGACGCGCGATTGCCTGGCCTTCGATGCTTTTCGCTCCGCTCGGAGATCCGATGCAGTCCAATTCAATCGGTGCGCTCAAGGTGCAGGGTTCCCCTTGCTACTCCCGTGAATTCGAGCATGGCCTTGTCATCGTCAATCCATCAGATGCCGAGGCTCGATCCGTCCCGATACCCGTCGGGTTTGTCGATGCAACCACCCGGAAGCAGGTCACCTCCATCACGCTTCGCTCGGCCGATGCCGCCATACTCATGCGCGCCAAGCGCTGACGACTGAAGCGCGGATTTGCAGTCACGTCTGTCAGTCATTCTATTCTCCCTTTCATGAACCTGAAACCCTCACTGGTCGCCGTTCTCGGCATGGCGGCGGGCCTGATCGCCACAGCCGCTCCTCGCCCCAACATCATCTTCATCCTCGTCGACGACCTGGGATACGGCGATGTCGGTGTTTTCAATCAGAACCAGCGCAGGGATTCCGGCAATCGATCACTGCCGTGGTTTTCAACCCCGGCGCTCGATCGCATGGCTGAAACCGGCGCACGGTTCACCCACCACTATGTGGCCGCACCGGTCTGTGTGTCGTCGCGTTCTTCATTGATTCAGGGGGTGACCCAGGGGCACGCCAATGTGCGAGACAACCAGTTCGACAAGGCGATCGACAGCAATCACACGATCGCATCCGTGCTTCGCACCGCGGGCTACGCGACGGCAGCCATCGGCAAGTGGGGACTTCAGGGTGACAAGGACGCCCCGGCGCCCAACTGGCCTGCGCATCCGCTCAATCGCGGCTTCGACTACTACTACGGCTACATCCGCCATGTCGACGGACATGAGCACTACCCGAAGGAATCGCTCTACTTCGAGGAGAAAGCAAGGACCCGCGGCCCCATCGTCGTGTGGGAGAACCGCACCGATGTGACAGCTCCCCTCGACAAGTGCTACACTGCCGACCTGTGGACAGCGCGCGCAAAGAAATGGATCACCGAGCAGCATGATGCAGATGCCGGTAAACCTTTCTTTCTCTACCTTGCCTACGACACGCCTCACGCCGTGCTTGAGCTGCCCACCCAGGCATATCCTGCGGGTGGAGGCAGGAGCGGGGGCATGCAGTGGCTCGGCACACCCGGTCACGCAATCACCACCGCCTCCGGCAAGCCCGATTCATGGATAGACCCGGAATGCGCCAACGCAACCTATGACGATGATCATGATCCCTCCACTGCCGAGAAGCATTGGCCCGATGTCGACCAGCGGTACGCCACGTCCGTGCGGCGGATCGACAACGGCATCGGCGACCTGCTCCAACTCCTCAAGGATCTCGGCATCGACAGGAACACGCTCGTCGTTTTCTGCTCCGACAACGGCCCATCGATCGAATCCTACCTGCCCGAACCGTACAGCCCACAATTCTTCGGCGGCTTCGGTCCGTTTGATGGCATCAAACGCGATTGCTGGGAGGGAGGCATGAGGACTCCGGCGATCGTTCACTGGCCCGCGGGAATCAAACCCGGCCAGATCTTCGCAAATCCGTCCGCAACCTATGACTGGCTTCCAACCTTTGCGGACCTGGCCGGCCTTCCCCCGCCGGCTCGCTGCGACGGAATTTCTCTTGTCCCGCTGCTCACAGGCAAGGGAAAGCTCAGCAGCCGAAAGGCCCTCTATTTCGAGTACACAAATCCAACCTCCCGCACGCCCGATTTCCCCGAGTTTGAACCCGCCCACCGCGACCGCAAACGTGGTCAGATGCAGGCAGTACGTGTCGGCGATTACATCGCGGTCCGCTATGACATAAAGAAACCCGACGACGATTTCGAAATCTACAATGTCGTAACTGATCCAAAGGAGGCCCACAATCTCGCTCGGGATCCCGCCTTCGCCGCCCATCAGAATGAGTTCAAGGCCCTGGCGCTGCAATCGCGGCGCCCAGAGGCGAGTGCGCCTCGGCCCTACGACAGCGAGCCTGTCCCCGCCGTGCATGCGCCCGGCTCCCTCCGATCCGGCCTGTCGCAACGTTCGTTTGAAGGCAGCTTTCCCTGGGTTCCGAGCTTTGCGGGAATGCGCAGCCAGCGAAAATCCACCGCGGCCAATCTTCAAATCGACAGAACGGGGATCGCGAAGGCATCCGGTCTCCTGTTCACGGGATATCTGAACGTGCCCGATGACGGCGAGTACACGATCACACTGAATACGGATACTGGTGCCGTCATGCGTCTGCACGACGCAACGGTCATCGATGCCGATTTTGGCTACACGAGCGGAACCACACGCAGCGCAACGATCCGCCTGAAGGCGGGATTGCATCCCGTGCGCCTCGCATACAGGACGAAACCTGGCGCACAGGCGGCGCTCGACGTACGCTGGAGCGGCCCGGGATTCAGCCTGCAGCCCATACCCGCCTCGGCTTTGAGCCACGCAGCCTACGAATAGCGCCCAGAACGGCAATCCCCGTTGAAAGTCCAGATAGATCTCGGCCAAAATTCGTCGCGATCCCGAAGAGCTCTCCCCCCGTCGCCCGATCTCACGACTCGCCGACGGGCTATCTCCATTCTGCAAGTGGAGCGAGTTCCGGCGCAGGTGCAGTGGCTGGCCAGTGATCGCCAACTGGGGTCAGCAACAGTGCGATGCGCACGCCAGGTGACTCCGCCTTCACCTCTGCCCTCAATGCCGTGATTCCTTCATTGCTGTTTTCAGCAGATGTCGGCGGGCGCGCGGGTGAGACGCGAAATCTTCCATTCTCAGGCGCAAGAATCTCCACGCGCAGGGTGCGTCCCTTCTGTTTCAGCGTGGCATGGCGGGCATCCTCCAGCTTCACTTTTGCGCTCGTGAGTATCCGTGATATCAGGGGCATTCCCTGCTTCACCTCCGTTAGCTCATCTTGAATCAGGACTCTTGAACGGTTGACCACCGCTACCCCTCTCAGAATGCTTCCTGCAGCTCCGGGGTAAGCTGACGTGAGATCGGCAACGGCGAATGCATGTGCGGGTTGCGAACCGAATGCGACGATCGGCGCAGCAGACGTTGGTTCCTGAAGAAGCCCATCAGGCGTGAGCGTATTGTGGCTGTGATTGTTCGTGCGGTAGTAGCTCCACCGCGCCTTGCCGAAATAGTCTGGAAGATCGTAGTCGTCGGGCCCCAGATCGTGCGCCCAGCGCACGCCATCAGCATCCAGTACAAACGATCCCAAATCGAGATGTGCATGGTTGACGTCATTTCTTCCGGCCTTGAATCCGAGGAAAAGTGCGCGCGGATCATTCCATGCACTGCGAAAGATCGCCAGTTCAGCCGGTCCTCCAAATCTGACGTCTAGTGCCGGCGGCTTATACGGCGCAGCCGTGGCAGATGGAAACCACACGGCATGCAATGCATGCATGCGATCGTTTCGCGATGGGTGCGAAATCTCCCTGCGGAGCGTTTCGCGACAATGGAAGCGCGCTGCAGGAACATCGAATCGAGTCGCAAGCCAGGTAAACTCGGGCTGGGCTCCAATCGATGCACGCCCATCCGCGTAGTTGAATGCGCCTTCGACCGGACTCTCGATTTGCAGACGGTAATGGGCGGTGCGATCGAATCCCGGAGAACGACTCAATCCAAAATCGGAGCCAATCGCGCTTTCGAGCATCGCGATCGCAATGACATTGTATCCGGTGCCGTAGTTCCAATAGGCCGGCCCTTCCGGATAGGCACCATCCGGTGAATAGGATGCCAGCATGGCAATCGGCAAAGACCGAACAGCTCCGTTAACAACGAGGCGTGCGAGCGCCGGTTCCTCCTCGGCCAGTGCAAGTGAGGTAGCGAGGAGTCCAGCGTTGCAGACCTGATTCCAGTTATTCCTGCTCTTCACAAACCAAAGTCGTTTGTCTGTGGGCCTCGCAGAGCCATAGGCCGCCAAAGCGAAGGACAAACTCTTTTCCATCATGGCGGCCTTTATGCGTGCCCGCTCGCGAGGCGAAAGGTGGTCATGCAGCCAGTCATAGCCGATGGCGAACGCAAGGCTCATCTCAGCCACATCCAGGAAATGGGAAGGGTTCCAATCAGCGAAACCCGCTGTCGCAAATAGCTCTTTCTTCGCCCTTTCAAGAAATCGCCAGTCCTTCGTGAGTCGAAACGCCATGGCACACGTGAGTACCCTGCCGAGCGCGGTTCGAGATTGCTCCAGCATGTGGGAACCGGTCAGCAAACGCTTGACGGGCTGCGTGCCATGTTCCTTCTCCGCGAGAGCAACTATCCGTTTGTGGAGCTGCGCCCGAAGCGGATCGATTTTTGCATCAGCCAACGCCGCCGCAAGCTGCTCATCGGTGAACAAGAGCCTCGGATGCCCAGCACGAAGCCCCGAAAGCACGTCCCCCGTGGCCGGAGCCGCCGCAATCACCCAAGGACAAAATATCAAGACCAGCAGTATTACGCGCATGAGTTTCAAGATTCTCAAGCCATCCTCCAACGCCGCCCCCACACTGACAAATCCCAATCGCGGGCGTCAACCCGCCCCGAATTCATTGGAATACCACCGCTGCGGTCAGACGAACGGCGATGACCTTTCTGAGAACTCCAGTCGTACCGCCTCGTTTTTTCACCTCGGCCAGCCGCTCCGAGCGCTCACTCTGCGCCTGCGGGTATCGAGCGCTCAATGCGGCGGTCCGGCACGAGCCAGAGGAGGGCGACGGCCACAAACAGGACTTGCGCCATCCACGGTCGGACCAAGGCAAGCAGGATCGCGAGAACGTACAGAACCGGTGAAATCTTTCCCTTCCAGTCCTTGCCGAGCGCGGCACGCAGCGGAGAAGCCGGGCCTTGGGCACAAATGATCGCCTGCTGGAGGATCCAGTAGGCGATTGCGGCTGCCAGAAGCACACCCCCATAGAGCGCCGAGGGCACCGCATGGAAGTGATTCTCTCCCATCCAACCGGTCACGAACGGAAACAGCGACAGCCAAAAGAGAAAGTGGAGATTCGCCCACAGGATCCCCCCCGTCACACGGTCGCAGAGATGCAGCATGGGGTGATGATTGTTCCAATAAATGCCCACATAGACGAAGCTCAGCAGGTAACACATGAACACCGGCAGGACGGGCAGCAGCGTGTCCAGCCCGTCGCCATGCGGGACCTTCATTTCAAGAACCATGATCGTGATGATGATCGCAATCACGCCGTCACTGAACGCTTCCAGTCTGTTTTTGCCCATGGTCATGGTGTCGGATTGAAAAAGTTCACTTCTGCTGCTCGGAGAGGATGCCTTTCACATCACCCCGCGTCCTCGCGAGTTCTACGCGACTCAGGTTGTAGAGATAAATTGCCTCGTTGAGATTGTCACCCGCCTGCCCCAGCCGGTTCTGCGCATCGATCAATTCCCTGTTGTCGGCGACGCCTTCGCGGAAGCGCTTCTCCGCAAGGTCCAGTTCCTCCTTCGCCAGTCGGAGGCTCTTTTCCGCCACCCCGACCTGGGCGAGGCGCGATCGAGCATCCTGCACCGCGAGCCTTACCTCGCTCGAAATGAGGAGTTCGAGCTGCCTGAGCCGAAACTCCTGCGAGCGCACCTGTGAAAGCGCGATCCGCTGGTTCGTCCGGCTGCGGAAGCCGTCAAATACCGGAATGGCAAACGCGACACCGGCAGCCCAGCCCGCCTGCGGATCATCCTCATACACCCGAGTGTTCGCGATGTTGTATTCACCGCTCAAAGACAACGTGCCGTAACGATCAAGCTTCGAGGCACGAAAGAGCTCCTGATTCTGCTGCAGCGCCTGCTTCAGCCGGAGGTAGTCCACGCGCTTCTCGAAAAGCGTCTGCTCAAACCCATCCGCAAACAGCGGCTGCTCCATCCGCATCACCTCGAAGTTTTCGAGTTTCACCTTCATTGCCGGATCAAAATCCAGCAGACGCTTCAGCAGGAGTTCGCTCTGATAGACCACCGTGTCCTGCTGGATGCGTGCCTGTTCGGCGATCGCGAGCTGCGCCTCCGCGCGTGTGATGTCGATCTGCAGCGCAGCCCCCGCCTCGGCGCGATTGCGCGCAAGCGTCACGAGTTCACGGGCCCGTTGAACGTTGGCATCGAGCACCGCGATCCGTTTCACATTGCGCAGATGCGCGAAGAAAGTCTGCGCGACAGACGTCATTACACTCTGCAAGGTCACCTCGAGATCGAACTCAGCCACTTTCACCCCCTCAAGCGCGGCCCTGCGAAACGCCATTTGTTGCGGACTGTACAGGGCATAGGAGCCCGCCAAGCGGCCATCAAATCGGTCCGAGGGCGTACCCTCCGACTTCGAAGTTGCAGAGATCGACGAGGATTTTGACCGTCGCTGCTGGGCGCTGACCGATACAATCGGCAGCAGGCCCACCCGCTGTTGGTTTGCGGCTTCCATGGCCAACGCAACCGACTCGCGGCTCAGCAGGACGTTGACATTGACCTGCTCCACAGTTGCCAAAGCCGTTTCCAAGGTCAGCGCCTGGGGCTCCTGCGCCACCAAGCCAGCAGAAAGCAGCCCAACCATGAGCAACGATATCCGGGGCAACATCATACACGGCGAGACTTTCTGTTTGTCATGCAGGGCGCAAGCCTCGGAAGTTGTCACCTCATGGAATCGTCTTTAAGTAGACCGCTTCTTGTCGTTACGGATGTATCCGCCAAGCCGCCATGCACATAGGCCTCGCCCAACTCAATACCACGGTCGGTGATCTCGCCGGGAATCGGCGACGAATCCTCGATGCCTATCGCACATTGGCGGCCCAGGGTGCCGAACTCGTGGTATTTCCTGAAATGGTCGTCTGCGGATACCCTCCCCGCGACCTGCTGCTCAAGCGCCGTTTTGTTTCCGACATCGAAAAATCCCTGGCAGAAATCGCGGCACAGATCGGGACCGTTCCGGCGCTGATTGGCACCGTTCAGACAAACCCTTCCAGCCAAGGTCGGCGCTACTTCAATGCCGCAGCATTCTGCGTGAACGGCAGGATTGCTGCTCATGCCCGCAAGTGCCTCCTTCCAACCTATGATGTCTTCGACGAGGACCGCTATTTCGAACCCGCATCCCATCCCCTAGTGATCACCCATAAGGGAAAACGCATCGGCGTGACCATTTGCGAAGACATCTGGACAGATCCCCGCTTTGCACCGCGTCACCTCTATCATTTCGATCCCATCAAGTGGCTCGCCAACGAAAAGATCGAACTGATGGTCAACCTTTCCGCGAGTCCGTGGCATTTCGAGAAGGACAATGTCAGGCAGGCCTTGGTCACGGATGCCGCACTCGCATTGGGCTGTCCCGCAGTCTACGTTAACGCCATCGGCGGCAATGACGAACTTGTCTTCGACGGGCGCAGCCTCGTCGCCGACGCACAGGGCCGGATTGTCGCGGGTCTGGCTGCCTTTGCGGAGGAAACCCGCGTCGTTTCCGTCCCGCTTGCCGCGGAATCATCAAGCCAGACAAAGGCTCCAGCACCGATTCTCCTCTCTCCGACTTTCGCCCAGGATCCACTCGCAGATATCCACGATGCACTGGTCCTGGGCCTTCGCGACTATGCCCACAAGAGCGGATTCCGGAAGGCGCTTGTCGCCCTCTCCGGCGGAATAGATTCGGCTGTAGTCGCAGTCATCGCAGCCGCTGCCTTTGGCCGGGAAAATGTGATCGGCGTATCACTTCCCTCGGCGATTTCATCCCAGCACTCGAAGGACGACGCGCGCATCCTGGCGGACAATCTCGGGCTGCGTTTCGAGACAATCGCCATTGAGCACGCCGTCGCCGCATGTGAAACCGCGCTCGGACCCGTTTTCAATGGCCGCCCGCGAGATGTCACGGAAGAAAACCTCCAGGCGAGAATTCGCGGAGTCATCATGATGGCCCTGTCCAACAAGTTCGGGGCGCTGCTCCTCACGACCGGAAACAAGAGCGAGGTGGCGGTGGGCTATTGCACGCTCTACGGCGACATGTGCGGCGGCCTCGCCGTGATCAGCGATGTCTTCAAGACACAGGTCTACGCGCTTGCCCGATGGATCAACCGCGAACGCGAAATCATTCCCGTCAACTCCATCGAAAAACCCCCCAGCGCGGAGTTGCGTCCGGGACAAACCGACCAGGACAGCCTGCCTCCCTATGATGTGCTTGATGCGATCCTTCGCGGCTACGTCGAGGAAGGACTCTCCCGCCGCGACCTCGTCGCCCAGGGATTCTCCGAGCCGGTCGTCAACGACATTGCGCGCAAGGTCGATCTCAACGAGTACAAGCGCAAACAGTCCGCGCCTGGCCTGAAAATCACTCCGCTCGCCTTCGGCGTGGGGCGGCGTATTCCAATTGTCCAGAAATACGTAAATTGATCGAACGATGACATCGATGACTTCGGAGCAACTCTTCGCCCGCGCGCGGCAACTCATCCCCGGAGGCGTGAATTCGCCTGTGAGGGCCTTTCGTTCCGTGGGTGGTGCGCCGTTCTTTGTGAAGTCCGCGGCCGGCGCGACGCTCACGACTGCCGATGACCGTGACCTCATCGATTTTGTCTGTACATGGGGACCGGCGATCCACGGTCACAATCACCCGCGCATCAAGGCCGCGATCGCGGAAGCGCTCGATCACGGCACTTCGTTTGGAACGCCGAATCCCTATGAGGTGGAGATGGCAGAATTGATCGTCGCCCTGGTTCCTTCGATCGAAAAGGTGCGCATGTGCAACAGCGGCACCGAGGCAACCATGTCCGCGATCCGGCTTGCGCGCGGCTTCACGCGACGCGACAAGATCATCAAGTTCTCTGGCTGCTATCACGGTCATTCCGATTCCTTGCTTATCAAGGCGGGATCGGGGGCACTGACCCACGGCAATCCGGACAGTGCGGGTGTACCCGCCTCTTTCGCTCGTGAAACCCTTGTCCTGCCCTTTAACAACCGGGACGCCGTGACCGCGGCGTTCGCCGCCAATCCCGGCCAGATCGCCTGCATCATCCTTGAACCCTACCCCGCCAACGTCGGTCTCATCCTCCCGGAGCCCGGATTTCTGGCATTCCTGCGCGAGGAGTGCACAAGACACGGCACGGTCCTGATCTTTGACGAAGTGATGACCGGCTTCCGTGTCGCAAAAGGAGGCGTCCAGGAGATCGCGCGAATCAAACCCGATCTCACGACGCTCGGTAAGATCATCGGCGGGGGACTTCCGGTCGGCGCGTTTGGAGGGCGCGCGGAGATCATGGACAACCTTGCGCCGGTTGGCCCCGTCTACCAGGCCGGTACGCTGAGCGGAAATCCGCTGGCCATGGCGGCCGGCATTGCTGCTCTCAAGATGCTGAAGGAGGAAGAGCCCTACGCGCGGCTTGATCGCATGGGAAGGCAGATTTGCGACACGCTCCTCGCCGCAACCCAGGCCAAGGGTATCCCTGCAACGGTGCCCCAAGCCGGATCCATGTTCAGTCTCTATTTCAGCTCAACGCCCGTTCGCGACTATGCCACTGCCTTGCAAACAGACGCCAAACTTTTTGGGAAGTTTTTCCACGCATGTTTGTCGAAAGGTGTGTATCTTCCTCCCAGTGCATTCGAAGCCTGCTTCATAAGCACCGCGCATGAAGGTGCAGCCATCGACAAAGCCTGCGAAATCATGAGCGACGCCGTGCGCTCCCTTTGATCATGCCTCATTTCCCGAAATCTCCGTTCTCCGCAGCCTTCTCCAAGGCGGCTAGAAGTCTTGGCGTTTCGGGACGCTGCCTTGGTTGGACGCTCCTTGCCTGCGCCTTTTCCTCACTACCGGGACAAGTGCCCAGCCCTGCCGCACCGCTTTCCTCACTCCAGCCTGTCGACGCTCCGGCCATGCCGATCGACGACCTGAGGCCTGGAATGACCGGAGAAGTGTGGACCGTTTTCCGCGGCAACAAACCGGAGCCGTTTTCCGTCGAGGTTACGGGCATCATTAGAAACGCGGTCGGCCCGGGAAAGGCACTCATTCTCTGCCGTCTGACCGACCCGCGCGTGCAAAGCATGGGCGCGGTCGCCGGAATGAGCGGGAGCCCGCTCTATATTCACGGCCGCTTGGCAGGCGCCTTGAGCTATCAGGTGCAGCGCTTCGAGACCGTGCGTTACGCCGGATTCACTCCCGTTGGAGACCTCGCGGAGGTCGCCAACAAGGTGGGCGTCGCCCCACTCACTCCCGCCCCCATCGGAGCGGAGACGACGACAGTCAGGCGACGCACCGCGGACAACGAAGCGTTTCAGCCACTCAATCCCGTCTTCTCCCTATCGGGCCTCTCTCCACAAGTATCTGAATTGCTTGCCCCTCATTTTCAATCCTTGGGACTTGCAACGACATCAATCGGCGGCTCGGACACCTCTGCATCGCTGGCAAATCTCGCCGCACCAGGATCTAACTCGGAAAGACACTTGGGGGCAGGCGAGTCCGTCGCCGTGGCGCTTGCCGTCGGTGACATCACCATCGCGGGTACGGGCACTGTCTCGCGGGTCGAAGGCAACCGGGTCACCGCGTTCGGTCATCCGATGCTCGGCATCGGCGATGTGGCACTGGCGATGTGCGAGGCGGACATCGTCACCATCCTTCCCTCAAACCTGAATTCGATGAAGGTTTCGAATGTGGGCCGCGTCATCGGCACACTCCTTCAGGACCGGCTTTCAGGCGTTGCGGGCGAACTGGGGCCGGGACCGGCAATGATCCCGATTGAGGTGGCCACCCCGCGTCGCACCCTGCGCTTTTCGAGCGTGCGGCATTCGCAACTTGCACCCTTGGTCGTGGCCGCGGGAGTCACGCAGGCCGTCGTGAGTTCCAACGATGCGGGTTTTGCTGAAGGCTTCCGCGTTTCCACGCGCGTAGCCTTCCCGGATGAAGAGCCGATCGAAACCGACATGCTCTATGCGGGCCCACAGGGATTCGCTGCCGGGATCGGAGAGTTCCTCCAGACGCTCAACGGCACTCTCCAGAATCCCTTTGAGAAGACATTTCCCGAAGCCGTCTCGGTGAACATCGTTCCACTGGAAAGCCGCCCATGGGCATTCCTCGACCAGTTCCAACCTTCGACAACTCGCGCCCGCGCAGGGGAGCCGGTCTCATTCCAGCTTTCAGGTCGCAACTATCAGGGCGCTTCACTCACGGAAACGGTGCGCTGCCACATCCCTCGCGAGTGGATTGGAAAATCGCTCGAACTTGTCGTGATGAACGGACGCGAACTCGACAAACTGTCCGGCAGAACAGCCGCTCCGGTTGTCACCGACCTGCGCAGTTTTCCGGAGTATCTGGAAGCTCTTCGCCATGCCCGACAACCGGACGGTCTTTATGTGGCCGTGATCGAGCGGACCGGCACGCTTCTAGATCAAAATGCGCGCCTGCTGGACCCACCTGGGTCAATTGAACGCATCACCCAGGGCAATTCCAACACGCGCTATGGTCGCCAGGATCTGGCTGTGGCGCTCTGGGAAAGCCACGTCTTTCCCGACCGCCTGATCAACGCGAGCATCCTGCGTCCCTTCACGGTTTTCGAATAATTCTCTCCCGTCCTTGCCGCATGCCTTTCATTTTCCTCCGCCGATCGGCGCACCGCCACAGCGTTCCGTTCCCTGTGCTTGTCGCGCAGCTCTGCCTGATGCTATTCACCTCGGCGGGTCTATCGGCCGAACCTTTCTCGAAGCAGGTCGAAATAGATTTCTACCGCGATACCACCAGCCGAAACCTCAGGGGACTCGCCACGCGCTCTGACGGCCGCGTGGTTGCAGGGCCGCTGTTCACCGACCTTACCGGTCCCCCGCTCGCCGACCTGCTGTGGACACTGACACCGGCAGACAAGGGCAAGTGGTGGGTCGGTTCGGGGCCGCACGGGAAAATCCTAGAGGTGACGCTCGATTCGCACGCGCCAATCTTTTCGAGTCGGGAACTGCTCCAGCTCAACGACACCAATGTGTTTGCCGTGCTGCGATTGCCCGACGGCAGCCTTCTCGCAGGCACGTCGCCCAAAGGCACGATCCAACTGGCAAACTCAGGTAAGGTCACTTCAGGCATTTCGCTGCCCGTGGATTCCATCTACGACCTGAAGCTGATTGATTCGAACACGGTACTCGCAGCCACAGGCAATCCGGGGCGGATCTACCGCATCGATCTGCGGAGATTCAGGAGCGGCGGCATCACCTTGGAAAAGACCACAGGGACAAAGGATCTCGCCGACCGTGGCATCACGTTGTTTGGCGAGGTGCGCGATCGCAACCTGAGAAAACTTGCGCTGCTCAACGATGGACGTGTTCTGGCAGGCTCCGCACCCAAGGGAAACCTGTATTCATTTTTCCGTGACGGAGGTCCGCCCGTCATGATCCTCGAGAATCGCGACGCGGAAGTCACCGACCTGCTCGTCACCCCCAGTGACGACATCTACGCAGCCGTGGTGTTTTCTCAATCAAACACCGCCTCGACCCGGATCAATCGTCCCGTTGTCACACCCAAGACTTCACCTGAAAAGGAGGCCACCTCAGGTCCGCCCTCCTCTCCGGACACACCCTTGGAACGGTTCACCGGACGCAGCTCCATCATCTGGATTCCGCATGGCGATGGATTTCCTGAAACCCTCGTTTCACGGAGTGGTGCTGCTTTCTATCAGATAGCGCTGCGAGGCGAGCAACTCCTGATCGCCAGCGGCGAGCAGGGTGACTTTCTTGGCTACGACCTCAGGCAGCGGCGCTCGCTCACATTCCCAGGCAGCGTGTCCGCCCAGCTGAACGGACTCGCCGCAATCGATTCCGGCCGTTTTCTCGCATTGCGCAACAATGCTCCCGGACTCGCGTTGATCGATTTCGATGCCTCAGGCCCCCGCGAACTGGAGACCCGCCGCCTCGATCTGGGCGCGCCCTCGCGCTTGGGAGCCCTGCGCTTCAACCGCCTTCGGAATCTCGGGGATTCCTCAATTGACCTCTCGCTCCGCACGAATTTCGGCAGTGATGACGTTGAGGGATGGACTCCCTGGACCAAACTCATCTCGAACGATGGTGGCTGGCAGGCGAAATCTTCGCTCAGGGGCCGCTATTTCCGTCTCAAGCTGACGCTCCCGGCGAGCAGTCCGGCATCTCTCGAGATGGACAAAGCCACCCTCTATGGGCTTCCCCAGAACCGTCGCCCCACCCTGACAGATTTCAGGCTCTTCGCCGCAAACTTCGGCCTGCTGCCCGCTCCGGATCCGGTCACTCCAGCATCCATCACGCTCGGACAGGTGATCAACCAGAGCAAGGACAGCTCCGACGACAAACGTCGCAGCTCGCTGCTCGCATCCGCTGTTGTCCCTAGCCCGGGCATGCAGATCGCCTACTGGACGCTGAATGATGCCGATGGCGACAAACTCAGCGCGACCTTTTCGTTGCGCCGGGATGGCGACAACCATTGGACCGATGTCGCTATGAAGGTCGATACGCCGTATACGCAGTTCGACACGTCGCACCTCGAAGATGGGATCTATTTCACCCGGCTTGTGGTTGACGAAGAGTCTCCGCGTCCCGTCACTGAACGGCTTTCGACGACGTTCGAGACGGACGACCTCGTCATTGACCGCACGCCCCCGGAAGTGTTGTCCGCAAGCGCGGTACGCGTGGGTGACAACGTGATCGTCACCGTCCGCGGGCGTGACAAACTTTCTCTCCTCGAAGGCGTGGAGCTGCGCTTCAACAATGGACTGGTGCAGACAGTTGAGCAGCCTGCGGATGGAATCCGCGATGGTCGGGAAGAAACCTTTGTCCTTGAGATCCCAATGTCCCGGCTTGCACCGGCGACCAACGTCGAGGCTGTCCTCTACGACAGCGTTGGAAACAGTACCGCCCGACGTCTGGTGTGGTAGATCGCGGAAAATATCCTACGCGCGGGGATGCGCCCGCGCGTACACTTCCTTCAGGCGGGCAGCGGTGACATGCGTGTAAATTTGCGTGGTGCCTAGCCGCGCATGGCCTAGCAATTCCTGCACGAGTCGAAGATCCGCGCCTGCATTCAGCAGATGGGTGGCATAGCTGTGACGCAGCTTGTGAGGTGTCAGGTCCAGCGGCAGATCAGCAAGGACAAGGTACCTCTTCAGCAGCAATTGCACGGAGCGTGTGGACAGTCGTTCATGATTCCGATTGACGAGAACCGGACTGTCATGCGCCACGGACGCCGCGTACTCGGCGCGCCATTTCCTGAGGACCCCGAGCGCAATTTCGCCCAAGGGGCAAAGCCTCTGCTTCCGTCCTTTTCCCGTCACGCGCGCCACGCCCGCCTCTTGATCCACCTCGCCGTAGTTGAGCGCAACGGCCTCGCTGACCCGCAATCCCGCGCCGTAGAGCAACTCCATCGCCAAACGGTCCCGCCATGCCGAAAAGGCGTCGATCGATTCGTTTTCAAGCAGGCGTTGAGGTCCCTGCAGCAACCGCACCATCTGTTGTTCAGTGAGGAATTGAGGGAGGCGTCTTTCGAGTTTCGGCAGCGCCACGCCCGCAAACGGATTGTTCTGGAGCACGCCCTGCCGCCGCCAGAAATTCATCAAGGCCCGAAGGCCGGACACGTGGTTGTGGAGCGTGCGCCTGTCAAATCGCCGTTGTCCCTCAATGACGAAGTCCCGCGCCGCCCTTGGCGTCATTCTCTCGACGCCGTCGTTCCACACGCTGGTCGATTTCGCCCAACGATAGAAGTCGTCGAAGGCCTGCCGGTAGTTGCGCACCGTGTAGCGCGAGTAGCGGCGCTCATGGGCAAGAAACTCCCCGAAAGGAACCCACCAACGGGACAGCACCTCCTGCGGCGGTTCAGGCAAAGGCCGGCGAGTGGATGCGGGCTTCGACATCGCGCATTACACGGGTTGCATGCAGCCTGAGTGCCCCTTCAGGATCAAGGCCTCGCGCACGAGCCGCGGCCACCAGCTCAAACAGGCGCCTTCCCAAGGTGTCCTCATCGAGTTCGGATTCGAGGCGCCTGACCACCTCCACATCCACCGTCCCCGCGACAGGCAGTTTTTTCTTCTCGATCTGCTTCCACACCGCCTCGGCAAACATCAGCGCAGGCAGTCGCGCCGGCATGTCCTTGAAGACACTCTTCCCTTTCGAAGCCTTGCCGGCGTTCTCCTGGGCCTTGATCTCCTCCCATTTCACAATCACGTCCGATGCCGTGCCCAGCCGGCCGCTGTCACCAAACACATGCGGATGCCGGCGTATCAGCTTCTCGTTCACTTCGCGCGCAACATCCTCAAGCGTGAAATCTCCGCGCTCCTCCGCCAACTGCGCGTGAAAGACAACCTGGATGAGCACGTCTCCCAGTTCCTCCCGCATATGGGGCATGTCGAGGCAGTCAATCGTCTCGATCAATTCGCTCACCTCATCGATCAGGCATCGCACCAGCGAGGCGTGGGTTTGCTCCTGATCCCAGGGGCAGCCACCCGGACCCCGCAGGCGGGCGATGGTTTGGCGCAGTTCATCCATGGCACTCATTTCAGGCACAGTTCAGGCAATCCTCATCCAAGAAGCTACGCAAATCGTCCTCAGCCACGTGCACGAATCGCGTATTCGAAGCCCGGCCGAAACACCGAACGCGGGGAACACCGCCAACTCCGTACTCGTTTTCCCGCCTTCCCTGTGTTTTCTGGGGAATTTGCATGGCAGACAAACTCACCGAGATCATGGCATGGAAGCGACGCGAAATCGCCCCGGTCATCCGTACGATCACCCTCGCCGAACTGCGCGCGCTGCACGCCTCAATGCCGCCCGTGCCGTCCTTTGCAGGCGCATTGAAGCGCCCGGACGGCGCGCTCGGTGTCATCGCGGAGATCAAGCGACGCTCCCCTTCGGCGGGCGACATCGCCGCGAACGTGTCGTCAGTGGAACAGGCGCATCGCTACCGGGCCGCTGGAGCCAGCGCGCTCTCGATCCTGACCGATGAACGCTATTTCGGAGGCACCCTCGCGGACCTCGAGTCTGTAACCGAGCACTTCCGCCAGCAGGGTCCGGCCCTGCCCTGTCTTCGCAAGGATTTCATGGTGCACCCCATTCAGGTCCTCGAGGCCCGGAAAGCGGGTGCCAGTGCAATTCTGATCATTGTACGGGCGCTTGGAGACGACGAGATCTCCATCCTCTTTGAAGCGGCACAGGCGGCCGGGCTTGACGCGCTTTTTGAAATCCACACGGAGAGCGAAATCGAGCGGGCCAGCCGCCACGGCGCCAGAATCATCGGCGTGAACAATCGTGACCTCGCCGTTTTCAAGACGGATCTCGCCCTAAGCGAGCGATTGATTCCGATGTTTCCCAAAGGGAGCATCGCCGTGAGCGAGAGCGGAATCTTCACCGGCAATGACGCCGCGCGAGTCAGGGCTGCCGGAGCCCATGCCATTCTGTGCGGCGAGGCCCTCATGAAGGCAGCCGATCCCTCAGCGGTCATCTCAGCCTTCCGCGCAAACTGATGCCGCTTTCCCCCTCGTCGACCCGGGCACTGCTTGCCCAACTCGCACACTTTCCCCGTAAGGCACTGGGACAGAACTTCCTGGTTGACGGCAATATCGTCCGAAAATCCCTCGAACTCGCGGAGGTGGCCGCAGGGAATGTGATCGTCGAGATCGGTCCAGGACTGGGCACGCTCACCTCCGCCCTGCTGGAAGCGGGTACGGAGGTTTGGGCGGTGGAACGCGATCAACGCCTGCATCAGTATCTCGAGGAGACCCTGCTGCCGCGCTTTCCCAACACCCTTCACCTCACTCTTGGGGACGCTGTGGAACTGCCGCTGGCGGGGCTGCCACATGAACGCGGCAGCGGGTTCTTCAAGATTGTCGCCAACCTACCCTACGCGATCTCAACACCTTGGATGGACGCCGTCCTCAGCGGTCCGCTTCCTCAACGCATGGTCCTTATGCTGCAGCGCGAGGCCGCGGAACGGTATGCGGCAAGTCCTGGCTCAAAGTCATTTGGGGCGATTTCCATTTTCCTTCAATCCGCCTTCGATGTGGCTCCCGGACATGCGGTGTCCGCCGCCTGCTTCCATCCCCGTCCGGAGGTTGATTCCTGCCTGCTGCACCTCGTGCGAAAATCCAGGCCCGTCGTCCTTCCACCCGCAAATCGGGACCTCATTCGAGCCCTGTTTCAGCAGAGGCGGAAGCAGATTGGCTCGATGATCCGAGACAGGGTGCCCGATCGCGGGGACACGTGGTTTGCCATCCTCGCCGAACACGGACTTACTCCGAAGGCACGTGCGGAGGAAATCCCCGTCCATGTCTGGCAAAATCTTGTGCAACCCCCTGCTTGAAATCGGGTCACATTCCCACACACTCAGTCCTTTTACAGCAAGATGCGTTCGTTCCTATTACTCACGCTCGGCCTGATGGGAGTATCGACGCTTTCAGCCCAGGGTGCCTTGGCTGGGCGTATTGAAGGCACTACCTATTTTGCTCCATCCGGCTCCTATAAGATTGCGATCCTCGTCCTTCCCGAACTCGGCGGAAAGGTAGTGGACACGCCGGATGTCGTGACATTCGAGGACGATTTTAATACCCATGCCAGCATCGCTTGTTTCAAGATGGATGCAACACAGCGCTGGGAGTTTGAGACGAGGGGGCGCAAGGACTACCTGATCTGGTTTTTCACCGAGTACGTGCAGCGGGATTTCCAAGAGCGTTTCCCGGGTTCGCGGGTGGAGAGTGCAAAATATATTCCCTCGCTGGAATCCGGCGCCCTGCTTACCTACAATCTCCTTCCGGGGGGCACCATGTTCCGCAACAGGCCAAGTTACACGGAGACGGACAAGCCGCTCGTCGCCAAACGAGGAAACCTGACCTTGATGCGCGATGGTTTTGTCTACGTGCTCAGCATCGAGTTGGCGGAACGGGCGCTTCAGCGGCTGAGTTACAGCAAGACTGTAGCCGAGGAGGATGAACTTCTGCGGAAACGCCTTCTGGAACTCTACGCCCGCATAACCTTCTCGGGCCCGGCCAACGGTTCGCCCAAATAGGCGTCCGGGTCATACTCCGCCCATATTTTCTCATCGCAGGGCCTGCCGTCATTCTGAAAATGCCCTTTGCCCTTTACAGCGGACGCAGTGGGAGTAACGTCACCGCATGACACTTTCACCGCTCCTGTTCGGTGCGTTCGGCCTCGGGGGAATGGAAATACTCCTCATCCTCGCCGTCGTTCTCCTGCTCTTCGGAGCCAAGAAGCTCCCGGAGCTTGCCAAGGGCCTTGGCAAATCAATCAAGGAGTTCAAGAAGGCTTCAAACGAAGCGGAAGAAGATGACGAGAAGCCTGTCGCGGCAGCAACGTCGGCCGAAGCAAAAAAGGTCGAATCGATCCGCACGCACGGTTCCAACTAGTCGAATACTCCTGCCATCGCAGGCAAGTTTCAGGCGCGCACTCAGGCGCGCCTTTTTTGTACTCTACGCCACATCCCTCCCAAACGAGTCCAAATCCACGCCGGAAACATCGCTTGACGTGGCCGCCACGGACCTTGTACCGTCTTCCCTTTAACCAGTTTCTTGCCGCAGCTTAATCCCTGCGCCAGGAGCACTCAACACTTCCGAACATGGCCAACCCGAAACGCAAACAGTCCAAACGCCGCAGCGCAAACCGCCGCGCCGCCAACGCCTTCAAGGCTCCCGAGCTCGCTCGCGATCCGTCGGACGGTTCTGCGTTCCGTCCGCACCGCGTGAATCCGAAGAACGGCATGTACCGCGGTCGCCAAGTCCTGACGGTCGAAGTCTGATCTCCACTGACGGGCCCGAGCGTTTTCCGCCAGTGCTCGCAATGGATTCCCATTCCGGACAACCGGCCAGAATCGCCATTGACGCGATGGGTGGCGACCTAGGTGCAGCCGAAGTCGTCCACGCGCTCAAACTCGCGTTTGCGGAGTTTCCTGACCTGAACCCTGTCATCCTCGTTGGCAGGCAGCCCGAGCTTGAATCCCTGTTAGCCAAGGAAGGACTGCTTGGTCATGAAAAGGTGTCCGTCCGCCATGCGTCCGACGTCATCTCGCCCGATGACGAAGTCATGGCTGCCATCAAGCGAAAGCGCGATGCCTCCATGCTGCGCGCCATCGAATTGGTGAAGGAGGGTGAGGCTGCATCCGTTGTCAGCACGGGAAACACCAAGATCCTGGTTGCCGCGGGCACACTCAAGTTGCGCACGGTCAACGGAATCGAGCGTCCCGCCTTGGCGGCGGTGATCCCGCGGGACGACGGCAATTCAGTCCTGATTGATGCAGGAGCAAACCCCGACTGCCGTTACATCCACCTCGTCCACAATGCCATTCTCGGCACCCACTACTGCCGCTTGGAATTGGGGGTTGAACGTCCACGGGTGGGGTTGCTGACCATTGGCACCGAGGAGGGCAAGGGGAACAGTCTGATCAATGAAACCCATGAGGCACTCAAGCGTATCGGCGACCTCGTGAACTACGTGGGCCCCATGGAGGGTTTCCAGATCTTCCTCAATACGGTCGACGTGGTGATCTGCGATGGATTTACGGGCAACATCTGCCTGAAGAGCTGGGAGTCCATGTCCAAGTTCTTCAGTCGCGAACTCAAGGCGAAGCTTGCGGCAAACCCTGGTCGGAAACTTGGGGCATGCCTTGCCCGGGGCGCTTTCAATGAATTGAGGCACCGCATCCAGCCCGAGAGGTACGGCGGTGCGCCACTGCTTGGCCTGCGAGGCAGCGTCCTGAAGGCGCACGGATCAGCCAATCGTTTCGCAATCATGAATGCGATACACGACGCGAGTGAGTTCATCCGCACGGATTTCAACCGTCACATTGAGGCCGATGTTGCCCGGGCCAATGAAGCCCTGCCGCCACCGGTGGTGCCTGCCTGAGCGAGGCGCGCTGGCTGATCTTCCTCCTTCGCACGCATGGCTTCGACCTCCATCGCCATTCTTGGTACAGGTGCCTACTCGCCGGAGAAAGTGCTCAGCAATGGTGAGCTTTCCCTTTCTGTGGACACTTCCGATGAATGGATCGTCACGCGCACAGGCATTCGTGAAAGGCGCATCGCCGAGGGGACTGAAACCACCGCGGACATGGCTGCGGCTGCCGCGGCGAATGCAATCGCGAGCGCGGGCATTTCCGCAGACGATATTGATCTGGTCATCCTGGCTACGCTGACGCCCGACCTGCCGATGCCCGCAACAGCGTGCCTCGTCCAACAGAAGCTCGGAATTCCCGAAAGCGCTGCCTGCTTTGACCTCAACGCCGCGTGCACGGGCTTCCTCTATGCCCTGGATACCGCATGGGCCATGCTCGAGTCAGGTCGCTACCGGCATGCCCTGATCGTCGGCGCAGAAAAGCTTTCGACGATGCTCGACTGGAATGACCGGACAACCTGTGTGCTTTTTGGTGACGCCGCCGGCGCCGTCGTCCTGGGCCCAGCCCGCAATCCGCATTCGCGGATCCTGAGGTCAAGACTTGCCACCATCCCGCTTCCCCCTGACCTCCTCTGGGTACCCGGAGGAGGAGCGTCTCCGGCGACTCCCGAGGAGCCCCGTGTCATCCGAATGAAGGGCAAGGAGGTCTTCAAGGTCGCCGTTCGCGCCATGGAGGACATCGCAAGGGAAATACTGGAACAACATGAGGTCACTGCCGATCAGATCGCCTGCGTGATCCCGCATCAGGCCAACCTCCGCATCATCGAAGCGATTTCACACTACCTGAAATTGCCGATGGATCGCTTCTTTGTGAATGTCGACCGCTACGGCAATACCTCCTCGGCGTCCATTCCCCTTGCCCTTCACGAAGCCCTTCAGGAGGGACGCATTCGCTCCGGAGATCTGGTGCTTCTGGTGGCTTTTGGGGCAGGCTTGACCTATGGGGGCGCGCTGGTTCGCTGGTAAATCTTTTCTCATGTCGACTCCGTTTGCTCGCGCCGCCGCCATCCTGTTTCTCCTAGCAACTCTCCTTGTCCCGGTGCGGTCAGCGAAGGCTGAACTCGTATGGAGCCCGGCAACGGGCTGGCAGGTGGAGGGCGGTGCGCTTTCTGGCCTCGTCGGTGCGGATGCCCGCAAGGCGCTCGACCAGATGAACACGGCCCGTGAATACGAGGATACGCACAACTACGCCAAGGCCGCCAAGGCCTATGAACGTGTCGGCAAGCGCTTCGGAAACTCAGTCTTTGCGCCGGAGGCTTTCTACCGTGCCGGCCGCATGCGTCTTGCGCGCAAGCAGTACTACAAGGCCCATGAGGATTTCCAGCAGGTCGTCGGACGTTACCCCAACTACACGAGGTTCAACGAAATCATCGGCGAGCAGTACCGCATCGCCAGCGCCCTTCTCGACGGGGCGCGAAATCGAATCTGGGGAATCATCCCCGGCTTCACCAACCGGGAAAAGGCCGTCGAGTATTTCGAGATCCTTCTCCTCACCGCCCCCTACAGCGACTACGCTCCGCTTTCCCTCATGAACATCGCCCGCGCCCACCAGCGCATGGGCAATGTCGAGGAGGCGATCGATGCCCTCGACCGTATGATCAATTTCTATCCCCAGAGCCTTCTGACGCCCGATGCCTACCTCAAGCTGGCCCAAGCCCACGCATCGTTGGTCGAAGGGCCCTATTACGATCAGGCATCCACCCGCGAAGCCGTCACCTATTTTGAGGACTTCATGATCATCTACCCGAGCGACGCCGGTGTAAGCACTGCCGAGAAGGGCTTGAGTGACATGAAAAAGGTCCTGGCAGAAAGCAAGATGAAGATTGCCGACTTCTACTTCTACAAGCGCGACAACTACATGGCGGCACGCGTATTCTACAACGAGGCAATCACCGTGTACCCCGACTCCTCGGTCGCAGGCAAGGCGCGCGAGCAGCTCGCCAAGGTCGAGGCCGCCGAAGCGAAGGCCGCGGCGGCTGGCAAGAAGCCGCGCAAGAAATTCCTCTTCTTCTGAAGTCCCGGAGCAGAATCTGTTCAGCCACAATGAAGGCTGCCGCTTCCGTTCTTCTGGTCGCCGCCAGCTTCCTCACCGGCTGCGGTCACTATGTGTTGGGCACGGGAAGCACAACGGCTTTCAAGCGGATCTACATTGAGCCGGTCGTCAATCATGCAAGCCTTCCACAGGCGGTGGCATTGATCAGCACCGAACTTCGCGATGCGTTCATCCGGGATGGACGGCTGAGCGTCGTCAACTCACCCGAGGATGCGGAGGTGATCCTTTCCGTGACCCTGGGAACATATGGGCGAGAGGTGGCCACGGTTCTGCCAAACGACACCGGACTCGCACGCAAGTTTAACCTCAATCTGTCAGCCTCCATCACCCTCTCGACGCCGAACGCGGATAGGGTTTATTTCAAGGATCGTCCCTTGATTGCGACGAAACAGGTTTTCACGGACAACCCTCAAACAGGGGCGTTCGACAACCAGCTCCGCGCCGAATACCAGGCGGTGCCCTTGCTGGCGCAATCACTGTCATCCGCCGCGGTAAGTGCGGTGCTTGACGTCTGGTAGCGCAGCAGTCCGAGCCAACGCGATCCAAGCCACCGCCTGGCAACGTGGCGAAGACTGTGCACCTCATTCGCCCAGATAGATGTAGTGGCATTTGCAATACCCTGGAATTGAACCCGTAAGTGGCGGTCTGCATGGGCCGTAGAAACGCCCGTCAAAAATCCTCCGGGCTTCCGCCTTGCCATGAAAATGCGTCCCCTGCACGGTATCGGGTTTTTCAACACGCGGCCTCCGCCGCGAACCGTTCCATGAATCAGGATATTCGAAACATCGCCATCATCGCACACGTCGACCACGGGAAGACCACCTTGGTTGACAAGCTTCTCAAGGAAGGCGGTGTCTACCGGGCTAATCAGCACGTCGAGGAGCGTGTCATGGATTCGATGGATCTCGAGAAGGAAAAGGGCATCACGATCAAGGCGAAGAACACATCGGTCCACTGGAGAGACAAGACCATCAATATCGTCGACACTCCCGGCCACGCCGATTTCGGCGGTGAGGTCGAGCGTGCGCTCCGCATGGTGGATGGCGTCCTCTTGGTGGTCGACGCCTATGACGGTCCCCAGGCGCAGACTCGCTTCGTGCTGCGCAAGGCACTCGCCCATGGGCTTAAGGTGGTGATTGTCATCAACAAGATCGACCGCGACAACGCCGACCCGAAGAAGATGTACGAAAAGGTTCTGGAATTGCTCCTCGAGCTCAATGCCACCGAGGAACAATTCGACGCGCCCGTCGTGTACGGATCAGGAAGGGATGGCTACATGATGTACCACCTCGGCGACGAGCGGAAGGACATGACCCCACTGTTCGAGACGGTTCTGGACCACGTTCCGCCTCCTTTTGCAAAACCGAACGAGCCGTTTCACATGCTTGTGTCCAATATCGATTGGAGCGACTACGTCGGGAGGATTGCGGTGGGCAAAATTCTCGGTGGCAATATCCAAGTAGGCGACCCCGTTTACGTCATCCGCCACTCTGACAACCAGCGAATCCGCGGGAAGATCACCAAGGTATTCGAATTCACAGGTCTCGGCACGCGCGAAAACGATGTCGCAGCAGCCGGAAACATTGTCGGCCTTTCAGGCTTCGAGGACATCGATATTGGCGATACGCTGACCGCCGACGAAAACGGTCACGCCCTGCCCTTCACGCAGATCGATCCTCCAACCCTCGAAATGCAGTTTTGCGTCAACGACGGTCCGCTTGTGGGACGGGAGGGAAAACTCGTCACGTCCCGCCAGTTGCGTGATCGGCTGTTCCGCGAACTCAAGACCAACGTCTCGATCAGCGTGGAGGACAGCGACAAGGCCGGCGTCTTCAACGTCAAGGCGCGTGGAGCGATGCAGATCGCCGTGCTCGTCGAAACGATGCGTCGTGAAGGCTTCGAACTGCTCGTTTCGCGCCCGACAGTGATCGAGAAGCACCTGAACGGCCAGCGGCTCGAACCCTACGAGACTGTGTGGATCGAGGTACCCGATGAATGTGTCGGCGCTATCATGCAGAATCTGGCCAACCGAAAGGGTCAGCTCTCCAACATGGAAAAGCTGCCCTACTCGACGATGATCGAGGCGACCATCACGACCCGCGGCCTCATCGGCCTTGAAATCGACGTCATCAATGCGACCAGTGGCCGCGGTGTAACGAATCATCTCTTCAAGGAATATGGCCCGCATGCCGGAGAGGTTCTCACCCGCCTCACAGGCACCTTGATCGCGACGGAGGCCGGTGAAACGACCTCGTACGCACTCGTAATGTGCCAGGAGCGCGGCAAGCTTTTTGTAGGCCCAGGCGAACAGGTTTACGAGGGCATGATCGTCGGTGAAAATCCCCGCAATGAGGATATTCCGATCAATGCAGTCCGAGAGAAGAAACTGACCAACTTCCGCTCGCAGGGTGAAGGCGTGGCGACAGGACTGACTCCTCCCACCAAGCTCTCGCTGGAGCGTGCCATTGAGTACATTGCCGCGGACGAATTTGTCGAAGTCACGCCCAAGAACCTTCGTCTTCGCAAACGAATCCTCAGCGCCACCGAGCGACGCAAGTTCGAACGCTCGGGCAAGGCCTGAAACATCGGCCGGTTATTTTCCCGCTTCAACAGCGTGGGCCGCCGCGGCGGTCTCACGCTCAATCTCGAGTGCCTTCGAGAGCCCTTGGGCACTGCCGTGCCCCGTCAACCTCACAACGATCCGATCGATCACGATATAGGCAATCGGAACGACAAAGAGGGAGATCGCCGTTGCGAGGGTGAGTCCGCCGACAATCACGAGTCCCATGGGATTGCGCGTCTCCGCACCGGCGCCAGTTGCAAAGGCGATCGGTACTGCTCCCAATACCGTCGCAATCGACGTCATCAGGATCGGACGAAAACGCAGCGTCGCGGCCTCATAGGCCGCCTCAAAGGCGTTCCTGCCATGCATCTGGAGTTCGTTCGCGAACTCGACAATGAGGATGCCGTTCTTCGCAACCAATCCGATCAGCATGATAAGTCCAAATCGCGAGAAGAGGTTGTCCGTCATCGCCGGTCCCCAGAATCGCGTGCAATAGAGCACAATCAGCCCTCCGGAAATCGCCAGGATGATGGCGGTAAAAATCGTGATTGGATGGATCCAGGACTCGAACTGTGCGGCCAGAATCAGGAACGTGAACACCAACGCCAGACCAAACAGCATAAAGGTATCGCTTGAGCTGTCGAGATAGTCCCGGGTTTCGCCATCCCAACTGTACCGATACCCTGTCGGCAGAATCGTCTTCGCGATGCCCTGCATGAAGGCGATCCCATCACTCATCACCTTGCCGGTCGCGAGTTGTCCGGAAACGGTCACGGAACGCAGACGATTCAGGTGGGGATAACTTTCGGGCACCACATCCTCCACCGTGGTCACGAGGCTCGCGAGTTGAATGAGCTGTCCATCACGCGATCTCACATAAAGCTTTCCCAAATCCGACGGCGTCACGCGCTTGTCATCCTCGACACGCACAACCACATCGTATTGCTGGTTTCCCCGCTGGAACTGGGTCACGCGCTTGCCACCAAGGAGCGATTCAAGCGTTCCAGCGATTTCGCTGATGGGTACCTTCAGGTCAGCGGCCAACGCGCGATTGATCCGAACCGCAAGCTGAGGCTTGGTCGGCTGAGGATCCAGACGCGGCTGCAGAAAGATTCCGCTTTTTCTCATTTCCTCGAGGAACTTGGCTCCCGCAATCTGCAACGTCCGAAAATCAGCACCCTGCAAGACCATCTGCAGGCCGGATGCGTCGCGACGGCTGCCAATCGGGCGCACGGGTGATGGATAGGCAAGCCCTCCCGTGATTGTCGCGCTGAACTTCTGCCGCAACTCGGCGATCACATCCTGCGTCTTCCGTGTGCGCTCCTCCCAGGGCTTCAGGGTTGCAAAGATGAATGCCCGATCGGGCGCCGTGCGATGAAACGTGCGATCGACTTCAGGTATGTCGAGGATCATCCGCTCCATTTCCTTCGAATACACCTGGACATAGGAGGGTGTGGAACCGACCGGGGGAATGAACTGCGCCGAGAAAATACCCCGATCCTCGATGGGTATCAGCTCCCGCTGGAGTTTCGTGTACAGCCACAGCCCGAGGCACGAAAACACCAGGGCAAATATCAACACCACCGCCTTTCCCTTCAAGGCACCCCGTAGCATCGCCGAATAGGCGCGATTCATCGCCGCGAAGAAGGGCTCCGTCTTGCGATAGAACCATCCATGATCAACGCTGCCGTCGCTTGCCCTCCGGGTCTTCAGCATGCGCGAGCACAGCATAGGCGTCAGTGTCAGAGCCACGAACGCCGACACCAGCACCGCGATGGCGAGTGTGAATCCGAATTCGTAGAACAGGCGGCCCGTCTGCCCCGACTGAAATGCCACGGGTACAAACACCGCGGCCAAGGTCAGCGTTGTCGCAATGACGGCAAATGCCACCTGCCGCGCACCCCGTACCGCTGCCGGTATTGGCTTCTCCCCCTCCTCAATGCGCCGATAGATGTTCTCCAGCATCACGATCGCGTCGTCCACCACAAGTCCCACGGCAAGTACGAGCGCCAGCAGGGTGAGCACGTTCAGCGTGAAATTGAGCCATGCCATGATGGCAAACGCGCCCACAATGGAGACGGGAATGGCGAGCAGAGGAATGACCGTCGCGCGCCAGTCGCGCAGGAAGAAAAACAGCACGCACACGACAAGCACGGTTGCCTCGACCAGCGTCTTGTAGACCTCCTTGACCGAGCGGTCCACAAATACACTCGTATCGTAGCTCACAGTAAGCGATACGCCCTCGGGCATCTCGCGTTGGATCGACGGCACCAGTGCCTTGATGGCGTTCGCGACGTCGAGCAGATTGGCTTGGGACTGGCGGATGATCAGAACGCTGACGGAAGACTGCGCCTTGAAAAAGGTCTCACTGCGAAGGTCATTGATGCCGGCGCCAAGCTCCACGCGCCCCACATCGGAGAACTTGATCTGATAGCCTCCCCGCGTCGCCAGCACCAGATTCTCAAAATCGACGGTCTCTGACATGTTTCCCTGCACACGCACGGTAAATTCACGTGAGACGGATTCTATGCGCCCACCAGGAATCTCCACGTTCTGCTGCCGGAGCGCGCTTTCGATGTCCGACACGGTCAGGCCGTAGGCGGCAAGTCGATCGCTGTCGACCCAGAGGCGCATCGTATACCTCGGCCCGCGAATGACCACGGAACCGACGCCCGGCACCGTCTGAAAACGCTGCACGGCAAATCGGTCCGCAAAATCGTAGAGTTCCAGCCGGGAGTACGTATCCGACCTGAACGAGACGGACAGGATTGGACTGGCATCAGCCTCGACCTTGGATACCTGCGACTCCCTCGCCTCTTGGGGAAGATTGTTTCGAGCGCGAGACACACGGTCCCGCACATCATTCGCCGCCTCGTCGAGATTTCGATTGAGATTGAATTCGAGGGTGATTCGGGATTCGCCCTCCAGCGAAGTCGATCGAAGGAATCGGATGCCATCAATGGCGGAGAGGTCCTTTTCCAGCGGTTCTGTGATCTTCGACTCCACCACCTCCGCAGACGCACCCGGATAGCTTGTTTCAACGGAAATCACCGGCGGATCGGTGACCGGATACTCGCGTACCGGGAGATTCCGAAACGATAGGCCTCCCACCAGAAGGATGAGGATCGATGCGACCAGACAAATGACCGGCCGCTTGATGGAGAGGTCGGAGAGCGTCATCGTCTGTAGTGGATCCCGGCGAAGTCAGGAACCAAGCGTTCAGCGCTGCACGCGCACATGTATTGATGGCACGATTTCAAAATCGGAAATCCTCCTTGAGGGGGCGTGGCTGAAGCTTGGCGCTTGGAAAAAGTATGAGACTTCCGACGCCGGAAGCCACAATGCGCGAATTCTCTGCGAGTTCACCCTTGAGGGCAGTCACCTCCACCAAACCACGTGAACGCAATCCCAGGCGAACCGGAACAAATTCTGCGACAGTCTCGCCGTTCACCTCTTTCGCCACGATCAGAGTCGTGCCATTGGTGGTCGTCAGGATGGCTCCCTCCGGTACCGCCAGGACCTTTTCGCGCACTTCGAGTACAACCTCGATGTTCGCAAACATGCCAGGCTTCAGACTGGGAGGTGGCTCAAAGAGCATGCCTTTGACCGCGCTGGATCGTGTCGATCGGTCAATGACAGAGCTCACGAAATAGACCTCCCCATGAACCTGCTTTCCCCGTTCCAGCGAACTCGATGTGACGACAAATCGCGTCCCGGGCCGAACCTTTGCCAGAAATCGCTCGGGAACCTGAAACTCAATCTTCAGGCGGCTGAGATCATCGATGCTCGTGATCGAGGTCTGGCTTGTAACGTAGTCGCCCGGCGATAGGGCACGCGCACCAACGATCCCGTCAAATGGTGCCTTGATTTCAGTCTTCTCAAGACGGAGATTGAGCACGGCCAGATCCGCCTTGGCGGAGGCAAACTCCGACTTTGCCCTGTCGTATTCTGCAAGGGTCGTCGACTGTGACTGCCGCAGATTTTCAGCGCGCTGCAGGCTCAGGTCCGTCAATTGATAACGGGCCTCGGCCTGAGCCAATTGCGCACGCAATTCCGAGTCATCGATTTTCAGGAGCACCTTGTCCTTCGTCACGGGCTGGCCTTCCTCGAAAAAAATACCCCGCACGAGTCCCGAGATTTCTGCCCGCAATTCCGCGGATTCATTCGGTGCCACCGATCCCACCACATTCAGGGTTTCCGACAGGTCCATGCGGGCGACCTGGGTGACTTCCACCGGCTGCTTCTGCTCACGCAGGGAACCTCCTCGCGCGCCTCCCTGCCCGCCAGTGCCTTCCTTTCTCGCGCAACCGCCAAGGGATACCGCCGCCAGAAAACAAGGGAATACGAGAATGAACTTCACGGGAAATAGGAAAGGGGAAATGCACGCTATCGATTGCGGGTCGCCTTGCGATGGTCAGCGATCTGCAGCCTAATTCAGCCCATGTGAGCCGTTCCAGCCCTATTCTTCGGCAGCTGGAATTCCGACCGGAATGGCCCCTTAACTAACCGATCAACTTGCCATAAGCCTCAGCGTCTAGAAGTCCATCGGTGGAAAGGGGTGCGTCCGGACGCAATTTCAACATCCAGCCCGCCGAGTAAGGATCCTGATTTACGGTCTCCGGCTTCTGATCCAGCTGCTCATTGATCGCCACAACTTCGCCGGCCATGGGTGCATAGAGATCGGATGCCGCCTTTACGCTCTCGACCACACCAAAGACATCCCCGGCCTTCAGTTTGCTTCCCACCTTGGGTGTCTGCACGTAGGTGATGTCGCCGAGCGAATTCTGCGCATAATCCGTTATTCCAATGGTGATGATGCCGTCGCTCTCGCGTTTCACCCATTCGTGCGATTTCGCGTAATGAAGGTCGGCGGGGATATTGCTCATGATGCGTTGGGAAAGATTTGAGGAGGTCATAGGATCCGGGGAGACCGCCCCAGATCAAGGTCGATCTGCGAAAAGCGGTTCCAATCTGTCAAACTGCCTTCTTGAGTTCGACGAAGGGTGGCTTCACCCGGATGAGCGGCAACCTTGTCCCTCTGATCTCAGTCACAAGGGTTTGTTGGGTCGCTGCCCCATCCACCAAGGCAGAGCCAATCGCTTCATTCAGAATGGGCGAAAGCGTGCCGGAAAGCACCCTTCCTACGGGTGTTCCTTCCTGGTTGAGCACAATGGATTCAGCACGAACAATCCGGCGATCGCCTGTTCGGAAGAAGATGACCTTCTTTGCCGGACCTCGCTCCTTCTCCTCACGCAACGCCGCCCGCCCGATAAAATCCCCGGGTTTGTCAAACTTGACCGTCCAGCCCAGACCTGCGGCGATCGGGGAAATCGCATCCGTGAGTTCATGACCGTAGAGAGGAAACCCTGCTTCAAGACGAAGCGAATCGCGCGCGCCCAGGCCGGCCAATTCGAGCCCCACCGGCGCGCCGGCTGCGACAATTGCCTCAGCCAGGAGCACGGAGTCTCCGGCGGCATGGTAAAGTTCAAATCCATCTTCGCCCGTGTACCCCGTTCGGCTGATGAGGCAGAAAACACCCGCCACCGTGCCCTCCACAAAGTGGTAATACTTCACCCGATCCAGTTTGGCACCGGTCAGACTCTGAACTAACGCCGCAGCCTGCGGCCCCTGCACAGCGACAAGACCGTAATCATCAGAGCGATTGTTCACCGTGACTTCAAAACCGTCAGCTTCCGCCTGAAGCCATGCAAGGTCCCGCGCAATATTGCCCGCATTGATGCATAGGAAATAAGCATCCGGAGCCCGCTGATAGACCAGCAGATCATCGACAACACCTCCGCTCGGCAGGCACATCGGCGAATACAGGACACGACCCGGAAAGAGGCTGCGAACGTCATTCGTGAGCACGTGATTCAGGAAGTTCGCAGCTCCGGGACCGCTCACCTCCACCTCTCCCATGTGCGAAACGTCAAACAGTCCCGCCGTCCTTCTCACCGCCTTGTGCTCCTCAAGGATGCTGCGGTACTGGACCGGCATTTCCCATCCCGCGAAATCAACCATCCGACCGCCATGGGAAACGTGAAAATCAAACAGAGGCGTCCGTTTCAAAGTGCTCATGACGTGCATCACGCCCGAGCCACGCGTTCCGCGCAAGTTCGCAGTGAGCACAACCTGCCCAACATATCCGCCATTCCTGTTGTGCCAAACTGTCTGCGCCAAAATGCAAGAGGAAGAAAAAGCAAACGCGGCCCCCATTTGAGCGAGGACCGCGCGGAGATCGAGGCAAGGCCCCGAGGATTGCTCAGAAGTCAAACGTTGCCGTCAGGACAAACTGGCGGGGATCGATGATGCGGAACGCGTAGGGAGATCCGTCATAATTGACCCCGACCGGACGCAACCTGCCTCCCTCAAAGACATTGGAGACATTGAGCTGGATCTTCATTCCAACCTGATCGTCGAGAATCTTGCGTCGATAGGAAATCCAAAGATCCGTGTAGGTGTTGCCATCGTCGTAGACCGGCTGGCTCACATCGGAAATGTCCATCACCGGCTGACCATTGTACCGGTTGACGCCACTGGCCTTGCCCAGGTATCCGATGACCGCTTTGTCCTCCCAACGTTGGCTGCCACCAATCGTGAATCCCTTGAGCTTGCCTGTGGTAAAATTATAGCTGCTAAGGAACGACCAGCGATATTTGCGCTGCCCTTGGACGGATTGGCCCTGCAAATCACGGTCGAGGGCGAGTTGGGGCATGACGATCGCGGCATAGTAGGCTTCGGGATTGGGATAACTGTTGGCTACCTCAGGAAACACCGAGCTGTTATAGCCATAGGAACTCCAAAAGTCCGTGAGGTTAACTGCACGTCCTCCTGAAGTCGTGTAGGTCACGAAACGCTGGTACTCAGGTTTCAGGTAGGTGCTTGCCTTTGCCGCTTTCCACACCGCCATGCGCTCGGCCTCCCACGGCAGGTACTCCTTTAGCACACTCGCATACTTTGTATCCTGCTTTCCGAAGGTGAACTTCATTGTCCAGTTGCGCGTGGGATTGTAGTTGATCTCCGCCTCGATCCCCTTGGCCTCGGCATTGCGCGTGGCACCCATCGCGAAGGGGCGTGTGGTGTAATAGTCGTACGGAAGCTGCCAGATCTTTTCCGCAGCAGCCTGAATCGCATCCTCCTCCGCGGCGCTGAGATTGTCCCCAAAGCCGTCCGCTGTCGGATCCCTGCCCATGTTAATGAGCGCAATCGTCCGGGCCCAATTGCGGAAGATCGTTTCGTCCACATTGCTCGAAAGGCGTCCAAACACGACCGGGGCGGCAATATTTTCGTTGAGATTCGAGGCCTCAAACCAGGTCACACGGCCAAAGAGCTTGTTCTCAAAGAGGCTGAACTGAATGCCATAATCCTTCCCCTCACCGGTCGGCTTGGGAAGCGGATTGCCATAGAAGTCGCCAAGTGCCGCCGACGGGGGATTGAAGTTGTCTGACTCATTGTAGCTGAAGCCAAAGTTGCGGACAAACTGCCAGAGGCGCGAACCGTTGTTGGCCCTGTTTTCGATCCCACTCCATCCCTGGAAGGGGCGCAGCACGCCGCCCATCGTACGGGTTGTGCCCTCAATCTCGTTATAGGGTCCCCAGCGGTTGAAGAGGAAGTCTCGCTGAAATACCCCATTTACCCATTTCTGAGCATTGGTAATGGCCGGAGCGACGATATTGCCGGCGGAATCAACAACAGCACCTGTCCCGGTGTTTGTTACACGGGCCTTGTACTTGTCCTTGCGGAAACCAAAGGTAGTGATGAGGCGATCATTCCAGAAATGGCTGGTGATACCTGTGCTGAGCGACTCTACGACCTTTTGATTGCGGCCAGTATGCGCGTCGAAATCAATGAACTCGGTCGTCATGTTGACCGGAATGAAGGTCGACGTGTCGTAATTATAGGCCTGAATGTTTCCTGTATAGGTCATGTAGTCCCAGGTGCCCGCGGCTCTCGTGACAACACCATCCGGAGAACCGGGAGTGGCGAGGTAGTAGGTGCGACGTAGCGAAGTCGTATTCAAATTATAGCCCGTGGGGGTTCCATCCGCATTGTTGTTCGGATTGCGCATATAGCGATAGCGACCCGTGTCGCTCGTGCTGCTCACATAGTGGAGACGCTGACGCATCGTCGTCGTCATATACTCGTCACGCGAAGCCAGCCCCAGCACCTGGTGACGGCCCAGCCAGCGGATCCAACCGTCCTTTACTGTGAAATCCGGTGTCCACGCGAGCATTGCGCGGTAATGGTCATCGAGTTCCTCATTTACATAGCTGTCGGGATCCTGGTCCTCGACATACGGCTTGCCGAAATAGGGATTGGCTGAGCCGTCTGGGAGCTTGATATTGGTATCGACGAAGAGCGTGGCGACGTTGAGTTGCGCCACCGTATAATTGACGCGCTGGTTGAAATCCTGGCGCAACCAGCCGGCGCTGAAGAAAAGATTGCCTGGGAGCTCCTGCTCGAATTCGACATTCAAGTTCGTGTTCTTGGCACTGCCGAAGTTCATCGAGTTGATGTTGATGTCGCGCCAGTCGTAGATCGACGAATCCGTCACGCCCGGATAACGGTAGCTGCCCGCCGCGATTCCGTTGCCCGCGCCGGTCCAGGCCGCCGATGAGGTATAGGTCCGGGTATAGATGCTGGCCCAGGTCGAGTTCGCATTGATCGCCGCGACCGTCGGGACCACTGCGGGGTTCGCCGCTGGATTCGTCGCCGTCCCGAAACCGGGGAGATACCGGTACTGATAGGTGGGCTGAAACCAGTTCACCAGTTGACCATCCGCGATCTGCATGATGCTGCGCCCTTGATTCACCTCTCCAATGCCAGGCACGAAAAGGATGTTGGTCGAAGGTGTTCCGGCCACCCAATTGGCGGGAATACCCCAGCGGGCATTGCCGAAGATGTTGACCCCATTGTATTGGGTCTTCGCCGCATTCCACTTGGACGCATCAAACCCCGGACGCGATTCAATGAATGCGCGGAGCGCATTCGCGAAGGGCGACGCCGCATCATTCACCATCATGCTCAATTCCTGACGGGTGTTGAGACTGTAAACCTTCATCGTCGTCGGGTCGTAATAGGGGCGCCCCGCGAGATTCCACTGGGTGATATAGTCGCGTGGAGTCAGTGTGTTCGGACGGCGATTGTCGTTGTCGTATTTCTCCGCGTTGACCTTCAGCGTGGTCCCCCTAAAGGGCTTGAACGTAAGTGCACCGTAGTAACGCTTGGTCTTGTCATAGGAGGGTTCACGATCGAACTTCCGGTCGTCAAAAACAGCGGCGCCGTAGATCGCGAGCTTGTCGGAGGCGAGTCCCTCGTTGAAATTGAGCGCCGTGCGGAATGAACCGTACTGATCGGTCCGCAGCGACACTTGGGCCGTGCGCTTGCCCATGCGGGCCTGCGCCGTGCTTTGATTGACGATGCCCGCCGGGCTGCCGAGTCCGAAGAGCATGGAATTGGGTCCACGGCTGATCTCGACGGTTTGCGTATTGTAGGAGTCAAAGGGCACCGCGCCGATGGCGGGATAGTAGTTGAGCGCAGCGCTCGGCGAACCCAGACCGCGCACACGGTTGGCACCAGCATTGGTGTAGGGTGTGATATTGTTGCCCTGAGTACCGCCCGCGTTGACGTCGAGCACGCCATCGTTGCGCATGCTCTGCGTCCCCGGCGTGTAGGTCAGGGAACCTTCGGTGTTAACCTCGTAGCGAAAGATGTCATTGATGTCCGTCGAGGCCGTGTCCTCGAATTGCTGCTTGGTCACCACCGACACCGAAGCACCGAGGTCGGCGAGGTTCGTGTTCATGCGACTTCCCGCCAGCGTATTCGCTGCAAAATATCCGGAGTCCCTTTCTGTGGAGACCGTGAAGGGTGAAAGTTTGACCACCTGGTCGGAATCCTGATCCGAAGGTTTCGCCCTCGCGGGATCAGCCACCTGCTGGGCCTGCAGTACGACCGCGGATGCCAGAGCCAGGATCAAAACGGCCGGGCGGCCTCGATGGGTGATGAATGATAGGTAGGGGGTCATGAATCGATAGGGTCTGAGTTGATGAAAGATTGGGAGAAAGACCATGGCAGATGCCACGTCTGGCGATTGCAGCTTTCCTGGACAACGGGGCAGGCAGGGGTGCAATTGGGAGGGAGATCGTAACAATCGCCAGCCAAGCCCGATCGACATCGGGGCTCAATCGGCGGACCGTTCAGACAGTCCGATTTTGCTTGTTACTCCAGCCCCCAAAGGCAACCGGGATCTTGGGGCGGGACTACCCAAGGTGGACTTTTGAATCGCATCCCCCGTACCGCGCATAAGCTTGGTGCCATGGTCAGTCTCCTTGTCGCAATCATTCTGACGGTGGGCGTCTCCTTCCTTTGCTCGCTGGCGGAGGCCATGATGCTGAGCACGACGGGGGCTGACATCGCGGCACTCAAGAAGAGCAGGCCTGCGCGGGGGCTGTGTCTTGAGCGGCTTAAGCACAACATCGAGGGAACGATGTCCACTATCCTGACACTCAACACGCTGGCAAACACCCTGGGATCAGTGATCATCGGAGGACTCGCAACGCGCATCTACGGCGATGCAGCGCTGGGGGCGATTTCAGTCATTCTCACGATTTCCGTGCTGATCTTTGCGGAATTTCTCCCAAAGAGCATCGGTGTAAACTACCGGCGCACCCTCCAGCCGGTCTTGGTTTACCCTCTCCATACTGCAAACCGGATCATGAAGCCGGTCAGCTTCCTGAGTTCGCGGCTCATTCGCGTTTTCATAAATCCTCCCCGAATGCAGGATGATCCCGACGAGGAGATCATCCTGCTGGCAGAACGTGGCGCTCAACAAGGCGTCCTGACCCGCAACGAGTCCAACATCATCACAAATACGCTCGGACTGAGCGATGTCCGTGTAACAGACATCATGACCCCGAGGACTGTGGTGACCGCACTTCAGAAATCAGCGACGGTAGGTGACGTGTTTGCCGCCCATCCCAACATCCCCTTTGGTCGAATGCCCGTGTACGGGCGCAACCTTGACGATATTGTGGGCGTCGTACGGCGTCGCGACCTGCTCAAGGCCAAGGCCGAGGACAAGGATCAGACGACGGTTCAACATCTCATGCAGGAGGCTCACTTTATCCCAGAAACCGTTTCGATTGAGAATGCCCTCCAGGTTTTCCTCAGGAAGCACCAGCAATTTCTGGTCGTAGTTGATGAATTTGGCGCCACAGCAGGCGTGCTCACCATGGAGGATGTGATGGAGCACATTCTCGGCCGGGAAATCTTCGAGAATGACGACGTCGCGGTGGACATGAGGGAACTTGCCCGATCAAAGAATCAGCGACAGACACGCGCTCCCATACGACGCGCCATGCCGCCAATGAAGCCGCCCGTTGCTCCACGGCCACCTCAGGACCACTCTCAAGACCAATGATTCCTTTCGCGACCTGGGTCCATACTTGGGACCCCTTTCTGGTAAAATTCTCCGACAACTTCGGCATTCGCTACTATGGGCTGGCCTACGTCCTCGGATTCGTCGGCGCAGCATGGCTCATGATTCGCTATGCGCGAAAAGGGCGTACCCGCATGACAGAGTCTCAAATCAGCGACCTGATGGTGGGCATGGTCCTCGGCGTCGTGATCGGGGGACGCCTGGGCTATTTTCTCCTCTACCACATCGACGAACTCGCCGCGAACCCCCTTGTCCTCTTCAAGGTATGGGGCGGCGGCATGGCCTTCCATGGCGGCCTCGCCGGAGTCGCAATCGCGATCGGATGGATCGCCTGGCGGCAAAAGATCTCCTTTGCCCACATCGCCGACGTCGTAAGCTCTGTCGCAAGCCTTGGCCTGCTCTTTGGTCGCATTGCCAACTTCATAAACGGCGAACTCTGGGGACGGATCAGCTTGGTTCCGTGGGCAGTCATATTCCCGGCGAGTGATCCCACCGCCCTGGACGTGACAAAGATACCACCGCGACACCCGTCCCAACTCTACGAAGCATTCCTTGAAGGGCTTCTGCTGTTTGCGTTTGCCCAATGGCGATTCTGGAAAACCGACGTGGTTGCAAAGGCCCCCGGAAGACTCTGTGGAGAGTATCTGGCTGCCTACGGAGTAGCCCGAATCGTGTGTGAAATGTTTCGCGAACCCGATGCGACGCTCATCCTGGGGCTCAGCCGGGGCACATTCTATTCGCTTTTCCTGATTGCCACCGGAGTTGTATTCATCCTTCGCAGCAAGGCCCGCGTTCCTTCAAGGTAGGAACATCCGGTCTACGGCTTGACGGCCACCGATCGGCGCAACGACTGGCTCAAGCCATTCATTTCCTTCTCCAACAGCGATCCGGGTGCGGGCGACATCGCGCTTCTCGCATAGGCGACTGCCCGCACCGCCTCTTCGGTGTTTCCCTTCCCGGCAAGCTGCGTTGAAAAAGGACGGACCACCTGGTCGAAAAAGGAGATGCCCTGGCCCCGCGCATGGAGATCGACGATCTCACGGAAAAGGCGCATCTGTTCGACTATCGGTCTGGAGGCCACTGCCCTGCTCAGTTCCGCCATGGCTTGACTGAAAGCCAGGTCCGCCCGCCTGCCTTGAAACTTTCGCGCTGTCATCCGATCCTGATAGTCCGCCGCACTCGTCTCCCCCCTTGCCCGCAGGCGGCCCGACAGGATCGCGGAAAAATGTTGACTGAGCTCGGGATACCGCTGGAACGCCAGCGCCGCCTCTCGAAGCGCGGCCTCGACGGTCGAGGACTCGGCTTGAACCGCCTCTGCGGCGGCAAAGTAGGTCTGCCAGCCCTTCAGGAGGCGGGACTCGAAGTTGACGGACCGCCGCGCAGCGCGCATCGCTGCGCTGGAATTGCCGCGCTCCATGAAGACCTCGGCAAACTCCGCCTCGATGCATGCCTGCCGAAAACGCGTGGAGTTCCGAAAGCCATCCGAAAGAAACTGCAATTCGTGATCCGTTAGGTCCGCCCACGTCTGGGGATCGTGAGCCAGTCCGGTTACGAGCTTCTGCCCGGCGGGCCTGCCGGCATCCAGCTGCCAACGACGGTGGCCATCAAGGTATCCGAACCAGGCATGACGTCTGTCCAATCCAGCACCGCGAAAAATCATCGTCGGCACGCCCCTCGCCTTCGCACACTGCGTGGCAAAATAGGCCTGATCAACACAGATGCCACCGGCCATGAGGATACCGGGCAGCGTATAGGCGGGCTCACGCCACACAAATGCGCCGGAATCTGCACGGTCGTGCCTGTAGCTGACCATCGTATAGGTTTCCGCCAGCTGTGCGACAGGCGCGTGCACGTTTGCCTGAGCCCAGGCGAGTTCACCAAAAGGAGCGGCCAGATCGACCAGGAATTTGAGTTCTCCCGCACTCAGGGAGGCAATGCGATGAAGCGATTGGCCCTGGCGGTCCAACTTCACAAAAAAATCGAAAGTAGCCAAGGGAGATGGCAGCCTGCGCTTCAGCACCGCCTGATCGACTTGGGCATGTGGCCAGCCGGGAGGCGGAGGCACATCGTACACCAGCGCTATCGCAAGGGCGAGCTGACAATACCTCTCGAAAGCGATGGAATCCGCCTGATGCAGACGATCCAGGATCGAGAAGACCCTCGGCACATAATCACAGGGCAACAACTGTCCAAAAAACGATTCCAGGAACGGACGGTGCAACAGCACCCATGAAACAAACTCTTTTCGCAAACCATCACCGAGCGTCCGATCCCTGGGTTCATAGACCGTCTCCATGTTGGAGTGACCCGCCCGATTACCGTTGATTGCATCGACCCATCGGGGAATGAATGTCGCCTCCCGCTCACCCATCAGTGCCGCCCATCGCCCCGCCAGCAGCCAGCCGTACAATCCGCCTGCCCGCTCCGGCTTGCGAACGTAGGCAGCCAGCACCTGGGGAAGAATCGAGCCTGATACTGCAGCCCACGATTCGGAGGTGCCGCTCTGGACAATCGCTGCAACCTCGCGCCCCCCCGGATCCCTTTCCAGCCAGGTTTCAGGGATCTCCCAGGCATGCAGTGCTGTGACTGCTGCCGTCGAAATGAGAAGGGAAATCACCGAACGGACCATGGGACGCACCAGAATCAGGAGAGCACCTGCAAAAAAGGCCGCCCAAAGGCGGCCTTTGAAATCGGTCGTATCAGACTCAGGTCGCAACCCCCGTATCCGCGGCGGGCTGCGTGGGTTCCTTTTGTTTGAATTCGAGCTTCTCGCCATTGCGCACGACCAGAACGGTTTCGCCGTCCTTGACATCGCCGCGAAGCAGCGATTCCGCGAGGGGATCCTCAAGGTAGTGTTCGACTGCCCGGCGCAGCGGACGCGCGCCGTACTTTTCGTCATAGCCCTTCTCAATGAGCAGCGCCTTCGCCTCGTCGCTGAACTCAAGCACGATCTTCCGCTCGACCAGGCGCTTTGCGAACTTCACCAGCTCGATGTCCACAATCTTGATCAGGTCACTCTTGTCCAGCGGACGGAAGAAGATGATGTCCGAGATACGATTCAGGAACTCGGGCTTGAAGATGCGCTTGGCCTCCTCGAGCACCTTTTCCCTCATGCGTTCATGATCGGAGAAGCTTCCCGAAGCGGCGCCAAAGCCCATCGTCGTCTGACGCTGCAGAAGGGCCGCGCCGACATTCGAGGTCATGATGATGATCGTGTTCCGGAAATCCACCGTGCGACCCAGCGAATCCGTCAGGCGGCCGTCCTCGAGGATCTGAAGCAGGAGTTGAAGAACATCCGGATGAGCCTTCTCAACCTCGTCGAACAGGATGACCGAGTAGGGGCGGCGACGGACGGCCTCAGTGAGCTGGCCGCCCTCCTCGTAGCCGACATAGCCCGGAGGTGAACCGATCAGCCTCGAAACCGCGAACTTCTCCATGTACTCGCTCATGTCGATCTGGATGAGCGCGTCCTGATTTCCGAACATCTGCGAGGCGAGCTGCTTTGCGGTCTCCGTCTTGCCGACGCCCGTTGGTCCGACAAACATGAACGAGCCGATCGGCCTGCGCGGGTCCTTGAGATCCGCCCGCGAACGCCGCAATGCCCGGGCAATCGCCACCGCGGCGGCCTCCTGGCCGACCACCACTTTGCGAATCTCGTCCTCGAGACCGAGCAGCCTCTCGCTTTCCTTCTTTTCCATGCGCGAGAGAGGAATGCCGGTCCAGTCGGCGACGACCTGCATCATGAGGTCCTCGTCAATCTCCACGCGCTTCTCTTCACGCGCTTTTTTCCACTCCTCGGTGATCTGCTCCTGCTTGAGGCGGAGCTGCTTCTCCTGGTCGCGGAATTTGGCGGCCTCCTCAAAATGCTGCGCCGCGATGGCCTGCTCCTTCTTCGCGCAAACCTCTTCGATCTGCTTCGTCATGTCCTCGACATCAGGCGGACGCGTGAGCGCGCCTATGCGTGCACGCGCACCGGCTTCGTCCATGACATCAATGGCCTTGTCGGGCAGGAAGCGGCCCGTGATGTAGCGATCGGAGAGTTTTGTGGCGGTTTCGAGCGACTTGTCGCTGAAGATCGCCTTGTGGTGATCCTCGTACTTTCCGCGGATGCCTTTGAGGATCGTGATCGTGTCCTCGACCGAGGGTGGCTCAACCTTGACGGATTGGAAACGGCGATCCAGCGCGGAATCCTTTTCTATGTACTTGCGGTATTCGTTGAGCGTCGTTGCACCGATGCACTGCAATTCTCCGCGCGAAAGCGCCGGCTTGAAGATATTGGAGGCATCCATCGCACCCTCAGCGGCGCCGGCACCCACGATGGTGTGCATCTCATCGATGAAAAGGATGACGTTCTTGGCGCGCCGGATCTCGTCCATCACGGCCTTGATCCGCTCCTCGAACTGACCACGGTACTTGGTGCCCGCCACCATCAGCGCGAGATCGAGCGTGATGACCTTCTTGTCGAAGAGAATCTCAGGGACGATGCCGTTGGCGATCTCCTGGGCGAGCCCCTCGACAATGGCGGTCTTGCCAACCCCGGCTTCGCCGATGAGCACGGGATTGTTCTTCGTGCGGCGGCAAAGGATCTGGATGACCCGGCGGATCTCGTTCTTGCGGCCGACAACGGGGTCAAGCTCGCCCTTCCGGGCGAGCTCCGTGAGATCACGGCCAAAGGCCTTGAGCGCCGGAGTCTTGACGTCCTTCTTGCCGTCCTCACCGCCTCCCCCGCGAGGTGACGGCGCAGCGGCTTCCTCTCCGGCAGGCGGATTGTCCGAGGAGCCCGAGAACTGGGGATCCAGTTCTCGCAGGATTTCATTGCGCGTCCGCTCGATGTCGACGTCGAGCGACTTCAACACTCGCGCCGCAACTCCCTCACCTTCACGGAGCAGACCAAGCAGGATATGCTCGGTGCCGACGTAGGAGTGGTTCAGTGCCTTGGCCTCCTTGCCTGCCAGTGCAAGCACCTTCTTGACGCGGGGCGTATAGGGAATGCTGCCCTGGGTCTTGGTTTCGGTGCCGGTACCGACCTGCTTTTCGACCGCATTGCGCACGGTTTCAAGGTCGAGCCCCATCTTCTGGAGAACGGACACAGCCACACCCTGGCCGAGCTTGATCAAGCCAAGCAATATGTGCTCCGTACCGACGTAATTGTGATGGAAGCGATCGGCCTCCTTGCGAGCCAGTGCCAGCACCTGCTGGGCACGCGGCGTGAAGTTGTTCATCGGTTCAGACATGGCGTTTAAAGTTTCTTGTGGCTGACATTAGTTCTTGCCGTTTGGCGCAAAGCTCGGGGCGGGAAACTTTGCGAACTCTTCGCGGAGCCTCGTGGCTCGGGAGCAGTCACGTTCGCCCGCCTCAAGCCCATGCTTGATGGCATGCTGGATGTGGCCGGGTTGCGCCTCAATGAAGAGCCTGTCGATCACCGCACGGGTCTCCTCGGGAAAAACCTGCAGGTCGACGCCGAGGCGCAGCAGGGAGAGCAGGTTCATGGCCTCCGCCGAATTGACGACATGCGCATTCTGCAGGATGCCATAGGCGCGCCCAATCTTGTCGTACAGTTTGCCGGCATCCGCCTCAATGAGCTTCTGGCGACCGTTGAGTTCATGCTCGATGATCGACTGCAGTACGCTTTGCAGGCGCTTGATGATGTCCTCCTCGGCCTCCCCGAGTGTCGTCTGGTTGGAAATCTGGAAGATGCTGCCCGAGGCGTCGGAACCCTCGCCAAAAAGTCCGCGCACAACCATGCCGAGCTGATTGACCGCACGGACGACCTTTTCCATCTGGCCGGAAATCACCAGCGCGGGAAGGTGCATCATCGCAGAGGCACGCATGCCCGTGCCGAGATTGGTCGGGCAGGCAGTCAGGTAGCCCCACTGCGGGGAAAAAGCGTAATCGAGCTTCTCCTCAAGCGCACTGTCGAGGTCGTTGATGGCCGTCCATGCCTTCTTCAGTTGAAACCCGGAACGGAGCACCTGGATGCGCAGATGGTCCTCCTCGTTGATCATGACGGATATCGTCTGGTCCTTGTTGATGACCACGCCCGATCCCGCCTTCGATCCGCTAAGCTCGCGGGAAATGAGATGGCGCTCCACGAGCACCTGCTTTTGCAGGTCGTCCATATCGACGACACCAACGCTGAGGCTGCGCTTCATCTGCGACACACCTGTCACAGCGCTGCGGCAGGCGGTCAGGACCTCCTCGCGCTGATCGGCGTCGGCCCAGCCCGGAAACGCACGGCCGGCGAGGTTTCGCGCAAGGCGTATCCGCGTCATCAATACGATCGCGCACTTGCTGCCGCCCACGGAGTTCGTGAGTTCGGAAGGCGTGTCGATCAGCGATTCGATCGTCATGGCACTAGCGCCCTGGCGCCGGCTTGGGATCAAAGGCTTGTTTGACTTGGAGGATTTCATCGCGGAATCGGGCGGCGTCTTCGTAACGCTCGGATTTGACGGCTTCGTCGAGGTCGACTTCGAGTTTTGTCAGCTTCTCATAGAGGGACTTCCTGGCCAGTGCGCGCTGGGGCACCTTGCCGGTATGTGAGGTGCCCTTGTGCATGGAGCCCAACATCGGCTCAATCATCGGAGAAAAGGTTTGGTAGCATTGGGGACAGCCGAATCGCCCATGCTTCTTGAAATCCGCCTGGGTAAACCCGCACTGTTCGCATCGCACCCCCGACGGCATGGCCGGTTCGGTGTTGAGCGATGCCTTCATCAGGAGGTCGGCCAGCGAGAAGCCACTGGGATCCGTTACTCCCTTCGCCTGGGCGCACTCCTCGCACAAATCCACCTTATGCACCTTGTTATTAACGATTTGCGTAAGGTGAACAGTGGCAGACTTGGTGCAGAAGTCACATTTAAGCGGACTGGGCATGGGACAATGATACCACACGTGCCGGAAATATCGACACGGCAGGGATAAAATTGGAACTCAGGACGGACATTTCGCTGACTTGCTTTGCAAACAACGTGCCAGCCGGACTCACAGAGGCAAGTGCGGGGAATGGGGCTATCTCGACCTCCCCACCCCCACCAAAGACGGGACCAAACGGCACACCAATGCGCCAACTCGCGCCGCCAACGGCGCCTTTCGTCAATTCGTGCTTCTGTCGGTACCTCGAATTACAGTTGGGTTCCATCCGTCAAGACCGCCTTGCGAAAGGCCTCCAGCACTCGCCCGAAAACCGGGCCCGGTTTACCACTGCCGATCTGACGTCCGTCCAGCTTAACCACAGGGATTACCTCAGCTCCGGTGCCCGTGAGGAACACCTCGTCGGCATTCCAGACGTCATAGCGGGTGAGATCATGCTCCTCGATCGCAATGTCCAATCGTCCGGCGATATCAAATACGGCGTCACGCGTGATACCCTTGAGAGCTCCCTGCTGGGCCGCGGGCGTGAAAATCCGCCCTTTGTGAACAATGAAAATATTGTCACCCGTGCACTCGGCAACGAAGCCCTGGTCGTTCAGCATGATCGCTTCCAGTGCGCCAAACTGCCGGGCCTCGATCTTTGCGAGGATATTGTTGAGGTAGTTGAGCGACTTGATTGCCGGACTCAGCGCCGCGGGATTCATCCTGCGCGTCGGCACGGTCACAATTTCGAGACCCTCTGAGTAATACTTCGCCGGATACAAGGCGATCTTGTCGGCGATGATAAAGATCGACGGCTTCCTGCACAGCCAAGGAGAAAGCCCAAGATCGCCCACCCCTCTTGTAACCACAAGTCGGATATAGGCATCCGTAAGATTGTTGGCGCGGCAGGTTTCGCAGACCGCATCGCTCAACTCTTTTCGGGACCACGGCAGTTCAAGCAGGATTGCTTTGGCAGAATATTCGAGTCGCTCCAGGTGTTCCTCCAAGCGAAAGACATTTCCACCATACAGACGAATGCCTTCAAAGACACCATCGCCGTAAAGCAGACCATGATCGAACACCGAAATTTTCGCCTCCGCCGCATCCACCAAGGCACCATCGAGAAAAATCTTCATTCCGTGGCACGGTAAAAAGCCCTTGGGCGCTTTGTCCAGCTTCACGCGAAAATCTCAGAATTCGATTGCTATCGCCATTGCGCTGCGATTTTCATGCATGCGCTATGCAAATATCATACAAAATAAGAACCAATGCCTTCACACTCATTGAGCTCCTGACGGTCATTGCAATCATTGGCATCCTCTCTGCCATCATTATCCCAACCATCGGGAAGGTTCGCGAAACGGCCCAACGTGCCGTCGACGCCAGCAACCTCCGGGAAGTCGGCAAGGCAGCGCTTCTCTACGCAAGCGATCACAACGATCGTCTGCCGGACCCTAACATGCTGCCTGCTCCGAGCATCTCAGCACCCAACAAGTACTTCGTTTGGCTGGGTCTTCTTGCACGGTACGGGGGAATCAATGAAGCCAGCCTGCTTTTTTCAAAGAACGACGGCCTGTTTGATGGATACGTTCCCCCGGGCATCCTCAACCCAGCCGATCCCACGAAAAATACCCTGCATCCCGATCTTCTCGCCCGCATTCCCAGTATCAACTTTGTCGGCGGGCTCAAGGTCACAGATCCCTCCACCACCCCACTCGCATTCACTCGAGGCCTGACTGTCGCCGGAACCTGGAATGGCATCGGTGCGACGGCAAATCTAGGCGTCTATGGTGACGGCGGAGGGCACATCCTCTTCCTTGGAAACAACGTGCAGTATTTCAAAAGCATTGAGAACAAGCTTGTCGGAACCGAGGGAACGCTGACCTCCGACCTTCGCGCCACAATCAAAGCGGGTGGTACACGACGGATCTATGGTCTCGATTCCGGCAACAACGTTGCCGCTGAGGATGGTGTGGTCGGCACAGGGCTCTGAGGGAAGGACGGCCCTCGACAAGCGTCACATCCATGGGAATTGATCAACCCGGCTTCGGCCCCAACGGAAGGACGCCGCCCCAACTCTGCCGGGACTTCGCGGGAACGTTTGCGTTTTGACCGATTTCGTGTCCTCAAAGCCATCTTCCCTACCGGTCATCATGTCCGTTCTTCCCAGCCCTTCTTCCTCAAGTTCTCCCTCACCAACCTATGTCATCGGTCACCGAAATCCGGATGCCGACGCCATCTGTTCGGCCATCGCCTATGCTGCATTCAAGGAGGCTAAGGGGGAAACAGGCTTTCTCGCGGCGCGGTGCGGAAACTCAAATGCACGGATCGACGCCATCCTGAAACGCTTCAACCAGCCCCTTCCACTCTATGTAAGCGATGTCACTCCCCGGGTGCGCGACATCATGGTAAGCGAGGTTGTGTCGGTCGCCGAAAACGCAACGTGCGCCGAGGCGCTCGACCTCATTGACCGTCACGACGTTCGCCTGCTGCCCGTCACGACGGCAGATCGCCGCGTCATTGGCACCATAACCATTTTTCAGCTCGGTGGATTCTTCACGCCACGCGTCAAGGAAGCCCGCGAGATGCGCAAGGTCCGCACAAGCCTCAACAACCTCACGAGGGCTCTCGGCGCCCGGGTGATCCACTCCGTCAAGCCTGACGAATGCGAGGAAATGTTTATCCGCGTCGGTGCAATGGACGTGCGCTCATTCTGGAAAGTCGCCCAGGACGAAGGCATACCCGCGACCCAGTCGATCATCATTGTTGGTGATCGCTGGGACATCCAGCAGCGATCGCTCCAAATCGGAGTCCGCGCCATCGTCGTCACCGGCAATCTCGGCGTTGACGATGAGATCATCGCCCAGGCCAAGGCCCGCGGCGTGTCTGTTCTTGTAAGTCCGCATGACTCCGCCAACACCGCCTGGGTGATCCGCACCGCCTCTACGATCGACAATCTGGTCGACCGAAAATACGTCTCGGTGACGGCCGACACACGCCTCGTCGACCTTCGGCGCAAGTTCACTTCCTCCAGCACGGGCGCCTTCATGGTGCTCAATGACGAGGCCAAGCTTCAGGGCATTCTGACCCGGACAGACATCCTCAAGCCGGTACGCACCCGTCTTGTCCTCGTCGACCACAATGAACTGACCCAGGCCGTGCCCGGCGCAGGCGAGGTCACGATCACCGAAATCATCGATCACCACCGCCTCGGGTCGTTGAACACTCAGCAGCCAATCCTCTTCCTCAACGAACCGGTTGGCTCGACATGCACCATCGTGGCAGACCTCTTTAGGCGCGAAGGACTGATGCCGTCAGCCTCGATAGCAGGTGTGATGATGGGCGGCATCATCGCCGACACCCTTCATCTGAACTCACCGACCGCCACGGAAAAGGACGCCTCCATCCTCGCCTGGCTCGGCAAGATCGCAGGCGTAAATTCCAGCGCGCTGGCTGATTCCATTTTCAGCTCCGGTTCGGTCATTCTCGCCAACACCCCGGATGTCGTGATCCGATCCGATTTCAAGATCTACGACGAGCGCGACATACGCTTCTCCGTTTCCCAGGTCGAGGAACTCGGATTCGGCAATTTCTGGAATCACGCCCGGGAAATCATCGATGCGCTGGGCAAGGTTCAACGCGACGAGTCCCTCCTTTTTGCCGCACTTCTGGTCACCGACATCAATACCCAGAACTCCCTCCTGCTCGTGAAAGGCGATGCGGATTTCATTTCTCGCATCAGCTATCCGCATGTCGAAAAGGACGAGATTTTCGATCTCCCTGGAATCGTCAGTCGCAAGAAGCAGCTCATTCCCTACCTCTCGGGAATCCTTCGGGAAATGCAGGGTGGCGGTGCGGCGACCGAACCCGCACACGGTTCTCAAGGGTAGCGGACGGGTGCGTGCAACGGTCCGAAGTGAACCGCCGGCTAGCTCAGTTCTTTCTTGCCTTCTTACCCTGCGAATTCTTCTGCGCGGGCTTTGCCTTCATGCTGCTCGGATCGACTTCCGTCACCGGTACTGCCGTCGTGACCAGATAGTCTACCACGGTGGACTCGCCGATTTTCACGTCAGGCGTAAACTTGTCCGTTGCGCGCACTGCGACCGGCTTGGGCGTCTCACGGCCAATATTCGGAGCCGCCAGCGCAAGCATGACCGGAAGTGTCTCGGGCAGCGACAATCCGATTGAGGGGCAGCTGATCTTGGTCGTCCAAAGCAGCATCTTTTCCTTCTTCATCGCGGCTTGGAAATCATAGGCCGCAATTGCGATTACGTAGAGATCCTCTGTCGACAAGTCCTCGATGAGCTCCTGGTCTGCATTGCGAAACAGAACACCCTGCATCATGATGTCGTCCATGAGCGGGTCCGGCTCCTTCGAGACGAGTCCCAGTTTGTAGGCGCCCATGAAACGCAGAAGCTGGCGACGGTTGATCTGCCTGCCCTCAACGTCGTCAGGATTGCTCATCGAATACATCCTGTCCGTGTTCATGGTCCCCCAGGTCCAAAGCAGCATCAGCTGGGCCGGATGCTGATCGCTCGCGGGAAGATACCCCTGCTTGGCCAGAACCGCAGCCATCGCCTTGTACACGGTTTCCTTGGGCGGCTCTTTAATTCCTCCCACTATCCCGCCAAAGTCGCGAAAGCCCGCGCTCACCGCCATGTAGTACATGGGGTTTGTCACGGATACCGGTCGGCGCAGCAATCCCGCAGGCGTCGTATCCGTCACGGTTATCACCTGGATGTCATGCTTCGGCAGGAGCCAATCGAGAATGCCTGCCGACGCTGGGATGGCAAACACGGCAACTCCCGCAAGCATTGCCGTAAGATACCATGACCGGAATCGATTCGGGTTTTGATCTCCGTAGCCGAATGCCGTCCGCGTTGACACCCGCGCAGCGTTCAGAGGCGGCATCAAACTCCATAAACGGTACAACACGTTCATCGGACCTCATGACGTTGCCCAACGGCATGAGGTTACTGCCGGACATCCCGCAGGCAGCCGCGTCCGTCAGCTGGCCAGGACAGATCCTGCAATTGTCCCCTGCCGGCTGCGATGGGGAGGTGCTCCGATGCTGGCCTTGTACGGACTAGATGACTGTGCCCGTGGGCACGACGATTCCCTTGGGCACGATCATCACACGATCACGGATAAGCACCCCATGCGCGTACGACCCGTCAGGCTTACCTTCGGGTGAAAGCACGACATTGTCCCCAATCCGAGTGTTCTTGTCGATGATCGCCTTGCGAATGTTGCAATTGCGTCCGATGCCGAGATTCGGAATGCCCTTGGCAGCATTGGCGGCAATTTCCGCATCCCCTTCGTAGTAGTCCGATCCCATGACAATCACATCCTCAAGGTGGGTCCCTTCCCCGAGGAATGAGCGAATGCCCAGCACGCAACGATGCAGCGTGCAATCCGTCACGATCGAACCATCACCAACGACAACATGATCGATCTGGCATTTGTTGATCTTTGAGGCCGGCAGAAAACGCGCCGAGGTATAGATCGGGGCGCGCTCGTCGAAGAAATTGAAGGGAGGCAGGGGATGTGCGAGGTGGAGGTTTGCTTCGAAGAACGCAGCCACGGTCCCGATATCCTCCCAATAGCCTTCAAAAATATGAGAGAAAATCCGCTTCTTCCCAAGCAGGCTCGGAATGACCTCCTTGCCAAAATCCGTCATCGAATTGTCCAGCGCTTCGGCAAGCACGGACCTGTTGAAGACATAGATGCCCATCGACGCCAGGCAGCGCTTCTCCTCACTCCTGGTCGTCAACTTCGCCTCGATGCTCTTGCTCAGAGCAAGGCCCTGGATGATTGCAGGGTCCTTCGGTTTTTCCACAAAGCCGTTGACGGCAAGATCGTCTCCGACCCGCATCAAACCCAATCCCTCCACCTTGGAGGCGGGGAAAGGGATGCCTGCAATCGTGACATCAGCGCCATTCGCGATGTGCTCCTCGATGAGCTTCATGTAGTCCATCCGGTAGAGTTGGTCGCCGGAAAGGATCAGTACAAAATCGTGACTGAATGCCCGGTAGTGCACGAGATTCCGCCTCACCGCATCCGCCGTGCCCTGATACCAGTCCACACTCTTTTCCGTCTGCTCGGCAGAGAGGATGTCCACGAATCCGCCGCCAAAGGCGTCGAAATTGTAGGTACTCCGGATGTGTCGGTGAAGCGAAGCCGTGTTGAACTGGGTCAGGAGAAAAATCCGGTTGATACCCGAGTTGATGCAGTTGCTGATCGGGATGTCGACCAGCCGATACTTGCCGGCAAGCGGCACCGCCGGCTTGCAGCGTTCCATGGTGAGGGGATAGAGCCGGGTGCCCCGGCCACCGCCCATGATCACAGCCAATATGCGTTTCTCTAGGGTCATGTCGCGTTGATATGCCTGATGGTTTTCTGGAAGGGTTGAATGCTAGTTTCGTGTCAACGGGGGAAATGGTGCTGATCTTCGCAATGATAGGATGCCATCCATGAACCGCCCGTATCCATTCAAAAACCTGCCGAACCTTCGCTCTTCTGACACGGGCGTTGCGGACATCCTCCATGGATAGCGCAACGTGTTCTGGCGTCGAGCCCTAAGCGTCACTGGAAAATTGCCTCGTCGTCGCGCCCGCCTCAATGGCACTCTCTCCTGACCGCACGCCTCAACGCATGACCATTTTTCCAGACCGAGAAACCTTCCTGAGACTCGCCAGGACCGGCAACGTGATTCCCGTCTGCACGGATCTCATGGCGGATTTTGAAACGCCGGTGTCCGCCTACGCAAAACTGCGCGATGCCGGTCCGTCCTACCTCTTGGAATCGGTTGAAGGTGGCGAAACCCTGTCCCGCTACAGCTTCATCGGCTGCCGCCCCAGGAAAACCCTGGCATGCGGACCGCTCATGACCGAAATCAGGACCCCCGGTTTACCCACCAAAGTTGTACCGACACCACCAGACCCGCTGACTCTCCTGGAGGCAGAGATGAGCGGATTCCATCCGGTCAGCATGCCCGGATTGCCACGCTTCACGGGTGGAGCCGTGGGATTCATCGGCTACGAGTACGCCAGCCGTGTGGAGCCAACCGTGCCCACGGCAAAGGACGATGAACTGGGGCTACCCATGCTGTACTTCATGGTCTCGGATTCGCTGCTCATCTTTGATCGCGCAAAACAAACCCTGCGACTCTGCGTCAATGCGCACGTCGGTCAGGACCCCGAAGGCGCCTATCAATCTGCAGCCACAGAGCTCGCACACCTGTTCGATCTCCTTAAACAGCCACGCGAACTGGCTCCCGCCCCTCTGATCAATCCGGGCCCCATCCAGGTTCCCCCGGGCAATTTCACTCAGGCGGGATTCGAAAAAGCCGTCGCCGACGGGAAGGAATTCATACGCGCGGGAGATATCATCCAGTTCGTCCCATCGCAGCGTTTCTCCAAGCCGTTCGCGAAATCACCGCTCGACCTTTACCGGGCACTTCGCACCGTGAACCCCTCACCCTACATGTTCATTCTCGACTCCGGCGACTTCGCAATCGTCGGTGCATCGCCGGAGGTCCATGTGAGATTGACCGATGGCCGTGTCGAGATCCGTCCAATTGCAGGCACGAGGAAACGGGGCGCAACCCCTGCCGAGGACCACGCTCTTGAAAAGGAACTTCTCGCGGACGAAAAGGAACGGGCCGAACACCTGATGCTCGTCGACCTGGCGCGAAACGATATTGGGCGAGTCTGCAAGTTTGGCACCGTGACGGTTCCGGAAATGATGGTCATCGAGCGCTACTCGCACGTGATGCACATTGTCTCGCAGGTTGAGGGAGCAATCGTCCCGGGAAAGACGGCCTACGACCTCATGCGCGCGACGTTTCCCGCCGGGACCGTGTCAGGGGCGCCAAAGATTCGAGCCATGCAGATCATTGCGGACTCGGAACCCACCCAGCGCGGTTTCTACGCCGGAGCACTGGGCTACTTCGGCTACGACGGAAATCTCGACTCATGCATCATGCTGAGAACCTCGCTCATCAAGGACGGCAAGATCTACATTCAAGCCGGTGCTGGTGTGGTCGCTGACAGCGATCCCGCCTCAGAATTCCAAGAGACCATTAGCAAGGCCTCGGCCCTCTTCAAGGCGGTCGCGATCGCGGAGCGACTCTGACTTTGCCGCAACCGAACGGGCCACTCCCAGCTCGCGCCCCCTTCCGACCGAAGCACCGCCGGAATTCAATGTGACAATCCGCCCCATGTTTTTATGGGCTGGGAATGCGACTGCGCCAAAATAACACAGCGAAACGCGGGGTTGTTTTGCCACTTCCCTCTCAGGAAATGCGTCAAACCCTTTGGCCCGGTTTAGGCTGGTAGTTAGCCACCTAATTATTTACAGTCTCACTCGGAACCTTCCGCAGAGTGGCTGTCGGAATAGTAATACAGCAATCGCAGTCTCACAACGTCATGTCTCTCCATTCCCACACATCCCACGCGTTTGCAGACACCGAAGTGGATGCCCACCGCACCACCTCCACGGGCACGGCCCCGGTCAATTCCCTTGATGCTCCCCCCTCCTTCCTCGAGAAACCGGAGCCTGCCGCACAGGAGGCCTCAGCCCCTGCTGAACGCAGCAGCCTGCAACTCTATCTCCAAGAAATCGGGAAAACTCCACTTCTTACCGTCCAAGAGGAAGTTGCGCTTGCAAAGCGCATCCGCCGTGGCGACAAGGCCGCCCGCGATCACATGATTTCGGCCAATCTGAGACTCGTCGTGAAAATCGCGATGGACTACAAGGACTTTGGCCTGCCGCTTCTCGACCTCATCAGTGAAGGCAACCTCGGCTTGATCAAGGCCGTGGAACGGTTTGATCCCCGAAAGGGAGGAAAACTCTCCACGTATGCAGCCTGGTGGATCAAGCAGTCGATCAAGCGCGCTCTGGCCAACCAAAGTAAGACAATCCGGCTCCCGGTGCATCTTGTCGACAAGATCGCCAAGATGCGCAGGGCAGCCTTGGCAATGACCGAGGCCCTTGGCCGCGAGCCAACCGATGAGGAACTTGCCATCGAACTCCAGATACCGACGAGCAAGGTCGCGCACCTGAAGTCGGTCAGCGTTCGTCCGACATCGCTCGATGCGCCGATCGGAGAAGATAGCGACTCGGGAACCTTTGGCGACATCGTCGGCGACGAGAATGCCATGAGTCCTTTCGAGTCGCTGAAGGAGCGCATGCAGAATTCCGATTTGCGCGCCATGCTCGATTCACTCGAGCCCCGTGAGGCCGAAATCATCAAGCTGCGCTTTGGATTCGACGGCCACGACGAGCTCACCCTCGAAGAAGTGGGACGCAAGTTCAAGGTGACGCGCGAACGCATCCGCCAATTGCAGAACATTGCGCTCTCCAAGATGCGCAAGGCGATCGCCCGAAACGAAGCTCAGCGCACCGCTGACGAAATCGAACTGGAAGATCGCCAGCGTCAGCGGATGGAGGTCATCCGCGAGTTCATCGAATCGAAGTCCCGCGCGGGCACACCTGCTCCCATGCAGGTAGGTCTCAACTGAGGCGGCGCCCAGCTGAGCCAACGCACCCTCCCGCTCAAGCCGGCGCAATCCCTGCGCCGGCTTTTTGCTGCCCGCGCTTGTCCGATTTCCACTCCGAAATGGAGGGTTATTTCACGCCCGCAACCGATTCGAGAATGCGCTCGGACGCCTGGATGCCCTTCTTCAGTATCTCCAGATCAAAACTTTCATTGGGCGCATGCAGATTGTCCTCGGGAAGAAACAAACCCATCATCAATGAATCCAGTCCGAGGATCTTCTTGATTTCGCCGATGATCGGTACGCTTCCTCCCTCGCGGAGATAGAGCGGTGGTTTGCCAAAGACCCCTGCGATCGCGGCGTCCGCGGCTCGAAAGGCACGGGCAAGCACGGGAGACTGGTCCTTCGGGGTATTTGACCGCCCGGGAGGAACCACGACGTAAGGTATCCCGCTGTGCTGGTCGACGATCCGTATGCTCACATCGTCCGGCGCGCGCTCCCGCACAGTACGATAGACCAGATCCCGGATCTTTTCCGGATGCTGGTTGCCAACCAGGCGACACGAGATCTTGGCAAGGGCTTTGCTCGGGATCACCGTCTTGGTCCCCTCTCCCTGATATCCGCCACCGATGCCATTGAACTCCAAGGTCGGAAGGAAACGAACAGCCTCGAAGGGACTGTAGCCCGGCGGTGTATGGAACTTCCGGATACCAAGGAATGCCCGGTAGGATTCTGCGTCCCCCGAAAGTTTCGCCAACTCCTGTCGTTCCCAGGGCTCAACATCGAGCACGTCGTCATAGAACCCCGGAATGTTCACCCGTCCGTCCGGAGTATGCAGGGAAGCGCAGATTTCAGCGAGTGCCTGGATCGGGTTCCTCAGCACACCGCCATGAAGGCCGGAGTGCAGGTCCGTTTTTGAACCGGTGACTTCAAGGTCGAAGAGCATGAGGCCGCGAAGCCCGCAGGTGATCACCACCTGATCCTCGCTGGGAATTCCCGTGTCCGACAGCAGGACAAAGTCCGCCTTCAGGCGGTCCCGATACTTCGCAAGGAATCCTGAAAAGCTCGGGCTCCCCATTTCCTCCTCCCCCTCAATCAGGAAAGTGATGCGCAAGGGAAGGTCCGGACGCCTCTCCAGCAACGAGGCCACGCCGGCGATATGCGCCATCAGTGGCCCCTTGTTGTCCGCCGTGCCTCGCCCATACATGCGGTTTCCGCGAATCTCGGGTTCAAACGGCGCCGAGGTCCAGAGGCTGAGCGGATCGGCGGGCTGCACATCGTAGTGACCATAGATGATCACATGCGGCCAAGTCTCCGGCCCGGTGCGCTTCGCAAGGATGATGGGGTGAAGATCGGTCGCCGCCATCTCGACCGAGAATCCGATCGAGGTCAGCAAGCCGGCGACAAACTCACGCGCCCCGACCATGCCCTCCTTGAATTTGGAATCGGCTGAGACACTTGGATGGCGAACATATTCCTTCAGTTTTTCTACGGGATCAAACATCCCGCAACCGTGGCGGATTCCCAAACTCGGGGCTAGAACGAAAACCCAGAAAAAGTCCTATTGGTACTTTTGACGGGCCTGCTCGTAGATCGCCATGTACTTCGGTGCCAATTTCTCCAGATTGCGAATGCGCTGCTCATCGGAAGGATGGGTGGACATCCAGACGGGTGGTTTGCCCTGATTTCTGCTGTTGGCGGCCATCTTCTTCCAGAAAGCAACGGCAGCACGCGGATCGTACCCCGCGCCCGCCGCAAAACGCAGACCGATTTGGTCTGCCTCGGTTTCATGGAGTCGCGAATACGGCAAGAGCGCTCCCAGATTGGCAGCGATGCCGTAGGCACTCATGATCGCCGTGCGTTTGGCCGGATCCACATTCTGCACCTCCATGCCGATCTGGGCAAGGGCCGCTCCCCCAGAGATCAGATAGTTCTGTGAGGTGCGCTCGGCACCGTGACGAGAACTGACATGGGCGATCTCATGCCCCATCACCGCGGCAAGCTCATCGTCCGACCCCGCGAGTTTCAGCAGCCCCGTGTACACGCCGACCTTTCCCCCAGGAAGCGCAAACGCGTTCACCTGCGGCGAATCGAACACCACAAACTCCCATCGCGCGTTGGGGATGTCCCGACCCACCGACTGTGCGATGCGCTTCCCTACCCGCTGGACCTGCGCGTTCGCGGCTGGATCCTGGGAGACTTTTTCCTCCTTCTTGATCTGGTCAAACGCACTCAAGCCCATCTGAGCCTCTTCAGAAGGCGACACGAGCATCACCTGACGCCTCCCGGTTTCAGGAACGGTGGAGCATCCGGCGAACGCAACAAGGACAACCAGGCAGACAAGTATTCGAGGGATCATTTTTTGAGGTTGGCAGACCCTTGCACAGGGCGTTGGTTCGTGGCAAACCTTCATCCACGGGAAAAGATTCCTGCGGGTTTTCACTTGCCGCCATGCGCCAGAGGTACTCCTGACGCCTCCCAGAGCGTGGACGCATCTCAATGGCGGAAATGGCGAATCCCGGTGAACACCATCGCCATGCCGCGATCGTTGGCGGCCTTGATGACTTCTTCATCGCGCACGGAACCGCCGGGCTGGATCGCACAAGTGGCACCGGCGTCCGCTGCGGCGATCAGGCCATCCGCAAACGGGAACAGTGCCTCGCTGGCCACAACCGATCCTTTCAGGTCAAGCCCCGCTTCACCCGCCTTCCAGACCGCAATGCGGGAACTGTCCACGCGAGCCATCTGACCCGCGCCGATTCCCAAGGTCTGTTCGCCACGCGTATAGACAATGGCGTTCGATTTGACGTGCTTGCATACTTTCCATCCAAAAATCATCGAGGCCCATTCCTCGGGTGCAGGCTGGCGGTTTGTCACCACCTTGAAGTCCTCCGCCTTCTCCATGCGCCTGTCACGGTCCTGGACCAGGATGCCACCGACAACCGAGCGCACTTCCTGGAGCGCATCAGCTCCGATTCCGCCCTTCGCGACCATCAGCCTGAGATTCTTCTTCCGACCAAGAATCGCCAACGCGGCGTCATCAAAACGCGGCGCAATGATCACCTCGGTGAAAATCTCCGAAATCGCACCGGCCACGGCTGCATCAAGCGTGCGATTGACGATGATGATGCCGCCAAACGGTGCCTGACGATCTGTCGCATAGGCCTTTTCCCAGGCATCGATCAGCACGTCCGCACTCGCCACACCACACGGATTTGTGTGCTTCAGGATTGCCACCGTCGGGCGCTCAAACTCGCCGATCAGGTACGTCGCGGAGGTGATATCGAGAAGGTTGTTGTAACTGAGTTCCTTGCCCTGCAGTTGCTGGAAGTGATCATGGAACGTGCCATAGAGTGCCGCCTTCTGGTGCGGATTCTCGCCATAACGCAATGACTGGGCCTTGTCATAGCTGAGGGAATACCGCGCCGGCAATCCACTCAGAGCGTCGAGATCCGGTGTCGCCGATTGCGACTCCAGGTACTTCGCAATCGCCGCGTCATAGCTCGCAGTGCGTTGAAACACCTTCAGGGCCAGCGCACGACGCAGTTCAGGCAGCTTCGAAGGCGCGTCCATGGCTTCAAGCACGCGCGTATAGTCGTTCGGATCACAAACAACCGTGACACTCGAGTGATTCTTCGCGGCGCTGCGCAGCATCGAGGGTCCGCCGATGTCAATGTTCTCAATCGCCTCCTCGAACTCTACATGCGGCTTCGCGACAGTCGCCTCAAACGGATACAGATTCACGACCACAAGATCGATGAGCTCGATTCCATTGGCCTTTGCCTGGTCGAGATGCTCGGCCTTGTCCCTCCGGCAAAGCAATCCGCCATGAATCTTCGGATGAAGCGTCTTGACGCGGCCCTCCATGATTTCGGGAAACCCGGTATGCGCTCCCACCTCCGTGACAGGAAGTCCGTGGGCAGACAGCAGCTTGGCCGTCCCGCCGGTTGAGAGCAGTCGATACCCGTGTTTGCGGACAAGGGCGGTCGCGAACTCGACCAGACCTTGTTTGTCACTCACCGAAAGCAGCGCCAGTTTGTCCATAGAGAACGGTTTTTCTGCGCCTCCGGGCCTCTTCCCGCAAGCCGGAAGACGTGGCGCAGCAACAACGATCATGCATCGACGGGGCATTGCGTTATTCCGGGGCGTTGCCTACATTCAACAGTCAACCATACACTGTGTCAGCCTCCGCTCCCCTATCCGGTCTAACCGCCCACCTGGACAAAATTATCTATCACGACGGTGGAAGCTGCGCCCCGCCTGATCGGCGCCATGCCTTCATCTACTACATCACCATCCAAAATCGCTCGTCGCATGTTGTCACCCTCCTCGGCCGCAAGTGGGTGCTTGAGTACGAGGACGGGCGGCGCGCGGTGATCGAGGGCGACAAGATCGTCGGCGAGACCCCGAGGCTCGTTCCCGGCGAGGCCTTCAGCTACAACAGCTACCATCTGACCAGCGAGAACGCCCAGGTCCACGGCAGCTTTCACGGCGTGGACGAAACCGGTGCCAGGATTCACGTGATTCTGCCGCCTTTTGCGATGACGATTCCTTCGAACTGACCGCCGACGGATGCAACGATCAATTTGACCCCGGTATCCCGTTCGGACATTGGCGTGTCGTGGCCAAGCTCTGCATCTTTGTGGGAACCATTCTGGGCGGACTTGCCTTCGGCTGGGCGGCGGGCGCACTCGGATGCGAACTCATGGCATCGTTCCTCTGGTCCGGCCTCGGTTCGCTTGTGGGTTGCTGGGCGGGATGGAAAGTGCATCAAAGGTACTTTCGCTGACGGCCCATGTCTCAACCCGGAAAAAGTTGCGCTTGCAGGATCCCGGGCCCTGAGTCTCTCTGACCGATCCGTAAATGAACCTAATCGACCTGAACCGCGAAGGCGGAATCGGTGCAAACTCGCTCTTCCTCCGTCTCGGCGACCTGCGCATCCTCGTGGACTGCGGCATGCATCCAAAACTTGCCGGGCGGGCTGCAACTCCGGATCTGGGCAAACTCAGGGGAGTCTCGCTGGACCTCATCATCGTCACCCACTGCCACCTCGATCACATCGGAAGCCTCCCCCTGGTCATGCGGGAGCACCCCGATACGCCCGTGATTCTTTCAACCGCAAGCCGCATGCTCATTGAGCGCATGCTGCACAACTCGGCAAGCGTGATGACCCGTCAGAAGGAGGAGTTGCAGCTTCCCGATCTGCCCCTCTTCACGCACGCGGAGATCGACCGCCTGAGCAAGCGCTTCACGCCAATTCCGTTCGGACAGGCCAAACGCTTCCGGGGAAACAAGGACGAGATCGAGGTGATCCTTCACCCGGCCGGGCATGTCGTGGGAGCAGCCGGCGTCGAGATCCATCACAAGCATCGCGGAATCTTCATCACGGGCGACGTTCTCTTCGAGGACCAGCGCACGCTCTCAGGCGCCAAGTTCCCGGCCGGTCGTTTTGACACGCTGGTCATGGAGACAACGCGCGGCGCCACGGAGCGCCCGCTTGACAAGGGACGCGTGCGCGAATTCGGGCGCCTCATCGACAGCATCAACGACACAATCCAGCGCGGGGGATCGTATCTCATTCCCGTCTTCGCGCTGGGCAGGATGCAGGAGATCCTTTCAATCGTCCATGATGCCCGCAAGTTCGGCAAACTCGTCGACTGCCCGATCTTCGCCTCCGGGCTCGGCATGGATCTCGCCGACTACTTCGACGAGATCGCGCGCAAGACGCGCCAGGTCAATTTCAACCGGAACATCATCAAGGAACTCAAGATCAAGCCAGCACCAAGAAAGCTGAACCCGGGCGAGGACCCGCAGCAGAACGGTCTCTACATCATCAGTTCAGGGATGATGGTCGAGAACACCCCGAGTTACGCTCTGGCAAGCGGACTCCTCGGACACGCACGCAACACCATCGGATTTGTCGGTTATTGCGATCCCGACACTCCCGGCGGCGCCCTGCTCGCATCCAAGCCCGGCGACACCTTTGTCTTCGACACCCTCCATGTGAAAACCAAGGTGAAGGCACGCATCGAACGCTTCGAGCTGAGCGGGCACGCCGATCGGGACGAACTCCTCCAATTTGCGCTACAAACCGAGGCACGAACCGTGGTGCTCACGCACGGAGATCCGCCCGCGCGCGCATGGTTCATGCAACAACTGACCGAGAAGGCGCCGCAAATGAAGGTGCTCGATCCGGTCCCGCTGCAATCCTATCAGGTCTGAACCCCTGAGGCGCTCTCAAAGCGGCTGTAGCACGCTTCGGAGCGCATCCACAGTCTTTCCGCTCCCCGCGAGATAAAAAATGCGTTTCATGCCGAGGTCAAACTCCCGCAGGGGAAAGACCTCTCCCGTAACAAAGAGGAACTCGCCACCGGCCGCCTGAACCATCGGCACGGCAGCAGCGATATCCCACACCTTCACATTGTGGTCGACTGTGCCGTCGAAGATTCCGGCGGCGACATAGGCGAGATGCAACGCGCTGCTGCCGAGCGCGCGCAGCTTGAAATTCGCGGCGATGTTCTGGGCATGCGGAGCGAACCGCCGCTCCGAAGGCGTGTGAAATCCAATGAGACTCTGTCCCGTCGGTCCCTCCGACTTGATCCTTACCTGACGTTCGCCATCCATCATGCCGAAACCCGGACCGCCATGCATCAGGACACGACGGCTGTGATCATAAATGACCCCGTAGACAGGCAATCCATTCTCCAGCAATGCGAGTGCGATGGCGCATTGGGCAATACCCGCCGCATAGTTGTTGGTCCCGTCGATGGGATCGAGCACCCACGAAAACCGTGCAGTCACCGGAATCGGTCGGTCCGCTGCGTGTAGCTCCTCGCTGAAATACTGATCCCCGGGAAATTGGGTGGCCAGACTGCGAAAGATGTTTTCGGAAATCTCGATATCGACTGCCGTGACCCGCGTGCCGTCAGTCTTCCATTTGCTTTCGACGCGACCGAACTCGCGATGCAGCAATTCAGTCTCCGCCAGAACCGCGGACTTCGCCGCTGCAATGCGCGCAACAAGATCGGTGGAATGAGAGGTGAGCACGATTCGATCTGAACACCTCCCATCGCACGGCGCAAATCCAACCGCACCGTCACCACCTCCGCCCTCAGTCGTAATCGTACATTTTGGGATCGCGCGTGGGCTGAGGACGGCTCACCCGGATGCGCATGCGCTTTTTCCCGCCCGCCGATACCTCTTCACGGGCGTCATCACCGGTTTCCACCGCATCCGCTCCCTCCATGCGTTCACCCACCTCATCGGGATCCTCACCTTCCTCCAGCCTTCGAACGGTCTCCTCAATGGGGCCTTCAACCTTCTCACCCGTCAATTCCGCCATGCGCCGCAGGATCTTTCCCATCTCCTTCGGATTGTTCTCATCGACGTGCTCAAATTCCTTTTCAATCTGACTCATCACCGCGTCTGCCCGAGCATCCTCAAGCTGCCTGTCCGAAGGATGCGGCTCAGGAGGCGCTTCCACTGCCCCTGTGTTCACCGCAAAACGGGAAAGCATTTTCTGCATCCGAAAGTTCGGGTTGTCCGGACATTTGGGCACACGCGCCGCTTGCGCACGGGTTTTCGCGTAGAACTGGTAGATGCGGTTGTTGTCGGGACAATAGAACTCGAAAATCGGCATGATGAATGATTCCCCGCGATCTAAACCTTCCCGGGTTTTCTGGCAAGTTGATGACCATGCCTGACGACCGTCTGCCCTCCCGAACGGTTTAGTCCGTCAAGAACCTGCGCCAGCCTTCTGCGCTTTTCATTCTCCTCGTCAAACATTTCGAGTTGCGCGCTCGCATCCTCCACATTCGAGAATCGCACACTCACGAGGCGCAACGGCTTCGGCAGCGACCAGGCCTCTCGCAGAAGCTCCTCCACCCACGGATAGAAGGGCGCTTCAAGATCCGTGCCGGCGTCAAGACTCCTGCCATGGCTGGCTTGCGAAAAATCCGGGTAGCGGACCTTTACCGTCAGGGTCCGAACCTGTTTCCGATCCTCCCGGATCTTGCCCATCAATTCATCGATCATGCGTTTCACGATTCGGACAATCTCAGAAAAATCCGAGATGTTCCGCGAAAAGGTCTCCTGCTGGGAATAGCTCCGCGCATCCTCCCGCTCCACTTCGACCCGCCCCCCATCCATCCCCCGGGCGCACGCTAGCATCGACCGCCAGCCTTCGCCAAACGCTGCTCTCAGCTCCGACTCAGACCGCTCAAGCAGGTCTCGCACTCTTGCAATCCCCAGCCTCGCGAGCATGGCCTCGCTCCTGGGTCCCACTCCCGGAAGCTTTCCGACGGGCAAGGGCGCGAGAAACTCCGCCTCGGTGCCAGCAGGGACAACCACAAACCCGCGCGGCTTGCGTAACTTCGACGCGATTTGCGCCACGAGCTTGTTCGAGGCAATTCCAATCGAGACCGGCAGCTCCAGCGTGTCCCAGAGTTCGCGTTGAAGCTTGCGCACCCGCGCCTCCAGTTCCTCTGGAGAGCCAAATCCGCACGGCGAAAGATCAAGATAGCCTTCATCGATCGAATTGCGCTGGACCAGAGGCGTCAGCGTCTCGCAGAGATCAAACATCCTCCGCGACATCGTTCCGTACAGACCGGAGGTATGCGGAATCAGGATGAGATCCGGACACACCTGACGCGCCTTTGCAGTGGGCATCGGTGTATAAACGCCGCAAGCGCGGGCTTCATAGCTCGCTGAGGAAATGATCCCTCGCTCCCTTCCACCGACGGCACATTTCTTCCCGCGAAGCCGCGGATCCCTCGCCTGCTCGCACGAGACGAAAAAGGCGTCGGCATCGAGATGCACAATCGTGGAGAATCCGCTCATGGCTGCCCGGTTGAAACTTCCCCTGTCGAATCATCCCCGCCTTCCTCCCCTTCAGAACTAAATGCACCAATCAGTGTGACGCCCTCAAAATAGATCACAGCACGCGCCTCCGACCGCGACTCAGGCAGGGTAACGCGGAAGCATGCTTCCCAGTCTCCATTGCCCTCACGATCAACAAGCACATGCGCCACACGCCAGTCGGTATTATCACTCTCGTCGAAGTGACTGTGTTTCGCGGATCGCCCTTCGGGATCCAGTCGGAATCGCCCGTGCAATTCAAAATATGCAAGAAAGGCCTTTTCAATCCGCCTCACCTCCGCCAGCGCGGCGACTGGATCCGAGATTGCTGACCTGCCGAGGCGCTCCGCGGCTGCTTCCCAATCCTGCGCGGCGGCATCCTGGAGGAAACCGAGAATTGACGCCCTCACGAGGCGCTTGAACGCATCCCGGTCCCGTGTGATGTCAAACGACTCCGGACGCGACGGCTTCTCTGCAACGTCCGCAGCCACATGGCCAGGATTCCGGATCCGTTCCCACTCCTCGAGCAGGCTTGAGTCCACACCCCGTATCAATTCCTGAAAATAGCTCTCCATCTCCACCACCGGGCCGGTCTTGGCCTGATCCGGCACGGTCTGTGAGAGGACTTTCAACGTCTGCGAAAGATGCCTCAGCAGCAGGCCCTCCGAGCGCTCCAACCCATATTCGCGGACATAATCCGCAAACGAAAGGTAACGTTCGAACATCTCGCGCGCGATCGACTTGGGCCTGACATTCTCCTCCCCCACCCAGGGATGCGCCAGCTTGAACGCATTGAAGGTCTCATAGAGAAATTCGCGCAGGGGCTTGGGGTGCTCGATCTGCTCAAGCTTCTCCATCCTTTCCTCGTAGGACAGTCCCTCCGCACGCATCTCCTCCATCTTCCGGGATTTTGCGCGATCAACCTGCTTGCGAAGAATCGCCTCCGGATCCTCGACTATGGCCTCACAGAGGGTGAGCACGTCAAACGGGTAGTCCGGCGACTCCGGGTTCATCGCCGAAAGGGTGTCGATCAGATAGAGCGACAGAGCCTGATGAAGCGAAAAGTCGTCCTGCAGGGCGACGTTGACGCGCAGCCGCTTTCCCATGGCGGAGCGCGGAATGAACTCGACGATCCTACGCTCGATCAGCGCACGAAACAACTGAAAGGCCCGCCGCTTGAGCTGCCGCTTTCTCGTCGCAGACTCGTGGGATTCCATGATCAGCCGCTTCATCGCGCGACAACCGTCGCCTTCGCGGTTGAGAACCAGAAGGAGCATGCCGTGGGAGACTTCAAACCGCGACGTCAGTGCCTCGGAGGGCGCCGTCTGAAGTCGTTCGAAGGTTTTGTTGTCCCACCCTACCGATCCCTCCGGTGCGCCGCGCTTCACGATCTTCTTCAGCTTTTTCGGATCCCCGGCCGCCCTCTCCACCGCGCGCTTGTTTTCGATCACGTGTTCCGGTGCCTGGGCAACAACAAAGCCCCGATCATCGTACCCCCGCCTGCCCGCCCGCCCGGCCACCTGCTTGAAATCCCTCACGTTGAGGATCGCGGCCTTCCTTCCATCGAACTTCCACAATTGCGTAAATACCACCGTGCGGATCGGCACATTGATGCCAACGCCAAGCGTGTCCGTGCCGCAGATCAGCTTGAGCAGTCCTTTCTGCGCCAGCGATTCGACAAGGATGCGGTACTTGGGAAGCAACCCCGCATGATGCACACCCACGCCATGACGCAGCCAGCGTTTCACATCCTTGCCATAGGGACTGTTGAACCGCACGCCCTCGAGAGCGGCTGCGATCGCCGCCTTTTCGTCCTTCGTACACACCGCAAGGCTCATCGCCTCCTGCGCTCCCTCTGACGCCGTCCGCTGCGTGAAATAGACAAGATACACCGGTGCACGATTCTCTGAAATGAGCTCGGCAACCTTCTCCATCAGTGGAGTCTCCGAATACGAAAATTCCAACGGCACGGGACGGCGATCGCTGCGGATCGTCACGCTGGCGGCCCCGGTGACGCGCGTGAGCTCCCGCTCAAAAAAGTCTGTCGAGCCCAGCGTGGCTGACATCAGCAGAAATCGGCATTGAGGCAGCGCGAGCAACGGCACCTGCCATGCCGTTCCTCGGTCCGGATCCGAATAATAATGAAATTCATCCATGATGACCGCCCGCAGGTCGCTGGTTTCCCCGTGGGCCAGCGCCATGTTGGCGAGGATTTCGGCGGTGCAGCAAAGGACCCGGGCGCCCGGGTTTACACTCGCATCCCCTGTCATCATGCCCACATTCTCCGGCCCAAAATCCCGGCAGAGGGAAAGGAACTTCTCGTTCACCAGCGCCTTGATCGGACACGTGTAGATGGAGCGCTCGCCGGCGCACAAGGCCTTGAAGTGAAACGCCGCCGCCACGAGAGACTTTCCCGAACCGGTGGGAGTCGCCAATATGACATTGTTGCCTCCAAACAGCTCGAGGATTGCCTCCTCCTGCTCCGGATAGAGTTCAAGTCCCTTCCCCGCCATGGCCTCAAGAAACCTCGCCAGCACGGTGTCCTTGTCCGTGCCGACCGGAAGGGGCGCGAGGACGGGCATTGCATGGACGGAGGACTGAGACATCCCACCAGCAGGAACACACGTCCGCATCGAGACAAGAGCGCGCTCCGGATTTGCGAAACCGGCCCGGTCCCGCAAAAATCCGAGCTTCCGGATTGCGCTTCATCCCGCATCCTGCCACTCGTGATCCCCCTATGGGACGCCAATGGCTTCATGCGAAACGCGCGATCGTCAATCTCAAGAAGGGACAGGTCGTCGGCAAGATCGTCAAGGAACTCACCGTTGCCGCGAAGCTGGGCGGCCCAGATCCGGCAGGCAATGCCCGCCTTTTTGCCGCGCTTGAAAAGGCACGCAAAGCCAGTGTCTCCCGCGATGTCATTGAGCGGGCCATCAAAAAAGGCTCAGGCATAGGGGACGACAAGAGTTCGCTCGAACACGTCGTTTTCGAGGGCTACGCACCGCACAAGGTACCCATCATCGTCGAGATTTACACCGACAATCACCAACGCACCGCCTCCGAGGTGCGCGTCCTTTTCAAGAAAGGCGTCCTCGGCAATGCTGGGAGCAACAAGTTCCTGTTTGATCACGTCGGCATTGTGGAGGCCCATCACGCAGACGCGTCAAAGGACATCGAGGGCGCAGCCATCGAGGCAGGAGCGAATGACTTCGAAGTTCTCACGCATCTCCAGAACGACGACATCCCTGAAGGCCATGCGGGCGCTAAGTTTCTTACTGACCGCACTGCAGTCCACGCCGTCTCCACCTGGCTCAAACAGAACGGGTGGTCCGTCGTGACCAGCGAGATCGGCTATGTCGCGAAATCCTATCCGGACCTCGACGAAGCCTCCCGTGCCGAGGTCGGCGAATTCTTGCAGTCGATTGAGGACCACGATGACGTGCAGCGGGTTTGGGCGGCCGTCAGGTAGCGACAGGCTTCGATCGTTTTCTCAAAAGGGGAATCCAACTGAAAAGTGCAGGGTTCCCTCCGCATCGCTGTCGCGCCGCCGTAGATTGTGACCGTACTCCAGTCGCACCGGTCCGACGATCGTCTGGTAACGCAAACCCAGCCCCACGGAGTAGAGCCGCTCGTCGAATGGGTAATCCGCCAAGGAGACCGCCGTGCCGAGCGCGTCCAGGAACAGCACTGCCGACCAGTTTGTCGTCAACCGTTGTTCGACCTCGGCATTCAGCGTCAATCGGCTCTTCGCCCCGATGAAGCGCCCGTCCGCACCTCGGGGTGATGCCTCACCCCGCTGGTATCCGCGAATCGAACTGTCGCCACCCGGAAAGAATCGTTTGTTCACAGGCAGGAACCTGTCGTTTCGGGATCCCAAAGTCGTGATCGCGCCATGCGAGAGCCCAAGATGGATCCAGCGGGTGCGCCCCCAGGAAGTGTGGTAGGAGCCTCCAATCTCGTAGATCTGGTAGTCCACCTCACCGGCAAGCAGCTTGCTCGCTGCCTCGACCTGGGCATAGCAGTGATAGCCGCGCCTCGGTCGTAGTGGATTGTCACGACGGTCGAGCGTCACTCCCGTCTCCACGCTTCCCACGGTGACCCGCCGCTCGTCAAGAACGCGTGTCGTCAGTTCATTGCTCCGATTCCGCAGCGACTGATACGTGTATCCAATCCTGCCCTCCAGGCCGCGCCCAAGCCGCTTTCTCAGCACAACACTGGCTCCGTATTCCTCACGGACAAATGAGGTCTCCTCACGCCTTAGCCCAAACAGCCGTGCAGTACCGTCGATCGTTTCCCCAAAAAGTTCGGGTACAGAATACTGGAGGTCCCCCCGGGTGCTCTTCATCGACTGCACCAGCAGAAGCCGGCTCTGATGTGCCCTCCCCAAGAGATTGGTCTGCCGCCATTCAATCCCACCACGGAGTTGCTCGTAACTTCCATAGCCCAAGAGAAGGTTGCTTTCCCAGCGCGGAAGTTCCTTCAAACGAAACGTGACTCTCCGCTCCGGTCCGCTCGAAGGATCCAACTCCGTTCGCACCGAGGAAAACACTCCGAGCCGCGAAAGGCGCATGCGCGCCGTCTCAACGTCGAGCAGATTCAGAGGGGCACCTGGCTTGAGACGCACCCGCCTTTGGAGCACGGTCTCCTTGGTATGCCGGTTTCCCGCAAAGCGCACGCCGGCCAGCATCACTTTTTCGCCGGCTTCAAGCGTTGCGACCACATCCAGCGGCTGGATTCCTCCCTCCGTTTGCCCTCGGCTCTCCTTGAAAGTCACCGCGGCATCCGGATAGCCCGCCCCCACCGCCGCTGTTCGGATGGCTTCGCCGAGATCCCGTTGCCAGAGAGGCGTCCATGCGCGACCGCTCCACAATCGCATTTCGAGAGCGACTCCAGTGCCTTCCGCACCGGCGAGGGACACGCTTCTCACCTGAAACCGCGGCCCCTCCATTACTTCAACAAGAACCTCCGTCCTCCCATCCGCGCCGTCCCCGACAACCTTTGAACGCACCTCCGCCTCAGCAAACCCAAGAAGGCGAAGTCCGTCCCGCAGGTTCTCATCAGAGCGGCGCAATCGCTCCGGTGAAAAGGATCGCGATGCCGCGCTGGTAAAAAGGGTATCCACAGAACGATAATAGGCTTCCGCCTCAACGACCGGAATCGAACGTAGTCCATCGAATCGCAGGGCTGCAATTGTCGAACGAACACCCGGGTTCACGGAAAACTCAACCTTCCTCGCGGAAAGCGGACGGGGAAGCACCGTGGAAAGCGCTTCATCAAATTCAAACGACAACGCGTCGTGCCCATCCGGTGACACCTTGGCCGTTACGCGCGGCCGGAGAAATCCCTGCTCCACCAGCGCTGATACGAGCAGAAAAGCGGCATCCTCGATCGCATTCGCATTCATCACGGCTCCCCGCTCAGGCCCGAGAAGCCGGTTGAGTGACGCCTCTTGCTCTCGGTTCCCAAGGAACCCGAGCCCCGTCACTTCAATCTCGGCGAGGGACACACGCTCAACGGGTTTGTCCGCAGCACGCGAAATGGGCGTCACAAGGATGCCGGCTAGCACGATCAGGATTCGGATCAGCGTCCTTCCCTTCCGTCCTCCCAAGTGCCTCGCGCTCATCGGGGATCCTCCTGCCCGTTCTCTTGCTTCGTAGTCTCCTGTTTCGATTCCTCTCCATCCGGCGATCGATCGCGGAAAGCGCGCCACTTCACGCCGATATTGTAGTCGTCAAACTCGTCGTACTCACCCGTCAGCGACCAGCGCTCGCTCAAGGGCAGATCCAGCGCGTAGGTTTCTCTGCCTTCCCTGGATACCCGCTCTCCCACGGTCAGTGAAAAGTTCCCCGATTGAAAGGCATCTCCACCGAGTTGTCCCGCAAGCGACTGACCAAGATAGGCGCCAAGCCTCAGTGCACGCTGTTGGGTGGAGTAGTTCGTTTCTCCCTGCGGCGCCTCACCCGCCATTACGAGGCGCAGAATCTGCTCCGAATCCAGCGGGGGACTCGAGGTAAACACCAGGTTGGGATGCGCCGCCAGGCCAGTCATCTCCATCCTGAGATCGTAACCGATGCGCCTGCTGGAGGCCTCCAGGGATACATAAGGGTCAAAGGGCGCCGAAGTCCGCAGCGTCACTCCTCCCTCCTCTACCACAAACGTCGCAAACGGCAGGGTCACCCGTCCCTCGTCAATCACCGCTTCACCGGTGGCGGTGGGCTCAGCCAGAGTCCCACCCAGTTTGAATCGCGCTGATGCGAGCCCGGAAAACAGCGGACTCTTCAGCCGCAGAAACCGATCTCCCTCCACCTCCACAGCCAGTTTCCAGCGGCTGAAGGGTTCCGTTGTGATCGAAAAATAGGGGGGCCTGCGCAGCGGTGATCCGCGTAGTGAACTTGCAGATACGAGTGACTGCAGGTCCGTGAGGAAAAGACTGTCGCGGAGAACGGCCGCCCCAGCGATGACGCTGTCCCCCTTTTCCCCCATCGCAATGCGAAGATCCACATCGCTTCGCAACAGGAAACCCGACTGCCGGACCAGCGGCAGGTTCTTTCCCTTCAGGGAAAGGTCCATCCGCCAGCCCTCCTTGGCGGAATGGCTGGCTTCGCCGGAAAGCGAAACGGGTTGCCCACCTGATGTCGCCTGAAGCTTTCCGATCCGCAGGGTGCGATCGTCAAGCTGGATGTCGGCATCGACATCTTGAAGTGCCCCAAGGGGACCGAACAGGGGGCGGGATGCCGCACCGCGAACGTGCATTTCTCCAGACCACCGCATCCCGGGTCTGAGCGCGACGTCGATCGCCACCGTTCCTCCAGGCGTGATCCATCGGTCCGCCAGAGCCGCAAATGCCGATACCTTCGTTTCCGGCAGATTCAGTGTCGCTTCAAGATGCGAGGCCACCCAGCGCCGCCATTCCGACCGCGCCATGCCATACCAATCGGAGGGGAGCGGCAGACGCGCATCGGCTTTCAATGGCTGATCGGCAATTTTTGCGGAAAATCCCTGGAGCGTGACACTCTTACCATCACCCATGAAGTGCGCCTTCAGGTTTTCAATCGCGGGCCACGAACTTCTCCCTGCACGCGTCGGCACTGCAATCCTGCCGGCCTCCACAGTCGCCTCTCCACGAGGGGCGCTCCACGTGCCCGCGAGATGAACCGCAACACGCGGATCCTCAATCTGCACGCCACCGAGTTCACTGACGTGTTTCCAGAAGTAGGCGTCTCTAGCGACATCGATATCAAGGCTGAGCTTCTGCCCAGGTTCGATCACCGCTTTCCATCCGGGGTCCGCGAAGAGCATGACCGGAAGCGTGCCTTTCAAGGTACCGATGACCTTGCCTTCCGTACTCACCTCACATCTTGAAATCACCACTCCCCCTTCATTCGTGCTGGCAGAGACGCGCATCTCCGCCGATCGATGCTCGTCGATTGGAATATCCGCACTCCCCTCCAGCACAAACGTTACGGGGCCATGATCCCACGTCCCATGGACCTCAAGGTTGCCGATCCTCCAGTCGGACATCCCGAGCGATACAAAGTCCGACCACCAGGCATCCGTAAAATCCTTCACGGCAACCCGCACCTTCCCGCTCTCGCCGCTGGAAAACTCAGCCGACAGCGATCCCGCATGTCCGCGAAGCGCAAAATCCTTCAGTGACCAACCATTCCTCCAGCCAATTGTTGCAGGACCTGCAAGCGACAACCGTTCTTCCGAGTCATGAAACAGCTTGAGCGACTTCAATCGCGCACCATCGCGATCGAGTTCCGCGTTCGCTTCCACGCGCCCGGAGTTTCCCTCCAGGGACACGTTCAGATCCTGCAATCGCCCGCCCACACCCTGCCATACCCCCTTGAAGCTCCGCGCGCTCACGGGACCCCAGCGCGGTTGTTCGATCACGATCTCGCCGTGATGTGACGGCTCTTCCAGTCCACCCTCCACCGCCGCGGAGAATCGCACGTGCCCACAGACAAATCCCGGCGTGATCCAGCTTGCAAGTATCGCAGGTGGTACCTCTCCGCGCACGGCTCCTCCCAGAATGCGACGATCAGAAAAATCGTAACTGCCCTGGACCGCTAGCGCACCCCACGTGGGTGACTGAATTGCTCCTGCTCGAATCGTCAGCCGGGGCCAGGAAAACTCCGCATCGAACTGAGAACTCGAGATTTTCCAGTCCTTGCCATGCACGTTTTCTCCGCTGAACCGTCCCTTCATCTGCAGTTTTCCATCGGCCATGCGCAAGACCTGCGCCTTTCCATCAACCCTCCCCTCGATTTGAAGCCCGGGCAGTTTCCCGAGGTCCGCGGCAATTCGAAAATCGGTCTCCGGTGACTCCAGCACTCCGTTCCTTGCAACCGTCACCGGAGCCGCCAGCACCGCCTCAATACCGGGACCCGTTAGGGAGAAGCGCTGTACGCTGAACGCCTGAAAATTGCCCGCGACGAGAATGTCAGCCTTCAATTCCGGCAGCCGGTTTGACGCACCACCAACTGGGCGAGCAGTTGCAAGGATTCCGGCCGAAAAACCCTCGTCGTGCAACCGAAGGTCGAGCGATCCCTCAACGCGTTCAAAAAGGGATGGCAGGCCAAGATCCGACGCAGGAAGCACCCAGTCCTGGGCGACAAATGATCCATTCTCAGGCAGCCACCCGCGCTCTCCAAAACGGGCCCTAAGAGTGCCCTCATGCTCCCGCAGACGGATCCATCCTTCGGCCTCCCGCGCCTCGCTGTTGGCGATGCCCATGCTCCATTTTCCGTCTTCGGAATTAAATTGCACGGACAAGGCGCCGCCCCCCTGCCAGTTCAACCCGACATCGGCCTTCACTTCTTTCCACCGAAGGCCACTCACCTGCAACGACTCATTCTTCCACACCGCCGATGACAGATACACTTCCCCCGCTTTCCACTTTACCCGTCCCTCACCAAGCCGGGCTTCACCGATCCAGTCACCGATGCTATGCAACACACGGTCGAGCCGCGCGCGCAGGTCCACCCACCCCTGTATTCCTCCTTCGCTCGATGGGGCCTGGGATGGGGAGACCACGACCCGCCAGTTGTCGACGTTCCAATTCCCAAGACGAGCGGGTCGTCTCCTCCAGATCTGCCATAGATTGAGTTCGCCCTCGACGCGATTCGCTTCAACCTCAACGCCGCCCGCGTGGAAACGGACCGCGTGCAAGATGATCCGGCCATTTGTCGAGCGTTCAAGGCGATCAAAAGTGACGCCGTAGCGACGGCCGACGACTCCCAACGGCCAGGACATCCACCACGGCAGCGTCATGATAGCCAGCAGCAGAACCGCGGCCAGCGACAGAAAGACGATGAATGCGCGACGCATGGAGAGATCACGCGCCTGCGGAAGCGGCCTCGCTGTCGACGTTACGCCGCCACGAGTCCGCTTCGGGCAAGCAGCGCGGTGAGATCAGGATCCCGACCCATGAAAGCACGGTACAGTTCCGCGGGGTCGGCCGAATTTCCCTTGCTGAGGATCTGTTCCACAAACGCTGCACCGGTCTCAGGATTGAACACGCCCTCCTTCTGAAACCGGGTGAACGCATCGGCATCAAGCACCTCGGCCCACTTGTAGGAATAGTAGCCTGCCGCATAGCCGACCGGATCGCTGAACAGGTGATTGAAGCGAAACAGGATCGTCCGTCCCGGAGGCACGGTTGGAATCATGCAGTCAGCCACCACCGCGCGCGCCTTTGCCTCAAGGTCGCCCTCAAGAAACTCCTGCGTCCTCACGTGCAGAACGAGATCCATCTTCGCGAATTGTATCTGACGCATCACTGCCGCCGCGCCGCGGAATCGTCGTGCCGCGATCATCTTCTTGAACAGCGCGTCAGGGATCGGCTCACCCGTTTCATGGTGCCGCGCAAAGAGATCAAGACCTGCCCGCTCCCAGGTCCAGTTTTCCATGATCTGCGACGGCAGCTCAACGAAGTCCCACGCCACGTTGACGCCATTGAGCGACTTGATCTCGACCTCGCCCAGCAGGTGATGAAGGAGATGTCCGAACTCGTGGAAAATCGTCTCGACCTCGCGATGGGTGAGCAACGCCTGCTTGTTCCCGATCGGCGGCGTCAGGTTTCCGCAAATGTATCCGAGGTGGGGCTCCCGTCCGGCAGACGGTGTCGGTCCGCCCGTCAGCAGGTAGCCCATCCATGCACCGCCACGCTTGGATTCACGCGGATGCCAGTCGGCATAGAACGACCCTAGGTGCCTTTTCCGGCGATCGAAGAGATCATAGTACTTCACCTCGGGATGCCAGGTCTCGACACTTCCGGCGGGACGCTCGACTATCGTCAGGCCCAGGACGCGATCGGCGATTTCGAAGAGCCCGGAAATCACCCGGTTCATCGGGAAGTAGGGCCGAAGAGCCTCCTCGTCGAAATCATACCGGTCCTTGCGCAAGCGCTCCGCCCAGAAGGCAACCTCCCAGGCCTTCAACGGACCGGGTGGCGTACCGGTCCTTTGAGCCTTGAATTCCTCGAGTTCACGGCATTCGCGTGCAAACGGCGCATCCGCTCGCGCCTTCAGGTCCTCAATGAAGGCGAGCGCTCGCGCGCCGGACTTTGCCATGCGGCGCTCGAGAACAAGATCAGCGAAATGGGACTTGCCGAGCAGGGTCGCCTTCTCCGCACGCAGCTCCAGGATGCGCCGCACAAGGCCGGCATTCTCATGCGGTGCAGTGGAACCGACAGACACCGACGCAGCCCACACCTCCTTTCGGAGCGCCTCGTCCTCCGCATAAGTCATCACCGGCTCGATCGACGGACCGTGCAGCGTAAACCGCCAGACCGGCTTTTCGGGCGAGCCAAGTCCCTTCCGTTCAGCATTCGCGCGCGCCGCAGCCTTCGCATGCTCAGGTAATCCCTTGAGTTTTGACTCGTCCTCGACCAGATGCTGCCAGGCATTCGTTGCATCGAGCACGTTCTCGGAGTACTTCTGCGTCAGTTGTGCCAGTTCGCTCTGCAACGCCTCAAGGCGGGCACGATGCTCCTCCGGCAGGTCCGCACCCGCGAGGCGGAAGGACGCACCCGTTTCCTCGATGAGACGCGCGTGAATCCCCTTCATCGATTTTCCCTCAGCTGAGGACGCAAAGGCCTTGAGGCGCAACCAAAGCTCGGCATTCAGAGGAATCTTCGCAAAGAACGCCGACACCTTCGGCAACATCGCATTGTGCGCCTCACGGATCGCCGGCGAGTCGGCCACCGACTGAAGATGAGTCACTTTCCCCCAGGCAAAATTCAGCTCCTCGGTCGCCCGCTCAAGCGCAAGAAACGTATTGTCGTACGTGAGCCTTTCGGGATCCTGCGACGCGATCGCCGTGATCGCCGCATCGGCGCGGGTCAGGGCGAGTTCAATGTCAGGCGCGATCTGCTCCGGGGTGTGCTGTGACCAGCGAACTTGAAAATCGGGATCAAGGAATGGGTGTGCACTCATTTCCAGTGAAGCAACCGCACCACGGCCACAGGTCAAGCCATGCGGCGAACAGCCCCTATCCTGCCGCGGCAAAGATATCCCACTACCACCGGTAATTCACTCCAGCCGACACCTGTCTCCGCCCAGCGGGTACCGCGGGAACCTCCTCGAAATTTTCATCCCAGATGTTGTCAACTTGCGCGCCAAGGGTCAGCCCGTGAATCGTCCTGGGAGAGAAATAGATGCCCGCCAGACCAAGGATCGCCTCATCGCCGCCCTCCCGGCGCAGGGAATTGTCCTCCTGAATTCGCAGCTCATGGTCGATGCGCAGCTCCCATCCTCCACCCAGCCGCACGGTGGCCGCAGCCGTCAACCGGTGTTTCGGAAAATTGAGCGCATAGAAACTCGCGTCGACTGTCGCTGAACCGTAGTCCGCTTCCTTGTGAAGGTACGTATAGCCGAGCGCGAGGTCCAGATGACGCGCCTGTCGCCTCAGGACTACTTCAACACCTGCCGTGCCCATGTCCACCGGATTTGCGGTGCGGGCCGTCACCCCGCGCCGATACGTCCAGTCCACAAGCCTGTCATCCCAGCGATAGAAGATCGCCCCGCTTGCCCGCCATCCCGCCCACGTGCCTTGGCCTCCGATTTCGAGTGTTTGCGCAACCTGTCGGCCGAGATCGGGATTTCCTCGGAAAAGTCCCGCCCCTGTCGCAGAGTTCAACGCGGTATAGGTGGCTGTTTGTGTTGTTTTCGCAAAACTCGCGTACAAGCGGTCCCATCCGTCACCGGAAGATCCGCGGGCCAGCGCGATCTCCGCCATCGGCGAAATCGCGGAACCGTCGCGATTCGTGTCATCATAGGAAAGGCCCGCCTTCGCGGTGAGCCTGTGTCCTTGCTGAAGCAGCCAACTTTTCTCCGGAGCGACCACAAACTTGTAGTGAGTCCGCTGCCGGTACCGGCCTGCGGTGAGCGATGTCGATTTCAGCGCATCCGTCACCGCCGTCACACCGGCGCTCCAAACAATATCTCCGATCGTCTTGCGCGCTTCGGCTCCGGCGCCGTATACCCAGGTCGTATGTTGAAACGGATGAATCGGCCCCACCGGCAGGAGACGGTTGAAGGCATAGTCGTCCTTGTTGCGACGGTAGTAGCCGCCCGCTTCAAAATAATCCCCGTCCTGCGCCTCAACGCGATGATTTACCATCACAAGAACCGTCTGCAGGCGATCGGACTCGGGTGAATTGAAGGGCGTATAAAGGTTCCGCCAGCCGAAGAATTTCGCCTGATATCCCGCATATAGGTCCGTCTGTCTTTGCGGACCTGAAAGCTGGAGCCGCGCGCCCACACGGGAAAACTCGTGATCGCCATAGGGACGCGAGCCATCTGAACGGGACCTCGCCCATTCCGCATCAGCTCCGATACTGTAGCGTCTACCGGGCAGTTCACGTCGGTAACCCTGATAGAACTCCGCTCGCTCGAGTGCAAATTCACCGGCCCCTACCGATGCATAACCGAGATTCGCGACCGGCCGCCACGCGTAGGCTGCCGTACCGGTCCCGGCATTCCACCCGCGCAGCGCGTTGGCGTACCCCGTGAGAACGTCCGGCGGAGTCAGCATCGCGGGCGCAATCGGCAGTTCGGCAAAATAGTGCCCGGTCTGGGGATCGTAGATCGAGGATGCACCGATCTTGAATCCACTTTGCTCGAAGATTCCACCCCGGATCGCGACATCCGACTGCCCTTCCGCCAGATTGCGGGCCTGGACGTCGACCAAGGGTTCGAATCTCAGCGCCGTAACGGGCATGGAAAAGGTCGATCCAGGCTCGGTATTGGCCACGTGAAAAGCATCCACCGAAACCATCGGCATTTCCTGAACCTGATCCGCGAGCGCATCGCAAACCGGTCCAAGGAGTGCGCCAAACAAGATCAGCCCCCCAAGCTTCCAACCGCAGCTTACGCTTCGCCCTGTGTTTTCCTCACCCATATGCCCGCAATCTCACTGAAGGGAAACAGCCGTGCCAAGCCTATTGTTAACTACATTCTGTTTTTGATTAACAATGAACTCCAAAAAAGACTGGGATCAAATCTTTCATCATCGCGCGGCATCCGCCGGCGCCGGATCAGGAACGGGCCTCGCCGGTAGCCTGAGGCGTTGCGCTGGCCTGGGACTGGGAGTCCGCCGCACCATCATCGCCGTCAGAACCAATCGCTTCCACCGGGCAGCCTTCCAAGGCCTCCATGCACTGGTCGATTTCCTCCTGGGTGGTCGGCTGCTTGAAAACGTAGGAATGCCCCCCGTCGTCATGGCGGGTGAAAAAGCCGGGCGCGGTCTCGCGACAGAGATCGCAGTCAATGCACTGCTGATCCACGTAGAATTTCCCGGGAACATTGTTTTCCCACTTGTCGTCTTTGTTGGCCATGGCGTATAGCGGACAAAATCGCACCCGGGCGTGCTGTCAAGCACGCCGCCCGAATGCATTTTCCGCCCCTGTTCATCGGAAACCCGTGCTTCCGGCAAAGCTCCACGCCCATTTTTTGACCGGCATTGCCGCAATTTGACTCTTTTTTCGTGGGATTCCCGGGAGTGCGCTTGAGTTTGGGAGGAGGCTCGTCACCCTCTTGCAAGCATGCTAACTGACCGGCCCTACATGCGCAGGGGACACCGCGGCCAAACGACTTCAGTGCTCGTCTGGCTGCTGTCTGCCCTCGCAGCCGGGCATGTTGTGCAGTTGCTGTTTCACCGTCTGTTTGCCGAACCAACAGGCCGGATTTACGACGCCCTCTTCGAGCTCAGCATCGATGGATTGAAACACGGGGAGGTCTGGAGCCTGTTTACCTACGGCTTTCTGCATGATACCGGACCACTCATCCTCCTGCATCTTCTCGTCAATGCGGTGTTCATCTGGTTGATAGGAAGTGAGTTACTACCGTTCATGGGACCCAGACGATTCATCGGATTCTGGTTCTTTTCCCTCGGGCTTGGCGGCGCTTTGTGGGCTGCTGCGCATTGGCGTTTTCAGGACAGCCTCATCGGCGCCTCCTCCACGGTCGCAGGCCTCATCACGCTCTACGGCCTTCTCAACCCCAACCAGCGGGTATCGGTTTCGCTGCTCTTTGTGCCCATCACATTTGTCATGAAGCATGCCGTGCTCACACTGCTTGCCGTGGAGGTGATCGGTTATCTGGTTTTCGAACGCACAGGCAATCTCTCAAGCTTGGGTTGGGAGCACTCGGCGCACCTGGGTGGCATGCTCGCAGGCTGGGCCTATTTCCAGTTTGTCCACCAGCGGGAATGGCGCAATCCGGACGGAAGCGCGGAAGCCGCGTTGACAATCCAATTGCTAAAGCGCTCCGCCACCCGGCGCAATCCTCCAGCACCTGAGGTCAAGGCAACACCTGTCAGTCGTGAGGACATGAAGGCGGAGGTCGATCGTGTGCTCGACAAGATAAACAGCGAGGGACTCGCCTCCTTGACACCCGAAGAGCGCCGCGTGCTCGACGCCGCGCGTGACACCCTGAGCAAACCGTAAGCGCCCGCCGCGCTACGATCTGCCGCCGGACCTGCAACCTTTTCCGCCGTCGCCTTTCCCATTTCCGTAATGAAGCTCCTTTCCAAACTACCGGTCTATGCCCTGTGCGTGCTTGCGCTGCTTCCCAGCCTGCGGGTCTTCGCGCAAACCCCCAAGGACCACACCTTCTCAACCTCGACGGTTCAGGCGAAGGAAGTCCAGTTCCTCGTCAAGCTGCTTGAGGAGGTCCACTATAATCGTGACGCCGTGAAGCCGGGAGACTATGGCGAACTCATCCAGGACTACATGTCGGAGCTCGATGGCTCGCACATGTTTTTTCTTGAGACCGACAAAGACGCCTTCACCAAAGCAAATTCGCCGGACAGCCTTTACTGGAACATCTCAACCATCGGGAAAATCGACTACGCCTACCAGATTTTCAAGGTCTACGAAGAGCGCACCCACGCGCGCATCGCTTGGATTTTTGAGGAGCTGAAAAAGCCCGTCGACCTGACCACGCCCGAAACCTACACGCTCGACCGCTCCAAGGCATCCTGGCCGGCCAATCCCGCCGATGCTGACGAACTCTGGCGCAGGCGCCTCAAGTTCGAGATCGTCGACCATGTCCTCAGCAAGAAAAACATGGAGCCGGAGGCAGCGCTGGAATCAGCGAGAACCCACATCCGCAAACGCTACGAACGGATGGAAAAGAACATCGCGGAGATCGAGGCAACCGACCTCTCGGAAATCTTCCTCGGCACCCTCGCGCGCATGTACGACCCGCACTCAACCTATTTCTCCGCCGACACGTTCGAGGACTTCAACATCCAGATGCGCCTCCAGCTCGTCGGCATTGGTGCGATGCTGTCCCTCGAGGACGACCTGTGTGTCGTGAAGGAACTCGTCCCCGGAGGACCCGCGGACCTCAGCAAGCAGATCCGTCCCGGCGACAAGATCATCTCTGTCGGCCAGCAGGGGTCAGAACCCATAGAAGTCATCGGCATGAAGCTCCGGAAGATCGTCGACATGATTCGCGGCTCCAAGGGCACCTCTGTCCGCCTCCTCATCCAACCGGCCAACGCCACCGATTCGTCGGTTCGCAAGGATATCACCCTCATTCGCGACGTAGTGAAACTGGATTCAGCCCGCGCCTATGGCGCCATTTTTGAAGTCCCCGACAGCCACGGCACACTCACGCCTCTCGGCGTCATCACGCTCCCGCAGTTCTACGGCCCTGATGGCGGGGACAATTCCGCCGACCAGCCTTCGGCGACGGCGGATGTCGCCAAGCTCATTGAAAAAATGAGCGCCTCCGGCATCAAGGGACTCGTCCTCGACCTGAGGCGCAACGGAGGAGGTTTGCTCTCGGAAGCCATCGAGCTGACAGGACTTTTCATCCAGAAAGGTCCGGTGGTTCAGGTCCGCTCGTATTTCGGCGAAGTGAAGGTCGATGAGGACGAGGACCCCAAGGTCGCCTACAGCGGTCCGCTCGCAGTCCTCGTTTCGAGATACAGCGCGTCGGCCTCCGAAATCGTCGCGGGCGCGCTCCAGAATTACGGCCGCGCGATCGTCATCGGCGATACGTCTACCCACGGGAAGGGAACCGTCCAGACGGTCGTGGAAATGAAGAACATCGTGCCAGGCATGATCCGATCTCCCTTCAAGATGGGAGCGGCAAAACTCACCGTCCAGAAATTCTACCTCCCCAACGGTTCATCGACCCAGCTCAAGGGAGTCATCCCTGACATCGTTCTACCCTCAGTCGACATGAAGGTCGGTGAAAAGGAACTTCCGCACGCGTTGATCTGGGATGAGATCCGGACCAGTCACTTTGAAGGCAAACCCCTCGACAACCGCATCCTCGCACCGCTGCGCACTAAGAGCCTCGCACGCGAAGCCACGCTCGAGGAATTCGCCTATCTTCGAAAGAGCATCGATTTCTACAAATCTAAGCAGGACATGAAGACGATCTCCCTCAATCTCGAGGACCGCCGTCGCACCAAGAGCAGTGATGACGCCTTCCGAAAGGCCATGCTGGCGGAACGTGCAACGCTCGCGAAATCCGACTTCGCCTTCACAGAAGTCTTGCTTGCTCCTCCACCTCCTCCGCGCATCAAGGCCGCCCCGGATCCGGATGAGGATGCTGACGCCGACCTCGAGGAACTCGGGCTCGATGATGAAAATCAACACTACGGAAAGGTGGACATCCATCTCCGCGAAAGCCTTCGCGTGCTCTCGGATGCCCTCGCGCTCGGAGAGGAACATGACCTCTGGGTTTCCGATCACGCACCCCTGACCGCAGAGGTCAGCAAAAAGGGCTGATGTCCTCCTGACATGCCGCGTGTACTCATGCTTCTCGCAGAGGGTTTCGAGGAGATCGAGATGACCGCACCGCTCGATCTGCTCCGCCGCGCCGGCGTCGAAGTGATCTCCGCCTCCATCGGCGAACACTTCCATGTCACGGGGCGGTGTGGCCTGACGGTACACGCTGACACCACGCTCGCCGCCATCGGCGCGGACTCTTCCTTTGACCTGCTCCTTCTTCCCGGTGGACCCGGAGTAAAGCTGCTCCGCGGCGATCCACGTGTTCGCGCCCGCGTGCTTGCGCAGATTGGCGCCAGCCAATGGATAGCCGCAATCTGCGCGGCTCCAACCGTGCTGAACGACGCCGGCATCCTTTCAGGCCGCCGCTATACGGCTCACCACTCGGTGGCCGATGAACTTCCGGACATCCTCGAGAACGAACGGGTGGTCGTCGATGGAAACCTCATCACCTCGCGCGGCGCAGGCACCGCGGTCGATTTCGGTTTGAAACTCGTCGAACTGCTGGTCTCTCCGGAAAAATCGCGGGAGATCGCCGCATCTATTCACGCCTGACCGCAGCACCGCGGTCATGCGCCCCATACTCCCTCTGGCGGGAGTAGATATACGCCGTGACTCACCGGAGGATTGCCGCAGGCTTGGCACTTGCCTTGCATGACTCCGGCCTCCGTGGCCGCTCCAACGCCAGGTCTTGTGATTTCCGCCTCCCAGTTGCCACCCGTCATCGAAGTCGATGCGATTTCGAAGCGCTTTTACCTGAGCGCCCGCAGGCGCGCAGGCACGTTGCGCGACGCCATCACCAGCCGTGCCCACGAATGGGGAGGTCGCCTCTTCGGACGTCCTCACGCTTCGGACAGTCGCGAATTCTGGGCCCTGCGCGACGTTTCGTTCAGGGTCACCCGGGGTGACATTGTGGGAATCATCGGACGCAATGGTTCGGGGAAGTCCACGCTGCTGAAAATCCTGTCCCGCGTGACCGAGCCCACGTCGGGAACGGCCATCCTTCGTGGACGGGTGGCCTCGCTCCTTGAGGTAGGCACCGGCTTTCATCCCGAGCTGAGCGGACGCGAGAACGTGTATCTCAATGGCGCAATCCTCGGCCTCACCCGCTCCGAAATCCGCACCCGCTTCGATGAGATCGTCAGCTTTGCGGAAGTGGAACGGTTTCTGGACACTCCCGTTAAACACTACTCCAGCGGGATGCAGGTGCGACTGGCCTTTTCCGTCGCCGCTCATCTCGAGCCCGAGATTCTCATCGTTGACGAGGTTCTCGCTGTTGGTGACGTCGCCTTTCAGAAGAAATGCATCGGGAAAATGGGAGACTTCACGCGACGCGATGCGAACCGCACCGTCCTCTTTGTGAGCCACAATCTCAGCCTCGTGAGACAACTCTGCCGCACGGCAATTCTCCTCGATCAAGGGAGAATCGTCTCACAGGGCTCCGCACCGTCAGTGATCGATGACTATACGCGCAGCCTCGCGACACCGCGCCCTGCAGCCGCCCCGGTTGAGTCGACAAGCGAGCGGGCGCGGATTCAGGAGGTACAGATCACAAACGACCGCGGCACCGCCGTGGCTGAAGTCGCCGTTGGTGAGTCATGGAACGTGAGGCTCAATCTGCAAATCCGACGGCATCGCATGGAACATGTCATCGTGGCCGTGGGACTTCTCGCCTCGGATGGAACCCCTGTGCAGACCGCCTGGAGTTCACCGCAGTCACTGGATCCCGGGGATTACGAGGCCGTGTTTACCCAGAAGACCGTACAACTCGAGGCCGGCACCTATTCGCTTCTGATCGGTTTGAGCGAACGTGAACGCACGCTCCAGCAGTTCGAAGCAGGGCGCCTTCACATCAACGGAGACCAGCCGGTCGGCTACTTTCCTGCGACATCCGGCGTGGGCACAGTCCTAAACGGCATGTCCGTTCAACTTCGCCGTCTGCCATGATCATAGCACGCCTCACCGGTGGATTGGGAAATCAGATGTTCCAGTACGCAGCGGGTCTCGCACTCGCTGACCAACGCAGGACGGTGCTGAAACTTGATGTGTCCTGGTTCCGGGAAACCACCGGTTGGGCGCCTCATGGCCGCTACTCCCTCGATGGTTTTCTCCTTCCTGCACAGTTTTCCACGGAGGACGAATCCCTATGCGCATCAGGCGTGCCACTCACCCGGAGTGAACGATTCAGCCTGACCATCGCCCGCCTCCTGCACTTTCGTCAGTACGAGCGTCGGCTACGCTCAACGGGCCTGCTTCACCGACCCGATTCCTTTCGTTTCTCTCCGGATTTCTTTTCCCTTCCCGATGGCACGTTTCTTGACGGCCTCTTTCAATCCGAACTCTTCTTCCAACCCGTTTCCGCACAGGTGCGGCGGCACTTCTCGTTTCGATTTCCGATGTCCGCCCCGGCGCGGGAGATCCTCGCAAACATTCAGTCCGGTCCTTCCGCATTTGTGCACGTCCGACGCGGCGACTACATCTCCGATCCGCGCTTTGGCCGCGAAATCGGTATCCTGAGCGCAAAGTATTATCGGACCGCCATCGATCGTCTCTCCTCCCTTCACCCCGGGGTACGCCTGCACGTGTTCTCCGACGATCCCTCCGGAGCCGCCGACTTTCTCAAAGGATTCTCCGACCTATCGATTGTCGATCCAAACCGCCAATTGGACACGCATGAAACGCTCCAACTCATGGCTTCCTGCCAGCACGGCATCGTGGCAAACAGCTCCTTTTCCTGGTGGGCTGCTTGGCTGATTGATCGACCAGGCAAGACCGTGATCGCGCCCTCTCCCTGGTACGTGGCCAGCATCCACGACACCTCCGACCTCGTGCCCAAGTCTTGGTCAACCGAGTTGGCGGACTTCGTCAGTTGAAACCGGATGCTCCATGATGCGTCTCGCCTTCGTTTCAACGGTCTATGGCTATGCCTTCAGCGGAGCGGACAGCCTTTGGGTGCGCGCCGCGGAACTCGCGATGGCCCGCGGCGATGCCGTGTTCATCGCCGCAACACCTGCGGTCACCGCCCATCCTCGGATTCAAGCACTCATCCGCAGTGGAGCGAACTCTTTCTCCAGTAAGGTTCCAGAAATTCCGAACAACACCATCGACCGTGTCAGACGGAAACTCGAATACATCTCTGCCGGCTCTGATAGCCTTGTATCCGCCCTGCATGAGTTTCGACCGGATCGTGTCATCTTCAGTTGCGGCGGTACGTATGATCTTGTGAGGGAAGGTCGCGTGCTTGGTTTCCTGCGCAGCCAACACATCCCCTACGGAGTGATTGCCAACTGGCAGACGGAAAAACCGTTCCTGAGTCCCATCGATCTCGGTCGCGCACGCACCTGCTTTCAGGGGGCCGATCGTCTCTTTTTTGTTTCGCAGCGGAACCTCGAAATCACCCGCCACCACCTCGGTCTGCCACTTTACCATGCGGAACTGATCCAGGTGCCGATCCGCATTCCCAGGGCCGGGGGTGCACCGTGGCCGGAACTGAGTGTGCCGGCTTTTGCCGCGATTGCGCGACTCGAACCGGTCAAGGCATTCGACATTTTGCTTCCAGCCCTGGCAAAATTTCCCGGTACGGCTGAACCCTGGCACCTCAACATCTACGGCGAGGGAGAGGCACAGGGCAAGATACAGCATCAGGCCGACGCTCTCGGAATCGCGGATCGCGTCCGCTTTCACGGTTTCGTTTCAAGCCTCGACGAGATCTGGAAGGACAACCACTGCCTCATCTCCGCTTCGCGCGACGAGGGGCTTCCCACCGTCATGATCGAGGCCTTGATGTACGCACGTCCGGTGATCGCCACCCGCGTCGGCGCAGCCAGAGAGTGGATCGCAGAGGATGAGACGGGGTTCACCTGCGATCCGGAATCAGTCGATGCTCTCAGCAATGCGATCTCCCGCGCCTGGAAGGTTCGGTCCCGGTGGAGGACGATGGGCGCGGACGCCCATCGCCGCGCGGCTGCGAAGTATCTGCCCGACGATGCCCTCCGTCTGATCGAGCCCGTTTTCGCTGTGTATTGAAGACGCCAATACATTGAAAATTTCCGTCATCATCCCCACCCGGAACCCGGACACGGAAACCCTCATCAGGGTCGCCGATGCGCTCGCCAGGCAGACACTCCCGGCCGATCAGTGGGAGGTCGTGCTGGTTGACAATGCATCGCGGCCTCCCGTCTCGCTGGATCCCTTCAAGACCCTCGCCGCACCCGTTCGCCGTGTCGAGGAAGGAGTGCCCGGGCTCAGCCGCGCGCGATTGAAGGGGATCGCAGAAGCCAAGGGGCCACTCCTCGCCTTCATCGATGACGACGTCCTGCCCGCTCCCGAGTTTCTCGAATCGGCATGCGTTCTTTTTGCCCGCCTCCCCGCACTTGGAACCGCAGGCGGAGCCATAGTGCCTGAATTCGAGGAAACACCCCCGGAGTGGTTCGACGAGTTTTCCGGATTGCTCGCGCTTCGTCCGGCTCCGCCTGTCGAACACATCCTGTCGCACCTTCCGAATCATCCCTCTTCCTCACCGGCCCACGACTCCACCCAAGCTTCGCCTTCCAAACCCTTCGATCTGCCGACGTGGCTTCCCAATGGCGCGGGCCTGCTCGTGAGACGTGAGGCGGCCGAGGCGTGGGTTGCACGCCAACGGAATCACACGGCCGGACCGGAGATCACCGACCGTGTGGGGTCGTCACTCGCGTCCGGCGGCGATCAGGACATCGTGCTCGCCGCATTGCTCGCCGGATGGCACACGGGCTGTTTTCCAGCACTTCTGGTCCGGCACATCATTCCAACTGCCCGTCTTCAGGCTGCCTACCTCTGCCGGTTGAATCACTGCATCCAGCGTTCCTGGGTGCATGTCCTGCATCGTTACGGACTCAACCCATGGAATCCGATCCGACGATACTCCGCGCCGCTTCGCAAGGCTCGCGCCTTCGTCCGGTGCGCCGCATGGAAGTCACCCTCTCATCGCATCCGTTGGCGAGGACTCTGCGGACGCATCGACGGGCTGGCGGACATTGCTCCCTTTTCCAGGAACACCTCCACTCACCGCTGACCATGCCACAACCGCCCTTCTCATGGAAACGACCTGGGCACTGGCTCTACCAGCTCTGGTATCGTCCCTTGGCCGCCATGCAGCGGTCGCGGCGCGAGGGCGGTCCGCTGGAGCAGTGGAAGAATCACCGCGGACGCCAGGCCATGCGCACCGCAGCGATCCGTCTGCCGGCGATGCCGGTCCGTTCACCGCAGCAAGGCGAGCCATGTCTCATCTTCCTCACGGGTCACGCCTACTGGGAGCAGTCCGCATTCTGTCTCCGCTCCCTTCAGGCGCAGGTCCCAGGTCGGACCTGGCCGGTGCTGTTCATTGACGACGGCACACTCTCCCCTGCGCAGTGGCGCTCCCTCAACTCGGCATTCCCGGGTTCCAGTATTGTATCCGGATATTCATTACAAGAGATGCTCGACGTTCTCCTGCCCGTGAATCGATTTCCGACCCTGCGTGAGCACCGGCGCTATTTTCCGCTGCTCAGGAAACTCACCGATACACACGCCGCCCGGCCTGGATCCAATCTGGTCCTGGATGCCGACATGCTTTTCCATCGCCCTCCCGACGAGCTGCTCGCGTGGATGGATGCCCCCTCGCTGCCGATGGTCATGACCGACTGCCAGGAGTCTTACGGCTACGCCCGGTCCGTCCTCGCCACGCTTGCTCCAGGACCAATTCCGGAAAGCATAAACACGGGCATCTGCGGATTTGAGACCTCGACCATCGATTGGAACGACCTCGAACGTTGGACGCGCTTTCTCCTGGCCACCCAGGGATCAAGCTACTTCCTTGAACAGGCTCTTGTCGCCCTGCTTCTCAGCGGCCGATCCCACCGGCAGTTGTCTCGGGATGACTACCAGGTCGCGCCCGACCCCGCTGAGATCCTGAATCCCAGCGCCGTCCTTCACCACTACGTGGCCCTTACCAAACGCGGTTATTTCCGCCATGCCTGGCGCCGCTATTCCAGCAGCGACGATCACATGCCCCACCGCGACTCCTGATCCATGGCCGAAGTCCACGTCTTTGTTCCGACCTATAGGCGGGCGCATCTTCTCGGACGCGCGCTCGGGAGCCTTCGTGCGCAGACGTTCTCCGACTGGACAGCCCTCGTACACAATGACGATCCCAGCGATGCGGAGCCTGCCTGGATCGTCGCCGCCATCGGCGATCCACGCATCCGCATCCTTGTCCACGAACGAAATCTCGGCGCCGTCGCCTCCTTCAATCGTGGTTTCGCCGAGGCTTCGGAAACGGTCCCATACTTCTCCATTCTCGAGGACGACAGCACCTGGCAGCCGGAATTTCTCGCCACCCTGAAGCGGGCGCTGGAACAGGATCCGACGGCTCATCTGGCCTGGTGCAACCAACGCATCGCTGTGGAGAATCCGGATGGGTCCTGGAGCGACACACCGCGCACCGTGCATCCCCACCAGACAGGTGTCTCCGGAAGCGTCACGCGGGTTGTTTGGGGTTCCCTTTCGCAGGCAACCGGTGCACGCATGGCCAATGGCGCCATGCTGATCCGACGTTCCAGTCTCCCACCTCCGACACCCGGCGACCTTCCGTTTTCAGGCATGGAGGCCTTCCGCGAACGTCTCATCCGCCATCCCTTTGTCTATGTCGCCGAGCCGCTCGCGACCTACGCGCAAACCCGGACTTCCGCAAGGGACGTCGACGGGCACCGATGGGGCGAAATCCAGACGTTGCTCTTGGCCACGTACGTGCGCAATTCGGGCATGACTGCCGCAGGCATCCGGGAACTCTGGACGCACCTTCGCCAGCAGTCGCCTCCCCCGACAAACATCGCCCTGCATGCGGCGCTGGCCGATCCCGCATGCCGGCCTCTCCTGCAGGGTGCGGCGCTGAGCGACTGGCTGCGATACCTCAGGACATGGATGGGACGTCCACGCGCGGCCTGGGCCTGCGTGCGTGCGCGGATCAATCATCCGGACTGGTGGAGGATGTTGGACACGGCCACCTTCGAGCGTTTCGATGAGGAGAGACAACGCCTCGCAGGCGGGAATCAGCCATGACACCTCCTCCCGACGTAAGCATCATCATCCCGTGCCACAATGCCGAACCGTGGCTCGCGGCCTGCCTTGAGTCGGTGCTTGAGCCCGAGGGTCACACACAGGAAATCATCGTCATCGACGACGGATCCACAGATGGCTCACGCCGTGTTGCGGAACGCTATGTGCCCCGCGGGATCCGACTGATATCACAAACGCGCACGAGCCCTGGCGCCGCGCGCAACCGGGGGTTCTCCGAGAGTCGCGGAGCCTGGGTGCAGTTTCTCGATGCCGACGACCTGATCGGTCCTGGAAAAATTTCGCGACAGTTGTCCACCTTGCGGGCATCCCCGCCAGGCACCGTCGCGAGCTGCGGCTGGAGTCGTTTCTACGGGGAATTTGTACCCGGCGTATCCCACCGGGTGGAGGCCACGACCGCGAGGGACTACGTTCCGGCGTGGCTGTTTCTCCAGACGCAGGCGAACGAAGGCTGCATGATGCACCCCGCGGCATGGCTCACCCCCCGCCAATTGATCCGGAAAGCGGGCCCGTGGGATCAGAGCCTGACACCCAACGACGACGGCGAATTTTTTGCGCGCGTGCTCGCTCATGCCTCGGGCATTCGATTCGTCACTGGCGTTCACACCCACTATCGCTCGGGACTCCCAGGGAGCATGTCGGTCACCCGCAGCAAGTCCCGCATGGAGGCCATGCATCGTTCGGCACTTCGATTCTCAGAGACTCTCCTGGGCTGCGATCAGTCGCCCGAGACACTGGCCGCAATCAGCGAAATGTGGGAGCGGCTCCGCTTTGAGCTCTATCCGGAGGCACCCGCGTTGAGCCGCGACGCCGCTCGCCGGGCCCGCGAAGATGGCCATGTGCCAAAAACCCGTCTCCCGTGCGGCCCGCGGCTCAAATTTCTCAGAGCCATCGGGGCATGGAAACTCGCCCGGAGGCTCCAGGTAAGATTCCGTTGAGCGGGACAATATTCACGTCGTCATGCCAGACACGCCTTCCATCTGCATCGTCACTCCCCACCACCTCGCCAACAATCCCCGCGTCATCAAGGAAGCGGAAACGCTGGCTGAAGGCGGTGGCGACGTGACCGTCATCCACGGCTGCTATGACAGCACGCTGGCCGAAGAGGACGAATTCATCGCTCTCGGCAGCAAGTGGAAGGCGATACCGGTGAAGTGGAGGCGCCTTCCGCAATCGCTCGCATCGCAGGCCGGCCTTCGCCTCGCACGCCTGTCCATGTATTTCCGAAAATATCCCTCCCTGAGGGTGGCCGCCCGCGCCGAGCATGTCTCGATTCCCGCCCTTTCCGCGGCGGCCCGACAAGTGAAGTCTGAGCTCTACATCGGCCACACACCCTCAGGGCTCTGCGCGGCGGCCGTGGGAGCACGCCACGCCGGTGCACTCCTGGGATTTGATGCCGAGGACTACCATGCCACTGAAACGGATGCGGTCGTCAGGAACCCGCGCCGCCGGCGTGGAATCGAAACGATCGAGCAAAGGCTCCTTCCGCTCTGTGCCTCGTTCACCGCCTCCACCATTCAGATTGCCGAAGAGTATGCTGCGACACGCGGCACCGTCCTCCCCAACGTGTTCTTCAACGCCTTTCCCCGCAGCATGGGCCCCCTGCACAAACCCGAGCACCGTCCTCTCGATTCCACACCCCGCCGGCTCTACTGGTTTTCCCAGACGATCGGGCCGGGGCGCGGACTCGAAAAGCTCCTCGTCATCCTGGGAAAGTGTAAGATCGATTGTGACCTCTACATTCGAGGAAATCCCGAGGAAGAGTTTCTGAGAACCCTCGAGCAGATCGCGGTCCTCGCACGTTTCCGCGGCCAGATGTATTTCCTTCGGCGACAACCCGCCTCTGAGATGGCGAGGCTCTGCTCCGGCTACGACCTGGGCCTGGCCCTTGAGCTTTCCCATCCCGGCAACCGCGACATCTGCCTCACCAACAAGATCTTCATCTACCTGCTTGCCGGACTCCCCATTGCCTATACCCCCACGCGCGCCCAGTCGGCGTTCTGCGGCTCGCTCTCAAAGCTCACGGTCAGGATCGATCTCGATGATCCTGTAACCTCAGCCCGGGAACTCGAAGCCTACTTCCGTTCCCCCGCACGCCAGGAGCGGGCACGCGAAGACGCCTGGCTCGCAGGTCAATCCATCTATTGCCGCGATACCGATGAGGCTCGCTTCATAAGCGTGATTGAGAATGCACTCCAGACCCCCCCATGCCCGATACCGCGGCTATGAAACGGGTCCTGATTGTCTCTCCGCGATGGGTGCCCTTCGGCTCGCCGGACATGCAGAGAGCCCGCATGAGCCTCGCCTATTACCGGGAGAACGGCTGGGAGCCCATCATCCTCTGCGTGAACCCATCGCGGATCAACGGCAGCAAGGAGCCGGACCTCGCCGCAACGATTCCGCAGGATGTTCGGACCTACCACTGCGAAGCTATTCCTGCCGGCCTCGCGCGCGTCGCCGGAATAGGCAGCCTCGGGCTTCGCTCGCTGAGGCATCTGTGGCGAAGCGGCGCCGCCATCCTCCGGCGTGAGCAGATTGATCTGGTGTTTGTTTCAACGACGGAGTTTCTCGCCTGCTTCGCCGCTCGGCTATGGAACCGAAGCACGGGCATTCCCTACATCATCGACATCCAGGACCCTTGGCGCACCTCCCACTATGCCGACACAGGCACACCACCGCCAGGGGGTTGGAAATACCTCTTTGCACGTCTCATCGCGCGTGTGTTCGAGGAACGATCCTTCCTTGGTGCCAGTGGATTCATCAGCGTTTCGCCTCGGTACCTTGAGGACCTCCGTCAGCGATATCCTTGGATGCACTCCCGCCTCGCGGAGACGATTGAGTTCGGCGGATCTGTCGGCGATCTCGCAGCTGCCAGGTCCCTTGCGGCGGCTTCTCCGTCTCCCCTCTACCGCAGCCCCGGAGAGGTCCATCTCGTGTACACGGGAGCCGCGGGCCCCATCGGTCAGCCTGCACTCGACGCGCTCTTCCGCGCCTTGCGCGCTCTGACGCTCTCCCGGCCCGACGAGGCCAGACGACTGCGCTTTCATTTTATCGGCACCTCGTACGCCAGCACCGGTGAAGCCGCACCTTCCATCCTGCCGGTCGCTGCACGATGGGGTGTGCAATCCCACGTGCATGAATCACCGGCACGAATCGGTTACCTGCAAAGCCTCCGATGGCAGTCCGAGGCCGACGGTCTCCTACTCCTGGCCACCGCCGATCCCTCCTATTCGCCCTCAAAACTCTACCCGTACTTCCTTTCCGGAAAGCCGATCCTCGCCATCGTGCACAAGGACGGTCGCCTGCGAGAACTGCTTCAGTCGCTGGGTGGTGCCATCACGGCAACCCCCGACGACCGCGCGGAGGCCGGGTCCCCGGACCCGCTGATCCTCTCCTTCCTCGATGCCGCGCTGAACGGTTTCCCGCACGGCTCAATTCCGGAGCGGCAGACTGCGTATTTCCACGACCACTACAGCGCGCAAACACTGACGCGCCGGCTGTGCACGATGTTTGACCAAGTGGCCCGGGGAGCCAATTGTCGGGCCCCGACGTCCACGCATGCATCTCGCTGAAGCCGACTCCCAGGCGGAAACAGCGCCCGACAATCCGCTCGCAGCGTCCTCTCCGCTCTCCGGAAAGAACGCCAAGCTGCTGTTTCGCGGCGGCATCATCGCCACCGCGGCGCTCTGCGTCTACTTTGCATTCGTCTTTCCGATCGATGATCCCCTGCACCGATTCCAGGGACTGGCCATCCTGATCCTCTCCGTGCTGCCGGGCCTCCTCTGGGCACGGCGTCAGGAAAGTGCCTTCCCGGTCTTTCAGACGTTCATGGTCACGGGACTGAACAGCTTCGCCCTTCCGTTGCTGGGGGGACACGAGTTGCTGCGGCACTACCCGGTTGAGAGTGTTACCGCAGCCGCATGGGGCGTCATTCTTTTCCAGTTCTGCGCCATCACCAGCTACGAACTCGCCCCCGGCATTCCCAAGATTGGAATATGGTGGAACATGCCGCTCTTCAGCGGCTCCATCGATCGCCTGCTTCGTATCGGGCTCGGTCTATCAACACTGTACACGCTGCTCTCGGAGTTCACGGAACTGATTCCCTCGGAACTCAACAGCATCCTGCGCGCGATCGCATTCGGCGTAGGCACCCTGTGCACATTCCTGCTCAGTCGCGCCTGGGGGGCGGGCGAGCTGAGCGGAAAACACAAGATCTATTTCGGAATTATGCTGGGTGTGCAGTCGCTCCTGCTAGTCTCCACGCTCTTTCTGGTGAGCGGTCTCTCCCTGCTCGTGCTTGCGCTGATCGGTTATGTCTCCGGGGGGAAACGCATCCCCATCGTGACCTGCGTGCTCCTATTCGTTTGCATGGCCGTGCTTCACAACGGCAAGAGCACGATGCGCATGAAGTACTGGGAAAATGACGCTCCCCGTCCGACCCTCTGGGAACTGCCTTCCTTCTTCGGGGAGTGGTTGCAACAGGGACTCACCCAGCGCTCCCAGACAGCGGGCGACACGATCGTCTCGCGAAAGCTGATCGAGCGCACGTCGCTGCTTCACATGCTGACGCTCGTGGTCGATGCCACACCGTCGCGCCAGCCCTTCCTGGACGGCGAAACCTATACGCACATCCTTCCCCAGCTCGTCCCAAGGATCTTCTGGCCGGACAAGCCCGTGGGCCATGTGAGCACCCACCGTCTGGCCACCTACTACGGCCTTCAGGATGAGGAGAGCACGCTTCGCACCACGATCGGCTTCGGAGTCGTGGCGGAGGCATTCGCCAATTTTGGATTCCTCGGTCTCGCCTTCCTCGGTGCGCTGATCGGCTGCAGCACGAAACTCGCCGGCGTCTGGACGCGATACTCTCCGCTCATCTCCTATCCCGGCCTGCTGATGGTGCTGCTGCTGGCCTGGTCTTTCCAGATCGAGCTCCCCATGAGTGCCTGGATAGCCTCCCTCTCCCAGGCAGCGGTCGCGGTTCTCGGGGTGCCGTTTGTTCTCAAGCGATTCATCGAGTGACCGCCCATACGCAAGCCGCATCCGACGCACCGCCCCGCCTGGCGATCGTGCTCTCCCACCCCACGCAGTACTACAGCCCGTGGTTCCGCTGGCTCGCCAGGAATGCGGTCTGCACCCTGCGTGTGTTCTACCTCTGGGATGCTGGAGTAACTGCAAGACAGGACCCTCAGTTCAACCGGACTTTTGCCTGGGACGTCGACCTCCTCTCGGGATACGAGCACGAGTTTGTGCCCAATCTTTCCAGGCACCCTGGCACCGAGAGGTTCAACGGCCTCCGGAATCCGAGTCTCACGCGCCACCTCGGCCGTTGGAAGCCCGAGGCCATTCTGCTCTTCGGCTACGCCTACCGAAGCCACATCCGGGTGATTCTCTGGGCATGGCGCACGGGAATACCGCTGCTGTTTCGAGGAGACTCCCATTTCCTCGGTCGCTCCGCGCCAGCAGGTCTTCGCGGCATGATCATGCGATGCCTCTTCAGACGCTTCGCAGCGGTGACCTATGTCGGGCACGCAAACCGAGACTACTTCCGTGCGCTCGGTGTTTCGGAATCCCGGCTCTTTTTTGCACCACACGCCGTGGACGACAACCTTTTCAATCCCGGGATTTCCGAACACCACTATCGCGCCACAGCAATGAGGTCCGAACTCGGAATCCCGAGCGGCGCAGTCGTTGTGATGTTTGCCGGAAAACTCATCCCCTCCAAACAACCCCGACTTCTGCTGGACGCATTCCTTGAACTCGGACCAAAAAACACCGCGCTCGTTTTTGTGGGTGATGGCGCCGAGAAGCCCGCGCTCCTCGCTCAATCCGATGCCTTTGGTGCAACCGGTGCGTCGGTCCACTTTGTTCCCTTCACGAATCAAAGCGACATGCCCTCGCGCTATCTCGCTGCATCACTCTTTGTGCTGCCCTCGCGAGGCTTTCACGAGACCTGGGGACTCGCCGTCAACGAAGCGATGCAGATGGGCGTGCCCTGCCTCGTCAGCGACCGTGTTGGGTGTCAGCGGGACCTGGTCACCGACGGGGAAACGGGCTGGGTATTTTCCTCGGAGGAGCCCGGAGCGCTGCGAGCGACTCTCGCGAGGGCGCTCAACGATCTTGCAACGCGGGGTGAAGAAATCAGGGAGGCTGTTCGCGCTCGCATCGCACGCTACTCCTACAGCCACGCCGCCGCGGGGCTCAACCTTGCGCTGAACGCAGCGCTGCCTGCCTGATGCGCATTACGATTGTCATGGGTTTCTTTCTCCCTGTGCCCGCTGTCGCCGGTGGCGCCACGGAGAAGATCTGGGGGCGACTCGGAGAAATTTTTGCGGCAAAGGGACACAAGGTCACGATCGTCTCTCGCACATGGCCGGGCCTTGCCGATCGCGAGACTGTCGGCAACCTCACCCACCTCAGAATCCCCGGACGCGATCACACCCGTTCGCTCACGCGTAACCTCTGGCGGGATTTTCTCTGGGGTCGAAGAGTGGCGCGCGCACTGCCACCGAGTGACCTGGTGATCTGCAACACGGTGTCCCTTCCCTTCCTGATCGCGGGGCGCCGCCCCGATCTCGGCCGTGCTGCGGTCGTCCTCGGGCGGATGCCGAAGGGGCAGGTGCGCCTGTACGGAAAGCTGGACCTCATTCTCGCCACATCGCAGGCAGTCGCCCAGAAGGCCATCGCCGAGAACCCGGGCGTTGCGAAACGTATTGTCGTACTTCGTCAATCGATCGATTGGACGGAACTGCAGCAGCACTCGCGTCAGGCTGATCGCAACGGACCGCTTACCATCGGCTACGTCGGACGGATTCATCCTGAGAAGGGACTCGAGCAGCTTCTCGACGCGGCAGTCGGCCTCCGGAATCGCGCCCCAAGTCTTCCCGATTGGAAACTCGTCCTGATGGGGCCGATTGAGATTCGCGAGGGTGGCGGGGGTCCGGAATATCTCGCGTCGCTGGAGGAATGCTACCGACCAGCCCTTGGACAGCGCCTGGAAATTCGTCCGCCCAGCTACGACCGCGACGCGCTCAACAAGGTCTATGGTTCCCTCGACATCTTTTGTTATCCCAGCCTGGCCGCCCGCGGTGAGGGACTCAGCGTCGCGCCGCTCGAAGCCATGGCCGCGGGTGCCGCCCCGGTGTTGTCCCGCCTCGATTGCTACCGGGACGTGATCATTCCAGGCAAAAACGGTCTCCAATTTGACCACACCGCGCCCGACCGCTCCCGACAGTTGGAGGCTTGCCTTCACCAGTTGCTCGTGGACCCTGAGTTGCGTACGTCAATCGCCGGGAGGGCACGGGAAAGCGTGCGTTGCCACGATTTTGAAGCTACCGCCTGCGACCTGCTCGCGCACTTTGCGCGGTTGACCGGCCTGCCGGCGCAAACCTAGCTTGCTCAATCCCAGATGACCATTTGCCACATCGTTGCGAGCCTTGACCCCAGGCACGGCGGACCCAGCAAGGCCGTTCGCGCTTTGGCCCGCGCCCAGGCGGGACTCGGCAACCGGATTGAACTGCTGACCTCCGGACCTGCCCCAGGACTCCAGGAAGAAGGCACGCTGACCGTGAGAACCCTGCGCGGCGGCTGGCCACGGGCACTATGCCCGATCCCGGGATTGAGATCCGCACTGGAGAACGCACGCCCGGACGTCGTTCATGTGCACGGACTCTGGCTGCGCCCGCTTCACACCGCGCATCTTTTTGCCAATCGCGCAGGCATTCCGCTGGTTTTGTCGCCTCGGGGCATGATGTCACCCTGGGCGTGGCGACACCATCGCTGGAACAAGGCCTTCGCGGAGAGATTCGTGCACCCGGGCGCGTTTCAAGCGGTTTCGGGCTGGCATGCAACCAGTGCGGAAGAGGCGCAGGACATCCGCGACCTCGGATTCATGCAGCCCGTCTGTGTTGCGCCACTCGGAGTCGACGTTCCTGTCGAGGTCGAACTCGCAACCGCAAAATCCCAATGGAATGAAATCAGTCCGGCCACCCGGACACAGCGGACCGCCCTTTTCTACTCACGCTTTCACGGCAAGAAGCGCATCCTCGAGCTGATCGATCTCTGGATCGAACTGGCCCCGAAGGATTGGATGCTCCTCCTCGTCGGCATACCCGAGCAGTACTCCGTGAGGGAGCTTCACGGCTATATCTACCGCTCCGGAGGTTCAGACCGCATCGAAGTGCACGACGGCGCGGGCAGGCCTGCGCCGTATCCCGCGGCATCCCTGTGCCTGCTTCCATCCCACTCCGAAAATTTCGGCCTCGTCGTCGCGGAGGCACTCGCTTCGGGAATTCCCGCGCTCGTGACTGACAGCACACCGTGGAAATCTCTCGGAGCTGAAGGAGCCGGCTGGTGCGTCCCCTGGGCCGACTACCCGCAAGCCTTGCGGGAGGCCCTTCTGGAGAGTCCCGAGCAATTGAAAGCGCGCGGCGAACGGGCCAGAGCCTGGGCCGCTCGAGCGTTTTCGTGGTCGGTCGGAGGACGGTTGCTCGAAGCGTTTTATGCGGGGCTCCGGCACGCCCGCGAAACGGCATCATGACGCTGCAGAATCTCCTGCCGACCGTCCCCGCCACGCTCTTTCTGCGATCGCGATGGGCCATCGCCCACGCCATTCTTGTCGTGCTCTCCGCCTCCTGGATGTTCGGCGGCAAGATCTGGTGGTCCAAACCGATTCTCTGCCTTCTCGTTACTCCCTCCCTCGCCATCACCCTCTGGGAATTTCTTGCGCGCCGACGGCGCACGGAACCCGATAGACTCACGCCTTTCCGCTGGCTGCTGCCCATGATCCTCCTTGCAGCGGGTGTTGCGGTATCCGCCTTCATTCCCAATCTCTTTCCGCGCACCTTCGGCGGCGAAACCCGATGGTTCGTGCGCCCCCTGTCACCCCTTTGGCCTGGCAGCCCGAACGGCGGGAAGACGCTCCGCGAACTCTGGCTGCTCTCCGGGTGCTACCTGACGGGCTTCAATCTCTTTGTCTGCGTCCGCTCCCGCCACGGTTTGCGCATGCTGCTGCGCATCCTGGCCGCCAACGCCTTTGTCCTGGCGGTCTTCGGCACGCTTCAGAAACTGATGTCACAGGACATCTTTTTCGGCCTGCAGCACGCCCCGACGGATGCGTTTTTCGCCACCTTCGTCTACCACAACCACTGGGGCGCATTCTCCATCCTGATGGGTTCTGCCTGCCTCGGGCTCGTCTTCCATCATGCGTTTCACCGCGAGAGCCGCTACATCGTGGATTCCCCCGCGCTGCTGTGGCTCATCGCACTCTTTTTCATCGCCGCAACAATCCCGCTCAGCACCTCCCGATCCTCAACCGTCCTCATCGCCTCGCTTCTTATCGGCGCACTCTTTCACGGCATCGTTGAACTCGTCCGCCATCGCCACCGGTCCGAACGCCGTGCATGGCCTGTCGTGCTTCTCACGATCTTCATTGTCGGCGGGGGCGCGGCAGCGATCTACGAACTGGGGGAACGCACCATCATCGATCGCCTTAAAACGACGCGCGAGCAATGGGCCGATATCGGAACCGATGCCCATGGACCGCGGCGCTCCGTGCTTTATCGCGACACGCTTCACATGGCCGCGGACAAGCCCGTGTTTGGATGGGGACTCGAAAGCTACGAGCGCATATTTCCTCTCTATAACTCCACGCCCAGAGGACCAGCCGACCGGCTTCCGATCTTTTACCAGGAGGCGCACTCCGACTGGCTGCAGTCACTCGCTGAAATCGGCGTCGTCGGAACTGCCCTTCTCGTTTTCTCCGCCGTGTGGCCGCTCTGGCTGATGCGTCGGCGAATCCGCGGCCACCCCGTCGCAATGTACCTTCTTGCCGGATGCATCCTCGTCGCGCTCTACGCATCCGTGGAGTTTCCCTTCGCCAACCCTGCCGTCGTTGCATCGTGGTGGGTTCTCTATTTTGCGGGCCTGCGCTATGCCGCCCTCTCGGAGGTCCGCTGATGTTCTCGGTGGTCATTCTTACGCTCAATGCGGAAGCGACGCTGCCCGTCTGCCTCGCATCGGTCAGGGGATGCGACGACATCCTTGTCCTCGATTCGGGCTCTACCGACCGCACACCCGAAATCGCCAGGAGCCACGGGGCTCGCTGGCTGGTGCATCCCTTTGAGTCCTTCTCGCTCCAACGCACGTACGCCGACAGGCATGGTGGCTGCAGGCATGCGTGGGCCTTCCATCTGGATGCCGATGAGGAATTCACTCCGGAACTTTTCTCCGAATGCATGGCCTGGGGTGATCCCGCCAATCTCGACGGCGCCATGGCCGCCCCGCGCATGATGTATGGGAAGAAATGGATACGCCACAGCACCGACTATCCCGTGCCGCAGGCACGTCTCGTCCATCGCGAACGTTTTCGCTGGGTTCAATCGGGACACGGGCAGCGGGAGGCTCCGGTCATGCGCATGGGGCGTCTCCGCTCCGACTATCTTCACCATTTCATGTCCGCCGGAGAGGCAGCCTGGCTCATGAAACATCGCAGCTATGCACGACTGGAGGCGGAAACCCATTTTCTCACCCCATCAGGTGAGGGCCTTGCCGGACTATTCTCCGCAGATGCGATTCAGCGACGCCGTGCACTCAAACGATTGAGCTACCGGCTGCCCTTTCGCCCCGCTCTGCGCTTGGTTTATCAATATCTCCTTCGAGGCGGATTTCTCGATGGAGCACAGGGCTGGCGTTACTGTCGCCTTTTGGCGCGCTATGAGTCCTTTGCGTCGGAGGCGCTCCGGGAATTGAAGGCAGAGCGACTCAAGTCCGCGCGCATCGCGTCGCTGAAGCAACCGTTACGATGAACTCCGCGCGACGCCACGCGATCCTTCTGTTTCTGCTCGACGCTGCGTCGCTCGTACTCGCGTTCAACGTGCTCGCCTGGCTGCGCGGCATCTCTCCGACCGGGCACTGGCTGCTGCTTCCGCTCGCCGGCCCGCTCGTCTTTCTCGCAATCGCGCTTCACCTGGTCGACGGCTACAAGGAGCGCACCGACATGCTCAGCCTCGATTACACCAGCCTGCATGCCATCGCCGTCGCCGCGGCAACCGTCGCGACGCTTCTGCTCACGTTCGCCGTGATTCCGGCAAACTTTCCCCTTCAGGGCAGCCGGCTTGTAATCCTGCTGGGATTCGGCGTCACGCTGCCGCTGACGCTCGGCTGTCGTCGCTTCCTGCATCTGCGCTGGCTGCGACGCCACCGCCTGCGCCATCTCCTCTACATCGGACCGCGCTCGAGCTGTGAGGCGTTCCACGGAGAATGCTCCCATCATGCCTTCGACAGAAAGGTGGTGTTTGCAATCGCAGGCGACGGCTCCGTTGCCCCGCCCCTTGCGGGCATCCTTGACGTCCGGCCGATCGAAGAATGTCTGGCAGCGATCAGGACGGGAGAGATCGACGTCGAGGCAATCGTTGTCCCCGATGCCGAGTTCGAACTGCCTCCCGAGCTCTCAGATGAGCTGCTCGCACTCTATTTCAGCGGAGTCCCCACCTATACCGTCGAACTTTTCCATCAGATCTATTGGCGGAAAATTCCCCTCGTTCAGCTCAGCCAGGCATGGCTTTTCCGCGACGGATTCCAGATGGCGCGCGAGCCCGTCTTCGTCCGCCTGAAGCGTCTGTTCGACATCCTGATCTCCGCACTCGGCCTGATCCTCGCCGCACCGATCATCCTGCTGTGCGCGCTCGCGATTCGCATCAGCGACGGCGCACCCGCCTTCTTTTGTCAGCGGCGCGTGGGACGAAACCGGTCACGGTTCATTCTCGTCAAACTCCGCACCATGCGGGAGGCCTCCGCCCATGCGCCCTCCGTGTCTGATGAAGATCGCATCACGCCGATCGGACGATTCCTCCGCGCGACTCGACTCGACGAACTGCCCCAGCTCTGGAACGTGCTTCGCGGCGAGATGAGCCTCATCGGCCCCAGGGCGGAATGGGAGGAACTAGTCGACACCTACGAACGCCAGATCCCCTGCTATCATTTCCGACATCTCGTAAAACCCGGCATCACCGGCTGGGCCCAGGTCAACCATCCCTACGGTGTCACGCTGGAAAATACCATGCGCAAGCTTGAGTACGACCTGTACTACATCCGCCACTTCTCCTTCGTCCTGGACGCCTCCATCCTGCTGAAGACCGTTCACATCATGCTCTTCGGAAAAGGTCGGTGAACATCGCCGACCCAGTCCGAAGTCCACAGGCGTTCAGCGGAATGCTGTGGACTCACGGGACCCGTTCCTTTTGCCGCCCTGGAGGCGAGACCAACGGCTTAAAGATCACGGCATCGGCGCACACCTGGCCGCGGGATCCGGCAGTTGTGATCTCCACGAATCCATCAATGCCATCGGCGAAATCGAACGTGCCGATCACACGCGACTTCGCCGGTTCAATCCACCGGGTCTCCTCCCCGTGCGCGTGGCGGATGCGCACGGTAAATCCCGCATCGGCTGAGAAGGGAGTCGTCTCGGCGAAGGTCACATCATGGCGACCTGCACGCAGGTCGGGAGTAAAGCGCGCGTATCCATCCTGGCGCGCCCGCCCGCCATTGAGGAGATAGAAATCAGCATGACCTTTGGCGGGTACGCCATGAAAGCGGTGACCGATCCAAAACCACGGCGTCGCCGAAAACCCGACTCCGGCATTGTCGACAATCACGGCCCGGCTGCCCTTGCGCTCGTACGTCGGTACAAGCAGATTCACCTCAAAGGACTGCGATGCATTCAACGCACCCGGAACTTCGATTGTCATGCGTGCCGCATATAGCGCGCCCGGGAGCCCTGTCGCATCCACCCGCACACGCACGATCTGTTGGTTGCCTGTACCATGAAGCTCCCATTTTAGCCAACCGGCACCTCCGCCCTGATCGATGCGAACGGCGCCTGGCGGCAGGATTCCGCCACCCGTGTTGACCAACTGAATGTCACGAGCACGTGGGGCAGGCTTGCCTGGTCGGGCCACAAATTCGAGCAGCCGCGGCCGACCCGGAGGTACGATGCCGTAGACATCCTGCGCATCAAGCGGGCGGGGACGCCAATTCGGTTCGTCAGGCGCCGCCAGCGACAAGGTCGGCCCGGCAACTGGCGAACCATTGACAGTAAGGTGTTGCGTCGTCGTGGCCGCATTGGATCCGTCATGCACGGTCAGGGTCACCGCATAGACACCGGGTTGTGCATAGGTATGAGATGGCGCGGCATCCAACGAGCCACCGCCATCCCCGAAACTCCAGGAGTACCGAAGTTGTGGGCGGCCTGGACCCGGGCGGCTGCCCGTGGGCTCGAAGTTTACCGCCATGCCTGTTCTTGCGGGACGCAGGGGCGTCATGGAGGCGTGCACCTCTCCCGCGCGCTGTTTCGCGTCTTCGAAGATCTGCCAAAAGAGAATCCATGGATCGAGGTCGATGTCCTCTTTGGAGCCGGCCGGCAGGACCTTAAAATTGTAGTGGCTGTGTGCATGATCTCCGATGCGGATCCCCGCCGCATACCCGATAGGATCACCGGCAGCCATCGGTGTGTGTTCGGGCGCGATGAGCGAGAGCAGATGATGGGTCTGGATCATCCACACATCACCGTTTGCCCAGCGACGCACGCCACGCCAGCGGTTGTTGTTATCGCCCTTCGCGAGACTGTTGAAATAGAAATGATCGTCCAACCCGAGCGGAGTGAAGTTGACGGAGCCGAGCGGCTGGTTGATGTCGAGGCCGCCGTGAGCATCGGCGCCGAAATAGGGGCCGAGCCAACAATCGTCTCCATTGTAACTGTCGGCGATGTTGATGAATCGGCTTGGATTGTTATACCAAGGAAGCAATTCCTCCGGACAGATGCGCAGGCTGGCGTCCTGCAACGCGAGACGCGCATCGCGTCGTGGCTGGCAGTCGCCGTGATTGAAATTGAGGAAAGTCGCAATGTCGCCAACCGCATCGAGCCAGAACCGCACGCCATTGATCACATAGGGCTCGTAGAACGCCTCCTGCGAGGCAACGTACCGGCGAAGGACGAAGGGGTGGCCGTCGATCCTCACGTCGGCGGACATTTCATACAGCGTGCCGGCGCCGGCCTGGGACTTCTTCGGTTCGGTCAGCGTGGTGAAAAGGACCCGGGCAGAAGTCGATATCAGTTCAATCCGCCGCACGTCGCCATTACGCAGAGTGAAGGCGATGGTGTCCCCGCGATTGAGCTCAACGGCTGACAGCGTATCATGCGCAGCAAGATTGAATTCAGCACCGGCAGCCGTTTGCGTCAGCGCCCCCACTGCCATCAGTACCAGCAGGATCGACCGCCCGACGCAGGCGATCCGACGATGCCCCGTTGAAGGAAAAGCAATGTTCAGCATAAGATTGGACTATGCGACCGACGATTGAATGGATTTCAATATCGATCAACCCACAACTGATCTGCGCCCACTCCCCATTTAAGAGAGGATCAATCTTCACCCCAGCACCTTGACCTTTTCCCAAACCATCTCAGCCGCGGATTCCATTCTCCGGAATGAACGAGCGGAAAAGCAGCTAATCAACGGGCAAGCTTCAGCTTCCTTCGCGGCTTCGCGGCGTCGCGCGAGTCATTCATGTTCCGGCTTGGCGACAGAGGGATTGGCCACACGAAGCTACGAAGACACGAAGGACTGAAAAAACCGGACGGTCGAGAAGGGGCGCGCTTCGTCGTGACCTCCGACCTCTGACTTCTGACTTCTCACTTCCGACCTCTGACCTCCACTCCGTGCATTCCGCGCACTCCGTGGTCAAAATTCTGCGTCGTTCGAATCTATCCGAAAGTCGGAGCAGGATTACGCTGCTCGAGGAGATCGTCGATCCGGGTCAATCTCCATGCGGACATTCCATTAAGAGGCATACGCAAAAGCGTGCCGGCATTTGATAACCAACAAACGGCAGAGAGGCACTCCTTGACACAAATCGCAAATATGCGATAGTGGTTCACACTGATTCATGCCGACCATCAACGTTGTTTTCTACCAGGATCGCCCTGGGGATTCTCCAGTCGTTGAGTGGCTGCGAAAGCTCAATGAAACCCAACCCAGAGCATTCGACAAATGTCGCGCGGCGATCGCACGCTTGGCCCTTCATGGACACGAGCTTCGGCGTTCGGAGTCCGACTATCTGCGCGATGGAATCTACGAACTGCGTATTCGGTTCGGATCCGTCAACTACCGCCTTCTCTATTTCTTCCATGGACGCACGGTTTCCGTGCTCGCCCATGGCCTGACGAAGGAATCGTCCATACCCGCCGGTGACCTCCAACAAGCGATCGTCCGAAAGATCGCATTCACCGCCAATCCCGCCGCCCATACCTTTAGTGGAGAAATCGAAGATGCCTAAGAAAATAACAACAGACGCCACGAGAATCCTTGCGGACATCGCCCGACATGAACCGAAACGCCAGCAAGCGTTCGAGGAAGAAATGGCGAATCGCGAAGTCGCTCATAAAATCCATGAGCTGCGTCAAAAAGCCGGCCTCTCACAAGCGGAATTGGCTCGCCGCATAGGCACAACCCAGTCCGTGATCTCGCGATTGGAAGACGCGGATTACGAAGGTCACTCGCTTGCGATGCTCAACCGAATTGCCGCCGCAGTCGAAAGGCGCGTCGAAATCCGTTTCGTGCCCCGTGGCCGGCCGCAGCCTGCATACCAGCCCGGAAAATAGGATCCACATATGGTCCCGATTTACGCAGATTCGTTCGTGGTGACTCGATCGTCAAATCGGCGTCCATCCTCCAAATCAGCGGATACACGGGTTCGAGAATCCGGCACCGTTTCCCACCGGGCAACGGGTACGCCCCGGGCGATGACAATGGGGATATCGATCAATCTGACATTAATCCCATCCACCCGCCTTACGATTGGCACATGGATTCACTTGCCCATCGACAGATCCATTCACCTGATGATTGACAAATCCACCCCCTTGGAGGGGCAGCGTTGCTGTCCTCGGTTGATCAGAAGTCTGCACTCCGTGGTCAACATTATGCTTCGTTCGGATCTATCCCGCGGGCAGCGCAAGGTTGCGCTGCTCGAAGGGATCTTCGACTAAATCGAACCCCATCCACGCCTCGCCCTGGGCTGTCGTGACAACCTTGCGGGTCGCTGATCGGCGTCCCTCCCAGACACGGTCACATTGGTGCGGCAATTGAACAATGCTCGGCATGGAGATCAAGGCATCCTCGCGCTCGCACCGCCACGGTACTCCGTCTGACCAGGCTAGGGTCATGGCAAAGAGGTCCACAAGGGACACCGGATCCGAACACTCCGTAACTCCTCCCTGTGCCGAGGGCGCGCCTCGCACGAGGAGCGGTACGCGCACGCTTTCCTCGTAGGGCCATCCCTTGCGGAAAAGTCCGTGTGAACCGTGCATGTCACCGTGGACCGACGTGAACACCACAAGCAACGACTCGGGCAATGCCGTCAGTAGGCGGCCGATGGCGGCATCGGTCGCCTCAATATGCGCATAATAACCCGCGAGTTCCCGTCTCGCCTGGACTTCCTCGGCACCCCCGCGCCTGACATTCGCCCGCAGGACGATCGAGTCGGGCGATCGCGGTCTTACGCCGTTTGCCGGTGCATCGTAGGGCGGATGCGGCGCCTCAAGGCTCAGCATCGCGAACCAGGGAATATCCTCGAGTTGCTTTCTCTTCGCCTGCCAGTTCAGGAGCCGGTCGACAAGGATCTCGCTCTGATACCCGCGCACCTGGACAGGAAGCGGATGGTCCTGCGAACCGTGAAGCCAGGGATCGTTCAGCAGAAACCCGCTTTCAAATCCCTCCCAATCCTGAAAACCGCCGCGCCGGGAAACCGGCACGAGGGTCCGCGCGTGGGCCTCGCCGACCAAGGGAGCCCTGCGATTGCGCTCTGCGAGATGCCATTTGCCAAAGAAGGCGGTGTGATAGCCCCGGTCCGCTAGCGCATGGGCGATGGTGTGCGAATCTTCGGGGAGCGGATCAAAGTAATCGCGTACCCCGTTCTGAGGTGAGGGCACGCCTGTCAGGAGTGCGGCGCGCGCGAAGGGACCAAACGTGTGAGGCGTCACCGCCTGCAAATAGTTCACGCTCCGCGCCGCCAACGCGTCCAAATATGGCGTGCGCGCATTCGGATCTCCGCCGTACCCCGTAGCCTGCGCCCGCCACTGGGTGGTCACAATCCAAAGCATGTCGGGGCAACGGTTTCGATCTGTCACGGCAAAAGGAATGCCTGCACACTCCGCAAAATTCTATCATCGCGCAAGGAAAGCCCGGCATGGGGGCCGGCACCATCTCCCGACGCGTATTCGGCAGGAGTCGCAAACCACCTGCCGGCATGGACAAAAGGCCAGTTTCCCGGTCCAACAGATTTTCTTGCGATTCGCCGGATGCCGTCCATAAACCCGCAACGTTCATCGTCAGCGTTGTTGGCCAGAGTAGCTCAGTGGTAGAGCAGAGGACTCATAAGCCTTTGGTCGGCGGTTCAATCCCGCCCTCTGGCACCAACCGTCGCTGGTGGCCACGCGCCTTCCGCCATTGGCGAATCCCCTTAATTCTTAAGTCTTGGCATACAATCGATGGGACTGATGATCAAGAGCGGGCCTATAGCCTGTGACATTATCGAATTGTTAGTCGCTTGTATGCCGAACATACCTGAATAGAATCCCTAGATAAATTGTGAACATGCTGACGGCAAGCCAAAGGGCTGATTGACTCATCTGACTCAACATTGGGGAACACGGTATACAATAGTTAGTAATAAAAGTATAGGACTGGAATGCGAAGATCAGCACTACCACCCACCACTTCGCCGATCTCAGCAAGGATCCTAGAAGCACGAAAAGGCCCAATTGCGACATATAGCTCCCCTGATGGATGAGAGCATTGTTCGGCAAAAACATGAGCGCTATCCAGATGAGATATGATAGGACCGTCCAGACGAGCAATTCTCCCCGCATCCCCATTATACTGCGTTGATTCTTTTCAGACTGCCAAAAAGCTGGGCTCAGGAGGACGCACACGCAAATTGGCCACCAAGCTAGTGCCCGAAGTGGAATCGTAAATTCACTTTGTTGCCTAACATCAAGGCTGTCCTTGGTATACTTGGCAATTTCTGTCCAATGGCCATCAACTTGAAGCCGAAGGTTTGCCAGTCTAGCTTCAATCAAGTCTTTCCATGGTGTGTCTCGATAGGCATCGCCGATCGCAGTCCAAGCGCTCCGATTATCAGGGGGTATTTGTCCCGCTAGGTGCCACTTTAGCAACCTGTCCCCAGGTGGATCATACAGCTTTTGGAATGCAATCCACGGCATTACCAGCAATAGAATCGGCACTATCATGGCGGCGAGATGCAGGCCCGTTGGCTTAGCCTTCCAAATGCGGTACAATATCCAAAGCCCAAGCGGAAGCAGCGAGAAGGCTATCCCCCCGTGAGAGAGCCATGCAAGTGATATCAACGCCGACACCGTCAAAGAGTCCCAAAGGGAGCCTTTCCTTTGTACGAGTACTATAAACGCACCCGCGCAAAACGTCGCCGCACTCAGCTTTGGCCAGGTGTAGACGGTGTTCTGGATAAAGAACCCCGAGAGCGAGAATGTGATGACAATTGCTGAGGTCAGGCATTGCGATAGCTTGAGCAACCGAAGCAAGGCGTAGGCGGCGGCGACCCAGGAAATCTGGAATAGAAATGCGGTGACCGCTGAAATGAGCCGAATCCCGTCGCCAAGCCAGTTAGCAAGCGGATATGTAATTAGAAGAATACCCGTCTGAAGGGGAGGCCGATCGCTAATATGCCAATCTCCGATCAATTCCCTGAGGTTTGTTCCATCATAGAGGCGTTCCGCCACGATATGCGGCAGGTAGTTGTCCATGGGAAGCTCAGGCCTGAACCTTGCCGCGGCCAAGGAATACAAGTCTCCAGTCCAGTTGTACAGAAAAGTGATTGATATATAAAAAACAGAAATGATGGTCAAAAGAATCAATATCTGCAGAGATTCAGGCGACATTGGCGGACGTCGCTTCAACCATACGAATGTACCGACGAGAATGGAAACAGTCGAAAGGAACCGGCCGAGCATCGGGTGGAGAAAATAGACTGTTGCAATGAGCTCTCCAAGTATTGCGACGGCTGCAATGGCGATGAGTATTGAGAGCGCTGGCATTGCACCTGTCTTCCTTTCGGCCCAAGCTGCAATGGGCATCAGTAGCCCGCCAAAAACAATCATTACCATTCCGGCCACCCCAAGGGTAGAAAGCAATCTTCCCGTATGAAAAGGCCAGTCGGCGACCGGTTCAGTAAGCCCAAGCCAGCCTCCGAGGCCTTTGGATCCATCCGTGGCTACTAGTCGCACGGAACGCCCTATCCAAGCCTTCGGGGCCACGATCGAGATGGGATGCCATCTCAGACCGGGTTCGGACACCGGCACGAACTCCAGCCGCTCGTTCGTCTTCGCGTCCTCTATGTGAACACTATTCCCCTCCCGAAACGGATCGCCACATACGAAAACAGTCAATTGGGGCGGCATTAGAAATGGCTCTAGCGCGAAGCTACCCTCATTGTCATCGCTACCCGCCCATGATCCCCACTTCCTCAGGCTGGGATATCCATCAAGCCCCGGAGCCGGATAGAATCCATTTGTTTCAAAGTGGCCTTGCGTCTCGGCCCCCGCACTTGGAAAGGTCGGTATTGGCCAATTGCTTAGTCTTCTCCCTGCCAGAAACAATCCAACCAAACCAACAATTAATAAAATTTTCGCGAAATAACTTCTCATTATTCCTATTGTACCCAATGCTTCTGCGACTTACAGCATAGTGGCGAGAAGAAAACCGTCATTTCTAGACTCAAGGAAATAGCAGAGGCTTAACCCAGAGCCCCTCCCAAGAGTCTAACATGTTGATGGAAGATATTAGGCTCAACTGAGAATGGGGTGGAACGAAGGCGTAGAGATGTTTCTGTAGAAATATTATATCTATAACCTGCGGGTAAATTTATGGGTGCATTTTGGTAACCGATCCGCGTTGAGTGTCAAAAGATGAGAAATTTGCGATTTCCCTTGAGATCTATGCAGAGTTTATGAACCATTCATTGTAATTTGTAAAAGCATACCCGCATTATTCTGCGATTCATGAAATCAACGAACTTGGAGCAGGTTATCAAACTATTCTATATGCATTTTCCTTGCTCATTATAACCCAGAGATGCTACCCAAACTGGAGCCTGCCCCGTATACGAATTTTGATCCCTGACCGCCTGCTAAGAGGGATTCGCGGTATTCACCAAGGTCGAGCGGCTGCTAATCGCCACGATCAATCTTTTCGTCTGATGCAGCTCTTCCAGGTCACCAGCCTGAATCCGAGAAGGCTTGCGCGGGACTCAAATTGGGCGTTTTACGTGGCTCGCACCACCGCATATTCCCGCGAAGACCAGCGATCATGACGTCCCATCTCCTGCGTTGGATCATCCGCCCCCTGCCTCGCGATCACTTGGTCACCGGACTCAACCGCATGACGCTCGCCTACCTGGGGCTGCCGGTGGTCCTGTGGGTCTGGGGGTGGCTCGCCTGGCCCTGGGCCACGCTGCTCTCGGTGTGCATCATTGCCGCGTTTGTTGGAGGAATCAGGCCGATTGGTCGGGTGCAGGAGGAGTGGCGCCGTCGCCAGGAGTTGTCCGCGCAGTTCCCCCTCTGGGTCGTGCTGGTCATCGTCGCCATCGGATGCCTCTGGAGCCTGTATTCCGGGGCGGGCGGATTCGTGTACCAGAATCCGGATTGGGACAAACATTCCGCCGTGCTCAAGGATCTCATCGAGGCGCCCTGGCCTGTGGCCTATCGTCTGGAGGGTGGCGACATCCCCCTGGTCTACTACCTGGCCTACTATCTCCCGGCCGCGCTCGCGGGAAAATTCATGGGTTGGTGGTGGGCCAACGTTGCGTTGCTGGCGTGGACGGCCTTGGGGGTGTGCCTTGCGCTCCATTGGTTCGTGGTGCTCGTCCAGAAGCGGCCCGTTCTCAGCGTCCTCCTATTTGTTTTTGCCAACGGTCTGGACTTTCTCGGTCAGCGAATCGTCAGCGGAACGCCCCTTCCTCCTGCCGCAGAGCACATCGACTGGTGGGCGGGTTGGCTCTTTCTCAGTTTTCCCGGTCACCTCTCCCAACTGGCCTGGGCCCCCCAGCATTCGATCGCCGCCTGGCTGGTCATCGGCTCCATGGCCGTGCAGTTGCCGCGGCAGGAGGGACTCAACCGCTTGGGGCTGCCGGGCGCGTTTGCGGCATTCTGGTCCCCGTTTACCATCGTGGGACTCGCGCCATTTGTCCTGCTCGCGGTCGTATTCAAGCGCGGACGCGGCGCGCTGCATTGGATGAACCTCACCGCCGTTCCTGTTCTCCTGGCCGCGATTCTCTACTACGGGTCGAGCACCGCCAGCCCGCCCCGCGCCTGGCTCTGGGACGCCGTGAACCTGCGCGAGGACGGCATCCGCTTCATCCTCTTTCATCTTCTTGAATGGGGAATCTTCTACTTTTTCGCGCGCGAGCTGAGATCCGTGGGAGATCGCTGGCTTCGCCTGCTCTTCTGGTGTCTGCCCGCCATCCTGATCGCCTCGTCGCTCTATCGATTTGGCATCTTCAATGACTCCTGCATGCGTTTCCCGATCCCCGCCCTGTTTCTGCTCTGGGTCGGCATCACTCGTTCGGTAACCGCACACCCGGGTCAGCTTGAGTCGCGCATCCTTGCGCTGCTGCTCGTATTCGGGGCCATGGGATCCCTCCCCGAACTCCTGAGGGCCTGGCGCATGCCCTCGCTGAACATCGAGGAGGAATCCGTGCGCGTCCATGTTCCCCATCTGGAGGGAGGCATCTCCGAGCAGTATCTCGGCTCGAAAGAGTCCTTTTTCTTTCGTCACCTTGCAAGGAACTCCGAGGGCATTCCCATTTCCTCCACGCCCGCGGCGCCGTAGCCTCCTCCACCCTTTTACTTAAAGGTCGGCCGGTCCCAGCCAGCGGAAGCCGGTGACAATGAACCTCCGGCCCTCGGGATACCGTAGCGGATCAGGTGCGATGATGTCCCCGGAGCCAGCCGGTGTCCCCGTAGCGGCGGGTGCCAGCGACGGAATCCGCTGCACCGTCGCCTCGCACCAGGAGCGCGCCTCGATCTCGCCGGTCGCCGCGTTTGCAACATCACCATAACATCGCACGAGAAACGTGTCCGACCTTGGCGCAATGAAGGGCGCGATGGCACTAAGAATATCCGCCTGAGTCAGCCAGGCGGGGGACTGCGCGACAGCGGAAGGAAGTGCGTCGTTGATACCTGCCTCCGCAATGCCGCGCTCAAGGATGCCCGAATTGACGAAGTCCTCGATCGAAGTGAACGGTGCCCCACGAAGTCGAATCGATGCCACCACGGATTCCGCAAGGCGTTCCACCTGCGCAATGCTCATCGCACGCACACCCAGGGCGTACGCTTCTTCGTCGGACGGAACGCGCATGGGATTCGTTGTGAAATGTCGCGCCGTGTGTGCGAAACGAAAATGAGCGTTGGCAATCGAGACAATTCCCGCGCTCCCGGCATCCCACCCCGAAACACTCATCCCTGCCAGCACGCACATCCAGGCTTCCTTGCTGGTGGAGTTCACATTGAACGCGCCACGCATCAGCAGAAATGCGGCCGCGTGGTCGCGATCCAAAAGGTGACGAGCCGACGGCGTACACGGAACTGTCCGGTCCCCCAGAGCAATCGGAGCCATCGAGGGGGCGCAGAGTTCGAGCCAGGGATTCGGCAGCGGCAGGGGATCGGATGGATCAAATGAGGCCCATCGCGGAACAGTCGAAAAATAGAAATGATCAAAAACCGCATTGGCCGCGCCACCCCAGGGATTACCGATCGCATTCGGACGCGACGACGCGAGGTGTTGGAGCTGACCCACGGATACCACTTCCTGGCGCGGAAGCTCCGCCACGCAGTAGCGGCGCGACGCATTGAAGACGGTCGTGCCTCCCGTGGCGATGTCCTCGACAGCCTCCTCCGGTCGCCGACTCAGAGATCTCTCGGGTGGCTCGAATGCCTCTGCACGGGTGACACTGACCCGGGGATCCAACGAGTCGGCGCGTGCGCCGTTCATCCAGAACGACCGCTCATCGCGCAGTGCAAAGCCAAAGCCAAATGTCGCGCCCTGAAGATTCGTGGTCGGATCGACCGACACCCTGGCTACCTCGTAGGGCGTTGCCGGTTCATAACGCGCCGCCTGCCTGCTGCCGACAACCAGACGGAAAACGGGAGAGTCCTCCGCCGCAATCGCCGGGCATACCACCACCAATTCGTCCACAAGGGGATCGTCAGGCAACGCGCCGGCCTCACTGACACGGATGTCTCCTGAAATGCCAGTAGGACTAAGCGATTCGTGACCTTTCAGGATCAGAATTTCGCCCGGACTCCAGGATGTCGCGGGATCAATCATAAGCCTCCCGATGTAATCTGCGAGATTTACGGTCAGCACTCGGGCGCCATACGTCGCCTCAATCACGGGTAATTTCAAAATCTCCAATGACACGGGTTCTGTCCCGAGCAACAGCCCACACGTAAACGGATTCCACAGCTCAATTTGAATATCCCTGCGCAACCAAAGAGCCTGATCCACGGGACTCCGAAAGAGTCGCACCCTGACAAGGCACTCCGTGAGCACGGGCGCCGTGGAAAAACCCAGACCGAAACCAGATGCCAAGGGATCACTCCCTTGGGTGACCACATGATTGGAAATGCCCCGCTCACGCACTCCGGCGGGTCGGTTCAAGAGCATCTGTTTGATCGCCAGATCCTCGACATCGGGTGTGTCGGAGAAATCCCGTCGCAACCGCGCGATTTCTCCGCCGTGATCAACGAGGACGGCGCGACTGCAATCGGTGATGGAGTGGAACAGGGAACGCACACGCGAACGCGAGATCAGTGGGCTCACCATCGGAAGCTGGCTTCGGGCAACGACTCGCTCGAAACGAGATGTGCATGACGTGATGTCCAGTCCCGGAAACAGGAGGTCAGATCTGAGGAAAGAGGGCCTCATCTGATTGAGGCGGATGCCGGCATCGGTGTCGGAGCTCCAATTCACTCCAGCCGCAATCTCTCCGGTGTTTTCCAGCGGTGGTGGCGAATTGTCGTAATTGAGTCCACGCGATCCCTCCCCCACCGCTACACTGGCTTTGATTCCTTCGTCACCAATCCAGTAGGCAAAATGTCCGGCGGCAACGGGCGCATTGCCCGCTTCCAGCTGATTTGCCGCTGACGGAATCGGAATCGCAGGAAGTTTGATGCGCTGGGCCGGATTGGAAACGGTCCCGAGGTCCACGAGCATCACCTCACCCGGCGACGCCGGCGCAGCGGGGTCCGGCGCGGATGCGGGCTGGACCGCGAGGGGATCCGAGGCGTGATTGCCACTCACGAGCCACGTCTGGAGCACCGGCTGACCATTACTCCTTTTCCACACCCCCGTCCAGGCGTGCTGGGCAGAGGCGATAATATCCGCGCGTGCGGTGAAACGCTGATCGGGTCCGGCGCTCGCCTGCAAATGGGCCAGCGCCAGCTCCAGCGCACACCGCGCGTTGCGGCGGCTCTGCGCCTCGGATTCACGATTCGTGCCGAGGCGAGTCTCGACCCGCAGCAGGAGTCCCAAGCTCACTACCACGCCGGCAACCACCGCCAGCGCGATCAACGACGCGATCAGCACGAATCCCGATCCTTGATGAGTGCGAGCCCTGTATTCAGAGAGCATGGCTCAAGACCTGAATGTGGCTCACGTAGACATGGGAGTGTTTCCCCGCGAGTGACCACCAATACGCTCCGTCGTCCTCGAATCCTGGGGCCCGCACAACCCTGCCTGCCTCGAAGGCTTCAATCAGCCGCGCACCCTCGTCCGTAAGGATGCGGACCATGACATCAATGCGCGCCGGGAAACCATAGGCCATGTCATCCGCGCCAATCGTCGGTTCCGTGCCCACGGTGGGAGGAATCACCGCCGGGCGAAGTCTCCCGTCGCGCACGGTGGCGGCAAATCCACGGACGGGAGCCCTCTCCGGCATGCGCATGGGAAAACGCTGAACCAGTTTGCCCGTTGCTTCATCGCGCACCCAACACCGCACGCCAAAATCGATCACGTTGTTTCCTAAAACCTGCTCATACCGGCGTGGGGTGCGGATGTTGCCGACATCGTCGATGCGGCCTGCATCACCGTGGTTGTAACTCGGAGGCGCACTCGAGGAAAACAGATCGTATCCGACGCCAAAGGTGGAATCCGTGTCATCCCAATCGTCATTCGCGGGCCGCGCGGAGCTCCGATAGAGCAGATACCGGATGGGCGTGTCGGAGTCCGTCGGAGCAGTCGCGGAGGCGGTCAACCGTCGCCTGACAAGTTGATATCCGACTGCGCGGGGCGCGGAAAGATTGTGAAGACTCGACTGTGCATCGGGCTGCGTCGTGAAGAGTCGAAACCACACCCCAGCTTGACCAAAACGGGACTTTGAAAGCGGCTGACCGTCGGCAGGCAGGTGATAGGACGACGATGCGTCATTCAACGCCTCAAATGCCGGCTTGGTGCGTCCCTCCCATATCGCATCAGACAGGGCCGCGTCCCCTTTCCCGATCTGCGGAGCAGACTGAAACGTGGCGGCCATCCAGACATTGCCATCACGCCTGAGGATGGCGCCTTCGATGTCCTGAGCGATTCTGTCGAAAATGAGGTCTGCCTGAGCACGCGTTGCCATCCTCCCCGACAGTCGCTGCCAGACGGATGCCGCCTGAATCGTGATTGCCGAGATCAGCGCAACGAGTGCACCTGCGACCACGAGAGCGACCATCAGCTCGACGAGCGTGAATGCGGAGCCCGGAAACCTGCTCGAGCGAAGGCGTTTCAATTCCATCGTTGGCATCACTGCGGAAGGCACGTACGGACGGTCAGTCGACTGCGCTGCTGAGCAGGCGTGGGTGCGCCATCGGGTTGCGACGCGGGCCAGGTGAGCCCAATAGAAACGATCGTTGTGTCGGTCCCGTTTGCCTCACCCCAGCGCCACTGCGCGGTGTCACTGACGAGCACGGCCTCAAAAAAATGCGCCTGGTCAAAGCGCTCGTACCCGCGGGCCTGAATCTCATCCGAAGTGCCGACAAATTCGGCTCCCCGATCAACAAAGAGTTTCCTGCTGTCCCATGCTGCGAGTCCCTCCAGTTCATCCTTCGCAACCAGAAGACTGTTGGCGAACGACCGGCCGCCATGCTCAAGCAGATGGGACAAGACAGCATTCGCCGCATCGTTCGCGCTCCGCCTGAGGTCGTGATCGATTGCCCCCTGGATCGTCGAGGAAAGCACGCCCAGCAGAATCAGCAGCCCACCCGAGACAACGCCCAGCGCCATCAACGTTTCCACCAGCGTAAATCCGCGGCAATTCTGCTTCATCAGAATGCGGAGGCATTGGGCACCCGGGTCAGCGCACCGTATTGACTCACCCGGATCCCACTGACCTCACCGGGGTGGTTGAAAGAGATCACCTTCGATCCCGCGGTCGGTTGGACGACTGCCGGCGACAGCACCAGGGTCGCACCGGTGGTATTCCCGAGCGCATTGAACTCCACAGGGTAGCAGGAGACCGACTGGAGCCGGTCACCGACAAGGATGCTGTGCACGGCAGCGTTTGGAAGACGCGACACGGGCGCGTCCGCCCATCCTCCGGGGTGCGACGACGGCGGAGCGGTTCGGGGAACCAATCGGATGTTTCCTGGAAGGCACACCGGTAATTCGACCGCACGCCACATGCCGTCCTCATTGGCAACGGCTACAAGCAGGCATCGAAGCTTCAACTCGTCCGGCGTGCTGTCATCACGATCTGAATACACGAGCAGCCGACAGGCCTTTCTGGAGACAATCGCATGGTTGCGCGCCGCTGCGAGTTGCCCGGCGATCAAATCCTGGGCGGCCATCATTGATCGGGTGTCCCGACCTTCACGGATCCTGAGATAGGCGGGAATCGACAGGGCCGTCATCAGCGCCATCACGACCAGCAGTTCGATGAGCGAGAATGCGCTCGTGTTCGCACAGCGACGCCGAATGCGGGAGTTCATGGTTCGAGAGTCCTCACCGCCAGCTATACACAAACCGATCCGCATTCGCACCCGACCCGGCCGAGTAGAATGCAACCCGCCCGGCGATCACGGTCATCGGCCCGACGACGGATTCAGGTGGGGACAGAGTGGCAGAAAATCCGTCGCGTGAGTTTCCCGCTGCAACCGGAACCAGGCGGATTTCATCTCCACGAATCACGCCGTCCCCATCCCGGTCGATCAGGATGCCGATCTGGCTGTTGTCCTGTCCATCCACCAACTCCGCATCAATCGGGCCACTGTGCAGGCGGAGGAGTTCCTCTTCCGCAAAATCGCGGAAACGGATTCGTCGAACATTGCCCTGAAGATCCGCATCCGCGACTGGCTGCCCCCGCATGTCACATCCCGTGAGCGCACCCAGCATCTTGGTGGTATCTACCAACCCGGATCCTGAAGCCACATCCGGGAGGTAGCCGTATTCCGCGCGAAACTCCTCCATGGCGAGAATCCACTGCCGGAATCTAACCCGTGTCTGGTGGCGCCCTGTCGCCTCCACAATCGACGCCGTTGTCGGAAGAATGAGTCCGTACAGCAGCGCGAGAATCGCAAGGCAGACCAGAATCTCCACCAGCGTGAATGCGCGTCTATCCATGGATGTTGTCGCGATTGAGCCGGGCGTTTGGATCAAACGCTCCGTGCTCCGGAGGGATTTCCTGCCCGTCAGGACCCCGCGAATAGATCAGACAGGTTGCAGCCCGCCACACCTCACCCGCCGATGCCCGATAACGGTAAACATAGGGGTTCCCCCAGGGGTCGACGAACGCGTTGATGACGAGGTCGCTCCCTACCGGATCCACGCCGACACCGGCACGCGCCGTTGCGAGGTGCCGCCAATCGAGATGTCGTTTTCTCGAATCCGGACGAAGCCCGGCATCCAGCCGCCCCAGCAGGGCATTGAAGAGCATCACCTCCGCCATCCGGGCATCGAGCGATTCCCGATTCATCAGCGTCGGGGCATCGCCCGTCAGCGGATAATCCCCATAAACCCCTCGAAAGACCTCCAAGCCGTTCCGCAAGACCGCCAACTCCGCCTCGGACTGAAGTCGCTTGGCCCGGTCGTGGAGTCCCCCAATAACCGCCACGGAAGCTCCCATCAGAAGGATCGCGATCGCCAGGACCACGACCAGTTCCGCGACGATCAATCCCTTCAGATCAGTTGTCCTGAGTCGCCCAGCCTCTCTCCCACGATCTTCGCCTGAATGGATCTCCCAACGCCCTATTGCATGCATCACATAAGATGCATGCAATTTACTTTAATCAGTCAAGCCTAATTGCAACTTGATAGACACGTAATTCTATCACATTAATGGCAAGCCAAATACATCATTCATCCTGCGACTGCAATGCAGCCACCACCGAGAAATCCTCGAGGGTCGTCGTATCCCCCCGGACTTCTCCGCCGGCCGCGATCTCCTTGAGGATCCGGCGCATGATTTTCCCCGAGCGGGTCTTCGGCAACGCCGTCGCAAATCGTACGTCGTCCGGCCTCGCCAGAGCCCCGATCTCCTTCGCCACATGGGCACGGAGCTCCTCGCGAAGTTCCTTCGACGCGGTTACTCCCGACTTGACGGTAACAAACACCACCAGCGCCTGCCCCTTCAAGTCATCCGGGCGCCCGACGACCGCCGCCTCCGCGACGGAGGGATGCGACACCAGCGCGCTCTCGACTTCAGCGGTGCCAATGCGATGGCCCGAAACATTGAGGACGTCATCGATCCGCCCGACGACCCACAGGTATCCATCCTTGTCGAAACGTGCGCCGTCTCCGGCAAAATAATATCCGGGCAGTTCGCTCCAGTATTGCTTCTTGAAGCGTTCATCGTCGTTCCAAAGCGTACGCAGCATCGCTGGCCAAGGATGCTTGAGGAAAAGGCGCCCTCCCGACCCCTTCGGAACCTCCTTGCCGTTTTCATCGAGCACCTTCGGGACCACTCCAAAAAACGGTAGGGTGCAGGAACCGGGCTTTGTCGGGGTGATGCCAGGAAGCGGGGTCACCATGATGACCCCGGTTTCGGTCTGCCACCAGGTATCCACGATCGGGCAGCGCTTTTTTCCGATCAAGGTGTGATACCACATCCAGGCTTCCGGATTGATGGGCTCACCGACCGAGCCCAAGAGTCGAAGCGAAGCCAGGCTGTGCTTTTTCACATAGTCGTCACCCCAGCGCATGAAGGCGCGGATCGCTGTGGGCGCCGTGTAGAAAATGGTCACGCCGTGCCGATCGATCATATCCCAGAAACGATCGGGACCCGGCTGGTTGGGCGCGCCCTCGTACATAAACACGGTGGCCCCATTCGCCAGAGGTCCATACACGACGTAGCTGTGCCCTGTTACCCACCCCACGTCCGCCGTGCAGAAATAGACGTCGGTCTCCTTGAGATCGAACACGTACTTCGTGGTCATCATCGAGCCGAGAAGATACCCGGCAGTCGTGTGCAGCACGCCCTTGGGTTTTCCAGTCGACCCCGAGGTGTAGAGGATGAACAGCGGATTTTCGCTGTCGAAGCCGCGCGCCTTGTGCTCCGGGGATGCCAGAGTGACGAGGTCATGCCACCAATGGTCCCTGCCCTCGGTCATCGCCGTTGCATTGCCGGTGCGCCGGAGAACCACCACCTTCTCCACGCTCGGTGTGCCCTCCAGCGCGCGGTCGACGTTCCCCTTGAGTTCGATGATCTTGCCTCGGCGCCAGCCACCATCCGCGGTGATGACAACCTTTGCCTGGCAGTCATTGACACGATCCTTGATCGCTTCGCTGGAAAAGCCTCCAAAAATAACCGTATGGATCGCACCCAGCCTCGCACAGGCGAGCATCGCGACCGCCGCCTCGGGCACCATGGGCATGTAAATGGCCACGCGGTCCCCCTTTCCGACACCGAGTCCCGTCAGCACATTTGCAAACTGGCAGACGTCCCGGTGGAGTTGTTTGTAAGTGATCGTGCGAATGTCGCCCGGCTCACCTTCAAAAATAATCGCGGCCTTGTTGGCGCGGGCCGTATCCAGATGCCGGTCAAGGCAGTTCTCGGCGACATTTAACTGCCCGCCAGTGAACCACTTGGCATGCGGCAATTTCCACTTCAAGACCTCCTTGAACGGCCGCCTCCAGGTCAGCAATTCCTTCGCCTGACGGGCCCAAAATTTTGCTGGAGCGTTGACAGACTCCGCATAAAGCCTCTTATAGGCAGCGAAACTTCCAAGGTTTGCTTGGCGTTGAAACTCGGCCGAAGGCCTAAAAACCCGATTCTCTCGGGATACTGAGGTTATCGTTTGGTCCGTCACGTGAGTGGCTGTTGGGGATAGAATTCTGTTGTTCGTCTGCTCGCAGCGAGCGCAGAGGATATCTCGCAACAGGGGTTTAGCGTCAAGCGTTCGCCTTGAACTTTGTTGTCCACTCTCCCTTTCCCTATGGAAACTAATCCCGCACCCGCGGAATCGCCGACAGCCCAGCGTTTCCCCAACGAAGCAGCGGCACCTGATCGCCCAGCCACCCCTCCCCCGGAAAATCTCGTCAACGTCGCGGGCATCCTCGACATCGACCATTCCAAGAGCGGAAACGGCCAATTGCTCGACCTTAACCGATTCGGCAAGCGTCGACCGACCGATACCTTCGTGCCCAAGGAGCTCATCCGGCGCTTCAAATTGAAGCCCGGCCAGATCATCACCGGGACGGCCTATCCCGCCGAGGGAAAATTCCCGAACCCCAAGATCAAGTTCATTGAGTCCGTCGACGGCATGTCCATCGAGGACCGCCGGGCCAAACTCGACTTCACCAACCTCACGACTGTCTCGCCCAACCAGCACCTTCGGCTGGAGACCAAGGACGGACGCATGACCACCCGCGTGGTTGACCTGTTCTGCCCGATTGGAAAAGGGACACGCGGGCTGATTGTCGCTCCACCCCGGACCGGAAAAACGACTCTGCTGCGCGACATGGCGCTGGGCGTGATCGAAAATCACCCCGAATGCCATGTGATGGTGCTCCTGGTCGATGAGCGCCCGGAAGAAGTGACGGACTTCAAACGAAGTGTCCCGGCGGAAATCTGGGCCTCCTCCAATGACGAACAGGTCGAAAGCCATGTTCGCATCGCCGATCTCGCCATCGAACGCGCCCGCCGCCTGGTGGAAAGCGGACGCGATGTCGTGCTCTTCCTCGATTCCCTGACCCGCCTTGCGAGGGCGCACAATACCATGCGCAACTCCGGTCGTACCGGCTCCGGCGGCCTTGATGTCCGCGCCTTGGAAAAGCCCCGCCAGCTCTTTGCCTCGGCGAGGCGCACCGAAGAGGCCGGCTCCCTCACCATTGTTGCCTCCATCCTGGTTGAAACGGGCAGCCGCATGGACGACGTCATTTTCCAGGAATTCAAGGGTACCGGCAACAGCGATCTGGTCCTCGACCGCAAATGCGCCGAAATGCGCCTCTGGCCCGCGGTCAACGTGCAGCAATCCGGCACGCGCAAGGAGGAACTCCTTCTCGATCCCAAAACGCTCGACTCCATCCACTTCTTCCGGCGGGCGCTCGTGCAGCAGAAGGTCGAGGAAGCGACCGAAACAATGATCACCCGCCTCTCCAAGACCAAGACCAACGACGAATTTCTCAAATTGATCGCACGTTGATCGCCCCTGAATTCCCTCTTGCGCCAGTCGCCACCTTCCTGAAAAAATCCCTTTCCGTCCGTGTGCCCGGTGCGCCGGCCGGTCTCGCCAGCCAGCTAAACCATTCGCATGCATAGTTTTTCCGAGCAGTGTCTCGACATGGCCCGCTCCATCCTGGGCCAGAATCTGGGAGCCATCCAGCCGGATGGCACCCTCCTTCCTGCCCACGGGGAGTTTTCCCGCCCCGATGAACCCGGACACGTCGCCCTGGCCTTGGGCGAATACTACCGTGCCACCGGCGAAACGTCCCTCAAGGGCTTCGACCTGATTGACCTGGCTGCCCGCTGCGTGACTGCCCAGATGTTCACCGAGCCCACCGCCGAGAATGGCTTGGCTTACGCCTCACTCGGACTGCTCTGTTATGGTCCCTCGAAGGAACGCAATGCGGTCTGGGAGCGCCTGGTTGAGGAAACCCAGCAGCGCATGGACAAACAGCTCCTTCACCGGAGCGACTACGACAACCACTGGCAGGCCTTCAACGTGGCCAAGGCGGTGGCAAGATTCAGTTTCGGTCTATCCAAGAAGGACGAAACCTCGCGTTTGATCGAGCGCATGGTCGATCGGATCAACCAGACGAGCTCCACGGGATTCTTCGACGACGCCACCGAAGGCATCGGCGGCAATTTTAATCTCTACGGCGTGATGACCTTCGTGTTCATCCGCTCCGCACTTCAACTGCACGCAAACAGCGGCGTGCGCGACCGCAAGCTCCCCACCCTGCGCACCTACGCCGAGAAATACATCCGCATGATGCCGGACCTCGTGCGCGCCGACGGGCTGGGATGGGCCTTCGGCGGAGCCGCGGGCGCCTACGGCCAGATGCACTGCATCACGCTGATCCTCCAGGGCCTGCGCGACGGATGGATTCCGGACGACCAGAAGCCCCGCTATCACGACCTGCTCAGGCGTCTTTTCTTCTTCTTTTACCAGACCTACCTCGACCAGGAAAACGGATTCCTGGACCTGCGCGATGCCGAGCGCACGGCCTATTCGAATCACACAACGAGAATGGCCAATTTTGATGCCGCGCGATACCTCTGTCAGTGGTCCCGCCTCGCAAAGGCAGTCCGCCTGCCCGCGGTTCCGCCCAAGATTGACCCTCCGAAAACCGCAGGGCGCTTTGTTATCTTCGACAAGTCAAACCGCAAGGAGCAGGGCGTGTTTCTCTACCGCGACGCCTCCAGCGGGCTGCATTTCCAGATCCCGATCGTTTCCTGCGGCGGTAAGGCCGTTTCTGACGCGCTGCCGTTCCCCCATTGCCCGGGAGTCTTCGATTGGCCGAACAACATCTACGCGCCGATCATGCTGCCCGAGCTCACCTTTGGCGAGCACGTCACCATCCCCGCCTTTTACGGGAGAAACTGTGTAACGGGCCTGGGACTTCGAAATAGCTTCTATTTCCGCTACGAGCAGCCGGATCTCATCGACACCAAGGAGGAGATCCTCAAGGGGCTCGGCAGCGTCAAGGTCCAGTGGAACTTCTCCGGCAACAAGATCACCTCCGAGTTTGCCTACACCGTCAAACAGCAGGTAACACTCGACAAGTTCCGCTACATGCTCGCCATCGCGGCGCCCCACTCGCGCTATCACGTCGCCGGCGCCCTCGCGCTCGGGCCTCAGGGAACGCGCTGCGGCGTTAGCAAGAATGATTTCCTGGCAAACTGGCAGGAAACGGAAGTCGTTTCAGCAGATCCCACCTACCGGACCAACTACGGCAAGATCCATTACCTGCAATACCTCGTCCGCGACCACCCGCTGGTCATGCGTCCGGGGCAGGTCTATCGCCTCACCGTGGAATTCGAGCCGGACATCACCCACACGGACCAATAGTCCGCGCATCGGAGGCAGTCGCAGGCGTTTCCCGTCGCCATTGCCAGCCCGCCCAGGGTTTGTCCCATCCTTCCTGAATTCATGCTAAGTCGTCGTGTCATTCCCTGCCTGGATGTCACTGCAGGCCGCGTCGTAAAGGGCGTCAAATTCCAGCAGTTGCGCGATGCGGGCGATCCCGTCCAGGCGGCCAGGGCCTACGACGCCCAGGGTGCCGACGAGCTGGTCTTCCTCGACATCACCGCATCAAGCGATGAGCGCCACATCATGCATGACGTGGTTGCAGCGACCGCCGAGCAGTGCTTCATGCCCCTCACCGTAGGAGGCGGCCTTCGCACGGTGACCGACATCGAAGCCATGCTGCGCGCGGGGGCGGACAAGGTTTCGCTCAACACCGCGGCCATCCGCAATCCTGACCTGGTGAAGGAATCGGCGAACCGCTTTGGTTCGCAATGCATCGTTGTCGCCATCGACGCGAAACGCGAACCGGACGGCAAATCCTGGCGCGTCTACACTCACGGGGGCAGAAACCCCACCGATCTCGACGCAACTCAATGGGCACGGCGGGTTGTCGAGCTGGGAGCGGGTGAGATTCTGCTGACCAGCATGGACGCCGATGGCACGAAGGCAGGTTATGACTGCGCGTTGACACGTTCGGTGAGCGATGCGGTGTCCGTTCCCGTCATCGCAAGCGGTGGCGCGGGTGAACTGCCCCATTTCGCGGAAGCGCTGACGACAGGTGGCGCGAGTGCGGTCCTGGCCGCCAGCCTCTTTCATTTCGGCACCCTCACGATTCCCCAAGTCAAGGGCTTTCTGCATTCCGCGGGCATTCCAGTCCGTATTCCTTGAGCCATTTTCGCAACCCGGAAGCATCCGCATGGCATTCAAACCGGGATTGAAAGCATGCCGCCAAGTTTTAGTATTTCATCATTGTGGAATCGCCTCCCGAACCGCCTATCAGCTTTGAAACAGCGCTCTCACGCCTCGAGTCAATCGTGGAGTCGATGGAAAGCGGTGATGTTGCGCTCGCGGATCTACTCTCCCGTTTTGAGGAGGGAAGCAACCTGCTGAAGACGTGTGAGGATCACCTGAAAGACGCTGAACTGAAGATTGAACTGCTCAAAAAGCGAAGGGATGGAGTGGCGGCAATGGTACCCTTTGATGACGAACGCGCGGACACCGGCAATGACTCGTGATTGCTCACGCCTCGAATACACCCGCCGATGAATCCATCGTCTGCCGATAGTCCGACATTTTCCTCTCCACCGCTCCTCCCCGGAATCCGCAGTCCCTCGGACCTCAAGGGGCTCGCGGCAGCCCAACTCCCCCAGTTGGCAGCCGAAATCCGCGAAGAGATCATCTCCGTCACCGCGCAGAACGGCGGACATGTCGGACCCAATCTGGGGGTGGTCGAACTGACCCTCGCGCTTCACCGGGTCTTTGACTCCCCCACCGATCCCTTCGTTTTCGACGTGGCCCACCAGGGCTACATTCACAAGCTGCTGACCGGCCGCGGCGGCGAGTTCTTTCGCAAGCTGCGTCAAACAGGCGGAGCGAGCGGTTTCCTCACCCGCAACGAGAGCCCCCATGATGCCTTTGGAGCGGGTCACGCCGGTACCGCGCTCAGCGCAGCCTTGGGCATGGCGACGGCCCGCGATCTGAGGGGGACGGGAGAGCATGTCATCGCGGTCTGCGGCGACGCCGCATTTACCTGCGGCGTCACGCTCGAGGCCCTCAACAACATCGTCTCCTCCACCCGCCGCCTGATCGTCATTCTCAACGACAACGAATGGTCGATCGCAAAGAATGTCGGCGCGATCTCCAAGTACCTCAACCGCCTCTCGACCAATCCCACCTACAACCGGATACACCACGACCTGGAAAAATTCTTCACCTCGCTGCCCAAGGGCGCGGAGATGAACCGCCTCTACATGAAGTGGAAGCGCGAAACGAAGGATTTTTTTGTCGAGTCGTCGCTCTTCGAAAAATTCGGGCTCCGATACCTTGGCCCCATCGACGGACACAACCTCGAGGAATTGATCAAGAATCTGGAGTTTGCGAAACAGGCCGAGGGTCCGGTGATTGTCCACGTCCTGACGAAAAAGGGTCAGGGATTGAACGCAGCCATCGCCCACCCGGAACGTTTCCATGGCCTGGGGGCATTTGATCGCCTCACGGGCGAAAGCAAGAAAGCTGCACCGGGCACCCCCCATAACTATCAGGACGTCTTCGGCCAGGCGCTCGTCGCGATGGCCAGAAACGACAAGCGGATAGTCGGGATCACGGGGGCAATGCCCAGCGGCACCGGACTCGCCTTCCTCGCCAAGGAATGCCCGAGACAATTCTTTGATGTCGGCATTGCGGAGGAACACGCCGTGACTTTTGCCGCGGGCCTCGCCACCCGCGGCATACGACCCGTCGTTGCAATCTACTCGACTTTTCTTCAGCGCGGCTACGATCAGATCATCCACGATGTCGCGCTTCAGAACCTGCCCGTGGTGTTCTGCATGGATCGCGCGGGACTCTCTCCCAACGACGGCCCCACGCATCACGGTCTCTTCGACCTGGCCTACCTCCGCTGCATCCCGAACGTCACCGTCATGCAGCCGAAGGACGAGGACGAACTCGTCGACATGCTGCACACAAGTCTTTCCCTCGAGGGTCCCGCGTTCATCCGGTACCCGCGTGGCGCGGGCCGTGGAGTCAGGATCAAGGATCGGCCGGCGGCCCTCCCAATCGGTCACGCCGAACTGCTTCGCGAGGGCTCCAATGTCATGATCTGGGCGCTCGGCAACCAGGTCCAGGAAGCGATGGAACTCGCAGACCGCCTGACCCGCGAAGAAGGGCTCAGCGTGGGCGTGGTCAACGCCCGTTTCGCCAAGCCACTCGACCGGACGCTCCTCCTGAGCCACGCCGCATGCATTCCGTTGCTGGTGACCATGGAGGACCATGTCCTTTCCGGGGGGTTTGGCAGCGCGGTCCTTGAGGTGCTTCAGGAAGCCGAATGTACGACTGCGGTCGAACGCATCGGTTGGCCCGATCGATTCATCGAGCATGGCAGCAATGTCGCCGTGCTCCGCGAGGCCAATGGACTGTCCCCCGAAGCCATTTTCGAACGCGTCCGCGCTCGATGGAGGAATCGGAACTCCGCCTCGGTGGAAACCTCTGCCTTCTAAGGAGCGTTCCCACTCCCGACTCCGCCCCTCGATTCGAGCCCGGTGCCTGATGGCGGCATCCGACATGCAACGCCGCGAGAGTCGGCAATCAGGTGACGCGGTCGCGTTCAGCGCAACCTATGCTATGAATCGGACGATATCCAATCGTCGACTCAGCGTTTCAGCGGATCACGTTCCTGTGCCATGCGGAGCAGAAGCGGATCGTTGATTTCGCGCTGCCACGCATAGAGTCGCTCCTGCAGGCCGGCCTTGATCCCCTCGATGTCCTGGCCTTCCGCACGCTTTCCGGCCCGTTGCGGTCGGTAGAGATTGTACTGCTCACCCGGATCATTCTTTAGGTCGTACAATTCATCGAGCTCAAGCGAGAGATAGTGCCTCACCATCTTCCATTCCGACGTGCGGATCATGCGCATGTGCGCAATGCCGCCGCTGATGAGATCGTACTGCCCAAACATCACATCGCGCCAGGGGATCCTCTTACCCATCAGCCGCGGCGAAAAATCCGCTCCGTGCTGGCGGGAGTCCGCGGGCACGGGCACACCCATGAGCCCCAGGATGGTTGCAAAGGTATCGACACTTGAGAAAGGCTCCGTGGCTTCTGATCCTGCCGGTATCCGGCCCGGCCAGCGTACGATGAACGGTATACGAATCGCCTCCTCAAACATGTTCGGACGCTTGGTGTTATGCGGAATACCGGGAAACATCCACCAGGCGTTGCCTTTTGAGTGTAACCCATGCTGGCCGATCATGTAGCCGTGGTCGCTCGTGAAGACCACGATCGTATTCTCCAGCAGATTCAACTCCTTCAGCCGCGCCATCAGCCGCCCGACATTGCGATCCACCGCATGCACGGAGATCAGGTACTCGCGCGTATACCTGTTCACCTCCTCCTGATCTAGCCCAGGATACTCCGCCCCCTTGATCTCGCGTCCCTCGTAAGCCTTCTGATCGACTTCGGGCATGGGCGTGTACTTGAGATGCGGCTCCCTGAAATGAAGCAACAGCGCGAAGGGATGATCACGGTTCTTCTCAACGAAGCCGATCGCATGATCGGTGAGGATGTCTGAAATCGGTCCCTTGAATGTCCGCACCTCTCCATTTTCCTCGAGCGGCGGATTCATCGGCAGGTTGACGGCCCCCATGTATCCAAAGAACCAGTCGAAACCTTGACGCGTCGGATGAAACTGCGGCTGAGTGCCGAGATGCCACTTGCCCGAAAGCCCCGTCGTGTAGCCCTGCTGCTGCAGCACCTCGGGCCAGGTGAGAACCTGCGGTGGCAGCCCAAAGCCGGCGGCCACCTCCGATCCGGCCAGAAAATCGGTGATGCCGACCTCGGTCCCATAGAGCCCGGTAAGAAATGTCGCGCGACTTGCCGAGCATACGGGAGACGGCACGAAAGCATTGCGCAGGAGCACGCCCTCCCGGGCCAGCCGGTCGATGTTCGGAGTGACCGCCTGTGGGTGGCCATAGGCCCCCACCGACCACGTCGCCTGATCATCCGTCATGACAAAGACCAGATTGGGTTTGGCTCTGCCTGACGAAGCGGAATGAAGCTCGCCGGCGGCAAACGATGCCAGGACCAGGAGCAGGAGGGGAACGCGGGGAATTTGGATCAGCATGCGGCTAGGATGAACCCATGGCTGAATGCCATCGGATCATCCGCGCCATCCTAGCACGCCATGCTGGCACCGGTCTGCGGCACGAACGGAAATTTGCTTCATCCGCACGGAATGCGCATTCGCCAATGGGAGCGCCCGCAGTGAGACCGGGAGCCACCCGACCTCACTCGCTCGAAAACAACCTCGTGCAGGAGCCTTCCTACGCAAGCAGGCAAACGAAAAGCTCCGTCTTCCGTTGCGGAAGTACGCATCAATGCGCCGCCGTCATCGCACCGCGAAATCAGGTCTTGCGAACATTGATCGCGGCACCGTCCCCGGGCAGCGGAACCACGTCGCTCGGCATCTCCACATCGGAGCTCCCTTCGTAGGCTTCGGGCGCCGGAGCGAGGGACAGATTGTAATAGGGAGAAGTGGGTTCATCCATGAGTTCACGCCAGCGAACCATCTTTCCGGTATAGGCGGAGATGCGTCCCAGGATTGCGGTCATCGTCGCTTCTGCGACCTCCCGCGCCCGGTTTTCTGGGCGCCCATGGATGACTCCGTTGATCAGATTGACGTGCTCCTGTACGAGCGCGTTCTCACTCAGGACCTCAATCTTGGGCACTGTCACATCGCGTCCGGTGAGTTTGCCGCCGCCAAATACCTGACCCTCGGTTCCTCGGAAAAATTCACCGACCCGGTTGTAGCATCCGGATATCTGCCGGCACTGGCTATGGATGTGAACACCATCCCCATAATCGTAGTCGACGCTAAAGAAGTCGTACTGGTTGCCGGTTTCCCTGCGCAGGCGGGCTCCATACCCCACCGCGGCAATCGGCACCCGGCCGATAAACCAGTTGGCGACGTCAAGATTGTGGACGTGCTGCTCGCAGATGTGATCGCCGGAGAGTTCGACATAATTGAGCCAGTTCTCGGCGAGGTATTCGCGGTTCAACAAACCCGGTTTCCGCTGCACGATCCAAGGAACTTTTCCATCCCAGGAAACCGTCCCTCCGAGAATCGTGCCAATGGCACCGGCATCGATCTGCGCCTTGTTGGTCAGGTACGCGATGTCGTGACGACGCTGGGTACCCGCCACCAGGCAAAGTCCCTTCGCCCGCGCGGCCTCCCCCACTTCGATCACCTTGCGGACACCCACGGGATCAACCGCCACCGGCTTCTCGAAAAAGACATGCTTCCCCGCCGCAACAGCGGCCGCGAGATGCAGGGGCCGGAATACCGGCGGTGTCGCAAGCAGCACATACTCGGCGTTCGACTCCATCACCTTCTTGTAGGCATCAAAGCCGGAAATCACGCGGCTGCCCGGCAGCTTGTAACTGTCTGCAACCTTCCTCGCCTTGTGCTCAAAACAATCGGCGACCGCAACGATGTCGACCTCGCGCCCCAGCAGCTTCGCGGCATCGGAGAAATTCTTCAATGCGCCCCCTGCACCATTTCCCGAGCCGCGCCCTCCGCAGCCGACGAGGGCCACCTTCAAGGGAGGCCCTTTGGGCGCAGCCGTGCTCAGGTTGAAGAGAGAGGCGCCCGCGGCAAACACGGCACCCTGTTTGAGGAATTCACGACGCGATGAGGGGTTATTCATAGGATTTCCAGAGGTTTGAAAGTGGGTTCAGTTTGCCGATCCGACCGAGACCGGAGCCTTCCTTTCAGGCATCCAGGCACCCGACTCGGTCCGCCAGTGCACCAGGCGACTGCGCAGTTCAGTAACACGCTCGGGTTCCCGGGCAGCGAGATCAACTTGCTCGGAGGGATCATTGGCAAGATTGAATAGCTCAACCCTGCTGTCTTCAAGATATTCCAGCATTTTCCAGTCACCCGAACGTATCGCACTCACGGGGTCCGTGGTTTGATAATAATGCGGATAGTGGAAAAACAGATCCCTGCGCGCGAGATGGGCGGAGGGATTTTCAAGCAGCGGACGGAGGTCGACCCCATCCACCGCGGTCGTGGACGCCTCCTTCCCTGCCAGGGTAGGAAAGAGATCCGCCAGCCAGACGGGTTCCTCACAAACCCTGCCGACAGCCGTTACTCCGGGCCAGCGCATGATGAGCGGCACCCGGATGCCTCCCTCGTAAAGAGAACCTTTGCCCGACCTCAGCGGCGCATTGCTGGTTGTGGGCGCCTGCTGGCCGCGCGGCTTTCCAATATAGCCTCCATTGTCGCTTGTGAAAATCACGACCGTATTCCGGTCCAGGCCACGCGACTTCAGATGTGCGAGCATCCGTCCAACATTGTCGTCCAGGTTCTTTATCATCGCCGCATAGGTCACGTTCTGGTGGTGCATGCCGGGACGCAGGGCTGCGGCAAAATGATCGATGTCGTCCTTCTTTGCCTCCAACGGGATGTGCACACCGTAGTGCGCCAGGTAAACGAAGAACGGCTGCCCACGGGCTCGATCAATCACGTGCATCGCTTCATCCGTCAGTCGATCGGTGAGGTATTCGCCCGGTTTTCCGAATTGCAAATCCGGCACGTAGCGAAACTCGGTTTTTCTGAGTTCCCCCGCGGGTGAGCGTGATTCCATCATGCCTCGATAGGGCCACCAGTAGGTCGGCGGTGCACCCCAGTGCGTGCCTCCGATGTTGATGTCGAAACCCTGCGTCTCAGGCGCGTGCGACCCATCGCCCAGATGCCATTTGCCTATCAGCGCCGTAAGATATCCCGCATCGTGCAGCCGCTCCGCGATCGTGACTTCGGACAGATCGAGATCATGCCGCGACGGTGCCTCCAATGGCCGCGCATTGGCGGGACGATTCAACGCTTTTTCTATCCAGACGGTAATTCCCGTGCGGACCGCGTGCCGGCCGGTCAGGAGCATGGCCCGGCTCGGCGAACACACCGACATCGCGTACGCCTGACTGAAGCGCACACCTTCCCGCGCGAGGCGATCGATATTTGGTGTCTCAACCAGATCACCCCCCTGGCAGGAGAGATCGGACCACCCCAGGTCATCGATGAGAATCAGGAGAATGTTGGGGGGACGCTTTTCCGCAGCAGAGAGAACCTGCGCGAGCAGGAGCACCGCCAGCGCAAGAGAAAGGATTCGGGGATTCCTTGGGATACGCACAACCGAAGCGTATCATTCCCGCACGCGCTCTGTCCCGCGTCCGTGCGGAAATTCAATTGCCACCCGTGGAATCGCGGTGGGCGCGGGCGCGGCGCCGGTGGGGCGGTTCCCGTGCGCCCATCTCCTCAAGGAAGGCGACGAGATCGCTCATGCCCTGCGCATCAATCGACGACTCCAAGCCCTCAGGCATGAGAGAATGCTCCGTTGCGGTGATCGATCGGATGTCCCTTCGGAGCAGCGTCTGCGTTGATCCATCAAGCCCTCCCAGCGTGATGCTGTTTCCCGCTTCCCCCACCAGCATTCCCGCGAGCGTCCGCCCGTCGTTCATTTCGATCGTATGAAGCTGGAAGCGACCCTCGACGACGCGATTGGGATCGAGCACATGCGTGACAACATAGGGAGCACTCCGATCGGCGAGACTTGCGAGATCGGGTCCGATTTCACCGCCTGAAATCGTGCCGAGCCGGTGACAGGCGGAGCAGATCTGCATGTACACCTCACGGCCGTGCTTTGCATTTCCCGTGAGTCCCGACATCGCGCTCAGATAGGTGTCGATGACACGCTGCCGATCAGGATTGGAACTTGCGTTGAGCACCTTGCGCGCGCGCTGCGCCTGCACGGAATCAGCAAGGCCGGTCAGCATCAGGCGCTGGCCCGAAGCCAGTTCACGAACCATCGACGGATGCTTTTCCAGATGATCCAGCAGGCGCACCGCCCATGCCGGCCGATTGACCAGCAGATCCAGCACAACGTCATGGATCTTCGGACTGCACTCGCCCAGGATCTTCAGGAAAAGATCGGCCACTTCCAATCCGGGAAGCTGCGCCAGCCGGTTTGCCGCCGCCAATTGCACCTCCAGAGGCGTCTGTATGCCCACCATCAAGCCCGCAAGCTGCGCCACATCCTTCTCCCGAAGTGCAGGATCACGCACAAGCAAGCCTGCCGCAGCGCTCCGTCTCGTGATTTCCGCATGCTCGTCGGAAACCGCTTCTCTCGCCTCTCCAATCACACGCCGGACATCGGCGTCGCTCGCTGTGTGGTCATCGTTCTGCTTCCGTGTCCGCCCATCGAGGAATCGAGCCAGGTCCCTGAACTGTTCTCCCGGATCCACCAGCGCCCGTGCGGCCGTGAGCAGCGATAGCATGCGATCGGATGTCACCCGATCCGCGCCAGCCGCGAGATCGATCAACGCCGGTTCAATGGACTGCCCGGGAGATAGCGCGGCCACCATCTCCTGAAGATGCGCCGGAGCGGAACTCATCGCCGCGGCCTTGATGTAGGCATCGCCCGTTTCCCTGACGAGCCTGAGCAACGCCTCGCCGGCAGTTTTCCCGCTCCAATACCCCAGCGAATAGCCGATCTGCTGCCGCACCAGGGGATCCGGATCCTCCGCCAGACCGACAAGGCGGGCCAACATCGCGGCGTCCCCCGCAAACTGTTCGCTGAGCCGTATTGCCTGGCGCCTGACGCCTGGAGAAATATCACCGAGACCACGAATGACCTGCGAAGGGGTGAGCCGGTGCACGAGATCAAGCGTGCACAGAACTTGCACACGCGTTTCGGGACGCGAGGCGTCGAGCAATCGCTCGAGGGCTTCGGTCGGCCACGCCGATCCACGCCACACCCATTGCTGTTGGGCAAGATCGCGCAGGGTTCCGCTCGGACTGGCCAAGGCGCCGGCCAATCCGGCGGCATCCGCCCGATCAAGCCGTGGCACACCGCGGAGCGGTGAATCCCGACGCCGCACGCGATAGATGCGCCCCATCTGCGAGCCCTTTCTGAGATCACCCAAAAGCTTGAGCCACGCCTCGGGAATGTACTGCGGATGCTCGATGACCTGCCGATACATGTCGGGCAGATACATGGCTCCATCAGGTCCGACACGAATGCTCGTGAATCGCGACCAGTTGTCCGTAGAGGCGAGGAATTCCGACTTTTCCTCACCCGGTGCGCGGTGGCTCCTGAACGTCGCACCCAACGGCGAAAGGATCTCGCGGTGCACGAGATTGTGCACCGGTTCGCAGACAAAGACATTGCCGGTGTACGCAGACCCAAGCGCCTCGTCGCGCAACACCATCACGCCACATGCCGAGGTGAACGCATTGAAGTGCCCGGCATTGTTGAATCGTGCGAGGGTGCGACTTCTGGGATACACCGGCGCGGCACCTGGAATCTCCGGAACCGTGACCACGGGATTCGGCGGCACCAGGCTGGGGTTTCGCCTGAGGTATCGGTCCTCAAGCGCATAGTTCCAGACGGGATTGGCATTGTTGCATCCAAACCAGTTGCCCCAGTCGTCGCGATTGCGTCCGAACTGGGAGCGACCTGTCAGCGTCTCCGCCACACTCTCATCCGGTTTTATGCGGACATCCCGCGTCATGTCCATTGAAACACCGGTCTGTTTCGAAACGATGCTGCCGCGCGTACCTCCGTTCGCGACATAGACCCAGCCATCAAGCCCCCACTGCAAGCCATTCGCCTGGTGCTGCTGATTGCCCACTCCCAAACCATCGAACAGCACCTTGCGCTCGTCCGATCGTCCATCGCCGTCCGTATCCCGCAGAAACAGCAGCTCGGGCGCGGCGATCACCAGCGCGCCATCGCGCCAGGGCATCACTGCGGTTGGAAAATGCAATCCATCCATAAAGAGCGTGGATCGGTCGAAGTGCCCGTCATTCTTCGTGGATTCGAGCACCCGGATGCGCCCGCCCGTGCCTCCCTTCCCGTCGACACCCAGCGGGTAATCTCCCATTTCAACGACCCACAGGCGTCCGTCGGCGCCCCATGCCAGATCGATCGGATCCTGCACATCCGGCTCCGATGCCACGAGTTCAACGACCAGATCGTCGGGCACGTGGATGGCCGCAAGGGAAGCCTGCGGTGAAAGCGGATCTGGAAACTTCACACGCTCCTTCGGGGGAGCAAGCGGCTGGCCCCAGCCCGCGGAGGCCAGCAGGACCATGAGGATGACCCCGGTGCCAATCGCATTGCCTCTCATGGTCTTCCTTTTGCCTGGCCGACCTCTTCAACCTGCGTATGAACCGCCGCGATGATCCGATCCTCGGTTCCCGCGGCGAGCCTTCCTGACCAGCCGTACTTCAGCATCGAGGCATCCACTTCGTAACCCCCTTCCGGATACATGCGACGCGATGCCACGTAACAGGGGACGGAATTACTGTAGGCGTTTACCCAAAGGCGATCTGCGTCCAGTTCGCGCCGCAGTCTCAGCGAATAGTCGGACGCCATTTCTCCTCCGAGGAAGATCATCGTCAGTTCCTTACCAAACGCCCACGTCTGAACCGGAAGCGGCACCTGCTCCAGTATCCCCTTCTTGTTGGGTTCATCCAGCGGTAGTTTTATGACCCGATAGCTCGCAGCCGTAACTCCCGGTAGCGGTTTCAACCCGTTGCCCATCAGGTGGGCCACCTCCGCCGCCACTTCGCGCCCATTCGTCTTGGCCGCTGCAATCCCGTTCTTCGGATACGGACCTACATCGCCGGCACACCCGAGCGCAACGAGCGCCACCGCCCCCGGGTTTTCGGATTCGATCTGGGCTGCGGCTTCTCCCGCCCAGTCGGGATGGATGATCATGCCTCCGCCATTTGACGTACAATGGCACGCATAGCTCGCCAGGACCGCCCGCATCTTTCCGTCGTCGCTTTGAGCCACGAGCACTGGCAGCGTGCGATCGGCCGGGGCATTCGGCACCACGCCAAACCGTTTCCACTTTCCATCCTTGAGTTCGCGACGGTTGACCGCAAATCCCGCATATCCCTGCGCCCAGGACAAGCGGGCGGCATGACGGTCCTCAAGCGCGGCCACCGCCACCTGCCGAAGGCGTTCCTTCAGCCAGCCCGTGTAGCGCACCATGGCATCGTGCTCTTCAGGCTGGATATCGTGGCGTTCGGCGACCAGATAGCCGTCGATCGCCGGGCCGCTGTGCGTATGAATGGCGCAGACCGCAACGTGATCACGCTTCAGTCCGTGGCTGCGCGCCAATTCGGAAGCTACCCAATCGCTGACCGCGGATGTGATGCCCACCAGTTCAACCGACACCAGTATCGCCGTATCGGCCCCCTCCCCGATTGCGAGTGCCCTCGCATGCAGCGGCATTTCCACCTTCCAATTCGTCCCCCTGCGATTGGCATAACCCGCCAAACGGATCGGAAACTGAGGCGTGATATCGATCCTGGCAGCACCGACCGGCACGGGCTGGGACCGAGCCGATATCAGCGACCCCGGCATGAGAAGCAGAGCAGCAATCAGGGCGTAGGTTTTTCCGGGAATCAGAAGGGGGAATTTCATGGATGATAACTCGACGGCTCGCGAACCGGCTTTCAGCCGTTCAATAATCAAAAATCCTAACGTGCCCTCATGTTGACGTCTTGAGTTTCCGTGGAAAAGCTTGTTGCGCCAGCGGAATGATCGATCTCTCCAATTTGAGTTTCCGCCCGTGTGTCCTCATTTTCCATCTCGACCGAAGACAATCCGGGCTCTGCCAGCTAAACTGCGTGCCAACATCGGATCACCCCATTTTCAATTCATATCTTCATGCGCACGACCAGCACACTCCTGATTTGTCTTCTCTCACTCGCGACCGCGGCCCGGGTTTCCGCCTCCGAGTGGGTGTCCCTCTTCGACGGAAAGACCCTCAACAACTGGGTCGTAAAGGGCGGAAATGCCACCTACCGCGTGGAGAACGGCGAGATTGTCGGCACCACCGGCAGCAAGGGCTCCATCAACACCTTTCTCTGCACCACACGCGATTACAGCGACTTCGAACTCGAACTCGAAGTGAAACTGGACGACCACCTGAACTCAGGCGTGCAGATCCGCAGCCACACCTACACCAAGGACACGCCCCAGCCCTCAGGCGGCAATCGCATCCGGATCAAGGGCGAGGTCTACGGCTACCAATGCGAAATGGCCGCCAACGCCAAGGGCACGGCCGGAAACTTCTGGGACGAAGGCCGGTGGACCAAGTGGCATGACGACCTCACCAACAAGCCCGGTACAGCAACTGCCTTCAAGGCAGGTCAGTGGAATCACTACCGCATCATAGCCAAGGGCGACCACATCCGTTCATGGGTCAACGGCATCCCCTGCGCAGACTTTCACGACAGTGAGGATGCGAGCGGTTTCATCGGGCTTCAGATTCACCGCATCCGGGCGGACGTCGGTCCTTTCCATGCCCGCTGGCGCAACATCAGGATTCGAGAATTGTAGCCGCGAACGCCCGGTCGCTGAAAACGCCCGGCCGTTCCGGACTCACGCAAGGTAGGCCGAAAACCGGCGAGACCACCGCTCCTTATAACCGCCGTCCGGAAGACGCGCGACAAAGAGCGCCGCAAGATCCCGGGAATCCGCGAGCCTGATCCCTTCCTCGGGACCAAGCAGGTAGAGGGCGGTGGCAAACGCGTCCGCCTCCATGCAACTCGGGGCAAGCACCGTCACGCATTCAATTCCCTCCGGCAGCACGCTGCCGGGCAATGGATTCACGATATGCCCGAGTTCACCGGTAGGCAGCATGCGTTTGCGCAGCGCATTCCCGGATGTTGCCAGGGCAACACCGCAAACCGCCGCAACCGTGACGGGATAGCCCGCACCCGCCTGCGAAGGAGGCTCGATCTGGCACCACCAGGGTTGTCCATCAGGCTTGCAGCCCACCCCGCGCGCCTCGCCTCCTATTTCAACAAAACTGCTGTCCGCACCGGCTGCCGCCAGGCGATCGACCGCGAGATCAACCGCATAGCCTTTCGCGATCGAACAGAGATCGAGTTCAAAGCCACCTGGCTGATAAACAGCCGACGACGCGGGATCGATCTGCACGCGCAGATAACCGGTGTACGAACGCGCGCGCTCCGCCGCGTCGGATTCCGGCTGCACCGCATGAGCAGGATCCGAAGGCCCAAATCCGAGTGCGTCTGTCAGCCGCCCGATTGTCGGATCATACGCGCCATGCGTGAGCGCGGCAACTTCCAGCGCACGCCGCAACACCGTGAAAGTGGCATCGCAAACCCGTACCCACGTGTTCGCCTGGGCGATTCGATAGCGTCCAAGGTCGGAGTCCCGCTCCCACGGACTCATGAGGCGCATGACCGTCGCCAGGGCATCGTGAATCAACGCCTCCGCCTCGTGCCGCCTGAGCGCTTCGCATTCAACCACCCGCGCGCGCCAATGGGTTCCCATCGTTGTGCCATTGAAATCCCAGATCGCGCGCGCGCCGAGTGCTCCGGGCCTTCGTAGTGTCGCGGGCAGATTCGGCGGCACGAGCACGCGCCGCTCCACGTCTTGCCGGGCAAGCGTCATACTCCGCACTCGATTCCGGTGCTGCCGCGCCCCGGATCAGTCGGGCAGGACTTCGAACGTGGCGATGTACGTGTAGGATTTCTCCGTCGGCACACCGTACAGCGTTCCGGCAGTCGTCGCATTCGCCTCAAGCCAGTAGCGCCCGGCCTGTGGCCACTTGACCTGCACGATACCTGCCTTATCCGTGCGAAGATTCACATCACCGGCTTCGTCACGATAGCGATCATCGCCGCGCACCACCGTCACCTCGGCATTGGCCGCCGGTTTGCCGTCGAGCAGGAGGCGAAACCGAGCGGCTTCGCCGACGAACAGATCATTGGGATGTGTCAGGTATTCAATTTCGATCCCCTTGCCCGACACCTTGAGAACCGTGTCACTCGGCTTGCCGCAGGTCACGAACGTGACGACATGGCGGCCACCCGACTCGCGCAGCTTGAATCCCGGCTTTTTCGCCATGCCTTCGGAGACAAGCGACTTGGGCGTGCCACGCCAGCGCTCGATCTTTCCATCCTTCTCATAGCTCCCAAAGAGCGTGGGGTCGCCCGGTGATGTCGGACGGCGCACAATGCCGGGCTTGAGGGAAATCGCATACGTGCCCTGCGTCTTGAGCTGAAGCTCGAACGAACTCCGCACCTGTCCGCCAACCGCATTCTGCACCGTGACGGGCGCACCGTCGGGTCCGCGGACCTCGATCGCTTCGATCGGTACGGGGCGGTGATTCGGGAAAAAGAGATTATTCGAGACCGCTGCCTCAAAGGAAACCCACTGATCCGTCCCCGAAAGGACGGTCATGGAGGGCAGTATCCAGACCCGATGCGCATGCAAGGCGGACGTTCCGAGAACAAGTCCGGCGAGGAGAAGGAGGCGATTCGATTTCATGAGGTGAAAGGCATCAGTCAATTTGGCGAAGCGTAACGGTGCCGAGTTCCCGCTCGCCCTTTACGGAGACATTGACCTTGGAATTCCGGGAGATCGTGAAGGGTACGCGCACAACCTCACGCCCCCCCACTTCGCGCGCTGCCTCGACAAACATCGCGTACTCACCTTCGACGAGTTTGTCGGAGATGCTCGAAGGGATCCTGACCTCATGGGTACCGACGGGCCGGGTCGGGCCACTCAACCCGTCGATTGGCAGGTTGAGATCCCGGCCCGACTTGCGCCACCACTGGCGCAGGTCCTTCAGCCAGGACTCGCCCTCATCGTTCTTCATGTCCACGCCGTACCAGACGCCCACATTGATCACCGAGCGGTCCGGTCCCTCTATCCACACCGCCACATAGGGCCGGTGGTACTCCGAGACATCGAGTTGGGGAATCTCAACCGTGGCGGCGAATTGAGCGGCCGCCGAGGTGGCGACCGTGCAGACAAGGCCCGGAGCGAAACGAGCCGTGAATTGGGAGAGCGAGCGCGAAGTCATCAAGGGAAAGGACTACAAGTGCAGGAAGAAAATGATGAGCACGATAGGAAGCGCGATTCCCGCCACCACCACGGGCCAGGTCATCGGACGTCGCCGGGCATGCACCACAAGCAGCGCGAGTCCGGTGACACAGAAAACAACGGAGACAACCGAGAAGAAATCCATGAAAAGGATCCAAGACGTGCCGGTGTGGCGTCCCTTGTGCAGGTCATTCAACCAGGCGATGACTCCACGCGTGGTGACCTCCTTTTCAATGGCCCCACTGGCACGATCAATGGTCAGCCAGCCGTCGCCGCCCGGCCGGGGAAGATCAATGTAGATTTCGTCTGCGGTCCATTCCACCTTTCGCGCCCCTGGATCGGAATCGAGCTCCGTCCTCAGCCAATCCCTGACCTCCACGGGCACGACCTGCCGAGTCTTCTCCGCGCCACGAGTGTCCGTTGCGATTTTCGACAAAAGATGAGCCGGCAGTTTTGTCTGATTTCGTGTAACGCGGGGCTTGGCGCTGAAATTCGCCGCGTGATTCAGCGTGATTCCGGTCCCTGCAAAAAAGATCATCGCAGCAAGCGCAAAGGCGCCACTGACCCAGTGCCAAAGGTAGAACTGCTTGATCCAAAAGGATCGCCCATTGCCCTTCGGGGGTACTGCGACCCGCGGTTTATCCGCGGAATCTATCACGGCCATCGCCTCACGACTCATTTGAAATCAATAGGATGCGCACCAAGAGCCGAAGCTCTCGGTGAATCGACTGCCGATGTATTGAGCCAAAAGACTATCACTGGATGGAAATGAGACTGAGGCTCATTATCTCCGTCAAGCGTTTTTGAGACTTTGTATCACATCTCGAAAACGGCCCCCATTTGAATGCATTGCCAGTCAGCACCAGCGATCGCACGGCCTTGACAGCATCCGTGACGGCTGATTCCCCACAGAGCCTCACGTGGTTCCACCACCCGGACGAGACGCGCCGTACCCGGATTCGCCAAGACGACGCAAGCCACACTCCCCCTCGTCGCATGAAATCCTGGTTCATTCTGATCGTCGCAGGCCTGCTCGAAGTCTGCTGGGCCTCCTCCCTGAAATCCACCGAAGGACTCACCCGCCTGTGGCCGACCGTGTTCTTCGTCACTACGCTGTCTGCCAGCATGTTTCTTCTCGCCCTCGCGGTGAAATACATCCCGGTCGGTACCGCGTACGCAGTCTGGGTCGGCATCGGCGCAGCCGGCACCGCGATTGCCGCAATCGTTCTCCATGGCGAAACGCTTTCGCCAGGTCGCGGCCTCTTCCTGGGACTGCTGATCGTCTCGATTGTCGGCCTGAAACTGACGACTCCCGCCCACTGACACAAAAAGGGCAACACTGGCCCTTGATTCGCGCTGCTGCAGGCTCTTCGGTCACCGCCGTTCAACCACAGCGATACACCCGACCTCAGCCATGCTCTTTAATCTCACCCGTCAGGAAAGAAAAATGCTCGGCTGGATCGCCTTCCTCCTGGCTCTGGGCGTATTGGGGATCTGGATACTCTAGTTTCCCGAATCAGCGCCGTCGCTGGGCAACAATCACGGAATCGCGCGCCGTCTTCAGTTTGCGCGGAAAGTCCGCTATCGCGTGCAGCCCCCGGCTTTCCCTTCGCTTCAGCGCACAGGTCACAATCAGGTCCGCAACCTGAAGAAGGTTGCGCAGCTCAAGCAGTTTCGTGTCGACCGAGAAATTCCAGTAATAATCATGGATTTCTTTCGTGAGCGTGGCGATCCGCGTGCGCGCGCGCTCCAGTCGCTTCGTTGTGCGCATGATGCCCACATAGTCCCAGAGGGTCCTCCGCAGTTCATCCCAATTGTGTGAAAGCACCACCCGCTCGTCCGGATCGCCTCCTCCGAGATCGCGCCATGCAGGAAGTGGACGGGAATCCACCACGTGACCCGTCAGGTAGGCATCGACGGCCTCTGCGCCCCGGTGTGACATCACCACCGCCTCGAGCAACGAATTGCTCGCGAGACGGTTCGCCCCATGCAGCCCCGTGCTCGCCGCCTCGCCGGAGGCGTATAAGCCAGGCAGCGAGGTTTCCGCCCTGAGATTCGTCGCCACTCCTCCACAGGTATAATGTGCGGCCGGCACCACCGGCACCGGGGCCTTCGCAAGATCGTAGCCGAGTCGTTTGCAGGTGCGGTAGATCTGGGGAAAGTGGCCGCGGATGAACTCAGGTCGCCGGTGCGTGATGTCGAGCCACACATGGGGCGCACCGCTCTGCTTCATCTCGTTGTCGATCGCCCGCGCTACAATGTCGCGTGGCGCAAGATCCGCGAGCGGGTGATAGCGTTTCATGAACGCCTCGCCCTTGAAGTTTCGCAGCACCGCGCCTTCGCCGCGCACGGCCTCGCTGATGAGGAAGCGCTCGCCCGTGGTGGAATAGAGCGTCGTCGGATGAAACTGAATGAACTCCATGTTTCGGACGGCCACTCCGGCGCGGTACGCCATGGCGATGCCGTCACCCGTAGCGATATCCGGATTCGTCGTATAGAGGTAAACCTGCCCCGCACCACCCGAACTCAGCATCACCACTGGCGCACTGAACGTCACGACCCGACCGCTCTGCACATCGAGAGCATACAACCCGGCGACGCGGCGACCGCCCCGTTCGCGGTTTCGGTCGATCCTGTCGGTCGTGATGATGTCGATCGCAAAAAAATGCTCGAGGAGGTCCACGCGTTCCGCACGCGCCACGGCCTTGAGCAGCGCCTCCTCGATCGCCTTTCCCGTCGTATCCTTCACGTGCAGGATGCGTCGCTCACCGTGCCCCCCCTCGCGTCCGAGGTCATAGGCCCCGGCTTCATTGCGCGAAAACCTCACGCCCCAGTCGACCAGTTCACGCACGCGCTGCGGTCCGTCGCGGACAATCTCCCTTACGACGTTCTCATCGCACAGCCCGTCGCCCGCAACAAGGGTGTCGCGTACGTGCTTGTCAAAATCATCGCTCTGCGCCGTCACGACCGCGATGCCTCCCTGCGCAAAATTCGTGTTCGAATCCGCCTTGTTCTTCTTTGTGAGGATCGCCACCGAGTGCCCACGCGCCGCGGCCTTCAGCGCAAAGCTGAGCCCTGCAATGCCGCTGCCCACGACAAGGATGTCATACCTGCCCCCAGGCGGATGCCTTGGCTTCATGCGGGAGGTTGTCACAGGAGAATGCTGTCGATCAAACGCACCTCATCCACCCACGCAGCCACCGCCATCATGGATTTCCCCATCACCGCCTCGCGCACGGGTTCCATGGTCAGGCTGTCCGTCACCGCGACATAGATGACCCGCACCCGCCGATGCTGCGAGAGGATGTGCGTGGCCTCGGCGATCAACCTGTCCGGCCGATGCTCCCCCTGCGCCACCATCTCCCGGGCCTTTGTCAACGCCTGATAGAGCGCCACCGCCTCCTTTCGCTGGCTGGAACTCAAATACCGGTTGCGCGAACTCATCGCCAGGCCGTCGGGCTCCCTCACGGTCGGCCCCACAATGAGCTCCACCGGAATGAGCAGATCTCCGATCATCTTGCGGATCACGGCGACCTGCTGCGCATCTTTCTGACCGAATACCGCGATGTGCGGCGAAACAATGTTCAGCAGCTTCGCCACCACGGTGGTCACTCCCCGGAAATGGGTAGGACGCGATGCACCCTCGAGCGGTTTGCTCACGTGATCCTCAATCACGTAGGTCGAAAAGCCCTTGGGATACATTTCCTCAACCGTCGGGGCGAAGACTACATCCGCGCCGGCCTCCAGGCACACCCCTTGGTCCGCATTCAGATCGCGCGGATACTTTGCGAAATCCTCATTTGGGCCGAATTGCGCCGGGTTGACGAAGATCGAGACAATCACCGTGTCGGCGTGCTCCGCCGCCAGGCGGATAAGGCTGCTGTGCCCGGCGTGAAGCGCGCCCAGCGTGGGCACCAGGGCGATGACATGATCCCCTTCGCGGCGGTCACGGACGAGCGCCCGAAGGTCGGCAATGCTGTGGATCGTTTGCATGGAGGAGCTGCGTGAACACACGCTTGACACGAACAAACGGTAGCAGGTCCGCTTGTTCAAGTTTTTCGCCTGCCTCTTTGCACGCAATCAACACCACTTTCCACAATGATCCGCATCAACGAAAACTATACCAAGCTAAAGGCTTCCTACCTTTTCAGCGACATCGCAAAGCGCGTCTCCGCATATGCGCAGGCCAATCCGTCCAAGCCGGTGATCCGGCTCGGTATCGGCGACGTCACCGAACCGCTGCCTCAGGTTTGCATCGACGCCCTGCACGCAGGCACGGACGAGATGTCAAAGCGGGCAACCTTCAAGGGCTATGGTCCGGAGCAGGGCTACGCCTTTCTGCGCGAAGCCATCGCACAGAACGACTACGCGGCCCGCGGGTGCAAAATCGAAGCCGATGAAATCTTTGTTTCGGACGGATCGAAGTGCGACTGCGGCAACATCCAGGAAATCTTCGCGACCGACGGGCTGCGTCTCGCGATTCCCGATCCTGTCTATCCCGTGTACGTCGACACCAACGTCATGGCGGGCCGCACCGGCGGTATCGTCAATGGACGCTACGAGGGAATCACCTATCTCGAGAGCACGCCTGCCAACGGCTATGTCCCGTCGGTTCCTTCCGTGCCCACCGACCTGATCTACCTGTGTTTCCCGAACAATCCGACCGGTGCTGTTGCGACACGTGAGCAACTTTCCGCCTGGGTCGCCTATGCGCGCGCCAACAAGGCAATCATCCTGTTCGACTCCGCCTACGAGGCCTACATTCGCGATCCGCGCATTCCCCACTCCATCTATGAAATCGAGGGCGCCCGCGAAGTCGCCATCGAGTTTCGCAGCTTCTCGAAAACCGCGGGCTTCACCGGCACGCGCTGCGCCTACACCGTCGTTCCCAAGGATCTCCAGGCATTCGACCATGCCGGAAAGAGCCACTCGGTGCACGCGCTCTGGAACAGGCGTCACACAACAAAATTCAACGGCGTCTCCTACCCCGTGCAAAAGGCAGCCGCCGCGATCTTCACGGATGCCGGCAAACAGCAGGTGAAGGCCATGACCGACTTCTACCTCGCAAATGCCGCACTCATCCGCTCGGCCATGCTCAAGCTCGGCTTCTCCTGCGTCGGCGGCGACAACGCGCCGTATATCTGGATCAACACCGGCCGCGACTCCTGGGAATTCTTCGACCTCCTCCTCAATCAGGCCCAGGTCGTCTGCACACCGGGCGCCGGTTTTGGCAAATGCGGCGAAGGTCACGTGCGCATCAGCGCCTTCAATTCGCGAGAGAACGTGGAGGTCGCCCTGTCACGAATAGCCGTCGCTCTGAAGGCATGATCCCGCGCTCTTGCGGGCAACGAGCGATTCGGCTCATACGCATGACACGGCGCTATCCTGAAATTCGGCTGGCTTCGCTCCGGCGTTCACGGAAAGTTGGCGGATCGTGACCCTGCCTCCCCTCCTTGCTCCCTCGCTGCTCGCCGGCGATCACGCACACCTTGCCGATTCCGTCCGGTTGGCAGAGGATGCGGGGGTCACGTGGTTGCACCTCGACATCATGGATGGTCACTTTGTGCCCAACCTGTCGTTCGGTCCCCAGGTGGTGGCCGCGCTGCGTCCGCTTTCAAAGCTCTTCTTTGACACGCATCTGATGCTCTCGGAGCCGCACCGCTATGTCGACGCCTTCGCCAAGGCCGGTTCGGATTCGATCAGCATTCACATCGAACCCAAATACGACCACCGTGGCACGCTGAAGCACATCCGCGACCTGGGCTGCAAATGCGGACTCGTGCTCAACCCCGGCACGCCCGTAACCGCCGTGGAGAGCTTCCTCTCCGAAGTGGACCTGATCCTGGTGATGACCGTCCAACCCGGCTTCGGTGGACAACCCTTCCGTGCCGAAATGCTCGAAAAGCTGCGCGTGCTTTCCCGCTGGCGCAACGAGCGCGGCCTGAGATTTCGCTTGGAGGTCGATGGAGGCATCGACCTCGAGACCGGCCTGCAATGCCGTCAGGCCGGCGCCGACACCTTCGTCGCCGGCACATCCTTCTTCAACGCCGAAGACAGAGACGCCTTCGCCCGCACCGTCGCCGCCTGGTAATTGCCGTGAGGTCAAGGGCCCCGCGCGAAACAGTCCACAGATTGCTCGCCCTCGCCAATAGACATCGTCCCCACCCTGGGAGGGGCGCGCTTCGTCGTGCCCGGTTTGAGATTGAAGAGTGACATGAGCATCCAGCTCCCGATCTTGTCCTGCCCCTCAAGTTGGTCCGACAGAAGACTCAATCCCCACCCCCGCACAAATCCCCAATTCCTTTCATCCGCAGATTTCGGGATGGACGCGGATTCCGACATCTATCCACCCACATACAATCTGCGAAAATCTGCGCCATCCACGGATCCCATTCTCCGGAACGTTTCACATCTTCTCATGATCTCTGCCATCCAACATCTGACCTCTGATTTCATGACCACGGAACGCACGGAACTCGCAGAGTGATCTCGACGCGTGGAATCCAACGCCCCAAGCGCCGCCCAACCGATTGAGATCCTCTTCACCCTGGGAGGGGCGCGCTTCGTCGCGCCCAAGAACGCCCATCATATCCCAACGCCCGCCCTTTCGCCATATTACTGAGAGTGCGATCCAATGATAGGTTGAGTTTATCCCCCGATTCCTCCGGCGGACGCAGATTCATACATCGATCCACCCACATACAATCTGCAAAAATCTGCGCCATCCACGGATCCCATTCTCCGGAATGAACAAGCGGAAAGGCGCTCCTATTGGCACGTCTCTGGTTTCCTCTTTCGTGCCCTCGTTGCGACGTGCGAGTCATTCATGCTGCGGGTTGACATTGGAGGGATGGGGTCACACGAAGGCACGAAGACGCGAAAGGGCAGCCAAATCACGGTCCGGCTCAAACCCGAGGACTTGCAATGTCGCGGCCTTGGCTGCACCTGGCGTCGAACAGCACGAGCCGGGCAGGCAATTGCTACGGCAACGCCGCAATGGAGTCGTTTTGGAGCACCTTCACGAGCGACAACGGCCTGGATGAAACAATCCCCGCGAGCCGTCGTCATGATGAGCTTGCCACCTTCGTCCCTATCGAGACCTTCTACAACCTGACGAAGCGCCACATCTCGCTCGGTTATCTTTCCCCTGTGGTCTTCGACGAGAACCATCAATCAAGCTTGTGACGACAAGAGAGAAAGTCCAGGTCATGCTAATCTTTTCCGCAATCTTCTGCACGACTTTTGGCTCTGTATTGCTCCTTTCATTTGAAAAGAAAGACAAGGACCTGCGCCCAGTCGTTCATCGTACGGGTTTCTGGAAGGATAGTGGCATATCAAGTGAGTCTGCGCGAGAATTTGCTCCGTGGGTAATCACGATAGGAATTGCGGCATCTGTCGGAGCATTTCTAGTTCGAGAGAAGTAGTGTTGATACGATCCTATAGTAGACCCATCAAGGCGATACAGCGAGCGCGCTTCGAATGCTGCTGAACTCCGACGAAAGTCAAAATATCGAGCGTGAGCATGAATCCTTTTACCCCCAAGGCGGAGTTAATCTGGTACTCGATTCCCGAGGTTCATCGCGAGGCGATATTGCGAAATGTTTGGTGCGGGAACTGTCGCACCGCCGTTGAGATCGTTGATTACACCGGGAAGGACGTGGGGCGTGATATCGTGCTCGAAGGCCGCTGCGCCGTTTGTGGAGGACGTGTCGCCCGACATGTTGAAGCGGTGCGCGGCAAGATTGCTCCAAAGTGACGGATGAAGAAAAGGCCGATCCAATTGCCAGCGCCAATGCCAAGGCTGCTCCCTGTCGTGGTACATCGTCATCGATTGAGATTGCCTCGATTTTGTGGACAGAGACATCCGCGTTGACGTGTAGCTGTTTGGTCGCATCCGAGGACAGGAGCTGAAAGGCTTGCCGCAGGATGTG
>JACTNC010000023.1 GCA_014584295.1 Verrucomicrobiota bacterium
CGGGCGGGTCATGGTTTTCCTTCCTTCGGGTGGTTTTCGGTTGATTCACCACACCACCTACCATGATCCGCCTTTTTGCTGAACTCTTCGGACACTACCTTGTTTCTTGGGGGTTTGGTGTTTGGAATGGATTGGCTTGTCGAGGGAGGATCGGCCCCCGGGGAGGGAGGTGTCCCTAGAATGAGGCTCATGTGCGCGAAATGACCTTGATCAGACAACAGCGAGGTCATTGACACAGGTTATGTCCGTTGGGAGAGAATGCGGCCCTCCCAGGTTTGGGCAGCGGCGAGAGGCTACTCTGGACTTGGAGAGTGACCTGGCCCCACAGGACCTTTTCCAAGAACATCAGCAGCCCCTACGCTCAAGGTGACCGTTTTGGACATTCCGTTTGGCGTCAATGGAATGCGTAGTTCGATACGGCCCTCTTTCGGTTCGGCATGGCCATTTTTCATGTAGGGATTGTGGGGCAATGCGGGCCAATACAAGGTTGTGCCTTCGGGCAAATCCAGGTGGATCTCGCCATACTCCAGCCGGCTTCCAAGCCGGGCAGAGTCCAGCACTATCGGGTCGCTCTCCAGTTTGCCCAAGTATCCTCCGGACGTGCGCAGGGTTGACCCCAGCATGGGCAAAAGCGTGAGGTGGGCTAATACTTTGAGCTCTGTGTTTCCCTGAGCGGAAACCCCATATTCCAGCCTATGTGCGTCGACTGGTTTGAGGGCAATATGACATTGCACTGGCCCATAGGTAAGCGCGAGCGCAGGAGAATCGCCTCCGGTGATGCGCGCCTGACTTGGAATCCAATACAATTCACCCTTGGGAAAAAAGTTTGGTCGCTCGTCCCCCGGAGAGTGACTCAAAGTCGCCATCTCGCCCACGGTGAAGTTACTCCACGCGGGCTGCAGTTTTGTATTTCCACCGCCGAGTGTCAATTTCGTCGAATCATGCCATACACTCACGAAATTCTGGCGGTCTTGTATCCAGCGATCCTGAACCAAGGGAGACGTATATGCGGACATGACAAGCAGCCAGGGGGCCTTTCTAATGACTGCAGCGCGGGTTTCTCCATCTTCGATGAGTGTGAAGCTGCTTTCGCTGTGGGAAGCGGTCTTCGGACCTTCCGAACCATAGAGCAGATAGGATGAGATCGAGTCGGCAGTGAGGTTCCAGTCCAGATTGTCCCACTGCTTTGCAAGGAATGCCCTTCCTTCGGGTGAGAACGAGAAACCTACGTTGTGGTTGTAAGTGGCACCCGTATGATAGGGGTTTCGTTCATCCACGGTCTCGATATTGCTGCCGTCGGGGTAGGTGAAGTTAAGATGGAAGACAGATGCCCTCTCCAGCGCCTCTCCAGCGAGTTTGTCCCGGGAAAAGGCATAGTAAATTCCAAGGGCATCAACATATACATAACCATATATGACTGTCGGCCCAGAATGTTCGCTCCAGTAACCATGCTCATGTTGAGCCGCGATCACACGATGAAGGAATTCCGTAGCCTGTTGCTTCCATTCACTACGATCGAATGCCAATCCGGCCAGGTACAATCCTGCGGCATGCTGGCTCGAAATGTTGGTGATGCGTTTGAATTCGGACTTGCTGATGCCTTCGTAGCCCTTTTGAAGGGCGCTGGCCCAGCGCATTCTCTGAGGAGGTGGCATGTCGCCGCGAATCAGAAGGTACGTGCGGATCCAACGGGAATAGGTCCAGCACATGTAGGTCTGGCCCCAATAGCTTCCGTTCTTGTTGAATGGCCACATCCCCTTGTCGTCCTGCGCTCGAATCAGCGCGTCACCTCCCGCGATGATGGTGTTCAGAATCTCCTGGTTTTTGTAATAGGGATTTCCCTTGAAATTGAGGGAATAGGCCGTTGCCAAGGCATAGATGGGATCTTGGCCGCGAGCGTCAAAGGCCCCTTGCTTAAAGCGCCCGGTTTCGGGGTCGAAGCTCTTGATCAACTCGGGTATCTTCTCGACGAGCAGGGATTGCAGCCTTTGCGCGTATTTAAGATCTGACGCATGTGCGGGAGCATCAAATGTCACCCCTGCAATGAACACAGCGAGTATAAATCGCACACCGATCGCCTTGTATTTTCGATTCATGGGTGCTTTGCCTCGCAATTGAGCGATGACTGCCTGAGCTTCCAGCCACGGTAGGGTAGGGAAATCATGGATCCGAATGGCACTTTGGATATTCCGACCGGCAGATTGTCGACGGGATTTGTTCGCAACACTTTGTTCACGGGCATGGGCTATTGGCTGACATTGACTGTATATATTGCGGAACCCTCGGCGGTTCTTACCTCAATTTCGCCTTGGAGGTGGGCAATCGTCGGTGGATTCCAGTCGCCTGCTCGACCGCAGACGAAGATGTACCAGTGCTCACCCGAGCCATCATGTAGCAAGTTGGAGTGAGTCAGGGTCAGCGGTCCACGACTGCCGGGGTGACGTACCAGATTCGAGGGCTTTGGCTGCATGGGATGGGTTCCGATCCAGAGCACATTTTCTCCGTCGCTCAATCGCGCCCATCCCTTGGGAAACGACCATGCCAGGAACGCTCCGCCCTGCCAGGATGTGGAAACTTTGGTCTCAGATGCGAAGCCCTGAAGGACATCGTGCACGATCACGGTGCGAATAGGCTGATCTAGAAGCACGATATCTCGGGTGACCCTTGCCCCTTCCGGCAGCCCGGTGTAGCAACGAGTCATTTCAATTTTCACTTTTCGTTCATGGGGTGAGGGCATGGCCAGCAAAGAGATTTCTCCGGCAGGTTTCGTTTGCACGATTCCATTGATCACCGGTGCGTTGTGCGCCTGGCTGCCGAGGGTGAAGTTCCTTTCCTCACCTTTGCGGTACTGCTGGTAACCGGGATCTGTGATCCAGAAGCGGTTTTGCCAGCCGAGAATCAGGCTGCCGGTGTCCGCGTGCAGGTGGTGCATGACGCTTCGGCTCACGCCGGCAATCAGCGCCATGTCATTGCTTCCCCAACCGGTGCGTAGCACCGCGTAATTTGCCATAGCCTGAGGATTTGTGGTTGGCGGGATTTCGGACTCGGGTCCTGGAATTGGACGGAGAAAGAGTTCAACCAGTGCCGCTGAACGCATCCTCTGAACGGGAAAGCGTCGCAGGAACCACTGCGTGTCGCGCCACTGATACCATCCCGCCATGCGAGCCAGCGGAGTTGGCCAGAAATTCATTTCCGGTTCGACGTCGCCCAAGGGTGCAAGCAGATCCATCCTTCCAGGCAGTGTTGCCTGCATCCATGACTCGGCGACGTCGCGCAAGGCCGGGCTGAGGTCGGCGAACAATTCTTGCCGATCCGGCCTGTTTTCCAGCCAATCGGTTATGCTGTCGAGCAGGTAGCCGTCGTACGCCTGCCCCTCGCAGTGAAACTCTGGTCCCACGCGCATCTGACACCAGGTGCGAATGACATCTTCGGCCCGAGCGTCCAATTCGGCAGCGTGACTATTGCCCAAGGTTCGGGCCAGTTGGGCCGAGCCCAGGAGCGCGATTGCGGGAATATTTTGCAGTTGTTTCTCCGATAGCGCCTTGGGTGGCCCCCATTGCTTCGAGAACCACGGCCAGACGTCACGGTCGATGATGCCATGCGCTGCCGCAAGGGCATCCTTTCGGTATAGAGGATACCATCCTTGGGAATCCTGCAGGGCGATGGCCAGGCACGAGGCCAGGTGACCGGTCGGCAGGCTGACCTGGTCGGTCACTTCATAGATGTGGTCCCATCTTGCCAATGCGGCCATTTCTTTCTGCATCAGGATGCCCGCATCAGTGTCTCCGAGTGACCGCCAGGCAAGGTGCAGAATCCTCCAGCGTTCCGCCAGATCCCAAGAGAGCCAGATCACCCATGGATACTTGATGCCATCAATGCCCTGCGGCAGATCCTGCAGCCCTGGTCTTTGCGCGACTGGCAGCGGGAAGGATAGCACGTGACCGATTCGATAGTAGTCGACGTCGAGTTCCCGGCGCGCCTTTTCAAAAGCCACCCGCTGACGGATCATTGCCTCAAGTTCTGACCGATTCCACGCATGCAGCCCTCGGGGAAACTCTGCAGCGCGTTCGAAGGCCGACGTCGAGTATGGCAAATGGGAAGGCGTCCATTGTGTCTCAGCGGCGCCCATGTTTGAAAGGAAGGTTGCCACCAGGATGAGGACGACGTTGTACGCTCTTTGTAGCCACTCCAGCGGCGAGAGGAGTGCGCCGTCCCTGGGCTTACGAGTGAGTTTGTGGTTTGGTTTCATCAGGCAGGGAATGATGCAGTTCGCACGGCGGAGTTTTGGGTGATGATGCACGGGGGACCCAAGCAAGCAGGGCAGGGCATTATTTCAAGAGGTCCGCCAACTCGCAGGAGCAGACGGGGGCGGGTCTGGAGGAAATCATCTTGCCAGTCATCTTGAAGCTAAAGTGAACCTGATACACCGTAGTTTGGATTACCACCGCCACCCTATTGACACAGTCCAAGTGCTTGATCAGGACTTCCGCGATTCTGCGGTCTTGCAATTGAAACTCCAACGATGACACGCGTTACCCAACTCGACATTGCCCGCAAGGCCGGCGTCGGTCGCAGCACGGTTTCGTTTGCCCTGCGAAATCATCCGGGGCTGGCAGACGAAACCAAAAAACACATCCTCAAGGTCGCCGGAGAGCTGGGCTACGTGCCGGATCCGATGCTGTCAGCGTTGGCCGCATATCGCAGCAATTCGCGACCGAAATCCTTCAAAGGCACTTTGGCGTGGCTTGTGAATTCGTCAGGTGGCACCGATTGGGGCAATGGTTGGGACAAGAAGGGTCCCTATGACCAATACTTCGCTGGCGCATCTGAGCGCGCAAAGTTCTACGGCTATGAGATCGAGAAGTTTATAATGGATGTGAATCTGCCATCCCGGCGTCTGGCGTCCATACTTCGCGCCAGGAATATATCCGGCATCCTGTTGTGTCCCCAGGCCCGCCATGACATGGAGATGGACTTTCCCTGGGACAATTTTTCTGTGGTCACGTTTGGCTACAGTCTGGTACGCCCCTCATTGCATACCGTGGCTTCGGCGCATTATCTCAACACGCGCCATGCCATTCAGGAGTTGGTAAGAAGAGGATATAGTCGGATCGGCCTTGTGACGGACCAAAATACCGATTTGCGGTGCGGCTCAAATGTATGTGCGGGATATTTGGTTGAGCAAATGATCGAATCCAAGCTTTCATCGATACCGCCCTGCTTTATCCCCTTTGTGCATGATGATAGCGAATCGGTGGAGCGGCTCAATGATGCGCAGAAACTTCGTCAATATATCAAACTCCATGAATTGGATGCGATCGTCACTTCCGATTATCATCTGCTCACTACATTGAACATGGCGGGAATCGAGGCACCGCGGGATATCGGTGTCGCTGGCCTGAGCCTTCAGTCCAATCGCGGCAGGCTCGGTGGAGTGGTCGAAAACTCACTTCAAATCGGGGCAGTCGCGATGGATCTCCTTGTGGGCATGGTATCGCGAGAGGAAAAGGATCTGCCCAAGCTTCCAATGCGAACCCATGTGGAGGGTTTCTGGTATGAAGGCCAATCGATGTGACGGAGTCCCGAACACACCTTGAATGAATCAGGCGTTGGGTTGACCGGCTGGCGCAACATCTGGCTTAGAATCGATTGTTTCCTGACCGGACAATTGGCCACGTTGGTCGGCGGGAATCCCTTCACCTGCTGAGCATGGATTGACAAGGTCCGCGCGGGATCAATCGGGCTCGATCGGAGCCTTGTAGGTGAATCCGTTTTCGGATCGGGCTTGCTGAGGCTTGTGTGCAACTTTTTCGGGAGAGACGTGTTTTGACGACGTGCTCTCGAAAGCTTTCCTACTCACTGCCTGCTTTGGCGCCGCCTGCGGGGTGGCATTTTGGATCTTGCCGTCGGACGCGCGGGTGATGGCCCGGAATCGAAACTCGATTGCCGCTCAATCCCTTGGGCTATCGGAAACGCGTGTCGAATGGGCGGAAATCAGCCACGGGCTTTTGAACCGGATTGTGATCCTGCCGCAGAAGCCTGTTAATGGGTCGCGTTTGCTCCCGATTCAGCCCCTGATATGGATCCTTCGCTCATCCGATTTCCGGCGTGAGCCGCGGCTGCCCTCGCAGTGGTGCCTGTAGTGCGTTGATCGGAGCACCTCGCAATCGCGTCGTCATCCAATTTGCGCAGGGTAGTGGTTCTCTAGTGATGGCGCCCTCACGGGGAATCGAACCCCGCTTTGAAGAATGAGAATCTCCTGTCCTAACCGATAGACGATGAGGGCGAAATCAGAGGCGACACGATTAGCGCCTTGTGGGGAAATTCAAGCGGAAAGGTGAAAGACCCCGGAATGTGTAGAGGGGACTCCGTCACTGCGGTGAGGCAATCCTTGTCCAGCACTACCAGTCCCTTATGCAATTTTTTGAAGGATCTGGGTTGGTGCCCAAGGGGAGCATCAGCCGGCCCCGTCTCCCTAGAGGGAAATTCAGAAATGTTCAGGCTTGTGAAGGCTAGTTTGTTACCTTTTGTTGCATGACGTGGCAACGATCCAAAAGCCCCAAAAATGGCCCCGAATCATTTCAGCCGGTAGCGTCAAAACGCGCGTTTACCGGATCGACGGACAGACGACGGCAAACGGGCTTGCCTACGTCGCCACCTGGACGACGCCAGCAGGCCGCAAGACAAAGAAGTTTGCGAAAGAAGCCGATGCCATCGCCGAGGCTCGCTTGCAGGCCGAGAAGATCGCCGCCGGAAGATCCGATGCGGCCGACATGACCCGAGGTGACTTCGAGGAGCTCGCCGCCGGCCGTTCGATTGCTGGCAGCATTCCGATGCTGGCGGCCCTTCGCGAATGGAAACAGGCAAGGGAGCTCACCGCCGGGAACCTGATCGCCGCGGCCGAAGCGTGGGCAGCACGGCAAGGCATCGGGCATGAGCAAATCACGCTCGCGAAGGCGGCCGAACTATTCCTGAAGGCCAAGCGCTCCGCCCGCGTGAAGACGAAACAATCTTATGACCGCGTTTTCCCTGAACTGTTGAAGCGGTTCGGCGAGCGTGAAATTTCCTCGCTGTCATCGAGGGAGCTTCAGCACTGGTTTGAAGAGCGCTACCCGCATCCGGTCACGCGCAACACCGTGCGCAAGCGTTGCGTGTCCCTGTGGCGTTGGTGCAGGAAAAAGAACTATCTGCCGCGCGATGTTCAGACCGAAGCCGAACGCATCGACACCGCACAGGAACCCCACGTTGAAATTGGTATCATTTCCGTGGATACGTTCGGCAAGCTGCTTCACTACTTCCGGGCGACGCATCCCGAGTACCTGGCAGCGCTCGCCCTGGCAGGCTTCGCAGGCTTGAGGCGCGCCGAGTTGCACGCTCAGACGTGGGAAGACATCGACCTATCGGCCGGGCATCTGAGGGTAACGACCGCCAAGACGAACACACCCGCAAAGCGTCTGGTTTCGCTTTCTCCCTCTGCTGTTGAATGGCTGATGCTGACGAAGGAGCGCAAGGGCGTTGTCTGCTTCAATCAGGCAATCCACCGCGTAAACCTTGCCGTCGACCGCATCCGCGACATTGCGCACGGCGCAAGGAACGAGAAGGGCGAGCCGCTATTTCCACGGCTTCCGGAAAACTGTTTCCGTCATGCGTTCATCTCGCATCGCGTCGCTGCAACAGGGAACGTTGCCGAGACCTCGCTAGAGGCCGGAAACTCGCCGCGGATCATCTTTCAGCATTACCGGGCGCTTGTGACGAAGGCCGAGGGCGAAGCCTGGTTTGCGATTCCGACCGCGAAGGCGAAGCCGGGCAAGGTGTACGACATTCAGGGGAAGGCCATGAATGACTAAGAAGCCCAAGAAATCGCGGTTCATGCCGGAGCCAAGGAAAGTGCCATTGACAGACAAAGTGGAGGCTCGGAGCGACGCACAAATTCGGGCGATCGTCCAAACAAGAGGGGCTAACGCGTTGCGCTGGCTCAAGAAACAAGGGTGGCGACTAGAAAACACTATCACGGAAGGCGGGGACGTCCGTTTTGTCCGCAGACTGAAATGGAAGGCTGAAGACGGCGAGAACCTCAGGTTCTTTGAATATCTCGAAGGACCGGGTGAAGGCATCGACTCAAGGGACGCTGCCTCCTACTCTGTTTACGTTTACTCTCAGTTCACACGTTTGGCCATGGAACGTGGCGACTACGAAAAGGCGATTGGTTGGGCTTGGTGGACTGGTTTCTATTCCGGCAGGAGCAACGCAATGCACCTGGAGGCCCGAGCGGCCGCGGAGAAAAAGAAGGGCAAGGCCAAGGTGTCAGACGCTGTTTATCGTGACGCCATCAAGCGAGCGGGCAAGAACGCGACGATTAAGACCATCATCGCAGCACTGCCGCGGGAAGCCTTCGAGAAGGGCAAGCAGCGTACGCATTACGTGCGGATAAAATCGTTGCAGAATCACTGATTCTGCAACGGAGAGTTTAGACGGATCATGCTTCATGGTTAGGTGTGGTGGTCGCATGAAAGCGACTACTACACCCACCACACCCCGGCTCCGCTCCAGCGACTGGGCCATGAGCCTGTACGGATACACAAGCGCCCAACGCAGCGCTTTTTGGCAGTTCGCGAAATTAAACAAGCTCCCCTTCATTCGAGTTGGGAAACGGAAAATCATGTTCTCGGAGGCAGCTATCCTCCGCGACCTTGAGCGCCGTAGCGTAGGCGGGAGGACTGACTCATGAGCGCGAGGACCCACCCGCCGCCGCCAGAAAAGGAACCGCCCGCGACCCTGGACGGGGAGGCGGGCAGTTGTCTCCATTATGAAGCCACAGAGAAGGCGCTACCTGATGCGGGAGACAGTGACTCACGTTTTGCGCAAGGTCAAGTGCGGGTGATCGTCGATGATCGCCGAGCCAAGGCAATCGCCGTGCGCGCTGGCGTGGGACTGATGCTCGCCGCCGTGCCGCCTCGGCGCGAGGGCGCTGCGCTTGCTGTCGGCCGGATAGACTCCCTCGCCGTCCTGGCGTTGCGGTTCTTTGGCTGGGAGTCAGGCCGAGACAATGGCTGGGTTTGCGTGATTGGATCGCCTGACGCCGTGCACGAGATCGCCGAGACCATCGCGCACTCAATCACCGTGCCGAGCACGATCCGGGATTTGGCGGGAGGGCTCCACCGATGCTAGACTTGACCCGCCTGGAGAAACTGAAGCGCCGCGGCGATGCCCTGGAGGCTCGCTGTCCGGCGTGCGCGGAAATAGGGCGCGACCGCTCCGGGAATCACCTTTGGATTGGCGAGTCAGGCAAGTACGGATGCGCCGCGCATCCTGGAGACCCCGACCACCGCCGCCGCATCTACGCACTTGCAGGCGATGTCCGGGAGCGCCGCATGGACTATCCACGCCGCCCGATCCTGCCGAATCCCGCACCCGTGCGCAACGTGACGGCGCGCTTGCCTGGCATCACTGCGGCCGCCGATGCCGTCTGGCGGGAGGGCGTGGAGTATCTGCGAGCGTCTGAGAGTCTCGTCGAGTCGCTGGCGCGCTGGCGAGGGTATCGCGTCGAGACCGTGCGCACGCTCGCCGAGGACGGCATCATGGGATGCCCTATCACGCGCGGGGACCGTCGAGGCGTGGCGTTTGCCGTGGAAGCCCCGGAGCGCTGTGAACTCGGAATCCCTCAGACGTACCGCATTGGCTATCATGTCCGACACCGCCCGCCAGAAGGCAAGCGGGCGACGTGGACTTTCCACCCTTCGGCGCGAGACGCGCAGGCCACACCCGCTTTGCCGTTTGTCATCGGCGCTGGCTTCGCATCCTCGGCGCGTCTCGTCGTGATCGTCGAGGGACAATGGGACGCCATCGCCCTTGCCGATGCTGGCGGATGGCTCGCGAGTGACACCGCTTGGCCGGAGGACATCATCCTATTCGGCGTGCGAGGTGTCGGGAGCTGGCGCATCATGCTGGACCACTGGAGGCCCTATCTTTCGCCGTCTGCCGCCGTGGCAGTCATCGCACAGACAGACGCCGCCGCACAGGCTTGGAACCGTCCGGGCAATCTCGTCGAGACGTTGCGCCGATCCGGCCGCACGGTTTGGCGTGTGAATATCCCGCCGAAAGAAGGCAAAGACGTGAACGACCTATTGCGCGCGGGCATTCTTGACCGCGA
>JACTNC010000007.1 GCA_014584295.1 Verrucomicrobiota bacterium
GGTCTGCGGTTTTTCTTTTTCACACTCCGTCGCTATCGCGACGGCGAAAACCTGCCAACTCCAACCGCCTTCCCGCCCCGGGCTATGGGACGGCTGTGCAAATTTTAGATGCCCGAATCCGCGAAGTCGGGATAAGAGTGAAGCACCCATCAGCGGGCAAGCCGCCGCGCGACCGACACAACCGCCTGAATCAGCTTGCTGACGTACCCATCGCTGAATGCCTCGTTCATGTAGAGGAGGATGCTGTCGGCAAGGATCGCTTCGGCGACAGGGCATTTTACCTGCCGGTAGTCCATTTCCGTCAGTCCAAAATCCCTCACGGGCCAGGCGCCACCGAAGAAATTGTGATTCTGGAAAACACGGTAGCCATACAACGGCTTTGGCAGATAGCCTGCGGAGAGATTCACCCCTTCCGCACGAAGGGCATCGGCGAAGCCCGCCTGGCCTCCGCGGAATCGCTCGTTTTCGAGCCGAAACAGATAGAACCAGAAGCTGTGCTTGTCACCCGCGCGTGTCACGGGTGGCCTGATTCCGGGCACGTCTGCCAGGGCCGCGTTGAGCTGCGACGCGATTTCTATCCGCCGTGATACAATGGAGCTCAACTTGCCCAATTGCGCGGCCGCAATCGCGGCCTGCGGTTCCGAGATGCGGTAGTTGGGCGCAAGATCACAGGGATCGCGAAGGAGGGAGATATCTCTCTCACCGGCGACCCGGTCATAGGCCTTGTCTCCCCATTTTCCCAAACTCTCGCCATACTGCTCCGACTGCGTGCCGACCATGCCGCCATCGCCACAGCTTAGGTGCTTGAAATCATTGAATGAGTAGCAGCCGAAGTCGCCGAACATCCCGACCGGACGGCCCTCCTGCTCCGCACCCCAGGCCTGCGCGCAGTCCTCAATGACGACAAGCCGGTGCTTGCGCGCGATCGCAAGGATGGCAGCCATGTCGCAGGGATTTCCCGCAAGGTGCACCGCCATGATCGCCCGGGTCTTTGCCGTGACGGCTTTTCCAATCGCCGCTGGATCCAGATTGTAGGTCTCCGGGTCGAGATCGACAAACACCGGCACGGCCTGCTGGTAGAGAATCCCAATGACGGATCCCATGTCGGTGATGGGCGGCACGATGACCTCGTTTCCCGGCCTCAGACGCAGCGCAGCGAGGGCGATGTGCAGCGATGCCGTTCCCGATGAACAGGCCGCCAGGTGCTTGAAGGGATAGATCTTCCGAAACTCCTCATGCAACGCGGTGGTCTGGGGCCCCTTCCAGTAAAACAGGGAGGGCTGTCCCAGCATGCTCGTAAGCCGCGCGAGTTCAGGCTCGCCCCAGCGCGCAGGCCGTGGAAAGGGCTCATCGACGATCGGCATGAGGTATCGAAAAGAAGCGCGCAGCGTTTGTGAAGGCGATCCGCCGGCGTTCAGCGGCTGAAAAATCCGGTGCGGAAAGTTTGCCCGTCTGGGCGGCCACCGACACAAGCGGCGCCAGGCTGCCAAACATCAGGCGCGAGGTCGACAGTTTGCCACGCAGCATCGCCGCCAGTTCGACATTCTCCTGGTACGAAATGTCAGCGAGAAAATTTTCGCAAACAGCCGCGAGCTGGGGCGCCTCATTCACCGAAAGACCGGTGACAAGCGGAACGGTCCCGGGGTTTGCCTTGAGAAAGGCAGCGAGGTCCGCCACGGGAACACCTTTGATGCGCAGGGCGAAGTACCGGTGGCGCTCGTCCTCGATCCTTGCGGTGATCACGAGCCGCAGGCGATGGTGCTCGAGCGCATCCACGAACGGGCGCAGCGTGCGACGGGTTAGCCGGTAGTCGTGATAATTGGGATACAGGCGCACCGCCCGTACGCCGGGTGCCGCAGCACATTCCTCGAGTTGTTCCTTCCAGTTGGCCAGTGCCGGATTGACGACGGGAAGCGGCACAAAACGGCGCTTGCCGCGCAGGGCGGCGAAAAGCGCGCGATTGGCAGGCATGGGCTCGGGCTGAAACACCGCAGCCAATGGGGAAACGGCGGCAGCATCCACGCCTGCGCGCGCGAGTTGTTTCGCAAGCTGGTCCGCGCTCATTTCGGGAACGAGCGAGAACGGCCAGGTTCCCAGGTAACAATTGACGTCGAAAATCATGATGAGGATCAGCCGAGTTTGAGCAGGCGGGCGGCGTTGGAAAAAAGGATGCGCTCCTTTTCCGCGGCGGAAAGTCTGGCGCCCAGGACACGTTGAATGGAAACACCAATGGACCGGCCCGGCAGATCGGATCCGTGAATGATGCGCCCGACTCCGAGGTTCTCGACCGCGTATTCAAGCAGGCCTTCATCGGCCAGCCCGCCCGACGTGTCCACCGTAACATTGTCGAGGTCCTTCACCTCGATGACCCCGCGCACGCCACACCCCGTGAGGTGCGCCATGATGATGGGCACGTCAGGATGCCGCCGCGCCAGTGTCGCCGTATCAGCGGGATCGGTATGAAAACTTCGTTGCCGGATATTGATCTGGCTCCACGAATGCTGCAGCACGACGAGTTTCCAGCGCCGCGCCGCCTCCATCACGGGCTTCATGCAGGCATCGCGCGCGTTGTTGCAGATTTCGAGCTTGATGCCGATGAAGCCGTACTTGTCCACACAGCGCTCCACCTCGCGCATCACCGCCTTTTCGCCGAGCCTGGGATTCAGGAAACAGAAGAATCGAAAATAATCAGGATACATTGCCTGCACCTTGGCCGAGTCATCGTTCACCTCGACAATCTGCTCGGCAGTGAAGCTACGGCCATAAAGGAGCACGTCTCCCAGCCCGATCATCGTCTCCACGCCGAGCTTGCGACCGTGTTTCACGAGTCGGTCGACCTCAGGCCGCGTCAGGCCGCGTTTGAACATGACGGGATGCGTGTGGGCGTCTATGATGCGCATGGAATCAATTCAGCACTACATGGGAGCACGTGGCAAACATGCGTCGCTATTTTGCGAGGAGTCCGTGGAAGGCAAGGTCGATGACCTGAGTGACGCGCATCTCGCGACCTCGCTGGCTTTTCATGTCGAGGCCGAGACTGATCTCCAGCGAATAGTGGTTCGAGTAGTAGATGAAACACAATCCGATAAAATTCACCAGCAGGTGCTTGATGTCGGCAGGCTGTCGGAAAATTCCCTGTCGGACTCCCTCCTCAATGATGACACGGAATCGCTCCATGAAGGGGTTCTTCGAAAGCTTTGCGGCACTGCGCGCCATGCGCCTGCCATGCTCGAGATTCTCCCAGAGCAACAAACGGTAGAATTCCGGATTGGCATCCAGAAACTTGAAATAGGCCAGTAGCAGATCCCTCAATTTCTGGTCAGCCCGCCCTTTTGCAACCACCGCCTGAAACTCGGCTGATTCCAGCCGACCAAGCACCTCCATCAACACGGCAAGATAGATGTCATTTTTCGAACCATAGTAGTGATAGACCATCCGCTTGCTGGACTTCGCCTTGGCCACGATCTCATCGACCGAGACGCCGTGATATCCCTTCTCGGAGAACAATCGGATCGCGGCTTGGAGCAGTCGGCGCTTGGTACGATCGGGGTTCCGGCGGCGAACGGCTTTCTCGGCATCACTATTCATGAAGGCGCTCCGCATTCATGACCTCTGCGACCATAAGGCAATAAGGAATGAGATAGGAGCAAATCTCCCTAGTCGGTTTCCTGGCGCAAGGTACCACAGCGGATCCGTCCTCGTCTTGCCAAGTCCCGCTCGAACCTGAATCCCGTCGCCGACGCCTCCGTGCGAGCGGCGACGACCGGCAGCCCCGTTGCCACCAGCAAAACGAGCACCAAAAACTTCATCTTCAGGCAATGAACCAATCAGTTACCCCGGCCAGTTGACCGCACCCGGCTGCAATGTCGATGCCCCGGCGCTGGCGGACCGTACTGGGGAGGCTGTACTGATTCGCCAGGATTTGCTGAAATTCCCTGGCAGACTCACGGCGACCGGGCTCCCCGACATAACCACTCGTCGGGTTGAGAGGAATCAGGTTCACCTGCGCCGGCAGTCCTTGCAGAAGACGTCCCACGGCATGCGCGTGATCGGCACTGTCGTTCTTCCCTTCGATCAGGGTCCACTCGTAGAAAATGCGCCGCCCGGTGATGGCACTGTAGGTGCGGCAGGCCTCCATCAACCGGTCAAGCGGCCACGCACGGGCCGCGGGCACAAGCGCCGCACGCTCTTCCTGCGTCGCGGCATGCAGCGACACCGCGAGACTCACCGGCTGCCTTTCCTCTGCGAGCCTCAGGATGCCAGGAACCACGCCAACCGTGCTTACCGTGATGCGCTCCGCTCCCAATGCCAGCCCGGAACTGTCGCGCACGATCTCCAGCGCACGCATCGTGGCGTCATAGTTGTGCAGGGGTTCCCCCATGCCCATGACCACGACATTGCGAAGGCGCGGCTCTCCTGCGCGCTTCAGCATGCGTGCAACGTGAACGACCTGGGCGACAATCTCCCCGGCCGTAAGGTGCCGCGAGAACCCCATCTGTCCGGTCGCGCAAAAAACGCATCCCATCGCACATCCCGCCTGCGAACTGATGCAGGCCGTCGCCCTTCCGGTAAAACGCATGCGCACCGTCTCAATCCGGCGATTGTCGGGAAGCGACAGCAGAAACTTGCGCGTATAACCATCGCTGGAGTCAGTCGAGAGCGCCACAGGCAACACTCCCAGCCGTGTTTCCTTCCCAAGGCGGATCCTCACCTTTTCCGGAAGCGCCTGCATCGCGCCGATGCTCTCCGCCATCTCCCAATACAGCGCATTCCAGAGGGTCGCTGCATGCACCGGGGAATAGCCCCAGCCCACGACGAGTTCGGCGATCTCCGCCCGTGTAAACTGATAGAGATCGGGCAGGGATTCACTCATTCGGAAACCAGGGACGCCTTTACCGCAGCTATCGGAAGCGCCTGCCGCTGCCTCCCCAGAAAGATGCTGACTTCGGAATAGCCGGCGTTTTCAAGCAGACGAAGCGCGTCCTGAAAATGGTCCCCGACCCGATCGGTCGAATGCGCATCCGCACCGATCACGACGGGAATCCCGCGTGCCTGCATGAGCTTCAGCATGCCCGGCCCGGGGTTCATCTCAGGCAGCGCCTTGTTAAGGCCACTTGTGTTCAGCTCCATGGCAACACCCGTCGACGCAATGCGATCCAGCGCCCGTTCGATGAACGGCTGAATTCGGGAAAAATGCCACGAGGCGGGCGACTCATTCTTCACGAGATCGGGATGGGCCAGCGTATCGTACAAGCCCGTCTCGGCCGCCTCCGCGAGATGGTTGAAATACGTTTTCTGATACTCAAAGTAGTCTCCATTAAAGTAGCGCTGCCGGTAGGCGCTCATCTGCATGTGGACCGAGCCGAGGACATGATGCAGCGGTGCCTGCCGGTGCAGCTTCTCGATCCAGGGCTCAATGCCGGGAAAGAAGTCGCTCTCCAGCCCCAGCCGGACATCCACCCTGCCGTCCATTCGCGACCGCGCATCCGCAATCAGATCCACGTACTCGCCAAACTGATCGACGCCCATCCGCCATTGCGCCGAGTGCCCGTCGGGAAGCGGACAATGACACGTGAAAACAATTCCCTTCAGTCCCCTCGAAGCCGCCTGTTCCGCGTATTCGACAGGTGTGCCGATGGCATGTTTGCAGAGTGGCGTGTGACAGTGGGATTCGTAGAAGATGCGTTCGGTCAAGGTGAGCCTCCGTTGATGGCCCATCGTCGGCTTTCGCCACCAATGGGCACATTCAGCGGAACCTTACCCCATTCGACGCTGCATCGCAAGGATGCGCGCGAAACGACTCAGAAGAACGTGTAGTACTTTCCGTCTGCAAGGCGCTTGAGCAGGAGCGCCAGCTCCATTGCATGATAGTCCCCCCACAGGGACGACTCCCCGCATGGAACCTTTTGTCCCTTCGGAACGTAGTCCCAGCCATTGGGACGATGATAAACGCTGTGCAGCAGCAGCCCCTGGTGCTTCGAATCCGTCGACAGGTAAGGCTCGTCAAACAACGTATTCGCCACGGTCAGACCCGCCTGCAGATAGCGACGACCCGCCGCTTTTTCTCCATTGCCGCCAAGCCAGAGGCCGAGGCGGATGAAGCCCTGCGCGGCGATCGCGGCAGCCGAGCTGTCGACCGGTTCGTGTGAGTTGAATGGATCCGCCGGGCGCGCCGCAAAGTTGCCCAGCTTGTGCGTGTTCAGCGCAGCGCTGTCCCAATAGGGCACGCCATCACTCGCGGAGTAGCCGTCGATGTAATAGTCCGAGCTGGCGCGCGCCGTTTCGAGGAAAACATTGGTCACCGCCCGGCGTCCGCCCATCGCATCGAGCGACGTACCCGGAACCGTGTCGAGAAACTCAAGCTGCTCCGCAAAACCACAGATGATCCACGCCGCTCCACGCGTCCAGGTCGTGAACGGAGAATAGCCCTGCTGGCTGGAGGGACACCGGAACTGCCCGTCGTTGCGATTAAAGATCGACTCATGGGCCACCCGACCGCGAACATCGTAGCTGTCGCGCCCTCGACCAAAAAACACGTTGAATCGCGCCGTCGTGGCCGCGTGCTCGATTGCGCGATGCAGCAGATTGATGGGCTTGTCGCCCTCCCCCATCAGCGCATGGCCGAGCTGATGTGCCACGACCAGCGATCGCATGGAGCGGATCGTGTCGGCAAAGAGGGATTGCGGGCCGTTGAAGGAATAGATGTAGCCGCTCGGGGCGACCCCTGCGCCGCCGACGGGCGACCAGGGCGTCTTGTACGCCGTCGGAACATAGCGCGCCGCCTGCACCGCGCCCGAGACCTTGAGCGCCAGTTCACAGAAATTCAGTTCGTCGCGATTCTCCGGAATGCGGCCCTCGAGCTGGAGGCGGCGAAGATTTCCATAGGTCGAAACATTGTTGAATCCATGGTCATGCACGCCGACATGGGAGACATGCGATGCCATGAGCTTGACGGTCTTCTCCCGGCCGAGCTTGAGAAAACTTTCATCGCCCGTCGCATCGTATTGAAGGAACGCCATGCCGAACTGGAATCCCTGTGTCCACTCGGTCCATCCGCGCGAGGTGTATTTCCCCTTTACGGTGAAGACGGGAGTGCCCTTGGCAGGATCCCAGGACGCATCGACCGCACGGATCTTTTTTCCGGCGAGTTCAAAGACGCGTCCGACTTTTTTCTGCAAAGACTGGGGAGTGAGCTTGAGGTTGATCTTCATGCGAGCGGGAATTTGAGCCCAAAGGGTGCCGCCTCACTCGAAGCGAAACAAGGTCGAAACCGCAGGCGGACGGTTTTGTGCTGAATCCGGACGGCTTCGTCGCTGTCGGAAATCCCCACGGCAAGCTCCGAAAACACCGCTTCCGGGGATTTGTGCCCAGATTTCATTTTCTCCGTGCGCTCACGGATCGTTTCACTACGGTTGCTCACGATGTCACTCGCGGAACTTCGAAGGGACTACAGCCTTGCAGGCCTGGCGGAAAAGGATCTCGCCAAGGATCCGTTTCGGCAGTTCGACCTATGGTTCCAGGAAGCCGAGGCGGCAAAGATCCCCGAACCGAATGCCATGGTGCTGGCGACGGCAAGCCGGGAGGGTCGTCCCTCGACGCGCACCGTTCTGCTCAAGGGAATTGACGGCCGCGGCTTTGTCTTCTTCTCGAACTACGAGAGCCGCAAGGGGCGCGAGCTTGAGGCAAACCCGGTTGCTTCGCTCACGTTTCCATGGATTGCGATGGAGCGCCAGGTGATCGTCGAAGGTTCGATCACACGGGTCAGCCGCGAGGAAAGTGCCGCCTACTTTCATTCCCGTCCGCGCGCCAGCCAGCTTGGCGCCTGGGTTTCCCGCCAGAGCAGCGTCGTGCCGAATCGCGAAACGCTGGAGGCCGGCATGAAGGCGCTGGAGGAAAAGTACGCGGGTGTGGAGGTTCCACTCCCTCCGAGCTGGGGTGGATACCGCCTCCTGCCTTACGCCGTGGAGTTCTGGCAGGGCCGCCGCAGCCGCCTCCACGACCGGCTTCGCTACCGGCGGGAAAAGGCAGGCGGTGACTGGATTGTCGAACGGCTTTCCCCATGACGTTGCCCGCGAGCGAAAGCCCCGCGACACGCACCGCAAAAATCAACGCCGCGATACGTCGGCGCCCAGAATCGCCTCCAGCATCCACGCGCCGCGGGCGCCCGTCCGGCACCCGGAGCGCCGCCAATCGGCATCCCCCACCTACCCTGCTGGCAGCCGCGCTGCGCGCGCTTCCGGAGGGCGTCCTGATCGCCCCAGCGCGCTGGCATCGCACGGGCCTGCGCATCTCCTTTGCCAACGAGCGCATCGCCTCAATGACCGGGTATTCCGAGGCCGAACTGACTGCGCACACCCATGATTTTCTTCACGTCGACAAGACCGAACTTGCCCGCCAGCGCCGCTGGTTTCGCTCCGTCCGGGCAGGCAGCACGTATTCAGCCGAGGGATACCTCACCCGCCGCGATGGATCGACCCTCTTCGCAGCATGGCTCCTGAGTCCGCTTTGCAATCACCGCGGACGTGTCACCCACATCGTCGCAAGCTACCGCGACGTCACGGAAAGGCGCCGTCTTGAAGAAGCGCTCGGACACGCCCAGCGCATCGACACGGTCAGCCGGCTCGCCGGAGGCGTCGCGCACGACTTCAACAACCTGCTCTCGGTGATCAACGGCTATTCCGAGATCCTCGCCGACCGATTTACGGACGATGAACATGCGAGGCGCACCATCTCGGAAATCCATTCCGCGGGGCAGAAGGCCGCAAGCCTGACCCGGCAGTTGCTCGCCTTCAGCCGCCGCCAGGCCATCGAGCCGCAGGTCATCAGCCTGAACGACCTCATCCAGGCCAACGCCGATCTGCTCGGCCGCCTGTTGCGCCCCTATCACCAGCTCAATCTTTCCCTCTCGCCTGACACCCGGAACGTGCGCGTCGACCCGACCGCGATCCAGCAGGTGCTGCTCAACCTCACGCTGAATGCACGCGATGCCCTTTCGCCCGGTGGACATGTCACGATTAGCACGGCCGGGAGAAGCATAAAGTCAGGCCTGACCTTGCGGCACATCGACATCCCTCCGGGCCGGTATGCGCAACTGTCCGTGAGCGACAGCGGCTGTGGCATGGACGAAGATGTTCAGGCACACATCTTCGAGCCGTTTTTCACCACAAAACCACAAGGCGAAGGCACTGGGCTCGGTCTTGCGCTGGTCTATGGCGTGGTACAGCAGAACAAGGGCTACATCTCCGTCCACAGCGCTCCCGGCGTGGGAACAACATTCGACATCTATCTCCCGGAGGTGAACGAACCCGCGAGCGCGCGCCCCGCCGTGCTGTCGACGCTCCCCTCAACCGGTGGACGCGAGTCCGTCCTGATCGTCGAGGGTGACAGCGTGCTGCGGAAAATGATCGCGGGCATCCTGACCTCGGACGGCTACGCCGTGACTGACTGCGCAACACCCAGCGAGGCCCCGTCCTCCAGCACCCCCGCACAGCCGATAGAACTTGCAATCCTGGACAGCCGCATGCCCGGCGCGGAGGTACTCGTCCGCCGCCTCGTCGCCAAGAATCCCGGGCTTCGCCTCCTGAGTACAGGCGATCACGATCCGCCCCAACTGCTGCCATGGGTCGACCAGAGTGCACAGGCCCATCTCCCAAAACCTTTCACGCTGAGCACGCTTCTGAAAGTGATCCGCGCCCTGCTCGATCGCGAGCTCGGAAGCGTTGCTGCGGTCCAGCCGGAAACAGAGCCGTTCCTCTGACCGCCCGGCACATCCATGATCTACCTCATTCGCCACGCTCATGCCGTTCCGGCTTCGGAGGATCCGCTCAGGCCCCTGAGCCTGGCTGGTGTGCACGAGTGCGAACTGCTTGTCCGCTTCTTCACCGACAACCACCTGCTTTCTCCAGATCAAGTCTGGCACAGTCCGCTTCCACGCTCGCGCGAAACAGCCGATCGGCTCACGGCGGGACTGAATCCCGACGCAGCCCGGGTCGAGATCCCCGGCCTGCTCGGCGATGATGATCCCAAGCTTCTCCTTGAGCGCATCAATGCCCTGCCTCCCCGCTCGGAGATCGCGCTGGTCGGACACAATCCCCACCTGACACGACTCGCGACCCTGCTCGTCCGAGGCAGATCAAAACCCGCATTTGTCGATTTCAAGAAGGGCTCCGTGTTGGCCCTCGAAAAAACAGAATCGCGCCACAAGCGCTCAGGCCTTCCTCGATGGACCGTGCGCTGGTTCCTTCCTGCTCAATTGCTCAAGCCCAGACAGGCAACGGCACCCGGACCGGAGGCGTAGACAAGTACACCCTTCTCCGCACGGGAATCAATCTGGAGCATCAGGGTTCACGGATCACAAGCCTAGGAAACCAAGGCTTGAAATCGGCGGGATTGCGGGTGACGAGGCCCTGCCGATTCACTGCAAAGCCGCCAATCAAAATATCGGCAATGGGCCGACGGGCTATCTTTTCCGTCCGCCGACGCTTCACATAGGCATTCCATGCCGCATGCGATGACTCCAGATCGCTGCTTGTCCACGGTTCAACAAATGAAATGCCCGCCTGGCCAAGAAACCACTTCTGCTCGGGCAGGTTGCCCGCAAACGCCGCAGCAATTTCCACCATCGTGGCCGGGGCAATGCACAATCCGTCTTCCAGCAGGCGCTCCAGCATCCTCGCAGAACGCAGGCCAAACGACGGATCATGCTCAAGGATATCGAGCACAACACAGGTATCCACAACCCACACTTCAGGCCTCCCCTTCGCGCAATTCCTTCATCCAATCCTTCGTACGGCGCGCGACGGGCCGTATTCGCCGGGCAAAACCGAGCATGGCTATGGGTCCAGCAATCTTTCCCTTCGGTGCAAAAACCCGAAACTCATTGTCCGACACCACTTCAAACTGAAGCTTCTGGCCGGGTCGCAGTCGAAGCTTCCGCCGCAACTCCGCCGGAAGGGACACCTGACCGCGTTCCGTTAGGGTGCTTTCCTTCATGATTCAAAGGTGTCATGTAAAAATGTCATGTCAACCCCGCTTCAGCTTCAGCAGCCGCTCCCCGGCTGCGTGCAGTGTGGCGGGCTTTTTGGCGAAGTTGAGACGAATGTATCGATTCTCCGGATACGGAAAGAAGCTTGAGCCCGGCACCGGCGCCACGCCCACCTCGCGCGTCATCCAGTGGGCGAACTCCACGTCGCTCGCGAATCCCCATGGCGAAATGTCGACCATCACGAAATAGGCGCCCTCGGGACGCGTGTGACTCAATCCCGCCTGATCCAGATATCCACAGAGGATGTCCCTCTGGTTCGAATACTCCGCCGCAAGACCCTCGTAGTAGCTTTTCGGATACCCAAGCGCGGTGACCACCGCATGCTGAAGGGGTGCCGCCGCGCCCACGGTCAGGAAATCATGGACTTTGCGCGCTTGCGCCACGATCGGCGCAGGCGCATGCACGTATCCCAGGCGCCAGCCGGTGATGGAGAAGGTTTTTGAGAGCGACGAACACGTGAGCGTCCGCTTTGCCATGCCCGGAAGCGTGGCAAAGGTGATGTGATTCCTGCCGTCGAAGACGATGTGCTCATAGACCTCGTCAGTGATGACAAAGGTGTCGAACTCCTCGGCCAGCGACGCAATGGCAAGCAGTTCCTCCCGAGTGAACACCCGGCCGGTGGGATTCGACGGATTGCACAGGATGAATGCCTTGAGTCCCCCGGCAAACGCGGCACGCAACTCCTCGGGATCAAACCGATAGTGCGGAGGATGCAGCCGCACATGCACCGGTTGTGCTCCGGTCAGGATCGCGTCCGCGTTGTAGTTCTCATAGAATGGCGAGAACAGCCCCACCCTGTCCCCCGGGTCGCATACCGTCATCATTGCAACCATCATCGCCTCGGTGGCACCGCACGTCACAACGAGTTCACGCTGCGGATCCACGTCCACGCCGGTGAAGCGCTTCAATTTGTCGGCGAGCGCGGTACGCAGTTCCGGAGATCCCCACGTGATTGCGTACTGGTGCCGTCCGGCATCCATGGCGTCCTTCGCGGCCTGCACGAGGCTTGCAGGCGGATCCGTGTCGGGAAATCCCTGCGAGAGGTTGATCGCACCGTGCTGTTGCGCAATCCGCGTCATTTCCCGAATGAGCGATTCCGTGAAAACTGCGGTCCGTCGCGAGGTCGAAGGCATGCGGGGCGAACTTCTCATTTCAAGGCAGGGTCGCGAGCCGAAAAAACACTTTGCCCCGGATCCCCGTATTCCGTCTCGTGACAGCGTGCCGCAAACATTCCATCACCTGCCGACGCGACACGGAGGCGCCGCGGAGAACATGGCGTGCGACTTCCTGATGCTCCAGCGCTATCCGGAGGCTTCTCTCCCGCGATTTCGGCACTACGGCTGGCACCGTCCCGCGCACACGTTCGGCTACGGCCAGAAGATCGCCTTCATCCGCAGCCAGCTTGCCACGGCCGATGCTCCCATGGAGTTGTGCCGGCGCTTCACAGGCGGCGGCCTGGTTGATCACCGCGAGGACTGGACCTATGCCCTCGTGATTCCAAGAGGCCACCCCCTCGAATGTGCCCGCGCCATCGAGGCCTACCGCGCTGTTCACGAAAAACTCGCCCAGGCGTTGAGGGACCTCGGCCAGCCTGCCGAAACCAAACAGCCCTGCGAAGGCCAACCAGCGAGTCAGCCCCAAGAGTCACCCGGAGTCTGTTTCGTCAAGGCCGAGTGCCACGATGTGATCGTCCCCGATACCGGAGTAAAAATCGCCGGCGCCGCCCAAAAACGCACCAAGCACGGTTTGATCCTGCAGGGTTCGATCTGGCGCCCGTCCGCGCCCGCGGTGACGGACTGGGATGCCTTTCTTGCCCGGTTCTCGGAGGGCCTGGGAGAAGCACTGGGAGCCTCACCTCAGGCCACCCCCTGGCCCGATTTCAACGAAAGCGAACTCGAGCACCTGACCGAAACCTACGCCTCGGTCGAATGGACTGAACAGCGCTGACGCGCCCGAAGCCGTTGGACGACTCGCCGCGGTTTGCAGGGGAGGATGGTCCTGACGGGTAAAATTCGGGAGCTTTCAGCTCCCGACTCAAGTTTGGCGGCATAAGGACCTAATTGTGCGAGTAGAACAGAGCGGAGGCGAGGTCTGTGGAGGGTTTATCCGATTTGTGGTTTGG
>JACTNC010000040.1 GCA_014584295.1 Verrucomicrobiota bacterium
GATCACACTTGCGGCAGCGTGCGCGAAGCGCGGTCTCGATGTGAACACGTTTATCTCGGTGCTGGAAGCGGTGCCGTCGGCACTCACGAGCGCGACGGATGCTGCGGCGATGTCGTTGACTGCTCTGGCGGATCATATTGAGAGCACGCATCATTCCTTCACCAAGGAAGAACTGCCGGTTCTTGTGGAGCAGTCGCAGCGTGTAGCGAGGAAGCATTCCGGCCGCGATGCGCGGTTGACCGAGGTCGCCCAGACGGTGCATGCGATGGCGCGCGAAATGTTTGAGCACATGGCAAAGGAAGAGGAAGTGCTGTTTCCGCTGGTTCGTGCCCTTGACCAGAATGGCGAGCTTCCCAGCAGCCGCGGTTCCATCGCTGATCCGATCTCGGAGATGGAGGCGGAGCATCAGGAAACCGGGGCGGCGCTTGAACGTTTGCGCACCCTGACGGACAATTTCACGCCGGACTCGGAGTCGTGCAACACCCACCGGGCTTTGCTCGCGGGGCTCGCGCGATTTGAAGAGGATCTCCACCTGCACGTGCACAAGGAGAACAACATCCTTTTCCCGAGGGCGCTCGCACGCCTGCCGGCGAACGTCTAGCTTGAGCGGTTTCGCGCGCGCCGACTCGTGGGTCGACAGGGCGGAAGTGCTACGGTGGGCGTCAGTTGTTCACGGAGAGGTTTTTCTCGAAATCTGGCGCTGTTCCCTTAACCCTGCTGCGGCATGCGCATCTTGGTCACCGGCGGCGCCGGATTCCTGGGCTCTCATCTTTGCGATCGTCTGCTCCGTGACGGGCATGAGGTCATCTGCCTCGACAATTTCTTCACGGGGCGGAAGGGGAACATCACCCACTTGCTGGCAAATCCGTTTTTCGAACTGGTGCGCCACGATGTGATCGATCCCTTCAAGGTCGAGGTCGACCAGATCTACAATCTGGCGTGTCCGGCGTCACCGCCGCACTACCAGTACAATCCCATCAAGACGACGAAGACCTCGGTCATGGGCGCGATCAACTGCCTCGGCCTGGCCAAGCGGTTGAAGGCGCGTGTCTTTCAGGCGAGCACAAGCGAGGTCTATGGAGACCCCCACGTTCATCCTCAGCCCGAGGCCTATTGGGGAAATGTCAATCCGATCGGCCGTCGCTCATGCTACGATGAGGGCAAACGCTGCGCGGAGACCCTGTTCTTCGACTACCATCGCGAAAACAAGGTCGATATCAGGGTGGCGCGGATCTTCAATACCTATGGTCCGCGCATGCACCCGAACGACGGGCGCGTCGTATCGAACTTTGTAGTCCAGGCACTCCGGGGCGAGGATCTGACCATCTACGGTGACGGCACGCAGACACGATCCTTCTGCTACGTCGACGACCTGATCGAAGGCTTTGTGCGCCTGATGAACCAGACGGAGACCGTAGGACCTGTAAATCTCGGCAATCCGGGCGAATTTACCATGCTGCAACTCGCTGAACTCACGCTGAAACTCGTAGCCAGCAAGTCCAGGATTGTGCACAAGCCGCTTCCCTCGGATGACCCCAAGCAGCGTCGACCCGACATCTCGCTGGCCCGTAAGGCCCTCAAGTGGGAGCCTACCATCGGCCTGGAAGAAGGACTGAAGCGGACGATCGACTATTTCCGGGGGCAACTGGCAACCGCCTGATCATTGGCCTCATGCACGGATCGGATTCGGCTTGCGGGAGCCCTATTCTGCCAAGGAGCCTATCTCTGGAAGTGGGAGCTTCTTGCCAAATTTCAGCCAATGGGACTCTGGCTTGCCGCGATTTGCCATTTGCCAACGCGTTGGGCATATCTAGGGTAGGCCCCTTTCATGTTATCGTTTCTCCTCAAAGGCTTTTCGGGTCGGCACTATCGTAAGTTTCTGGAATCGGCCCGGCCACTGGTTGCACGGATCAACGAATTCGAACGGTCCTACCAATCCCTGAGCGATGATCAGCTTCGGGCTAAGACCGACGAATTTCGCAGTCGACTCAAGGCGGGAGAAACGCTCGATCAGCTTCTGCCCGAGGCTTTTGCAACGGTAAAGAACGCCGCCCGCCGCTTGGTCGGGCAGACGGTTGTCGTGTGCGAACACGAGCTGACCTGGGACATGGTGCATTTCGATGTCCAGCTTATCGGCGGCATTGCCCTGCATCAGGGCAAGATTGCGGAAATGGCGACAGGCGAGGGCAAGACCTTGGTAGCCACGCTGCCGCTGTACCTCAACGCGCTGACCCAGCGCAACACCCAGCTCGTCACCGTCAATGACTACCTTGCCCGACGCGATTCCGAGTGGATGGGCTACCTCTACCGTTTCCTGGGGCTGACCGTCGGCTGTATCCAACAGCAGATGCCATCCGCCGAGCGGCATGAGATGTACAGTCGCGACATCACCTACGGCACTGCCTCGGAGTTCGGCTTCGACTACCTTCGCGACAATGGCATGGCCACGCGCAAGGAGGATCAGGTGCAGCGCGACCACTGGTACTGCATCGTCGATGAAATCGACTCGATCCTTGTCGATGAGGCGCGCACACCCCTGATCATATCCGGGCCCGCACCCATTGAAAGGGAACAGCCCTTTACCCGCGTGAAGCCAAGTGTGGAGCGGCTTGTTTCGGAGCAGTTGCGTCTTGTCAACCGGTTGATCGGCGAGACGGAAGAAATGCTCGCCAAGCCAGGCATCTCGAATGAGGAGAAGCAGGTGGCCGCCCGCAAGATGCTCCAGGTCAAGGTCGGTCATCCGAAGAACAAGAAGCTGCTTCGCCTTCAGGAGACCCCGGAATGGCGCAAACTTCTCGACAAGGTTGAGACAGAGCTCAGTTCCGATCTCCAGAAGGAGGAACTCTACCGTCTCAAGGAGGAACTCTTCTTTTCGATCGATGAGCGCCAACACCAGGCGGACCTAAGCGAGAAGGGACGCCAGCGCCTTCGCCCAGACAATCCGGATGCATTTGTGCTTCCCGATCTGGCCACCGAGTACAGTGATATCGATCGCGACACGTCTTTGACCCCGGAGAAGCGCGAGGAACTCAAGCTCGCGGCTCAGCAGCGATTCGCGGAGACCTCCGAGGAGATCCATACGATCTCCCAGTTGTTGCGCGCCTATTCGCTCTATGAGCGTGATGTCGAGTACGTGGTCCAGGACGGAAAGGTCCTCATTGTCGACGAGAACACCGGTCGTGTCATGCCAGGCCGCCGCTGGTCGGACGGACTCCATCAGGCCGTGGAAGCCAAGGAAAACGTCGCCATCGAGCGCGAGACACGCACCTACGCAACGATCACGATTCAGAACTACTTCCGCCTCTACCAGAAACTGGCCGGCATGACTGGTACCGCGGAAACCGAGGCCACGGAGTTCAACGACATTTACCGGCTTGCGGTCCAGGTCATACCGACCAACAAGCCGTGCATCCGCGTCGACCGGAACGACTCCATCTTCAAGACCAGGCGCGACAAGTATGCCGCGGTGGTCAAGGAGATCGAGGAGGCCAATCGTCGGGGTCAGCCGGTCCTGGTGGGTACGGTTTCCGTTGAGTCCTCCGAGGTGCTATCCCGCATGCTGAAGCGCACGGGCATCGTTCACTCGGTGCTCAACGCAAAGTATCACCAGCAGGAGGCTGAAATTGTTTCCCGCGCCGGACAGCGCGGCGCCGTGACCATTGCCACGAACATGGCGGGTCGTGGAACCGACATCAAACTCGGCGAAGGGGTACGCGAGCTCGGCGGCCTCTTCGTGATCGGCACCGAGCGCCACGAATCGCGCCGCATCGATCGCCAGTTGCGCGGCCGCTGTTCGCGTCAGGGTGACCCGGGTCTCACCAAGTTCTTCCTCTCGCTCGAGGATGATCTCATGCGCCTGTTCCTTCAGGGCAACCTTGCGTCACGCCTGATGGAGGGCTCGATGAAGGAAGGGGAGGAACTCGAGCACCCCTGGCTCAATCGTTCGATCGAGAGTGCCCAGAAAAAAGTTGAGCAGCAAAACTATTCCCAGCGGAAGAGGCTGCTCCAGTACGATGACGTGCTCAATCAGCAGCGCGAAGTTGTTTACGGCATTCGCAATGGCGCGATTCATTCACCGCGGCCGAAGGACATCATCTCCGAGCAGGTCGAGGAGGAAGTGGCTACACGGCTTGAAAATGCCGGTGTTGGCGAGAAGGTCGGAGCCTCCCAGACAGCAATGGACAGCTTCATCGGCTGGGCGAATGGGACATTCCCGATTGGCCTGAAGGCCGACGATCTCAAGGGCAACGACGTCACCAGCCTCACCAAGGTGGTTGTGGAGAAGATCAAGGCGTCCTATGCCGTGAAGGAGTCGGTCGAGGAGCCCGAGGCCCTTGCGGCAGTGGAGCGCTACATCGTCATCAATGCCATTGATCAGCACTGGCAGGAGCACCTGACCGAGATGGAAGAACTCCGCCGCTCCATCGGCCTCCGCAGTTATGGTCAGAAGGATCCGCTGGTGGAGTACAAGAGCGAAGCCTACAAGTACTTCGAGGAGCTGATGCAGAATGTTCGGCTTCAGATCTGCACCGGACTCTTCCGCAGTGCGTCAAACCTCAGCGCATTCGAGAACATGCTCTCGATCCTCAGCCGCAGCGCGAAATCCGTGGGCCCTGCAAATACGCCGACGCAGGCCGCGGTGCCGAGCGAATCCTCACAGCCTGCAGCGCAGGCGTCCGGGGGCGAGGGTGAGATCCAGCTGCCGAAAGTGACGATTCGACGGGAAACCCCCAAGGTCGGCCGCAATGAACCGTGTCCGTGCGGGAGCGGCAAGAAATTCAAGAACTGTCACGGTGCCTGAGTCGAAACGTGCTTTCGAATTCCGCGTTGCGCGGCTCTCTCGTGTAGTCCGGACGCGGATTGTTGCTGTGGACCTGCCTGACATGCCGGACTGAAAGGGCTGTCCAGCTCCGACCATGAGCAACGCAGAAAATCTGCCGATCGATCCCTACGACGAGCCTCCGTCGTTCTGGAGTCGCAACTCTCACGTCCTGGCAGCGATTGGAGTGTTCGTTTCCACGGTCCTGCTGACCCTTGTCTCCTTTCCACCGTTCAAACTTCCCGAGGCGGGCTATGCCTTCGCGGTGCCCGCCATTTTCTGGGCGTATCGCAGTCCCCCTTGGAAACTCTTCGCATCGGTGGTGCTGGGAGCGAGTGCGGTTGCGTGGACGCTGATTCTGTCCTGGCTGCATCACGTATCGTGGTTCGGCTTGCTGCTGTTGGGACCGGTGGTCGGGCTCTGGGTGGGGTCATGGTTTCTCGCCGTGCGTTGGACCATGCCCCAGCTCCTCGGCAGGCCACACCTGACACGCATCCTGCTGGTATTCGGTCTGGCTGCTCTTTGGGTGCTGATTGAGTGGACGCGGACCTGGCTTTTTTCGGGATTTCCCTGGTTGCCCCTTGCGGCGAGCCAGTGGCAGCGGGTGAGCATCCTGCAGGTGGCGGCCTTCACCGGGGCGGGAGGGGTCTCCTTCGTCCTCATAGCGGTCAATCTTGGCTTTGGCGCCTATGCGCACCGCCTTCTCTGCGAAGCCAAGCGCGGACTCAATCGTCGCAGCCAGGAGTTCTTCGCCACGATGTTCCTGCTGGTCGTCTGCCTCAGCGTTCAAATGCAGGAAACGATCAACCGGGCGGGTTACATCGTGGGCCTGGGCAAGGTGGCGTTTGTCCAACCCAACATCCCTTCGACCATCAAATGGGATCCGAACGAAGGGCCGGCGGTCATGCAAACTTTGCAGACGCTCACGCGGCAGGCGGCCGCGACGAGGCCGAACCTGATCCTGTGGCCCGAGGCGTCAACGCCGTGGGCGATCAAGGGGGATGAGCAGATCAAGAAATGGACGGAGGAGCTTGTGGCGAAGGGACGTGCGCCGTTGGTGATGGGGTCGCTCGCGATCGAGCATTCGGCCACTCCCCAGGAGGGCTGGTATAACGGTGCATTTCTTGTCGATCCCGTCAGCGGTGTGCAACCCGACTACTATGCAAAGCGCAAACTCGTGCCTTTCGGTGAGTATGTTCCTTTCCGTCCGCTGCTCGGCTGGCTTCAAAAAGTGGTGCCCATCGGCAGCGACGACATCCTTGCAGGCTCAGAGCCTGGGCTCTTGCGGACGACGATGCGGAATGTTCCGGTCGCTCTTGGGCCCTTGATTTGTTACGAGGACATCTTTCCTAATCTGGCCCGCGACAGTGTCCTTGCCGGTGCGGATGTGCTGGTGGTGATGACCAACGACGGCTGGTTTGGAGAGGACGGGGCCGCTTACCAGCATGCGGCACACAGCGTGCTTCGTGCCGTGGAGACCCGGCGTCCCGTGCTCAGGATCGGGAACGGAGGATGGAGCGGATGGATCGACGAGTTTGGCGTCACGAAGGCAGTTGCGACCGATCCCGATCGTGGAGTCTATTTCAGGGGCGTGCGGGTGACAGAAGTGCAGCGTGACTTTCGCTGGGTGGGGCGGAATTCATTCTTCGTCCGAAACGGCAACTGGTTTGTCGTGCTCTGCGCCGTTCTGGTTGCGGGAGCAATGACGCTGCTGCGCCTTTCACCCAAGCCTCAGCCTGAAGAGCCGACGAATCCAGAGGCTGAGTCTCCGGAGAGTGCTGCCAACTAAACCCGGAGGCTTCGAGTTCCATTGGTGTCGGCAATTTGGGATGCGGTCCCGTGAGCCGAGGCAAATCCCCTGGTGAAGAAGATCTATGTGATCTTGCTTCCCGGGCACTGGGGGATTCACTGGTCCTTAGACTCTTGCCGGTGCGAGAGTTTGTCTCTCCTGCTTCAATTTTCGTTTCCAATACGCCATGGCCTCTGCTTCCTCCGCCCTTGTTTCCCGGCTGCTGCCGGTCCTCAATGACTTCAACGTCGAGATCCCTTCCTGGGGTTTTGCCGATACGGGCACGCGCTTTGGGAAGTTCTTTCAGGATGCCGCGGCGATCGACCTGGGCGACAAACTGGCGGACAGCGGGCACGTGCATGCGCTGACCGGCTGCTGTCCGACCGTGGCGGTGCATGTGCTCTGGGATTTCAAACCCGGAGAGGATCCCAAGGCGGTGGCGAAACTGGCTGAAAGCCATGGGGTGCGCATTGGCGCGATCAATCCAAACCTTTTTCAGGATCAGGAGTACAAGTGGGGCTCCTTCGGTAATGCGGATGCGGCGGTGCGCCAGCGTGCGCTGCAGCACTGCCTCGATTCGATCGCGATCGGAAAGGCGGTCGGCAGCGAGTATCTCTCGCTGTGGTTTGCGGACGGCACGAATTATCCCGGACAGGAAAGCATTCGTGCGCGCAAGCAGCGGTTCGAGGAGGCGTTGAAGGCGCTTCATCGCAAGCTGGGTCCCGGCCAGACGATGCTGGTTGAATATAAACCGTTCGAACCGGCCTTCTATGCCACGGACATTGCGGATTGGGGCATGTCCTACGTTCTTTCGAAAAAGGCAGGCCCGCGCGCGAAGGTCCTTGTGGATACGGGGCACCACTATTCGGGGCAGAACATTGAGCAGATTGTCGCCTTCCTTCTCGATGAGGACATGTTGGGCGGCTTCCACTTCAATGATCGGCGGTACGCGGATGATGACCTGACCCTTGGATCCATCGACCCGTACCAGGTATTTCGCATCTTCCACGAGATCCACAGCTTTGCCGCGGACCGTGGAAAGGCGCCGAAGATTGCCTACATGATCGACCAGTGTCACAACGAGAAGCCCAAGATCGAGGCCACTCTCCAGACCGTGATGATGGCGCAGGAACTGTTTGCGAAGGCAGCGCTGGTGGACCACCAGGCGCTTCGCCAGGCGCAGGATGCCCATGATGTCGTCGCCGCCGAACTCGAGCTCAAAAAGGCGTTCTTCACCGATGTCGCCCCGGCCCTGAAGGTCTGGCGCAAACAGAAGGGCCTTGCCGCCGATCCGATCGCCGAGCACCGCAGGAGCGGCTACGCAATCAAGGCCGGCCGCGACCGCGCCAAACGCCGCCGCGAACTCGGCATCATTTCAGGCGGCAGTTTCGCCTGAGGTCGAACATCCGGACCGGATTGGATTAGCGAAATTCTGCCACGGCTGCCCCGAGGCGGGCGATGCCTTGTTCGATGCTTTCCTCGGTGGCGTTGCTGAAATTGAGGCGCAGCGTGTTTTTTACGGGACGGTCGACCCAGAAAGGTGCTCCAGGGACGAACGCGACGTTCTGCGCGAGGGCTTGGGGGAGCAGGGCGACGGTGTCGACATGGGCGGGGGTTGTCACCCAGAGGAAGAGGCCTCCCTCCGGGGTGGTCCAGGTGCAGCCCTCCGGAAAGAGTCGGCGAAGCGCGGAGAGCATGTGCGTACGGCGGCGACCATAGACGTCGCGCAGCCGGGCGACGTGCCGGGTGAGCATGCCATCGTGTCGCACCGTCTCCCAGATGATGCGCTGGTTGAAGGTCGCGGTATGCAGGTCGGTGGCCTGTTTCGCAGTGACCACGCGGTCGAAAAAGGTGCGGTCGGGTGCGACCATCCAGGCGACACGTAGGCCGGGGGCGAGAATCTTGCTGAAAGTGCCGAGATAGATGGAGGTCTGGCCGGCATTGATCGCGCTCAGTGCGGGTACGGGGGCGCCCGCAAAACGCAGTTCGCCATAGGGATCGTCCTCCACGACGGGAAGGGAGATTCGGGCGGCTATCCGGGCGATTTCCTGACGACGCTCGGGCGCCAGGGTGGTCCCGGTCGGATTCTGGAACGTGGGATTGAGATAGAGAAACCTGGGTCGCACCGCGGCGCGATCAAGATGATGCTCGAGTGCATCGGGCAGCAGGCCCTGCGTATCGGACTCGATACCGACGACCTGGGCCTGGTAGGAGCGGAACGCCTGAAGCGCACCGAGGTAGGCAGGGTTTTCGGTGAGAACGGTATCGCCGGGATCAATCAGCACCTTGGCGATGAGATCAAGCCCCTGCTGGGAGCCATGAAGCATAATCACGCGCTCGGGAGTCGTGTGGAGACCCACGGTTTCGGCGAGATGTCGGCAGACCCATTCACGCAGGGGAAGGAATCCTTCGGTTACCCCGTATTGGAGCGCGGCGGGGCCGTCGTTTGCCAGGACCTGCTCCGCGGCGTGTGCAACAAGGTTTACTGGAAACAGTTCCGGCGCGGGCAGTCCGCCTGCAAAGGAGATGATGTCGGGGGATTCCGCGACCTTCAGGATTTCACGGATGGCACTTGGCTTGAAGCCGGCGGTCCTCGCGGCATAGCGGAACGCGGGTTCCACGCTCAAAGAGGATGGGGA
>JACTNC010000056.1:0-7500 GCA_014584295.1 Verrucomicrobiota bacterium
CCTGGCCATCATGGTCGGTGGAACGGAGTCGGCATTTCAACGTGCACTGCCCTGGTTTCAAACCATGGGGAAAAATATCCGGCTCCAGGGCGGACCGGGCGCAGGCCAGCACTGTAAACTCGCGAACCAAATCGCCGTGGCGGCAGGCATGATCGCATGGGTGGAGGCCCTCGCCTACGCCAGGAAGGCCGGACTCAATCCGGCCGACGTCCTCGAAAGCATCAGCAGCGGTGCCGCCGGCAGTTGGTCAATGACCAATCTGGCGCCGCGAGCACTGGCCGGAAATTTCGCACCGGGGTTCTATGTGAAACATTTCCTGAAGGACATGCGCCTGGCACTTGAAAGCGCCGCACAGTTGAAGCTGGACCTCCCCGGCTTGCGCTGCGTTCAAGCCCTCTACAATGAGGTTTCCCAGCACGGCTGGGAAGATTCAGGCACTCAGGTGCTCTTCCGCCTCTACGCCGAAAGAGCCTGAATCAGGAACACGCTCGATCTCTCCGCCCACAGGAGGCGGACACCGGAGAATCAATCCGTCTTTTCACCTGTCAGCATTGCCGCGCCAAAAACTCCGGCGCTGTCGCCCAGCTCGGGTTTCAGGAACTCCGTCCTCACCTCCGGATTGAACAGGTGGCGCACCACGGCGGCGCGCGTTGCCTCCGTATAGAGCATGTCAAGATTGCCCACGCCTCCGCCAATCACGATGGCGTCAGGATCGAGGATGTTGATCACCGCAGCGATGGATACGCCAAATTTCGATCGCAGCCGTTCCAGCGTGCTCACAGCCGCGGCATCACCGGCCTTTGCATGATCCACAATTTCACGGAGATTCAGCTTCCTTCCGGTCAATGCGTGATAGTGTCGTTCAAGCGAGGGTCCCGCAATGACGGTTTCGACACAGCCCGCCCGCCCACAATAGCAGGGCGCGTTCTCGCCCATGATTGGATTGTGACCCCATTCGCCGGCAATGCCATGACAGCCGTTGAGCACGCGGCCGTTGACCACGATGCCTCCGCCCACGCCAGTACCGAGGATCAAGCCCATGACGACCTGACGGCCTCTCGCGACTCCAAGCGTCGCCTCGGCCAATGCGAAACAGTTCGCGTCGTTTGCAAGCCTCGCCTCGATCCCAAGCGCGGAGGAGAGGTCATCCCGCAAGGTCCGCCCGTTCAGCGCGGTCGTGTTGCAATTCTTCATCGCCCCGGTGGACGGCTCGGTCGTGCCGGGTGTCCCCACGCCAATGGTCGACGGGCGGCGCAGGCCCGTCTTCTTCTCCAGATCCTCCACGACCTTCGTGATCTGGCCAACGATGTGGGCATAGCCGAGATGGGATTCCGTCGGGTGACGCAATCGCGCGAGCGGTTTGCCAGGATGCGCAGTGTCGAGAACTGCGCCCTCTACTTTCGTACCACCCAAATCGATGCCCCAGATTATCATGTCAGTCTGGGTGAGTTATCGCGCGCAGGAACACTGTCGATCCGAAAGAGGTTTTGGTCCTCCAGTGTTAAGCCGGCGGTGCCGCAGCTACCTCACGCGGTCGAAAAGCGAATCTATGGCCCTTGCGAGCGCCGTTTCCTCTTTGCCCGGCGGACCGATCATTCCTGCTGCTTTCAGCGCCCTCGGCCAGCCGTGCGGCATCGCAACCGACAGGCCTGCCCAGAAAAACATCGGCAGATCATTCTCGGCATCGCCAAAGGCAAGGGTCTCCTCCGCGCGATAGCCCAGATGCGTGCAGAGCGAGGCAAGTCCGGTCGCCTTGCTCACACCATGAGGTGAAAACTCGAAGAGCTGATGATGCGTATGCACACGTTCAACATCGATGGCCCGGACCTCCGGATGCTCCCCAACTGCGGCAATGTCCGACTCCGCCCCTATCCAAACGATCTTGAGCAATCGCTCATCGCGCCACTGGTCGATGGTAAACTGCGGCGGCCTCCCCGCAAAGCTTGCGTAGAGCTTCTTGATGTCCGCATCGTCGTCGACAAGGATTCCGTTCTCGGTGTAAAGCGCCAGATTGTAACCCAGCTTTCGACCCAGGCCTACAATGTGATGCGTCTCGCTGTCTTTGAGAAAAACACGGTCGAGAACCCGACGTCGCTCGACATCGGACACCTCTCCCCCTTGCGATGATACCAGCCATTGGATGCCAGGCAGCGCCTCTGCAAAGGATCTCAACGTCTCGTAGTGCCGCCCGGAGGCAAGGACCACCTCGATGCCGGCGTTTTGCAGGCGCTCAATGGCGCGACGATTTGCATCACTGATTTCTAGCGCTGGGCCGACCAGTGTTCCATCCACGTCGATGGCCGCCAAACGAAACGGTTCCGGGAATTTTCTCTGCACACTGTCACGGCGAGCATGAATCCGCCGAAGTCAATCGCGGAGTTTTCCGCAAAACAATGCGTACCGCTAAATCCAGTCCAGGAGAGGCATCAATGGCCGGGGAGGCGCACGGCCGGCACGACAGTCGTTCCTTGCGGAATCGTTAGGGTGCGCAGCCAACCCCCTCCATACTGCCGATAGGCCTCCATGCCTCGATCACCGCCAAGGCTGCTCGTGAGCTGCTGGGTCGCCCTGGCAGCCAGTTCCTTGAGCTGAGCAGCGCGCTGGTCGTTTGTGAGGCTGGCGTTGCCTCTGATCGCCGCCGCCTGATTCTGCGTATCTCTCTCGATCGCCACCAGCCGGTCAGCGGTTCCTGCCGGTAGACTCAGTCTCGCAGCGAGGCGGTTCGCCGTGGCGTAGCTGGGGTTGCTCAAGCGTTGATACTCAGCAAAGCGTTCCGGTGTCAGCGTGGACTTGATGGCATTCAGAATGGCGTTATTCTGACCAAGTCCTGCAGCGGAGGGGGTAGATTGATTTCCCGTTGTTTCCAACTTCGCAGCGGAATAGATGGCGCGAAATTCCGCCTCGCTCGGCTCGAACCCATTGAAGCGACTGCGCAGCGAATTCGCCAGCCGACTCGAACGCAGCTCATACTCCAACCGCTCGGCTGGTGTCAGCAGGTTCTCGATGTCGGCCTGTTTCTCCTTCTCCAGAAATGCGAGCTTTTCCCGATCCTCCGGGAGAAGAAGACCTTGGGAATTGCGATGGACTTCCTGGGTTAGTTCGCCGTAGTCCGAATTGATCTGATTGAGCAAGCGAATCTTCTCAGAGGATAGGTTACCATACATCCGCCGCTGAACGGCGTCCGTATTGGAATCTGTATCGGGAGGAAGCTCGCTTAGCAGGTCCTTGATGAGCGCCGCATATTCCTTTTGCAGCGCACGGTTTTCTTCAGCTGCAGCGGCATCCATCGATCTCATCGAAAAGCTCCGCCAGTAGGCATCCACGTTCATCTTCGAAAGCAGAGCCTTCCTTCGCTCGCTGAATTGATTGCCAACCTCTGCCATGACAATCGCCCGGATCGTCGTGCTCGGAAAGCCCGCGGCTTTCAGTCTCGCGACAAGACCCTTGAGATCCCCATCGAAAAGCTGTGACCACACCTGCGGGTTGATCGCCTTTCCGTCGGTTCCGAGAACCTTTCCGACCTCATTCGAACCAGAAGCCAAGTCCTTCGCTGATGCGTCAGGGGTGCTCCGTGGCTCCCCGTCGGGACGTTGAACCTCCCCTCCCCGGGCAGCATGGTCCCGCGCAGATACCTCTCTGAAGTGAAGCACGATCCACGCGGCATTCCCCACCAATGACACGATCAGCACAAACGCCAGCGCCTTCATGGAGCAACATCACCAGAAGAGTCAGGGAAATGCCACCCTATAAACACCGGTCCGGAGGCACATGTTGCCAAGTGCCTGAAGGCAACAGGGCGCCCTGATCAGAGCGACTCAATATAGGCGAGCAAGTCGGCCATGTCGTTGATCGACAATCCGGCTTCAAGTCCCTCGGGCATCAGGCTCCGCCCGGAAGACGTGACTCCCGTGACCTGCGACCGAAGTATGCGCAATTCAACTCCTCCCATGATCTTCAGGGTAAGCCCGCTGGCATCGTCCTGCGAAATGATCCCCGAATAAGCACTGCCGTCCCGTGTGGACACCTCATAGCTTATGTACTGCGACGCAACTTCGCGGTTGGGATCGACAATCGCGGTCAGCACGCCCTCGCGCCCGCGGCTCTTCACCGTGACCATGTCAGGTCCGAGCAGGGAGCCTTTCCCCTCCGCTCGGTGGCAAACAAGGCATCTCCCTTGGAAAACCTCCCTGCCCTTGCCAGCGTCACCCGTCATGCTCACTGCGGGAAAGTAGCGATTCAGCACCTCCGAACGCGACGGCGGTATCAAGGAACTCAATACAATCCGCGCGCGCTCCCGCACCGGAGGGGCTGCGTTGTGAGTCAGTGCCTCGACATGAGAGGCGGAAAAATCGGAAAGCGACACCACCTTGGCATCGACCGCAGCCAGAAGCCTTGATGCGCGGTCCTCGCGGGGCAGGCAGGCTGCGATCACCGCATGGCGGACCGTCAGCGAATAATCTCGCCAGCCTCCAAGCAGGGCATCCATGATATCCGTCCCAGGCGGTTTCTGGGCGAGGATCCCGATCGCGGAAAGCTGGAGCGCTTCAGGATGTCCCTTCGATAGAAGTGAAGCCAGCGCCGGAAGGCTCACGGAATCTGCAGCCACCGAAAGCAGTTCGACCGCATGCGTTCTCGTTTCCAGCGAGGCATGGTCATCACCTGCCACCTTTGCGGCATTCACGAAAAGCGCCGCCAGGCGACGACGGGTATCTATCGCTTCGAACGTGAGGCCGGCACGCCGCACGCCAGCACCCAGGGCCAATACCCAGCGAGCAAGGACACCGGGTCGACTCAAGCGGTCGATCAGCGCGGCGTAACCCTCTGCAGGCTTCATCGCAGCACGCATTTCAATAAGGTCCCCCACAAGCCTCTCCAAAGCCGGAGATTGAGCCTCGCGCTCGAGAAAGTGAGTCAGCAACACACCCGTAACAATCTCTGGTGGACCGCTCAGCAAAGCGGACATCATCCATTCATTTCCTGCATCCCCCTCCGCCAGCCGGGTGTAGGCGGAACGGAGAACCTCGGCGCTTGAGGCATCCGTTCGTTTGAGCAATGCGGGCAGAGTAAACGCCATTTGGAACCTCACGCGGACGCTGTCATCCCCAACCATTCTTGCAACCGCTCGAATCAACTCCGCCGATGGCGCATGGGCTTCGGCCCAGGATTCAATCAGCCGGACACCACGCTCGCGCACGGAGGCATCCTGATTTTCAATTGCTGACAACAATATCGGCTCATCCAGGCCACCCAGCGTAGCAAGGACGGCCAGCGAATGCAGCGTGGCGAGGCGGGATTTTCCTCCCTGCACGGTCTCGCGCAGCAGCGGAATCGCCGCAGCATCCTGTCGCTCACAGAGCAGGCGCGACGCGGTGTCACGATGCCAGCCATTCGGGTGGCCAAGCGTGGCGACGAGTTCGCGGGTTGATGCGCTACCCAGGCTGACCGAGGATCTCCGGTGCCAGGATGCATTCACGGGCACGATGCGGTAGATACGTCCCCGGTCGTTTCCGGAAGTGAGATCAAGGTGCCGCTTGATGCTTTCCGGAATGCTCCACGGATGTTCGATGACTTCGCGATACATATCGCAGACGTGCAGTGTGCCGTCAGGCGCATTGGCAAGATTCACGACACGCACCCAGGTGTCGGTGCTCGCGGCAAATTCGCGATTCAATTCATCCGCAGGCCGACGTCCTTCGCGGCTCACTCCGGAATCGGTGATGATCTTCCGGTGAATCAACTGTCCGCCAGCATCGCCCGTGAAGGTGTTGTCCAAGAATTCCGCACCATAGGCGTCGCCACGATACACCATCGTGCCCGTCGCGCCGGTGAAGTATCCACTGACACGTCCACCGCCCTCAATCATGCCTTTCACCACGCCCCCGACGCGCCAGCGTGTGCGAATGATTCTCCAGGGTTCATCCGGGCTGATGCGAAACACTTCCGCAGCACCACCGTCCACAGCGATGCTCTTCCGCGCGGGCGGCATCGCACGGAAGGGATTCCGGTGCGCGTAGCGATCGTCGTAGACCCAATATTGAAGGTGATCCGAATTCGACGAAGCGTACTTTCTGCCTTCGTTGTCAAAACCCATCCCGTACTGGGCACCGCCTTCCTCGAATCCAAATTCATAGGTGCGCGGGTCAAACCAGAAGTCCCTGGCACCCAGTTCCTGCGCGGGAAGATCCGGGCGACGCGGACTGCTGATCCGCCCCCGATTGCCGATGCCGCTCAGCAGGTGAACGCGATTGTCGGGCCCCCATTGCAGGCTGTTTAGCAGAGCCTGGACATTGAGTCGGGCAATCTCTCCACCAAATCCCGTGAAGACTGTTTCACGAACCTCCGCGCGCCCATCACCATCCCGATCTTCAAAGCGCAGGATGTCAGGGGTCGACGCCACAAACAAGCCACCGCCCGCCCAGATCAGTCCTGTCGGCCACGCCAGGTTGTCCGCAAAGACGCGGCTCGTTTCATAGAATCCATCTCCATCGTGGTCCTCCAGAAGAGAAATCCGACCGAGGTGCGGAGTGACCTCGCGTTGCTCGGGATAATCAATCATTTCGCAAACGAACATCCGCCCGTTTTCATCGAAGCAAACTGCAATGGGGTCGCGCACCTGGGGTTCGCTCGCGGCCAGTTGGATGGCAAAACCTTCCTTTACCTTCCACGTGGATACCGCCCGTTCCGCCGGCACGGGCGGAAACCGCGGCAGATCGAGGGCTGCATCGGCAGGCGCTCCAGTTTCCGCTGCCATTGTCAGCACGGAAAAGACAGCAAGATTGACGATCGTCAGGACAAGGAGACCCAAGGATTTCATGCGATACTCGACGCTCCCCCGCAGGCAGACAGGTGCCGCGAGGTGATGCAAGGCGCAGACATCCGGTCGACAGAAACTTTTCTACCCCTTACGGAATGCGCAAGGATGTGCCAACCACCAGTTGGTTGGGATTGGGCAGAACATCACGATTGGCGGCGGCAATTTCCTCCCATCGGTTGGACTGTCCATAATACTGCTGCGAAATTTTCGACAAGGAATCCCCAAGCTTGACGACATGAACGCGCGCCGCGCCCGGGGTAGCCACGCCAGGAGCGGCAGAAGCATCGCTTCGCGCGGCTGTCGTCGTCGAGGCAACTGTCTGTTTCTCTGTCGTCGGAGCGGGAGCTTTCGCTGCTGGAATCGCAGCGACCGCCGCAGTTGTTCCGGGGCGTGTGGGTGGCGCATACGCTCCTGAGGGAGGCGGAGCCGCAATCGCCAGGCGCGTCTTCAGCTGATTGATCTCGACGGCCATGGCGGCGGCCTGCGACTGCGCGTAGCGGAGCTGATCACGAAGGTTTCCGATCTCCGCGAGGACAGGAGCCGAGGCGGCGACATCCTGGGAAAGCGCGGCCTTCTCCTGCATCGCCTGCTCAAGCCTGGACGTCAGGCCATTCCGTTCCTCCGTGAGTGAGGCTATGGTCGCCTGCGCAGCCTCAATCTCCTTTTGCTGAAGCGTGTAGCTTCGC
>JACTNC010000022.1 GCA_014584295.1 Verrucomicrobiota bacterium
GGCGCAGCCCCCTCCCTTAAACCCTCCCCATAAATCTTTTTATCTCACCAATCCATCGCACCACCGATCCGCTTTTGCTGAACTTGACCGACACAACTATGCTGCCACGTTCACACGATCTGCATGCGGCGCGCCGAGAAGAGAGAATGAACGCACCCATGGGAAGTAATTGCAGGGCAATGGCCGATCCCTGCGAGCGGGCTAACTCGCGCTCCGGGTCCCGCTCGTGTGAAAACCTGGAAATTTGGGAGACCGGGTTTGGCGGACGGCAAGAATCCTAGCCGCGCATGCGATCGTGAGCAGCGCAAAATGGGTCAGAAGCAAAGGTCGACCCCACTCGGTCAGCCGCAAACAAAAGTAGGAGAACGCGGGCATTCCTACTGGCTGGCTGAACGCAAACCAGTCTGTTGTCGAATCGGTTTGTGTTGCAACGATGCGGAAGGGCTGGTCCGGAGCCCGGACGTAAACATCGGACGGGGTTGAGGGGTTGAGCTTGGGAAGCGCGATTGATTGCAGCCGCGTGTGAAGGTCGTCGGACCAGAGTTCGAGTCGGGCTCCGTCAGCAGCATCTGATTTTCCTGCGACCTCAAATCTCAGGTAGCGCATCCCGGGCGGTTGTAGCGATCCGCTGACCCAGCGCGCGGGCATGTTTGCATGTGAAATCCAGAAGGTTCCGCAGGAGAATGCTGGTGAATGATCGGAGATGCGTTGCTCGTCGAATCCCTCGTGAGTCTCCACTGAGACCGAAACTGCTTCGCGGACGGAGACGGGCAGCAGTCCCCTCAACTCAGGATTGCCCACAAATTCAATCAGCAGTGCCTCGTCGGGAAAGGGTATGGAACGATCGTGCAGCCAGAGTGCGTCTTTCGTGGAGACGTAACGCGCCAGGTTGAGGGTCATGTCATGGAACCAGGTCCGGATGGGCTCAGCAGTGAAACGAAAGAGTGCGTCGGACTGGCGGGCAAAGCCTGCACCGACGCAAAGGCACCACGCGATGACCATCAGCCGAAGGATACTTTGGCGCCACCCTGATGTCTGGCAGCGGCTCAGCAGGGCGAGCCCGGCGATGAAGTTGACGAAGACACCTGCGTTCAGGCTGTCCAGGTAGCGGGTCGCGGGCTCGGGTGCTCCTGCGCCTCGGGAATAGGCGGTGGCGACGAGTTGTGCGGCGGACCAGATGCCAACGCAGATCACCACGCAATCCCACGAGTGAAACGAGTCCCTTGTTCGAGTCCGCCATCGATTCCAGGCGAGAAGTGCGAGCGGAAGATAACTCAGGATCATGAACGGTGGAAATCCCTTCTGGGGCCATTCCATGAGCTTGAGAAGTGCGTGCAAAAATTCCGCGAGCGAAGAGGCCTTGAGCGGTTGATGGGGCAAAAAGTCGACCCGCAGGAACAGACCGACAACCACGATGATTGCGCAGGCCGCGAGGGTGATCCGGTGACTGCGGAAGACGTGGCTCAGGGGTTTTTCAAAGGCAAGAACTGTGACGATGACCGCTGCTGCCGCGGCGAAACCGGACCCCATGCTGAAAAGATCCAGCCCGAGACACACAACACCGAGCCACCAGCCGCGAGAGAGCTCGGGGCGCCTCAGGGTGAGATTTATGCCGAAGAGCGAGAGCGCGATGAGATAGAACTGCTGGGAATGAAATCCGTTGATCGTGTTCTGCCACGAGAGCGGCACCGCTGCAATCATGGCAAGTGCGAGCGTGACGAGGACAGACCCCCCAGCGGTTGTGAAGCGTTCCTGAAGCCACCACCAGACAATCGTGACGATGGCGGAAAAAAGGAATGCATTGAACACCATCTGTACGCGCGGATCCCAGACACCGCCCAAGGCTGTCAGAGCGATTGCCGTCAGGCGGGTGAGTGCGACACGATGCTCATTGTGAGCGGCAACGATGTCGCCGAAGCTCAAGGTGCCCAGCTTCCAAGGGACAAGGGCCTGCATCCCCTCGGCCTGCCACTGGTCATAGAACGGAACATCGCTGGCCCAGGATGAAATCATCCACAGGCGGGCGAAGAAGACAGTTCCCATGAGCGCCAGCGCGATCAGGAGACGGATGCGTATCGCGGACCGCACAGCGTTTCTCCGATTCAGGCCTTTTCGGGTTTCCTTCCCCAGCCATACACCCACATGGGACGGGTCTTTACCTGGCAATCGATGAAGCCTGCCCGGGTGAGAAAGGTCTCCAATTCCGGCACGCTTGAGCAACGGGACGATTGAGGCGGACGTTTGTTTGCAGGGAATTTCTTGCGCACCTCCTCAAACATCGCCCAGCCCTCGTCGGAGGCGATATTGGCGTTGTCGCAATAGAAGCGGCCACCCGGTCGAAGCACCCGTTTGGCTTCGAGGCAATAGGCATACCGGTCCCATTCATCAAGGTGCATGAAAACGACCGTGCAGTAGACAACGTCCACGGAGGCGTCGGCAATGGGTGAGAGATCATAGCCGGAGACTTCGACGAGACGGACGTTCTCGATTCCCGTGAGCTTGCGCGCGGCGATACGGAGCATCTCCGGAGAAACATCGCAGCCGACCCATTCCCTGACAAACGGTGCCAGACTCCTGCCCACGCGCCCCAGTCCGCATCCGATTTCAAGTATCGTATCATTCTCATGGATACCGACGGTATCGCGCAGGATCTGGAGCGTGTCATCCGCCGTTGCGTACATCTTTTCCTCATCGGAATAGCCGCTCACGTAGGCCGCCGCGCCTTCAGGACTGAGGGCGAGGGACTGCCAGACGGACTTGTAGGTTGAATCCATGATCACGTGGAACGTAAGGGATCGACTCTTGGAGGAATGTTGGCCGTCAACGAGACTTTTCTCGATGCACAATTGCGCGTATGGACTCCCGATACTCCCTCAAACCGCAGATTTCATACTGCCCCCAACTGACCATTCATGGCGGGTACAACCATCAGCTCCCGACAGGCGGCAGGAGTCAGTCACGACTTGGCTGCGACGAGCTTGAGCGCAGCGCCGTTTGGGTTCAGTTCGAGTTCGTCGTGGATTTGCGTGAATCCGTTCACTCTGAGGACATACAACAAATCCTCCCGTTCCATCCAGTGTGAGTGCGTATCCGGCCCTCCCCAGAAACGAGAGTAGTCGATACCCGTTCCGTAGCCGTGCCGATGGAGGCGGATATCCCTGTCCCCGTACCGGACAATATGGACACCGTCAGATCCCGCGGGAACCTGTGGATTTCGTCTGCTGAAATCCTCGTCCCAATAAACGGTCCAGAGAAAAAGCGCGCGAACCGGCTTCGCAATGAGCTCCAGGCACCTGACGGGGTCCTGCATGTGATAGAGGAATCCGCTAGCAAATGCGATGTCATAGGAATCCCGTGTCTCCTGGAGAAAGGAAATGGCGTCCCCAAGCAGGAATTTTACTCTCTCGTAACCGAGGACTTCGCGTGCAACGAGGCACTTGAGGAAAGCCGATTTGTTCGCCTCAATCGCAGTCACCGACCTTGCTCCATTTCGAGCCAGAGAGAAACTGTGCCCTCCTTCGAGAGGACCCAGTTCCAGCACATCGCAATGCGCAAGATCGATGCCGAACCGGGCGAGCTGAGCGATGGCCCACGGAACCCTTGGATCTTCAAACAGTGGAGTCGCGCCAGTGTTCACTCCATCAATTGGAATCTTTGATGCCCACATTCCCTTGAAGAGGTCGAGCGTCTGCTGCGGATGCGGCCCTTTGGGTGCGTAAGGCATGGAGATTACCTGATCGTGCATGGGAGTGTATGAAGAGGCCCGCTGCGGACTTGTCGGCAAGACCAAATGAGCGAAATGGGTTCTGATGATGACGGGTGCACGTCCACGCGCGTTGCGTCAACCTGTGTCACCGCTGCCTGCCGCCGCGATCAACGGGAAGCCAGATGGAGCATGACAGGCCCGTTCCAATCCATGGCAGGGTAATGAGGCCTGTTGAGCCTAGGGGACTGCGAGGCGATCCTGGATGCGATCGTCCGGGGGGCTATGATCGTGTGCCGTCCGGGGATTTCTGATCCGCGGCCGCCACATGGGTTGAGAAATCAGGTACGGTATCCACAAGCACCTTGAGGATTCGTGTCTTCTCTTCGTGGGGGAGGTAGGCGTAGCGGTCATCAGTGTCATTCCCGGAGAGAACCTCATTGAGGCGCCTAAAGACTTGCGTTTTGAGAGGAATGGGGAGTTCCGTGAAACTTTGAGAATAGATCAGATAGCTGCAGCGCAGTTTGAAGATTCGGTCCTTCAGTTCGAAGTCGCGCAGGGAGTCACCGTTGCGGCTTCGTTTCGCCGCGGCTGAGAAGGAGGCTTGAAACGCGGAGCTTCCTTTGACGCCGCCGGGCAGGGGTGCGGCATTGCGGAACAGCAGGCGGTCGACGATCTCCTGGGTGGCGCTGGCGAAGACACGCTTCACACTGTCGTAGGTCGGCACGTCGGTGAAGGGCTCCTTGAAGGATTCCTGGAGCGATCGCTGGTAGGCCAGCATCTTGCGGGCTGATTGATTCGCGCGCGTCAGGACATTCTGCATGGTGGTCTGATGCTCGAAGACCAGGAGGGAAACAACGTCGCTCCGCGGCAACAGGTAGCGTTCGACATCGAAATAGGCGTCGAGTTTGTCTGGTCGGGCGTCGGCGCCCCGCGTTGCAGGCTTACCCTTTTCGTCCGTGAAAATGGAGTTTCCGCGGTGATGGACCTGACCCGTGTAGCCGGTGACATACCAGCCGCCCCAGCGATCGCTGAAGGGCGTGTCGTCTTCCACGACAAGGGTACCGAGCTGGAGCATGGGCTCTCCGGTGGCGTCGGGGAAAACCGAACGGGCAAACACACCCGGTATGTCGCGCACGAATGCGCCACCATGGCAGCGAAGACAATCGGGATCGCGCTGGACGGCGCGATGCCTGTCGGCCCCTGCACGAAGATCGACGGCGTAGAACACGGGTCCCAGCAGCGGATCGATGGCCGCCACTTCAACCAAGCCTCCAGGCACCCAACCTACATAGACGGAATCGGAGTAGTAGATCGCCCTTGGGCGCTCCGGCCTGATCAAGCCGCGTTGAAGGCTGGTCTTGGTGAACACGAGCAGCTGGCTGTCAACCGGCACATGCAGGAACTCGAGCAGTCCCTTGAGAACCTCACGTTCCCCGCCCTCCAGGCGCAGCGCACCCGAATCGATTTTTTCCTGAAGCCTCGCTGCGGCATCCGCGGCTACGCTTGTGCTGTAACTGATCGGAGGCTGCTCGTAGTCAGGTGTCCGCTGGGCGAGGATTACAAGGGGCGCGCCTCCGATCAGGAGCAGTGTACGAAAGGCATGGCGGATGATCGGCATAGGGGCGGATCTGGGATGGACGCGTCTGTTCCTAATCCGAATTGGACGTAAATATCCAGTTTTAAGATGTACCATGATTCATCGGGCAGGTTTCGCGGGGGATTTGCCCTGACTATGCGAGCACGGTCCCGTCAAGGAAAGGAAAGCCTTTCGAACGGTTGACGAGATTTTCGACGGTGACACGAGCAATCTCGCCCAGCGCCTCATGGGTGAGGAATGCCTGATGGGAGGTGATCAGGACATTGGGAAAGGTGAGGAGTCGAGACAGCACATCGTCCTGCAGGATCTGCCCGGACAAGTCCTCAAAGAAGACGCCCTCCTCCTCTTCGTAGACGTCCATTGCTACGCCGCCAATTGCGCCGCTCTTCAAGGATGCGATCAAGGCTGTTGTGTCCACGAGCTTTCCGCGGCTGGTGTTGAGGATGAAGACACCGGGCTTCATCCGGGCAAAAGCCGTTGCGTTCAGCAGGTGGAGGGTGGACGCCGTCAGGGGCAGGTGGAGGGAAATGATTGCACTTTTCTCGAGCAGTTCATTGAAAGGCACGTAGCCTACTGCATTTGATCGGGCCCAGTCGGCGGAAGGGAGGGGATCGTAGGCCAGCACCTCCATGCCGAAACCTCGGAGAATTTGTGCGGTGATGCGTCCGATCTTTCCCGTGCCCACGATTCCGACGGTCTTCCCATGCAGGTCAAAACCCACCAATCCGCTGAGTGAAAAGTTATGTTCACGAACACGGTTGTAGGCGCGGTGGATCTTTCGGTTGAGCGCCAAAAGGAGTGCAACGGTGTGCTCCGCCACCGCATGCGGCGAGTAGGCGGGCACACGGGTCACGGCCAATCCGAGGGAACGTGCTGCATCGAGGTCGACCTGATTGAATCCAGCACAGCGCAGGGCCACCATGCGCACGCCCGAGGCGCGCAACTGTTCGAGGCAGGAGCGATCGAGCCGGTCGTTTACGAATACGCAGACGGCATCATCGCCCGCCGCGGCCATCGCGGTTTCCCGGTTCAGACGGAATTCATGGAAACGAAGCTTCAGATTGTCCGTCGCGCACTTTTCGAAATAGGAGCGATCGTAGGGTTTGGTGTCGAAGAAGGAGACTTTCATGCGGTGATATCTTGTTGAAATCCCGTATTTGCCGGACTGCAAAGGTTGACTGGTTCTTTCGATCCCCGCGAGGAACCTTGTGGGTGAGGTGGCTCACCAATTGATCGCGCTGCCCCCGGTGGCCAGCAGGTATTGATTCACGCGGGAGAAGCAGCGCGATCCAAAAAACTTCCGCGCTGAAAGTGGAGAAGGGTGGGCGCACGTCACGACGGGGTGCCGCATCTCATTGATGAGGCTGCGTTTGGCCTGTGCCGCGTTGCCCCAAAGGAGGAATACGATCGGCTGCTGTTGTGCAGAGAGATGCCTGATGACGGAGTCGGTGAAATGTTCCCAGCCCCTGCCCCGGTGTGAATTTGCCTCGCCGGCGCGAACGGTGAGCACGGTATTCAAGAGCAGGATGCCCTGATGGGCCCAGTGTTCCAGATTACCGTGTGTGGGTGCTTCGACTCCCAGATCGCTCTTCAGTTCCTTCCAGACATTGCGAAGTGATCGCGGCATGGGCCTGCCTTTTTGCACTGAGAAACAGAGTCCGTGCGCATCTCCGGGGGTTGGATACGGGTCCTGCCCAAGCAGGACGACCCGCACCGCATCCGGCGGGCAGATTTCAAGAGCTGCGAAGATCTGCTCCCGGGGCGGCAGGATCTGCGCACCTGAAGCAGCCTCATGATCCAGGAACGCTTCGAGGGCCTTGAAGGAGGAATCATGAAGGGCGGCTGAGAGTGCGTCCCGCCAAGCGGGCGGAATTGTGGGCAACATGGTACGGGAAGAATCGAGCCCTAGCTCAGCGGCAGTTGGGGTTGCGGGCGAGATTGAGGCATCTGCCTTGGTTGGGCTGTCACTTTCGCTGTTCAACGAGCGCCTGAGGTGTTCGGAGTGGGTATGCGAGTCGTGAAATGGCTATTGGGGTGCTTGTGTTCTATAATTGCATTTGCCCGCCGAGGGAGCCTTGATGTGAATGAAGTGAATATTTGTAAGTATCTTCCAGTAAATATTATAAGACAGTACTTCGTGTCTGCGTGGTTTTCCAAATGCGATCCCGTTTAGGATCCTTTCAAGAGATTTTTACGCCTCCGGAGGGGCTGAGAGTGTCGATGTAAAGGAAGCATTATTTTCCGGCTACCGCCACCACTCAAATGAATTTCCGAATTCACACCGCACTGCTGTTTCTTGCATTTACGACATGTTTTCTTGCGCGTCCTTCGGCAATGGTCGCGCAGGATGAGGCCGGAATTTTTCAACAGGTCGATGAACCGCCGGTTCCGCTCAAGACTCCTCCACCGAAGTACCCGGATTCGCTCAGGCGTGCAGGGGTATCGGGCGTGGTTGCCGTTGCGATTGTCATCGATGAACGGGGGGCGGTCATTGACGCCACAGTTTCGAAGTCCTCCAACGTCGGCTTTGAAAAGCCGTCACTTGAGGCGCTTCACGCGTGGAAATTCAAGCCCGCGCGTGTGGCGGGGGAACCGGTCAAGGTTCGGGTGACCGTTCCGATGCACTTTCGGGTGCAAGGGTAAGCATCGCCAACCTTTGGAGCACCGCGAAACGTGAACCTCTCCTCCTTTACAGTCGGCCGGAAAATCACCGCCGGATTCATCCTCGTGTTCGTGTTGTTCGGCGCGGTTACGGCCACGTCCTACTACGCACTGGGGGTTGCGGGCAGGGGTATGGAAGCGTTCTCAGCGGGAACCGCCGAGGCCAATGCGGCCACAAATCTGGAAACGGCAATGTATGCGGTATGCCTCGGCGCAAACCGGTTTCTCGCATCGGGGCGGGTGTCCGACATCGAGCACTACAAGACGGCGCAGTTGGGGTTGAAGGCTGCGATTTCAGCTGCCGTAAAGGAGATCATCGAGCCCGCGCGTGCAAAGGAGATTGAGGAGGCCAGAACCTATCTTGATCAATACGATCAGGCGGTGCTCAAGATTGTCGATGTATTCGCAACGAGGGATCGCATCATGGCCGAGGCCGTGGGTCCACGCGCGATGGAGATCAATGCATCATTGAAGAGCCTGCTTGAGGCTTCGCGGCTCAGCGGCGACCAGAATGCGCAATTCAAGGCGTCGCTGTCGCTGCAAAACTACTTTGAAGGGATCGCATCTGCCAATTCCTACTTCGCGGCTCGCGACGAGGCTGACGCCGTCAGGGTTCGCCAGGCGTTTGTTGCGATGGATGGTCAACTGCAGTCCCTTGCCAATGACCTCAAGGAGGCCGAGGAGCTCGACTCAAGCCTCGCGGAACCCGCCAAGCAAAAGCTGCTGGCCACGCTTCGCGAACAGACGACGGCTTACCTCGCTGCGTTTGAACACACGGTCAAGCTCTCGAATCAGCGCAACGCCCTGGTGGTTGGCGAACTCGAACGGCTTGCACCGTTGTTCACGCAGAAAGTGGTCAACGTTCGCGCCGGTCTGCGCCGGCTGCAGGCGACGCTTGATCAGGAGGCGCGCAGCCAGCAGGTGCGTCATGAGTTTGTCGTCTTTGGTTTTTCGATCGCGGGCATACTTGGCGGCATGCTGGGTGCGTTCCTGATCATCCGAAGTGTCAATGGTGGAATTCGGCGAATCACCCAGCGCCTGGGATCCGGGGCCGCGCATACGGCCTCGGCAGCGGCGCAGGTGACATCCGCCAGCCAGACGATGGCGGAAGGTTCGTCCCGGCAGGCTGGGGCGCTTGAGGAGAGTTCCGCCTCGTTGGAGGAGATGGCGGGAATGACTCGACGCAATGCAGAGAATGCCCAGGCAGCCAAACTGCTCGCCAATCAGGCTCGCCAGGTCGCGGATGCCGGTGGCGAGGGCATGAAGGAAATGAAGGCCGCCATGGGCGCGATCCAGGCCTCGAGCGTCGAGGTTTCCAAGATCATCAAGACGATCGATGAAATTGCCTTTCAGACCAACCTGCTGGCATTGAATGCGGCGGTCGAGGCTGCCCGAGCGGGTGACGCCGGGCTCGGGTTTGCTGTGGTCGCAGACGAGGTACGTTCGCTTGCCCAGCGCTCCGCGCAGGCGGCGCGGGAAACAGCACAGAAGATTTCCGAAGCTACCTCCAGAAGCGAACAGGGCGTCGCCATCTGTGAGAAGGTGGCCAGGAATCTGGATGAAATCACAGACAAGGCGCGGCGGGTGGATTCCCTGGTCGCGGAAATTGCCCTCTCCTCCCAGGAACAGAGCCAGGGTATCGGGCAGATCACACGCGCGGTCTCGGACATGGACGGGATTACCCAGGCTAATGCGGCAACGGCGCAGCAGACCTCAGCAGCTGCTGCGGAATTGGATTCCCAAACCGCCCGGTTGCAGGAAGTAATTTCGGAACTGACATCAATGGTTGGCAGTTCGTGCGCGCTTGAAACGGGGAGTCGGCAACGAATGACTGGATACGGCGAAAATGGTGTGAGTGAGTCTTGTCAGCCATCGGTTGCACGCAGTCAGGCATCGATTGGAAACTCCGGCCTCCCGAAGGTCGTTGCAAGAAAGGGCGTACCCCGTCGCGCCGGGCCGAGTGCATTTGTTCAATTGCGTTCCTCAGACAAGGATTCGGAAAGGTTTTTTCAGGACATATCATCCTGAGGGCAGGATAAATGGCCCTGCCGGTCACGCGCGCCAAGCTGCCAGCAGCAGTGTAGCCCACGAGCAAGGAAGCAAGGGAATATGCGCTCTCGAATTGAATCGGAGCGAGCGATGATGGTCGGCCACCATCAAAAGGTGTAGGTGGCGGACAACCAGAGGCGGCGCGGCTCCAGATTGTTTCGATACAGACTGGTATAGCTTATTGCTCCGGTGGTGGTGTTGCTCACGTACGGTCGATAGGCGACGAAGTCCTTGTCGAAAACATTGTAGACGGTGGCGTGCAAGATGATCTGCGGGCTCAATTGATAGGAGCCGCCGAGATGAACTTGTGAGCTTGCACGATAGTCACCGTAGGTTGCCTTGGCAGTGCTGGTGGCTGAATCAGGACTGCGAAATCGGCTGCTTCGGTACTCTCCGTTGAGCCAGAGTGAAAGGCGCGCAGTTGTCGTCCAGCGCAACTGGGCATTGAGCATGTGGCGTGGAGTGTCATAGAGAGGCTGGCCTGCTGCCGTGCCGCTTTTTTGCCTGCTGTCGGTATAGGTGTAGTTGCAGGAAATGCGCCAGTGCAGGGCGGGACGAAAGTAGAAACTCGTTTCGAAGCCGCGTGTCACAGCCTTGTCCACATTGATCAGTTGGGCAAAGGTATCTACGGCTGGCCAGTAACCGAAGTCGACAGAGCCTGGTCGATTGGGGCTGGCTGAGAATGTGGAATTGAGCAGGCCCGGTCCGTTCGCAATCTTGTCGTTGAAGTGATTGTTGAAGGCGGTGAGTGAGAGACGTGTACCGTTCTGGCCATCAAAGATGAAACCAAGCTCGGCAGAAGTGCTGGTTTCCGGCAGCAGGTTGGGAGAGCCTATTGTGGGCCGCGTGCCTTGTGCGGTGAATCCAGTGATGCCGTTGGCGATCTGATTGAGTTGCGGTGCCTTGAATCCTTGGCTTACACCCGCTTTTACGGACAATGATGGAGCGGCGCTCCAGACGAGATAGGCGCGAGGATTCAGATGATCCCCGAATTGACTGTGTTCATCACGACGCGCTCCCAGTGTCAATCGCACGGCTGGATGAAAGTGCCATTCATCTTCCAGGTACAGTGCCCACTGGGCCTGCTTGTAGGGTGCCGGTGCGACGCCGTCTATCATGTCGGCCTCCCAGTATTGGCCACCGGTGCTGAAGGTATGGGCTCCGATGTGAATGACGGACTTTACATCCAAGACCGTATTCTCATTGGAAAGCTCGCGTTTGCTGCCGGGAGTTTTTCCTGGTGTGCCGGGGGGAATTGTGCGCCCGATCGTTTCGGTGCGATTGCGGACGACGCTTGTATCGAGGGCGCCTGCTGTAAAATTCCACATGTGTGCAAGTGTGTGTTGGTCACGGTTGAAGCGGAGGCGTGGTCCGTATCCGTTGATCTTTCCCGCAGAATCAAGTGTACCGAGCTGGGCGGCGCTATTGTCGTAGACCTGGCGGTAGATTTCTGAATCGAGCCACAGTTCGTGTTTGGGGTGGAGAATCAAGTCGAGGCGTGCTCCAAGGGTGTTCACGTCGGCCTTGACCGGGCTGGGGCCGCGCTTGCTGACTTCCAGATCGGCTCCATTAATGTCCGTGTAACGGAGATCAGAAGCTTCGCGTGCGTAGGTGCTGCCTCGCAGTGTGAGCCCAAGTTTTCCCGGAACGATTGGGCCGCTGAACCAGGCGTTGATGGACCCGGAATTGCCGAAGGCATGATCTCCCTGTATTGTTCCTCCCCCTGTGAGGCTGCCGGCCCATGTCTTGCCGACCTTGCGGGTGATGATGTTGATCACACCGCCCATCGCATCGGATCCATAGAGCGTCGACATGGGCCCCCGGATAATTTCGATACGTTCGATCGATGCTGGCGGCGGCAGAAAGCTTGTGGAGGTTTCACCAAATCCATTGGGGGTGACGTTGCCGGCGGGGTTTTGCCTGCGACCGTCCAGCAGGATCAGCGTGTAGTCGCTGGGCATGCCACGAATGCTGATATTGAGTCCCCCGGTCTTTCCTGCAGCCGCACCAACATCCACGCCTTCAATTTCTGCCAGCGCCTCCGCGAGACTGTGCACCCGCTTGTCGTCCAATTCCTCGCGACTGATGGTTGAAATGCTGGCGGGTGCGTTGGTAATATCTTGGGCAAAGCCCGACGCGGTGACCACGAGCGACGCCATTTCCACGGTGTCATCAGCCAAGGCGTTTCCTGTAACCGCCATGATGGACAATCCTGCAAGAGTCATGAGACGTGCCGCACGCTGAGTTGTGTTCCTAGAAGTGAGGGAAAACATCGATAATGAGATTGAGTCGCAGAACGCATTGAAGCCACAGAGGAGGGTCAATAATAATGCGACAGGGTCTCAGTAGCAATAAAACGAATAATGAACCACATTACATCTTCGTATTGTGCCAACGGGAGATGATCCCAATCCGCATTACACAAATTATTATATATAAGTGTACTATGACACTCAGTCGAATTTCGCGAGACAGCCTCGAATGGACTGAAAAGGAGCACGCTGACCTCACTGCACGGTAGTGCGCGTCGGCGGACAATCTTCCCGCCGAACGATACGCAGGGCGGATCCAGCTGCGTAATGGCTACTTTAGTTCAGAAACTGACTCAGAAAGTAGCAGTTAGCTCCCGCTGGCGTCCGGGTTCGAGCGTGATCATGCCAGCCGAGATGCATTCGACCTGGTCGTTCTTGTAGAGGCGGACAGCGATGGGGAGATGAGCTTCGTCGGTTTCCCATCGCCATTTACCGATGGAAACAAACTGAAGGGGAACTCCCTTGTCCCAACTGAGGCCCGCTCCGTTGCCTCGGATGAAGAGTTTGTTGCCGATGCCAATGTAGGCGGTGACAAGGAGTCGGGTGGATCCGTCCTCAGTCAGCGCAGAGGCGGAATCCTCATCCTCAAGTTGGTCATCGAAGAGCGCAGGGACGGAGGACTCCCTCTTTGGAGCAACTGATGCCGGGAAAGGGCTGGAGGCTGGCGTAGGTACCGACGCGGCCATGGGGTTGGTCATCGCCGGTTCGTCATACTCATCTTCCTCGACGTCATCTTCATCCTGATCGGATCCCCGCACGATCTGCGGATAGGACTCTCCCGCTGTCAGGATCGGCAGTGGCGCACGCGCGGGAATTTTCTCCGAGGTGGTTTGTGCGGCAGTGGAGGGCTTATTGAGGTCTGAGGCTGGTGTCGATGTCGATGGCGGGCGTGGCGAAGCAACGGGTGATCGCTCCTTCTCGTCTGTGGAGCGTGCATTTCCGGCGGACTTCTCATCGATGCCGCTTTTCAAGGAGTCCAGTCGCGCGGTAATCTCGTTGAGCAGGGTGTTGCAGGTTGAGGCGAAACTGGCGGTTGCGCGCGAAAAGGCCGATTCAAAGGCGGCCGTGCTGAGAGCGGTGCGCTGTTGGTTGAAGAGTGACTCAATTTCCTTGCGTGCGGAGGCAAGGGAGTGCGCGAGCGTGTCCGTAGATCTTGCGGTAGTCTGTTCCGCAAGTTTGGGAAAGCTCGCGAGGGCGTCCGAGGCGCGGGTGGCGTGGGCTTGGATCTGCGATTCAACCCGGGTGAGCTCCCTTGCGGTTGCAGCGAGTTGGTCAATCGCATTCACGAGCCGGTCTGATTCCGCGGAACGCAAGGTCTGCAACTCCTGCTCGAGTTCTTCCGTGTCGGCCGCCGACGCCTCACTCAGGCGCGTGTTGAATTCGGCGATCTTTTCATGAAGCTTCTGCGGAAGTCCCTCGATAGCTCGTGCGCTTCGGGCAACGTTTTCACCGATGTCGTGAAGGCCGGCTGCGGCAATGCTGATCTGTTCGGCGGACGCAGCGGTCGATTGGGCGAGGGCGGCGATCTGTCGCTGACGTTCAGCGAGCGCTGCATCGGTCTTTTGTCCATAGTCGGCAATGAAGGGAACAGCAAGGGCGACCGCACCGAGGGCGACGAGGATGACGACGGCGATGAGTGATCCTCCGGACAGCGGGCTCGGTGAGCTGAGCGCGACATAGGCTGCGGTGGCAAGGCATAGGACATCGATCACGATGAAGGGGAGCCTGGGCAGGCGGGGGGCTTCTGGGGAATGGTTCATGTCGAACGCGAGGTCGGTGGTTGGAGGCGACACCGGACAGGCGCCGGGAAGAGCCCGTCCTGCAGGCAGCAAAGCAATCTTTCTGCCCGGGGAAAAGATTGGAGTTCAAATTGCGACAATCTTCGTTAGGGTTTCGCTCAGTCCCATGAGTATCGCTCACTTTCTTCGGATAGAGCGGCAAATGAAGGGAGGTGTTTCGGCCCACACTGTGGTGCACACCCATGACCCCAAGTTTTTTATGGAGCTGGTGCCGGACCGGGACGCCCCGAACAAGGTGGGTCGTGGCATCATCAAGCGCATTCGCGTGCCCAATTCCTGGGCCGGCGACTACGGGAGCTACGGCGAGTTTATTGCCGAGGCGCAGGAGTTCTTTGGGCGTTCCTTTGCCGACCCAGTGGCCAAGGCGGAAACGAGGCGGTTCCAGACCTAGTCAGGGAGAAGGGAACCGCGCCTTGATCCGGGCTATCAGCCGCTTCCATTCCACCGGGTTCAGGTCGTTCTTTCTGGCGGGTGAGATCTGGCGATGGTCCGTCATGTTGGAGGCATTCCAGCCCCGCTTGTGCCATCGGACCGCAAGCCAGTCCATCGCACTTTCCAACTGGCGAGAAGTCAGGGGATCGACGTAGGTGTCCCCTACGAAGGCGCAGCCAAGGAGAAAATTGTTGCAGCCGGAACGCCCCATGAAGACTGAGGAGCCGGTGTGCCAGGCGATCTTATCGTCGTCAACGAGCGTGCAGCGGGTGCCGTCGAGCGCGATGATCACATGATAGCTGACCTGACTCGCAGGATCCATCATGCGGACGAGCGTCTGATCGAAGGACAGCACGGTGTGATGAAAACACACACCGAGTTGTTCGTTCCTGGGAACGGGAGAGCAATTGGGGCTGGGTCGTCGGATTTCGAAGGACACGGGAGGGAATCGGTGGCAAGGGAGGCGCGGGAAGGAAATACGCGCGGAGTTCAGTTGAAGTGGTGAAGTGGCGGGGGAATTTGATTCTTGAGGGGAGAAACCCGGGGATTTGAAAGCTCAGTATCCGATTGCAGCGGAGTCAGCGCTGCGAGGATCAGATGCACCGAGCCTCGCCCCGGACTTGGAATCGATGAGAATGGATTCAGCATCGCCCCAATAGCGAGCCGACGCCTCGGGGTCGTTGGGGTAGAGCTTGCGGGCAGTCAACTTGTGCCCCATCGCCTCGAGCATTCGCATCGAATCGAGAGAGGTCAGGAAAGGCTCATAGTTGATGGTGTCCGGCATCCATTGGTGATGGAAGCGAGGTGCGTCCACGGCCTGCGTCACCTTCATCGAATGGTCGATGATGTTGGTGATCACCAGAAGCGTTGTGTTGATGATGGTCGGTCCCCCGGGACTTCCGGTGATGAGGAAAGGGGCGCCATCCTTGAGCACGAGGGTGGGGGTCATTGAGGAGAGGGGGCGTTTGCCCCCGACGATCGCATTGGATTCGCCCTGGATCAATCCGTAGAGGTTCTTTACGCCGACCTTGGATGTAAAGTCGTCCATCTCGTTGTTGAGAAGGAAGCCGGCGCCGGGAACCGTGACACCATTGCCGAAAAGGCCGTTGAGCGTGTAGGTGGTGGCGGCGGCATTGCCCTGGGCATCAATGACGGAGTAATGGGTCGTTTCGTTGGATTCGTGCCCAACGGTGATGCTGCTTCGTGCTGCGGACGCGCCCTGCGGTTCTCCTGCGGCCATGCCCTCGCTTTGGGTCGCATGGTTGGAGTCGAAATCTGCCATGCGCCTCTTTAGGTAGTCGCGGTCCAGCAGGCCGGTGGTCGGCACGGTGACGAAATCGGGGTCACCCAGGTACTCCGCGCGATCGCGGAAGGCGCGTCGCATGACCTCGGAGAAAAGATGAATCTTGGCGGCGGAGTTGTGTCCCAGGCTTGCGAAATCCCGAGGTTCCAGCATCCCGAGCATCTGAAGCAGTGCGATACCGCCGGAACTCGGCGGAGGCATGGTGAGGATTTCAAATCCTCGGTAGGATCCTCGAAGTACGTCGCGCTTGACCGCCCGATAGGTCCGCAGGTCGTCGAGTGTGATCAGCCCTCCGTGTCGCGCCATATCATCGGCGAGCAGGCGTGCGGTTTCTCCCTCGTAGAATTCACGCGGTCCCTGCCGTTGCAGGCGCTCCAAGGTGCGGGCGAGGTCCTCCTGTATCCACCGTTCGCCTGCCTGGAGGAGATTTCCGTCACGAAGGAAAATCCGCTTGGATTCGGGAAAAATGGAAAGGAATTTCCTGCTGGCGGCCAGATCACGGGCGAGGGCCGGAGTGACAATGATGCCTTCTGCAGCCAATCGGCGCGCCGGTTCGAGCACCTCGGCCCAGCTTACCTTGCCGGAGCCGTAGCTGCGCTGAAGCTCTGCGAATCCGGCAATCGTGCCAGGTACACCTGCGGCCAGGTGGCCGGTAGTGGAGCGATCGGCGATAACGTCTCCCTTTTTGTCGAGGTACATGTCGCGCGTCGCCCCGGCTGGAGCGCGCTCGCGAAAGTCGATGGCAACGCTGCGGCCGTCGGCCATGCGCAGCACCGTGAAGCCTCCGCCACCGATGTTGCCCGCGCGGGGGTAGGTGACGGCCAGCGCGAGGCCGGTGGCGATCGTGGCATCGATTGCGTTTCCTCCCTTCTTGAGAATCTCAACGCCTGCCTCCGAAGCGCTTGCTGTGGCTGATGCAACCATCCCGTGCATGGATTCCACGGCATGGCGTTGGGCGCGCACGGGGGCGCACGTTAAAACAAGGACAGCGCAGGCGGCGAGGGCCACCCGCAGGGTTAAGCAACAGCGATGCAGGCAACGCGCGGGCATGAGGCGAACACTGGCGTCTGATGCCGCGCAGCGCAAACGCGGAAAGCAGGGCGGCATTGCGGTCTGTCTCGAACGGGTTGCCCGATTCCCGACGCAATGCCGCCGCGAAAACCCACTCAGTTTTCCTTTAGCGTGGCTGCTGAGGCCGCGCTGTCGCCCGGATTATCCGGGATCCGCATGCCGTAGAAGCTCCGGTAAACGAAGACCAGCCCGATGGCCAGGATCACACCGCCGATCGTATATTTTATCGTCGTGTCCGTCATCGTCACGGCGATTTCCACGGCAAGGAGACCGAACAAGGTCGTGAACTTGATCACGGGATTGAGCGAGACGGACGAGGTGTCTTTGAAGGGGTCTCCAACGGTGTCGCCGACGACGGTCGCGGCATGGAGCGGCGTGTGCTTCTGCTTCAGCTCCACCTCGACGATCTTCTTTGCGTTGTCCCACGCTCCGCCTGCATTCGCCATGAAGATGGCCTGGAAGAGTCCGAAGAAGGCCATGCCGATCAGGTATCCAATAAAGAAATACGGATTGAAGAACGGCAGCGCGAGGGCGAAGCAGAAGATCACGACAAAGATGTTAACCATGCCGCGTTGCGCGTATTGGGTGCAGATCTTCACGACCTCCTTTGACGCGTCGACCGACGCGGCGGCTGCGTCGAGCTTCATGTTCTCCTTGATGTAAACGACGGCACGGTAGGCACCCGTAACGACTGCCTGGATGGAGGCACCCGTGAACCAGTAGATCACGCTGCCGCCCATAAGCAGGCCAAGGATCGCCTCGGGATGCACGAGCGAGAGTTTCTCGATGACGCCCCCAAACGCCTGCTCGAGCATGAGGATGATGCCGAACACCATGGTCGTTGCACCGACGACCGCCGTGCCGATCAGGACCGGCTTGGCGGTGGCCTTGAAGGTGTTGCCCGCCCCATCGCCCTTTTCCAACTGGTACTTCGCACTTCCAAAATCAGGGGAGAAGCCGAACTTTGACTTGATGTCGGAGGCAACGTTCGGACGACCCTCGATCTGCGATAGCTCGTACACCGATTGCGCGTTGTCCGTCACCGGACCGAAGCTGTCGACCGCAATGGTTACCGGGCCCATTCCAAGAAATCCGAACGCCACCAGACCAAAGGCAAAGATGGGCGCCGCGAACTGGATGTCTGCGGGCATCATCCCGATCACGCTCGCATGCTGCGAGAAATGGTAGGCACCGGCCATCAGTAGGAGAATGGTCAACCCTTTCCAGAAGGCCGAGAAGTTGCCTGCCACGAGTCCGCTCAGGATGTTCAGCGAGGCGCCGCCCTGGCGGGAAGAGGTCACGGTTTCCTTCACGTGCCTGCTCTCTGTTGATGTGAAAACCTTGGTGAACTCCGGAATGATGGCGCCCGCGACCGTGCCGAGCGAAATGATGGTCGAGAGCACCCACCAGAGCCCCGGATGACCTGTGAGCGGCTCAAGGAGCAGGTAACTGGCAAAGTAAGTGACGATGATGGAGACAAACGACGTGATCCAGACCAGATTGGTGAGCGGCTGCTCGAGGTTGAAGTCCTTGCTTCCACCATACAGGAGGCGGCTTATCCACTCGTTCAGGAGATAGCTGACAAGCGACGTGATCACCATGAGGATGCGCATGGCGAAGAGCCAGACGATCAGCGTCCCGCAGAGAACCGGATTGGTGACGAGCGCGAGAGCGAGAAAGGCGATCAGCGCGACGCCCGTGACACCGTAGGTTTCAAAACCATCCGCGGTGGGGCCGACAGAGTCTCCGGCATTGTCGCCCGTGCAGTCGGCGATCACCCCGGGATTCCGCGGGTCGTCCTCGGGAAGGTTGAAGACGATCTTCATCAGGTCGGCGCCGATGTCGGCGATCTTGGTAAAGATGCCGCCGCAGATGCGCAGAGCGGATGCGCCAAGGGATTCACCGATCGCGAAACCGACAAAGCAGGGGCCCGCGAGGTTCGAGGGAAGGAATGCGAGGATCCCGATCATGAACAGCAGCTCGATCGACACGAGGAGCATGCCAACGCTCATGCCGGAGCGGAGCGGGATGCCGAGTGTGGAGAGGGGATTTCCCTTCAGGGAGGAGAACGCGGTTCGGGAATTGGCAACGGTGTTGATGCGGATTCCGAACCAGGCGACACCGTAGCTGCCGAGGATGCCGAGCACCGAGGAGGCGAGGATGATGAGGATGTGACTGAACGACTCCTTCACCAAGCCGCCGAAGTAGTACGCCATGCAGAGGGCGATGAGGACCCACAGTGCGATGAGGAACTTCCCCTGCTGGGCCAGGTAGGTCTTGCAGGTTTCCCAGATGATATTGGAAACCCCGGACATCGACTCATGGACCGGCAGCGCCTTGGTCTTCAGGTACTGGAACCATCCGAAGATGATTCCGACCACGCAGACCGCGAGGCCGATCATGAGGATCTGGTGTCCGCTGAGACCACCGTCGAAGAACGACACGGCATCGAGCCTTGGGATCTTGATGTCAGCTTCACTGGCGGAAGCTGCCGAAACGAACGCGACCCATGCGGCCGCGGCTGAAACACAACGCCACGTTTTTGATAGCATAATGGGGAGTAACTCTGGCCGGATGCTGCCTTCTGCGTTGAATGGTGCGAGCCAAATCAATGCGGCGGAATATTTTGTCTGCCGGCGGCCAACAGTTGCCCGGGCGACACGTGTTGAAATTGTAAGGAAAAAACAACTACGACTTGTTCCGATCCCGTGGAGGTGCCAGTCGCAGCATGCGTCGCAGGACCCAGCAGAATGCGAGTGTGTCCAAGAAGGGGAAGATCGCCATTTTTCGGAAGGTATAGTTCGCAACGCCGGCAGTACGAGCCCGGTGGGCGACAGGAATTTCCCGAACCTTCCATCCACCCGAGACCGCGCAGGCGGGGATGAATGAATAGAGCGTCTTGAAGGGAGGCAGGGAGCCAAGGACCTCCCTTCTGAAAAGGCGCAAGGCGCAGCCGCTGTCGCTCACACCATCCTGGAGGAGAAAACGCCGGACGTTGTTGGCGATACGCGACATCACCCGTCGCCCCAGGCTGTCCTGCCTTCCCTGGCGCACGCCCACCAGCATGTCCGCCTTTTCACGATGTTCCCAAAGTTTCACCAGTTCGAGCGGAGGATTCTGGCCGTCGCCATCGAGCGTGGCCACCCATTTGCCGCGGACGCGTTCAAATCCCCGCCACAAGGCGATCGCCTGACCGCCATTCACCGCAAGGGAAACCACCTGCACGATCGGCCAGGTGGCGGCGATGGACCTCAGCGCTTCCAGCGATGTGTCCTTGCTGCAGTCGTCGACGGCGATGATCTCGATCGGGATTGCGAGCAGATCAGCCGCCTTGCGAAGTTCTGCAAAGAGCGGCGGTATGTTGTCCGATTCGTTGTAGAAAGGGATGACGATGCTGAGTTCCGTCGGGGAATTTTCGTCGGGGGAAAGAGGAAAAGCGCTCATCGAAGGGAGGGCTCGCGGACGTTGGCAATAAGGGCCGCGCGCTCACCGGCATCAGGCTGCCGGTCGGGCATGATTGAACTGGAAACCGGGCCCACAGGCTTGGCAAGCCTGAGAGCAAGAATCGCCGTCCCTTGTGCTCCTGTCGGATGATGGCAGACCGGGTAGCAGCCTGTTACTGGGGTACAGACGCGGCGCAGATTTGACGCGCCACTGTTGTAAACGGGTCAGCCATTCGCCTCGCTGGCGGTTGTCGGAGGCGTCTGCTTTGCCTGCAGTTCGTGCGCGAGTTCCGTCATGTCCTTGTGCATTGCCGCGTCCTCCGGTCGCTTGGGGATGTTGGTATTGGCGGCATTGACGGTGGCCACCGCAATGGCAGCGGCGGCGGGAATGACATGCTTGAGCGGTGATGGCCCGTGCTCCTGCTGGGCAACCACAGATTTGCGGGCGGCTTCGACCGACTCCCGGTGATCCGCGCGCGCCCCTTCATCGAGGATGGATTGTGGCACCGCCTTCAATCCCCAGATGAATCCGGTCCAGGAGAGCATCTTGAGGAGGTAGTAGGTGATGTCGATTTCCCACCAGTAGAATCCATTGCGCGTGCTCGATTGGTAGCGGTGATGATTGTTGTGCCAGCCTTCGCCGAGGGTGATCAGCGCGAGAATGAAACTGTTCCGAGAGTCGTCGTCGGTCTTGTAGCGTCGGCGTCCCATGAGATGTGCCATCGAGTTGATGCAGGCCGTGCCGTGAAAGAGCGCGGTCGTGCTGATGAAGAACGCCCAGACGAGCATCTGGGGACCATTGGTTCCAAGGCCTGGTGCAAAGCGCTCCATCAGGACACCCGAGAGGTAGATCAAGGCGGCAAACACGGCGGGCACGACCAGATCAAAACGGTTCAGCCAGACCAGTTCCTTGAATTTGGCCAGATCCTTGATCTTCGAGTAGTCCGTCGGAAAATTGCGTCGACTTGTGATCCACCCGATGTGCGACCACCAGAAGCCATGCACGTGGGGCGAATGCGCGTCCTCAGGGCCATCGGAGTGCTGGTGATGGTGACGATGATGATAGGCCCACCAGAGCGAGCCCCGCTGGACCGTGGTTCCTGCGAAGAGCGCCATCAGAAACTGACCGACCCGGCTGGTGCTGTAGGTCTTGTGGGAAAAGTAGCGGTGATGCACGCCCGTGACGGCGAACATGCGAATGAAATACAGGGCCACGGCAGAGATCAGGGCGACCGGACTGACCCCGACCCAGATCGCACCAAGGCAACCGAGATGGAGCGCGACAAACGGCATGACCCGCGTCCAGTCGACCTTGTCGGGCTCGTTGCGAACCTTCGACGCACCCTCCGGGCAGTAGTCAGAATCAAACCATTGTATAAACGGCGTGAAGAATCGGGAGAATTTCGTGCTGCCTGCTTTTGTGTGCGTTTCGTTGGATTCGGACATGGAAGGGGTTCACCATCGGTCCGTATGGTGGCAAGGCAAGTGGAGTTTTCCGCTTCTGCCTACAATCGCGACGGAAGATTCCAAGTATCAGCGGAGCTTGTAACGACATGTTCACAAGCAATCCGTGATTTGCCCGGGCTATTTTACGCCAAAAACGTAGGTGACTCCACTGGCTGCACCGACTGCGAGGAAGGTGTCGTCTCCCGACCAGACAATCCGGCTCACTTTGCTGGGAAGCCTGATGGTTGCGCGAAGCGGATTGGATCGCTCGGGGCTCCAGAGGCGGACCATGCCGTCCTCGCTTCCGGTTGCGAGGAGTCCGTGGCCATTTTGAAATGCGACGGCGCAGAGTTTTGCCTCGTGTGGAAGCATCGCTGGCTCGCGTCCCTCCGGGCCATTGCCCTGGCAATCCCAGACGCAACCCTCGCTGCCGCCGCTGGTGGCGAGCCAGCGACCCGTGTGGTCGAAGCATACTTCCTGCACCTTGCCCTCGTATCCGCTCATGTGAAACTCGAAGCCGGATTCAGGAATCCAGAGATGTACACTCGGATCCTGGTTCCCCGAAACCAGCCACTTGCCGTCCGCAGACCACGCCAGTTTGTGAATGCTGTTCGAGTAGCCGAATTCCTTGAAGGCGGTGAGGCTGTCTGCATCCCAGAGGCAGACTCCGCCAAAATAGGCGACCGCCAGAAGGCGACCGGAGGGAGACCAAGCGAGCGCGGAAATTGACTTCGGAGCGATGGGGAACGCGTGGTGCAGGCTGCCATCGGGTCGCAGCAGTCTCAGGTTTCGGCCTGCCACTGCGGCGAGCAACACCGGATGTTCCGTGGACGCGGATTTATGCGGACGCCACGCGAGGTGTTCGACCCAGGCGCGTTCAAAGGCGAACGTATGTGAATCCTGATTTGCGACCACATCCCGCCAGACAATGCGCCCATCCTGTCCTCCGGAAACGAGGCCGGGAGCGCTCCACGCGAGCACGTTGGTGCCGCCCTCGTGTCCTTCAAAGGAGGCTCGGTTTGAACCGTCACGGCCACCGAAAACAACGATGGGTCCCGCCGCCGATGCGACCGCCAGGTAGTCGCCCGCGGGCGACCACGCGAGATCGATGACGTAGTCGTCCAACGAGGCTGCCCACTGTTTGACCAGTTCCATGGTTGCCCGAACAAAAGGGACGCGGGGAGGCGCGTCAAAGCCCTCTTTGGGTCGAATCGTGGCGGGCTTGCGCGCCTATCTCACGGTTCGCAACTGCACACTGTCGACGAGCCGGTTTGCCGAAAGGATGTCGGTGGCGATCACGAGTTTGTCACCATCCTTGATCCGGCCGTCACGCCGCAGATATCCGATGGCACGGCTGATGGTCAGATCTGGATCGGAATCGAGCTGCATGAAGAAGGGTTCAACGCCCCGCAGGATCCGCAACTGGCGGAGCGTTTGGATCGACGGGGTGAAGGCGAAGATCGGCGCGATGTGAGGTCGCATTGCGGCGAGGCCTGTCGCCATGAAGCCGCGTCGGGTGAAGGTGAGGATTGCGCAGTCGTCGAGTTCGTTGGCGAGCTGAACCGCGGACTGAAGAAGTTTGACCTTGTCTCCATCAAGGTAGCGGGGCTCCAGAAAGATTTCTGAGGGCAGCCCCTCGATGCGGACGGCGATGCGGTTGAGCACCTCGACGCATTCCGCGGGGAATTTTCCAACGGTCGTTTCCCCGGAAAGCATGACGCAATCGGCCCTCTCAAAGACAGCGTTGGCAACGTCGGTGATTTCCGCGCGCGTGGGAACAGGATTGGCGATCATCGACTCCAGCATGTGGGTTGCGACGATCACAGGACGTCCGTAGTTGAAGCAGATTTCACCGGCCCGCCTCTGGATGATCGGCAGTTCTTCAAGCGGACACTCAATGCCAAGGTCCCCGCGCGCGATCATGAGGGCGTCGCTCGCGCGTACGATCTCCTCGAGATTGGCAACGGCGGACTGGTCCTCGATCTTTGCGATGATCTGTGCGGAGGAATTGTGCTCGCGCAGAAACTCCCGGAGCGTCTCCACGTCCTCCGCCTTTCTCACGAACGAGAGGGCGATGAAGTCGATTCCTTCCTCGATGCCGACCAGCGTGTCCCTGCGGTCCTTCTCGGTGAATGCCGGCAGATTCACGGTCACGCCGGGCAGGTTGATGTGTCGGCGCGACTTCAATTCACCGGGTACGAGCACACGGCACCGGATTTTTGCCTCCCGTTTTTCGAGAACCTCAAGCTGTATCAGGCCGTTGTCGACGAGAACGGTGTCGCCCACGGCGATGTCCTTCACCAGGCCCTTGTAGTTGACGTCGACCGATCGGACCTCCTCTAGATTTGGCTCTCCCTCCCTCGCGCCGGGCTTGATCGTAAAATCGAACACTTCTCCTGCCTTCAGCTCAATCGGGTGTTCGAGGTCCCCGGTGCGGATTTCGGGTCCCTTGATGTCCATCATGATGGCGACCTCCCGATCGACGCGTTTCGAGACGTCGCGGATCTTCCTGATGGTCACGCGCGTCCACTCGTGGGTCGCATGCGCCATGTTCAGGCGAACAATGTCCGCGCCGCCGCGCAGGAGCGATTCGAGCATTGCCTCGCTTTCGGTGGCCGGTCCGAGGGTTACGATGATCTTGGTGCGCCGGAACGCGGCAATGGGTCGCGATGAACTCATGGATTGAGTTTCCTACAGGGGCAGGGACTCGGACGCAAGCGGGGTCGGCATGATTCTGCCATGCCTGAATTGCCGGGGCGATGCCCGGAGGCTACCACTCAAAAGTGGATGTTCCGCCGCCGGGAGCGACGACATTGAAGTCGCATGTCAGGCGGCTGCGCAGGCTGGACAGCATGGCCTCAACGGCGTCTAGGCTGTTGCAGTCGCGTGAGAGGTGGGTGAGGAAGACATGGCGCCAGCGCGGCTGCGTGAAGCCGGAGAGTAGTTCGTGCACGGACTCGTTGGAGAGATGCCCGTGGCGCCCGCTGATGCGCTGCTTGGTCGACCAGGGACGTGTCACGCAGGCCTTGAGCAGCGCTGGGCAGTGATTCGATTCGACGACGAGTGAATCGCAGTCGTTCAGCCGTTCGCGGACATGCAGGGGCACGTGGCCGAGATCGGTCAGCCAGGCGAGAGATTTTCTTGGGTGAAAAAGGTCGTCGGCGAAGCCCGTGGAGAAGCGGAAGCCGACGGGATCATGGGCGTCGTGGGGCACGGAAAAGGTATCGACTTCCAGATCGCGAAAGCGGAAACGGGAGCCGGTTTCAAAAATCTGCCAGCATGGCTGGCGATCGAGGGTTGCCTGAACGGCGCGCATGGTGGCTGCGTTGGCAAAAACCTTCAGTTCGGGAAACCTCGCGAGCCCGGAGAGCCCGATGGTGTGGTCGCTGTGGTCATGGGTGACAAACACCGCGTCGATGTCCTCCAGCTTTTCCCCGGCCTCTGCGAGCAGTGCGCGGATGCGTCGGGCGGAGTAACCGGCGTCGATGAGCACCCGTGCCTGTTCGGTCTGCAGGAGGGCGCAGTTGCCGGAACTGCCGCTGGCTAGGATGCGAAGCTTCATGGATCTGACAGACGGGTTCAACGGGTGCGCAGCGAAACGCGCAAGCGCGAACTCGTCGCTGACCCTTTTTTGGCGCACGGACGGGGTATGGCGCCACTGAACCGAAAATTTTTGCAGGCCATAGGAATTTCCCCTTCCCCCTGGAGGGGCACGCTTCGTCGTGCCCGGTTCGAAAAGCGTAGCGGGAGCTTCCAGCTCCCGATCGGGATTGTACTGCCCATATCGGGCGAAGCAGGCATTCAATCCTTTGGACCGCCTGCCGCACGGTTTCGTCAGGCGTGTCAATCACCCGAAGCGTGTTATGTGTGCCGCTAATTTGAAGGCATTGCTTCGGTAATAGCAGGACGCGGAGCACGAAGAAATCGATCCGGGATGAACCAGCTATACCGGAAGAAGCGTAACGAGTGAAGACAAACCGCGTTCGTCTTCATGCACACACTTTCACAAATTTACACGCCGAGGCTCCCTACCTCCGACGGCTCAAGATTTCCAACTTTCCCGATGCACCTGGGAAGATTGGACGAAACGACGCATTTGAATTGTGCGCTCGATCTGTTGTCAGCATCCCAGCGCCGATCGCCGGAGCACGAACCCCAGTCTTCGCGGTGCAACCACAAGTAATTCCTATCCTTCCTCCTCGCATGAATCCATCGTCCTTCAGCGCAAAGGTGACCGCCGCTGTCTTCGGCCTTGTCAGTATTCTTCCCGGTGTCATGGGACAGTCGGAGAGCGGTATCATCGCACACAGCAAGCTGCTTGTGGAAGGGACGGTCCAGGGAAAGGCAAATCTCGCAGTGTAAGGCGGGGATGCATTGTCCGCCACGCTTCCCCGGTTGAAAGCAACCCGGAAGCCGGCTGGGACGAGAGCACTTGTGATCGGCGGGAGCGAACCTGTGGCCAAGAGCGATTTCGCATCGGCGAAGTCGGGCTAGCGTCCCCGATCTGATCGAAGCCATCACGCGTTTTATCGAACAATGGAATCAGCAGCCCAAGCCGTTTGTGTGGACCGCCAAGGCCGAAGACATCCTTGCCGAGATCAAACGTTGCCGTCGCCGCCTCGAGGCGATTCAGCCTGGCTGCACTCAGCGCAAACAACGAGAAAAGGTTGCCCATTAACTGTCTAGGGCTCTTGATTGAGTGAAGTTTGACTACGGAAGTCGAAGTTCAGGCGGCTCGGGAGAAAAGCGCGGCGGTGTGTTGATGCCAAGCGTAGTCGAGCAGGTTGCTCAGGCCCATGCCGATTAGCTCTTGGTTGGGATCGATGCGCTGGCCGGTGCGTGTGGCGAGGGTTTTGGCGATGGTGACGGACTCCAACATGCCGAGGATGGCGGCAGCGATGGCTATGCTCGTGATGCTGGGCAGCAAGGCCAGACCGTTGGCGTTGAGCTGGAATCCCGTGAACCAGGGCACGGAGTGCGAAATGTCGCCGAGGTCGCGCACGAGCCGCACGCCATGCTGGTCGAGTTGAAATCCCCAGGTCGCGACGCCGACGATGGCCAGGGTGGGCAGGCCGTCGCGCCATGACGGTCGCCAGCGCCGCAGCCAGATGATGAGCAGGAGGCTGCCGAGACCGATCAGGGCGGTCATCGGGTCGAAGTGAAAGGTCAGGACGCTGGTGGCCGGGTGCCCTAGGGTGCCGGGCAGGCTGACATCCGTGCCGCGATTGATGCCGAAGAGGTTGCCAAGCTGACCGGTGGCAATGAGGATGCCGACCGCGGTGGTGTAGCCGACGATGACCGAGCAAGACACGAATTGTGTGACCTTGCCGAAGTTGGCGAGGCCGGCGGCCAGCTGGATGGCGCCTATCAGAAAACCGATGAGCAGCACCTTCTGCAGCGCCCAGAGCGGCTCGTCGGCGAGCACGAGCAGGGCCCCCGCGAGGATGATGCTGATGGTATTTGTCGGACCGAAGACCGGGTGCCGCGAGGAGCAGTGGAGCAAGCACAGCACGGAGCCGACAATTGTGCTGGCCAACACAGCCGTCACCGGGATCCCGATGAGAAGGGCGAAGGCGATGGCCAGGGGAATGGCGAGTGCCGCTACCGTCAAGCCGCCCTGCAGGTCGGCCCGCAGCCACACGCGTTCGTAATCCGGCAGCCGGCGCAGCAGCGGTGGGATCAGGTTGGCGCGGATCTTCTCCCCGATCCCGGTGAGCCGTTGGCCGGCGACCTCCGTCAGGTCGTCGAGTTCGTCGATGTGCCCAGATTCGAGGAGTCGTTTTACCATGGGCGAGCCCACCCTGAGGGTTCTCCGCCGCGAAGGCGCCGGATGGGTATAGCCGGCGGAGGCACGGCGATCGAGGCGCGCCCGTTCCGACGGAAGCGGCGGAAATCGAGTGGGCATGACACAGTCGAAATCATCCTGTAACTGTCGGCCCGGAAGGCGCAGCACGCTACTTCCGTGTAGGATTCCCTGTTTACCGCCGGGACGGCGGGGGATATGTCTTGTCGAGCCAAGCGGCATAGCGAACCGCGTCGAAGGGTGGATCACCGCTCAGGAAATGATTGCGAGCGGGACCGTGCGGACTCTCCCAGTCGATGACGAGAAAGCGGGAGGCACTGCGGGTAAAGGGCAGGACGGACAGTATAGTGACGGCATCCGCCGCCGCGGTGCCGGTGCCCTCGACGAGGACTTGGCCGGTGTCGGCGTCACGGACGGAATACCGCAGCGTGACCGGATGACGGGTGTCGTTGCAGGCGACGAGATCCTGGGTCCAGCCCTGGGGCTCGCGGAGCATGACGAGAAGGGGCCGCTGCGCCCGGGTAATGAACGCGAAGGCGAGCTTCGGCTCGAAATAGTAGTCCACCACCGCGTCGGAGAACTGGGGCCAGCCGTCGATGAGGTTCCACCACAGAACGCCGGTGCGGCGCCATTTTGCACCGCGGAAGTGTTCAATGAAGAACTTCATGGCCTCAGCCTGAACACATTGGCTCTGCAAAGCGAACTCATCCAGGCTGGAGGGGACGACGCCAAACATTTCCCGGAGCTGTTTGACCATGAGTTCGACGCGGTAGTCCCACAGCTCGACCCCGGGCACAGGTGAGGTGGCGTGAAGAAGCCATTCGTCATTGCCGGGAGGCCAGAGTTTTTCCGGCGAGATGAACCGCCTTACCGAGGCGGCGGCGGGGCACCCATGGTAGCCGATTTCACTGGCGAAATGTGCTGGGGAGTTCGCGTAGTAGGCGCTCCGGAAGTAATCCCGCGGCCCCCATAGATGCGCCTCGGGGAGAAAGCGGCGGTCGGCCTGCGAGGCAATGGCATCAATCCAGGGCGAGGAAGGCAGGTAAGGCCGGCTCGGATCCTCATCTGCGAGCACGCGCGGCAGCGTTTCACGCGTCAGCCGGTTGCCGTCCGCCAGTCCGCGGCGGTACCAGTCGTAGGCCCGGTCACATTCATTGTCGCCCGACCAGCACACGAGGGACGGATGCTGGCGGAGACGTCGGATCACCTTGCGCGCCTCATCGTCGATGATGCGGGCGAAGGCTTCGTCCTGCGGATAGACCGCGCAGGCCATGGCGAAATCCTGCCAGACCAGGATGCCGTGCTCGTCGCAGAAATCGAAAAACGCCGCGGGTTCGTACACGCTGCCTCCCCAGCAGCGAATCATGTTGCAGCCGCATTCCTCGGCGAGCGCCAGCATGGTGGGGAGGCGTCCGGCATCGCGGGAGTGGTAGGCGTCGGCGGGAACCCAGTTAGTGCCTCGCATGAAAACGCGCTCCCCGTTGATGAGAAAACAGAAGGCGCCCTCACCGGCTTCGTCGGTGAGGCTCGTGCGATGCAGCTCAACCATGCGGATGCCATGGCGAAATTCGACCCGATCCAATTCCCGGCCGTGCCGGTGCAAGGACACGTTCACGTTGTACAGCGCCTGTGCGCCACGATCGCGCGGCCACCAGCGCCGCGGGTTGCGAACCGTGAAGGTGATGCGCCCCGCTTCGAACATCACAGAGGACCGCGCCTCGAAGCGGGAATCACCGCATGCGCCGGCGACCGTGATCGCGTAGGCGGATGGATCCCCGGGCGGAAGATGGGAGCGGAAGTGCAGGGTCAGCTTCGCTTCGCGGTCATCCGCCGCCGTGGTCTCCAGCCAGACGGTTTCGAGCCGGGTCGAGGGCTGAAATTCCAGCCTGACCGGCCGCCAAATCCCGGCGGACACAGCGCGCGGCATGATATCCCAGCCAAAAACGTGGGGTGCCTTGCGAACGCGGAGACTTTCGTAAGAGTTGGGCTGCGCTACGGCACCGGGTGGATAGGTGAATTTCTTAGCTTCCTCCGAGACCGGTCGCAGATGTACGACCAACTCATTGTCGGTTGTGCGCAAACCTTCGGCCGGGAAGCTCTGTTCGACGAGAGCGTTTGCGGATGAACCGATGTTTTTGCCGTTGAGCCAAACATCGGCAAAGCAGTCGAGGCCTTCAAATACGAGGACGGGCGTCGTGTTCGCCGCGATGGCGCAGTCAAAGCGCCTGAAATACCAAGCATGGGCGCTTTCGTATTTCCGCAGGGCCGCGATGTTCATTCCAAAAAATGGATCTGGAATCTTGCCGGCCGCGTGGAGGTCCAGTTCTAGGTTGCCCGGCACTTGGCATGGAAACGTTTCAATGCTGCCGGCCTCTATATCGGCGACGGTGCGGTATTCGCCAGGGCTGAAATTTAAGGCGAACGACCACAGGCCGCTCAGGTCAAGGTGAGGATGAAGTGGAAATTTCATGGGAGGAAATGCGGGAGGAGCGTTCCGCCGCTGGCGGAGCGGGCATTACATCCGGCCGTACGCCGGCAGGCTCACCGCGGTACTGAGCGGAAGGCAAAACCGCCGGCCGGGACGCGCAAGCCGTCTGGCAGAGTCTGCACGTCTCGGCCAAAATTGACGACGACGCTTTCGCCTGAGGCGTAGACCGCCTCCTGCATGCTCCCATCGGGATTCAGCCAACGAAAGTCGGTCAATTCCTCATAGCCGATTTTGGCATTCCATTCCCCGACGGTTTGTGCGGTGCGAACAAAATGGCCGGCATTAGCCACGAAGTTTGCGGCATCTAGCATGAAGGTCGGCATTTGTCCGTGCAGCAGGTTAATGAGATCCTCCTTGTGCCAGATTTTCTCGTCTGTGTATCGATTGGCTGTGAAAGTCCATCGGTTGGTGATCACCACCGCGTCGTGAAACACGAGTTGCCAGAGCGGAAAGCGAATCCGCTCGTCAAGCACGACGGTACTGAAACTTTCCGGAGGTGTGAAGGACTGGCCGTTGAACGACTCGCGGTAACCCGCGAACCGGACGAAAGTGGTGGGGGCTTCTGCATAGACCGCATGCGGCACCGCCCAAGAGGCGATATGTTCCGTTCCCGTCACCTGGCCATTGTCCATGGCGACCCGCAACTGTTTGCGTCTCCATTGCATGTCCTCCTCACGGGTGACCGGATGGGCCGGATTGTAGCACTCCTGCCAATTGACGGCGCAGACCGCGTCGAGGAGCCGCGCATCGTAGCCCGTGCGATCGACGTCGAGCGGAATATAAATCTGGGCTAGTTCGTACTGGCATTTCGAGCAGCGGTTGCCGCGGATGGCAGTGCTATTCGCGACGTCCCGGCGCTGGTTGCCGCCCTGAAACCCCGGCCGTATCCGGCCGTTTTCATCATGGGCCAGTTGTTCAGGATAGCCGACGAAACGCATGATCCAGCCGTTGCTCCCGCGTCCGTCGTCGCTTGGAGGATAAATGGTGCGATAGTAGTCGTAGCGTCCTGCCAGGTAGCCCAGCGCGTGCAGCTGGGCGATGAACTGTTGGTCCATGGCTTCGTACGTGGTGTTGTGGCCGTACCGGTTGACGACACCCGGAGGGACCGGCCCCGTTACATGATAGCTGACGAGGGCGCGATCAACCCCCGCAGCTTTGATCTTTTCGATCAGGTCGGCATCGGGCCAGTCTACGAGCCAGAAACTGAGTGCCCCGAGGAAGCGTTCAATGCCGGGAATAGACTTGCTCTTCTCGCGCAGTGTAACGAGCAGCCCGGATGCTTTCGCTTCTTCACGGTAAACCTTGCAGAGAGCCACGGCCCCCCCTTTCGCGGTAAAGCGATAGCTGACTTGGCGGGCATAACCCAAGCGTCCCTTCGTGTCGTGCCAGCTGACTGCATACTGATAGCCGGCCGAATCGGTCCAGACCTTCATGCGTGAGTCGTAAGGTGTCCCAATGAGCATAAGACATCCGGCCGTGCCGTCGGTGGTGGATATCCACGGCATAGTAAGCCCGCCCTGGCCAATGTCGGTTGTGTAGTAGCCGGGCACGCGAACGAGGTCGGCCCGTTTGTTCATGGCGAAGGGGATGGAGAAGCCGGCGCAGTGCGGCAGAACCAGGTTTTGTCCCGCAATCGCCTCAGACCGCGTGAAACCGGCCGGATATTCAAGCCCTTCGATTTTGGTGTCTTCCGGCCCGGAGATTTCGACGTCAATTCGTTCTCCTGCGGGAATCACTCGAACCGTCATGATCTCATTGAGGTTGAAGGTGAGATCGGTCGCTGAAGTGCGGACATTACTTATCTGCACCGGCAGCGCAGGCTGGGTCCAGTGGACACCAGCAGCCTTGTCCAACACGTTCAGCGCGCCGCCTTCGCCGAGGGTGATGCGAAGGCGTTCGGTTTCGAGAGTATCGCTGGAAAAAAGGCGGCTGGCGAGCGCCGCGAAGAGGACATAGGACAGTAGGCGTCGGGGAAGGGCAGTCTTCATAAGGGGCATACCCCAATTCAACGGATCAAGGCGCGCCGCTCCACCTTCGGGGCGTTTTATCCGTTGCATTTCCCGGCTGCTCCGGGAGTGGTTGTCAGCGTGTCCAGACGCGCAGTTTCGACCTAGCGTCGGCGGATGTCCGCCTTGGCAGGGTGCTGCCTTCCTTCCAGACTGATTCAACCAGCATCGTGCGTTGTTCGACCGGTAGACCGCGTTCGTTGTGATTGAGCTGCGAGGCGATCATGTCGACAGCCGCGGCGCCTATGTGTTCGTGGTTTTGATAGAACCCGCTGAGATAGGCGCGGTCTTCCTTCCAGTACAGCGTTGCGCAGGCGACGTCGTCCGGAACCTTTAATCCGGCTTCACGCAGCCAAAGGACGGTATCTTCGTCGATGGTGATGATCGCTTCGGGGCGATGATAGCGGTACCATGCAAGAAGGCGTTCACGGGTCCATTCGGAGGTAATGAGGTGAGGCAGGGTGTTGCCATGCTCGTTGAGAGATTGGAAGGCCTGATAGCCCGCCAACCAGTGATGGTTGGCGTGATCATCGGCGCGGCTCGACATGGCGATACCAATCCGGGTGTATCCGTAATCCAGCAGGCGCTGGATCATGCGTCCAATGGTCGAAAATTGGTCGTCGCACACCTTGTGAAGTCGGGGTTCGATGAAAACATGCTCGATCATGACCAGGGCAAAATTGGCCGGATCAAGTGGGAGCCCGACTAATCCGCTGCCGTCGTCCATCGGGTGAAAAATCACGCCGGAAATGCCGCGAGCGAGCAGGATCTTGGTCATGCGATGTGGCGTCATCCCGGACTCGGCGAGATTGAAAAGCTCCAGCTCATATCCCAGCGAACGGGCGCGTTCGCGAGTGGCGTGGAGGTATTTTCGCAGCGGAGTGCGCGTGTCGCGTTCGACTTCGGCGAGAGAACGGTTGCAGACGAATGCGATGCATTGGCCCGTGTAATGTGGGTGCAACGTTCGAACGTACGCCATGTGCGCGGTGACCAGCGGATTTTGCCGATATTCCAGTTTGCGCGCGATGGTCTGCACCTTGTTGCGCACGGCGGTGCTTATGCGCGGGCTGTTGCGTAGGGCAAGCGAGACCGTGGTGCGGCTGACCTTCGCTTCCCTGGCGATGTCGCTCAGCGTGATGAGTGGTTGGTGCGTATCCACGGGGTGATTCCTAGTGCGGTCAGTTGTGGCTTCGTGTCAAGCCAGTGCTGGCCAGCGATCGTCGCTCCGTGAACGGGTAAAATGCCAGAGCGCTGGTGCGGTCTTAACGAGAAGCTATTAATCTCAACACCGTGCCCGCTCATTGCTGCTGCAATCGGTGCGTAGCGCTCCCACTCGTCACCCAAACCGAGCCCACCAACCCCAAACAAACATAACCGTAATATGAAACTGGAGTACACCCCTGATTGCATCAGGCGCTTGTTTCTACTGCTGGCTGTCGCCCTTCTGGGTGGCACCTTGGCGGTCGCTCAGGTAGCCCGCGTCCCCAACGAGTCCAAAGCCGAGGGGGACGAACCGGAGAAGAAGACCGAAACGGCAGATACCAAAAGCGTCGCGACTTCAAAGACAGCCGATTCCACGTCGAAGAAAGACGACGAGATTTTTGAACTCTCCCCGTTCGAGGTCATCGCCGACGACCACGGCTACCTTGCTTCGAATACAATGTCGGGCACGCGGCTTAACACGCCGGTTGCAGATCTGGGCGCTGCGCTCACGGTAATCACGAAGCAGCAACTGATCGATACCGCGGCCATTGACATCAACGATGTTTTCCAAACGGAGATAGGGACTGAAGGCATCGGCCAGTTTACCGACCAGTCAGTGGACTTCCAAGGACGAGTGATCGACAATGTCCAAGACAGCCCCCAGACTAGCAATCGCGTTCGTGGTCTGAGTTCTGCCAACATTTCAGTAGACGGTTTTTCGGCCACCAGCCGCATCCCCTTCGATGCTTACAACTTGGATTCGATCGAACTGAGCCGAGGCCCGAATTCCACTTTGAGCGGCCTCGGAAACGCCGGCGGCACCGTGAACGTTAACCAAGCGCGCGCGAACCTGACTCGCGAGATCACGCAGGTGAGTTTTCGAGGCGACGATTGGGGTGGCTATCGCACGAGCTTTGATATCAATCGACCCATCCTGAAGGACAAACTGGCGCTTCGGGCCTCGGCGGTGTATGATTCCAGGGGTTTCCATCGTAAACCGTCGGAGGACACGACCCGACGTTTCTATTCCGCGGTTGCTTTCAAACCTTTCTCCGGGACCACGGTGAGCGGTTCGATCGAAACGTATCGCAATTTTGCTCGCCGGCCGAATGCCAGCACGCCGACCGACATGGTCTCTGACTGGATCGCCGCGGGACGTCCCACGTGGGATCCGATCGCCTCCACCGTCAAACTCAACGGCGCGGTGGTGGCGACCATTCCGCTGACAGCTCAGTTCGACAACAACACCCTGTATCCGCGCGGGCTCGGGCGGGACGCGTTCTTCGACAACATGCCGAGCATGTACATTGAGCCGGACGGTCGGGTCACCCTTTTCACGCCAAACCGCCTCCAGGCTTCCGGCGTGCCCGGGACGGGCAACTGGACTAACAGCATCCGAGTGATGACCACGGCCAGCGACGTGTTCAAGTATCGCAACGCCCAGCCCCCCGGCCCTCAGCTACCGCTTGATTCGCTGGTCGGAATCTCGAACAAAGAAATCTACGACTACGAAAACATCAACGCGGTGGCCCCGAACTGGAGCCGAGATCAGGCTGATGTCTACAAGGTTCAGCTGGATCAAAAGCTGTTCACGACTCCGCTGCATCAGTCCTATGTTCAAGTCGCTTGGCGTCGCGAGGACTCCGAGCGGTTTAATCAGAACATCATCAACGAGACGACCAACATCTACATCGATGTGAACGAGCGCCTGCTCGACGGCACGGCCAATCCGAATTTCCTGCGACCGTACGTTAACGCGATTCAGCGGACCTCGAGCAATGACGTGATCCTAAGCGATACGGCGCGAGCTCAGCTCAGCTATGCCCTTGACTTCGGCCAGACGGAGAAAAAGTGGCTGCGTTTCCTTGGTCGGCATCAGGCTAATACATTCTACGAGTACAACAATCGCAGGAATGCCACCTACGGCTATCGCAAGGTCGTGACAAGTGATGCGTCCTGGATCAATCCCGCTAACCGCTACAACTCGAGCCACGCCACCATCACCGAGCGTTACTATATGGGTGATGCGGTGCAGGCCGGTTCCAGCAATGTGGTCGACTACGCTCCATCGAGCGCAGGGATCGCGTCAGGCAGCTACAGTTTCCGATACGCCAGCAATGTCGCCGGTGCTAACGTTACATGGGCGACGATTCCGGTTAACGTTGACGGCATGGCTTTCGGCGGTGCCCGCGGGAGTGAGCTTGAGCTGCGTACATTCGGCGGTGCGCTCCAAAGCTACTTCTGGAAGGAGCGTTTTGTGACCACGGTGGGGTATCGCAAGGACGAACAGCGGACACGCAGCACCTCAGCGCCGGTGATCGATGCGACGACCGGGTTTGGTGCCATTCCAGTTCCAAACTTGGACACCTATGGTGCCTGGTCGGACCGCGACGGCGCGACCGCCACTTATCAAGGTGTTTTTCGGCCTTTCCGCGGCATGTCCTTCATCGAAGGCAAGCGAAGCCAAGGTGGGGCGGATGGACTCTTCGCGAAGCTGCTTGAAGGCTTCCAGCTGCACTACAGTTATGCGGATAGCTTCAGGCCGGAGGCCCCCGCCTACAATCTCTATGGACAGGAATTGGAAAACCAGCACGGCATTGGCCGGGATTGGGGATTTTCAGTCCGTACTCCTGACAATAAGTTCGTCGCACGCGTAAGCTGGTTCAAGACCGAGCAAACCGGAGCACGCCTACAAGGGCAGTTCGGTCTCCCTGTGACAATCGTCCGAGGATTCGAGGCGGGCACCGGGACCAACACGCTGGAGACTTTCGCGCGCAATGTGATCACTGCGCGGCCAGAATATGCAAACGCGACCGAGGAGCAGATCCAAGTCGCGATGTACGATTTCGCCAAATTGCCCCAAGGCTTCTGGGACCTCATCCGCGCACCCGTCTCGGTCACTGATGTAAATAACCAGCTTTCAAAAGGCATGGAGGTCGAACTAAACTACAATCCGACGCGTAACTTTCGGCTGCGCATTACTGCGGCGCAGACGAAGGCAATCGATCTGGCACTCGTTGACGCCACCAGGGCTTTCATCGCCGAGCGCCTTCCGGTCTGGACCACAATCACCAATGATGCAGGTCAGCGGTGGTGGGATCAGGCGACCCAGAACATTAACCAATACAATAACCAAGTGGTCACCAATCTGGCGCGCATGAGTGCGAATCTCGGCAAACCGCGTACGCAGAACAAGGAGTGGAGCTGGAGTTCCATCGCCACCTATGAGTTCACCTCCGGCCGCCTCAAGGGGCTCACGGTGGGCTCGACCATTCGCTGGGCCGACAAGAGCGCGATCGGTTTTGAGGGCATTGTAGGCCCGAACGGGGTTGTCCGTGAGTTAGATTACGACAAGCCGGTCTATGATCCCTCCCGATTCAGCTTCGACTTCATGGCCGCATACAATCTCCGTCTGTTCAAAGACAAGGTGCGCACCCGGATCCAGCTGAATTGCCGCGATGCGTTCCTCAATCGCGGCCTCCGTCCCACCACATGGCAACCTGAAGGGTATCCCGCCACCTTCCGCATTATCGATGGACGGCAGTGGATATTGTCCACCACGTTTGATCTTTAAGCCTTTCATTGCCGCCGTAACGAGGTTCTTTGCTAAGACTGCCCCCGAAAGTTTTCCGGGGCAGTCTTAGAAGGCAGGTTTGTCCTCGGTACCGGCCAGATAATTATGCCCGTTTTGAATACGCAAAATCACTGTACCATGCAAAAATTGATCCGGATGCGATGGATTATGCCACTGATGCTGCTGTTGACAGCGGTCGTTCAGCCGGCGGCTTATGCTCAGGCGCCAAGCGCTAGCGGGCCTGCGTCGCCGCGGCGTGGTGGCGGGCCACAGACCTCTGCCGAGCCCATGAAAGGTGAATCACGTCTCATTTCCCGCGGGGAAGTGGAGTTGCTTACCTACGAGTCAGAAGATGAGATACTCGAACTTGAGAAGGCCTTTGTGGCCAACCAGGCGGCGGTGGCAAAACATGGCGACTATACGAAGAACTACTTCCGTTCCAGCACGGACGGTTCCATTCAGCCATACGGCATCTGGGTGCCGAAGGATTATACAAAGGACACCAAGTTCGCGCTCATCGTTCAGCTGCACGGCATCGGCCCGAAGGCGCTGGCCGGACGCCGGCTACGGTGGACCGGAATGGGCACCAAGGAATGGGTCGATACCCATGCTCCTGTTTTCGTCGCGAGCGTATATGGACGTGGCAACACGTTCTATCAAGGACAGGGCGAGGAGGACGTGCTGGAGGTGATCGCGGACGTCCAGCGCCGTTATTCGATCGATCCCGACCGCATCTATATCATGGGGCATTCCATGGGCGGCGCAGGGTCGTGGTTTGTGGGGCTCCGTCACCCAGATCGATTCGGCAGCATCACGCCGATTGACGCCGCCATGGGCTTCGGCAACGCCGCGGATGTTCCGCCCAACCTTCCCGATTGGATGAAGCCTCAAGCGGCCATGTTCAATCCCGACAATTATTTTCCCAATGCCCGCAACGTGCTGGTGTTTATGAAAAATGCCGGCGCCGGTATCCAGAAGACCTCGACTCGATTCAGCGACGGCGTGGTCGCCGCGGGCGGCTTTGCCACCATGGAGAGCTTTCCCGGTATGCCCCACCACTGGGCGCCCCAGCTATCGTATTCGATTTTTTCCGACGCGGCGACGATCAAGCCCATCAATCGGAAACCGACGGAGGTGAAATTCTTCACCAACACGCTCCGATATGACCGCGCGTATTGGGTGACGCTCGACCGGCTTGTACAGCACAATGCAGGCGCCCGCATCACGGCCACCTATGACGATGGTAAACCGCGGCCGCAACAGGGCCGTCGGGATCGTGCGCCGGAGCCGAACGAGTTGGCGCGGCCGCCTTCCCTGAAGGTTACGACCGAAAATATCGACGCATTGACCCTGCGTCTGTCCGATGCCGGTGTTCCGACGGACGTGCCGGTTGCCTTTACAATCGACGAAGCCGTAGTGTCTTCGGGAGCCCTGCCGCCAGTCATCCATTTGGTTCAAACTGGCGGTCGGTGGCAGATGGCCGCGGCCCCGGTGCATGCGGGTAAACGTCACGGAATGCAAGGCCCGTTAGGAGACGCATTCAATGCTCGCTTCCTCGCGGTCTATGGTGAAAACGACTTGGGGCTGGCCCGAGCGGAATTGGATGCCATCAGGAACCCGCCCAGTCAGCTGATGGTGCATGGAGAATATCCACTCAAGGCCGCCAACAAGGTGACAGCTGAGGACATCGCAAACTCCCATCTCATTCTCTTCGGCAATGCCAAGACGAATCCGCATATTGCGCGATTGTCCTCCAAACTGCCGGGCGCGCTCATGGCCGCCGCAGAGAAGGGAAGTGCGGTCGTCTTCATTCACCCCAACCCGGAAAATCCAGCGCGCTACGTGGTGATCTGGACCGGACCGGTCCTCAGTGCCAAGCTGGATGTGCCGTTGAAAGCGGGCTGGATGATGCCCCTTCACCTCCTGCCGGACTATGTCGTGGCGACGGACGGCAAAATTGTTCAGGCGGGGCATTTTGATCGCGATTGGCAGATGGAAAACCGGCGCTGATCACCAGTTTCCACGCAGGAAGCATCCGCCAGCACCCGCACCACCCCGTCTGCATTCCGATGTATAGAGCGATGCTTATCACGTTCGTGGTGGGGGCGGTGTGTTCGCCTCCACTTGTCCGGGCTGCTTCCGCGTCGTCTGATCCAACTTGGGTGTTCAATCTGCTGCCGAAGGCTCTTCGACGGAATCCGTGGCTCCACCACACGGTCGTGACGGAAATCACCCCGAAGGGCGGGCGCGACTGGGGCCGCTTTTATTTCCCGATGAAAAGACCAGTCTGCCGGCCCGTGCGGAACAGGGAAACCCTGCCAAATAAAACGACGCGACCTATACCGATCATATTTTCACAAGCATGAAAAAATCACGTGCACGAGCTTTCGGAATTGCCTTCGCTGGATGCGGCCATGTCGCAGATGCCTACTTTCGCCAGCTGCGGGATCATCCCGAGATGAAAATTTTCGGCGTGGCGGGCCGGAGTGCCGAGAGCGCCCGGCGTTTTGCCGCGGCGCGTGAATTGCACGCCTATCGTTCGGTGGCGGAAATGCTGGAGGATCCCAGGATCGATCTGGTGGTGAACATCACTTTGCACTCCGTCCACGCGCGGGTCACCGAGCAATGTCTGAGAGGCGGAAAACATGTTTATTCCGAAAAGCCCCTGGCGCTTGATTATGCCACTGCCAGACGACTCACCGCTCTCGCCCACCGCCGTGGTTTGCGGCTAGGCTGCGCACCGGCGACTTTCCTTGGAGAAGCCCATCAAACCGCATGGAAACTCGTTCGCGGCGGCCGCATCGGCCCGATCCGCGTGATTTATGCGGAAGTGAATCACGGGCGCATTGAATGGTATCACCCAGCACCGGAGCCGTTTTTTGCGATAGGCCCAGTGTGGGATGTCGGCGTTTACCCGATCACCGCGATCACCGCGATTTTTGGTCCTGTCATCAAAGTCCGAGCATGGAGCCGGATTGTGCTGGCTGAGCGAAAAGCGAAGGGCGGGCGGAAGTTTCGGATCACCTCGCCGGACTTCATCGTGGCTTGGTTGGAGCTTGCATCGGGTCCGGTGGTGAGATTGACCGCCAATTTTTATGCTGATCGCGACCGTTCAAAGGGCGGCGGATCTCTTGAGTATCATGGCGACGACGGCCGCATCTACGTCGGGGATTTCCAGCTCTTCGACGCGCCGGTGGAATGTGCAACGGGTCGCGAACCTTATGCGCGAGTCACCCCGGCTCGGCCGCCATTCTCCGGCGTCGAGTTCGGTCGCGGCGTGGGTGAAATGGTGGATGCGATTCGCGCCGGCCGGCCGCATCGGGCCACCGGTGCGCAGGCGGCTCACGTGGTCGATGTCGTGGAGGCGATCTGCCGGTCACTGGCGGAGGACGGAGGCGCAATCCGCGTACGCTCGAAGTTCCCGGCTCCGTTGCCGATGCCGTGGGCGCGGTGATGAGTTCCCGCTGACGGGCGTGGCAGAGCCGGCTTGTAAACGGATAAAACGGAACGTTCATTGTCGCAGTGACGGCGGGCAATAGCTTCTCGGCATAGTTACCGCGCGTTGCTGCGAACCCCTCGACGGCAGCGGCTCAATGCCTGATTCCTGCTAACACCATGACCATCCACCCAACCTCGCTGTATTCGCGGAGAACCTCAGGGTTCCACCGTTTGCCCTTCACCGCTCTTCTCCTGGCATTTCCATTTTTCGGAGCCTCACTATCTGGCCAGCATACCTCCGGCGCCTCCACGCCGCCTGACGCCGGGGAGGAGGATGTAATCGTGCTGTCGCCGTTCACGGTTACAGCGGAGGAGGATGTCGGCTACCAGGCCACCGCCACCTTGGCGGGTTCACGCTTGCGAACGAACCTCAACGATGTGGGCGGCGCAATTCAGGTGCTCACGACCGAATTTTTGAAGGATACGAATGTCCACAACGTGAACGAGCTGCTCACGTACACCACAGGCACGGAGGCCGCCGGTCAGCTGGGCAATTTCACCGGCGGTCAGCCTGCTGGCACGGGTATCGATGCCCTGCAGGAGGTTGAATCCGTGCGCCGCCGTCCACAGAACGCGACACGTGTTCGCGGCTTGAGCGCGGCCGACCTGACCCGGGATCTTTTTCTGACGGACATTCCGTTCGACGAATACAACGTAGAGCGTGTCGAAATCAGCCGCGGCCCGAACGCGGTTCTCTTCGGGCTGGGCAGTCCGGCAGGCATCGTCAACTATGCCCTGCGCAAGCCGAGTTACCGCCCGCATACGGAACTCAGCGCGGAGGTTTCCAGCTTCGGCTCCTACCGCGGCACCTTGGACACGAACCAGGTCCTGATCGACGGCAAGCTTGCGCTACGATTGAGCGCCCTGCACAAGGATGCGCAGTTCGAGCAGGAACCCACCTTCGAAAAGGACACACGCGGCTATCTGGCGGTCGATTACCGTCCGTTTGCAAATTCCATTCTGCGTGTGAATGCAGAGGTGGGTCACAACCGGGCTCTTCGGCCCAACCTCACGAGCCCGTTCGACAACATCAGTGTTTGGTTGGGGAGCGCGCCGGCCGGCAGCCGGGAAACGTGGAATGCTGCCACGCAGGCGGCGGGCGCGGAGTTTGAGCGCGCTATCGGCACCCAGGAGTTCTTTTTCCAATGGGCGACCATCTGGGGAGACCAAGCCGCCACGTCGCCGACGATGGATGGCATCCAAGGCAGACGGACCGCGCCGGCGCCGCGCCTTGACTGGCGCGGCGGCCGGAATCTCGCGGAACCGGCCAGCACCCTACGGTTGCAGACCTTCACCGACCGTTCGGTCTTCGACTTTCGCCACCAGCTGCTGGCGGGCGACGAGAGTTTCACGGCCGCGGATTTCCACTCGCTCGGAGCATCATGGGAACAAACGTTCCTCAATCGGACCGCGGGTATCGAGCTTAGCGTGAACCAACAGGAGTACTCTGACCAGAGCTTCAACCCGATCGGCGGGCAGGCGTCGTACGGCATCCGGGTCGATGTGAACAGCAAGCTCCTGGACGGTCGCGACAATCCGAATCTCGGACGACCCTTTGTGCTGGCCGTTCCGCAGATGAGTGAATCTGAGACAAACCGCGCCTCGTGGCGCGCGACCGCCTACTACGAGTTGGATTTCGAAAATAAATTCGACGGAGTATGGAGTTCGATCCTCGGACGGCATGTGCTCACCGGCCTGCTGGACCGGCAAAAAATTGAAAACCGGAATGTCAACTGGAGCATGCAGTGGGGCGGCGTCGGCCAGAACAACCGGGTCTTCGAGAATCTGAACAATCCCCTCAACGGCTTCCGTCGGCGGGTCACCAACATCATCTATCTCGGGCCCTCGATCCTCAACGCCGGTTCGATCAGTGACGTGCGGATCAGCGCCTCGCCCAGCACCCCCATCTGGCAGCCCAACGCCATCTACCCGATCATCGGCTGGGATGTGCAGACGGCTTCCTGGACTTCGCAGCTGGCCCAGGAGATCGCGCTTCCGGCCGGCGGCACGGTTGACCGGCAGGAGATTGACTCCAAGGCGGCCGTGCTCCAGAGCTTTTGGCTCAAGAAGCACCTGGTGACCACGGTCGGCTGGCGCACCGACGACAGCGATACCTTCAGTCTCGCCCCTCTACCGCTCGATGCGAACGGCGGCATCATCTTCGACAAGTTTCACCCCCCGGGCGCGCCGACGACGGTGCTTTCCGGCGAGGCGGTCAGCTATAGCGTGGTCGGCCATATTCCCTACACCCTGCCGGGTGACTCCCGTCTGAGCGTGCACTACAGCACTTCGGAGAACTTCCAGCCGTTGTCGCAGCGCACCGACATCTTCGGGCGTTCCATCGGATCCCCGAGCGGCGAGACAAAAGAATTCGGGTTCTCGCTCCGGGCCTTCAATGACAAGTTGAACCTGCGGATGAACTGGTTCGAGACCATCGTGGCCAATGAATCCAACGGCGACGCCTCAAACCTTGCGTGGAACGTCGTGGTGAACCAAGGCGAGTTTGTCGCCCTGAACTTCCTCAACGACCTCCTCGTGAACGGCCTGACCACGGCGGATCGCATCACCCAATTCGGCCTGCCGCCGCCGGAGTTGATCGCCTTTCTTCAGGCGAAGAAGGATCCACTTACCGGCGTCTGGAGCACCCCGGGCGGATCGGGCCGCAGCAGCGTCTCGAGCCGGAAGTCGCGCGGCATCGAGTGGGAGGCCATCTACAATCCCACCCAGAACTGGCGCATGATGCTGAACGTCGCCAAGCAGGAGACGGTGTTCACTGGAGCCGGTGCGGATGTTGTGGCATATGCCGAGCTTCGCCGGCCGTTTTGGCAGAAAATCTACGATCTACCGCGCGGCTTGGGCGGCATTCCGTTCGGTCAATGGTATGAGAGCGTCTTGGAGGTTCCCCTGCGCACCCTCACTTCCCAGGACGGACGGGTGTCCCCGGAACAGCGGAAATGGCGCGTGAACTTTGTGACGAATTACACCTTCGGCTCCGACCGCCTGCGCGGGTTCGGCGTAGGCGGCGCGCTCCGCTGGCAGGACAAGGCGGCGATCGGATACCCGCTGAAGACCAATGCGGACGGGAAGCTGGTTTCCGACGTGGAGAACCCGCATTACGCGCCGGCGGAATTTAATGGTGACATCTGGCTCAGTTACCGGCAGAAGATTCGCGGTAACCTCGACTGGACGGTGCGACTTGCCGTCCGCAATGCGCTGCGGGACCGGGATCTGATTCCCATCAGCACCCAGCCGGACGGTTCATACGCCCAAGTGCGTGTGGCTCCCCCAACCACTTGGGAGGTTAGAAACTCCATCGAGTTCTGAGCGAGCTATTCGGTCAGAGATCAGTTGCAGGCGGGGGATGGGGTAACCCCCCGCCTGCAATTTTCTTTTTGGTCACCCCAAGGGAGATTCGGCGTTTTCTGTGCCGCACCAATGAAGAGTCCCTCCAGCCGGCCCCTAACCCAGGTTCGTCAGTTCGCGGGTAAGTTTTGTTGGGAAACAACAAGTTGTGCAGATTTTGGGGTGTTTTTCGGCACTACATTCGCGATGATTCGTGGGCCTTTTGGCAGGCGCAGTCCGAGATGAGAGAGCAGCTGGGCGGTTGCGGGC
>JACTNC010000008.1 GCA_014584295.1 Verrucomicrobiota bacterium
CGCCTTCGGCGACAGCGAGCCAATGACCCCGATGGAAGTCTATCGTCAGCCCATCCCGCTTGCCATCAACCAATGAACCAATATCAAACGCTTCGTCCTTGGGCCGACTCCTGCGGCAAGCTTGATTGCTCCTGTCCTCGGAGTCGGCCAAGGCATCTCAACCCCATGCGTCCGTCTTAACTTGTTTTCCTCGATCCGCTGTCCAACGCATGGGGACCACCTCATTCGCAAAGGAGCACAATCACGATGGAGTGGCGAATTGACCGGCATTGGGGGGCGCTGAGCGGTCCCGGGCACGACGACGCGTGCCCCTCCAGGTATGATTGCAAAGTCATTTGCGTGTCCGGGATCTGGACTGAGTCTCCAGCGTTTTTGCCCACGAACCTCGCCGATGCATGCCGATTCGCGGACCGCGACCTGTGAAAAATTGCGGGCGGATCGGGGACGGGCCCTCCGCTTTCCGCCAAGGCGAAGGAAAAGGAGCATCGCCTTGACTCAAAGTGTCACCAGTGACACTTATAGCGGCATGAAGACGATCTCGATCAAGGAGCTTCATGCCGCCACAGGCAAATGGGTGCGTGCAGCCAAACGCGAGACCATCACCGTCACCGACCGCGGCGAACGCATCGCGGAGCTGCGTCCGATCGCCGCCAGCACGGCCTCTCCCAAGTTTCCAAAACGCGACTGGAGCAAGATGCCGTCCAGTGATCTCGATTCCACCGATCTGATCTCCGCCGATCGCGACGGACGATGATTTACCTGGACAGCTCCTACCTCGTGAAGCTCTACCTTCACGAGCACGGATCGGAGGAGGTCGAAGCCTGGCTCTCCAGCCAGACCGGTCAAGTTGTATGCTGCCTGCATGGAAGACTTGAGTTGATCGCGGCGCTCAAGCGCCAACAACGAGAAGACAAACTGACTGAAGCCCAGTTGCGTGCGACGGTGAAACGCTTGGAACAAGAGGAGAAAGCGGGCGTGATCCGTTGGCTTCCCATCGATTCGATACTTATGGAGTCGGCTTGCGCGCGAATGCAAAGATTCCCTCCGTCCGTTTTCCTCCGTGCCGCTGACGCCCTCCACCTCGCGTGCGCCGCCGACGCGGGCCTCAAACAAGTCTACAGCCACGACCGTCATCTCCTCGCCGCCGCCCCACACTTCGGACTGAAGGGCCTCGATATCATCAACTCAGCGCACCTGAGCTGACCTGACCCTTTCTTGCCGCCCGTTAATTCACTATCCAATTGGAGATCCCCTCGATCCTCTTGAACCCTCGCCATCTACTTTGCCGGTATGGCCACCCTTAGAGCTGAGCTTCGTACTTTAACTGCTTTTTCGTTACTAGCGGGGCGACCCGTAGGGTCAGGTCTTACTTCGTGACTTTATGATGAAGAGATCAAACCTAGTTTCATGTGAGCAACCGGGGAAACTCCCAAAGCCGTGGACATGGCCTCGCCGCTATTTGCCAGCGAGCAAGCCGGGGCCTGAATGACGCACACGAAGCCGCGAAGGCGCGAAGGAGGGACGCTGAGGTTTGCCCCTTGTTTGAGTGCTTTTCCGATCGTTCATCTCGGAGAAGGAATCCGCAGATGGCGCTGATTCACACAGATTGGTTCCAGGTGGATCGATGCGGGAATCTGGGTCCATCCCGAAATCCGCGGATGAACTGGATTGGGAATGGGTGAAGGTGCCGGGGTGAAAATTGATCCTCCGGTCAGTTGGGAGGGGCACGCGTCGTCGTGCCCGGTTCGAAAAGTAGTGGGAGCTTCCAGCTCCCGATCGGGATTGTACTGCCCAAATCGCGCGAAGCAGGCATTCAATCCTTTGGACCGCCTGCCGCACGGTTTCGTCAGGCGTATCAATCACCCGAAGCGTGTTATGCGTGCCGCTAATTTGAAGGCATTGCTTCGGTAATACCGGGACGCGGAGCACGAAGAAATCGATCCGGGGTGAACAAGCGATGCCGGAAGAAGCGTAACGAGTGAAGACAAACCGCGCTCGTTTTCATGCACACACTTTCACGAAATACCACACCGAGGATCCGTTCAGCCGGCGGCTCACGATTTTCAACTTTCCCGATGCACCAGGGAAGATTGGACGAAACGACGCATTTGAATTGTGCGCTCGATCTGTTGTCAGCATCCCAGCGCCAATCAACGGAGCACCAACCCCAGGCTTCGCGGTGCAACCACCAGTAATTCCTATCCTTCCTCCTTGAGGTGGTCCCCATGCGTCCGTCTTAACTTGTTTTCCTCGATCCGCTGTCCAACACATGGGGACCACCTCGGCTGATCGATTGGAGATCCAGTCACCTCCTCTCGAAGGTACATTCGCAAAGGAGCACAATCACGATGGAGTGGCGAAGTGACCGGCATTGGGGGACGCTGAGCGATCCCGGTCACGGCGAAGCGTGCCCCTCCAAGTAGGGAAATTTGTGATTGTTTGAGGATCGAAGGACGGTTGTAGGTCTTTTTGATCTCCTGGTGCGGTGACTGAGGCATAGCCTATGCCGAGGAGCAGACCCAGAACATGTACGAGCGGGACGGGCTCGAAGGGCAGGGCTGTATTGGCGCCGGCGAAGGCGGATTGTCGGGTGGCGAGTTCGTAAACGCACTTCGCAAGGAATCCGATCAGCAGCAGGATGCTGAGTCCCATCAATCGTCGGTTTCGCAGACTCCGACCGCGACCGATCAATCGCTGTGCGATGAATCCGAAGAGGGCTGAATCGATTCCGGAGAGTCCACGATAGCGCGAGAGGTGCGGTTGCAGCCAGAGGACGGCCGTCGAGAGACACACGGCGACGCCCAAGATGAAAGCCGCGAAGCCTGCGCCGCGCTTGAGTCGGAGCTGATTGCGAACTGGCCCGTTGGAAGAATTTTCCACTCCACTGATCCCAGGCCGCGGCGCGGCGGTTCTGGCGGTCGAGACCGAGGTCTCGACCGGGCCGAAGAGTGCTTCCGCAATGCTCCCCAAGAGGACGAAGGCAGCGACGTCCCAGGTCAGATGGGACCAGCCGAAATGGACGAAGTGCCCCGTCACCATCCGCCAGCACTGTGTTGCAGCGATACCCTGCCGGCTCAACTCGAACCTATCTTCGACGCCGGGAAGCATCGTTGCGAGAACGGCGAGAGCCGCGGTCGTCAGCGTGATAACGGGCACGTGTTTCATCTCAACGGGCGCCGAGGTGCCGGCGGGAATAGAGAGCAGCTGCGATCAGCAGACCGAGAAGCGCGAGGTTGGCGAGGCTGGGGTCGAGTGCCCCGCCGCCAGCGCCACCACCGTTCTGACTGATATGCGGAGCCGGTGCTGCGAATGCCGGTTGCGCAGTGTCGACGCGATAGGAACGGGGAGCCTCCTGGGCGCGTATACTCTGGGCTTGGCGCTCGAGTGCGGTCCTTTGCCGGTTGTTGCGGGCGATCCCGCGCTTCGCAAAGGTGTCGTCGTCGAGCAGCAGCATCGTCGTCTGGTCGGTGACAAGCTGGTAGGCGACCCCGAGATTCTGTATCGCGTCCCGGGCCTCGTCAGGGGGCGTGCTGCCGATCGACTCCTGCAGTTCAATCTGCTCGATCTGCGCCATCGCCCACAAGCGCTCGATCTCGGGGTTGCTGGTGTCGATCGCAGGGAAATCAAAGGTGGTGGTGTAGGTCTTGTCCTCTCCAGTCAGCTTGGCCTTGAGCGAAACGGTGGCCTTGCCCGCGCCTTCATAGCGGCCGAAGATCACCAGTTGCTGCCCGCGATAGATCTTCTTCGGATTGTCCCCGGTGGTGTCGAACACCCGCGCGCCGCTGAACTTGAACGCGGCGTCATGCATCGATTCGAAGGCAATCTTTGATTTTGCGAGCATGATCTGTCCGACGATGTCGTCGTCATTGCTCACGGCGGAATAGAATCCGCCGGTGGCTTCAGTGATCGTGCGCATCAGCGGCCAGTTGGAACTGTTGCCCATCAGGAATCCGAAGACGCGCAGGTCGACGTCCTTCAGAAGCTGGTGAAACTTCGCCGGCTGGATGATGCCCTGGTTGGTGACGCCATCCGTGACCAGGACAAGGCTCGTTGCGCGGTCGGCGTCGAGTTCCTTGAGAGCCAGGACAAGTCCGGCGTAGATGTTGGTGCCGCCGGAGGGCCTCAGCGCTTTGACCTTTTCGGTCGCAGCACGCAGGTTTTCGGGTGTGGCGTTGGTCCACTGGAGCAACTCCGATGCGGTCGAATTGAAGGTCACGATTCGGATGCGATCGGTGGACTGCATGGCGCCCAGGGCCTGGCTGACGCCGCTGGCGAGGGTATGAATCTTGCCCTGCATCGAGCCCGAAACGTCGAGGACGTAGACGTAGTCGGCTCCCCGATTCAGCGGTTTCAAGTCGAGGCCAGGGGTCACCACCATCATGAACGTGCCGGGTTTGGCGGGATCAGCCCGATAGGGAATGATCTCCACCCGGCCAGGCAGGTTGTCCGCCAGGCGATAGTAGAAGACGAAGTCACGATCGAGTTTCGATCCCGACCTGTCGAGCGTCAGCGTGTAGTTGCCCTCGCTCTGCCGCTGGATCTTGGCTGCGCCTTCGAAGCCGGGCGAGCGGACGTCTGCAACCGGTACGGCGGATTTCAGCACGAGGTTGATGGAAAATTGTCCCTCCACCTGCGAATTCGTTGTCCAGAAGCTCTTGGCGGCTTCATCGGTTCCGCCCTCTTCAAGCGGGTAGACGTAGCGTCCCACGCCGATGTCGATTTCGAGCGGCTGGTAATACACGAAGCGGAGCCTCACCTCACTGTTCGCGCGCACCGGTGCCACGCGGAACTCGAAGGTCTGATAGCTGTTCTTCGAGGCCAGGCCGGTGTCGTTGCCTGCCTTCTTTTCCTCCTCATGGATGGCTTCGGCCTCCTTCTTGGGAAGCACCTCGCCTTCGAGCGTCTTCTCGCCCGTCGTGATGCTTACCTCGGACAGACTCGCGCTGCGGGGAACGGGAAAGGCATAGACCGCCTCGAGATCCTGCGGGTTGGGGTTGAAGAACGTTTGGAGAACCTCTGTCTGCGCAAATCCGTTGTTGAGCACCACATTGACCTGATGATCGCGGATCTGAATCGGTTTCTGAGGACTGCCGGCCGGGGTGAGAGTGCCGCCCGCAATCGCGGACCACACGCTTCCAAAAAACAAGACGGCCGCCAGGCAAGTTTGGTTTGGAGTTTTCATGCACCTCACCCGTTTGCTCAAGCGATGCCAAAGAGGATCGTGAGTCATTAACCATCTATCTGTCAGGCTATTAGAACGGTCGGACCAAAACTGTTCGTACAGTTAAATTGACATAAAATGATGATCAGCATTCAAAAAATGTAGGGGTGTTCGTCCACTTTCATACTCTCCGAACACCGCATTCCATTGAAAACCGCATCTTCGCCGTCCTCAGGTAGGGCACTCCTGACGGGAGACGACCTGGCTTTCGCCGAGGCTGTCCAGCGGGTGAACGCTGCGAATCCGTTTTCCACGGAGCGCATTGCCGCGGAACGCGCGGCATTGGGATCGGCGTTCGTGGAGAATGGTGCGGAGTGGAATACCCGGCCCCCGTCGGACGAACCCCATCCCAATGTCGCGACAATTGCGGCGCGGTGTGGAGAAATGGTGAAACGACTTCGCGAGGCGTGGTGGCGGGTGGGCAGGGCGACGGCGGCCGACCGGGCGCTCTACGAGGAGCTGCTCGGTTACTGGTTGTACCAGACCTACGCCAGCCGCTTTGACCGCGTCATCGTGGCGGCATTGAAGGGCCTGGGCAGCGATGGTCGCGTCGATTTTTTCAAGGCGTTCAAATCCGACGTACTGCACTTCCTCGATGTCCCCAATCTGACACCATCGCCTGCCTGGGAACCCTCGCATCTGTTTGCGTGTGCCTTCCAGATCCGCCGGGCGTTTCACGCCATCTTCAATTCGCTGGTTGGCGGGTCCGCACCGATGGTGCGACTTCGGTCGCAGTTGTGGCAGTCGATCTTTACGCACGACCTGCATCGTTATCGGCAGGGGTTGTTCGCGCGCATGGGGGATTTCTCCACGCTGATCACCGGACCATCCGGCACGGGCAAGGAGCTGGTGGCTCGCGCACTCGCGCGCTCCCGCTATATCGCGTTTGATGCGAAAGCGGGACGGTTTGCCCGGGACTTCGCCCTTGGATTTTATGCGCTGAATCTGGCTGCGCTCTCGCCGACCCTGATCGAGTCGGAGCTGTTTGGCCATAGGCGGGGCGCCTTTACGGGTGCGCTGGCCGATCGTGCCGGCTGGATGGAGGTGTGTCCCCCGACCGGTGCGGTGTTTCTCGACGAGATAGGGGATGTCGATTCCGGCATTCAGGTGAAGCTGCTGCGCGTGCTGCAGTCGCGCGAATTCCAGCCGCTAGGCGGCACCGAGACACGCCGCTTTGAAGGAAAGATCGTCGCTGCAACCAACCGCACCCTGCCGGATGAAATTCGTGCCGGGCGGTTTCGCGAGGATTTCTATTATCGGCTCTGTTCCGACCAACTGGTGACACCCTCCCTGCGTGAACAGCTGGACGCTTCGCCTGAGGATCTCGAGACCATGTTGCGGCACATCGTTGGGCGCATGCTGGACGCGGAGGAGATAAACCGCTTCACGCGCGAAGCGGCTGGCTGGATCCGGCGTTCCCTGGGGGATTCCTATCCCTGGCCCGGAAATTTCCGCGAACTCGAGCAGTGCGTGCGCAGCCTCGTGCTGCGGGGAGAGTACAGGCCTGCCCCGTTGGTTCGCCCGGTGTCGGACAACGATTGGAATGCGCTGCTCGATCCGGGCTCGCTTACCGCGGAGGACGTGATGCAGAGATACGTCCGCCATGTCCATCAGCAGAGCGGCACGGTCGAGGAGGCCGCCCGGCGATTGGACCTGGATCGACGAACGGTGCTGGCTCGCTTGCACGCTTCACGATCGTCATGAGCGGTCGGCGGGATGCATGGTGTGCGGGTTTGACCTTCGTGCGTGGCTGCTATGCAATGATCCTCCATGTCTCGCCCGCGCCGCAAGGTTCCGTCCGCCGCTACTGTCACAGCCACCAAGCCCAAGCAGGGGATTGTCTATGTGACCCGACAGGTTCATTTCAACTCGGCGCATCATCTGCACAATGCAGCGAAGTCGGATGCGTGGAATCGAAGGAGATTCGGTTTGTGCAACAATGCCGGCGGCCATGGACACAATTACGTGCTGGAGGTGACTGTATGCGGCGAACCCGATCCCGAGTCGGGCTGCCTGATCGATTTCGCGGAGCTGAAGGCGATCCTCAACAAGGCGGTTGTCGATCCGTGTGATCACCGGAATCTCAATACGCAGGTGCCCTTTCTGAAGGGCATCAATCCATCGACTGAGAATCTGGTCGTTGCATTCTGGAACGAGATCGAGCCGCTGATACGGCGGGGAAAATTGTCCTGCGTGCGCCTGTACGAAACACCGCGGAACTTTGCCGAATACAGGGGACCTGAGGCGCCCTGAAACCCGAACAAGGAAATGCGGCTCCGGTTGTTATCGTCACCAACCGGTGTCGTTCGAAATCAAAAACGAACATGACATCCACGTCGAAAATCACACGGCGCTCGCGCCGCGGTCGGAAGGTTCAAGGCCCCGTGCCCCGGCGCCGCTATGATGAAGCTTTTGTGCCTGGAAAGGCGTACGTCGCATCGCTTCCGGACATGATGGAGGCGCAGGATGAGATACAAGGCGCGCGAGTCGGAATTCAGCAGGTGGGCGTCGCGAATTTTCGGCTACCTTTGGGCTATCGCACGGCGACGGGTGGGACGGTGGTGCTGGAGACATCCGTGACCGGCACCGTATCGCTCGCCGCAGACCGGAAGGGGATCAACATGAGCCGCATTCTGCGGTCGTTTTACGAGGCGCGCGACGAGCATTTTGCGCCGGAAATTCTCCGGAAAGTGCTCATTAAGTTTCGAAAGAGGCTGGAGTCGAAGGCGGCGCGCGTGAGGCTTTCCTTTTCCTATCCTATGAAGCGTCCCTCGCTGCGCAGCAGGCTGGAGGGCTGCCAGTATTACGCGGTTGTGTTTGAAGGCCGGATAGACTCCGACGGACGCTTCCGGAAGTTTGTCGAATTTGATTTTGTTTATTCAAGCGCCTGTCCGTGCAGCGTGGGACTCTCGGAGCATGCCCAGGGAGCGCGGTCAGCTTATGCGATTCCTCACAGTCAGCGCTCGAAGGCCCGCATCAGGGTCGAACTGGCGCCACGCTCAAAGCTGACCATTGAAGACCTGCACGCGCATTGTCTGGCGGCGTTGAAGACGGAGACTCAGGTCATGGTGAAGCGCGAGGACGAGCAGGCGTTCGCGGAACTCAACGGAGCGCAGACCAAGTTTGTCGAGGACGCCGTGCGCCTCCTGTATGCGGAACTTCAGCGTGACACCCGCATCATTGATTTCCAGGTGGCCTGCGCGCATCTGGAGTCTCTGCATTCGCACGATGCCGTGAGTGTGATCTGCAAGGGAGTTCGCGGCGGAATGACCGCCGATTTTAGCGATTTCCAATCGCTGGTTTGTTAGGCGCGTGGTCCGTGGGCGGCGGGATGATTATCCCAATTGATGTGTGCATCGCCCTGGAGGGTCACGCTTCGTCGTGACCGGTTTGAGATTTGGCTGAGGATAATCGAATCTGCGGAATTTCACGAGGGTTCGCGGGAGGGGGTGGCAAGGGCGGCGGAAGGACCGGCGTTGGGATGCGGTGGGCGGTCCCGGGCACGACGACGCGTGCCCCTCCAGGAGGTTTTTCCCGGCCTGTACGGAGGGGAGGTGTGCGTCCGCGTTTGTTGGGTAGCGATGGATAGGGAATCCGATCGTGATTGATAATCTTTCTGATTGGGGAGGGTCACGCTTCGTCGTGACCGGTTTGAGATTTGGCTGAGGATAATCGAATCTGCGGAATTTCACGAGGGTTCGCGGGAGGGGGTGG
>JACTNC010000020.1 GCA_014584295.1 Verrucomicrobiota bacterium
TCCGTCGCGCTCGTGAGTGCCGACGGCACCGCTTCCAGCACCGAGATAAACGTGTTCACATCGAGACCGCGCTTCGCGCACGCTGCCGCAAGTGTGATCTTGCCGCCACAGCAGAAATCAATGCCGACCCGCTCGAACACACCGGCAAGCAGCGGCCGTGCGGCAACAATGTGACCGACCATGGTCTCGGGAGTGATCTTCGAGGAATTCGTGGGATGCGCTGATGTACTCATATCTTTTGGAAATGATCCCATTATAGCCCATTTTTGGTTTCCCGCCTTGAGCTATGTCAATTTACAGCACGATCGCATGAGATTCGCATCCCCGCCAGAGTTGCCGGCGGGGATGCCGGTGAAGCGGTTTGTCCGCTGACGCGCAGGCCCGCTTGGAGGACTAATGCGAGATCGGGATGACAGGCAAAACGATATGCGACGGATGGGCGCGGTCGTGCAACAGCGTGTTGGTGGCAATCACGACGCGGCGATTGTCAGCAAGTGGCTCGCCTGAATTGGGATTCACATCAAACCTTGGAAAATTGCTGCTCGAGATGTCGACGCGGATCCTGTGTCCCTTCTTGAAAACGTTCGACGTCGGATAGATCTTCAGTGTGAACGGATAGATCTTTCCCGGTTCCATGAACACTTCCTTTTTCAGGGATTCACGGAAGCGCGCACGAACGATTCCGTCGCCGATGTTCAGGTCAAATCCATGCGGGAAATCGCCGCTCGGGGGATAGACGTCGACAAGTTTGGCGGTGAAGTCCGTGTCAACCGCGGAGGACGAGGCCCAAAACTTTACCTCGATCTCTCCTGTCACCTCCACGTCGGCCTCAAGCGGTTCGGTGCGAAAAACAAGGATGTCGTTTCGTGCGGAAATCGGAAGCGGATTAGGCCAGTTCCAGAACTGGGGACCGCCGCGTTGGTCCCACGCGCCCTGCTGCATAATGTCGTCGCCCGAGGAGATGGGTCCTCCGAGCGTCGGAACAGGATCGCGAGGATCGAACTGAAAACTCGTACTTCCGCCCCTGGCAGGTGGCTTCGCGGTTCCTAGCCCCCCACCCGGCTGAAAATAATACGGCGTGTACTGCGTGCGTGCGAGTGGCCACTCCTGTTCATTGCGCCAATAACCACCGTGGTTCAGCAGTCCGTCGGGCGTCTTGCGTCCATCGCCCGTGCCCATCACGAAGATCCGGACATTCGTGGCAAACGGTGCCGCGCGACCGACCGAGTTGGCCATGCCCTTCAGCCAGTGATCGTACCATTCGAGCCGCCAGGCAAGGGGGTCCGGGATCGCGGCATCAGGACCAAAACTGACCTGACCATGGGATGACTTTCCCTGTTCTCCATGGATCCAAGGACCCATGATCAGGTACACTGGCCCTTTGATCGCCTGGTGGAGCGCAGTGAAGTTGGCTGTCGTATTGCCGCCCCACGAATCGTACCACCCTCCAACGAGGTAAACCGGGATATCCTTGTAGCGCTTCGGATCGGCCAGGATGTTATTCTGCGCCCAGAAGGCATCGTCTGCACCATGCCGCATGGCCTCGACGAGCCAGTTCTCGTATTCAGGCGCAAGTTGCAACGGTGTCGTTCCATAGCGCAGCGGCAGATGCTTGAGATAGTTGAAACGCTGTCCGGAAAGCTCCATCAGCTCCGCAGCCGTGGCCGGGTCGCGTCCGGCGCGGCTGCCCTTCGTGACCTTTGTCATGATCCAGTTCCAGAAGCGCATTTCAAAGGCCCCCGCATTGCGCAGGCTCTGGCGGCCAATATTCGACATCGCGTCCACGGGAATGACCGTCGTGAGCTGCGGCACTTTCTCGAGCGCCATGGCATGCTGGGTGCCACCGACATAGGATGTGCCAAACATCCCGATCTTTCCATCCGACCAAGGCTGCTGCGCGATCCACGCGCCGCAATCCCATCCATCCCGTCCGTCGTCCGTCAGCATGTGCCACTCGCCTTCGGACGCAAAGCGACCTCGTGTATCCTGCGCAACAAAGACATACCCGCGGGAAGCGTAGTACGGTCCGATGACATTGAGCGGCGTCCACGCCGTCTCCGACTTGTCGTATGGCGTCCGCGTCAGCACAACAGGAAACCTGCCAGGCGCCGGTTTGCCATTCTTCGCAGGCATATAGAGGTCCGTGGCAAGCTTCACGCCATCGCGCATCGGCACCATCACGTCCTTTCTCACGATGACTTCAAATTCAGGCGGACGCGAATAGCCGACAAGGGAGACAAGGGCGCCTAGCCCGGCGCACATGAGAATGAATCGTAAGGAGTGTTTCATGATGGATCAGGTGTTCAGTCCGTGTGGGCGCGAGGTGTATTCAATAACGGGTTACTCGTTCATCCTATCGGTCGGCCGGATCCGGTCCACTATCAGGATTGGACACCTGGCCGACAAAGCGTGAGGACGAACGTCAAAGGTGCTTGTCGAGAAAATCAAGGATGGCTTTCGGTTCAAAGACATGCCCGCCTTCATGAACGTTGAACTGAAAGCGGTCGGCCAGTCCAAGTCTCTCGTAAAAGCTCATGGTCCGCTTTACCTCGGGCTGGGCTTCCTTGAGATCAATGATCGTATCCGCCTTGCCCAACTGCAGCATGCAGGGTCTAGGGCAAATCAGGGCCATCGCCTGGAACCCTCCAAGTCCGCCAACCGTCTCCCGCTCCGGCGCGCGCGCGGTGCCCGCGGCAGATCGCTTCAGCGTCATGGCGTAGTCCTTCAGGTATCCTGATGGCGTGGCAACCTTGATGAAGGGATTGAGCGCAGCCGCATACATCGTGTAGAAGCCTCCCCAGGACAGGCCCGCCATGCCGACCCGGTCCGAATCAATTTCGGAACGGGTCCTCATCAGCGTACGCGTGCTCTCGATGATCTTGTACAGCTCCAGGCCGACAATGCTCGTGCCTCCTAGCTTTAGCTTGCGATCCAGTTCCTCACGGGCAACTCCCGGGATCACAGGATCTCCACAATAGCTGCAGTGCATCGCCAGCGCAGGCGCCCAAACGATGTAGCCACGCTTGACCGCCTCGAAACCGAAATGGTTGTAGTTGGCGCGCGTATCGAGATCGCAAATCGCCTCCGGATTTCCTCCTCCCCCATGCTGGGCAATGAGCAGCGGTGCCTTGGCGAGTCGTTTCTTCGGGAGCATGTAGATGCCGTACGCGTCCACGCCATCGACCACTTCTACCCACACCCGGTAGACAAAGCAGTGGCGATCCTCACCGACCTGCTCGAAGCGCCGGACGACCCCCTTTTTGGCACCGGGAGGAGGCGTGCCAAATTGCGCCTGCAGAAACGCACGGTAGGGAGCGAGCGAAGCCTCGTACGCCTTGGGATTCGAAAAGTCGGGCTTCACCCGCTCCATCGCCTCCTTGGCCTTTTCCTCGAGCAACTTGTCGGCATAGGCTTTTACCTGCAACTGCTGCTCTTCACGTATTGGGAAGGACCGGGAGAACGGTTCGCGATACTGCTCGGGCAACTTGGGTGCCGAATCCTTTGACGCTGCATCCGCCGCATAACAGCCCGAACACGCCAGCAAGAGGAGCAGACCGCTCCGCAACCATTGTGAATTCCTGCGCCTGGGGAGTATATTGTTTGGGTTCATGGAAATGATCTTGGTGACGACGTGCTTTGGATCGAAGTAATCCGGCACCTCGCGTTCCTCGTGCCGAACGCGCCGGCCCTATGTGAATCAATAGCCGACAAGTCTGACAGGACCGAAGAGTCCGGCCTCAATGACATCGAGTTCCTTCCACGGTTTCCTCTGCGAGACCGCGATGTTCGTGCGTGTCAATTTGGGCAACTCGCCCCGCGCCTCACCAACGAGGCGGTTGTGCCAAGTGCCGACAACTTCGACGACAATCTCGTTGTCTCCATCCCGCAGTGCCTTCGTGCAATCGACATTGAACGGCTGCGTCCACACAACACCCTGGGACACACCGTTGATCCAGACCTCCCCGATCGACCAGAGCTTACCGAGTTCGAGTTCAACGCGGGACAGACCCTTCCTCCAGCCAGACGGCAAGGTAACAATGTGCCTATATTTTCCAGTACCGGCAAAATACCGCCACGCCGGATCTCTCTGCCGCGTCCAAGGCTCCACCCGCGAGAGCTCGAGCCGATGTGGAGCAGAGAGCTTGGACGAAAAATCCACCGTCCAGTTCCTTTCAAGCTCCAAGGTTTTCCGTGGAATCGGAGCTACAGAAAAATCGGCCTCTTCGGTGACGCCAGGCGTTCCGTTTGCCCGAAAGATCACGAATCCGGATCCACGCGCTGCCAGAGCAAGTGGGACATCCGTTCTGCCATTGCTGGACTCAACCGCACCAAGCCGACGGATAGCTCCGTTCACCGGGTCCCAGAATTCCGCCCTGCGTCCCGTTCCCCTGAATGAGGCCGTCGTCCTCACAGGTTCGTCGGTCCTGTTGCGGACAAAGTAAATGTCATCCGCCCCATCGTGTCGGTGGGTAAAATCGAGCGCGCCCGGTGCAATGAAATCGGGTGAGAGTCCAAGTTCCTCCAGTACCTGTCTCTCCGGTACGCCCCAATAGACACGACCCTTGCCCAGGCTGCGGGAGGTCCTCGTACGACCATCCAGATCGCCCCAGACCTTTGATGCCATGTTGTTAACTTCGCGATCACTCTCGGGGAATCCCTGAAGGCCGGTCGCCCGTGCAGGACGTGAACCTGAAATGACAGCTCCAGCGCGCACCAATGCCGCGAGCTTCTTCAGCACGGGTGGATGAATGGCATCCGTTTGCGGCAGCACGAGCATCGCATAGCTCGTGCCATCGGGTAGAGTGAGCCTGCCATCCCGCACGGAAAGGCGATTCAGTATCACATCGGCATTGACGACATCATAATCGTACCCCGCACCGAGTGCTGCCGGATTCCGCCTCGGTCCCACAAAATTCATCCCGCCGTCGCCGTAGTAGTAGAGCACGTCTGCTACAAAGCGCCCACGCTGCAGCAGGTAGGAGCTCCGTGCGAGATAGTCCAAAAAGGGCTTGGCCTTAGGCCACCAGGTAACGCTTCGACTGAGGTGTGTACCTGCTCCATAGACGAGGCCTGGCAGTCCATAATCGGGCGCCTGATGTGTCCATGTGTGCCAGACAAAATGGTTGCCCCCCTCGGTCAGGACGCGATCTGCACTCGGTTTCAAGTCCTGCGGTCCTTCCGCCCAATGATGGAACGAGGTAAAGGACTCCATGTGCACACGAGGTTTGCCATAGATGTGTGCAGCCGAGGCTGGTTCCTTGATGACGTTGAGTGCGTCATTGTCGGGCCAGAAAGGCCAGAATTCACCCTGCACGCTGTCAACCGTTCCATCCGCGAGCAATGCATCCACCGGTGGCGTATGAATCGGCGGCCCTGGTCCGCCCGCCTCCGACTTTACCTTCAGACCCGCAGCACGCGCGACCTCCACTGCCGTGCGGTAGTAGGCATCGACAACAACCTCTCCCAGTGTCTTCTGGTAATCAAAGAGGAACCTCTGCGTAAGTTCATCATTGCCGATGCGTGCACCGAAGATAGCGGGCAACCACGTTTCAAGTTCATAACCACGCCTGCGCTTGAACTCACCTGCAAACACGGGTGACCACACTCGGCCCACCACCTCATAGCTCGCGAGGTACATGTTTTCCAAGCCCCTCGCCGCCAGATCCGGACCCAACCCCTTCTTCAGTTTTTCGATCACGTGATTCATGTGAATCCGCGTCGCCTCGGCACTAAGATGGTCGCTCGCCAGTCCGGTCGAGGCAGGACTCGGCACCTTGAGTTTTTCTCCTGTCACCATGCACACGTAGCGCAGGATCGTCCAAGCGCCCGCGGGAGCATCCCACCGGAGCCGCCCCTCCCGATCCACGTGCTGCGTCACATCCACCAATTCTTTCCGGTCCTGAACGTCAAACGACGGGCGACCGGCAGTCGCAAAAACACCGCCTGAGCCCCTGGTCAAACCGTTGTGCACATTACCCGACCGCCAGGCGGCGTAGGACAAAGGCGTTGGCGCACGTACCATCAGCGCACCATCCCGGGATTGGTCTGCGGTATGCGATCCCGCAACGTTCCTCCCGGTTGAATCAAGAACCTCAAATTCGCCAAGTGTCCATCGCGCACGCGAGGCATCGTGGCCGCTCAGCAATTGCAGCCGTACAAACGAGGCCTTCGTCCCGGCGGGCAACTCAAAGCGCTGCGGTCCCTCACCCGGCTTGAGGTCACCTTGAAGTATTTCGACAAAATCCGATTCACGCGATCCCGTCTCCGATATCGCAATGGAAAATTTCCGAACAGGAGTCATCGTCGCGGCCAACGCCGCAGGCGCCTCCGGTCTGCCTTGGTCAAAAACAACCGCGGTCAGATCATGTACTCCGACAGGGTCCAGACGAAGGACAAATTCATGCGCGGCCAGTCGTCTTGGTTCGCGTATCGCCAAAACCGATACATCGGTCCAGAATGCCGGGCGTCCGTCGGGGCCGAGAGGCGCGAGCTTTTCCGGCTCAGGAAACGGCAGGGCAACATCCAGGCGTTTTCCTCCCTGGACCACAGCTTCGGTCGCATAAAGCGCCATCACCGCATGCTTGGGGTCAATCCACGGCCCTCCCATGTCCCAACTGCTGATGACGGACATGTCGACCTGCAGCCCCAGCCTCTTGGCCTCGTCCGCGGCAACCTGCAACTGGGCAACCCACTCGGGGCTCAGAAAAGCCGGCCCAGGCGACGGAATCGTTGCCGGATCACCGCGCGCACCCATTTCGAAAAGCAGAACGCCTCCCAGACCGGCATCCTTCATCGCCCGGAGTTCCTCCACCGCAGTTGGAAGATGGACATGACCGTTGAGCCACAGCCAGTAGGTGTGAGGTCTCGCATGCGGCGGCGGCGAGCGAAATCCGTCCTCAAGCGACTGCACCGCCTGCGCGGAAGGAGTTGCGGCTGACAACGCCGAAGCCAGCGCTGCTAGAATGCCGAGACGCCGGCACCAGGAGAGCAATGGCTTGAACCTGCGGCGTATTTCCATGGCAAAAATGTCCTAGCGCGCCTTGAGCGCTTTTCGAATGCGCTCGACCTGGGCATCCATCTGTTCCTGCCCCAATTCCTTCATCATCGCACCGATCGACAGACTGGCATCGTTCGACCAGAACAACCCGGTATCTTCGCGCGCATTCCAGACAAACCCGACACGATCGCCAAAGCGTCTTTGGAACACACGACCCTCGTCAACCTCCGGATTCCAATGGATCGCGGCAGAGACGAGATCAAACCGATGAACGAGAACCCCGGGTTTGGTCAGTTGGGCGTCGGGAAGTCCGATGGGATTAAAGACCGTGACGTTATCGCGCGGAGTTGAATTGACGATCCAGTAGCGATGTCGGTGCGCAAACCATGCCAGCGGGATGTTCTGAGGCGATGCGCTTGGAACCGCGACCAGCTCGGCACCCGCAGCGCCAAGTGCGGCCCATCCATCCTCAAATGACATGTCCCAGCAGATCTGGATTCCCACCTTCCCAAAATCTGTCTTGAACACCGGTGCCTCATTCCCAGGAGTGACTCCGTTCTCAAACACACCGGATTTGTCGGCGAGCGGATGCAGCTTCCGGTAAACGCCAGCCACGTGCCCTTTCCGATCAAACAAAACCGCTGCATTCCGAACCACGTCCCGCCCACCAGATTTCTCGGCAAGCTGCATCGGAAGGATCAGCCAGGTTTTTTCTCGCGCTGCAAGGGCTGCGATCTCCCTGACTTCCTTGTCGTCCAATCTCAATGCCCGGTTGCCGGCGGTGCGAACCCCTTCTCCCCCCCGCTGAAGCGCATTCTCTGGAAGGACAAAAAGATCAAGTCCTGATCCCGGATAGCGCCTGGCAGCTTCACTCACCGCTTCGGCAAGAAAACGGTCGATGATGGCGACACGCCCTTCGGCACTCATCTTGCGACCAAGAAACGTGCAGACCGTTGCAACGACTACCTTGCGCGGAGGTGACTGCAGCAGCAACGCCTGACGTTCCGCGAGCGTTAGTTCAGCCGCATGGGACATGGATCCCAAGAGTGACACGAGCACTATCCCTATGGATACGAACCGTAACCTTGTCCCAAATGTCGTCCAACCGACAGCAGCCTTGGCAATCGGCGCGCCCCATATGGAAAACCTCTCTCTGTTACGCCCGTGCGCCCGCATGCCCTTCATGACGTTCATGGCGACAAGCCAATCAGCTCTTACTGCCCTGGTCGATGATGACCGTTTCAATGCCAAGCGCCTCGCCGAGCCTGCGGAGCGATTGGGCACGATGCCCAACACCCAGTGCAAAGTGATGAGTCGGTCCTTCAGCAACCCAACGCTTGAGGAAGGTCCTTACATCCGGACGGAAAAATCCGCGGGTATTCGTGTTTCCTGTCGCGGGTATGGGGCCACGCACACTTTCTCCCTCTGCCACGATAAACTTGAAACGCCCGTGCTCATTGACGCCGATGCTGAGCATTGTGATTGGGCCCTCCTTGATCTTGAACTCGACACTCGCTCCATGACCCGGTTTGCCATGGTATTTGATCAAACTCCGAAGCACGGGCTTGCCGTCGGCAATGTTGATGTGATGCGGGCCGTCGTGCCCCACCAGGACAAATCCCTCCTGAAAATCAATCGGATGGAACTCGGCAAAACTGCCTCCGATCCCCAGTCGATCCATGATCAGCATGGCAATGCAGGTCTTGAGATCGGACTCACCGCACATCGGAAACCCCGCAGCCGTCAGCAGGGAATTTCCTACGATGAGATTGGTCACGATCGTCCGCAGCGTACTGCCCGGCTCTCCCTCGTAGTAGTAGGCGAGTCCGTCGAGCTGATGGTGCGCAATAAACTTGTCCAGGGTGACGGCAACCCTCGCTGCTGTGTTCAGATCCTCGTCGGTAAGTTTCCGAGTCACGGGATCCGCCTTGGGATCAGGCGTGTCGAACAGGTTGAGAATCTCTTCGCATTTTTTCTGTCTCTCCGCTTCGGTAACTTCGCGTTCAAAGCGCAGAAGATCATCCGCTTCAGTCTGGACAATGTGGCATCCGAATGCGGCGGTGAGCGCCGCCTGATCGGTCTGCATGTCAAACATGTGCTCGATCGGATGTCCGAAATGTCCCACACGTGCGCGCTTCAGGTCATGAAGCACCATCGCGATCTCGCACCAATCCACAATCTCCGCATCCGCGGCCGGATCGTCATGCAGGGTGCCGAGAATCACCTCCGGCGGACGTTTGCCCATACGCACGGCCACGCCTGTGAACTCCGGTACCGAGCAGAAGTCATCATTGGCGAGTTGCATGTGCGTCGTCGCACGCGGGTAATCCAGCGCCGCCAGCGGCTGCAGTGCGACCAGCACGATCGGGATATCAAGCGAACGCACGATCACGGCAAAGGTCGCCGAAGTGGCATAGGTCACCATGTCGCAGAAAATCAGGTCTAGGTCTGCGGCCTTGAGACGCGGCACCAAGGCATACGCCGACTGGGCCCGGTCAATGAGGCCGAAATTGGTGACAGCAACGCCTGTCGCGGAAACCCTTTCCACGAGCACGTCGATCTTCTTCAACAACTCGTTCTCAAGGCCAGGGAACTGATTCCAATAGGCGTGGTAACCTACGCCGAAGATTCCGACGCGTGCGGTGCGTGGCTTGCGGCGCGCGATGCGTGGGCGCATGGGCGCGCTTTCAGGGAGATTGGGCGTTTCGAGAAGTTGCATGGGAATTGTCAGCGAAGGCTGTGCCCGGTGCGAATGATGATCCACGCGAGTGGATAAACAACGGCCGAGGCGAGAAAAATGGGGCCAAATGAATAGTGATCCACGACGGGTCCGATCACGAGATTGGAGGTCATGCCGGCGATTCCGCCGCACATCCCGGTAAGACCCACAGTCGTCGCAATCTCGTTCTTTGCGACCGTCTCTCCAACCAGGGTCATGTAGTTCGCAATCCAGATCCCATGCGCGAAAAGCAGCACCGCCATCAGGGCAATGGCCAGCGCCGGCGTGCTCGCGAGCGCAGCCGCAAAGGAAGCCGGTGTAAGAATAGCGGCGACGAGCATCAGGCGCATTCTCGCCTGCTTGCGATCCCATCCCCGGCGAATCAGCGAATCGGATACAAAACCCGCCGATATGTTGGAGACTTCGAGCGCAACAAACGGAATCCAGAGCAAGGCACCGATTTGTTCGAGGGACATTCCCCGTTCCCGATTCAGGTATTGGGGAATCCAGAACATGTAGAAGTAGAAAACCGGATCGAAGCAAAACCGGGCGATAAGAAGACGGCGAACCTCGGGTCGCACCAGGAGGTCCTTCCAGCGTGCACCAGCTTGCACGGTGGTCGTCCGCTTCGCATTCGGAACTCCGACATAGGCGAGCCGCCAGGCAATCCACCAGATCATACCGAGGACGGCAGTTGCGGCAAACGCACCCCTCCATCCCCAAGCAGTAGCTGCCCAAACTGTCAGCGGTGGCGCAAGGATCGCACCAAGGGCCGAGCCACTGTTGGCAAAGCCTACGCCAAATCCACGCCGCTCCGGTGGCATCCACTCGACCGCACCCTTCGTCGTGCCCGGAAAACACGGCCCCTCTCCCACGCCGAGGAAGAACCGCGCAATGCCAAGGCTCCAGGGGCCAGTGACGAGTGCATGGGCGGCGCTAGCCATGGACCAGAATCCCACCGAAATCGACAGGCCGCGGTGGGTTCCCAATCGGTCCATTACCCATCCTCCCAGTGCAAGCATCACCGTGTAGCTGAGGACAAACGCAAACACGATCCGTGAATAGACCGTATTGGAGAGCCCGAACTCCGCGGTAATCTTGGGGGCAAGAATGCTCAGAACCTGTCGGTCAAGGAAGCACAGTGCAGCTGCGAAGAACAGCAGCGTGCACAGGACCATCGCCCGACGCGGACTGATACCGGGCTCTGCAGGGACATTCATGACGGGCGACGCCCCGACGGGGCAAGATCCGGCTTAGAGATCCAGCGAGAAGGAAACCCTCCAACTGCCAGGCGAGCGCGGAGTGACACGCCACAGGCGGCTGCCGTCGGCAGAATAGCGGAGCACCTGAATCTCACGGTTGTTCAGAACATTGTAGCCGTTTAACTGGACGCGCCAGTTAGTGCGTTTGCCAAAAATGTCCATCCGGCCCGAGTAGCCAATCAGCGCATCGAACTCGAGAATCTCGGGTCCGTAAAGAACCTCGCCATACACCGGCCGGCCTGCAGAACTCAGACCCGTGACTTTGCGCTGGACCCGATTCTGGCTCTGCCAGCGCATGCCGCCGCCGATAAAAAAGCCGCGCAGATTGCCGGAACTAAAGCTGTAGCGTGTGAAGAAGTTCGCCTTGTACGGGCGGTTGTTAAAGCCGAAGGCACCGGCATTGCGAACATCGTCAATCGCAAGCTGCATGAGCTCCAATCTCTCGGAAACGGTTATGGGCAGGCCGTTCTGGTCCACAAGGCCCGTGGGATTTCCGAACTGTTCGAGGTACTTGCGCTCCGTGTTGAACCAGGGCTCGAACTCCGAGAAGATGTTGCTTCGCTCGAGCTTGGTGTAGGAGGCAGTTGCCGTGACCGTCCAGTTCCTCGATGGGTTGTATTTGATATCCGCCTCGTACCCCGAGGTCACATCATCGGACATGCCATCGACGATCGCTCCGCCGTAGGTCCCCGCGCTGCCCCGCGATTTGATGTAGATAAACCGTGCATTGGCATCCGCCTGGGTGATGTAGGTCTTACCGGTGGCAGGGTTGATGGACGTCATGAACGCGCTGATGATGCGGTCATAATCCTGCACCACCGAATTGGCGCGGTTCACCGGATTGCCGGGATTCTCACCCTTGTAGTAGGTCAGCCGGATCGCCAGCTTGTCGTCCGCAAGACGCAACATGACTCCCATGTCATTGCCCTTGCCCTGTACCGGATTGGGAACATCAAAATTGTTTTCGATGGTGCGGCGGCTGGTGTTTGCCGGTGCCACATTTGTCGCCTGATTGGCGAAGAGCGAAAACTTGGGATGCACATGCCAGACAACGCCCGCGGTATAGGTATGAAACGTGTCCTCATTGATCTTGACGTAGTCGTCCGTCAGGAAGCTTTCACCGGCGTATTGCTTTCCGGACGTCACACGCGGATCCGTGGCAGCGAGGCGATCCGTTATCCGATTCAACGTCGCATAGTCATCCCGACGATAGCCGAGCGAAACAAAGACATGCTTGTTGAAGAGCGCGCTTTGCGTGGCGACGACGTAGGTATCGGCTTTCGACTTGTTGCCTGAAATGCTGTTGTCGACAAAAGACTTGATGTAGTCGATGCCGTTGACCCGAACGAGCTTGTTGTCCTCAAATGTACCGGCGTACCAGTCGCTGTAGTCCAGGAAATCCGGCGTGATGTACTTGCGGTAGTCGACACGATTGTTGGCATTACGCACATCGGCATTGGCGATCGGCACCTTTGTCTGGGCATTGACCAGAACCTGATTTCCCTGGAGCTGCGTGAAGATGTTCTCACTGGTTTCAAACATCGCCAGAATCTTGTGATCGCCAAATTTGTTGAGGTTGAGGTTGTAGAGGGCGGAAACACGAAACGCCTCGTTGTCGTCGCCATTGATCGTGCGCAGGGGTGCCCCATCGATGTAATACCTGCCGACATTGGGATTCGGTTTTACCCCGCCGGCGCCATTGGGAATGTAAAGATTCGGGTCGGCGGATACCTGAATATCCATACGCTTCGCGGTACCCAGCGCATTCTCGTTTTGATAGCTGACGTCGATAAAGAGGTTGTCGCCTATGGGTTGCTCGAGACGGACAAACAACCTCTCGATGTCGCTGAGGCTCGTCGTGTCCGGGCCGTAACCGATCTGGTAGGGAGCCACCAGATTGGACTGATAGGGACCATTCCGATCCGCCTCCTCTTGGGATGCCGGAAGCAGGGTCTGGAACGTGTCACGAAATACCGTTGGATTCCATCCCGGCACAACACCGACCAAGGAATTAAATTGCGCAGCGGTCTCGTAGAAGCTCGTGCTCGTGTACAGGTTCATGCCCCCGAGCGTCGCATTGACTGTGTTCGCGAAGACATCACCGGTGTTGCTGACGACATATTGTCTGTTCCCTGTGATGCGCTCGAGCCCTCGGGCTGCCGCAGCCGTCGTCGAGAGGGCGGCGCCGCGGTTGTCGATCAAACGCACCGAGTCGGGAAGCGTTTCCCAGAAGGAAACATTGTCTCCCAGATTCTGCGGCACCGACCACATACCCGAAAGATCGGCCTTCTCGTACGATGCCACGATATTCGTGCCCATCTTCTTGATCGGAACGATGCGAATCGAACCCGTGACACGGTTGTCCTCACGATTGTCCCACAGGCGCCAGTTGTTGCGGCGGGCATGCACGCCCATCACGCGCAAGGCAATGTGATCCGGCACAATCACAACATTCATGTCGGTCGATGCCCGATAGTCCTGCCAGCGCCCGGCTTGGGTCTGGAAACGGTAGCGATTTCCGCGCATCTCTGCCTGAAGCGTGGAGGTGTTGATCGATCCCGCAGAGTTGGCGACGCCGAAAAGCACGCTGTTCGGGCCGGAGGCAAAATCGAAACGTCCAGTGTTGTAGGAGTCCGTCGGCATCCGTGAGCGGAAGAAGTCGGTCAGGCTGGAGCCAACGAGCCCACGATTGTTGATGCGCGTGCTTTGCAAGCCGGCATCAAGGTAGAACATCGTCGGATCCGGCCGGTTCTGGTCATAGTCGAGGTTGGAATTGACCCCATACTCAAGGACCTGCGCGAGGTTGGTCGCACCCAAGTCCTGAAGAAACTCCTCCGTAAAAACCGAGATCGTCGCAGCGGAATCCATCAATCGGGTCTTGAAACGGCTCGCCGCGAGCGAATCGCCTGCGGCATACCCGGTATCCTTGTCGCTGGAAACGGTGAACGGACTGAGTACAACCGTGTCCTTTTCAATGTCAGCTCGTGAGGTGGACGATGAGGGGGTGCTTGCGGTCGATTGTGCGTCAAGCGAGCCCGCCGACAGAGTCAGCGCAAGACAGACTGGCGCCATGCAGTCGCGAACAAACCGCGCCTGCGCACGGGGAATGTGAAGGAATTTCTTCATGGGGATGTTTGGTGGGGATCTGAAAAGATGACGTCGCTTTATGCAGGCGCCATATGTTCTTCCTGTATGAACGGTGATAAGCTAGTTGGAACAAATAAGCTTGATCAAGCCCATTTTCTCGAAAATTTGAGATTGTTCATTCAACAATATTGAACATTAATAAGAAATGGCCCTAATTCAGTCGGTCGACAAAGCTCTTCGAATTCTCCAGGCGCTTGATGCCCAGGGAGGGTGGATGGGCGTACGGGAACTCGCACGCACAGTGGACCTGTCTCCGCCCACGACCCACAACCTCCTGCAGACACTCCTGGCACGGAATTTCGTGGAAACAAACCGGGAAACCAAGCAGTACCGCCTCGGGCTTTCCGCCGTGATCATGGGAGCTGCGGCAGATCCCTTGAACAGCATGCGCGATTTTTGCAGGCCGTACATGGAGCTCCTCGCCAACGAATTTGCCGAAACTGTCGTCGTTCTGACATGGAGAAACGGACATGCGTTTGTGGTGGACTGGATTCAGGCGGACCACCCGCTCTCCGTCACCCACGATCACGGCATAGTGGAGCACCCGATTGTTTTCGCGACGGGACGCGTGCTGCTCGCCTACCAGCCGCGCGCGGTGCAGCTCAGCTATTCGGGCAAGGAGGATCTCGCAAAATTTGCCCCCAACTCCCCCACGACGGTACAGGAATTTACAGAGCTCATGGACCAAGTTGCAAAGGACGAATTCGCAATCACCAACAATGTCTCGGGAAGCGGTATCGCAGCCGTGGCCACGCCCATTTTCGACGCGAACGGCCAGGCGATCCTCGCCATAGGCTTCAGCGCACCCATCTCGCGAAGCACGGATGTCCAGATCGGGCTCGTTCTCTCACGCCTGAAGGAAATCAGCAAGGTGATGTCACAAAAGCTTGGCGGCGACGGACAGAACCGCGAGGTATCCCTACTCGCATGAGGGGCCGGTCGGGCCGCCTTCCCGAACCAAACTTCAGACAAAGTGCCGCAACGTTACCCATCCATCGTAGTCGAGCAAATGTCTGCGAACAACAAGCGCTCGGGCAGACTCAACCGCATGAAAAATTCTGAAAATTACCGGGCTGCCGCATCCAAAATTCGCGCTCATAGTACTCGGAAACACGAAGGCCGCCTCTTTGCAGAGGCGGCCTTGTGACCTAACACCAAGCAAACCGTAAGAACTACAAACAACTGCCGTTACCTAAGCGTCAGTTGTGTACACAGAGGTAGACGCAGCGCATTCAACTTCGCTCAAACTTTTCTGAAATTTTTTGCTGTGTCCGCTTCCTCATTCAGAATTGCCTGAGCCTCCTCCCCCAAACGAAGCCGGGTCGACTTCAGCGGATACCGAAATTCGCGCCCCTCATAGTTGTGGAAGACAACTTCGTCGTCCGTGATGGCATGGACGTAATTGGGGTTGAGCGGGACCTTCCCTCCCCCGCCGGGGGCATCGATGACATACTGCGGAACAGCATAGCCCGTCGTATGCCCGCGAAGGCCTTCAATGATCTCCAGACCTTTCCGAACATCCACCTTGAAATGCGCCCCCCCCGTGATGAGGTCCATCTGATAGAGATAGTAGGGTCGCACCCGCATTCTCAAGAGCCTGTGCACCAACGCCTTCATGACATCCAGATCATCATTGACCCCGGCGAGCAGCACACTCTGGTTGCCTAGCGGCACGCCGGCGAAGGACAAGCGGTCACACGCATCCCGCAGCTCCGCGGTCGCTTCCTTGGGATGATTGACGTGAATGCTCATCCAGATCGGACCGTAAGTTTTGAAGATTTCGCACAATTCAGGAGTGATCCGCTGGGGAAGAAAGACCGGAATACGGGATCCGATGCGTATGAACTCGACGTGTTTGATTGCACGGAGACGGCTCAGCAGGTGTTCGATCTTCTTGTCGGATAGCAATAACGGATCGCCGCCAGACAGGAGTACGTCCCGAACCTCCGGATGGGATTCAATATAACGCAATCCCTGCTCGTATTCCGGGTGAAAATTGTAGTCCTGGGCATTAGAAACGAGTCGGCTGCGGGTACAATAACGGCAATAGGAGGCGCACCGGTCGGTCACGAGAAACAACACCCGATCCGGGTAGCGGTGGACCAAGCCCGGAACCGGTGAATGTTCATCTTCTCCGAGCGAATCCAGCATCTCCTCCTGTGCAACGTACATCTCACCCTCGCGGGGGATGACTTGCTTCCTTATCGGGCAATTGGGATCCGATCGATCGATCAGATTAAAAAAGTACGGCGTGATCGCCAAAGCCAGCTTCTTGCCGGCAAACGCCACGCCACGCCGCTCCTCCGGGGTGAGCGTCATATACTTCTCCAACTGGTCCAACGTCGTGATACGATTCTTGAGCTGCCAGACCCAGTCCTGCCATTGTGTTGCGGGCACATGCTGCCATAGCCCCTGACCTTCAAACCAGACCGAACGATCTTCTTGGTATGCCATCGATTTCCATGACAATTAGGCGGCTAATCATGGCTGTCAAACGGAGGCCTTCATTGTTCTCGTGCGGACTTGCCTCCGGAATTTCACCCAATGACGAAAAACCCTTGGCAGACGAGCCCTCGCATCCTTTCGTTCGGCTTTAATGTCCACATCCAAGCCTGCGATCCTTGCACTTGAAGACGGCTCCCTGTTCCGGGGTATGGCCTTCGGCGCCGACGCCACGGTGGCCGGAGAATGCGTGTTCAACACCTCAATGACGGGCTACCAGGAAATCGTCACCGATCCCTCCTACTTCGGCCAGATTGTCACGCTCACCGCCGTCCAGATCGGCAACTACGGCATCACCGAGGCCGATGCCGAGGCACGCACTCCTAAGTGCTCCGGACTGGTCGTGCGGGAACTGTCACCCGTCGTCTCAAATTGGCGAAGCCAGCAATCACTTGGAGAGTATCTGAAACGCCACGGGATTCCCGGTATCAGTGAAGTGGATACGCGTGCCCTGACGAAGAAGCTTCGTGTCGACGGCGCGATGAAGTGCTGCCTGAGCACGCTGCCCATTCAAGATGACGAGGCAATTCGCCTTGCTCGGGGATGGCGGGATATGGCCGGCGCCGATTACGTCCGCGACGTGACCACGCATGACCCCTATGTCTGGAAGGCGGACGATGTGGCCAACCACAACGCGCCTTACCTGCCGGTTGGCACAACCTTTGGAACTCTCGCGGCGCCCACAAGACGTTTCCGGGTGGCTGCATTCGACTATGGCGCCAAGCACTCGATCTTCCGAAAGCTGGTCAACCACGGATTCGACGTGCAGGTTTTCCCCGCCATGGCGGCGCCGGAGCTCATTCGCGAGCATCGTCCCGACTGCGTCTTTCTCTCCAACGGCCCGGGAGATCCCTCGGCCCTGAACTACGTGCACAAGACCGTGATCAACCTCCTGCCGGATTTCCCGATATTCGGCATCTGCCTCGGTCACCAGATGCTCACCCACGCCTTGGGCGGTTCGACGTTCAAACTGAAATTCGGTCATCGCGGCGGTAACCAACCCGTGAAGAACCTCGAAACGGGAAAGGTCTCCATCACCGCGCAGAACCACGGATTCGCGACCGACCCCAAAAGCCTCGAAAAGTCGGGAGGCAAGGTCACGGAAATCAACCTGAACGACAATACAGTCGAAGGCCTGAGGCACACGCGTCTTCCCATTTTTTCCGTCCAGTACCATCCCGAAGCCGCTCCGGGACCCAACGATGCCGACCCCCTGTTCACCGACTTCTATCGGCTCGTGGAAGCGCGCAAGGCCGGCAAGATCTGACGGTTACTGCCTTAATTAGTCGCCTAATTTGGTGTCCACCTTTTCAATACAGGCTTAGATCGCGCTCCAAGTTGATGCTTGGAGTTTTTCTGCAGCGATAGGAGCCCTGATGTCCGACGCGCTCAGCCTCAAGGTGCCGCAAAGCGCGCTCGATGGTGCGGCGCCCTCATGGCCGCGGCACTGCCCATGAATTCGAGCGTCCCAGCCACGGGAATCATGCGCTGGTAGCCCATCACCTTGGTAGCCATTTTGGGCTTGAACCGGCCGGTGAAGGATCAACGTAAAATGATCTTTTCCAGGTCGCTCACCGCAGTTTCCAGAGGCTGCGTCGATCCGCTTTCGCAAAATTTACCTAGGGCCAATGCCACCGCGACAAGCCGATCTGCCAAGGATTCCGGCGATGGGCTCCACGTATCCCATGAGGCGCGGCCATTTTCTTTCGAGTAGGCTCTGAACACGAAGTTCACTCCGTCGAGCCCAGATCGCTTCTCCCCGCAACGGATTCCAAATACTGCGCGGTGCCACGTGCTCTCGACCTTCTTACCGATAGCCATCGGCAGTTCGCGCACTTGCAATCCGGTCAATTTGGCCCGCCTGATCGCCTTGATCATCTCGCTCACTTCAAGCGTCTCTTCCCCTCCGCTTTTCCCAAGTCCAGCCCATTCCCACAGATTCAATTTGGAGCGGGCGAGAACAACGAGATATCCGCTCTCGTGCGGATGCATCCAAACGCCGCTTTCCGGACCGAAAGAAGGAATCTCGAAAAACGCCACGCTCGCCGTGTCAGGGAACCCTGCAAACACTGTCTCTGACAACAAATATTCGTAGCGAAGCTGAATGGCGCTGAATCCAAATGCATGGTCGCGATGATAAAACTCCGTCTTGCCAGGCGGGACATCCGCACCAAGCCAGAGCGGAAGGGCAATTACTAGGATAGCCCATCCCGCGCGCCGGCGTTTTGCTGAACAGTACATATAGGGGTTTGTCTCGGCAGCCAATGGCCTTTGGAGCGATTGTACTTCTCATCTGTACGCTCGCTCCATCGGGTCAGCGAGTGAAAAGATGGCCCAGATCGCCTCCTGTACTCGCAATCTCTCAAAGCAGAAGTTGCAAAGCGATGCGGCTTCTACCGCTGCGTTGCCACCTCGACGCGGGAGGTCACTGCGTTTCTGAACTGTTTCAGACGGTGGAAGGTCAGGTAGTTTGAATTGTGCTGGTTCATCGCGCCGCCAACTCCGTCATCGTAGGCGGTTCGAGAGACGATCAGCAGGTCGTCCCCCTCCACCAGCCAGTCGAGGTACTGAAATCCGTGAGTGCCCACATCCGGATGGTGGAGGACGACCTCATGGGGCGTCCACGTGCGCAGGTCGGTGGAGGACATCAGCACTTGGGCATTCCGGATGCGCTCAATGTTTCCGGCAGCATAGGGCGGCAGCGTCGCATTCGAAATCGTCCAGTAGCGCCTGCTCGGGGCATCCCAGCGGATCACGAACTTTTTGCAGCCACCGGGAAAATCGATGAAGTCCTTCTCAGGGTCGAAGGTCGCGGTCCTGCCGTCGCCCGAGATGCGCACGATCGCCGCCTTTTCCGGCAGATCGCGATAGTCCACGCGCAGGATGTCGACGATACTTCCCTCCGGGGTCACGACGGCATTGCCCTCAAGCCATCCGCCAAACCTGCCGCCGAGCCAGGACTTGTTGTGAGGCAGTGCATTCGACGCGGTCCAGTTTGATGCCTTCAGCAGATCCGCATCCTCAGGGGCCGAAAGCATGAAGACACGAAACATCGTGCCCCATTTCTCGCCGCCTTTTTCATCCTCCATCGCGCGCCAGATGCGGCCGCCATGCACGATCACGGGCGTAGGTGCCGTGTGATAGGAGATGTCCGGAAAAAGCCGTCCGCTGTCACCGTCCTTTGCCTCCGTCCAGGTACGCCCTCCATCGGTCGACCTGCGTATAACCGCGTGACCATGCCGGTGACTCGCCGAGGTTCCCATCAGATAGACCGCTCCCCGGTGAGGAAAGATGCTCGCCCAGAACAGGTCCTCCACACGGCTGATCTGCTCCCAGGACTTGCCCTTGTCGGTGGAGCGATAGACGCGAGTGATGGCTCGCGTCTTTTCGGTCGAGCCGGGTCCAAACTCGTCGTGCTTGGCAAGATAGCTTCCGTCCGTAAGGACGCAGATGCCCGCGGAGCCCAGGTAGATCTTGCTGGATTTCGGGCTGTGCGCAATGACCACGCCGGGAACCTTGGTGTGATCAGGCGAAGCCAGGGCCCGCCCGCTGCAGGCAAGCAGGATCGCGGTGAGGATGGCCGTCAGGAAACGCTGCGAATAGCTATTTTTCATGGGTAAGTTCAGGGTCCAGGGAAGAGTCGGTTTGCAGGATTGTGCCGTCGTTCATTCCGGAAGGCTGACGACAAAAATCTGATCATGGCCCGCGCCTTCACCCGGGACGTTCCGGGTATAGGCGATTTTCCTGCCATCCGGCGAAAAGACAGAGGCGAACGGACGCGGTGCGTGAGCGTCATCTTGCGCCGGCTCGGTGAGCCGCCGAGTTTCACCTGTATCCGAATTCGTGATACACACGCTGCGGTCCATCACGTGTGCGATCCACCGGCCATCGGGGCTCCAGGTGAAGGCCGACGCGATATCGTGGATGTTATGAGTGATCTGGCACGGCGTCCCACCATTCGGAGAAATCGTCCAGAGCTGCACAACCCCACAGTCATCCTTCATCAGGAACGCAATCCGGGAACCATCGGGCGCGCTCTTCAGCCAATGCCGCGGAGCCGCCACAACTCCCGGAAAGCGCCAGTCATCCGTGTGCGTGAGTCTGCGCTGCCGGGTCCCAAGCGGCGGCGCCGGACGTCGCAACGGCGTGCCTTCAAGGGGGCCATCCTCCCCCGGCACAGTCAGGTCCTCCGGAAGATCGACAAGAAAAACTTCTGCGTGGGACGTTCCCTGAAGGGACGTAACAGTTCCCTGAAAAGCAAGGGCGTAGCGCTGCCGGGTACCGTCCGGGCGGAGATAGCCTTCATTGCCGACCCATCCTTCTTCACAGGCGCGGGAAATCTCGTCCGAACCGGGACGAGGCCGGTTCACCGTCCGGGTCACCAGCACGGAAAACCAATCACCTCCGTGATTTCTCGGGTGAGAATCTCCGACTGCCACAGGTCCCACGGGAGCGGCAACGCCCACATTGCGTTGGTTGATGTCGTGCCCGCCCGCCTCTGGACCCAGCCGCGCGAGCACTTCGTCATCGTAGGTGAAACTCACCCTTTCGCCATCGTGACTGAAAATGTGCACATGGGAGCCGCCGCGAAGTGCCCCCGGCACAAACGGCGGGGCATAGGTCGCCGCATCCAGCGGATGAACGTAGTGGGTATCCGTGACATCCACCATGATACCCTGTCGTCGGGAAATCCCATAGCTCCACTCCGGCGTCGGGTGCTCCGGCCCGAGAATGAATATCACGCGCGCATCCCGCGGATGCGCGGTCACCACTCCGCAGGCGGCTCCATTCTTCGCGGTGTAGAGCACTTGCACAGCGCCCGTGGAAACATTGACCCGCTCGATCGTTGCTCCCGTGAACTGGTCATCGCGGGTACGCGTGTCATATACAATCCACTGGCTGTCCGCAGACCAGACATTCGCATTCGTCAGGACGTGCCCCTTGGGCGCAGAAGTGAGCTGGCATTCGGATGCAGCGAGCGACGTTGTCATCGACATGACAAAAAGCATCGTGAGCCTCAGGCCGCCCATCCTGAATGTCCTTCGGTTTCGATGCTCCATGACAGGGATGATCTCATGCGCCCCCATATGCTGCAACGGGCACCTTCATTCGGAGAAAGAGGGCACGCAGGTCGGAAACCACTTTTCCGTAGAGCGCACGTGATTCCCCGGACACGATCATCTTGGGACCTCCCGGACGGAATCCGCGGGCATCAATGCCCGCGGCAACGTTCAGCGGAAAGGTGAGCTGATCGACGATCCGCCCCACCTCGATCATGGCGTCCGCAAGTGTCCGGGGATCGCCCGGCTGTCCCTCCGCACACATGCGATGGAGCGAAACCATCCACTCGGGCACGATATTGACCAGTCCACCGATGGCACCCGCCGCTCCCATGGCAAAGACCTCAGGCAGGCGTGTATCAGATCCAGACATGACCGAAAAGTTCTTCGCCTTGCCGAGCGAAATCAGTTCACGATGATAATCGAATTCCGCGCCGCTTTGCTTGATGCCGCACATCATCGCACGATCGGAAAAATCGGACACCACGTTCAATTCGATGCGTTTCCCGGTCAGCTCCGGAAAGTTGTAGAGCATCACCGGAAGATCCACCCGCTCCGCCACGTGCAGGAAATAGGCGAGCTGATCGGCTGGCGACACCGGATAGAACATCGGGGGCATGAGCGCCGCAGCCACCGCGCCAATTTCCTTCGCATAGCGTCCGAGTTCGATGGCGGCACGCGGTCGGATATCGGTGATATTCGCCATCACCGGCAATCCTCGCGAGAGTTCAATCACCGATCTTAGCGCGACCTTCCGTTCCTCGATGCTGAACTGCGGAAACTCGCCCGTGCTGCCCAAGGCGAGGATGCCATGAATCCCATGGCTGCGCTCAAACTCGATCAATGCCGCAAGGGCGGCACGATCGATCCGGCCAGCCTCATCGGTCGGTATCCACAAGGCGGAATAGATGCCTTTCGGTCTGAATGAAGAAGACATAGGAAAATGACTTCGCACGCTCTCACCCCTGTCAGCAAAGCCGGGCGTCAATGCGCTCTGGGGGCCTTACTGGGAGCGGGAATTGCGAAGGTTGTAGAAGAATCCGTCCTCTGCGCCGATCAACAGATCCGGCACGCCATTCTTGTCCCAATCCACAGGCGTCGGCGTCGTGGAATGCCCTGCGATGACGTGAGGGTGCATCGGCCCCTGATATTGGAAGCTCCATTCTCCGCGCTCATTGATTCCACGTCCGAGAAACAGACTGGCATTGGGCTGGCTGTTGGTGATGAGGTCGAGGTTGCCGTCGCCATCCCAATCCACCCAGCAAAACGTGCGTCGTCCGCTCTTCCCCGCCGTTCCGCTGTTCATGCGCAGCAGGCCCGCCTTGTTTTTCCCGGCGCCCGTCGGCACCCCGGCACTGTTGAATTCCGACGCTCCCTCACTCCAGAAGGCGCGACGCGGAGGAAGCAGTTCAAGTTTCCCGTCGCCTCCACGGCGTCGCTCGTAGAAGGCCAGATAGCCCTCGGTGTCGAGAGTAACAAGGTCAATCAAGCCATCGCGATTCAGGTCAATCATCGACGGCGTGGACCTCCACGGCACCACCAGTTCGTTGCCATGCGGGTTCCACCAATTCCAAGTCGGTTTCGGCACGGGATCCTTCCAGGCAACCTCAATCGGCTCACCGCGCGCGAGCCGCGGCTCGGTTTCAGTGCCGACATTCCTGTAAAACAGGATTCGCCCCCAGATCCCGAGATCCAAGACGTCCTTCAACCCGTCGCCGTCCCAGTCGGCGACACTGACATTCGAATAACCCCACTTAGCCTCGGCCGGGCCCTGAATGGAACCATTCAGTCCTGCCTCAATCCGTATCGCCCGCCCATCGGCAGCCAGATACACGGGTGCGGCCCAGCGAACTGGATCGCCACCAAGGTTCTTGATGAATCCGATGTATCCTGCGCTGTTGCCCGCAACAAGGTCGTCGAGCCCGTCCCCATCCCAATCGACGCTCACCGGAGACGAAAGCGCGCCGAATTTCACGTTGTCCGCATACTGCCGAACATAGCGTGGCGGAAGGAACTGCGGTGTCCCGTCAATGACTCTGCCCGTGTGTTCAATGAAGGCCACACGGCCATCCTCGTCGCCAACGATCAGATCCATGTGGCCATCCTGATTGAAATCATAGGCCACCGGTGTGATCATGCAGAGGTCCATGGCAATCGCGCGCCCACCATTCGTGAGGCGTCGACCCGCCGCATAGCGAGGACGCTCGCGGCTTCCGGTGTTTTCATAGTACGTGAATCCATCCCTGAACTCTCCGCAGACCAGGTCTAGGTCACCGTCTCCATCAAAGTCGGCGAAGTTCGGCGACGGCATGCCATAACCGTCAATGATCTTTCCACCGGCCTCCAATTTGACCGGCTCTGCGTAGGAGGGTTTTTCTGAGGATCCGGTATTGCGCAGAAGGTAAACGTAGCCATGCAGCGGACCATTCGTCCATTTACCGTTGGAATCATAGGCATTGTCCCAGCCATAGTCGCCCCACCATCCGATTCCGACGATCAGGTCCAATCGTCCGTCGGCATCATAGTCCACAAAGCGCCACTGATTCGCCCGGATGTTGCCGGGAGCGATATGGATCTTGTCCGGAGCCGGCAGCTTCTCGCCACCCCGGAATCCGCTGCGCATGAAATCGGGATAGACTCGATTCGGACTCGTGATGACGGGCTTTCCATTGACGTAGGAGACCTGGGGGTTTCCCGTTGCGGGACCAATGCGCTCGCCGGCATGAAACACCGGAAGGTGATTCTGCGGATCCATGCGTCCGGTATTCCTGAACACATAGATGCCGTTCGACGGCTTGTCCGTGCAGACGACCACAAGGTCCATCAGCCCATCGTCATCGTAGTCCATGGGCAGCGGCCACGCCCAGAGTCCCACGCCCAAATCGACAAGGAGCCCGGGATTATTGTGCTTGAGCCGGGGCATCTCGGGGGCAGCGACAAGCACGCCGGCAACGCTCACGGCAATCGCGCACAGCAGCGTGAGCAGTTTCATGATTGAAGGGGACCCTCGCATTGTCGGTCAAAAGCGTCCGCGCACGCCGACCACCAGGGCAACGCCATTGGTCGTGGAACGCTCCAGGCGATCCGCCAGCCCGCGGTAGAACTCCTGAGGTTCATTGAAGATGTTGGCGACGTCGAGCGAGAGGCTGGCGTTGCGATGGAAACGATAGGACACTCCGACGTTTACAAGTTCCCGTTCAGTCCGGTAGCGAAGGCGAGAGGCATCGGTTGCGCTGAAATCCTGAAGGTAGGCACTCTGGTAGTTGTAGAGGATGTTGAACCCGAACTTGCCGTAGGAATAGGCCAACCGAACATTCGCGGTTTCTGGCACAAAGCGCGCGACGTCGGTCGTGGTCGTGCGAGGCGCAGCTTCGCCATAGTCACCGTTTGTCTGGAGTTTGGTGTAATTGGCGCTGAAAGAGAGCCCCCTCAGGATGCCTGGAAGGAATGTGAACTGCTGCTGATAATTAAACTCCCACCCATCAATCTTCGCATGTCCCCCATTGGCAGTCGTGCGAATCTCATACCCAGCAAAGTCGCCGTTGAATCCATTGTCCGGTCCTGTCCCGACAATGCCTCCCGCGACGTTTGTGATGAAGTCGCTGATATCCTTTCGGAACCATCCCAGGGATAACTGGCCCACGGGTTCAAAATAGTACTCGATGCCGGCATCCCAGTTCTCCGAATACTGCGGCTTGAGGGACGGATTGCTGATGGTGACGGTCTGGGCAGCATCGCTGAAGGAAAGTGACGGCAACAGGTTCGTAATCGTCGGACGACCGATGCTGTTGGACCAGCTGGCGCGCGCCTGGAGATTTGAGGTGATCTTGTACACGGCGTGCAAACCCGGGAACCAGTCCGTATAGCTGCCGTTGAGTTCGGTGTAGTTGTTATAATCGCGATCAGCCGAACCAATTGGGTCGGCAGCGCGTTGGGCTGTGGTGGAAAGGACGCGCGAGCGCACATATCCCCAGGTATTGACTTCCGTTCGCTCAACCCGGACACCGCCGAGCAAGCTAAGGTTCTCAAAACGTGCACTCGCCTGAACATAGCCGGCGGTGACATCCTCATCCGCAGCACGCGTGCCCTGATACCACTGGGACCGTGCGTAATAGAGGTCCTCTCTCCAATTTTGCGGATTCGCGCGGATATCCTCGCCCGCGGCTGCCGAATCAATGAAGGGAAGGTATCCCCCGAAATCGTCGAAATACGACAACTTCAGACTGCGGTCGGCAAGCGATCCCAAGTTGTTTCCTATGTAGGAAAACTGCCGCTGGTTCCTCTCTTCCTCGAATTTTCCGCCTCTAAACCGGAAACCCGTCTTGACGGAGGCTGCAATGCTTGTCGGGAGCACGTAGGTCGCATTCGCGCTCGCATTGGTGTAGGTCGTGTAGCGCTTGTTGTCCCGGTTTACCAAGAGTCCGTTCGAATAGGCGGCAGGGTCATGGATGTCCACCGTGCCCGTGGTCCTGAAGGATGGCGCCGTGGGCGATTGCGACTTGTCCAGGATCCAGCCGACGCTGCGCGTATCCATCGTGAATATACCGCCGCCCGCGTTTCCGGCCCTGCGGCTGCTTTGAAGCAGCGGCTTGGAATGGCTGTAGGCCGCATCGTAATCGATCTTGAGTCGCTCAAACTCATGAACACCACCGGCATTCACCTGCCGTTGACGGTCGAAAAAGCTGTAGAGCGTCGAGTTGAGCTGGACGATACTGTTGGGTACGGGTCGGATTTCCGTGCGATCATCAGTCCAACCCGGAAGTATCGGATTGTTCCCCGTGGGTTGGCCGTTTGCCCCGATTGCCGCGACCGTTTGTGAGCCTGTATAGGCTCGAACGGTATACAGCCGATTGAACTTTTCAGGAGCCTCATTTACGATGCTTCCCAGGAAGAAACGCGAGCGATCAGAAAGTTTGAACTCCACCTTTGCATTGATGCTTTCCTGGAGACGATTATTGTAGGCGTTCTGCCGCCGATAGTCCCAGACGTAGGCGGGGGAGTTGATCGAATTTGACTGATAGTCCAGGAGCGTCTGGTCGACGGTGTTGACATTCTCACTGTAGAAAGCCTTGAGCGAAACCCCAAGATTGCGGCTGCCGCCAAGCACATCAAAAACCTCCTGATATCCCGCACTGAGCATAGGATGAATGCGATGACTGGAACGCAGGGGAATGTGCGAAAGAAAGGGAGGCGCCCACCGGAAAGAGGCACCGTACTCGATCCGGCGTTTCTCCTTCATGGAGAGCGGGGATCGCGTCTTGAGATTGACCGCCCCGCCCAGGGAATCGCCAGGCATGTCGGGTGTTGGAGCTTTAATCACCTCGATTTCCTCAAAGAGCGCTCCGGAGATATTGTGGGTTCGAAAATCACGATTGAATCCGCCTGCACTCGCCTGGATGTTGCCGTCAACGCTCACTGTGTTGAGCCCGGTGTCAGCACCGCGGATCCTGACGCCAGTCACATTGCCTTCGTCGTCGTAGGCCCCCGCAACGCCTGGAAGGCGGATAAGAAGCTCGCCGGCCGAGTCGTTCGGAAGATTGCCCAGCGCATCCAGGGCGAGAACGTTCTTTACATTGGCGGAGTTCCGTTGGCGGGTAATGGACGCCGCATTGCCTTCGCGCTCGCCAGTGACGGTGAACGCCTGCAGCTCGTAGATCTTCGTCCCCATGCTGAAATTCAGCGTCGTGCGCTGCCCGGCCGCCACCGTGACGGACTGCGTGACACTATCGAGACCGATATAGGATACCTTCACCTCGTACGTACCCGCTGGAACATCAAACAGACGATAGGTACCCGAATCATCCGTCAGTGCCTGGCGGCGGATGCCTGGCAGCTCCACAAGCACGTCTTTCAAGAATACGCCGGTATCCGCATTGCTCACCGTACCGGTCAGCGTGCCCGTAGCCGGCTGGGCAATGGAGGGAACTGCAAACAATATCATCAAACCAACAGCATGCAGCAGTGTTCGAAGGCCAAAGTAACGGAGGATGGGTGTTGTTCTCATGGGAGGGATTTTGGGTGGTGACTGGATTTCAAGCCTTCCAAACGTGCCCTTTTCTGCCAAAGGCCGAAGGGTAGGTCCTGAGCGGGGATCTTGTCATGCGGTGAAAACTGCGAGTCAACGAAAAACGTTTTAGCAAAGTATGGAACCCATGTGAATGCCTGGCGCGTGTTCCGGCACCGAACACTTCAAGGGGTTGAGCGATGCGCTCGATGCAGTGCGCCTACTGCAGCCGCAAAGGCAGCGAGCGGAAACGGCGGTTCAGTTCCCGCAGCTTGGCCGCAGTGGGGGCATTGTCGCCCATCCGGATTGTCTGCGAGGGCAGAAAATTGTCCACCACCGCGCAGTATTCGTCGTTCACCATGATGCCCAGCAGTTCGCCGGTCTTGCTCAATACGAGGTCGCCGCGCGACGGTGAAAAGTCTCCAAACAGCCGCCTGAAGAGCCTGTTGTCCATGCGCACGTAGCTCTCATAGCCCGGCTCGAGCTTGAAGGGCACCTCCCCATACCCGGCTCCTCCGTTGGAGATCAGCACGGCCTCGGGAAACTTGAACGGATCAAGCGCCATCTGATAAACCTTTGCTCCAAGGCTCTGGACCTGGACGGGCGTCACCGGAATCGCGACCACCCGTGGATCCACAGACAGAAATATCATTTCAGGCGCATTGTCGGAGTAACTTCCTTTCCGGAAAACCGCCGTGAGTCCTTCCCAATTCTCCGGCACCTCACGCAGGCTCAGCGCGGTGTCCTCGACATGAAGAATCGCATAGGTGGAGCGACCGTCCGTGACCAGAACCATGCGCGCCGTCTTGTTGCGCTCAATCGGGCCCAGCAGATTTCGCCGCGATGCCGTGAATGACATTTGCACGCGGTTCGCCATGAACTCGCTGAACAGGGTATTGGCACTCACAGGGCGATTGTCGCGAATCTCCTTGGTCAGCGAGGTGGATTGCTCCGCTAGCTGCCCCACTCCCTGCGCAAGCTGCGTCGCCGTCTCCTGCACACGAATGCGCTCCTGGCGCTCCGCCACCACCTGGGTCTTGAGCGTCTCCGCGGTCTCCTGGAGAATTTCCTTTTCCCTCTCCGCAACTTTCACCGCGACGCTGAGTCCCTCGATCCTCGCCCGGGACTGGGCCTGTTGCTCATTCAGTGAGACCAGTTGACGGGCCTGATCCTCCGCCTGACGACGCTTCTCCTCCAGTTCTCGCTGCGTCTGCGCAAGGCGTGCGCGGTTCAGTTCCGCCTCCTTCTCCGCCGCCGCCACCCTTGTTGCAAGGTCGCTTCGTTGCGATTCAAGCGAGGCGACATTCTTCTCCCGCGCCTCCAGTTCCGACTGGGTCGTCTCTAGCCGCCGAGCCAGAACCTCGCGCGCCGACTGCTCATCTGCCAGGGACAGCTTCATGGTGTCGAGGATATCCTGTCGCTGCGACGCAGGCGAACTCGGTGCGGCAGGCGCCGGGGTGCGCGCGATGCGCGACGGCTCAGCCTGCTCCCAGCGCGTCAGGGCGAGCAGGTTGAGCAGGAGAAAATCGCAGAGGATGAGAAGAAGCGTGCGATTCATGGCGTGCCACCCGGCTGAGCCGCGGCAGGTCCCGGGGACGACTCCACCAGCGCGACCTGTCCATCGAGAATCAACTGTCTCTTGAATTGCCGCACATGCCGGATCTTGATCAGCGCCACACAAACGATGCCGAACATGTTCGAGGAATACGCCGCCAGCAGATTGGGCTGGATCAGCCCGAGTACCTGGAGGACGAGGGCGGTCGCGGTGCCGGCGATGCCCAGGTAGAGGCCACCATCGAAAAGGTTTTCCTCATTTTCCATCAGCTTCAGCTTGAGTTGGGGCGACGCCGACGACTGCGCGATCTCTGAGATCTTTCGCAGGCAAATGAGAAACCAGACAATCTGGACGATGGCAAAAAGTCCGATGGAAATCAGGGTGGTCGTGTCCATGGCAAACGTGGGTTCAACAGTCTTGAGTGAAGCGGGATCGGAAAGTGTGGCGAGAACGGGCACCGCTAACCTGATCGCGAATTCGGAGGGGGGCGGAGCATTGAACAGGGTAGGCTCGGTGAAAACAACGATCAGCGCCGCACAGAGCGCGCCGAGAACGGCCGTCGTTGCGGACGGACGCGGTCCCACAGGACCGCCGACAACGGCACGCCTTGCCGCCTCCAGTAGCAGGCAGCATCCCGCGAGAAACCCGAGCCACTTGGCCGCTAGGGCCAGGTTGGGAAATGCAAGCGACAGCCGCGCAACCGCCGACAATGCCGGCCCTCGCCCATGGTTGACCGGCACCTGCTGACGGAGCAGCAACTGGACCGCACCCTGCCCGTCCTGCGCCGCGAGGGCCAGATCCTTGAGCCCGGTTTTTCCAAACTGCAAGAGATAGCTAGCCACCCGGTCCGCCGAACCTGAAAAGAGCGCGGCCGCGTAGATCAACGCAAAGTCATCCGGGGCCACGCGCGCGAAATGCGCATACTCACCCAACGTTTTTCGATCATCGGCAAGCCGGAGCAATTCACCGAGTTGAACCCAATCGAGCCTCTTGCCGAGCGAGAGCAGATCCAGATACACGCCTTCGAGCTCGCCCATGTCCATCCGCCCCGAGGCAATCTCCGCCAGGTTGCGAAGATCGCGCTGCAAGGGAGCTGAAAAATGCTCCCCTTGGTACAGCAGCGCCGTGAGAAGAATGACCGCCTCAAGCGTCTGCCCCCCGGGGCTCTTCACTGGGACAAACTGGCTGGTGACGCCCACCTCGCGGGTGCGCAGCAGTGCCTGGACTCCCAGCGAACACGAGTTCTGGAGGTAGCCTTGCAACGTATTCCTGGCCTTTTCCGTTATGAAAAACGTGAGAACAGGCGTGCTCCCGGAATGCCCCTTGCTCTCTTCGAGCTTGAACAATGGATCAAGGAACGGATCCCACCCACCCCATGGGACGAGCGCAGGCTGGCGAGCAGCTGCCTCTGTGATCCGGGCGTTGAGCGCGGCCAGACCTGAATCCTTCGTGCGGCGGGCGGCGGTTGCAAACAATGCCGCCGGACCGAGCTTTTCGCGCTCGAGCAACTGCCGCCCAAAATCCGAGATCGATGGACTCCCCTCCCCTGCGGCCTTCAGCAATGCAGGTGAAAGGGAGCGCAGGTTTGCGGGCAATACCCAGGATGCCAGCAACAGAAACGCACCAAGCAGCATTCCTCCCACAACGGCTACTCGCAAAGGGCTGGAGCGACGTGACGAAGTCATCGGGCGAACTATTGGTTTGCGGGATTCGATCTCAGATCCACGCTGCTTCATTCATCGACCGATGCCCTTGCGAATTGTTCATTACAATGACCCGATCCTGCGACAAAAAGGCGGAAAAGTCACCGTCTTCGATATGGAGCTTGCGCGATTGGCAGACGAAATGGTCGCCGCAATGAACGATGCCGACGGCATCGGACTCGCCGCCCAGCAGATCGGCCGTGCACTGCAGCTCTGCGTGGTCGATCTCGCTTCGGCCAAACGGAATTTCACGTGGTCGCTGGACGGGGTTGCCACGCCCTTGGAGCTCATCATGCCCATGGCATTGGTCAACCCTTCGATCACTGTCCTTCCCTCCGACAAGCTGCCCTACGAGGAGGGCTGTTTGTCCTTCCCCGGCATCCGAGGCGATGTCATCCGCCCCGACCGCATCAGTGTCGCCTACCAGGATCTTCATGGCATCGCCCATACCCTGACCTGCGATGGCCTGCTCGCCCGATGCATCCAGCACGAGGTGGATCACCTGAATGGCGTGCTCTTTATCGACAGGATGGAAAAGAAGCTGAGGCAGAGCCTCGACCCTGAAATCACGGAGCTGGCGGCCCATACAAAGGCGTCGGCACCACGCGCCTGAATGTCGCAGCGATCCACTGTAATCGAATCTCCACCTTCGAAGATCCTATCATGAGCCAGAAATCCGACGGTATGAACTACGCCCCTCAGGGGAAACCAAGCCCGGTTGTGAAACCAGGTGAATTCATTTTTGCGGCCGCGCATCTGGATCACGGTCACATCTACGGACAGTGCAATGGACTGCTTGAAGCAGGCGGCGAACTTTCCCTCGTCTATGACCCGGATCCCGCCAAGGTGAAGGCCTTCATCGAGCGCTATCCCCAGGCAAAACCCGCGCGCTCACTTGACGAAATCCTTGATTCGCCGGACATCCGGCTCGTGGCAGCCGCCGCAATTCCAAGCGAACGGGGTCCCATCGGCTGCCGTGTCATGGAGGCGGGCAAGGACTATTTCACCGACAAGACTCCCTTCACCTCGCTTGAACAGCTTGATCAGGCCAAGGCGGTTGTCGCCCGGACCGGAAGGAAATACTCGGTCTATTACAGCGAGCGTCTCCACGTCGAAAGCGCGATGTTTGCGACCGACCTTGTCAGTCAGGGCGCGATCGGCCGGGTGGTCCAGGTGATCGGGCTCGGTCCCCACCGCATCGGACCCAAGGAAAATCGCCCTCGCTGGTTCTACGAGAAGGCAAAATACGGCGGCATTCTCTGCGATATCGGCAGCCACCAGTTTGAGCAGTTTCTCACGTTTTCCGGGGCAACCGACGCAACAGTCACCCAGGCAGCGGTCGGCAACTTCAACAACCCCGACACGCCCGAGCTCGAAGACTTCGGAGAGGCCTCGCTGCTGGGCAACAACGGCTCATCGAACTACATCCGCGTCGATTGGTTCACCCCCAAGGGCCTGAGCACCTGGGGCGATGGACGCACCACGATCCTCGGCACGAAAGGCTACATCGAACTTCGAAAGTATGTCGATGTGGGGCGCGACAAGCGCGGTGACAATGTCTACGTCGTCGATGATGCCGGCGAACGCTATATCAACGTGGCGGGACAGGTTGGATTCCGGTACTTCGGTGAACTGATCCTCGATTGCCTCAACCGGACCGAGAAGGCAATGACGCAGGCACACACGTTCAAGGCGGCTGAGCTCTGTCTGCGCGCCCAGTTGGCAGCGAGAAAAATTGCCTGATCCCGCACCTGCGAAACCCGGCTACGGATCGGACCCCAGGGACAGAGTTTCTTCCTCAGCATGGCCTCCTCCATCGCAACCCGCACCGGTGATGACGGAAAAACCCGGTTGATCTACGGACAGCGCGTCTCGAAGGCACATCCCCGGATTGAGGCGGTAGGAGCATTCGACGAACTCAATGTCGCCCTCGGGGTCGCCAAGGCAAACTGTTCCGTGGACAGCCGCCGCGAGCTTCTGACCCGACTGCAATCGGACCTGATCGCACTCATGGGCGAAATTGCCTGCGATCCCAACGATGCATTGCGCTATGCGTCGTCGACGTTTCCCAAAGTCAACGCAGACACCCTGGCTCGCATCGACGCTGGTATTACAGCCATCGAGTCACGCCATCTCCGCTTCGACGGATGGGCCACTCCCGGAGCAAATGCGCATTCCGCCGCCCTTGAGATGGCCCGCACCACTGCGCGGCGTGCGGAACGCAGGCTCGTCGCGCTCGTTGACGAAAGAAGCGACGCCGTCAGGCCGCTGGCACTTCAGATCTCCAATCGTATCGCTGATCTTCTCTGGCTGATGGCGCGCGAAGCCGAGGCGGATGCCTGAAAGCGCATTCGCATATCGCGCCGCAAGCGCTCAACGCGTTCAGAGAAGATCTGCCGCAAGCTCGGCGAGACGGGAGCGCTCTCCCTTCATGAGTTTGACGTGCGCGTGCAGTGCCTGGCCCTTCATGCGATTGTGCGCATAGACAAGGCCGTTGCTGCGCGCATCGACATAGGGATTGTCGATCTGTGCGGGATCGCCGATGAGGACGATCTTCGACCCCTCGCTGATGCGCGTGATCACCGTCTTCACTTCGTGCGGGGTCAGTTGCTGCGCCTCGTCGAGAATAAAAAACCTGCGGGCAATCGAGCGCCCGCGAATGAACGCGAGCGCCTCGATCTCGACTAGACCGGACCTCAACAGACGCTCGTAGGGCTTGATCGGCGCCGACGGCAACGCAAGCCCTGGCTGGCTCACGGACGCGGGTTGAGCGGCAGCCATCATGGCCATCACCGTATCGCGTTTCCGGGCCTTCTTCTTCGCGACCTTCTTGGTCGCAAACTGGGGCTCCTTGATCGGCTTCGATGGAATCAGCACCTCAAGCGCATCGTGATACGGCTGCAACCAGGGCTTCATCTTTTCCTCGAGCGATCCCGGCAGGAATCCGATATCCTTGCCGAGGGCAAACACAGGACGCGAAATCGAAAGCCCATCATATCGCCCGCTCTCGTCACATGTCTGATGCAGCGCACAGGCAGTCGACAATAGGGTCTTTCCTGTCCCCGCCTTACCGAAGCACGTGATCAGCGAAATGCTGTCGTCGAGCAGGGCGTCCATAAAGAACTGTTGCTCGAGATTGCGGGCGCGAATGGGGATGCCGCCGGGAGCCTTCACGTACTCAGGAATCTTAAGGCGTTTCACGATACCATCGCCGAACCAGCGCGCCGGCATCGTCTTGTCCTGGTCCGATCGAAGCAGGACGTACTCATTCAGGAAAAGCCCATGAGCCGCCTCCGCTCCGACGTCGAGTTCGCCCTCGGAACAGAAGCGCTGCATCTCATAGACGGTTACCGGAATCTCCCGATAGGACTGCTCATCCACCTCGGGCACCTTGTCATTGAGGTAGTCCTCGGATTCGAGCCCGACTGCACGCGCCTTGAGCTGAACATTGACATCCTTCGTGACAAGAATGGTGGGCGGGGGAAACTGCTCCTGCACAAACAGCGCACAGGCGATGATTCGATTATCCTTCTTGGTGAGATCCGGAAGAATCGCGCGCAGCCGCAACATGGCAGGCGTGTCCGTTCGATTTTCGATCAGATAGCGGTTGATGATAACCGAAAGTGTCCCGCCATTGGAAAGCCGTACGCCTTCAAGCATTGAACGCGAGTCGGGAAGAAGCTCCTGCAGGATCCGATGAACCCGGCGCGCATTGCGCCCGCGCTCGGTGGACTGCTCCGTCTTGATGGCGTCGAGTTCTTCCAGCACCTCCACCGGAATGGCGAGGTTGTTGTCCTCAAACTTGAAAATCGATTGAGGATCGTGAAGGAGAACATTGGTATCCAAGACGAAGGTCTTAATCTTCGTGGATACCTTGAGTTGCGATTGATGGGCAGGAGTCCCGCTCAGGTGTTCCATCGCTTTGTGAATAAGATGGGAGTAACCTGATAACCTTCAGGTGTCGATGATCGACTTCGCAGCCACCGTATGATTTTGATCTGTCGACGATTAGCGAAGAAATCGGGCAATCCTCATGCTCAGATGCAGATGTCGGGAAAGGATATCCACCCGAATTTGCTTAAAAAAAGAGGGCGGGCTGCCTACCCCTAAGCAGTCCGCCCATTGCTTTCTTTGTTACCCCAAATCTCCCGCTAAGCGGGAGAAGTTATAACCAGAACCACAGAGAAAGACGCTGAACCCCGCGGAAATGTTCGAAATCGGCGGTACTTTTCGCACGTAAGAAACCAACGTGCTCATAACAAATAACTTATGCTACAAGAATATTTCCAGTAAATTCACCGCGCGCTGCCCGGGACCTGCAATCGGCGTGGAGCTTCATTTGTTTGGGGACAAATTTCGGGTGAAGGAAAAGGCAACGGTCTTTGATTCTAGCCGCTAGTCGATGCCACTTTCAATGTCAGGGAACAAGTTCCGCGTTTCCTGCACCCAGTGGCCCCGTGGTGGGGCTGTCACTCAAATCCTCCATCGAACAACGGCCTCGGTGATGATTTCTTTCTCGGCTGAGTCCAAAGTCGCATCCAGTATTCGGCCAGCCCCCGCATGCTGATGTGCGCCAATCCCTCGTGGGCCACTGTCTCCTTAAGCTCCTTCACTACAGACGCCCGTTCGCGCAAATAGGCCTTGAGTTCGACGTCCAGACGACCTGCCGCGTCATGTTCATTCGGAATATTCCGACAGATCGCCCGAACTTTCTCCTGCCAATGCTGTCTCTCATCTCCATGTGTGCTAACGTAGTCGGAAAGCACTTGCTCTGCGCGGTTGAGGCCCATGTGGCGAACGTGATGGATGGTCTTCCAAAAACAATGCCATTCCCACACGCACCAAGGCATTGCATTTTACACGCACGGCACTAGATTCTGTCTGTTCCTCCAAACCTCCATGTGGCAAAAACTTAAAGAACAACTCCCCGCCGTGATCATCACGGTGCTGATCATCGGCGGCGCAGCCTACTGGCTGCACAAGCGCACGATTGCCGAGACCATCGCGGCCCAGCAGCATGAGCTCACACTCGTTCGCGAACAAACCAATGCGGAGATCCGCGCTGCTGCGGAAGAAAACCGCAAGCAGATCGACGCAGTCAATGGCATCCTCAAGGACGCCATTTCCAAACGGTCCGCAGACGTCTTCATGACCGATGAGGAAGCTTCCAAGGCCGCCGAGGAGAGAGTCAACAAGCTCGCCGAAGCGATCGCAGTAAAAATTCAGCCCTACAACGCGCTGCCGAAAACTCCCGAGGAGGCCGAGGCTCAGCAGAATGAGCAGGTGGACAAGGTGGGCGATCGTCTTGCCACCCGCATTCAGCCCATCCTCGAACAGATGGCCTCAGATCAAAGCCTCACCCGTGACGCAATCAGCAATTACAGTCAGCGCATCTCCGATCAGGTCGGCAATCTGCTCACGGCGGAGCTGGCGAAAAACCAAAAGCTCCACAACGATCTCGCGAGCACCCAGGCGGTCGCACGCGAATCCCTCGCGCTCTCCCATGAGGTCACTGCCCTCTACCTGAGTTCCTTCAAGGACCAGGGTGTTCTGACACGTCTCCTGACACTCCCCGCCAATGTCATCCGCGACGCGTCCAAACTGAGCATCGTAAACAGCTCCGATCGCAAAAAGATCGAGGCCGATCTTGCCGCGCGCATGAACTCCATCGAAACCCGACTGCGCGAGGTCGCAGCTGCTGACCCGGCGCCGTGAGGCAACGCGTTTCGTTTACCGCACGCCTGTCAGCGGGAATCGCGCTATGCGCATTCCCGCTTCTTTTTTCCGCATGCGGAACGCGCGAATCCGCAGTCGAGGCAGGCAATCGCACGCAAACTCTCCTGGTCGGGAACCTGAGCGAGCCGAACGACCTTGATCCCCAGATCGCCGACAGCCAGCAAACGTTCAATCTGATCATGGCCCTTATGGAAGGGCTCGCCCAGTATGATGCCCGCACGTGCGAACCGGTTCCCGCCGTCGCCGAGCACTGGGATGTCTCGCCCGACAAACTGACCTGGACGTTTCACCTTCGGAAAAACGCGGTCTGGTCAAATGGAGACCCTGTCACCGCAAACGACTTTGTCTGGTCGTACCAACGCATGCTCACTCCGAGCCTTGGCGCGGAATACGCAGGCATGCTCTTCATCCTCAAGAACGGCGAGCGCTACTACAGAGGGGAGATCTCCGATTTTTCGAACGTCGGAGTTCATGCGCCCGATCCCCGCACCCTCACCCTGACACTTACCCATCCGGTCCCCTACCTTCCAAAGCTTGTCTGCCATGCCGCATGGTACCCCGTGCATCGCGCCACCTTGGAAAAATTCGGGCGCCCCTATGAGCGCGGTTCGGCGTGGACGAGGCCCGGCAATTTCGTCGGCAACGGCTATTTCGATTTGGTTGAATGGATCCCGAACAAGCTGATCCGGATGAAAAAATCCCAGACCTACTGGGATCGAAACAACATCAAGCTCGAGTCTGTCGTCTTCCTTCCGATCGAGAACACCTCGACCGAGGAGTCCATGTTTCGCGCCGGCCAGTTGCACATCACCTCAAGCATTCCGATCGTGAAAATAGCCGTGTATCGAAACGATCCGTCCCTGCGGCCGATGCTGAATCAGGATCCGATGCTCGCCACCTATTTCTATCGGTTCAATGTGACGCAGCCTCCGCTCAATGATCCCCGCGTGCGACGCGCACTCACACTGTCGGTCAACCGCCAGCAGATCGTCGAACACGTGACCAAGGGCGGCCAGATTCCTGCCGGACACCTCACGCCACCCAACATCGCGGGATTCACTGCAACGGCCAATGTGCCGTATGACCCCGCGCAGGCGCGACAACTCCTCGCCGAGGCTGGTTTCCCCGGAGGAAAAGGATTTCCAAAGGTGGAGTTGCTGTACAACACGAACGAGAGCCACCGGCAGATCGCCGAGGCCATCCAGCAGATGTGGCGACGCGAATTGGGTATCGAGATTTCCCTGTTCAATCAGGAGGCCAAGGTTTACGTCGAAACAATGCGAACGATGTCCTATCAGATCGCGCGTTACGCGTGGGTCGGCGACTACCTCGACCCCAGCACGTTTCTCGACACGATGACCACCGGCAATGGCAACAATCAGACCGGGTGGTCAAACGCGGAGTACGACCGCCTGATCGCCGCAGCCGAAACCGCAGGTAACGAAACGGAACGCTACGCTTTCTTTCAGCGCTGCGAGGAAATCATCGCCGCCGAAAACCCCATCCTGCCCCTCTACTTCTACGTGCGAAACAACCTGCAGCGACCGGAGGTGAAAGGCTGGTACAGCAACCTCCTCGATCTACATCCGCTCAAGGGAGTTTTCCTCCAGCCTGAACCCGCGCCCGCTCGCACCACCTCTCCGGGAAGCAGATGAGCCTCCAGTAGGCCAGATCGCACGGTCATGCATTCTGCAACCCACGACGGAGTGCGGTCCGTGCAGATTGCACGCCTCCCCGAAGGGATGGATTTGCCAGCAATGCGCTAAAGACCTTGGATGGACTGATTTACGCATGCCGGGTCCACTGTGGCATGGATTGAGATAGGGAATCAACGGGTCTCCTGAACCCGCGCCCGCTTCAACCATCAACCCGCCACACCATGTCGATGCTCGCTGCCACCACGATTGCACACTCCTCGCATCCATCACCGTCACCCTTCTCACTGACCCGCCTGCATGGCCGAAGGCGCGACTCCGTGACGGAAACCACAACCGCCTCCCGCACCAGCAGTAATGAAAGGGATCGCGCGCTTGCCGAATCAAAGGCCGAAGCGGCCTATGACGCGGGCTTGGTGAAACGCTACAACACCGGGGATGAATCAGCCTTTGTGGAGATCATGGACCGCTACCATGGCAGGATTCTAGGTCTCGCGATGAATCTGCTGCGCAATCGGGCCGACGCGGAGGAAATTGCCCAGGATGCATTCATTCGCGCGCATCGGGGATTGGCCAATTTTCGCGGTGACTCCTCCCTGGCTACCTGGCTGTACCGCATCGCTCTGAATCTCGCGCGCAATCGCTATTGGTATTTTTTCCGGCGGCGCAGGCAGGATAGCATCTCCATTGATCGTCCTTTCGGCGAAGAGACCGGAGCGACCTTGGGCGACTTCATTCCCGCCGATCACGGCGATCCGGCGCAGCAGGCCGTAACGAATGAGTTCGCCGACCTCATCACCACCTGCATGGAGAAACTCGATGCGCGTCACCGCGAGATCCTCACGATGCGCAATTCGCTTCACCTCCCCTACGAGGACATCGCCCGCGCCCTCTCCATCAACGTCGGCACGGTGAAGAGCCGCATCGCCCGCGCCCGCGAAAGCCTCCGCAAACTCATCGCCGACACCGCACCGGAATTCAACCACCAGGCAAATGTCGAGGATGACGCCCACTATTTCCTCCCCTCACGCCCGGCATACGGTTGCCAATCCGTAGCCTACGCCTGATCGCAGCGACATATTCGTAGCGGGAGCCTCCCGTTCCCGATTCCGACCAATACCGTCCTGCAAGCTCCACGATGCCATAGGAGGTCAGAGCAAGTCACCCGCTCGCGGTGCCCGGTTCGAGAGCAGGGGGAGCTTCCAGCTCCCCGGTTCGAAAAATGCAATGCGTTCCGAAAATAGCAATTCGCAGATGACATCGCCCCACTGAGGTAGCCCCTTGCGTTGGACAGCGGATCAAGGTCGTGGTCCTCGCCATTTCGTCGTTGCTCGAGACTCCTGCCCAAGTGAATGCGCCCAACGCTCACACCCTCCAGAACCGATTCCGGAGATCGATGGATACTAAGAAACGTGTATCCCGCCCGTTGATATCCGAGAATGCGAACTAGAAACATGAGAAGCATACTGATCCTAATCTTGCTCTCCAGTCAGATAGCTTGTGCGGAAGATCGGAAGTGGTACGAGATGCAATGGAAAACGATCCCTGTTATGATTGGCGGCATCAGTGGGTTGGCACTGCAGCGCGACACATTGCTTCGTGTGATAGTCCACTCTGAACAAGAGGAATTTGGCTATGGTCCAATACTTCTGTGGAGGGCAAGAGACGGCGATCAAACAATTCAAATTACCAACTCGCTAGGTGCACTTTCAAAGGCAATTGGCGTCGTTATAGCGAACAATCCCGAGGATCCTCAACGGCACATGATCAAGAGCGCAGTGTGGAATTATTGCCGATCCATCCGGGCGAAGATTTTGGTTGGTGACGTGCGAAAAGGCGTGCTGGCAGAAATCGCAAAGTTCGACCCGGAGAAAGCTGCTGAGCTCACGAGAATTGCTCCCGATCTCGTCGAGCATTGGGATCAAGGCGGATGGAAACTCACGTTTTTTATTTTGTCCGAAGGCGGAGCGGTGGAAAAACATAGCTTCCGTGGAAAGCGTGATCCATTCGCTATCAACGAGCATGTCACGGAATTGGTAGCTGAGGAGGGATCAATGCCTTCAGGTCGAAGCCGAGCATCGAAGCTCACCGCACCTTCTCCGTGATCAACCAGCCAAGTCCGCGTCGACCAAATGGGCATGGCAAACCCCTGGTTTACTCGTGGTATGAGACCACTGCCGTCATGCGTGGGGCGTTGACATCGCCGGGTCGCTTTCCGACGCTGGCGGCGTGGGAGCGCTGCTGCAGTTTGCGAATTCGAGCACGGACACGGCCTTCATGCCGAGCTACGATGGCAACGGCAACATCGCCTCGCTGATCAATCTCGGAAGCGGAGCGCTTGCGGCGGCGTTCGAGTATTCGCCCTTCGGCGAAATGCTCCGCGACGAGATCCTGGACAACACCGTCGCCACGTCCGCCTTCGGATTCTCGACCAAATGGCGCGATGTAGAGACCGGCTGGTTGAACTACGGGCGACGCTACTATGATCCGAGGAATGGGCGATTTATAGGACGTGATCCGATTGCGGAGAAGGGCGGGATCAATCTGTATGCATTCTGCGGGAACAACAGCATTAACCGTTGGGACCGGCTTGGGATGCATCTGTATTGCGTCGAAGTCTATGAAGGAGAATACCTCTGTCCGGACGACTACCATGGATATGACGGAATACCTGAAGACAATGATGTAACCGGACCCTATGGAACAGATCCGTCTCAATACTTCGGGACGTATGTTTTCGCAATTCATTCGGATGGTACTGACAACTTTACTAATTGGATTGGTTATAGTGATTCTCTGCATTTTAATGTTTTCGATTCGCGCGTCGATGACCCTATTGAGGTACCAGTGCCCGATGATGAGTATGATGAGTATACATACCGCTATGGGTATTTTGAAGACTATGCCGGAAATCCGCCAACAGTAGACCCGCCGGACAGAAAACCAACCCTCAGGTACATTGTGGAAGGCGAATTTAATTTATCCGTGTATGATGATGTTTTTGTCGACGAGAAGAAACTAGGTCTGCTTGATCGGCTCGATTTCAAGCGAATGGCAACGAAATATGCTGGTGAAAAGCCGGTCTTTGCTGCAGCAGACAATAGAAACCTGGTTCGTATTGTCCAAGACTTCGCCGAGAAGTCAGTGGACGGTTTTGTCTATTCCATTGCCATGTATACTCATGGTGAATCGGGGAAGTCGCCGGGCGTCAATCAAGTGCAGATGACAAATGAGGACTGGAAAATGCTAAATGGTCTGGTTATGAATTTATACCTATTTGGTTGCCTACTGGCTATGGGAGAAGAGGGACAAACTAAAATGCAGGAAATTGCCAATATTACGGGGGCAACAGTGTGGGCTTCGCCTCACTTGATCTCTGAGAAAAATGGTGAGCTACTGAATCCAGGTGTTACAGATCCGGGATCAGTTGAGCTAATTCCGTTTGTACCCAACCGTCCAAGATGAAATACCTGCACTTTTTCCTACTTGCCACGCTCCCATTGTTGGCATTTTCGCGCGAACAAGGCGCAGCGGTGCCTGTGGCTCTCAGAGCCGCCCATGCGATTGGCATGATTGCGAACGATCGGCGGCCTGTATCTTTATCGGTTTACTTTAAGAATGTGAGCGATCGTACAATTAGATTCCCAATTGATTTTGATGGATATATATTTAAGGAGGATGGAAGGATAGGGTTATCGCTTTATATTCCGTGGATCTCAAATCCACTGAAGATGGACGTTGTGGTTTCACCGCGGGATTTCCAGTTGGTCGATATCCCCCCCGGGAAGAGCCTATTGATCAATCTAAGAAGAGACACGGAAATTGGTCCGAAGTCGCGATTCTGGGTTAGGTTGGTTATTCCTGAGAAGGTTGGAAAAGAATTTGGTATCGGGGAGTTGTCGTTGGAGTGTGAATCGAAGTACTATGAATAGGTCCTTCACGGAAGAGGGTGGAATATGGCAGTGCGAGCTGAGAAGATTGCCGGGTGAAGAAACGGAAGCATTTAAGAGAAGAAACAGTGAGCGAGCATTATGCGGGTCTGCTGGGTGTGAAGGAGCCGTGGCGCGTAAGCGAGGTGGACCGAGAACCGGAGGTTGAGCGGGTGTGTGTGCGCATCGAGTGGCCCGTGGGCATCTCGCCATTGTGCCCAGAATGCGGGCGGGCTGGCCGACACGGCCAAGGGGAACGCGGCGTTCCGGGGATGCCTGGCATCCTCGCCACAAGCGATCACCTTCTTGAATCCCGAAGTTTCATGAAGAAAAGGCAGGGTTCACGCGAAGGCGCGAAGTCGCGAAGACGCGAAAAAAGCCACCGATTCTGGAATTCTTCGTGTCTTCGCGTGAGTCCTCCAAAATCTGCAATTAAAGCGCTCCGCTTTC
>JACTNC010000038.1 GCA_014584295.1 Verrucomicrobiota bacterium
GCCTCGGCGCTTTTCCACTAGCCGGTCGCGGAGGTTTGCCGTAAACCGCGAAGGATGAAAGTTCTCGTGACCGGTGCTGCCGGCTTCATCGGTTACCACATGTCCAGAAGATTGGCGGACTCGCGCAAATGCGAGGTCATCGGAATCGACAACCTGAGCGACTACTATTCCGTCGCCCTCAAGCGTGCCCGCATCGACGACCTCTGCAAACGGGAGGATTTCCGTTTCGTCCAGTTGGATTTCGCGGATGCGGGCAAACTGCGGGGCCTCTGGCAGCACCTTAGGCCAGACTATGTGGTGCACCTCGGTGCCCAGGCCAATGTGCGCTACAGTGTACAGCACCCGGAGGCCTACGTTCAGAGCAACCTGGTGGGATTCTTCAACATCCTTGAGGCTGCGCGCATCGCTCCCCCACGGCATCTGGTCTTTGCCTCCTCCAGCAGTGTGTACGGCGCGACGGCGGCAACACCGTTCCGCGAGGAGGGCGACACGAGCCAGCCCCTTTCCTTTTATGGCGCCACCAAGAAGAGCAATGAAGTGATGGCCCACAGCTATGCGCATCTCCACAATCTGAATCTCACCGGCCTGCGCTTCTTCAATGTCTACGGACCCTGGGGCAGGCCGGACACGGCGCCGACCCTTTTTGCGGAACGGATTTATGCCGGTGAAGCCATCGACCTGTTCGGCGAGGGCAAGTACCGCCGCGACTTCACCTATGTGGACGACATCGTCGATGGCGCTGTAAAGATCCTGCTCTATCCGCCTTCACAGCGGACTCATCCTCCGTTTCGGATCTTCAATCTCGGGCACAACCGACCCGTGGAACTCCGCCTGTTTGTGGACATGCTTGCGTCCGTGATCGGAAAACCGGCATGCGTTAATCTTCTCCCACCGCAGCCCGCCGATGTGCCCGAAACCTGCGCGAGCCTTGACAAGGTCGGAGCAGCTTTCGGCTATTCTCCCAAGACGGCCCTCGAAGACGGGCTGCGTGCGTTTGTGGCGTGGTATCGGGATTATTACAAACCGTAGGGCACCCGAATGACGATCTCCAGGTCTTCGGTATGAGTTCTCGCGAATACATCACGGCAGGCCTGGCAGTGATCACGCTCGTGGGCGTTGCAGTCGGAAGGTATCCGGCGCTGAAGATGAATCGGGCAACCATCGCCATGGTGGGAGCGACCGCCATGGTTGTTCTGGGAGCACTGTCGCTGGACGAGGCCTATGCGGCGATCGATTGGAACACCATCATCCTCCTTTTCGGAATGATGGTCCTCAACGTGAACCTGCGCATGGCCGGTTTCTTCCAACTCGTCACTGCCCGGGTGGTCAGAATCGCACGGACGCCGCGCCAGCTCCTTGCGCTGATCATTGGAGTCTCCGGTTTCTTCTCGGCAGTTTTCCTCAACGACACGATCGTATTGGTTTTCACGCCCTTGGTCCTGGATGTCACGCTTGCACTGAGGCGCAATCCCCTGCCCTACCTGGTGGCGCTGGTCACTGCGGCCAACATCGGGTCTGTCGGCACCATCACTGGCAATCCGCAGAACATGCTCGTGGGGATATCCTCGGGTATAGCCTTTGTGGATTTCACACGCGCGCTTGCGCCGATTGGTCTGGCGGGACTTGCGGTCGCCTGGATGGTAATTGTTGGCGTGTACCGTACTGAGTTCCGGCCCGACAGACTGCGTGCGGAGGTGATCGTGAAGAACGCGGTGGAGCCATCGCTTCTCCGCAAGTCTCTGCTGGCCTCCGTGCTCCTTGTTGTGGCGCTTTTGGCGGGCGTGGCGGTGCCGCTCGCCGCGGCGGTCGCTGCGGCCTTCCTTCTTGTCACGCGGCGAACCGAACCCGAAAGGGTGTTTCAGGACATCGATTGGGGGCTGCTCGTCTTTTTCAGCAGCCTCTTTGTAGTCACGGGTGCGCTTGAGTCCTCCGGATTGAGTCGGCAGTTGTTTTCCCTGCTCAAGCCGATGACGGAGGGTGGACCGTTCTCGCTCACGGTTACCTCGGTCGTTCTGAGCAATATCGTGTCGAATGTTCCTGCCGTGATGTTGTTCCGCCCGATTGTTCCAACCTTGAATGAGCCTCACACTGCATGGCTCACGCTCGCGATGGCCACCACACTGGCAGGCAACCTCACGCTGATGGGCTCGGTCGCGAATCTGATCGTCGCGGAAATTGCCCGCAAACGCGGCGTGAACCTTTCCTTCGCTGAATACCTGAAGGCCGGAACCGCGATCGCCTTGTTGACGCTAGGAATCGGGGTGTCATGGCTTTCGTGGTGAGTGCGCAAGGCCTGAGCGCACGACCATAGGCAGGTCAATCAGGACCACTGTCCGACCGGACGCACATGGGCAGTTTGGCCGTCGGGAATCGCACACCACATCATGATCCGATTGCAGCCGGAAAGTTTTTCAAGTGCCGGGATGGCGTCGGCGTGATGGGATTGCCGAACCGGGCGAACGATTGGATGCGCCATCGGGCTACTGCGCTTTTTTGGAGGAGTTCGGTTCGAAATCGGAGGCGAGTGAATCCGGAACACCAAGGTAGACGACATTCCTGCCCGCCAGCTGATGCCAGGTGCGTGATTGGGGTGGCGCGGTGACAAGAAACACGTCGCGGCCCACCAGGCTTCGAGACTTTCCGTCGTAGAGCATGAGTCCCACATCCTCTCCTGCGGGCACCCTGACGGCGATCAGGGCGGTCACTCCATGGGCGGGGTATGGTTTGAGAAGGAGTTCGGCGGCGATCAGGGCGTATGCAACCTGATCTGGAGTCGCCTGAACTCTTCCACGAGGCGCAAGCGGTTCACCCACGGCTGTCGTTGGCGCATCCCAGGTTGCCAAGGGACCGCGCAACTGGCGTCCGAATCCGTCATCATGGGGCTCGTACACTCCCGGAGGGGATCCAGGCGGAGGTCCATGGGATGGAGGCGCATCCGCAGCGGGCGTTGCAGTGGAAGATTTGACTGGGGCGACAGGCTTTGCATCGGCCACGCGGTCGGCCCGCACCTCCCGGATGATAGGGTGAGCGATGGAAGCGATCAGGCCAAGGGCGCCGAGCACACTGATGAGCGAACCGGACCAAAGCAGTGCTGGCGCCGGCGGAGGGGCGGGAATTGAAGGGGGGGGCTGTAGTTGGATTTCAGATACACACTGTGCGATCTCGCGGAGCCGTGTTACCGGCGCCCCCGTCAGAGGTGAAGCCAGGGATTCCCGTAGGCGTGCGATTTCGTGCCGGCAGCGCGCCGAGTGATCGCGCCAACTCCAGGGATCCGTCGTGCGACCGTGAAGCCGGACCTGTTTCCGGATGAAGGTGTGACAAAGCAGGCGCAGGCCGAAGATGGCCAAGGCAACGCCCACTGCCGGCCTCCAGTCACCGCTGAATAAGATCACGAGTGCCGTAAGCCCAAGCCAGAACGTGCCGAAAATCCACCAGGGAGGATAAATGAGCGGTCCGGTGTTCAACGCCTGGCTGAGGCGTTTCCAAAAGAGGATCGTGGTGAGCTGTTCCGCCTCCTGGCGAAGCTGGCGGAATGTTTCCAGGTTCTGTTCGGCATGGGTGACAAAACCGGTTTCGTTCGGTCGCTCGCCGAGATAGGCCAGGAGCACGAGCATCCATCGCTCGGGTTTGGGGTTCTTGAAAATTGCGGCGAGTTCGGGGTTCCGGTGGGAGGCAAAGCCGCCGCGCAGGCGTTTGACGTGGTTCTCAAGTTCCAGCCCGGATTCCAGTGCGAGCGCAAAAATCTGCGCGTGCTCGTCAAGCGCGTCCTTCGCGATCAGGCCGGTTCGAAAACCAATGTCGAACGCCTCACTCACACTGCCTGCGAGTCGTTTCAGGGACTGCGCTGTTGCGCCGTCGAGCGACTCCACCCGTTGGATGTAGTCGGGAGCGATGAGTGCATGAAGGAGCGAGGTTGTTGCCCCAGAGGGGTCGGCCCGGAACAAGGCCTGAAGTCCCTGCCAGTCGGCTCCGCGTCCCATGAGTCGGAGAGAGGCATGAGCGGCGGGCCCGGCCAACGCCACCCACGCTGCCGCGGTGAGCGCGGTGCGCCTTGCGGCTTCGGGAATATCCTGCCACGAGGGATTGTCCATGACTGCCAGCACGGGATTCACGCGCTCGGCCTCATCGCGGTGGTCAGGATGATTCCTCAGGAAATGAATCAGGGACTTTGATTCCAGCTCCTGGGATTCCGCGAAAAACTGCGATTCGCCAGTTGTCCAATTCTCAGGGGTCGTGAAGAATTCAGCAGCCTCCGGAATTGTCATGGATCGATCATTCCACCGGAAGAGCGAAGAATCCTTTTCGTTCAGCCTGGATGATTTTTCGGAAGGCTCCGTTTCCGGGGAGCCCGATGATTCAAGCGGAGCCGGGCCGGTCGAACTCTCGGGCCGGGTTGGGTCCGGATCCGGGGTGGCGGGCACGTCTGGAGCGCTCATGATCGGTGGGGAATGGAATGGGAAACGGCCCGGTGTGGCCAAGCCTCGCTTCTTGCATGATGCATCTTTCTGAAGAAGCAAGGAGGGTTGACCTGAGACATTGAGCATCGGTTATCGGACTCGGGGGTGGACGCATGAGACTTGGCTTGTCTGGAGGTGGAGGGCAGGCTTGGGGCTTCAAATACGGTGAGTCGCGAAACCTGTTACCGCTGCTTCTGGCCGAAGGCCCATTGCTGGTGCCCTTCCATCAAGGCGATGGAAACGCGCACAAAGTTTGTTTTCCTGATGCATCCCAAGGAGTTCAAGCAGGAGAAGGCTTCAACCGGACGCCTCACCCACCTCGCGCTGAGTCAGAGCGAGATTGTCGTCGGAGTGGAATTCGATGGAAATCCCCGAGTGCAGGCATTGCTGGCTGACCCTGCGCTCTATCCCACGCTTCTGTATCCCGGGCGAACTGCCCGGAATGTCTCGCGCGGAGAGCTGAAGGAAGACGCGCTGCAGGGTCGCCGGCTGGTGGTGTTTGTCCTTGATGCAACGTGGAGCTGCGCCAGGAAAATGCTGAAGCGGAGCCCCTCATTGCAGTCGCTGCCTCGCCTGGGGTTCGACGCGCAGACTGCGGTCAGCCGCTACGTGATCAAGCAGCAGCCGCAGGCCGGGTGCCTGTCGACACTCGAGGCGACCCATGAGATGCTTCTTGCCTTGGAGACTGCGGGACTGGATCGCTATTCTGATCCGACCCAACTGATTGCCCTTTTCCACCGCATGCAGGATTTTCAATTGAAATGCGCGACCAATCCCGATCGCAAGGGTTACAGGCTCACACCCATGCGCCCGGTGGAGGAGCGGCGGGGCGTGTTGTCCCGGCAGACCGGATCGCGCCGCAACCGGTTCATTCCCCTCTAGCCATGCCGGGGGCGGGAACATGGCACCCGTCGGTTTCATTTTTTCCCGCCACGCAAAACTTGCTTCCCGGCGGTACTGCGATTCAGGTCTTTGCCCGTCGGGTGATGCGGTCGCTGTCGGCTCTGGGACTGCCAGAGCGGTCGGCAGCCACAGCAAACCCATGCAACCTGGCATTCTTCTAAAATTTAACATTCATGTCCAAAGCCGCCCCTTCCAAAGCAGCGTCACCGTTGTCTCCAGCGCCCGCGCAAGGCGCTCCGGCTGTCTCAGCCGAATCACGCAAGAACGTTGAACTCGCGATCAGCGCCATTACCAAACAATTCGGGGACGGGTCCATCATGCGGCTCGGCGAGAACTCGAAGATGAAGGTGGAGACGCTTTCAACGGGGTCCCTCGCCATCGACCTGGCGCTCGGTGTCGGCGGCCTGCCGCGCGGGCGCATTGTTGAAATTTACGGACCCGAGTCGTCCGGAAAGACCACATTCTGTCTCAGCGTCATAGCGGAGGCCCAGAAGCGCGGGGGGCTTGCGGCATTCATCGATGTCGAGCATGCACTCGACCCGAAGTACGCGCGGGTAGTGGGGGTGAATCTCGATGATCTGCTGGTTTCTCAGCCGGATTCGGGCGAGGATGCGCTCAATATCGCAGAGACCCTGATCCGTTCCAATGCGATCGATGTCATTGTGATCGATTCGGTGGCTGCTTTGATTTCAAAGCAGGAATTGGACGGTCAGATGGGTGATGCCACCGTGGGTTCCCAGGCGCGGCTGATGTCGCAGGCCATGCGGCGATTGACCGCGGTGGTGAGCAAGACCAAGTGCATCTGCATCTTTACGAATCAGATTCGAGAGAAGATCGGCGTCATGTTCGGCAATCCCGAAACCACGCCGGGTGGCCGTGCGCTCAAGTTCTTTTCTTCCATCCGCATCGACATCCGCCGCAAGGACCAGATCAAGACCGCCGATGGCAGGGTCATCGGCAACCGAACCAAGATCAAGGTGGTTAAGAACAAGGTGGCCCCGCCCTTCACCGAGGTGGAGTTCGACATCATGTACGACGAGGGCATTTCACGGCTGGGCTCGCTGCTTGATCTGGGCCTCGAACACAAGGTGCTCGAGAAAAAGGGGGCGTGGATTGCATTCGAAGGCAACCTGGTCGGACAAGGCCGGGACGCCGCGAAACAGGCGCTTCGGGACAAGCCCGAACTCGCGGAGAAAATCGCCAAGGGGATCATGGAGAAGGTGACCGTGACCGGTGGGACCTCGCTTACCGGGGATGTGGAGCGGTAGTTAAATGGCGTTTACAGGCTGGATAAGGGCAATTTAGAGGGAACTTCACGCCTGTCCTGTGGACTTTGAACCCATGAAGACGTCATGTGCAGCCAACTGCGACCGGCGTTTCAGAAGCGGACTGCGCTTCGGGGCGGTCATGGTCCTTATGCTTGGGGTTTCAACGGAAGGAATTTCCCGACCGGAGCCTGCTGATTCCAAGCCCCAGCTGCTTTCCACCACGGGTGGCGGCGGGGGCAATTCATGGTCCGACATCAAGGAACTGGAAGCGGCAGTTGCCAAGGGCAACCCGCGCGCATGGGCGAGCCTCGGGGAATTCAAGCTTCGAGGTGAATATACGCCCCAGGACATTCCGGGTGGTCTTGTGCTGCTGGAGAAAGCAGCGCGAGCGGGAATCGCGACAGCGGCGTTCTCTTTGGGCAAGGCCTATAGCGAAGGTACTGGAGTGGAGCGTGATCAGGCAAAGGCGCTCGACTATTTTCGAGCAGCAGCAGCCGGAAGGATTCCGGAAGCCTTCTACAACCTTGGGGCCTCGTACGCCAGTGGACGCGGCACGCGGCGGGACTATGCTGAAGGTCTCGCTTGGTTGATCCTTGCCACAAAGGCTGGGGTTGATGGTCAGGGTGAGACGCTTCTGCGTGAGCGCCTGACAAAAATGAAGCGTGCGGACCTCATTGCGAAGGCGGAGAAGCGTGCACCGGAAATCGAGGCTGAGCTGGCGAAAGGTTCTGTGGAAAAATTTCTTCCCGGAGCGAAGCCGACAGATGCCCCTACCCCGACACGGGCTCGTCCATCATTGGCGCCACCTGTTCAACCCAAGTCGGACACGATCATTCCGGTACCTCTCGGACAGGATACAACGCCAACGCCGATACGTATTACGCCTCCGCCATTCAGTCCGGGTGGATGAGGGAATGCTTTTCCGTGTCTCGTTCCATGACCAATCCCAGGAGTCTCCATCGATCTGGTGCAAGGGTGTCCTTGGTGGCACGTTTTGCTGCGCTTGCGTTCGCCCTGTACTTTCAGGGTTCGCTCATTGTGGGTGCGGCCGAAGCCAGGGTGGAAAAGGATATCGAGTATCTGGAGACAGGGCGGGCGGAGAAGCTGGATATCTATCTTCCGCCCGACCTGGACGTCGCAAGAGCACAGGGAAAGCCGCGGGCGGCGGTTGTATGGATTCATGGAGGTGGGTGGATCAGAGGTACGAAAAGTGAAATGCGGGCGGCGGAGATCTGCACCACGCTTGCCGAGGCTGGATATGTCGCTGCCAGCATCGACTACCGGCTTGGGAAAGGGGCCTGGCCGCAGAATCTGTATGACTGCAAGAACGCCGTTCGTTTTCTTCGGGTGAAGGCTGCCGATTATGGCATCGATCCGACACGCATTGCTGTCGCGGGGGGATCTGCCGGAGGGCACCTTGCGCTGATGGTTGGGTTAGTTGTGTCGGTCAAGTTCAGCAAAAGCGGATCGGTGGTGCGATGGATTGGTGAGATAAAAAGATTTATGGGGAGGGTTTAAGGGAGGGGGCTGCGCC
>JACTNC010000051.1 GCA_014584295.1 Verrucomicrobiota bacterium
GTGGTAACCGATGAAGCCGGCAGCACCGGTCACGAGAACTTTCATCCTTCGCGGTTTACGGCAAACCTCCGCGACCGGCTAGTGGAAAAGCGCCGAGGCAGGCGGTTGGGGACCTATTTCGGTCCATCAGGAAATTTCATGAACTTGTAAACTTCCGCTTGATCCGCGAATTCCTTCCCTGCTACGTTGCTCTGCATTTGTAATCACGCACGTTCGTTCCATGAAGATCAAAGCCTATCTCAAGCCCCACTGCGGGTGGTCAAATGGCGTGCGTGCCATCATGCGGAAGTACGACCTTTCGTATGAGGATTTGGACATCATCAACAATCGCGCGTACTACGCGGAGATGGTTCAGAAGTCCGGGCAGCCACTTTCTCCCTGTGTCGAGATCGATGGCGTGATGCTTGCGGATATCTCGGGTGAGGAAGTCGAAAACTATCTCCTTTCCAATCAATTGGTTTCGCCAACGGGCCGTTCTGCCGACACTGCAACCAATTCTGGCTGCAGCGACGAGGAACACGCAAAAATGGCCCCTAAAACGATCCGCTTCTTCTAATCGCGAACGCTCACCCGCATCATATTTCCGGGCCGGCTTCGCGAAATCCGCGTAACCGGCCCTTTTTTTGCTCTGCCGCCAACGCCATGGAGCCCATTCCCTTCAATTTTCGCCAGACCTACGGCATTTTTATCGGCTTTTCCTGAAATGAACAGCAGTACCGTCAACTCGCCCAAGACCAGCTTGCAGCCTTCCGGGTTGCCCAAGAAGCAGGGTCTTTATGACCCATGGTTTGAACACGACGCTTGCGGCGTCGGTTTCGTAGTCGATATCAAGGGGCGGAAATCGAACAAGATTGTTCAGGACGGACTGCAAATTCTGCGCAATCTTGACCATCGCGGCGCCAGCGGGGCCGAGGTCAACACGGGTGACGGCGCCGGCATTCTTATCCAGATGCCCGATGCCTTCTTTCAAGACGCATGCAAGAACTCGCGCATCACCCTTCCACCAGCTGGTGAATACGGCTGCGGCCTGATCTTTCTCCCCCGCAACCCCAACGTTCGCCGCCGCATCGAAGAGCGGTTTGAACAGATCGTACAGGCCGAAGGCCAGGTGTTCCTGGGTTGGAGAACCGTGCCCACCAACAGCGCCTCGCTGGGCGACACTGCACTCTCCTGTGAGCCGTTCATGCGCCATGCCTTTATCGGTCGCGGACCGGATATCGCCGATTCAGCCGCGTTTGAACGGAAGCTCTTTGTCATTCGCAGACGCACCTACTCGGAAATCCGTACCTCCACCCTGTCCGGAGCTGAAACGTGGTATGTAGCCAGTCTGTCCCACAAGACGCTGGTCTACAAGGGAATGTTAACGACCGACCAGGTCGATCAGTACTTCCCTGAACTCAAGCACCCCTTGATGGATTCCGCATTGGCGCTTGTTCACTCACGCTTCAGCACCAATACCTTCCCAAGCTGGGAACGCGCCCACCCCTACCGCTATCTCGCCCACAACGGCGAAATCAACACGCTTCGGGGCAACATCAACTGGATGCACGCACGCGAGGCGCTCTTTGAGAACGACCTCTTCGGAGAAGACATCCAGAAGATCCTGCCGATCATCAATCCGAACGGCAGCGACTCGTCGATGTTCGACAACACGCTCGAGCTTCTCGTTCTCGCCGGCCGCCCTCTCGCGCACGCGATGATGATGATGATCCCCGAACCGTGGTCCAACCACGAGTCGATGGATGAATCCCGTCGCGCCTTTTATCAGTACCATTCCTGTCTCATGGAACCGTGGGATGGTCCCGCATCCATCGCATTCACAGATGGCACGCAGATGGGAGCCATCCTGGATCGCAACGGACTTCGGCCCTCGCGCTACTACGTCACCAAGGACGGCATAGTCGTCATGGCTTCCGAGGCCGGAGTGCTCGACTTCGCTCCCGAGGACATCCTTACCAAGGGTCGTCTCCAGCCCGGCCGCATGTTCCTCGTCGACACCGCACAGGGCCGCATCATCGAGGACGAGGAGATCAAGCGCGAGATCTGCAACGCCCAGCCCTACGGCAAGTGGCTCAAGGAGCATCTGGTCAAACTCGACGACCTCCCCGAGGCGCCCAAGGTGGAACCTCCCGATCATGAGACGCTCCTGCAGCGTCAGATCGCCTTTGGTTACACCCACGAGGACGAGCGACTGCTTCTCACTCCAATGGCCCGCGATGGCGTCGAAGCCATCGGCTCGATGGGCAATGACGCCGCCCTCGCCGTGCTGTCGAACAAGCCGCGGCTCCTCTACGATTATTTCAAGCAGCTCTTCGCCCAGGTCACAAATCCCCCGATCGACTGCATCCGCGAGGAAATCGTCATCTCGGCAGAAACGCGACTGGGTTCCGAAGGCAACCTGCTCAATCCCCAGCCGACCGCCTGCCGCCGCGTCGAGTTGAAGTGGCCCATCCTCACCAACGAGGAGTTTGCAAAGATCCGCCGCACGCATCTGCCCGGCCTTCGTGTCGGCGTGCTGCCGATCCTCTTCCGCGTAACCCGTGGCGAAAAGGGTCTGGCAAAATCCATGGAGGAGCTCTCCATCATGGCGCGCCGCATGATCGAGGAGGAGGAAAACAACGTCCTCATTCTCAGCGACCGCGGCGTGACACATGAGTACGCACCCATTCCCGCGCTCCTCGCCGTTGCGGGACTGCACCACTATCTCATCCGCGAAGGCCTTCGCACACGCGTGAGTCTCGTGCTGGAAACGGGAGAAGCGCGCGAGGTCCACCATTTCGCGCTGCTGATCGGCTACGGCTGCAGTGCCCTCAATCCCTACACCGCTTTCGAGACCATCGATGACATGATCCGTGAGGGTCACCTCACCGGCATCGACCACAAGACGGCCTGCAAGAATTTCGTGAAGGCCGGATCCAAGGGTGTGATCAAGGTGATGTCGAAAATGGGCATTTCCTCGATCCAAAGCTACCGGGGTGCCCAGGTCTTCGAAGCCCTCGGGCTCAAGCAGGATGTTGTCGATCACTACTTCACCTGGACACCTTCGCGTGTCGGCGGAATCGGCCTCGATGTCATCGCCCAGGAAGTTCTCATCCGCCATCGCGCAGCCTTCTCAGAGCGCTCATCCAATCAGGTTCTGCCCACGGGCGGTCTCTACCAATGGCGTTCGAGTGGTGAGGCCCATCTCTTCACTCCCGAGTCAATTCACTTCCTCCAGAAGGCCGTGCGCACCGGCAGTGTCTCCGCCTACAAGGAATACGCCAAGCGCATCAACGATCAGTCCGCGGCACTTTGCACGCTGCGCAGCCTGCTGAAGTTCAAGCCCGGCACGTCAGTTCCTCTTTCTGAAGTGGAATCAGCCGCCTCCATCATGAAGCGGTTCAAGACGGGCGCGATGTCGTACGGCTCCATTTCCAAGGAGGCTCACGAAACCCTCGCAATTGCGATGAATCGTATCGGCGGCAAATCCAATACCGGCGAGGGCGGAGAGGATCCCGAGCGCTACAAGCCCCTGCCAAACGGCGATTCCAAGAATTCCGCAATCAAGCAGGTCGCTTCGGGTCGCTTCGGCGTTACCAGCGAATACCTTGTCCAAGCCAGGGAACTCCAGATCAAGATGGCACAGGGTGCCAAGCCCGGTGAGGGCGGGCAGTTGCCCGGAACAAAGGTGTACCCGTGGATCGCCAAGACCCGGCACACCACCGCGGGCGTGGGACTTATCTCACCACCGCCACACCACGACATCTACTCGATCGAGGATCTCGCCGAACTCATCCACGACCTCAAGAATGCCAATCGCAACGCACGCATCAGCGTGAAACTGGTCTCCGAGGTGGGAGTGGGCACCATCGCCGCGGGTGTCGCCAAGGCGCATGCAGACGTTGTTCTGATTTCCGGCTACGATGGCGGCACGGGTGCGTCTCCCCAGACGTCAATCCAGCACGCAGGTCTTCCCTGGGAACTGGGTCTCGCCGAAACGCACCAGACACTCGTGCTGAACAATCTGCGTTCACGCATCGCGGTCGAAACCGACGGCCAGCTCAAGACGGGGCGCGACGTCGTCATCGCCGCCCTCCTCGGCGCTGAAGAGTTCGGTTTCGCGACGGCTCCGCTTGTCGCCACAGGCTGCATCATGATGCGTGTCTGCCACCTGAACACGTGCCCCACCGGCGTCGCCACGCAGGATCCCCAGCTTCGTGCCCGCTACACGGGCCGGCCCGAGGATGTCGTGAACTTCATGACGTTCATCGCGGAAGACATGCGCGAAATCATGGCCGAACTCGGTTTCCGCACGATCGAGGAAATGATCGGCCGCACCGATCGCCTGGAGGCCGCCAAGGCCATCAGTCACTGGAAAGCCAAGGGCCTCGACTTCTCCAACATCCTTTATCAGCCGGACGTCGGACCCGAAGTCGGACGCTTCTGCCAGATCCCGCAGGACCACGGCCTCGAGCGTTCGCTGGACATGACCTCCCTGCTCAAGATCTGTGAACCCGCAATCGAACGCGGCGAAAAGGTCATCGCCGAACTTCCGATCAGAAACGTGCATCGCGTGGTCGGTACGATCACCAGCGGCGAAATCACGAAGAAACACGGTGCAAAGGGTCTTCCGGAGGATACCGTCCGCATCCATTTCAAGGGATCCGCTGGCCAGAGTTTCGGTGCCTTCATGACCCGGGGCATGACCTTTACGCTTGAGGGCGATGCCAATGACTACCTCGGCAAGGGACTCTCAGGCGGCAAGATCATCCTGTTCCCGCCGAAGCAGTCCACCTTTGCCGCCGAGAACAACATGATTGCGGGCAACGTCGCCCTCTACGGCGCAACCGCCGGAGAAATCTACATCCGCGGCATGGCAGGCGAGCGTTTTGCCGTGCGCAATTCGGGCGTCAACGCAGTAGTTGAGGCCATCGGCGACAATGGCTGCGAGTACATGACCGGCGGACGTGTTGTTGTACTCGGACGCGCGGGTCGCAATTTCGGCGCAGGCATGTCCGGCGGCATCGCCTATGTCCTCGACGAGGCCGGCGACTTCGCGCAGCGCGTGAACCAACAAATGGTCGCGATCGAAAAAGTCGAATCACCCCGCGATGTCGCGGAGCTCAGGGAACTCATCGAAAAGCATCGGGCAAACACCCGGAGCACGCGCGCCGAGGCAATCCTCGGGGCGTGGGATGCGTACCTGCCGAAATTCGTCAAAGTCATGCCGAAGGATTACAAACGCATGCTCGCCTGCATCGAACGTGCCCAGGCCCAGGGCCTCACCGGGGACGAAGCCATCATGGCTGCATTCGAGGAGAACGCGCGCGACCTCTCACGCGTGGGCGGAAACTAGAAGGCCGGACACATCCCGGGATTCAAATCACAAAACTCAAATTTCAATCATTCACCCTCCATGGGAAAGCCAACCGGATTCATCGATTACCTGCGCGAATTGCCTGTCGATCGCACGCCCACCGAACGCGTGCGCGACTGGAAGGAATTTCACCAGCACATGGAGGAGAAAAAGCTCCGCCAGCAAGGTGCGCGCTGCATGGACTGCGGAGTCCCGTTCTGCCACACGGGCAAACTCATCAACGGCATGGCCTCGGGCTGTCCGATCAACAATCTGATCCCCGAGTGGAATGACCTGATCTACCGCGGACGCTGGAAGGAGGCGCTGGATCGCCTCCACAGCACGAACAATTTCCCGGACTTCACCGGGCGCGTCTGCCCCGCGCCCTGCGAGGGCTCCTGCGTCGTGGGCATCAACGCGCCACCGGTCACGATCAAGAACATCGAAGCATCGATCATCGATCATGGTTTCGATGAAGGATGGGTGACACCGGAGATTCCCAAGGTCCGCACGGGAAAGAAGGTTGCCGTGATCGGCTCCGGCCCCGCCGGCCTCTCGGCGGCCGCGCAGCTCAATCGCGCAGGTCACACGGTCACCGTGTTTGAACGCGCGGATCGTCCGGGTGGGCTGCTCATGTACGGGATTCCCAACATGAAGCTCGACAAGAAGGACGTCGTGCTTCGCCGCATCAACCTGCTCGAAAAGGAGGGCATCAAGTTCATCTGCAACGCGAATGTCGGCGAAAACGTCGAGCCGCAGATTTTCCTCCGCGAATTCGACGCCACAGTCATCTGCACCGGCGCCACCCAGCCCCGCGATCTGCCGATCGAGGGCCGCTCGCTCAAGGGCGTGCACTTCGCGATGGATTTCCTCACGGAGAACACGCGCGCCGTGCTCAATGGCAAGACCGCACCCATCCATGCCAAGGACAAGGATGTGGTGGTGATCGGCGGCGGCGACACCGGCACGGACTGTGTCGGCACCTCGATGCGCCACGGCTGCAAGAGCCTTGTCCAGATCGAGATTCTGCCAAAGCCTCCGATGGAGCGCGCGGCAGACAACCCCTGGCCCGAATGGCCGAAGGTCTACAAGCTCGACTATGGACAGGAAGAGGCAGCCGCCAAGTTCGGCGAGGATCCCCGCATCTATCTCACAACAGTGAAGAAGTTCATCGGCGACTCGCAGGGCAATGTGAAGGAACTGGTCACTGTCGAAATCAAGTGGGAAAAGAACGACAAGGGCCAGTTCGTTCCCAAGGAAGTGCCCGGCACGGAAAAGACCCGCCCAGCCCAGCTCGTACTTCTGGCGATGGGCTTCCTGGGTCCCGAACAGGCGCTTCTCAAGGAACTCGCAGTGGAGACCGATGCACGGTCCAACATCAAGGCCGAGCACGGCAAATTCACCACCAGCATCAAGGGTGTTTTTGCCGCGGGTGACTGCCGCCGCGGTCAGAGTCTCGTCGTGTGGGCGATCAATGAAGGCCGCGGTGCTGCACGCGAGTGCGACCGCTACCTGATGGGATCCACCGAACTGCCCTGAGTGCGGGTCTCCTGAGCTCAGCAGCACGAGACCATCGCAGGCTCCTTGCCCGTTTCCGATTCAGTCCATCGGCTGGAAGCCAGATCCGTCTGACTATCTGACCCCTGGCTTCCGACCTCTGATCTCCGGCCTTAGGCGACCCGTCACATGCCATCGCGACCCATACCCGGTTCCACCGGCGAAGTCCTGACCTGTCTGCCATCCCCGTATCTTGCCCATCGGGCGACGGGACTCCTGTATCTGCCGCGATTTCTCGCCAAATGCCGCTATGTCAAAGAACATGGTGCGCTGCCGGCGAGTTATGCGAAAAACTACAAGCGCGGCCTCGACCGGTTTCTCTGCCTTCATCTTCACATTGATCCCGCCGACGTGGAGCGCCTGGTGCATGAATCGCCGGATGAGGACACCGTCGAAGAGGGACTCAAACGCCTGTTGCCCAAGGATGTTCGTGCAGCGGTCTGGAACCGGGAACTTGTTCAGAAAGGGCTCACCTCGGAAGGCCAGAAATTTCTCGCGGAGGCGTTGAGCGCCATGGGGTGTGCGGATCGCATCGCCGACATTCGCACTGTGCCGGATCTCATCGACTTTGACGAAGGCCGCATCGAGTAGGTCGGGCACCGGCAGCCCCGGCGCACTCTCTGCGTGACGTCGGCGCCGGCTTCGTCATACTTCAGGGCATCATGGTCAAAGGTCAGCGAGTCGTTTGCACGAATGACACATTTCCCGCACTCATCCGCGCGCTCTACAAGCAGCTTCCGGTCAAGGGAAACACTTACACCATCCGCGAGGTTTTTCTTGGGCGCGAGAAAGTGGTCAAGGGAGGCGACACAGCCACCGTGGGCCTGCTCCTGCAGGAACTGACCAATCCCCCCGATCCCTTCCATCAGGGCAAACAGGAGCTCGGTTTCTCTTCGGAGCGGTTCGCTCCCCTCGACGAGGTGCCGCCTGAGGAAGAGGAAGCCTTTGAAGTCGTGGGCGCAGAGGCAAAGACCGAAAAGTACCTTCCGCTCGAGGTCGGCAACAACTGAACCTACAGACCCCAGCCGCTTTGCCTCGCCCTGAGCAGGGTGTGGTGCGACCTCGAATTGCCTGGTTTCAATGTCCCCGTGCGGTTCCATCCGCATTGAAGCCGACCCAGTCCAAGACGACTATTCATCCGACAGAAAAAGCCATCTGTATCTGAGTTACAGATACCGAGTTTACCGTGCCGGTATCACTTTATAGATCAAGTAGAATAGGTATTGTAAAGTTTTCTGACAGCACTTGCCTCGCTAGACCTTACCACAGCATCTCCGTCCGCCAATACTCCACCGACATTCCCTGTCGAGGGTCGCATTCCTTTGGCGAAACCTATGCCTCCAAGTGCCTTGAAACTCCTGCGAGCAATCCTTCCCCTGCGATGCCTTGTCGCATTCGCAGTGTTCTCAGCACTTGCGGTGCTGCCAGCTCCGTCTCACGCAAGAGGTGCCTTCACGCTCGAAAGGGTTTCGCTGCAAAACCAGACGGCGCAGATCGGCTCCTTCGGCACCAGCCCTGAAAGCCCTGACGGAAGTGCAATCCTCTACGTCGCCTACGACAACCCTCCCGTCGCTGGGAGCAAGGGCGGCTCGCCCGGAAGCCTCTACATCTGCACTCCGGACCTCCGTAATCACGCAAAAGTCAGAGATATAAAACGTGTGCATTGGCATGATGGAGCACACCAAGTCTGGCTCGATAATGATACTCTGGCCTACATGGATTCCGTGCCGGGCAGGGGTTTTCTCACGTATGTAATCAGCAAGAATGGAGACCTTGTTGCAGGTCCCTTTGAAGCGTATATCGGACATGGTGACACCCCAAATGCCTCGGTGCTCCTGGCAGTGGACAAGGACCACTACCGGAAAGGAAGCGCCCTTGGCGCCTATGGCGTCTACCTGTATCAGGCGGGCTCCGTGAGGAAGGTTGTCGATCTCGTAAGAGATTTGGGGCAGTTAAAGGATCGCTTTAAGGATCCCAAGCCGCCTGAAGAATGGTCCATCGGCCACGCTCAATTGAGCACCAATGGCTCCTATATCAGCATCCGACTCGAGCCGGGAAAAGGACTTGAATGCATTGTCACCTGCAAATCCGACGGTAGCGATGCACGGCTCTTTGCGTCGCGAGTAAAGCCGCTCCACCAGCAGTGGTATGACGATTCGACTCTCTTTGGTCACGAAAGGGGCTCTCCAATCCCGGCGGACGGCGGTCCGATGCTCCGGGCCAAGCGCTGGGACCGCGATGGCCGCTTTCTCGAGATACTCGCAGGGCCCGGGAACCACATGGGAATTTCCCCCGACAGAAAGTACCTGGTTTCGGAGAACATCTATAAGTCGGACCCCGTCGTCATGAAGCTGTTTCGTACCGGCCAGGTCGAACCGCTGGCCGTACTCATGACCGAGCCTGCGCAGCAGGTCTGGTCGATGAGTACCCATGTGAACCCCGCATTTTCGCGCGACGGAAAGAAGGTATATTTCAACAGGCCGGTCAAAGGCACGCCCAACGTCTATCGCGCGGACCTGAGTCAGGTCGTCAACGCTGGCATGTAGCCCAATGAAACGCCTCCCAATCATTTGATCTTCTCCCCAGCACGCCCCATCGCCGGAGGGGAAACGCAAGTTCCATTCGGACGACTCCCTGAATTTTCCAACCAACCCTAAACCACACCAACAATATGAAATCACTACGGCTGCTTCCCATACTCGCAGTCCTGGCCGCTGGAGCCCTCAGCGGACAAACCGCAAGCACAAGCTCCACACCGCCAAGTCAGGACGATCAGCCCATCGTACTTTCACCCTTTGAGGTCAGCGCCGACGAAGACGTCGGCTATCAGGCCCGCGAGACGCTCGCCGGTGGCCGCACGCGCACCTCGCTCGACGACATCGCCAACTCCGTCGATGTCATCACGGCACAATTGATCGAGGACATGGGCGCCCTCGACCTGCAGGACATTGCCGCCTTCGGTAGCAACATCCAACCCGGAAGCCTGATGGGTGATGGCAACACCGACGGTTCACTCACGGCACTTTGGGACCAGAACACCACCTATTTCCGCGGATTCCGCACCTACCGGGGAACACGCAATTTCATGTTCACGCTGATGTCGTTCAACTCGTTCAGCAGCGACCGCATCGATCTCTCCAAGGGTCCCAACGCCGTCCTTTTCGGTATCGGCGAGCCCGGCGGTGCCATCAACTACAACACCAAACGCGCCTCGCTCACACGCAACCGCACCTCAATGTCCTTCCGGACAGACAGCGAAGGCTCGCTCCGCGGCGAGCTCGACGTGGACACCACCTTGATCAAAAACAAACTCGGCTTCCGCGCCGTGCTGCTCTCCGAGCGCACCGATTTTGCCTGGAAGCCCACGTATTCAAATACCGACGGCATCTACCTCGCAGGTGCTTATCGCCCCTTCAAAAAAACTCTGGTCAGGGCCAACTTTGAGTATCGCAATGTCAACCGCGCGTTGGGCAGGCGGGTCTATCCGCGCGACTCCTTCACGCCCTACCTCAACGCTGGTTCCAAGAAGGTCATTGCCCCGGTGACGAGTACCAATGCGACCATTGAAGGTACGACGGGTGTTGTATCACTCGCCTCGATCGGCCTCGGTCGGAATAGTGCGCCTCGCATGGTCCAACTGGAGAACGGATCCATCATCAATACGATAAACACTGCCACCAGCACTTCCCTCTCTGTGGGTACGGAGAGTAACGTACAGATGCGCGAGGGCACCTTTCCGGATGCCACCGTCATTGAGGGTCGCAATGGCATTTCCGACTCCCAGGACAAGATGGGTGAAGTGACCATCGAGCAGGAACTCGCCAAGAATCTCTACCTCGAGCTCGGTTTCGCCGACTGGCAGATGCAGCGTGTCCAAGGCCAAGGAACCTTGTCGAACGTTCACAACATCCAGATCGACGCCAACGGCTACATGCCCGGCTCAACAACCGTCGTAAATCCCAACTTCGGCAAATACTACTCCGAATTCAATCCGTTCCTCATCGAACGGCGTGAGAGCACAAAGACCTACCGTGCCACACTATCTTACTCCCTTGACCTTAGGAAACACAGCCGCTGGCTCGGCAATCACCGGGCTTCGGTCATGTGGGAGAACTATGATTTCCGCGAACTCTGGGATGCCAAGCGCCTCTACATCAGCGGCACGCCCACCGGTACCCTGCCCAACACCAATCCCATCAATGCCCAGAATCAGGTCTGGATTCGGCAATACTACGACTTCGCGGGTGGAAGTTCCTACATGCGCGATGCGACTTATTTCTATCGCGGGGACGATTTCGACCTCGGCGGCGGCTACACCGCCAAGTGGCGCCACGGTGTGAACGGCAACATGCGCAACTTCCTGACGGACACCACCACCCATCTCGCCGTCTGGCAGGGCTCGTGGTTCGATGACCGCGTGATCGTGAGCTGGGGCTATCGCGGCGTCAAACAGAAGAACTACCGCGCCGGCAATGGCCAAGGTTACATCGCGCTCGATCCCGTGACGAGGGAGTATGTCTGGAAGAATCCGACGACAGGGGAAACCTACACCTCCATCTTTGATGCTCCGGTCGCAAATCTTATATCGACCGACAAAGGTCCGTCCCGCAACGAGGGAATCGTGGTCAAGGTCTTCCCTTGGCTGTCGCTCAGCGCGAATCACGCCACCAATTTCAATCCCACGACGAACGCTCCCTTCGATATCAACGGCGACGTGATTGCCGCACCGAAGGGCGAGACAAAAGACTACGGCGTCCGGTTCAGGCTCCTGGATGGGAAAGTCCATTTCTCGACGCTGTATTACGAAACAAACGCCACAGGCATGAGCGCGGCCGGCACCAACCGGAGTTCGCCCTATGCGAACGTCGATACCATGTATGACATCCTTGTGGCCAATGGAGTGATTGCCACCAATCCCTTTGACCTCTCCGGAGCGTCCAATCAGGTCAGGTATGACCAAAGCGCGAAAGGTTACGAGTTCTCCCTGTTCGCGCAGCCTCTTGATGGATTGAGCATCCGCTTGAATGCAGCCAAGAATGAAAACATCGCCTCCGATGTAGGCCTCGAGGTCGTCGAATACTACCAGAACGTCGCACGTCCTATGCTGTCCAATGCCGCTTACGCAAACATGAGCAATGGCGGCAACACGATCGCATCGCTCCTTGCTTCGGCTGACAACAACCTCCAGCGAATGATAAACTACAGTGGAAGGCGCACTCCGCCTTCACCAGACTGGACTGGCAGCTTGAACGTGAGCTACGTCCTGGGTCGCGATTCCCTGTGGCGCGGAACCACCATCGGTGGCGCGGTTCGGTGGCGCGGCAAGACTCTCACGGGATACTGGGTCAACGCCGATGGTTCGTTCGACCTCGGCAAGCGCTTTTACTCCGATGATGATTTCACCTTCGACCTCTTCGCGCGCTACCGGCGAAAGCTGTCGAACAAGATCACCTGGTCGGTCCAGTTCAATATCCGCAATCTCGCCGACGACCTCGGCTACAAGGCTGCTGAGTCAACCAACGTCAGCAGCGCGCCCGACTCCGCTATTGTTGTCACCCGCTACAATCTCAAGGAGCCGCGGATGTTCATCCTCAGCAACACGTTCTCATTCTGAGTCAAATGATGCTGTCGTGCCGGGTGCCTCATGTCCGGCATGCGGCAAACAGATGATCAATGGTTGAACGTCGCGCCCGCCCAAGGGGCGCGACACTCAATCAAACATCGTCAGCTCAAGATTTCCTTTGCCTCGCATCCGGGTACGAATGGCGGAGAGGCTCTCGTGGACAAGTTCACCCATGGATGAGCAGCTCCGGAATTCGTTTCGCTGATAATGCTCGGCCAGGGATTCCCTCAGGCTCGCAACGTGTTCAGGCGTGGAGACGGTGTCTCGCGACATCGTCGCCAGCAGCAGGGCGAGTCGCTCCTCGCTCAGGCTCGCCCGCTGCAGCATCAGCACCTGCTCCTCGCGCTGGTATTGTTGCGCACTCTCAAGATTCAGATGCTGCATGCAAAATAGCGCGAAAGGCTGGTTGTCCTTGAAGAATTGGGGGCGGTAAAAATTCATCCGCCCTTCATAGCTCTGCTGGTCGAAATCCATCGCGCGGATCCGCACCTGAGCGCCTTCAAAATCGGGCGTGACCACAATCACAAAATTGTAGCTTCGCATGTCTCCCAAAAGGCGCACAAAGCACCGCTCATTGAATTTGACGAGTTCCTTGGCGATGCGGATCGGGCGGATTTCCGGGTTGTCCAGCCAGCGCCGAATAAAGACATCGCCGGGTAGTCCTGCGATGTGTTCCTCCACCAGCGTTGTTCCGCAGGTGAGGTAGTTCATGCGGTTGGGGGAGAGGACGTGTTCCAGCTCCAGGCCGTAAACACGCGACGAATCCGCACGTTTTACGTAATAGTAGTCAGCGTTGTCATTGAAGGCATTGACGATCCGTATGCGAAACGGCGCCGAGTTTCCGAACGCACAGAAATCGACACGATCGACGTAGAGGTGGCGCATGAACGACAGGTCTCCATCCACACGGATCAGCGCATAGACATACTTCAAGTCTTCGTTCAAAGCCTCCATTTCGAGCCGGTCATAAACCACCGACTCCCACAGCGATGCCTTGCCATCCGCGCCAATCAGCGGTGCCGCTTCGGTAAAACCGCGCAGCCGCTCATACGTGATAGGCAGCGCCCGTTCCCGACGGTATTTGCGCAGGTAGGACCGAAGGTTGTCTCCAATCGGAAAGCTCGGCTTCTTGAGTTGGGGCCGATATGGATCCATGGGCACACGTTGGCTGTCGTCATACCCGCTGGCAACGCCAACCGGGGACAGGAAATGTAGCGGGCGCTTCCAGCTCCCGTTTTTCAACTCCGGAATAACCGGACGGCTTTCTGAAAAGATTTCGATCCTTGGGATCTGGAAGGTCCCGCTACCCTTCAAGCCGGGCACGACGACGCGTGCCCCTCCCTCCGGGATAATCGGGCTATTTGTACCTCGCAGCCCGGCCGAAGTAGTTCAACAGCCAGAGTTCCTTCCAGACCCGATACCGACCTTCGTAGGTGATCTTGCCATGATCTTCGCGCTGGGAACGGGGAAACAGAAATCCGAGCTCTGTGTTCACTTCCTCGAGTTCCCGCTGCTGCATATTCAGATCCCCCAGCGGTTCCGTGGTCCACGGCACACGCGCCTCTCCGGCACGGACCATTCGCCGCTCATGCCGCGCCATGAGACGCGGAAGGGAGCGACGCCATGGAAGGCGTTCGACGAGCCAGTTTTCCGGATAGAACCCTCCAAATGGCAGGTAGAGATTGTCCGTCACATAGCGCGTGCCCGATTCAGTGAGTGACGACAGCGCAAAGCATTCGGAGATTCCCCCATGGCGCTGCGGCAGAAACGTGATCTGAATGCGCGTGTGCGCTGCTGCATCCTGATAGATGGAGGTACGCAGATAAATGCCTCCGCCGACTTCGGCCCTCAGAGCCTGGACTTGACGGTAGCCATTCAGTCGAAGCCAGTCCCGGACCTTCAGCAGCCGCGAATGTGTCGGCCACTCTTCGCCACTGGCATTCACCTGGAATCTCGGAAACAACGGAATTGGACTCACGCTCAGCGCGTGGATCTCCAGCCATCGATATCCCGTCTCAACCAGGAAATAGATCAGAAAGAAACCCGTCACCAGCACCCACAGCGAACGGTCGATCAGTCCAAGCGTCGATGAGATCACCGCCAGGCCCAGGGAGACAAAGGCCCACACCAGCCAGCGATTGACAATGGCAATGACGGGCGATGCGAGCCGTCGGTTCACCTGTGTGAGAAGCAGGGAAACGAGAAACACCCCGATGAGGGCGACGACTGGCCACGGTTGTCCGCTCATCCAAAGCAAATCTCAGCTCATGCGCACCGGCATGATCACGCATATGAAGTTGTCGAGCGTCTTGAAGACACCCGGACTGACTTCATCCTTCACTTCAAGAAAGACTTCATCCTTGGTCAGGGACCTCAGCGGATCCATGAGAAATGCAGGATTAAAGGCCGCTTGCAGGTCAGGTCCGCTATAATTGATGGCCATGGATTCATGCGCTTCGCCGAAATCCGGACTTTGCGCCATGATTTCCAGAAGATTGCTGCTCAACTTGAGTTTAACGGAATTGGCCTTCTCGCTCGTCACAAGGGCGGCACGGTGGATGCATTGCAGCAGGAGCTCGCGCTCAAGCTTGATCCGCTGGTGCGTCTCCTTGGGAATAACCTGCTGGAAATTCGGGTAATTGCCCTCCACCACCTTGGAATACAGGTAGATCGAGTCGACCAGGCCACTGGTGTCCTTGTTGGTGCCAATCTGGAACGAGCAGCGCCGCTCGCTGAAATCGATCTTAACCTTGTCACCTTTGTCGAGCATGCGGAGCAGCTCGTTGACAGTCCTCGCCGGAAGAATGATAGCCCCTGCGCTTTCAGCGGGAATCTCCATTTCCTTGGCAATCAATGCTAGGCGGCGTCCATCCGTTGCCACCAGCGAAAGTTTTCCATCGCGGAAGCTGAAATAAACTCCGTTGAGGATATAACGCGTTTCATCTGCACTCTGCGCGTACGCAACGCTCTTGAGCATCGCCACAAGCTCAGGTTGCTCGACGGTAAAGGACTTTTCCTCTCCAAACTCAGGCAAGGGCGGAAATTCCTCCTTGCCCATTCCCATGATGCGGAAATTGGAACCGCCAGAGGTGATCTTCACCTGATGATTCGGCGCTGAGTCAACCGTTACATCCAAGTTCGGCAATTCACGAACAATGGTCGCCAGTCGTTTCACCGGAAGCGTGACGGAGCCGCTTTCCTTCACGTCTGCTTTGATCCGGCAGCGAATGCCAAGATCAAGGTTGGTTGTGGTCAGCGAGATGACATCCTTCTCAGCCTCAATGAGCACATTGCTCAGGATGGGCATGGTCGTTTTCGATCCTACGACGTTGAGGACCTGGGCCAAACCGTTGCTGAAATGGTCGCGGTTGATTTTGAATTTCATGGGGCGCGCGGCGCGAAATTTAGGAAGTTAACAAAGTCTAACTGATCCCTAGTTCAATAAGTAATTACTAGCAGTCTTATTATGGTCGCTGGGATCACCAATAACTCCGGTTTTTCCCATCCGTTCTCCTCTGAAAACCGCGGTTTGAGGGGTATCGAAACGACGTGAATAACCGAGCGGAAGCCTGCGTGGAAACCGGCACTTGTTCATGGTGGCAATCTTGTTCGGGTTCAATGTGCAGGTTCCTCACAGGTTATCCGAATGGTTCATTTGATTGGGATTTCAATGGCAGGTCACATTTTCGGGGAGTCATGGGCATCAGCTTCCCGGGAGTGGCGCAGCATGGCCCTCCGTATATGGCGTACGAGGCCAAAGCCTATGTAGCCCAAGGTCACCCCAAGAAGACCTACCTCCTTGAAGATCACAATGCCCGCGACCGCCACCAGAACCGGGACAAACGTCGTCAGGCGTGTCTTTGTCTGAAGGTCCACCTTCTTCCCGCTGGGGTAGCGAACGGTGCTGACCATCAGCACGGCAATGAGTGCCATGAGTACCGGCAACACCAAGGCCCAACGGTGCAGGGTCCTGTCGTTTTGTGCGATATTCAGGAGAAAAAGAACGAGGCTCGCGACCGTGACCGCAGCGGCAGGTACGGGCAAACCCACGAAATCCCTTCCCGAATCCTTCTTATCCTGAAAGAGCAGGGGATTCGTGATGACGTTGAAGCGGGCGAGGCGAATGGCGGCGCAAAGCAGATAAACAAATGCAAAAAACCAGCCAATCTCCCGGAAAACAGGGTATCCCTGAGTGGGCGAGAGAATCAGGAAAAACACCAGAAGTGCAGGTGCAATACCGAAGGACACAACGTCCGCCAAAGAATCAAATTCTGCACCGAAGAGTGATTCACGGCCGCCCATCCGGGCCAGCCGGCCATCCAGCAGATCGAATGCAGCTGCACCAAAAATCAGCCAGATGGCCTGCTTATAGAGTCCGATGGCCACAACCGAGGTCTCAGCCGCAACCTTCATTTCAAAGTTGGCCTGAATACAGCGAATGACAGCGACAAATCCGCAGAAAAGATTCCCCGCGGTCATGAGGTTTGGCAGGAAATAGATGCGGCTTGCCTGCGTTACCGTGTAGGGATTTTCACGGTCCTCCAGTGAAGCTGCCGGGCTCACAGGGTCGGGAGAAGAAGGGAGCGTTTCAGCCATGGTTATTTCAGGTTTGTGCGCCTTTGCTCCACTTCAGCCTATCTCTTGGTCAGCGATTCGAGATAGCGCCAGAATTTCGAATGCTGCTCCGCCAATTGGGTTTCAGACACCGGAAGCTTGTTGCGCAGAAGAAAGTCCTCGAGTGAATGCTGGTGCAGGATGTAGAGCACAAGGAGCGTTTCGCCACGGATTTCAAAGTAGAAACGCCACGCGCCGGACCGAAGGCGGTACAACGCGCGACCGCCTCGGTTGAAGCGCCCAAGCGGTTCACGCGGTTTGTCCAAATCGGCCGCCTTGAGGCTGCTGATCGGAGCGACCGCCTCGAGCTGAGTGAGGGTATCGAGCTTGTTAAGCTCCCGGATCGCTTGCTCGGAGAAAGTGACTTGAAACATGGGTTAGCCGACCCGAGAAGAATGGGTTGCCGGATACGACTGAACGTTGCCTTGCTCAGGCAGGGCAGCAATGCTTTTCCACCACGCCTATCGACAGCGGTGACCTGGCCAATGCCTCGCTTTTCTGTCTCCCGCGCCTGTTTCAGGTCTCAGCGAGAACCTGACGCACAGCCGCCAGCAGTTCGAGTCCGGTCAGGGGTCTTGGGAAAAATGACACGCCGTCCATCGTCTTCATCGATTCCCCATCCCCTGCGCAGCCACCGATGGCAATGATTCGAATGTCTGGTCTGACCCCCTGAATCTGTGACACCAGTTCCGCACGATCGTGATCCGCCATGATGGCATCGGTGAGGACTATCTGCACGTCATGATGCCGGTCGTGGAAGAGTTTGAGAGCGGCGGCACTGTTCTCGACAACAAGGACCCGGTACCCATGGCTCTCCAGGAAGGTTTGGACGAGGTCGCGACCATCGCTTTGCTCATCAATGAGGAGAATTGTTTCTCCCCGCCCGTCGGTCGTCCGTACAAAGGGCTTCAAGTCGAGTTCGTCGGCGTCGTCCGGTTGGACCATGGCGGGGAGATGAAGGATAAACTCCGTACCCATTCCGTGGACACTTTCCACCTGGAGAAATCCTCCGATGCCCTGCACAATTCCCCTGACGGTTGAGAGGTCGGGAAAAGTGTCATTTCCACCAGACGAGCCTGCCAGCACCGGCAGACCGGGATCAAGCACGCGGTCCATCAGTTCCGGAGGGATTCCAAAACCCGTGTCTGAAACAGTGATCAGCACATGCGGACCCGGTCGGGCTCCTGGCGTTGCTTCCGCGAGGGCAGCATCGACCTGGACATTGCAGGCACGAAAGGTAAGCACACCGGCATCTGCCATCGCATCGCGGGCATGAAGTCCAAGATTGATCAATACCTGGCTCAACTGTGTCGAATTTGCGGAGATGCTCCAGAGATTCTTCTGGATCACTGTTTCAATGTTCACGCTGTCCGAGAAAGCCTCCCGGAGCAAACCCACGACCTCCTGGATCAGAAGGTCAGGCTTTACTTCTTGCCGCTCGCTGTCCACGCCCTTGGCATAGGCAAGCACATGATTGGTCAAGGAAAGACCGTGGCGGGTACAGGCGTCGATGATTCCGAGAAGATGCCGGAACTCAGCTCCTCTGACACGTCGCTGCAATTGAATGACCGCGATCAGAATGGGCTTGAGAATTTGGTTTAGGTCCTGGGCTACTCCATCGGCAAATGAACCCATCCCCGCACCCTGCTGGGGTGGCAAGAGACGGCTTTCGAGCTTCTTGTGATCGGTGATGTCAGTGCTGATGCAGAGGATCGACTTGGGTCGATTCTGTGAATCCCGGATCAGCGTCCATCGGCTCACAATGAAGCGCGCCGCAGCATTCGGAAGCACAAGGGGAAGTTCACCGCTCCAGAAACCTGTCGTACGAAGCTGGACAAAGGCCTCCGCCAACGCTGTACGATTTTGGAAGCCAAAAAGCGAGTCCAGAAAAGGGTTGTCGGGATGGTCAATCAGCCCAAACATCTCTTTCGCGCAATCATTGGCATAGGTGATGTGACCATGGCTATCCGTGATGCAGATCGCATCCCGAGCCTTGTCGATTGCCTCAAGCTGATTGCGGATGAGTTGCGCGGTCCTGGAGCAGTCGCGCCTGTTGCGGGCACCTTCGAGCGCACCTCGGATCGCAGCGATCAGGCGTTCGGGTCGCTCCTTGAAAACATAGTCGGCCGCACCCTTTTGCAGTGCCTCCACGATGACACCTTCATCAACGGCGTCGGAGAGATACACCAGAGGAATCTCTGGATCGATGTCCCGAATTCGCGTCAAGACATCCCATTTGTCCAAACTGCCATGGGAGAAATCCGAAAGGACGAGGTCGATCGAACGCGTGCGAAGGACTGACGGGAGGTCATCAGGCCTATCAATACGGGTTACCATGCAGCTCGGCCACTCCGTAACCAGAAGATGGCAGACAGATTCGGCGTGGGTTGCATTCTGTTCGACGTGAGCGACGCGAAGTGGATGGGACATCAGGATTCAAATCACTGCATCGGAATCGGCGACGGCATGAGTGCGGCCGCCTTTGCCGGATGATTCGAAAAGAGTAGGGACATTGCCCGGCATGCGGTTGACAATCGTGCGGCAATGATCCGCATCGCAAATCCATGCAGCGCGATCCCGTCGTTTTAACGCGGATTTTACGGCGCGAGGTGCGTAGCGGTGATTGACACCGCCTCCAACGGCGGTCTGTCGCTGAACTGTCACCAGTGGGATTTTTCGATTCAAGAGGCCACAACGCTTCGCCAGTGGGTGTCCAAGGCTAGAAGGCTCACAAGCGCCACACAAGACAGCTCTCATTGCGCGTTTCAGACCTTGGGCTTCATTGTTCTCCCAAGTTTTCTGTGTGAAGCAGATGAGCTCCGGTAAAATGCCGGGCTCACTTCGCCCCGCTGGTGAAATACCTGGGCTATGATCGGACGAGCTAGCCTGCTGGGAAGAGCATTTTGAATCGAAGACGTCATTATCGCCCTCAACGACATCGCTTATTGCGAGCCGCATTCCGTCGAGCCGGAGGACATCCGCCTGGATCGGGTGTATGGCGCGACTGAATCCTGCGTAGGCTGGACTTTCCCAGAAGCACCGTCGCTTTCAATGTCGCCTTCGACAACGGAAACTCGTAGGAGGGAAAGAGCAGTCTCGGCCATCCTCACCGTTGACGCATACACCAGCGAGCCCACCTGGCGTACCAAGAATGTTTGTCTGCAAGGTCGAGGCAGGCCATGTTCCTGTCGATGCCCTCGGACAGATCTCTGGTGCTCCTCATCCGCCTTGGCGCGTTCCTCTGCTTCGCCGGGTGGACATGGCAGCATCTTTATTGGGAGGCCCCCTATGGAATCCTGCTTTGGCACGACACGACCTACGCATACGCCAGTCGTTGGGGCATCAGCTGGGAGGAGTTTGTGGGTACGGGCGCGGCTGATGGCTTCGTGCAGAAGTGGGTTTCCCGAGTCGGCTGGCTCTATCTTGCGTGCGCCATCCTCAGTCTCACGGTACGCAAGGGGGCATGGATCCAGATGGCCGCTCTTGTGGGCGGCAGCGGCCTCCTGAGCATACTCGCCTATACCAAGTACCTCGCCGCGAATAGCCAGCCGCCGATGTTTTTCGAGCATGGCGGCCAGGTGCTCATCCCTTTGCTCCTCGTCCTAGCCATCGCCGTCGGCGTCCGCCACCGCATCACTGTCGGCACCGCGATCGTTGCCGTGATCCTGACCTTTGCCGGGCATGGCAGCTATGCGCTGGGCATCTGGCCCACACCCGCAGGTTTCCACGCCATGACTGCAGTCATTCTCAAGACAGAGTATCAGACCACCCGGGCTTTCCTCCATGTTGCCGGCTTGCTTGATTTTTTCGTCTGCCTCGGGATTCTTGTTCCGGCCATCCGTCGCCAGTCCGCGCTCTACGCCGCGATCTGGGGACTCCTGACCTCCTTTGCCCGACCGGTCGCCGGCATGTCCCTCGGTCTGCGGTTCTGGGGGGCTGACCATTTTATCCATGAGGCCTTGTTGCGCGCACCGCATTGCCTTGTGCCGCTCTACCTTTTCCTTCTGTGGTATCGACCGCGACAGGCCGGAAGTCATGAATCTGACTTCGCAACGATGCCTTCCGCTGACTCCACTCTATTGCCGATAAACCCTGCTTCTGCAAACGGACAAACCCGATGAACCTCCGATCGATTCTTACCCTCTCCTGCGCCGCGTTTGCCATTTGCCATGGAACCGCCGCCCAGTCGGACGCCAAGCGGAAGGATGGACGGGCGCTCCTGTCCATTCCCGAAGTGGCCAGCAAGGACGTCATCTGTTTCGCCCTCTACACGGTCCACGACAGGACGCTCAAGCTGACCGCCCAGCTTTATCCCCTCCCGAAGGATGCCCCGCGAACCCTCCGTCTTGAAATAGAAAGAAGCGGTCGGTGGATCGAGGTGGCGCGAGCGACCGTGATTGAGCAAGGCTGGACCGCTCCTTTTCGTGTCGCCAACTGGGACGACTCAAAGACCCAGCGCTATCGCGTCGCGCACGGCTCCGCTGCCACCTACGAAGGCACCATCCGCAGGAATCCGGTCGACAAGGACGAAATCATCGTGGCCGGGTTCACCGGCAATTCCATCAATCCGGCTCATGGCGGCGATATCTCCCGGCAGGACATCATCGACAACGTCAAGAAGATCGATGCAGACGTGCTCTTCTTCTCAGGTGATCAGGTTTACGACCATACCAGGCATTACGCCGCCTGGCTGAAGTTCGGACGCGATTTCGGAGAAATCATCAAGGACCGACCGACTCTCACCCTGCCGGATGATCATGATGTCGGCCAGCCGAACCTCTGGGGTGAAAGCGGCAAGATTTCGACGCTGCCTGGTGCGGCTGACGGCGGCTACGCCCAGCCTGCCGCCTATGTGAGGGAGGTCGAACGTGCGCAGACCAGCCATTTCCCCGACCCGGCGGATCCCCACAAGGTCGGCCAGGACATCGATGTGTGGTTCACCAACCTCAATTGGGGTCGGATCGACTTCGCCGTGCTCGAGGACCGCAAGTTCAAGACCGGACCGGCAGGCCGGGTTCCCAAGCAGGGCCCGCGGCCCGATCACATTCAGAACCCCGACTACATCCCGGCCAGCGTGGATGTCGAAGGGGCCGTTCTTCTCGGCAAACGCCAGCTCGCCTTCGTGGACAAATGGACCCAGGACTGGCGTCACGCCGACATGAAGGTGGCCCTCTCGCAGACGATCTTCTGCGGTGGCGCCCATATCCATGGCAGCGCCAATGGGCGGCTTCATGCGGACATGGATTCCAACGGTTGGCCGCAGACCGGTCGCAATCAGGCGCTTCGGGCCCTGCGCAAGGGCTTCGCTTTTCATTACGCGGGCGACCAGCACATCGCGACCCTCTTCCACCATGGCATCGACGAATACCGCGATGCCATCTGGTCATTTTGCGTACCTTCGATCGCCAATCTCTACCTTCGCTGGTGGGAACCGCTCGCGCCGGGGCAAAACCGTGAACCTGGCGCTCCCGAATACACCGGCGACCACCTCGACGGCTTCGGCAACAAGGTCACCAACTACGCGGCCGCAAACCCCGAAAAGCAGCCCGGCGGCAACCTTCTCAACACGCGTGCAGCCGGCTTTGGTGTCGTGCGCTTCAACAAGAAAACGCGCGAGATCACCATGGAGTGCTGGCCCCGCAACGTGGACATCACCAATCCTTCCAGCAGGCAATATCCTGGCTGGCCCCGCACCATTTCCCAGTTCGACAACTACAACCCTCCATCCTGGGGAAGGCTCGGCGAGTTGAGGTTTGATGTCGAAAATCCTGTGGTCCAACTGGTCGATGCCGCGACTGGCGAGATCCTCTACACGGTTCGGGCCAGAGGAAGGACGTTCACTCCCGCCGCCCCCAAGGGCGGGAAATTCGTCATCAATGCCGGCGCCAATGCTCCCGACCGCCTGATCGCCCGCGATGCAAGCGTCGGCGACGATTCGAGGACGGTCTCCCTCCGCTGAGGCCCCGCCCACACCGTGGTCAGTTCACGTACATCGCCTCGTTTGCCTGGAAAAGTGCGTGGGCGAGCTTGGTCCATGCATCCATGGGGCCGCCGGAAGCGATTGTGGTTCCCATGGGTTGACGGTCTGCATTCTTTTTTCCTCCCGCCGTGGCTTGCCGCTGGGCGAGTCTTTCCTCCCGACGCCTTTCCATGGGTGACTTTCTGCGTGCAGTCTCCTTCGCTTCAAGTTCGGTTCCGTTTGGATTTGCGTGCACGTAGGAAAGGGCCAGTGAAACCTCCTGATCGGTCGGATCTCGCTGGAAGATGGCCAGGTAGAGTGCGCGGACTCGCGATGCATCTGACGCCAGGTCGGAGAACGACGGCTGATGAGTGAGCCTGCGGGCGGTTTCGATGACCAGGGGGCTGTTCATGAGGAACAACGCCTGTTGTGGCACGGTGGTGTTGAAACGCCTCCCGGACGGTGTATCCGGATTGGGATAGTCAAACTGGGTAAGCAGTTCGGGTGGATTGCGGCGATCGATGAAGAAATAGATCGCACGTCTGTGGCCGAATCCATCGCTTGAAGGAATCACCGATCTTCCACCAAGCTGGGGGTCCATCGTTCCGGCGATCGAGAGCAGGGCGTCATACATCTGGTCAAAGTCGAGTCTGCGAAGGTTTGAACGCCACAGGAGATGGTTGTCGGGATCCGCGGACATGCCTGCGTCGTTGGCAAGGCTTTGCTGCTGGTACGTGCTGCTCAGCACCATTGAGCGATGGAGTTTCTTTATCGAACCCCCGCCTTCGAGAAATGTAGCCGCAAGCCAATCAAGCAGCTCCGGATGGGTGGGTATGCCACCCATGTTTCCCAAATCGTCAGGTGTCGCGATCAGCCCGACGCCGAAATGCTGCTGCCAGATTCGGTTGACGAGCACACGGGCGGAAATCGGATTCCTTGGATCGGCAATGGCCTTTGCGAGCTCCAATCGACCTGAGCCCGTGCGCCAGACCTCACGTTTCTTCGGATCCGGAGAAAGGATTTCCAGAAACCGGCGCGGCACGCTGGCGCCTGTGTTTTCCGGTTCGCCGCGAACCAGAATGTGATAGTCCTTCGGCTTGGATACATCCATCAGCACATGGGCCCGGGCGGGCGCACCTGGGTGTGTGAATTCCAGCGTGGCGATTTCTCGTTGAAGCGCGCCTTCGGCTCGAACCAGCTCGCGGCGCTTTTGCGGATTGCGTTCCCGGTTGCGTCGCATTTCCACCGCCTGCACCTGCAGTTCGGCGCCGCGCTTCTTCAATGCCTCGGCCTTTGCCACGTAGTCGACCAGTTCGGGCGTTTTCCGGACCATCGTCTGCAGCGTGGGTTCCTGGAAGACTGAGCCGGGTTCCTGCGTGTTGGCGAAGACTCCGTAGAGTGAATAGTAGTCCGCCGTGGGAATAGGATCGAACTTGTGATCATGGCAGCGCGCGCAGGAAACCGTCAGGCCCAGAAAGGCCTTTGATGTGACGTCGATACGATCGTCGATGATGTCGTTCCTGCGACCGTTATGCTGGTTGCCGAGGGTGAGAAAGCCGAGCGCGGCGAGAGTGCTCTGGTCCTGTGGTGGGGGTTGCTTCTTTTCCTTGGCCTTGGCAACCGCGTTCTTGAGGACGATATCCGCCGCGAGTTGCTCGGTCACGAATTGGGCGTACGGTTTGTCTGCGTTGAAGGATGCGATGAGGTAGTCGCGGTAGGTCCAGGCATACGGATACCGCACGTCATCCCTGCGAGGCGGATCGCCCTTGGTGTCGGAATAGCGTGCCACATCCATCCAGTAGCGCGCCCAGCGCTCGCCATAGTGTGGGGAAGCCAGCAGGCGATCAACCACCTTGGCGAAGGCGTCGGGTGAATTATCCTTCAGAAAATCCTGGATCTCCGCCTCGGTCGGCGGCAAGCCGACCAGATCAAAGGAAACGCGACGGATCAGGGTGCGCTTGTCGGCAATCGGATTCGGCTTCAGGCCAGTCTCGTTCAGGCGGCGATACACAAAGGCGTCGACGGGAGATTGTATCCAGGCATTGGATTCGATCGCAGGCACGTCCGGCTTCTTCAGGGGCTGGAACGCCCAGTGGTTTCGGCCTACACCGCCATAGCGTGATCCACCCGCCGCGGGGACACGCGGATCGGGCGCGCCTCGTTTCACCCACTCCTCAAGGTCCGCGATCTGTGCATCGGTCAGCTTGCCTCCCTGAGACTTTGGCGGCATGCGCAGATCCTCATCCTCCCCCGTGTAGCGAATGGCCTGAATCAGCAGACTCTCATCGGGCTTTCCGGCCACAATCACAGGTCCCGAGTTGCCTCCCTCAAGCACCGCAGCGCGGCTGTCCAGCAGGAGTCCGCCTCTGATCTTGTCAGAGGAGTGACTGTGACACTTGAAACACTTCTCAGTCAGAATGGGTCGGATCCTGGCTTCAAAAAACGCGGAATCCGCTGCGGAAATCTTGGGTTCAGGAGACGCGGCACCGTGGATGTGGACGGGTGAAACCAAGATGCCGCCACAAACGATCCACGCGGATAGCGCCGGGAAACGAGAGGTCATGGAAGGCATGAGGGATGGGGCACTGGGCAGGTTCAGGCGAGGATGCCCTTGACGACGTTTCCAGCGACGTCCGTGAGACGGAAGTCGCGTCCATTGTAGCGGTATGTCAGCCGGGTATGATCAAAGCCCAGGCAATGAAGTATGGTGGCATGAAGGTCATGAACATGGACCTTGTCGTTGATCGCGGCGGCACCGAAATCATCGGTGATTCCATGCACGATGCCACCCTTCACTCCGCCGCCGGCCATGACGATGCTGAACGCCTTTGCGTTGTGATCCCGGCCCGGGTTTTCGCCGCCATTGCGATCGCGCGTCGGTTTGCGCCCGAATTCCCCGCCCCAGATCACCAGCGTGGAATCCAGCAGTCCGCGACGCTTCAGATCGGTGATGAGAGCGGCCAGGGGCTGATCGATTTCCTCCGCCTTTTGCGTGATGCGTTCCTCGAGGTCCTGATGGTGGTCCCATCCGTCATGCCAGACCTGCACGAAGCGCACACCGCGTTCGACCAGGCGCCGTGCAATCAGCAGCTGTTTTCCCTGTTGGGTGTTTCCATACGCGGCGCGCACGTCGGCGGGCTCCTTTGAGATATCAAACACATCGGTCGCCTCCGTCTGCATGCGAAAGGCGATCTCATAGGTCTCCAATCTCGATTCCAGCGCCGCTTCGCTGGCAAGGGTCTTGGAATGAATCTCATTGAGCTGATGAACAAAGTCCAGCTGCCGACGCTGTTCGGATTTCGACAGGTAGGCGTTGCGGATGTTTTGAATCATCTGCTGAACGGTCTGCGCGGTGGTGTTGACACTGGTACCTTGATAAACACCCGGCAGGAATGCTGAGCCGTAGGTAGTGGCGCCGCCCACGGGGATGCGACTCCCGCGCAGGGAAATGAAACCGGGCAGATTCTGATTCTCGGTGCCAAGCCCATAGACGACCCAGGAGCCAAGGCTTGGCTTGGTGATGCGCACCGAGCCGGTGTTCATGAAAACCGTCGCCACGTCATGGGCCGGGATGTCGGTGTACATCGAACGCACCACGGCAAGGTCGTCTACGTGCTGCGCGGTCTTCGCAAACAGATCGCTGACCTCCGTTCCGCTCTTGCCATACTTGCGGAACGCGAATGGGGAACCCATGGCGACTCCCCCATCGGAACCGATCGAACGACCATCCCGCTTGTTCAGTTCGATCTTCGGGTCCCACGTGTCGACGTGGGAGGGCGCACCCTGTGCGAAAATGTGGATGACCGCCTTTGCCTTTCCGGGAAAATGCGGGGCCTTGGGGAGAAGTGGTCCACCCACGGTACCGGGTGACGACGCGGCCGCGGATATTCCCGATGGGTCGAGGAGCGTTGCCAGGCTCAAGGCGCCCATGCCCAGGCCCATGCGACTCAGAAACTGGCGGCGGCTTAGAAGGTAGTCTTCAAGCTGGGTGGAGACGCCTGTGCAGCATACATGGGAGTGTGGGACATCCGATTCGACTCTACGGGGCATGGTCTGTGAAGGAGTTCGACTGGCAATTTGAGACACATGAGGTCATGTGGAGTCTTGTACCTTGAAGGCAAAGGCCGATAGGGCAGTGCAGAAGATGACTGATTTCACGGAGGCAGGCAATCCGGCGTTTCAAGGCCTTTCCTCTCTGTTTGCGGGGGGCTTTTCGATTGGGGTTGGAATTCCGGGAAAATCTTGTGCGGGTGCGGTGGTTGGTTGGAAATGATCTCCGATGCATTTCCGTGCGCTCATTACCTTTGTAGCATTGATCCTTCCGGGACTTGTGCGATGTCTTGCGGTCGAGCCTACTTCGGAGGAGGCGAAGCTCGTACTGGCTGCCTATTCGGGGCCTGTTTTCACCGGGGTGCTTTCAAATCCGGGATTGGATGAGGCCAGTGGCCTCGCGGTGTCACGTCGTGCGCAGAACCTGCTGTGGTCGCACAATGACAGCGATGCCGGACCTGTGTTGTATGCCATGGGTTTCGACGGAAGGCATCGCGGCAGTGTGCGCGTGCGCGGCGCGAGGAATGTGGATTGGGAGGCAGTGCGGTCGTTTACAATGGACGGTCGAGCCTGGCTGTTGATCGGCGATGTCGGATTCAACGATGGCAAACGAACGCGCTTTTCCATCATCGTCGTGCCCGAACCGGATCCGACAAGCCTGTCGCCGGATCGTGAGACCACCGTCGACATCGCGTGGTCCTATACGTTTGAATATGCGGATCGCTTGGCTCGCGATTGTGAAAGCGTGACTGTGGATGTCGGGGAAGGTTTGATCTACCTGCTGGAAAAGCGTGTCTATCCCTGCGGCCTCTACACGCTTCCGCTTCGCCCTCAGGGCACTGCCGTGCAGCTTGCCGCCCTCGTCTGCACCGTCGAAACGCTGCCGCAGCCGGATTTGGAACTGGCGAGGACCAAGTCGGTGAAGGCGAGCTGGCGGGCGAATCCCACGGACATGGATTTTGCCGCGGACGGATCGGCAGCCGTGGTGGCGACCTATGCCAGCGCCTACTTGTTTCCCCGCAGGCCGGGGGAATCCTGGATGGATGCGCTGACCCGGCCACCGGAACGCCTTCCCTCCTTTCATCTGGAGAGCGCAGAAATCGAAGGCATCTGCTTTGCCGGGGATAACCGCACGATTTTCATGACAGGAGAGAAGCCGCCTTCACCTGTCCTGCGCTACGATCCCATGTCAAGGTGAGCTCTACGCATGAAACCGCTTTCGGCTTGCGAAAATATGCTGCAGGCAGTGGTTCCAATGGCCAAATTCGGACGATCCGAATTAATATCTATCATTTTTCTTGGATCCTTCGCAGTGGTTTCTACGGTGGGGTTGCCACTTTGGGCCCTTGAACCCCCCAACCCCTTCATTTCTGTGCTTCTGAACAGACGGAATAGTGTCTCTTGGTGTCCTTGGATCTTCGTCTGGGGCCCGTTCCGATTCTGTCCCCCGGAAGCGTAGTGATTTCCGATCTTTCCTCCAAACAAACCATGAACGACCTCAAGAACACTACAAGAGTCGGACGTTGCACGAGCCTCCGCCTGTCGACGACCTTACTCCATGTTGCAATCTTCACGTTGCTGCTGACGTGCCTGCTCATGTCTCCCACTGCCGTCTGGGCCCAGGCTGGAACGGGCTCGATTGAAGGCCGGGTGCTCAACATCGGCAATGACCGTTACCTCAACAATGCCCGGATTGTCATTGAGGGGACTTCACGCGAGACATTCACGAATGAGTTTGGCGAGTACCGGTTCGACAATGTTCCCGCGGGGAATGTGCGCATTCGCGCGAACTACACAGGTCTCGATGCCGAGGCGACGGCGGTGAACGTTCCTGCCGGTGGCAGTGTGCGGCATGATTTCAATCTCACGAGCCGGGCGCGCTATGGTGATGAAAAGGTGATCGCGCTGGATCAGTTCGTAGTCCAGAGCAACCGCGAATACGAGGGGAATGCGCTGGCGATCAATGAGCAGCGCTATGCTCCAAACATCAAGGTGGTGGTTGCCGCAGATGCCTTTGGCGATATTAGCGAGGGCAACCCCGGCGAATTTCTCAAGTACCTGCCCGGCATCACCGTCGACTACGTGGCGGCCGATGTGCGTACGGTGGCCGTTCGCGGGTTCCCCTCGAATTTCACCACGGTAAGTTGGGATGGCATGCGCCTGACGAGTTCGGCTTCCGGCTCGAACAACCGCATCTTCGAATTCGAACAGGTCTCGATCAACAACACTTCGCGCACGGAGGTCGTCAAGGTGCCGACACCCGACCTGCCTGCCGACTCTCTCGGTGGCAGCATCAATTTTGTTTCCAAGAACGCCTTTGAGCGTCCGAGGGCCCAATTCAATTTCCGCAGCTATCTCAATCTGAACAGCGAGAATCTGGACCTCAAGAAGACGGCCGGACCTGGCAACAAGAAGACCTTCAAGATCCTTCCGAACTTCGACTTCGATTATTCCGTGCCGATTACCAAGAACTTCGGACTGGTCATCACGGGCCTGTCTTCGAACCAGCACGTCGAACAGCATCGCTGGCAGACAACCTGGAATTATGCCCAGGGTGGTGGAGGCTCATCGGGCGCGGGGACTGCGACGATCCCGGCGGCTACACCGGCGAATCCCTATCTCCAGCAGTGGCAGCTGCAGGACGGTCCCAAGACCACAAACCGTGCGTCAATAGGTATCAAGGCGGATTGGAAAATCACGCCGCGCCAGACCCTTTCGGTTGCGGTGCAGGACAACTACTACAAGGCGTTTTTCGGAAACCGGAACCTGAATTTCAACATGGGTACCCAGGGAAACTCCACTCCTTCGGGCGGCACGGCAATCCAGTGGGGTCCTGACTATGTGCAGAGCGCGCAGGGGCGTGGATCGGTCACTCAAGGGGGCTCGTTCCGCGACAAGCTTGGCAACACCGCGGCCTTCAACATCCGCTACAATTGGAACAGCGGTCCATGGAATCTCGATGCAGGCGCAAACGCGGTGGTGTCAAAAACCTGGTATCGTGCGTTGGCCCGTGATCACTTTTCCAACGTCGGAACCACGCTTGTAAACGTAAACGTTGTACGGGCCGAGCAGATCAGCTTTCCTTCGCTCAACTGGACGGCGCGCACCTCAACCGGAGCCGCCATTGATCCGTACACCCTCGACAACTTCCGGCTTAGAACCGCGACGAACGACCCCGTCGATGGCAAGGCAAACATGAAGTCGGCCTACGCGGATTTGCAGCGGCACTTTGATGATTGGTCGATTCCGCTGGGTGTAAAAGTTGGCGTCGCCGTGCGTGAAGAGGGACGGGACAACCGCCGAATCAACGAGACCTACACCTATCTTGGCGCGGATGGCATAGCCAATACCGCCGACGACGCAGCTGCCCCCTTTCTTGATGCGACGTATTCATCCTCTGAGGGGCCGGGCTTTGGGTATCCGAAAATCCAGTGGGTCGATCCCTACAAGTTGGCGGAACTGTATCGCTCCAATCCGAATCAATTCTCGTTGAATACCGTCACGGCGGAAACCAACCGCATCAACAATTCCGAGAAAATCGACGAGCGCATCACCTCCGCCTATGTGCAGTTCGATGCGAAGCTGATGGACAATCGCCTGCGCCTGGTAGGCGGTGTGCGCTTTGAAAAGACCGAGGACAAGGGGGAAGGCGTCCTCTCCAATCCCGATGCCGTCTGGCAGCGCGATGCCAGCGGAAATTACGTGGATGGCAATCTCACCACTCCCGGAATCCAGCGGGTCCGTCGCGCGGATGCAGGTGCAGCGGGATCGATGGAAGAACTGCGGCTGGTCAGGCAGGAACGTGCCTACAAGGCCAGACGTCAGTACGATGGCTACTATCCCAGCCTCCACATCACATACGACGTTACCCAACGGTTTCTTGTTCGTTTTGCCTATGCCAAGACGATAGGGCGCCCGGACTATGCCAACATCATTCCGAGAACGGATATCAATGAGGACGACGCTGACCCGGAGGCGGCGGGTCTGATCACCCTCCGGAACACCGCGCTCCGCCCCTGGGAGGCCGACAACTGGGATCTTTCGCTTGAGTATTACGGTAGCAAAGGGACGGTGTATTCTTTGGGCGGATTTATTAAGGACATCACCGATTTCTGGACTGCCACTGCAGGAGGTGCGATTCTCACGCCTGAAATGGCGAGTGAACTGGGATTGGAAGACCGCTATATCGGATGGGGTGTGAGCACGCTCACGAACAGCGGTAGCGCCAAGATCTCCGGAACCGAATTCAACCTGATCCAACCCCTCAGCTTTCTCCCCGGCATCGGCAAACATTTCACCATCAAAGCCAACGGCACGCTCCTCCACCTCACTGGTGAAAATACGCCCGATTTCCGCGCGTTCATCTCGAAAGCGGGCAATTTCAGCGTCAGCTTCAACAAGAGTCCTTGGGTCTTCAATGTGAACTTCAACTATCGGGGTCGCCAGAAAGGAACGTCGATCACTGCACCCGCCGCCCAAATTGGTGCGCAGTACGGGGGCGCAGCAGGTGGCTTCTTTGATTACTATCAGCCTCGCTATAACATCGATCTCAGCGGCGAGTACAAATTCAGCAAGAAATTCAGCATCTTCGCCAGCGCGCGCAACATCCTCAACAAGGAGCAGGTGATCCAGCGCTACAGTGAAGTCTCGGCGCCCTACGCTCGCAACTATCGCCTGGAGGAGTTCGGTGTGAACTACAGCATCGGTGTCAAAGGCCGCTTCTGATTGCATTCGTAATGCGGCAGGGCACGCATCGCCGTGCCCTGCGTGAGTTCGAAATGTAGCGGGAGTTTCCAGCTCCCGTCTCCGATCTCCGCAAACCTGGAAGGTCCGCGCCACGTTGGAACCTGGAGGAGTTCGTTTTCAAACCTTGAAGGATGCGCATAGAAAGCCGTTTCATGACCAAGCGATTTGCCCTCTCCCTCCTGATCATTGCGGCGACTGCGTCTTCGCTCCGCATGGCAGCTCAACCCGCTGCTCGTGGGTGGGCGGACTACGGGCGCATCGCCGATGCCATCGTCGCTCCCGGATTTCCGGACAGGGATTTTTCGATTGCCGCGTTTGGAGCGGATCCGCAGGCAGACGCCACGGTTGCCATCCAGAAGGCGATCGAGGCCTGTCACCATGCGGGAGGTGGGCGCGTGGTGATCCCCGCCGGTACCTGGAAAACCGGTGCACTTCGTCTGAAAAGCAACGTGAACCTGCATGTCTCCAAGGGTGCCACGCTTCTTTTCTCCTTCGACCTTTCGCAATACCACATCGTCTTCACGCGTTGGGAAGGCGTGGAATGCATGAACTTCTCGCCGTTCATCTACGCGTTCGAGCAGGAAAACATTGCCGTCACAGGCGAGGGTACCCTCGATGGCGGCGCCACTCTGGAGACGTGGTGGGGCTGGAATCGCAAGGCCGGTCGGCAGCCGCCGCTGCAACGGGCGGCGCGCGACAAACTCATCGAGATGGGTGAGGCAAACGTACCTGTCGAGCAACGGGTCTTCGGCCCCGGGCATTATCTCCGGCCAAACTTCATCCAGCCGTATCGCTGCCGAAATGTCCTGATCGAGGGCGTGACGATCCTGCGGTCACCGATGTGGGAGGTTCACCCAGTGCTGTGCGAGAACGTGACCGTTCGCGGGCTGACAATCCGTTCACATGGTTCAAACAATGATGGCTGTGACCCGGAATCCTGCAGGAACGTGCTCATCGAGAACTGTGTGTTCGACACGGGTGACGACTGCATCGCGATCAAGTCGGGACGAAATGGCGACGGCCGCCGCGTGGCGGTGCCGACGGAAAATGTCATCGTACGGAATTGTGTGATGAAGGACGGACACGGTGGCGTCGTTCTCGGCAGCGAGTGCAGCGGCGGGATCCGCAATGTGTTTGTCGAGAACTGCGTAATGGACAGCCCGAATCTTGACCGCGCGCTTCGATTCAAGAACAACGCCGTGCGGGGTGGGGTGCTCGAGAATGTTTTCATGCGCAACGTGAAGATCGGCAGGGTCGCGGAGGCCGTGCTTACCGTTGATCTCCTCTATGAGGAGGGCGCCAAGGGGCCCTTCAAGCCCGTGGTGCGGAATGTCCATCTTGAGAAGGTCACCAGCACGCACAGCCCGCGTTTGATGTATATCCGCGGATTTGAGGGTGCAGTCATCGACGGCATCCATATCCGTGATTCAACGTTCACTGGCATCACCGAATCGGAAGTTGTCGATCACGCCGACACTGTCACGCTGCATAATGTCACCATCCTGCCAGCAAAGCCGGTCAAGGGACTCAATTCCGTGCCGGCCCCCGCCACGCCATGAGCTCCCCCGTGCCCGCCCCCACGCCTCCATTTCGATCGGCGCATGCGCGCTGGGTCATTTGTGCGCTGCTCCTGTTTGCAGCGACGATCAATTATGTGGACCGGCAGGTCATCGGTATCCTCAAGCCGACGCTGAGCGAAGAATTCGGCTGGGGCGATGAGCGCATCTATGCCGGCATCGTGTTCAGCTTCCAGCTCGCCTACGCGATTGGAATGCTGCTGGCGGGGCCGATCATTGACCGCATCGGGTTGCGACTGGGGTTTGCGATTGCGATCTTCATCTGGAGCGTGGCTGCGGTCGGTCACGCCTTTGCCCACAAGCTGCCGGACTTCACCCTGCCGGCGCTGATCATAGATCCGAAGCTAGGCCTTGCGTTTCTCACGCTCTCGGGTGCGGCCGCCGGATTTGCGCTGATGCGCTTCCTGTTGGGTCTCGGTGAAGCGGGAAACTTTCCCGCCGCGATCAAGACCGTGGCTGAATGGTTTCCAAAGCGGGAACGCGCACTTGCCACGGGAATCTTCAATTCCGGCACGAATGTCGGTGCATTGCTTTCACCGCTGCTGGTGCCGTGGATCACACGTCACTGGGGCTGGGAATGGGCATTCATATTCACGGGTGCCGCGGGTTTCCTCTGGCTTGTGTGGTGGTGGTGGTACTATCGGAATCCTGACCAGCACCGCTCTGTCTCCACCGCGGAACTTGCCCACATCCACAGTGATGCCCCCGAAGCCGCTCAGACGAAGGTCGGATGGTTGCGACTGCTCGGTTTTCGCCAGACTTGGGCCTTTGCCATCGGCAAGTTTCTGACGGACCCGATCTGGTGGCTCTACCTGTTCTGGATTCCGGATTTCCTCCATCGCAACTACGGACTCGATCTAAAAACAATCGGCCTGCCGCTTGTGGTGATCTATCTTTTTGCGGATGTCGGCAGCGTGGGCGGAGGTTGGATTTCATCCCGCCTTCTGAAAAAGGGCTGGACCCCCAATGGCGCGCGGAAGCTCGCGATGCTTATCTGTGCGCTCTGCGTGGTGCCGATCATTTTTGCGACACGTGCGGCAAATCTCTGGGTATCGGTGCTACTTGTAGGGATTGCTGCCGCCGCCCATCAGGGCTGGTCGGCCAATATCTTTACACTGACCTCCGACATGTTTCCCAAGCGTGCGGTGGGATCGGTTGTCGGCATCGGTGGCATGTCGGGCGCGGTGGGAGGCATGGTGCTGGCGTTGATTGTGGGCGAGGTGCTTCAGCGAACCGGCAGCTACCGCATCCTGTGGTTCATGGCTGCCTCAGCCTATCTCGTTGCGCTGCTGGTCATCCATGTCCTCGTGCCAAAGCTTGCTCCCGCAAAAGTGTGACCGGCCAACTTCCATGAAGAAAACGTGGCATCGCGGCGTCGCGTTTTTTCTGGTCAGTCTGGGATCCTTGGTTGGTGTGAGCTCCGGATGTGCGGCGGTGACATGGAAACAGGTGCTACACCAGCCGAAACCATGGTATGCGACCCAGGCTGCGGTTTCCGTTGGCGAGGCGGTGCTCACGTATCAGACGCCCTCCGGAGGCTGGCCAAAGAACTGGGACATGACCCAGCCGCTTTCTGACGCGTTTCGCGCACTCAAGGAATCCGAACGGGCGCCGACCATCGACAATGGTGGGACCACGACGCCCATCCGGTTGCTTGCGCGGATCTGCTCCGCCCAACCGAAACTGACCTCCTTTCGCGAGGCTGCCACCAGGGGCATCGACTACCTGCTGGAGTCACAGTATGATTCCGGAGGCTGGCCGCAATTTTTCCCCCTGCGTAAAGGCTACTATTCCCACATCACCTTCAACGACGATGCCATGGTGCACGTCCTCGAGCTTCTGCGCGATGTCGCCAATGGTGGGAACGATTTTGCCTGGGTGGATGTGAAACGGCGCGAGCACGCGCGCGAGGCGGTTGGGAGGGGCGTTGCCTGCATCCTGCGGTGTCAGGTCGTGATCAAGGGCGTGAAGACCGCCTGGTGCGCGCAGCATGACGAAAACACATTTGCCCCCGCGGCGGCGCGGGCATTCGAGCCCGCCAGCCTCGCGAGCACGGAAAGTGTAGGCATCCTGCGGTTCCTGATGCAGCAGCCGATGCCATCACCCGCAGTCGTCGCCGCCATTGAGGCGGGTATCGCTTGGTTGGAAAAGGTGAAGCTTACCGGAATCCGCTGGGATCGGTTAAAGGCACCGAAGCTGCCGGGAGGAATCGATGCCGTTGTTGTCCCGGATGCCGCAGCGCCGGCGCTCTGGGCGCGATTTTATGATCTGGATTCAAGTCGCCCTATCTTCATCGGTCGCGACGGAGTCATTCACTTCAACGTGGCGGAAATCGAACACGAGCGCCGCATCGGCTATGCCTGGTACGTGAGCACGCCGCGAAAATTGCTGGAGACCGATCTTCCGGCGTGGCGGAAAGAACAGGGACAGCCTGGCCGTCCTTGAGCCACGATCCCACGGGGCGCGAGCTGCGGCAACGAATCGGCCGCGACTGCGTGGCAGGAGTTGGCGGGCAGTGTTTGTACCCCGAGTCATTGGGAGTCATGAGCCGCGACTTGCAGCGCTCGTGATGCCAAGGTTTACTGACACCTGCGATTCGAAGCGTGCTGTGGCTTCCGTTGTTTGCCGAAACCATACAGCCGTACATTGTTCGAAAAGGAGAAATCTAAGATGCTCAAGGCTCCCATTGTAAGGAGGGATTTTATCAAGAGTACCTTGGCGGCCGGCGCAGCCACGGTTTTCATTCCCGCGCTCCGCGGCGCGACGCCCGCGGGCAGGCCGATGACCCGTGCCGACTGGTTCCTCAAGAACCCCCGGGTGTACCTGCTTGATTTTCAGATGCCTGATCCGCTCGACCAGGGCGTTCCCGGCATGCCCTCGAAACTGCTCCAGAAGCTCGACACGAAGCGGATCTGCGAACAACTGCGGGGCGCGGGAGTTACGGCCGTGGTGGTCCACGCAAAATGCAACCAGGGCAATGCCTACTACAACTCGAAGGTGTGCCACAAGCACTCCAGCCTTGGTGATCGTGATCTCATGGCGGAATTTTCTGCAGAGGGACAACGCCTGGGGCTGAATGTCATCTACTACGTGCAGCTTTCCCGCGAGCGCCGCTCCTTCGAACATGCCGAGCGCCGCGCGCGGCTCGAAAACGGCGACGCCTATGTTCGCGAGGATCCCGATCCTCTTCTGCCGTCCCGGGAAGAGAAACCGGTGGTATGCATGAACGGACCCCACCGGGATTACATCAAGGACATCGTGGGTGAACTCGCGACGAACTACGAGTTCGATGGATTCTGGCTCGATTGCTTTTCATGGTGGGGAAATCTTCCTGTCTGCTATTGTGATGCTTGCCGGGAATCCTATCGAAAGGAAACCGGTAGCGAATTGCCGTCACGCGCCGGCCTCGCCAACAAGCGGATTGGACGCGACTACCTGCGCTGGAGATGGGCCTTGAACGTCCGGATCCTCGACGACGTCATCGGGCACATCCGGAAAATCAATCCGCGATTGACGGTCACGCACAATGGAGCCGCGAGCTTTCCATCCATGGACTGGGCGTTTGTGGATGCCGACGACTACGTCTGCCGAGAATTTCATTTCAACGAGGGACTCGAAAATCTTTCTCTTACCTGCCGACGCAATTGGGCATGCAAACCGAACGTTCCCTTCGAGGTGGAGATCTGGCGCTTTGCCAATCGACTCGGCGGAGAGCGTGCCAGCAGTCGCGGGTATCAGGTGCGACCGATACCCGCGTTGCTCGCCGAAATGGCCGCGGTAAAATCCCACGGGGGATTTCCCCAGTACTACGATCAGGTGAAGTGGGACGGCATCGTGGAGCAGCGCAGCCTCGATCGGTTGGCACCCTGCTTTCGGGAGATCAGTAAGCGGGAGGCCTGGACCGGTCGCGGGCAGCCCCTATCTTATGTTGGCATGCTTTGGTCGAAGGCCTCGGAGTACCTGTTGCCGTCAGACAGGGCCAAGTGGGCACCACAGGCCATGGAAGGAATTCACAATGCGCTGATAGAGTCCCATCTTCCTGTTTGCGTGATCACTGAACGCGATGCCATGGCTGGGCATTGGCAGGGCATACGCACCCTTGTGATCGCCGAGTCGGAATGCCTTGCTGATGATACCATCAGTGCCTTGGAAACCTTTGTTCGCGAAGGTGGAGGGCTGGTTGTGACCGGGCCGACATCGCTTTGCGATGGAGGCGGAGAACCTCGCAAGGATTTCGGCTTGGCGAATCTCCTCGGTGTGCATTTCGAGGGATGGACAAAAACCTACTACACCTTTCTGCAACCCGAAGCGGTTCATCCGATCACCGAGGGCCTTGAGCTGGGTTTTCCGCTGAGTGTGTATCGGACACGGCAGGTAAAGGTGCGTCCGACGAAGCCGGATAGTGTACTGGGTGTGGTTGTCGACCCGATGCCCGGATTTCACATGGGCTATCCGCCGCTGAACCGTACCGAGACGCCTGCACTAGTGGCGCGGACATTCGGCAAAGGACGTGTGTGTTATGCGGGTGCATCCCTGGGACGGATTTACCTGGAATATAATCATCCAGATACGCGCACCTTGATCACCAACGCGGTTGCCTGGACAGCGGGAAAGCCACCGCCGGTGACTGCGAGAGCTCCTGGTACGGTGGAGGTCGTGCCCTGGCGGGATGAGGCCAAACGCGAGACCATCATCCATCTCCTCAATCGCACCGCCGCTGGACCCGCCCAAGGTTTGATCGGTCCCATGATCCATGAAACGATTCCTGTGCACGACGTTGTGGTTTCTGTGATCCCCGAGCTCGCGGGAATTGAGGCACGGCTGCAGCCATCAAACCTGCCGCTTCAGACCCGTACCGAATCAGGCAGAGTGACTGTCAATGTAGACCGGCTTGCAGAATGGGAGACCGTGGTATTTTCGTAGCCGCTGGGGGCGGGATGGGTTGCCGCGAGCGACGTCAAAAGTTGAAATCGGACTGCTCTGTTTGAGCAGCTTCCAAGGGAGTTATACATTCCGGCCCTTCGTTCTGCGGTTTGTTCACGCGCGTGCCCACCTTCCAGGTGCTCATCTGCTCTGCTGGGAAAGGACTGCAGAGACGGAGAAAATCGGTTTCTGCGATGGGCCCCGGGCGAATCCATTCGCGCGCATGATCGGCTTCAAGGATCACAGGCATTCGCTCGTGGGGAAGTTCGAGGAGCAGCGCGTTGGGCGCGGTGGTAAAGAAGGTGAATGTGCCGGGACGCAGACCCTCCACGGAATGTTCGAATATGCCGGCGAAAAAGAACGGCCGTCGGTCCGTGAGTGTGTAGTAGTTTGCATGGCGCGGAGCTTTGCCGGGCTTCTCCAGCTTGGGCCATTCGTAGAACCCATCCGCAGGCACCAGGCAGCGACGTTTCTGGATGGATTGGCGGAAGAACGGTTTCGAAAACGCCTCGCCGCTGCGAGCATTGATTGGCGCGACCTTGGGCCTGGCCGACTTCTCCCAGAACGGAACGAGCCCCCAACGCATTTGCTGCACTGAGAAGGACGCGTCCTCGCTGCGGCAAACCAGCGCCATCATGTCATCCGGATGCACGTTCCAGCGTGCTTCTTCCTCCCGCCAGATATCCGCCCCCTCACAAATCCACCGGATAAGTCCCCGAAGCGCCTCGGGGTTCGTGATGGTGTAGCGCCCGCACATGGTGTGAAGTTACTTGCGGTCGAAAAAGGGTCAACGTTGGCCCTTTGGTCTGACTGATGGCCGTAGGTGGCAATACGCAGAACCGCGCTACCGCTGGGCTTTGAATCGAAGATCACATCTCGCAATATTGGTATTGACTATTGTGCAGCATTTGTTCTATCAGTCTACTTTATCGATGCCCCGCTCACCCTTGGTTACACGTCCCCCCGCGATGGCGGAGATTCATGTCGCCCGCCGACTCGCCGCCCTTCGCACCGAGAACAATCTCACTTTGCGCGAACTCGGGAACCGAACGGGTTTGTCGGATGCCTATCTCAATCGCGTGGAGCGCCAGAAGACGCCGATCAATATTGCGAATCTCGAGAAGGTTGCTGGCGCCTTTGGTGTGCCGCTTTCGATCTTCTTCGAATCGGACTCAGCGCAGCAACCTGTGGTTGTTACTCGCTCGGGGACGGGCCGCAAAGTGCGATTTCGGGGTCGCAAGGGCTTCCGAGTTGAATTGCTCGCCCATGTAAAAAAGGGAAAGCTCATGGAACCGCTGCTTGTTGATCTTTCGTCCGCGCAGGGCGAGGTGCCTTTGCAATCGCACCCTGGTCAGGAGTTCAACTACGTGATAGAAGGTCGCTGTCTTTTCCATTTCGGCAAGGATCAGATTGAGCTCAATACCGGCGACGCCGTTTATTTTGACGCCAGCGTCCCCCATGTCTGCCGAGCCTTGGGTGATGGGCCATCGCGCATCCTGGCGATTGTCGCCTCCCCGGACTATCCGCTGCACGGCAATATCGCGGTACTGCTTGATGATCGATAAACCGCCGTGATCCGACGAAGCCTTCCTCGCTGACTCATGCCTCCGCTTCGCTTTGCCCTCCTTGGTTGCGGATTCTGGTCCACTTATCAACTCGCTGCCTGGCGCGAGTTGAAGGGTGCCGTATGTGTTGCGGTCTGCGATCGGAACATCGGCAGAGCCGAAGCGCTGGGTCGTCGTTTTGGCATACGGGAGATCTATGATGATCCGAAGAAGCTTCTCGCGCGGGAGAAGCTGGATTTTGTCGACATTGTCACCGACGTTGCTTCCCACGCACCGCTTGCCCGCCTGGCGGCGCGTCACGGGCTCGCCGTAATATGCCAGAAACCCATGGCCGCGACACTCCGGGAAGCAGAGGATCTCGTGGCGTTTTGTCGGAAACATCGCGCGCCGTTCTTCGTGCACGAAAATTTTCGCTGGCAGGCGCCGATTCGGGCGCTGAAGGCCGAACTGGACCGCGGCAAAGTCGGACGGGTGTTTCGCGCCCGTATTGACTTTATTTCCGGCTTCCCGGTCTTCACGAACCAGCCGGGCCTTGCGAAACTGGAGCAGTTTATTGTCGCGGATCTCGGCAGTCACATGCTCGACCTTGCGCGGTTCCTCTTTGGAGAGGCTGATTCGATCTATTGTCGCACGCAGCGGGTGCATCCGAAGATCAATGGGGAGGACGTCGCCACCATTTTGATCACGACTCGCGCCGGTACGCATATCTCCATCAACATGGCCTACGCCGGCAATGCACTGGAGCGAGAAGCCTTTCCCGAGACACAGGTTTTTGTCGAGGGTACAGCCGGAAGTGCCGAACTTGCGCCCGGCTGTGTCCTCCGCACGACCACCACTCAGGGCACACAAGTCCGTAGGGCATTGCCGCCATTCTATTCCTGGGCCGATCCACGCTATGCTGTGGTGCACTCGAGCATTGTGCCCTGCAATGCCAACCTCTTGGCCGCGCTTCAGCGCCGCGGCCGCGCCGAAACCACGGGTGAGGACAACCTGAACACGGTTCGTCTCGTTTTTGGCGCGTACACCTCCGCTGCGCGGGTTCGCCCCGTCAGGATTTCCTGAGTTTTTCACATGCAAACAACCTCGATCGCTCTCGTTGGCGCAGGTGGCAAAATGGGCTGCCGCATCACCGACAATTTCCTAAAGCGCGCGGACTATATCGTGCACTATCTCGAGATCTCTCCCAAGGGCCTCGAGAATCTCAAGTCGCGCGGCATCACGGTCTCCGCAGAAGCTGTGGCCATTCCGGAAGCCGATGTTGTGATCCTTGCCGTGCCCGATGTCGCCATAGGCGCCATCTCACGACAGATCGTGCCACGGATGAAGGCGGGCGCATTGCTCATGACGCTCGATCCTGCTGCCCCGCTCGATGGTCAAATCGCTTCACGACCCGATGTCGGCTGCGTCATTGCCCACCCATGCCATCCTTCAGTGTTCAACTGGGAATCGACCGAGAAGGACTTCCGCGATTTCTACGGTGGCATCTCCGCCAAACAAGGCGTCGTCTGCGCGCTGATGCACGGTTCCGAGGCGGATTACGAGCGCGGTGCAGCCGTGGCAACGGCCATGTATGCTCCTATCAGCCGGGTGCATCGCATCACGCTCGAGCAAATGGCTATTCTGGAGCCGGCGATGGTCGAAACCCTCGCACAAACCTGCATGGAGGTCGTCAAGGAAGGCTACGAGACCATCGTCGCCCGTGGCGTGCCCGCCGAGGCAGCGCGCGACTTCGTGCTGGGGCATCTGCGCATCCAGATTGCGGTGCTCTTTGGGGAGGTCAACGGCACCTTCTCGGATGCCGCTTACAAGATCAGCAAGCGGGCAAAACCCGTGCTCTTTCGCGAAGGCTGGAAAAAAATCTTCGATCTCGACGACATTCGCGAGCAGGTCCGCGATATCACGACGCGATAGGCGCTTCTGCAATGGCATCATGAAACTGGGCCTGAGTTCCTTCGCATTCGGCTGGGCCATCGCCACGCATGGATCAGCGTCATTCACTGCGGATACGTTGCTTGATTTCGCTGTCGCTCACGAAGTGCAAGTCATCCAGTTTGGTGACAATCTTCCCCTCCATTCGTTTGCCCCGGCCGCGCTCGACGGCTTGGCCAGGCAGGCAAAGGAAAGGAATATTGCAGTTGAAACCGGTGCACGCGGCCTCACAGAGGAACACCTGGATCGCTACATAGAAATCTCACAGCGCCTCGATGCCCGCCTGATGCGGTTTGTTGTGGATACATCGGATTATGAACCGTCGGTCGATAGCATTGTCGGCATCGTCCGCAATGCCCTTCCGGCCCTGCATGCCGCGCGTTTAACGCTTGGGATAGAGAACCACGATCGCCTTCCGTGTGCCACCTTGCGGCGCCTCATGGATACGATTGACGATGCCAATGTGGGCATCTGCCTCGACACGGCCAACTCGCTCGGCGCTGGCGAGGGTCTTCGCGAAGTCCTGCATCATCTGGCACCTGTATGTGTCAATCTTCACCTCAAGGATTTCGCAATCGAGCGGTTGCCCTACCTCATGGGCTTTACAGTCAGCGGTCGCTCGCTCGGCACGGGTCAACTGCCGCTTGATGAAACACTTCGTGCGGTCGTGAAACACGGTCGTTGCGCGACTGCCGTCATTGAACTCTGGGTGCCTCCTGAAAGTGATCCGGAAGCCACCATCACCAAAGAAGCGGCCTGGGCGGCGCAGAGCATTGAAACCCTACGCTCCGCGCTCGCTGGCCTCGCGGTATGAGGCCCGTGCCTATTCCATTCATGAAAGTTCCGCCTGCCCCAATCGCATGCGCGAGACAAAACCACTAGGAAAACCCCGAAAACCAATCGCCTTCCATTGCCCACTATGAAACCCATTCTTTTTCTGCTCACGCTGGCAATCGGCCTCTCAAGTGCAAGTTGTCGAAAATCGGCATCCTCCGCCACGGCAACCCAGGGTGACGGCACCTCTCCGGCTGACAAACCGCTCGTTATCGGCGTCGCTTTCGAAACGCTTCAGACGGAATACTGGGTTGCCGGGTTTGAGGCGATTCGGGCCGACCTGAAGCAGCGCGGATGGACGATGCTCGAAGCAGTGTCCGACGGAGATACCAACCGCCAACTCGAGCAGGTGAAAAACTTTATCACGCGCAGGGTCGATGGCATCATACTCGTCCCAAAGGATTCCAAGACGTGCCTTCCCATCATCAAAGCCGCCAATGCTGCCAACATTCCCATCGTCCTATTCAACCGCCCCGCCGACAAGAGCGAGGCGAGGTCCGTCGCAGTCGTCGCCGACAATTTCGCGCTTACGAAGGAAACGGTCACATATCTCGTCAGCGAAGCGGAAAAGTCGGGCCGAAAGCACAAGGCTGCCCTTCTGATTGGCGACCTTGGCGATATCAACGCAATAGGTCGTCGCGACGGGTTTGACGCCGCAATCAAGGGCAAGGAATCAGTGATCGAAGTTGTCGCTCGGATCCCCACGGAATGGAGTCAGGAGAAGGCGCAGTCAGGTATCGTAAATGCGCTGCAGGCCCATCCTGACATCAGCTTTATCTTTACCAGCTCTGATTTTCTGTTTCCGAGCATCGTCAGTGCGCTCAAGGGTGCCGGAAAGTATCATAAGATCGGCACACCCGGTCACGTAATCCTTGGGGGATTCGACGGCGATGCGACGGCCTACCAGATGCTAAAGGAGGGTTACCTCGACGCCACCGGCGTACAGGATGTCTATTTTGAGGCGAAGCAGTGCATCGACGCGATTCTGGACCTGCGCGCGGGAAAGATTCTGCCAGAACTCATCCGAGACCCAGGTTTTGTTATTCATCAGGGCAACCTTGAAGCGAAATCAGCTCAGATGTGGGGCGCACAGAAACGCTAGTACCTGTTCATATCCTTTCTGTGGATCAGCGCATGCCAAGTTCCCGGCCTTCGAAGGAAACCGCTGGATTGATCCTGCCTGGGGTCCTGTTTCGCCGCGCGCTTGGTTCGGACTATTTCGTGCTTGGGTTGTGCGTGATTTACGCGTTGGCGGTTGGACCGTTCACACCCGGATTCTTCACTCCGGAGAATGCTGCCAATCTTCTATCTACTGCGTTGCCACTTCTCCTCGTCGCCCTGGGACAGATGATCGTTCTCATTACGGGAGGCATCGATCTCTCAGTCACCTCGATCATAGGCTTGTGCAGCGTCACGGGAGCAATGGTGATGAACCCCGAGAGTGGTGGACTTGGCGGTGATATGCTGACGGTCCCTGCAGGCTGCATCGCGATGTTGCTGGTGGGCATGCTTGTGGGTACAGCCAATGGCTTCGCCGTCGCGCGCTGCCGGATGCCGCCGTTCATTGTCACGCTCGCGACGATGATGGGCGTCGGAGGGTTTGCCGTGTGGCTCACCCAATCCAAGGCGATCAATCAGCTTCCCCCTGCCTTCAATGCCCTCGGCGGTCACACAGGCATAGCGCTCGCGATCACGGCACTTGCTGCGGGATGTGTTCAGGTGATGCTTAACCGGTCTGTTTTCGGCCGTTGGCTCTATGCAACGGGACACAATCCCCGAACGGCGCATATTTCAGGCGTTCCAGTCGGAGGAGTGCTCATTGCTGCGTATGCGTGCTCTGGAATGCTGGCCGCCCTCGCCAGCGTGTTTTACACGGGACAGGCTGAAACAGGCTCCCCGGTATTGGGCCAGCGCATCCTTCTCGACGTCATAGGGGCGGTGGTGATTGGCGGCACAAGTCTCTCCGGGGGCCGCGGGAAGGTTCTTTGGACAATCTTCGGTGTCCTTTTCCTGAAGCTCATCGATAACACGCTCAATCTGCTCAGTTTGTCGATCTTCACTCTTACCATCGTAAAGGGCGCCGTGATCCTGCTCGCCGCGGTGCTTGATGCATGGCGCATCCGGGTTGCGGGCCACCCGGCATGAACACGATATCTGCGATTGAGTTTTCCGGCATCAGCAAGAGCTTCGCCGGTGTCCCGGTGCTGCGTGGCATCAGCTTCAAGTTGGGTGCCGGTCGCACACTCGGCCTCGTCGGGGAAAACGGCGCTGGCAAGTCCACGCTGATGAACATCCTTGGGGGCAACCTTCTGCCCGATACCGGCGGGATGGTGCTGGGAGGAACGCCCTACACACCCCAGGATCCAACCGATGCGGCACGGGCAGGTGTGGCCTTCATTCACCAGGAGCTGAATCTTTTCGCCAATCTTTCCATCGCCGAGAATCTCTTTCTCGCCGCGCTACCCCGCATGGGCTCAATGCCCTGGATCGATCGCAGAGCGCTTCATGATCGCACGGCCACCCTGCTGGGTCAGGTTGGCCTTGCGATCGCACCCGAGACATTGGTTGAACAACTCTCTGCCGGCGAGCGGCAACTCGTCGAGATCGCCCGCGCGCTCGCTCTCGAAGCCCGCCTCATCATCCTCGATGAACCTACGACGTCGCTCAGCGTCCGGGAGACCGAAACACTTTTTTCCCTTCTGCGCCGACTCCAGGCCCGAGGCATCGCGCTGATCTATATCTCGCACCTGCTCGAACATGTGCGTCAGCTTTGCCACGATCTTGTCGTATTGCGCGACGGTGAAGTGGTGGCACAAGGGCCGATCGAAGCCTATGACACCCCGGCGATTATTTCCGCCATGGTAGGACGCAGCCTCACCCGACTCTACCCGGAACGTCGGGGCGCGTCGACAACGGTTCCCCTTCTTGAGGTGCGTTCACTCACGCAGCTTCATATCGTGCGCGATATCAGCTTCACCGTGCACCGTGGTGAGGTGCTTGGCATTTTCGGACTCATGGGGGCCGGACGGTCTGAACTCGCGCGTATTCTCTTCGGACTGGATTCGGCGCAATACGGCGAGGTGCGGATGCGCGAAAAAGTCATCAATCGACGGGAAGGACCGCGCGAGCGCATGGAACGGGGCCTTGCCTTTCTTACCGAGGACCGGCGCCACGAGGGGCTCTGCCTCGAGGCCTCGATCGCCGACAACCTTGCGCTCGTCTCGCTGCGCGAGCACGCCCGTACTCCGTTGCGGCTTCTCGACCGCAACACCTGGCAGCAGGCGATCTCGACAATTCGCGCCGCGGTGCGCCTTACCGCAAAAGTCAGCGACGCACAATCCGTGCAGACCCTGAGCGGCGGCAACCAGCAGAAGGTCATTCTTGGCAAATGGCTGCTCGCGAAACCCGAGGTACTTATCTTGGACGAACCCACGAGGGGCGTGGATGTGGGAGCCAGATTCGAACTGTACCAGCTCATCCTCGACCTTGCAGACCGCGGTGCAGGCGTGCTGATGATCTCATCGGAGATCGAAGAGCTGACGGGGCTCTGCGATCGCATTCTGGTCATGAGCCAGGGCGAAATCCGCGGGAACTTTCCAAGAACTGAATTCTCGCGGGAGCGCCTCCTTGTTGCTGCGCTGCCGCGCGAAGCCCACGCATGAACGCCTTGCTCCGATACGCGTCGCCCATCCTCTTCGTCGTGGTCATTGCGACCTTCGGTGTGCTTTCGCCGAAATTCATGACGGCGGACAATGCACTCAACATTCTCGTGCAGTCTGCTCCGGTGGGAATTGTTACGATCGGGATGACATTCGTCCTGCTGACGGCGAGTGTCGATCTGTCGGTCGGGGCGATCATGTTCCTCGCGGCTGCCATCGCAGGCAAGATGCTGCAGGCGGACATGCCTCTCTCCGTTGCCCTCGGTGCGATGCTTGTCATCGGTGTCACATCGGGCGGAATCAATGCCGCCTTCATCGCGCGTCTGCGCATCGCGCCGTTTGTGGTCACTCTCGCTTTTCTCTTCATTGGACGCGGTGTCGCGCTTACGATCACACAGACGCGCGCGATGAATCTGCCCGAGAGTTTTCTCCGTCTGGGCTCTGCCCGTATCGTTGGCGTGCCACTTCCGCTTCTTATCTTTGGGATGATGTTGCTGATCGCTCATGCGACCCTCACCCGAACTCCCTTTGGTCGACAACTTTACGCCTTGGGGCACAACCCTGTGACTGCGCGCAAGGCCGGCCTTAACACCTCGCTGCTTCTAGCCAGCGTTTTCCTTATCAGTGGTTTCTGTGCCGCGCTCGGTGCGATCCTTTCGCTTGCCCAGCTTGGTGCGGTCTCGCCCAAGTTTGGCGAAGCCTACGAGTTCAAGGCCATTGCCGCTGCTGTGCTCGGCGGCGCGAGCCTTTTCGGCGGCCGAGGTACGGTGCTGCCCGGCACGCTGCTGGGCGTCGTGCTCATCCAGTCCGTCGAGGCCGGCTTGGTGATCCTCAATGCGGATCCCTACCTTTACCCAATCATCACGGCCGCCATCATTTTCATCGCCGTGCTGATCGACAGCGGCCGCAACACCCTGCTCGAACGCCTCGGTCGGCGACGCATCCGGAACGACAGCGCCCAGGCATAGGCCCGTGACGTGCTGCGCCGTCAGCCAGGGGATTCGATCCAGTCCAGGCGAACGAATTGATACCCTGTAAGTTCGACCTCGTAGCCGGAACCCGTTTCGACTACGATCTCGCGAGGTTCCCGGTCGAGGAACGCGTCGGGTTCAGTCATCCAAATCTCTGATGATCCCCAGTCGAGATCCAGACGCCGTAAGGCGCCAGCCAAACCACGCACCAGGACTTTCCGGCGTGTCGATGTGAGGTTTGCCAGCCACAGGCATCGCCGCCTGCCATGTATCAATGCGATCGCTTCCACCCGCATGGGATCACTCGAGACTGTCTCCAATACTTCTCCTCCAGCATAAGAGCCGATGGCAGCCAAGGCATAGTACAAGGGAAAAACCTGCCCCGGCCTGGAAGGAAACTGCGATGATGACGCCCCCTGCTTGCGCTCCATCACTCCTCGCCATCCCATTGTTTCGAAAAAGGTCACGCTTTGCGCACCGCCTTCGGCCAGGCGCTTGAGCATTGAAAGTGTCCAGGCTGCGGCAAAAGGCGACACCTGCCGCGGATCAACGTCTGCCGGAAGCTCATCCTTGCTCGTAGCCACCTTGGCCGAGGTTGCCACGGGATTGAAACGTGGCTTCAAGGTAATCGCGGAAACTGTCAGCGGCTTCCCGGGAAAATAGGTCCGCGCGCTTTCAAGCTGTGCAGTCACAGCCGTTGGCGTTTCGGCGATCGACGCATCATCGAAGGCATGCACCTGTGGGTTCATCGACCAGTGCACGAAATCGGCGATATCGTGGGGTGGACGAGCCTGGTTCAATTGATAAAAATCCGCATCGGTCCCGGCGCCGATAGGTACACCGAGTGGCTTGAGATGTGCTCGGCCAAATTCCACACGGGCGCGGGATACGGTCTTTTCTCCCCGACAATAGAGCAGAATGCGCGCAAGGGGGATTGATCGCATCGTGATGTCCTCCACCAAGGCGTCGAGACCACCGGCCTCGCCGTTGGCGGGCAAATGCACCGCAAGTTCGAGCGGAATGCCCAAGGCAGCAGTTTCGTCACGCGCCGCGTCGAGCGTTTCCCGCCAATCCGCGTTGTATGGTCGCACATCAACCCGCAGATGATGAAGGTTGAGCGTCCGGAGTCGCGCGACATCCTTCGCGTCCAGTTGCTCGCGCGCGCGGTTGCAACCGAGTCCGATCGCCGGGAGCTTGCTGCGCCGTGATAGTACGTCGATAACCGTCGATCTCAACTGCGGGATTTCCGGCGTCCGGAGGACGCTTCCGTCTGCGCTCATCCCAAGCGTGATTTCCTGCTGAATGCGGGTTCCTGAGGAAATCTCCACGGGAAAGGGCAGATGAAGCGGCGTGCAGTAGGTCTTGAAGCTGGCATCGATCCAATTGCGCTGGTCTTCCATTTCAAAGCGGTCGCCCCTGAACCGCAGCGTCGCCCAGACACCGGGCGACACCTCATGCGCAAGCGTGGCAAGATCAAAGAATCCTGGTACCGGCTGTGCAGGCTCGACCCATCGCGGAAAATTCAACTCAGCCATTCCTGCCGCAATGCGCTCCACCCTGCAACGCGCGCCTGCACACTCAGCCGGGTGCAGCACGCAGATGCCAATGCGATTCCGAAGGAACGTCGTCCGCGCCTCACCATCAAATGTCAAATGCACGATACCGTCGGCGCTTCCCGTCATCGCCACTCGCGCCACGAAGTGAATTCCCTCCTGTCGGAAGATCGCCGTGTAGGTGATTCGAAATGCATCCGCCTCAATGCGGATGTCGCGTTCACCGATCTCCATGGGAACCGTACCCCAATCCCGATCGCGCACCGCGATGTAAATGCGTCGGATCACTTCCCGGTCCCCAAACCGGATGCTGCGAAAGTCGCCGTGACTGAACTCAAGCGTGAGTGGACCACTTCGCAATGGGATAAGTTCCGAGTCTGGAGGAAGCGGAGCTGATGTCGGCGAGGAAGCTGGATGCATGATGGCGCCACGATTTCCGATATGCAGTCCTCACTTGCGTGCATTTGTCTGATGCACATGGGAGCTCATAATCGCGTCGAGTCTGGACATGACGCGACGCTATATGCAGCAGAGAATCGATCAACTTTGGTTTGATTGACCTCAAGCTGACGGACTTAGGTAATCGTGCACGACTTCGCCCGGGACGAGCGTGAATTCACCTTTCCAGAAGTAGCCGGGGCCTGTTTCCACGACGGGCAGGAGGTGGAGGGGGGCCTGCATGTTCGGGCGGATCTCGACGGAGCAGGGATCCGTCCAGCATTCGCCGAGCTTCACATCCGAGAGGCGGCGGCTGGTGATCTGTCGGATGGCAGGGCGCCCGTCGATGTGGTGGATGACCTTGTAATTGAGGTTGAGCGCAAAGTCGAAGGTGAGGCGCTTCAGGTCGGCGAGGTCACCGCGGTGCTGCTTGTACACCATCGTGCCGGTGAGAACATCGATGCCGTTCCGTTCAAGCACGCCCACTATGAGGTCGCCACGCGCTTCAACCCGCGGGTTCGCCCACTTCTTCGGCTGGCCATGAACTTCGCGTCCCTGCGCCAGCCCGCCGTCCGAATTGAGGAAAAGGAACGGTGAAAATCCTCCCCGGGCGCGACCGGGAAGCTCCGCCCCGAGCATGACATTGCATTCCCCGTAGCGACCGAGCCACTCGACATCGCCCATGTTGTAGAGATGAACGAGCACCCAGTCGCTGATGGGCACAAGCGGCTCGGGCATGAGCCGACGGATGGCTGCGGGTGTCGAACGATAGGCGAGTGTGAGAACGGTGACGTCACGAAACGTGAACGGAAACGATGCCGACAGCGGCGCTGCGAGCGGTGTGCTCCACGCGTTCAGCGGATCAGTGAGGTAACCAGGAGGAAATGAGGAGTCTGACATGGCAGTTAGATGCGATAGCGTTCAACAACCGACTCGCGCACGGTGACTCCGAGTCCGGGAGTGTCCCTCACGGCGATGGCGCCGTTGACGACCTGCCAGGGGTCATCGACGAGTTCGTGCTGCATGGGATTGGGGCGTGGCTTGTGATCGAAGGTGAGCGCGTTGGAGGTGGCCGCCTGTACCGCGATGCCGGCCGCGGTGCAGAGTGCACTGCTCCAGGTGTGCAGGGTGTAGGGTTTGTTCTCCGATTCGAGCATCCGGGCAATGGCAAGAGTCCCGGTTATGCCCTGGCACCGGGCCGGATCCATTTGCACGATGTCAGCGGCGCCGTAGCGAAGGAGGCGGCGGTATCCCTCGATATTCCATTCCTGCTCGCCGGTTCCGATGTGCTGGTCGACCTGGGCGCGAAGCGCGACATGGCCTTCGAGGTCGGTCGGCGGCAGGGGCTCCTCGATCCAGCGCAGGCGGAAAGGCGCAAAATCGCGGCAGCGTTGAACGGCGATCTTAACATCCCAGCGCGTGCGTGCCGCGAGGGCATCGACGACGAGACCGACCCTGTCGCCGATGGCGCCGCGGCAGGCGGACACCAGGGCGATGTCGCGTTCGCGATCCTGCCCGAAGACATTGTCCGGCCGGGAGCCCCAGCCGCCCTTGACGTAGCGGTAGCCTTCCGCGGCATAGGCGCGAAACTCATCGAGATTCCATTCGAAGCGATCGAGATCGAAATGAATGCAGGCGCATGGCACGACGTGATCGCGCACCTTGCCCCCGAGGAGCGACCAGACGGGCTGTCCCAGGATCCGGCCTTTCAGGTCCCACAGGGCGATATCAACCGCACTCAGCGCGAGCGCCGCAATGCCCTGGGGACCGTACCACCAGACGTGGCGACGGAGTCTGTCATGGATTCCGAGGACGTTCAGGGGATCCTGCCCGATGACGAGCGGGGCGAAGTCTTCCGTCACGACAGCCTCCGTGGCTCGGCACGCGCCGATGAACATCGTGATGGCCTCGCCCCACCCGACGTGGCCGCTGTCGGTTTCAATCCGCACCAGCGTGAGCAGGCGCGGTCGATTGTGGTCGTGAGGTTCGGGATACCGAACGGTGACGGGACGGACGGAGATGATTTTCACGGAAAGGTGTCAGCAGGTATGCTGGAAGCCGCCGCAGACATTGATGGTTTGTCCAGTTATAAAGCTGCCGCGATCGCTGGCCAGAAAAGTGATAAGGTCGGCGACATCGTCTGGCGTGCCGAGGCGTCGCAGCGGCGTGGCTTGGGTCCAGCCTGCGACGAGTTCGGCGGAAGTTTTCCCCGTCAGTGTCGCGAGCTCGCGGAAGCTTTCCTCCCAGAGGGGCGTGAGCACCACTGCGGGGCAGACGGTATTGCAGGTGACGTTTCGAGGGCCGTAGGCGAGGGCGAGCGATTCCGAAACGCTGGCGACCGCGGCTTTGGCTGCCGCGTAGTGCGCCGAGAGGGCGCGTCCCTTTCGGCCTGCATTAGAGCCGAGATTGATGATTCGGGCACCGCGTTTGGGATCCACGCGCTCCGCGAAAGCCGTTCCGAGGAAAAACAAGGCGCGAAGGTCGATCTCGAGCACTTCGTCCCATTCTTCTGCTGTGATGGCGGCCGGTTTGTTGAAGTGGCAGACGCCCGCGGAATTGACGAGTACGTCGAGGGGCGTGCCGAACGATGCAGCCTCGGCGATGACGCGTTCTGCGGCATCCGCTGGGCGCAGGTCGGCCACGATCGTGCGATGAGCGGGTGCGCCTGAGGGAGGCGCAGGGAGCGCGGCGATCGCCTTGGCGAGCCTGACGGCGTTGCGATCAATGCCGATGATGCGAGCGCCGCCCGCTGCAAATTGCCTTGCGGAGGCGAGACCGAAGCCGCTGCCGGCGCCGGTGATGACGACGGTGCGACCGGTGAAATCGTAAGGACAGAGGGATGCCATGGAATGAAACTCAACCAATCACGAGCGACGGATGCCGCTGGGCTACCGCAGGATCGTAGAGCGGCAAGATCAGATCGCTTTCGCGCGAAACGCGAGCGTAGAGGCGATGGTGCTCCTCGATCGATTCCGAGAGTCCGAGCGGGATGCGCTCCTCGTGGTTGCGGTAGTGGAATATCGCATCGGTGAGTGCGACGCATCCCGCAGCGGTCGGCACGATGAAGCACATGCTCGATCGATGGTGCGCGCCGCAGAACCACGCACGAATTCCGGGGAGGGGTTCGCTGGCTTCATCCGGTAGAAACGAAAGGCGGGGCGCGGCGTCGAAGATGAGATGACGAAGCACGTCAGGAGGAAAGATGATGTCCCGTGGCAGTTGAGGCACCTCGGGGTCCGGAGCATGGAAATCAAGCCAGCCGCGGCGGGAGAGGTGAATCCGGGCGTTGGGAAATTGATCGAGTCCGCCGGTCGCGTAGGAGGTGAGCGGAGTAACGAGCACGTCGGTGATTTGCTCTGGCTCCACGCCGCGTGCGCGCAGGGAGGGGACGATGCGTTGCTGCGCGCTCACGACCGGAATGTGTCCGACCTCGCCCGTGGCCGCCTTTGCCCAGGTTGTCCAGTGGTCATGCAGGCGCTGAAAGGCGGGACCCGAGGGGAATCCGGTGTTGAGCAGCGCGCGCCGCCCGTTGCCTTCGATGAGAAAGGCCCAGAAGGTGAGCGGCAGCCAGCCCACGAGCTCGGTCATCCAGAAAACCTCGGCTGCGGGAACACGGGTTTCGCCCATGGCGAGCGCGGTGATGCGATAGGTTGGGGAAGTGCTCATGTCGGAAATGGATTCAGAGCTGGGCATTCCAGCCGCCGTCGACGGAGATCGTGGCTCCATTGACATAGGCGGATTCGACGGCGGTGAGGAAACGGACTGCGGACTTGATGTCACCCGGCGTGCCGAGGCGTCCGACCGGACAGTGAGCCTTCAGCCACGGCTCGACTGCCTGACGGTCGCGTGAGGCTGCGTCGTTGATGTCGGTATGCATCCAGCCTGGGGCGATGCAATTGACGGTGATGCCGTATTGGGCGAGTTCGAGGGCCATGCCGAGGGCGAGCAGTTGAAGGCCGCCCTTGGTTGCGCAGTAGTGGGTTTGCGTGGCGTTGGAGCGGAATGCGCCCACGCTGGTCGTGAAGACGATCCGTCCGCCGGTGCCCTGGTCCTTCATGACATGCGCGGCCTCCTGTCCGACGTAGAAACCGCCATCGAAATTGATGGCGCGATGCCGCTGCCATTCCTCGTCAGTGATGTCGAGAAACGGAGCAAAGCGGCAGATGCCTGCGTTGCTCATAACGATGTCCAGTCCGCCGAGCAGTGCAGCCGCCGCCTGCACGGCGCCGCGCGCTGAAACCGGTTCGGCCACATCGGCATCAATGGCGTGGATGCGGCCGGGATATCGTTCGCCGAGGCGCTTGACCTCGGCATCGGCCTTGGCGACGTCGCGATGGTGGTTGATGACAACGGCGCAGCCGGCCTCGAGCAATGCCTCGGCTGCGGCGAGGCCGAGGCCGCGTGAACCGCCGGTGATGAGGGCACGTTTTCCAAAAGGAGTCATGGCGGGGATGGGTTGATTTGTTCTGAATCATGTCAGGCCGGAAAAGGAGGGCGAGCCTGTGGAAGGGACAGAATCCGCCAATTGTGGCCCGGCATGCGCCAAGGGTCCAAATTGAGGCGTGCCTCCCTCACGTGGAGGCGGCATTCTGCGGCTGTTCGATGTCCCGCACCCGACGCAATGATTTCTTTTATCTTCCGCTCGGCGAAGCGGACATTCGCCGTGAGCTCTATGTGACAGGCTGGGGTGTGGCCGACTACGCTCCCGGCGAAGCCTATCCAAGGCCGGGACACCCGGAGGATTATGACTTCCGGTGGGAGCGTGGCCGGGCGTTGGGGGATTTTGCAGTGGTGTTGATTGCTGATGGAGAAGGGGAATATGAAGACCGCCGGTTGGGACGGCTGCGGTGGCGTGCGGGAGAGGTGCTCCTCCTGCCCCCCGGTCAGTGGCACCGGTATCGCCCGCGGGTTGATTGTGGCTGGAGAGAGGAATGGTGCACGGTAAACGGCGAGTACCTTCGTCGCCTGCAGGCAAAGGGGATCTTTCCGCGTTCGGCGCGCTTGCGGCGCCTCGACGATCCGGCGGCGTGTCGACGGGCCTTGGCGCGGCTGCGATCGGCAGCGGGAAAGAACAGCCTGCTGGTTGAAAGTCGTGTGTTCGAGGTGCTCGCGCACGCGCTTGAGGACCGCGCGGCGGATGGAATCGACGCGACGCCTGCGGTGACCGGACATCCGACGGTGGACCGGGCGCTGGAGTTCATCTGGCTGAATTGCCATCGCCCGATCACTGCCGCGTCCATCGCGCGCGAAACGGGCACGCCGCTGCGCACGCTTGAGCGCCATTTTGAAGCGGTTCACGAGCGAAGCCCCTCGAAGGAGATTCGCTGGTGCCGGGTTCAGCGGGCCACGGTCATGCTGCGGGAGAGTCGCATGAGTGTGAAGGAAGTGGGCTATGCGTGTGGCTACGGCGGCGCGAAAGGACTCACGCGTGCGCTCCGGGCGATCCATGCACGCGTGCCATCGGATTTTCGCGTCGATGGAGGTCGCAGGAGGCGTTCATGAGCTTGATTGGCAGATGGACGGAGACCTCATGGGTGCGACCCCTTTGTGCGAAATCGGACCGGGATATCCAATTCGGAGGGCGTCTTTTGATTCGGCCGGCGGCAGGGTGTGTTTCTACTCATGGCAACCCGCCAAACTGCCCACTCGCACGGTGTAACTTGGCTCGCGAAGCGGCGTCATAGGTCTTAGTCGTTCTTACAAAGCCATGCAACCGCCGCTTACTCCTACCCAGGCCTGGGAACCCCTGCCAAAAGCTCAGTGGAATGAAGAGACAGCGCGCCATCTCCTGCGGCGCGCCGGATGGACCGCCCACCCGGAGGCCGTCGCCCGCGCGGTGAACGAGGGCCTTGCGGCAACACTGGACAGGCTCTTTCCCGAGACGGCGCCTCCGTTTGTCAGACCAAAGCTTGTCCGGAACGAACGCGAGCGCATGCCCGAATTCCGTGAGCGTATCCAATCCGCTGCTACGGAGATGCAGCAGCGCGAGATTCGACGGGAGCAACGCGACGTCTCCCGTCTTGCCAATACGGAGCTCTCGCTCCAATGGCTGCAGCAGGCTGCCACGCCTGCCCATTCTGCCTTTGAAAAATGGCTGCTGTTTCTCGGCGACGTCTACGTCATCGGCGTCGAAAAGGTCCGTGGATCCAATCTCATTTTCGATCACTATGATATCCTGCGCCAGGGTGCGCTGGGGCCCGCGCCGGTTCTGACGAAGGCGGTCTCCCGGTCGGTTGCGATGATCCTCTACCTGGATCTGCAGCGCAGCGTGAAGCAGGCCCCCAACGAGAATTTTGCCCGCGAGCTTATGGAGCTGTTCACGCTGGGACAGGGCAACTACACCGAGAACGACATCAAGCAGGCGGCCAAGGCCTTTACCGGGTACCGGATTGGGCGGGACGGTTTTCGTTTCGACCGCAGACAGCACGACGACGGACCGAAGACCGTGTTCGGCAAGACCGGACGCTTCGGAGGGGACGATATCATCGACCTGATCTACCAGCAATCTGCGGCCGGAACCTTCCTGCCGAGGGAAATGACGAGATTCTATCTGACGGACGAGGTTCCCGACGCGGCTTACTTCGCACCGCTCGGCACGTGGTGGAAGGCTCGCGGGTACAACCTCCGCGAGCTCTGTCATCGCTACTTCTCGTCATCGCTTTTCTACCATCCCGTGTATCGGGCCAACTACATCAAGAGCCCCATTCACTACCATCTTGGTCTGGTCCAGGACTTGGAGATGGATGTCGCACCGGTGGCGCGCACAACCTTGGTGCCTCTTCGTCAGATGGGCCAGCAGCCGTTCAATCCTCCGAATGTCCGCGGGTGGGTTGGCGGCAAGCTCTGGATCAATTCGTCGACCCTCGCCGCCCGTCGGCTGCTTGTGCAGTCGCTCTTCATGCCAATGCCCGAAGACCGGATGAACGCCGACGAAAAGGCCGCGCTCAAGGCTGCACGGGAGGCAGGCCATACGCGATTCGCGGTGACCGACGAATTCCTGCGATCCCTCGCGGGCTCTGGTGTCGATGCGACGGTGGACCGTATGGTTGCGCGCTTTCTCCCGTCCGAGCCCAACAAGGAATACCACGCGGCCCTGCGAAGTTTCCTCAAGGGCGAACCGCTCCTTCCGCGTATTCGCGGGGCGACGATCGCCCTGCTCGAAACACCGGAGTACCAGCTCTGCTGACCAGTAACTATCCTTCGATCCCGGCAACTGATTCATCGTCATGAACAACTCGCTTTCCTCGAAACTGCCTGCCACCCGCCGTGAATTCCTCCGTATGGGAGGCAGCGGCATAGGCCTGCTCGCGTTCAGTCGCTTTGCGCCGGCCTTTCTCGTCCAGTCTTCGCTCAACGCGGCACCTGCGCCTGAGAAGGATCGTTCTATTCTCGTTCTCATCCAGCTTGCCGGTGGCAATGACGGATTGAATACGGTCGTGCCCTATGAGGACGCGAACTACTACCGGCTGCGTCCCACCCTCGGTCTCAAGAAGAAGGATGTGCTTCCGATCAACGATCTCCTGGGTTTTCACCCGAGCTGCGCGGAACTCAGCAAACTGGTGACCGAAGGCAAGCTCGGCATTGTGCAGAACGTCGGCTATCCGAATCCGAACCGCAGTCATTTTCGATCCACCGAGATTTGGGAGTCGGCGAGCGATTCCGATGTCAACGATGCCACGGGCTGGATTGGCCGCTATCTAGACAACACCTGCTCTGGTCGCCCGGATTCAAAGGGAGGCGATCCGGTTGCCGTGAATGCCGGCAATGAGGTTCCTCAGTCGTTTCTCGGTGAGAACCCCCATCCGACCTTCACCCTTTCCGGCAATCTTCGCCGTGGAGGTGGACGAGGGAACAACACCCTTTCCCTCCTGAAACGCCTTGCCGAGTCCGATCACGAAGGCAGCGATACGAACGAAGGATTCCTTCGGGCGACCATGATGGATGCACTAGTGACCGAGCAGCGGATCCAGTCCCTTCTCGGACGATACAAGTCCGATTCCGAGTACCCGGGCAACCCGTTCGCGCAGTCATTGAAGAACGTTGCTGCACTCATTGCAGCGGGATTGTCGACGCGTGTGTATTACGTGTCGCTCGGCAGCTTCGACACCCACGCCAACCAGCAGGGTACCCATGAGCGCCTGCTCACGACGCTTTCGGAGGGCATGGCCGCGTTTCAGCGCGACCTCGATGGCAAGGGACTCGGTCCCCAGGTGCTCACGATGACCTTCTCGGAATTTGGACGTCGTCCGAGCGAGAACAAGAGCTCGGGCACCGATCACGGTACCGCTGCGCCCCTTTTCGTGATGGGATCGAAGATCAAGGGCAGCGTGCACGGCACGTCCCCGAAGCTCGATCTGCCCGTCAACCAGGACCTCACCTTCAGCACGGATTTCCGCCAGGTCTATGCGACGGTTCTCAACCGCTGGCTCGATTGTCCGAATGAAACAATCCTTGGGAAGAAGTTCGAGATGCTGAACTTCATCTGAGGCAGCGGCAGCGGATTGGGAGCACGTTCACGGGCGGACTGCCGGAACGCGGGGTCCGATAGGCCATCGCCGCGTTGATTTACCCCTCAGGGGGTGGATCGGGGGGAAATTTTTGCGGGCGGAGCCGGTCTGGGCATCTCTGCGTTTGACTTCCCGCCGCTATCCGAAAACAAGCGTTCATGACCACGTTTCAAAAATACGCCGAAACTGCCGAACGCATCATTGGAAAGCGTACCCCCGCGAAAGTTGCGTATGACAACGAAGTGCTACGGTGGAGGCACATCACGGGCGGTGATACACGTGCGGCCATTCTCAAGGCGAACCAGAAGTATCCGGATGAAGCGCTTGAACTTGACGAATCAGACTTCGAGGGGATTGATGCGCATTATTCCTACCTGGCAACCCATGCCGAGATTGTTCGCAATCTGAAGATCAAGCTCGCGCACCAGAAACGATAGTCCCGGCATCCTACGGGCGGGTTGCCCACAAGGAATACCGGTTTGGCGGTCACCCCATTGGTCAGACAGATCGCCGACCCCATGAGGTACCTCAAGCATCTCTATATTCAGGTTTTGCTGGCGATCGGCCTGGGCGTTCTGGTCGGCTGGTTGGATCCGGAACTGGGCGTGAAGCTCAAGCCATTGGGCGATGGCTTCATCAAGCTGGTGAAGATGCTGATCGCGCCGATCATCTTCTGTACAATCGTGTCGGGGATCGCAGGAATGGGCGACCTCAAGAAGATTGGGCGACTTGGAGGCAAGGCGCTGCTTTACTTTGAAGGAGTCACCACCTTCGCCCTCGCGATCGGGCTCCTTGTGGCGAATCTCCTGAAACCCGGCGCGGGAATCAACGCGGACATCACCACGCTCGATGCAGGTGTGGTCGCAAGCTACACGAAGGCTGCGGCATCGCAGAGCACCACGGATTTCCTGCTTCACGTCATTCCGGATGCCTTTGCGGGCGCGTTCGCGCACGGCGAAATCCTCCAGGTCCTGCTGATTTCGATCCTCTTCGGTTTTGGACTGGCCCGCATGGGCCCGGCTGGTGAGGCAGTCACCTCGCTCATCCACCATGTGGCGCAGGCGTTTTTTGCGATGGTGAGCATCGTGACCAAGCTGGCACCCGTCGGAGCCTTTGGTGCAATCGGCTTCACGATAGGCAAGTACGGCATCGCCACGCTGCTTTCCCTCGGCAAACTGCTCGCCTGCGTTTACCTGACGAGCGTGCTCTTCGTTTTTGTCGTCCTAGGGTTCATTGCGCGCTCCCGCGGATTCAGCCTTTGGCGCATCCTGGTGTACATCCGGGAGGAGTTGTTGATTGTTCTCGGGACATCGTCCTCGGAGTCCGCGCTGCCTGGGCTCATGAACAAGCTCGAACAAGCGGGTTGCTCGCGGTCATCGGTTGGCATTGTCGTGCCGGCTGGTTATTCGTTCAACCTGGATGGCACGTCGATCTACCTGACGATGGCGGCGATCTTCATCGCCCAGGCGACCAATACGGATCTGTCACTGGCCCAGGAAATCGGACTGTTGGGCATCCTCTTGCTGACGTCGAAAGGTGCGGCAGGTGTGACCGGCAGCGGATTTGTCACGCTCGCAGCGACCCTCGCTGCGACGAAGAGCATACCCGTGGAGGGGCTGGCGCTGATCCTCGGAGTAGATCGGTTCATGTCGGAGTGCCGGGCGATCACCAATTTCATTGGCAACGCGGTCGGCATGTTTGTCATCGCCGATTGGGAGAAGGATATCGACTTCAAGAAGGCCGCTCCACTGCTGACACGGGCGCGCCGAAAGCGCCTGGCAAATCTCTCCTGAGGCTCGGACCGGTGAGGCGTTTGAAATAGGCCGACTGTTGACTGAGTTAGAATGTAAAGCCTGATCCTGATTTGCCGCATCAAGAGACAATGTCTGACGTCTTGGGTTGATTTCTCGGATCGCTGGTCTTGGTCAGTCCTAAGAACAGCGTCAGACTCAAGCCAATCAGAATGGCCAGCCTCACAAGGCTCAATATTTCCCAGGTTGCGGCTCGTTCGGTCAGGGTGGCGTCGATCGTGTTGGCATAGGCTGTTCGCGTGATCGCTATCAGCTCTGGTACAAAGTAAATGGCCGTGACGGCCAAGAGGAGCACATAGCCGACAAGACTGATCAGAACGTTGCGTCGGCGGGCGGATTTCCATGACAGAATCAGGGTCACGACGAATAGCACCAGCGTGACCGGATGGATGGGTTTCCAAAACAATTCCGGATGCAGGCCGTATTCTCCCTGAAACATGGCCAGCGAACGCGGCGGGGCGGCGGTCCAGATCGGTACAACGGCCAGGTGTTCGTAGATGGCGCCTCCAATGACGACGGTGAAGGAAAGCGCGGTGAGGGCGTAGATGAGATTCTTGATGTTCATTGCTTGCTGGGATCGTGTGTGGCAAACACCCGCCTCATGAGGACGATTGATCTTGGAAGGGCACGGCGGAAAGCAGCGGTCAACCTGGCCGGGCTTCCTTTAATTGGATAGAGTAGTACTATACCCAAATGTCTCGTGTCAAGAAACTCCCCGTGGGACCCAAGCGGCCCTATCGCTCGCCGAAGCGTCAGCAGCAGGCGGAAGCCACCCGACAGCGACTGATTGCAAGCGCACGGCGCTTGTTCGCCCAGAAAGGGTACGCGGCGACGAGTATCGGCGCCATTGCGCTCGACGCGGGCGTGGCGGTCCAGACGTTTTACGCGGCCTTCGGCTCCAAGCCGGCGCTGCTCTTGGCGCTGCTCGGCACGATGGAGACCGAGGCGGATGTCCCGCGGCTGAACACGGAATTGCAGGCGGCCCCTGACCCTCGGAATCAGATACGCGCCTTCATCGATTACGGCTTGCGGCTTTACGCGCGGGCAACGGATGTCCTGGAAACCATCCGGGCGGCAGGAATGGCGGAGAAAGACCTCAGGGACTTGTGGATAGAGGGAGAGAAGCATCGGCGCTTGGCCCAACGCGCCTTGGTGCGCGACTGGGCGAAGCGTGGTGTGCTGAAACCCGGCCTGAGTGTCAGGTCAGCGAGCGACATCTTCTGGGCGATGACAGGACCGGATTTCTATCGTCTTTTTGTGCACGAATGTAGCTGGAGGGCCGAGGGCTACGCACAATGGCTGACGGAGACAACTGCAGCCTTGCTGCTTCGCTAGCCCGAGGCGTAGGCATCGCCGGGCCCGCGGTCCCGAAGCTTGAGAGGAATTGCGCGATTCGGTGCGCGCTGACCAGGAGGCAACGCGACGGCGTCGCCGCTTGGGAACTTGGGCATACGAGCAAGCCGAGCCCCTCAATGAGAGGGCGGATTCCCGCTCACGTAAGCGATTCACCAGGCTGTGAGGATGGCGGCGGTTGAGTTTCCAATTCCTGCAAGTCGCGCTCCAACAAATCGAGCGATGTCCGAATCGGCGTGTGGTTGCCGATGAAATTCAACAGGGCTTCCCCCGTCCGCTTTCGAAGCGCCTCGATTCCAAAGCCTGCCACGCGAGCAAGGTCGCGGATGTCTTGCCGGTCTTGAGTCGAAAAACGCGCGACCTTGGAGACCGCCACGTCGAGCGGCGCCAGCACCCTCAGGTGTACGAGCCGCCGCTCATTGCCAATGCCTTCCCACTCCAGCGAGTCCGTCTCGAAATCCTCATGTAGCAAGGCGAGGGAGGCATTGTAGTTACGATCGAAATACAACAAGGCGCTCGAACCATCGCGCTTGCGGTATTCAAGCACGAGCTGGTCGTCCTGCAGCAGGATGCGGTGAGAAAAAGAAGCATCGATGTCGCCCGTATAGCGAGTCCCGCAATAATAGTTCACGGCCAGGCCCCCCGCCAGGTACATCTGTACTGGCTTTCCTGAAAAGCCGCTCTCCCTCAGCTCCCGATCCAGTCGGTCGAGAAAAAGGGACAGGGCAGACTGAAGTTCAGGATAGGGCGCAGGCATGGCGAAGCCGCATTTTCAACATGCCTTCGAACCGGGCAAAATCAAAGCGTGTGCGTCTCACCAGCTCGGGAAAACCCAGCGCTGGCGCGAGACGTTCGGCGACTTCACGCAAAGCGTCCGCCTGTCCAAACCAGTTTGTATGGGCCAGAAACAGCGCCGCAGCCGCAAGCGTCTCATCGGACAGACGGTCACCTCCGCGCCAATCCTCCTGGCGAAAAGCGGCGTGTTGCTTCGCGCAGAATTCCAAAAGAACGAGCTCGTCGTTACGGTCCATCGCGTCGTATCGACGATACCCTCGTGATCAGAGGGGGCAACTGAAAACCCACTCTGCGCCGCCGCTTGACCAAGGCATTCGCGCCTCTAAGTTTCCTGCATGACCGCTACGGCAATGCTCGATCTGAAGCAGCGATTGGCCCGGCTCAATGAATCCGAGCGCCGGGCTGCGGCGGCCTATCTGCTCCGCCTGAAGCGGGAATCGGCCGCCGGTCGCCGTGAGACCTCCCGACTGATGCGGGAAATGGACGCCGGGAAAAAGACCCGCTTGAACGATTTTCTGAAAAGACAGTCTCATGCCTAAGCTGGTTTCGTTCGAACCGGTTCTTTCAGGTAAAGCGTTGTCGTTCCTCTCGACGCTCTCAAAGCGTAAACAACAACGGGTCGTCATTCTCCTCTTCCGATTGGCAGCGCACCCAAATCAACCTGGAGACTACGATTCCCGTGATGACAGCGGTCGGCATGTGCAGCACTCGAAGTGGGAGAGTTCGTGATCAGCTATTGGCCAGACCATGCTGTGTGAGAACTTCGGATCACCGATATTGAAGAACTGTGAAGGGGCTTCGAGCCCCGCCTTGGCTTTCAATTCGGCACTGTGCTGACGACGTTTCTTGGACATAGGGATCGTTGTACTGATTTTGGCTTAACGATCCGTCCTGTCCAACTTTCGGGGGCCACCTCATTGGCGTCGCGTGTGCCACTTGTCCGTCGCATGTCATCTCTTTAAACTTCCTCCGAGCCACCCTACCTGCCTCCATTTCCTCTCGCTAAAACGAAGGACCCTCGGAATGCGGCAGTTCCTTGAAAGGGTTGAAAACCTTCAGGCCCGGCCGGCGGAAATCGCGGTCGTTGCCGGTGACAATGGTGAGGTTGTGGCGCCGGGCTGTGGCCACGATGTAACTGTCCTCAACCGGCATCTGCTTCCCGCTTCGCACGAGCAGGCGTTCCTGCTCGGCCCAGACATGGGCCACCGTGACGTTGAATCCATGAATCCGCCCATGCATCGCTTCAATGAGCCGCGTCAGCCACGCCTGGAGGGCTTCCCGCTGCCGTCCCTCCTTGGTGCGAACCCAATAGGCCAGTTGGGCGATGACGACGGCGCTCGTGGAGCAGGCGTCCTGATGGGCCTCGATCCACGCGATGACGCGGGGATCCCCCTGCCGTTTGGCTGGCTGACTCAGCACATCGGCGTCGAGCAGCCAGTTCATAGAGGGCGATGGCGGGGGCGTTGCCGCGAGCGGCGGGGCAGGTCATCCATCGGCACGGGGCAGGATTTAAGGACCGACAACCAGTCGCCCTTGGGGGCAATTCGGCGAAAAACGAGCGTATCCTCATCCGCATGAAATTCCGCTGCAAAATAGTCGCCCGGCCGGGCGGGCGCGAGCGTGGCCGGCACGGTCAGGCGGCGTTTGGCATCAAGGATCAGGATCATGGTGGGATTATCCCACAACCCAACATGATGTCAAGGCGTGGACAGAGAGACCGATCGGGCCAGGACAAGGGCAAAATGCGTCGAACCCGTAGCATCCTCACAGGGGCACGCTTGGTCGTGACCGGTCTGAAACAAAACGCGACGAGGTGAACGCATCGAGGGCCGGAGCGAGATGTGTTTTGCTCGCGTCAAGCGGCCCGACAGTAGGGGCCTCACAGGTTTTGCGGATGCAGTGTCCGGGTGCCAGTTCGAGGATGTCCTTGCGCGGGATCGTTGGGTTAGAGTTGCCCACTCCCAACGATCGCCTCCGCGGTGTCCTCAGTGTCCCGCGCCGGCCTGGTGTTCCTGGATGTATTCCTGCTTGAGACCGAGCTTTTCCGGGGCGTGAAGGACGAGCATCTTCATGCGGATGTCGGACGGTGCGTCTGATGCCGTGGCCTTGGATACGATGATCATCAGCACGATGGCGAGCGGCACGGTCCAGATCGCGGGCTGTTCGCACAGGATGCGAATCAGGGGATTGGCGGTCCAGAAGGCGGTCATGTTGATCATCTTCAGGTCGCTCACGTTGATGATCGTGGTGCAGAACAGCGCGGCGATGCCGCCGCCGAGCATGCCGACCGCTGCGCCCTTCATAGTCATGCCGCGCCACCAGACGCTCATGAACAGGAGCGGGAAATAGCTAGCCGCAGCGATGGCGAAGGCCTGCCCCACCATGAAGTTGATCTGCAGCGCCTCGACCTGACAGCCGAGCAGGATTGAAATGCCGCCGATGCCGATGGCGGCAAACTTGAACATCCGCAGGCGCTGCTCGGGTGTCGATTTCGGCCGAAGGATGCGTCCGTAGATGTCGTGCGCCACGGCGCCGGTCATCGAAACGAGTAGTCCGCTGAAGGTGCTCATGAACGCCGCGAATGCTCCCGCGCAAGTGATGCCGCTCAGCACGCTGCCCCAGACACCGCCGCGCTCGTTGAGGATGCGCGGAAGCTCGAGGACAATCTTGTCGGTGCCCTTGGCGCCTGCGCCTGCATAGAGCTCAGGCAGCAGGTTGCGCCCGAGCACGCCGAAGATTGGGGGAAAGACATAGAAGACGCCGATGAGAATCATGACCCACATGGTCGTCCGTTTCGCGGCGGCACCGTCGGGATTCGTGTAGAAGCGCACGAGAATGTGGGGAAGTCCCGCGGTGCCGCACACGAGCGCGATGATGAGCGAATAGGTGTAGATCAGCGAGTAGGGCCGTGCCTGCTCCTGGCTCAGTCCCGCGGCCTTGGCGGCCTTGGTTGTGAGGGGACCGAACGGCGCAAGCCAGCCGGCGTCGGTGGGAGCCTTTTCAACCAGCGCCTTGCGGTTCACGTCGTGCGCGGCCTGCGCGGTTTCCGCCAGGCTGGAAATCGCAGCGGCGGGAGAAGCCGACCTCGACGGCAACGAATTGGCTCCGAGGTGCGTGCCGTAGAATCCATAGACCGACATCAGCACAAAAACCGGCACGCTGATGGCGAACATCTTTGCCCAGTACTGGAAAGCCTGCACGAGTGTGATGCCCTTCATGCCGCCGAGTGCGACGTTCAGAGTGATCACCGCACCCACCAGGATCACACCGATGGAGTAGTGCATTCCCGGAAAAATGTACGCGAGGGTCGTGCCGGCACCCTTCATTTGAGGCATCGTGTAGAAGAATCCGATGAAGAGCACGAAGCAGACCGCGATCTTCCGGAAGAGTGGCGAATCAAACCTGCCCTCGGCGAAATCCGGAATCGTATAGGCGCCGAATCGGCGAAGCGGTCCGGCGATGAAGAGAAGAAGAAAGAGGTAGCCGCAGGCGTAGCATACCGGGTACCAGAGCGCATCGTATCCCGAGGACATCACCATCCCGGCGATGCCCATGAACGAGGCGGCCGAGAGATACTCGCCGGAGATGGCGGAGGCGTTCCATCCGACGGAGACGGAACGGCCGGCGACAAAGAAGTCACTCGCGGTGCGTGAGGTTTTTGCAGCGGCAAAGCCCATCCAGATCGTCACCACGACGGTGATGAGCGAGAATGCGAGGATCCACGGATCGACATTGCCGAGGAATGCCAGGGGCAGGCCGCTCATAGCGGAGAAAATGGGAAGCGTCTGCATCGGTCAGCGTCGGGTGGAGTTCTTGACGCTTGCGACTTCGTCCTCTTCCAAGGCGATTGAGCGACGGATGAAAATCCAGGCGATGACCCAGACAAAGGGGAAGAACAGCACACCCAGGATAAGCCAGCTCAGCGTGAATCCTGCGACGCGCATGGCCATGAGGTCCGGGGCGAAGTAGTTGGCGAGAGGCAGTCCCACCAAGAGAATCAGGAACGCCGCGGCACACGCCACGGAGAGTTGGAGTTGTCGGCGCATGAGCGTACGCAAGAACGTATCGCTGTGCACCGGGTCTTCAGGCGACGGGGGCGTGTGTGGGGACATGTGCGTCGGAGCTTGGAGGACGGGAGCGCGAGTGCAAGGCCGGGAATAGGACGCACAATTTTGCCGACGAGAGGCACTTTCGCGCTTGCAGATGGGGAGACGAGCGACTCTTCGTGGGTTCCTGTCGATCGACATGACCCTTGCCAATTACCAGCGCGCGCGTCGCCTGTTGGGCGCGCTTCACGACCGTATCCACGCTGCGGTGATCGCAGCCCGTGCGAGGCAGGCGGCGCGTTTGAGTCGGGTGGTGGGGGTGACCGAGGCGGATACGATCTACCTTGTCGATCGTATCGCTGAAACAGTCATACTCGCCTGGTTCGAACGCGAATGGCCGCGAGCCTGGCCCGTCGAACTGGTGATGGAGGGTCTGGATGAGAGGGCCGAGGCGACCACGTTTCCGAGGGGAACGCCGGTCTCGCGTACCATCTTCAAATGCATCGTGGATCCCGTCGATGGCACGCGGGGCTTCATGTGCGACAAGCGAAGTGCCTGGGTGCTCACAGGTCTTGCGAGGCAGCGGGGAACGAGGACCACGCTTGCCGATATCGTCGTGTCGGTGATGACGGAATTGCCGGTGGTGAAGCAGACGGCATTCGACCAGCTTTCAGCGGTGCGGGGGAAAGGAGCTGCTGTGGTCCGGCGCATGGGGATCAATCTCCCGGGAAAACGGATTGGAATGAGCCCGTCGCAGGCGCGGAATTTTGACCATGGATTCGTTTCCTTCAGCCGATTCTTTCCGGAGGGGAAAACCTTTCTTGCGAAGGTGGAGGAGAAATTCTGGCGCGAGTTGAAGGTATGGGGCCGCGAGGGCGGATCAAAGGTCTTTGAGGACCAATACGTCTCCACCGGAGGGCAGGTGTACGAACTCATCTCGGGACACGATCGTTTGATCGCCGATCTGCGGCCGCTGATTCCTGGCAGGATCGGTGCAGTCAATCGGATGATGTGCTGTCACCCCTACGACATCTGCACCGCGTTGATCCTCGAAGAACTGGGAGGCGTAGTCGAAGACCCATGGGGACGACCACTCCGCAGCCCGCTCGACACCACGACTCCCGTGGCATGGGTAGGCTACGCCAATCGCACCCTCGCCCGCCTCGCCCGACGGGCGCTCCGGAAGGCATTGAACCAACGCCAAGGGGGGCGTCTGTTATAGGGTTCCCTAACCCAACTACCTCTACAGGGGAGTATCTCAAGACGACTTGCTTCCCCTTCCTTGGGTTGGGCTCGAGGTAGGCCCGACCCAAGTGCGTTTTCCAGTTTCGGTGTCTGCGCCTCGGTCGGCTGAGTCGCTAATTCTGCTTCCCAACAAGCTCCGCGATTGTGCCCATCGGTAGAAAAACCCGGTGCGGATCGCGGCCCAATTGAGCAAATCCGAACTTCCGATAGAATACAAAGGCAGCCTGGTCTTTCGCGTCCGCGACCAAGGCAAGCGATGCAATCTCCGCGGATTTTTGGTATGTGCGGGTCAGCGCATCCATCAAGAGCAGGGATCCTGCTCCCGGGAAACGCACATCCCGCGCCAGCCGTCCGAGCAAGGCTGCGGGGAGCCGCGGATAGCGAGGGAGCTTCTTTTGCACGGCTTCCGGCAGCTCCGTGAGCTCCACGGCAAAGGCTGAAAGCATGTAGTAGCCCACGATGGTGGCCGGGGCGGCGTCATCCACCATGACGAACACTGCGGCCACATGGCGCTCGGCATCCTTCGTGGCAATCTGCCGGAGATAGGTATTGAGCGACGCACTGGCGCAATGAAATGCAGCCCGGTCGTGCTGCTTCGCTAGCGGTTCAAAACGGTAGGCCATCAGGCGCTGGCCTCACGATAACGCTTAAAAGCGCCCCGCAGCGCCGCATTCGGGGCGGCGGGCGCCAGCAAGGCCTTAACGAAACGGGTCGATTCCTCCGCGGAAAGTTTGGCCTGTTGATGCTCCTCGATGACTCTCCGGGCGCTGGCCTGGAGGGCGAAGAGCACAAAGCTTGTGACCGTCGGATGTCCGGTCACGGCGGCAGCCTGCTCCAAGGTTTTCTTGAAATCACGGGGAATTCTCGCCTCCAGCCGGGCGGTAGCGGGAGCACGGGAACGGGCTTTTGCTGCTAAAGTGGCCATGGAACCACCATCCGGCAATTTGCCGGGTCCAGCAACTTGAAAGTGGCCCCCCGTCGAACTTCGCGCGACCCGCCTTGCCACGGAGATCAGATGGCGCAGCTTCAGGGCATACCGGTTGACGGTCATATTCTTGAGATGACTGGGAGCGCCGACCTCGGGCTGCGGCCCATTTTTCATCAGAATATGGAGCGCATCGAAGCGCACATCTTCATCGTGTTCCTGGCGTATTGCCTCCACGTGACGTTCGGTTGCCGACTGCGCGATCTGGCGCCCTGACTGACGCCACGTTCGGTCCTGGAGAAACTCGGCGTCATGCAGATGCTCGATGTGCATCGGCCCGCCACCGATGGCCGCGAATTGATACTCACCCGCTATAAGCAACCCCGAGCCGGACCAACGCTTGATTCTCGAGCAGCTCAAACTGCGCCTTCCCGCTCAACCGCCGCCCAAAATCACGTCCACTCAAGCGAATGCCAACTGAGCCCGTGTAGTGCAGACTTTGAGGATGCCTTCCCTGATTTGCAGCCACTTACATACTTTAGACGCCCGAATCCGCGAAGTCGGGCTAAAGGGGAAACATTGCTGAACGTCGGTGAGTTACGACCGTTACCTTCGGACGACCAGTACGACTACGGCAGGCAGGGAGAAATCAACCCCCCTGCCAGTTTTCCAGCAACAACCCTGGAACGCGGGCGAATTCGCGCGTGTTGCCTGTGACCAGTGTTGCTCCCATGCGCACAGCCTGGGCGGCAATCAACATGTCAAAACCGCCGATCAGTTGAGCGTTGGGTTTCAGCGTTTCCAGATGGGCCCGGATTTTTCCGAATTCGATCGCATCTTCATCAAGGAATGCCGCTTCATTGACCAGGCTCCGGAGAGCCTCGACGCGCCGGGCAAAGGCCGGCACATCCCTCCGCTTGGCTGCTCCATATTCGAGTTCCGCAAGAACAATGACCGAGAGTCGAAGATCGGGCAGGTGCCGATTCATCATCTCCACCAAGCGGACGTCGGATCCGCGCATATAACGCGAGAACGCGTTCGTATCCGGGAGATAAAGCATCACCATTCCCGTGACAGGTCTGGTGTCTGCACCGGAGCAATGTCTGGAAAATCGGGACATGAACCGGCAAGGCGTGCAAAGGCGCGGGCTCTTTTCCTGTCGGTGTCGTCATTGCTGATCAGTATGCCTTCCGGAGTCTTGATCAGCTTCACCGTGCGACTCTTCAGGCGAAATGCCTTTGGAAGGCGGATGGCCTGTGAATTGCCCGATTGAAAGACCTTGGCCACGGCGGTTGTCATTTGTATCTACGGTGTATACGTCTGTCATCGTGTCAAGGCAGGACAGCACTCAGTAACCGGGACGAGGAGTGGGTAAGTCGGACTTTCTCTTGGGGCGACGATTCCGCGGTTGCGAAGGTCGCATGGGCTGGTTGGGCTGTTTCGTTCACTTGATTTCACATGTCGTTCACTCTTGGCATTGATTACGGAACAAATTCAGTTCGCGCGCTGATTGTGCGCTGTTCGGATGGGGCGGAGTTCGGTGTGGCCGTCGTGGACTACCCGAGCGGAAAGCAGGGGGTCCTGCTTGACCCGAAGGATCACCATCTGGCCCGGCAGAGCCCTGCGGATTATCTCTACGGACTCGAAAAGAGCGTGCGCGGTGCCTTGGCCCAGGCCAAACGGAAGAAGGGATTTGATGCCGGCAAGGTCGTGGGCATTGGCGTGGACACGACGGGTTCGAGTCCGATCCCTGTCGACAAGGGAAACGTGCCGCTCGCACTCAGCCGCCGGTGGCGTCGAAACCTCAACGCGCAGTGCTGGCTGTGGAAGGACCACACCGCGCATCGCGAGGCGGCGGAGATCACGCGGCTCGCGGCGGAAATCCGGCCTCACTACATCGCAAAGTGTGGCAATACCTACTCATCGGAATGGTTCTGGTCGAAGATCCTGCACTGCCTGCGTGTCGATCCGGATGTCTTTCTGGCCACGCATTCCTGGGTTGAGCTGGCTGACTGGATACCCTCCGTTCTCGCCGGGGTCACCAATCCGCTGGAGATCCGGCGGGGCGTATGCTGTGCCGGACACAAGGCGCTCTATGCCGATGACTGGGGCGGCCTGCCTGACAAGGAATTCCTTGCGTGCCTTGACCCCGCGCTGGCGGACCTTCGCGACCGGCTGTACGAGCGCGCCTGGGATGCGAGTCACGCGGCGGGTGCGCTCTGCCCCGAGTGGGCGCGCAAGCTGGGATTGAAGGCAGGTATTCCGATAGCCATCGGTGAAATGGATGTTCACTACGGGGCGATCGGCAGCGGCGTGGCCGAAGGCACGGTCGTCAAGGTCATCGGCACGTCGTCGTGCGACTGCGCGGTGGTGTCCGCAGAGAAGACCGTTCCGGACATCCCGGGCATCTGCGGAATCGTCAAGGGTGCAATCCTGCCAGGTCACTATGGCATTGAGGCGGGCCAGTCGGCGGTGGGTGACATCTTCAAGTGGTATGTGGAGGGGGTGCTCGGGGACGCAAGGCTGCATGGCCCGCTGACGAAGGAGGCCTCGCGATTGAAGCCCGGACAGAGCGGGCTTCTCGCGCTCGACTGGAACAACGGCAACCGCAATGTCCTGGTGGACCAGCTTCTCACCGGGCTGCTGATCGGCCAGACGTTGTACAGCACCAAGGCGGAGATCTATCGCGCGCTCATCGAAGGCACCGCGTTTGGTGCGCGTGCGATCATTGAGCGGATGCGTGAATACGGTGTGCGCATCGAACGCGTGGTCTGCGCCGGCGGCATCGCCGAGAAGAATCCGCTGCTCATGCAGATCTATGCGGATGTGACCGGCTGCACGATGCACGTCGCGGGGTCGAGCCAGGCGTGTGCCTTGGGAGCCGCAATTTCCGCGGCCGTCCTTGCGGGTGCCCACCCCGATTTCCCCGCCGCGCAGAAACGCATGACATCGCTGAAGAAGGTTTCTTATCGCCCGAAACCCGCCGCGCAGAAGGTCTATGGCCAGTTGTACGCGCTGTACCGCCAGCTCCATGACAGCTTCGGCGGCGTGAATCGTGCGGCGGATCTGTCAGGTGTGATGAAGCGTTTGCTGGAGATCAAGGACACCCATCGTTAGCCTTCACGGACCCATTTCTCCGCCACCCATGCAAGCACTCCCGACACCCTGCATCTGGTTCGTGTGCGGATCCCAGCACCTCTATGGGGCAGGTCCGCTGCGTCAGGTTGAAAGTCATGCACGGTCCGTCGTCGAAGGCCTCTGCGCCTCGCGCTTGCTGCCGCTGCCGATCGAGTTCAAGGCGCTGCTCACGACGCCGGACGAAATCACGCAGGTCTGCATCGACGCCAATGCGACACCCAACTGCGCGGGACTCGTGGTGTGGATGCACACCTTTTCGCCGTCGAAGATGTGGATACGCGGACTGACGCTGCTGAAAAAGCCCTTCCTCCATCTTCACACCCAGTTCAATCGCGACCTGCCCTGGGGATCCATCGACATGGATTTCATGAACCTCAATCAGGCGGCGCACGGGGACCGCGAGGCGGGTTTCATCCACACGCGCCTGCGTCTCGGTCGAAAGGTGGTCGTCGGCCACTGGACCGACCGCGAGATTCATGCTCGGATCGCCGCGTGGATGCGTGCGGCGCACGCCTGGCATGACCTGCAGGGCGCGCGGTTTGTGCGGTTTGGCGACAACATGCGGCAGGTTGCCGTGACCGAGGGCGACAAGGTTTCCGCGGAGATGCGGTTTGGATTTTCGGTCAACACGCATGGCGTGGGCGACCTTGTCGCGAAAGTGGACGCCGTCACGCGTGCCGATGCAATCGCCCTCTGTGCGGAGTACGAGCGATCGTACAAGGTCGCTCCCGCGCTGAAGAAAGGCGGTGCCCGCCATGATGCGCTGCTTTACGGAGCGCGGTTGGATCTGGGGATCAGGGCCTTCCTGGAGGAGGGAGGATTCAAGGGCTTCACGACAACGTTCGAGGATCTTCACGGCCTGAGGCAGTTGCCCGGACTCGCGCCCCAGCGTCTCATGGCCGATGGCTATGGTTTCGCCGGTGAAGGCGATTGGAAGACCGCGGCATTGGTGCGTGCGATGAAGGTGATGGCGCGGGGGCTGAAGGGTGGCACGTCGTTCATGGAGGACTACACGTATCACCTCTCACCCCAAAGGCATCAGGTACTCGGTGCGCACATGCTTGAGCTCTGTCCGTCGATCGCGGCGGCGCGGCCGACGCTGGAAATTCATCCTCTGGGGATTGGCGGGAAGGAGGATCCCGTGAGACTCGTGTTCGATGCGGCTGCTGGTCCGGCGTTGAATGCGTCGCTCGTCGACTTGGGGAACCGGTTTCGATTGATCGTGAATGAAGTCACGGCAATCAAGCCCCCGAAGTTGCCGAAGCTGCCGGTCGCGCGAGCGGTGTGGGAGTGCAGACCGGATTTCAAGACCGCGTGCGGCGCCTGGATCCTTGCTGGCGGCGCACACCACACGGGCTACAGCCAGGCGGTCACCACGGAAATGCTGGAAGATTTTGCAACGATGGCCGGGATTGAACTGGTGAGCATCGACGCGGACACGAAGCTTTCCGAATTCAAGCAGACGCTGAGAAACAACGAGGTGTACTATCATCTCGCACAAGGCATCCGTGCATGAGTTTTGCGAGCGAAATGGCGGCTCAGCCTTCGAGCCTTAACCCACCTCACGGGCAATGATGACGGCACCCTACAAGGAACTGAAGCGCGAGGCCTACGAAGCCAATGTGCAGCTTCCGCGGCGCGGCCTCATCAACCTGACGTTTGGCAATGCCAGCGCGATTGATCGCTCGCGGGGAGTGTTTGCGATCAAACCCAGTGGTGTTGCCTACGATGATTTGCGCGCCGAGGACATGGTGGTTCTCGATCTTGAAGGGAAAGTTGTGGAGGGGACTTTGCGACCGTCGTCGGACATGCCGACCCATCGCCGACTTTATCTTGGATATGAGGTGATCGGCGGCATTGTGCACACGCACTCGTCGTATGCGACGGCCTTTGCGCAGGCGGGGAGGGCAATCCCGATATTTGGAACGACGCATGCGGACTATTTTTCCTGCGACGTGCCTGTCACCCGGCTCATGACAGACCAGGAAATTGCCGGGGCCTACGAATGGGAGACGGGCACGGTGATCCTCGAGCGATTTGCCGCGCTGAAGCTCGATCCGCTGGATTGTCCGGGGGTACTCGTCAATCGCCATGCGCCGTTCACCTGGGGCGAGACCGTGACGAAGGCCGTTGAGGTGGCGGTGGCGATGGAATGTGTTGCGCATCTAGCCGCCGTGAGCCTGCAACTCTCGCCCGGGCTCACGCCCATCGAACCCGGGTTGTTGCGAAAACATTTCACCCGGAAGCACGGCGCCGGCGCCTACTACGGGCAGCAGAGCGCGCGTAAGTGAGGCGCGCCGCGATGGCGGCTGCGCGGAAGGGAGGTCTGCTCAGGGCTTGGTCTGCTCGACCGAGGTGACGCGTCCGTTGAGGAATTCCACGCGGATTCGCTCCTCGGAGCGCTGACGATAGACGTCGGTTTGCACCGGCTCGAAATAGACCAGGTAGCGTTTGCTCTGGGGATCGTAGATGACGATGCGGCGGAATCCCGCGTGGACCGTGCCGGCGTATTCCTGCCAGTAGACATTGTAGATCCAAGTGAGCTTCTCGCCCTTGGCGGTGGTTGACGAGCGACGTTCGTCAGGATTGCCGAGCGCGATGTAGACCAGATCGGCGGTATCGCCGACGGAGATTTCACCCTTCTTCAGGCGCTGCTGGGTGTGCGTATCAAGCGCGTTGAAGACCTCGGCTTTCTCCTGGGATCTGCTTTCAAAGGTGCTGCAGCCACCGACAAGCAGAACCAGTGCTGTGATCGTGGCCAGTGCGGCCAGACGGGGATTGGAAATGGCTTTCATGGCAAGGAGTTCTTGGGATTGAGACACGTGGGGCCCGGGCTTGTTGCGTGGAAGCAGTCTGAAGGACTCGCGATGGCATTGTCGATTTGTAAGCGCCAATCGCAAAGCCAGTTACCGCATATTTTCAGTCGCTGGAGGTGCGCATTGCCAAGAACCTCGCAATGGCTTGGTGTGCCACATGGGGCCGATTGTTGGCAGTTCTTCCCATGTCCTCAGCGTAATCAGACCATGAGCCAGATGTCCGACGCCGATCGAGCGGAGTACCAAGGCACCCTCGCTGCCGCAGGAAACGACGCCCGTGCGTGTTTTCAGCTGCTGGCGGGCCGATGCCTCCAGCGTTACCTGAGGGCCAACGCTGGCGCGGAGATGGTGCCCGAGGCGCTTGCTGGGTGCTGCGGAACGGTCTGGGACATGGTTGAACACCATGGCTGGCCCACGCCCGTAAAGACCGGTGAAGAGCGGGAGGCGGTGGAAACCGAGCTTCCGAACCTGGCTACCTGGGTCGAACGGGTGATGGAGTCCATGGCTGCGAGGCCTTTGGAAACCAAGTTGCAGGCGACGCTCAGGAATGCAGTTGGGCAGCTATTCAAGGCCTGCTGTTACCCGGAAATTACAGTTTGCCGTAATTCCTATCGCTTGCAAACCGCGGATGGTCGCTGCAAGCGGCAGATTCACGCGAACGCCCGTGCGCGCCTAAGTGGTTCACCTTGCGTTGATTGTCCATGGACGGTTCGGTTGTCGGCAGAGCGGCATGCCGAGCTGCTTCGGGAATCCTGGGCTCCGGGCAACGAAATGGCCTTTGATTTCGATCCGATGTGCTTTCTGCCTGAAGACTTCCGCAGTTTGCGCCGATTCCTTTGGCAGCATGCCCGTTCTCGACAAGATACCCTATGAGCGAAAGCTTTACTCCGCCGGGGGGAGTAGTTCTACTTACGCCGATCCCATGAGCAAATCCCGCGTCGTGCTCATTGAAGACGAGACCGTCTTCCGCGAATTGATGACCTTGGCGTTCAGCCGGATGCCAAAGGTGACCGTCGTGGGCGATTACCTTGACGGCAAGGAAGGGCTTGATGCGTGCCTGCGTGAAAAACCGGATCTGCTGGTGGTCGACCTCTTTCTGCCAAGCATGCATGGCATCGATATCGCGAAAGAGGTCCGCGCCAAGTTGCCGGGCACGCGCATCCTTGTGCTGACGAGTCACGCGGAAGAACGCCTGCCAGCGCAGCTGATCGAGCTCGGCGTTCATGGCTATGTGGCGAAGACCGAACCGCTCAAGGTGGTTCTCGAGGCGGTGGACAAGGTGCTGTCGGGAGGAATGTTTTTCTCCTCGAGCACGCCAGCCAAGCAGCCGCTGTCGCCCCTTCCCGCGGCGACGCCAGTTCCTCTCAAGAACCCGCTTACACCACGCGAACTTGAAGTCGCCATCGGAGTTGCGTCGGGACTTTCCTCGAAGGAGCTTGCCTCAAAGCTCAACCTGTCGGTGCGCACGGTGGAAAAACACCGGGCAAACATCATGGACAAGGTGGAGGTTCGTGAGGTCGCCAGCCTGGTTCGCTGGTGCGTCCAGCAGGGGCTGATCAAAGTTTAGTCCCACACGCCCGAGCCCCTAGGCGGGCACGGGGAAATTCGATGGCGCGGGCTTCAAGCCGGTATGCGCACTAGACGGATCCACCCTGCGGCGTCTTTTGCAGCCAGTCGCGCAGTTGATCAGATGCAGTGGCAAATTCGTTTTGAAGGGCGGTCAGCTCGTCGGCCGTCAGTGGCGCCCGTGTTTCCCGAAGGCGCATTTCCACTGAGCGACATTGGGCACTGAAGAGCTTGGCCCCAATCTGCGAGGAACTGCCCTTGATCGCGTGGACCTTAAGGATTTGTTTGTCGATGGGCGCGGCGGGGAGACCCTGCAATTCCGCGGCTGTGTGGTCGAGGTAGAGTTGGACGAGAGATCGAACCTCCTCCATTCCCAGCACCTCGACGAGCTGGGCGAGCGTCGCGGACGGGTTGGGCATGTTTTCAGTATGGGGCGGAAGACCGGATGGTGCCAACGTTAAAGCCAAGTGAAAATGAGGCCTGGGGAGATTCCCCCGGCCTCGATTCGCTCGACAAAGTCCCCGCAGGACCGTTGCGTCAACAGACGTCTCCCGATGACCATCAGGCTTTCACCCCGGTTACCTAGCTGGGTTTGCGTATGCCTCGCGGCCCTTGTGCTGGGCGGCGGTTTGGACCGGTTGTGCGCTGAAACGACCAAATCCACAGCGGCCCTTCAGTCCGTTGTCATCAGTCTGCCGGATTCGCCCGGGTTTCGGTTCGCAGGGTATTACGCTGCACAGGCGAAGGGATATTTCCGCGAAGCGGGCCTCGATGTCCGGCTCGAACCGGCGCGACCTGGCACTTCGACGGTATCGGACGTGGTATCCGGAAGATCAAACTACGGTGTTGCGGGTTCCGATGCCCTGCTCGAACGGTTGAACGGAAAGCCCGTCGTGCTGGTCACGACGGTATTTCAACACTCGGCACTCGGGCTCGCTGTTGCGGGTAGCTCCACCGTTCAAACCCCTGGGGAGATGGCGGGACGCCGTGTCGCGATCGATGCGCTGCCGCGCGATGTCGAATTGTGGGCGATGTTGCTGCAGGAGGGAGTCCGGAGCGATTCGATCGAGGTGGTGCGGAATTTCGAGAGCGCAAATGAGATTGAGGATGGGGAGGCAGATGCGATGGCGGTGTATTTTGCGAACCGCCCCCAATTGCAATTGGGCAAAGGGGACTACCGCATCCTGCAGCCCGCAGCGTACGGGGTGGATTTTTATGGGGACAGCCTCATTGCGAGCGAGGCCGAGCTACGGGAAAATCCGGATCGCGTCGAGCAGTTGCGCGCGGCGGTCAAGCGAGGATGGGAATTTGCGTTGCAGAACCCCGAATCGGTCATCGAAAGCATTCTTGCGGGAGTACCTGATCTTCCACCCGAGCAGACCAGGCAGCGCCTCACGGAAGAGGCACTTGCCGTTCGTGAGCTCGTGGTGCCTGGGCTTGTGGAGATCGGCCATGTCAACCTGGAGCGTTGGCAGGAGATGGGGCGTCTTTTCGTGACCCTGGGTCTGGCGAAAGATGCGAAGCGGCTGGAGGGGTTTGTCTATGAGCCAGCCGAGAAATTCAATGTGACGGGCGCTGTCATCCGTTGGGTGTTGATCGGTCTCGTGCTTCTGGGGGTGATCGGCGGGGGTATCGTCGTCTGGAACATCCGCCTTCAGCGACTCGTTGAACAGCATACCGCGGCGTATCGTCGCTCTGAGAATCGATTCCGTGAGGTATTCCAGAACCTGCCGGTTGCCACGGTTGAACTGGATTTCACGAGCGTCCTCCAGCGACTGCACCAGTGCAAAGATTCGGGGGTGCAGGATCTTGCCGATCATTTCAAAGGCAACGAATGGCTCGTGGGTGAGTGCATGGCGCTGGTGAGGGTGACCGGCTGCAATGAACGTGCCTTGAAATTCATGGGTGTGCCGGATGTCGGCGCGCTAGCAACCGCGTTTTCTGCTCCAGACTCGTCGGGGCTGCGCAGCGCGATGCAGAGCGTCTTTGAAAGCATCTGGGTGAATCGCAGATCGGTATCCTGTGATCTTGAACTGACCAACGCGCAGGGCGTGAACCGCCAGAGCCTGATGCAGTGGACCGTGATTGTGTCGCCCGACGGGCACCCCGACTGGGCACGCACGGTGGTGACGCTTGCCGACCTGACCGAGCAGAGACAGACTGAGGCGCGCCTGAGGCAGAGCGAGGACCGCTGGGAGCTCGCCGTGCGCGGGCTGAATGTTGGGCTGTGGGAGTATGACTTTGAAACCGATCGTGCGTTCTTCTCGGACCGCTGGAAGGAGATGCTCGGCTTCACTCCTGACGAATTGACCGCGAGCCGTGAGGAATTCTGGTCGCGCCTTCACCCCGACGACCGGGATCGCGCGCTGGCGGCCATGCGGGCCCACGTCGAGCATGTGGTGCCGTACTACAGCGCGGAGGTGCGGGTGCGATGCAAGGATGGCAGCTATCTGTGGGTGATGTCGCGCGGTCAGGCGCTATTTGACGACGATGGCAGGCCGCGGCGCATTGTCGGGGCACACACGGACATCTCCGAACAGAAGGAGGCGGAGCAGGCGTTGCGCGAAAGCGAAGCGCGCTACCGCCTCCTGTTTGAATCCAATCCCTCGCCGATGTGGCTCTACGATCTGGTTACGCTGCGTTTCCTTGAGGTCAACACGGCCGCGCAGAAGACCTATGGCTATAGCCGTGCGGAATTCCTTCAGATGTCGATCATGGATATCCGCCCGCCCGACGAGCAGGAGCGTCTGAGGGAGGCGCTCGAGGCGGGAGCGGGGGAAACCAGGATCGAGAGGCTCGCCGGAATCTGGCGGCACCTGCGCAAGGACGGGTCGATGCTCTACATGAGCATCAATCTGCATCGGTACGAGTTTTCCCAGTCACCCGCGGTCGTGGTGCTTGCGCAGGATGTCACGGAACGGCACCTCACCGAAGAGCGCCTGCGTGTCAGCGAGGCGCGTTTCCGCACACTTTTTGAAAGCGCGGTGGAAGGCGTTTACGAGTGCACCGCAGACGGCACATATCGGGCGGTCAATCCCGCGTTTGCGCGGATGCTGGGTCACGCGAGCCCGGCGGAAATGATTGAGACGGTTGGCAATGGACGCGGCGTGTACCGCCAGAGGGGACGCCGCCGCGAGTTTCTTGAGGCCCTTGGCTCGAGTGATGTGGTTGCGGATTTCCAGTCGGAGGCAGTCTGTGCGGATGGATCCACAAAATGGATTTCCGAGAACGTGCGCGCGGTTCGCGACGGCCAGGGGGAGCTCCTGTACCTGCAGGGGTTTGTATCCGACATCACAGAGCGGCGCCGGGCCGAGTCGGCGCTTCGCGCGAGCGAGGAACGCTACCGGGTGCTCTTCGAGCATTCGCCCGTGGCAATCGTCGAGTACGACTATCGTTCGGTGGGCATCTGGCTTAACGACCTGCGGGCATCGGGCGTCGAGGATCTGGAGAAGTATATGGCGGAGAATCCCGCAGCACTTTCAAACTCGCTCCACCAGATCGTGCCCGCGGGCATGAACGAGGCGGTTGTGAAGCTGGTCGGCGGCCGGTCCAAGCAGGAGGTTGCGGAGCGATTCGACTGGATCTTTGCCGAGGACGGCTACCTCGCGCGGCAGCGCGCGTTCGTCGCGATCTGGAAGGGGATCAACCAGATTGAGGGCGAGTTCACCCTTCGTGCGATCGATGGTACGCCGCGCCTGGTCTACTACCGCTGGTGGCTTCCGGTGCGGGGAGGAAAGCTCGATTTCGAATGGACGCAGTTGATGCTGGTTGACCTCACGGGTACAAAACGCGCCGAGGCTGCGCTCGCCACGGAACGCGAGCGGCTGAGCGTGACCCTGCGCGCGATGGCGGAAGGCGTCGTCACGGCTGACACTCACGGCATTGTCCAGTTCATCAATCACGCCGCCGAGGAACTGGTCGGCTGGAAATTCGGAAGCGCAATCGGGCAGCGCATCGAGGATGTCGTCCTGCTGCGCCACCAGCATTCCCAGGCGGCGGTCGCTGTTCCTCGTGAGGGCGCGCTCTCGGAGCACAAGGTGGTCGACATTCCCCAGCACACCACGCTCGTTGATCGTCAGGGTGCCATCCGGCTGATCGAAGGCCGGTGTGCGCCGATGTTCGATGACAAGGATGCGCCGATGGGCGTGGTTCTTGTGATGCGGGACATCGGTGAGCGCGCGCGCCTTGAGAATGAAATCCTGCGTGCCTCCAAGCTTGAGTCGGTGGGAATTCTTGCCGGGGGAATAGCCCACGATTTCAACAACATCCTCACGGTCGTGCTGGGCAATCTCACGCTGGCTCAGCTCGACACGACGACAGGGGGGAAAACCGCGCGTTGGCTGGCGGAGGCAGAGCGAGGTACACTGCGGGCGCGGGATCTCACCCAGCAGCTTCTCACGTTTGCCAAGGGAGGCGATCCGGTTCGAAGCGCTGTGCGCCTGCCCGAAGTCGTTCGCGACTCGGCTGCCTTTGCGCTGCACGGATCGAAGGTGAGCTGCGAGGTTGATGCCACGCCGGACCTTTGGCCTGCGGACATCGACAAGGGGCAGATCGGCCAGGTGATTCAGAATCTGGTGATCAATGCGGTTCAGGCGATGCCGGAGGGTGGCAAGATCAGCGCGAAGCTGAAGAATCACAAGGGCGCGGTGGGCCCCAACGGGGCCACGGGAGGCGAACACCGGCACAACGACCGGTTCATCTGTATCAGTATTTCCGATACGGGTACGGGTATACCTCCCGAGAACCTGGGCAGGATTTTTGATCCCTATTTTTCGACCAAGAAGAACGGCAGCGGCCTGGGACTTGCGACGGTGTATTCCATCATCCGCAAGCATCAAGGGCATATCGAGGTGGAGTCCGAGGTGGGCAGGGGCACGACCTTCCAGTTCTGGCTGCCCGCGGCTTCGAGTGCGCCGGTGGCTGCAACGAACGGAAACGCATCGCCCGAACGGCTCTCGGGTCGCGTGCTGTTCATGGACGACGAGGAGACCATCCGTCGCATGGCGGAGGCGTTGCTAGTCAGGCTCGGCTTCGAGGTGGTGACGGTTTCGGATGGCGCCGAGGCGGTGAGCACCTATGCCGAGGCGATGGCGAACGGTCGTCCGTTCCGTGTCGTTGTGATGGACCTGACCGTGCCGGGTGGCATGGGAGGCAGGCAGGCTATGGAGGAACTGCTCAAGATTGATGCGGATGTGAAGGCGATCGTATCGAGCGGCTATTCAAGTGATCCTGTTCTGGCAAATCACCGGGCGCATGGATTCTGTGGTGTTGTCGCCAAGCCCTACCGCATCGCCGATCTTGCACGCGTCATGAAGACGGTGCTTGAGCAGGAAAAGGTGGCGTAGAAACATTCTGCTCGCCGTTGGGCTGCCGCCAGCGTTTAGGCGTAGCGTCATGCCGTTGTTCGAACTCAAACTGGAAGTCAGGTCGGATGCCGTTGGCGAGGTGGAGGAAGCCATTGCCGTCTGGGAGGACGGGCGGTTGATGCTCCTCGAGGACAAGCCGTCAGCCCGAGCATGGGTCGCCGGATATTTTGAAAATCGCGCGCAGCTTGACGAAGGCCTGTCCCGTGTGGACGAAGTGGTGGCGCGGGATTGGAAGATCGGTGGGGTAGAAGTCCGCGAGCTTGCGGATCAGGATTGGCGCGACAGCTACAAGGCGCACTTTCGCGCGTGGGAGTTTGGTCACCTGCATTGGGTCCCGATCTGGGAGCGCGAATCTTTTGTACTGCCACCGGGGCATGCCGTGATCTGGCTCGATCCGGGACTCGCTTTTGGCACGGGCAACCATGAAACCACCCGGCTGTGTTGCGAGCGGCTTGTGGCGTTTGCGCAGGAGCGCGACCGCTCTGCGGTGGTCATTGATGCCGGCTGCGGCTCGGGAATCCTGGCGCTTTCTGCTTCGAAGCTGGGATTCACCCAGGTCTCGGGCTTCGACAATGATCCCGAGGCGGTGCGCGTGAGCGGGGAGAATGCGGAGCTCAACGGATTGACGGGCCAGGTTGCGTTTGCGACCGCCGATCTCATTTCCGGACTGTCGGGCAGGTGCGCAGACCTGCTGCTGGCGAACATCCAGGCGGATGTCCTGATGACCTTTGCGAGGGCACTCGTTACCGCGGTGGCACCGGGTGGCCAGCTCGTGCTGAGCGGCATCCTGGCATCGGAAAATGACCAGGTGCGGGCGACCTTCGCCGCAGCGGCCCCGGGTTGGAGCATCGATGCCCGAATGATAGGCGAATGGAGCGACCTAGTCCTCGACCGGCCGCAAAGGTAGGTGTAACACGAGCTGCTCAATAGGCGCGTGTTCCATCCAAGCTTTTTGTAGCATGCTGGAATTGTTGCGTAACAATATCCGTGTCTTCGTGATATTAATGACCAATTGTGTAGCCCTTGCACCAAGCTACCGCGTGGAGAAATGGGGGTAGGTGCACCAGAATAGACTTCCTCAACAAAAAGCGCTTGACAATGAGCAGTGATTGAATCACGAGAAGCATTCAAGATTTGTTGCGTAACGTCGCAGCATATTGTTCCCCGCCCCCTCACAATTCCTCAGTGAACGATGTCCATACTTTTCAAGTTGGCTCTAACTGACTTAGCAACCCTGTATCCATGAATACCCCGTCATTCCCTCCACAGAAGCACATTTTGGGTCGTGGCTCCTATTGGACCCTCACTCTTGCACTGATAATATTGCCAGATTTGCTTACCGCTCAATCTACCATCACAAATGATGATGAAGTGGTTCAACTCTCAGAATTCACTGTAGTTACTGACAAGGATATTGGATATGCTACAACAAATGCTCTTGGTGTAACCCGCACCAATACGCCCCTAATTGATACGCCCCAGTCTGTTGCCATTATCAATCAGGAGTTTCTTAGGGACGCAATGGCTGGAGAATTGTACGACACACTGAAATACATTAGTGGAGTCGCAATCGAATCGAATGTTGGAGACAGTGTTATGATCCGAGGTTACGTGGTTAGAAGTCAGTATACAGACGGATTCGCTGACAATCAGAACCAAAGCCAAGCAGGAGCTGAACCATTTATTTTTGAACGGCTTGAGGTACTAAAGGGCCCTTCAGCAATCGTTTATGGGTCGCATGCGACAGGAGGCGTACTGAATCGTGTGCGTAAGTCACCTCAATGGAAACCCGGAGGGGAGGTTGCCATTACCTTTGGCAATCATTCTCAACAGAAGGCGGAGTTTGATTATACTGGCCCCCTCGGCAGGCATTTTGCCTACCGTATAATCGGAGTCGCTCGTGAAGAGGATCTCAATAATGGTGTGGAAACACGATTTTCTTGGTTCAAACGCTGGAATGTCGATCCCATGATCGCGTGGCGTCCCTGGAGGAACTTGCAAGTCAAGATTACCGGAGAATTCCTGAACGAAAGAGGCTTCAAGCACTGGAGTGATAATGCTGAGCTTCAACCGTTTGGACGTGGCGGTTCCACGACCTTTGGTCTTCTCCCCCGGGATTTCACCTTCACAGACCCGTGGGCATATTCCGAGAATGACAAGCGAGCCGTTTTTGCATCCATTGAAGCGCAGCCATCTGCTGAATGGTCCTTGCGTCTTGCGGGCTATATCAATTATTGGGACCATGATGTTTATGATATCTTTGCAGCTGGGATTCAGGCAAACAATCGGTTGATGAACCGCTCATCCCGATTTGCTACAAACTATGATAGTGACAAGACAGTTGCATTTGAATCCGTATACAATTTTGTGATCGGGCCAACGGCGCATAAGTTCCTCTTCATTGCGCAGCATTTTGAACTAAATAACGAGTCTAGCGTTGTTTCGCACAACGCCCCTCCGCCGCTCGACATACTTTCACCCGTATATAATTATACGACGCCGATTAATCCCCGACTTACCTCTAAGACAAATAGCCGTGGTGAAAACCAAAGCCTTTCATTTCATGATCATATTAGGCTTGCTGGCGAGAAATTTCAGTTAGTCGCTGGTGCGCGCTTCGACAAGTATAACTCCCATGCCAAGAGCCTGCTGACAGGTATCAAAGGTGCAGTAAATGGTGGGGATAACTGGACTTATAAGGGGGGCGCGGTTTGGAAGCCGAGAAAGGACTGGTCGCTATTTTTCAATTATTCTGAAACGTTTACCGCCAATTTTGGCGCCAACCCTGATGGCTCTACATTTAAGCCATCAACCGGAGTAGTAAACGAGATTGGATTTAAGACTGCGTTTAGAGAGGGGCGAATTAGTGCCACAGTCTCTTTGTTCGATCTTCGCCTGAAACAAATTATTGGACTGCATCCGGACCCTGACATGGCTACTGCGGGCTATCGGGTGCAGTTGGATCAGCAGATTACCAAAGGTGCGGAAGCCGACGTCATACTCAATTTGGTCCCGGGCTGGGACCTAATGCTAAGTGGAGCGACGATGGATATTTCTTTACCGACAAAGCTTCTCCCACGCAATGCACCGGAATATACGGGCGCATTGTGGACACGCTACAAAATCCAGAGTGGCGCCCTTAAGGGACTGGTGCTGGGGTTAGGTGCGAACCGCAAGGGGAAGGTCCCGGGTGAGGTGGGCAATGAAATTATGTTTCCTGCGGTAACAACCATGGACGCTTTCGCGCAATATGTCTGGCGTCGTTATCGAATTAGCCTCAATGTTTCCAATCTTACCGACAAGTGGTACTTGGCGCGTGGGATTAACCGAAACCTCTTTTTGACGGGCCCAGAGAGGCTCATCAAATTTCGAGTTGCTTACTTGTTTTGAGCTCGAACCCTTACGCTTCGAATTTGCCAGCTCTTTCGGCCTGCAATTTAGCGGGCATTACCATCCGCATCTTTCGCCTCATTGCCTTACTATTGGCCGCCAGTTGGTACATGGCCTCCAGTGGCCGCCCTATCGAGGCTGCGAGGGGGGATGAACCCATCGTTGCAATTCCAAAGGTTGGAGCGGGTTATCCGGACATCGCAACGTTCCGCCCGGATCTGACTCCGCCGAAGATGAGCGACATGCTGCCGGCTCCCGGACGTCGAGTCCGGGTAACGCTCCCGGATTGGAGCGAGACAGAGGTGTATTTCTCACTCTATCTTCCAATGGATTGGCATTCGGGGGGCAAGTATCCCGTAATCGCCGAATATCCAGGGAACGGCAACTATGTTAGCAAGTATGGCGATGTGTGCACTGGTCGGGTCGAAGACTGTAATCTGGGATTCGGGATATCAGCTGGGAAGGGTTCGATTTGGATCTGCCTCCCTTTCGTCGACTCAAACGGCCCCCGCAATGCCATCCGCTGGTGGGGCCAAGTTGATCTAACCGTCGCTTTTTGTAAGGAAGCAATCGCCCACGTCCTGGAGAACTTCGGTGGGGATCCAGATGCAATTCTTCTCTGCGGCTTTTCTCGAGGAGCCTTGGCCTGCAACTTTATTGGCTTACATGATGAGGAAATCGCGAAAATTTGGCGCGGATTCTTCGCTGCCAGTCACTATGACGGTGCTCGCGGTTGGCCATACACAGGAAGTGATCGCATCTCTGCCAGGAAACGACTGGATCTATTGAATAATCGGCCGGTATTCATTAGTCATGAGGTGTATGATGTGACACCGGAAACATACACAATTGTAGACACGGTCAACTATCTGACGAGCACGGGGATCCTGCTGACAAATTTTGAGTTTCAACTGATCCCCCTGCGCAATCATACTGACCGGTGGGTTCTGTATGATATCCCGGCCCGTCGCAACCTGCGCAGGTGGTATCACCGTGCCATCGCGGTAAGCTCTGGCGAGGGTGGATAGAACAATGGGTCTCTTTCTCGGACAATTCTCATGACAGAGTCCCGTTGCAAGAGGAAGTTTACTGCGGGTCAGACGGTGATCATAGCAAAAGCATGTTACCAGGATCCCGAGCTTGTAGAGCTCCTTGCATCCGGAGGAGTGGATGGTATTTGGATCTGCCTCGAGCATAGGCAGATATCGCCTGATACACTCTACTCTCTTATCCAGGCCTGCCGTCTTGGGCGTGCAGATGCGATTATCCGCATCAAGCCCAAGAGCTACACGGATATTATCCATATCCTAGAGGCCGGAGCATCCGGAATCATGTTACCTCGAGTGCGGCATCCTGACGAGATACGTGAGGTTATTGAGATGATAAAATTCCCGCCCGAAGGAAGGAGAGGTTGTGATATCATCCATCCAGATTCAGACTTTGGTCGCGGAGAATCGACGCACTACTTTTCCAACGCGAATAAAGAGTTGATGCTCGTGGTTCAAATTGAAGAACCCGAGGTTATACCCTATATTGATGAGATTGCAGCCATTCCATCCGTCGATGTGCTGTTTGTAGGCCCTGGTGACCTCTCGCTTGGACTTGGTCATTACGGCTCGGTAGATTCTCCTGCGATTATGGCGGTCATTGAGGAAGTTGCTTCGGCGTGTTCTCGATACGGGAAGACGGCCGGGATACCATGCGGACCAGAGCGGGCTGCTACATATCACGCAATGGGCTATAGATTTTTTAATGTATTTAGTGACTTCCGAGGTATAATGGCAGGATTGCAGCAGGCACTGGCCATCGTTCGCAAATTATGAAAATCGTCGCAGTTGGATGCTTCCTATTAGTCCTGCCACTTCTGTCGGCTGGAGTTGCACCTCGCTCACCCAAACATGTCCGAAGCCGGGTTCTCGTAGCATCTATTGCCGATGAGCCGCGACATTACCTTGCATTTCCATCCATTCTGGATGTAGGTGACAATATCCTAGTGAGCTATAAGCGGGGAAGAAGTCATGGCGGTGATGCAAATTCGATAATTGACTCATTTTGTATAGATAAAGGCTCCGGTCATGTTTCATCCGGTCCGGTGCTGGCGCAACTTAGCGAGCAGATCATGCAAATGGGTGAGTGGGTACGCTTCCCAAATGGAGATGTCGGCAACTATGTTGATGTTCAAGAAAGGGGCAGTCTCTTGCGGCTTGGCATGCGGGCTGTCCGTTCAACAGACTTGGGAAACTCGTTCGGCTCCTTTGATCGGGTTGGTGTGATCGATGGAATCGAATACGGATACCCGTTCAATTTTATTGTTGAAGGCGGCACAACTTGGATGTTGGCGATGGGCTTCTCGAACCTCGTTGGTGGCTATTCGGTTTTTCCGCCGCGCCCGTATGCGGGACCAGTTGCAGTCCTGCGTTCGGAAGACAGTGGAAGGAGCTGGCGCTTCATCCGCAATCTGTCGCATGAGTTTGGCGAGATACCCATCAATGAAAGTTCATTTGTTCGCTATGCAGACGGCTTTCTTGTCGTTACGCGCGGTTACGACAATCGGGCGCGGCTGCACTTTACAGACAACGATTTTTGTCTACGAAAGCAGGTGGACCTCACAGAGACCTATCCCTTCATTGCCAGCTATATCGGCCGCCCGCGGCTTTTCATGCGTGATGGACGATTTTATCTGATTGGCCGAAACTGGACGCAGCTGCCTGATTCCTCACCGGTCCGGGAGAGTGGCGGCCTTGGTCCACACTTTCCCGGGGCTATGAAGCTTTGTCTCTTCCGCATTGATGCGGAGAACCTGACAGTCGTCGATGCGGTGGTCCTCGATAATGCGGAAGGAGCCAATGTCACCGATGGTTATTATCCGGTGCCCTATTTTGTGGAACGCGACGGACGTACATTGTTTTGCGTTGTAGATTACAAGGGCATCGATAAGCGCCCACCGCAGATTGTCGAATTTGAGTTTCAGTGGGAGGAAGTCCGCTGAAAGTGCGATTCCCTGCACTTCTGCGCTAAGTCATGAGCGCTTGCTCGCAACAAACTCTTGATTGCGACTTGCTCGTTGCTGGCGGCGGTCTGGCGGGTGTGGTGTGTGCCTTGGCAGCAGCGCGGCTCGGCGTGCGTGTCATCCTATGTCAGGATCGTGCAGTGTTGGGAGGCAACGCATCGAGTGAGGTGCGTATGCACGTTGTCGGGGCAACGGGCCTGAAGGGCGGGTATGCGCTTGAGACGGAACTGCGCGAGGGTGGAATAGTGGAGGAAATCCGCCTCGATCTTGCGGTGCACAATCCACAGCGCTCAGCGGCAATGATGGATCTGATGCTCTATGACAAATGCCGACGTGAACCTAATCTCACGCTGATGATGAATACCACTGTTGACGGAGCCGAGGTGGTCGATGGTCTGGTGCGCTCGGCAACAGCGACTCGAGCTTCTACAGAGGATCATTTTCGCATCACCGCCCGCATTTTTGCCGATTGTACCGGCGACGGGCGACTTGGACTTGAAGCGGGCGCGCCTTTCCGGTTTGGCCGTGAGGACCGAGCGGAGTTCGGGGAGCAGTTGGCGATGGAAAAAGCCGACACGAAAACGCTTGGGTCTACCATTCTCTTTCAGGCACGTCGTCACGAGCGACCGATGCCATTCATCGCGCCTCCATGGGTGCGAAAATTCCGGTCGGATGACTTCAAGCTCCGCCCTTTTGGTTGCGCTGGCTCCGACCTGGGCCTCGAGTATGGCTACTGGTGGGCAGAGTGGGGTGGCTGTCTCAATACTATAAAAGACAATGAGAGAATCCGTGATGAGTTGCTCGCCATCACACTCGGTGTTTGGAATCACATCAAGAACGAGTCGGGTTTGGATGTAGGCTGTTGGGCACTTGAATGGATCGGCTTTCTCCCAGGCAAACGCGAGAGCCGACGCTTCACTGGATTGCACGTTCTAACAGAGCGGGATGTCATCGAGTCCCCGACTTTCCCTGACGCAATCGCCTATGGTGGCTGGCCTATAGACACGCACCCTCCCGAAGGTGTCGATGTCCCCGATCTCGCACCGTGCGAGCAGCATCACCTGCCATACCTCTATGACATTCCGTTGCGCTCATGCATTTCGGAGGGACCTGCCAACCTGATGTTTGCTGGCCGTAACATCTCGGCAACACATATCGCCTTTGCATCAACGCGTGTCATGGCCACGTGTGCTGTCATCGGCCAAGGGGTTGGCACTGCGGCAGCACATGCGATTCGCGCTGGATTGACCCCGAGAGCGCTTGTCGCTCGACCAGACTTGCTGAGAATCGTTCAACAGCGTCTCCTCCGCGACGACTGTTATCTTATCGGAGTGCTAAACGCGGATGCCGATGATCTCGTGCGCAGAGCGGATCTTATTACTGCTTCGAGTCATCAGTCGGGAGCTGAACCTGGTCAGATACGTAGCGGTCAGACACGTGCAGTGCATGGCAGACCGCTCGTGTCATCCGCTCCAGCCGATGGCAGATCCCCGGCTCATGTGCTTTCAGATGGCATAGAGGGAACGCGTGCGCATGTAACCTGCGCCCCTCCAGGTCGTGCGCATCCAGGGCTTCACCGCTGGATGAGCGATCCGAGCCATGGGTTTCCGGCGTGGCTGGAGATTCGTTGGAACAGGCCTGTTTCCATGCAACAGGTGCAGATTGTGTTTGATACCGGACAACACCGACATCTCACCCTATCCCAGGCTGACGGATATACGGCATCAATGCAATGGGGGCGGCCACAGGCCGAAACCGTGCGTGAATACAGTCTATTTTGGCTTGATGGCACTGTATGGTGTGAATGCCTGAACGAGACCGCCAATTACCAACGTCTGCGCAGGCATGATCTTCCGCTGCCGATCAGTACAACTGGTCTAAGAATCGAGGTGTATGCAACGAACGGATTGGATCATGCTCGCATCTTCGAAGTTCGCGCCTATTCCGCTGCGACGACAGGGGAACGGAAATGAAGGTCTCCTTGATTGCCCCAATGGCCTGTGCTGAAACAGGGCCATTTTATCGACAGCCTCGCTGGCAGATGGTGGCCTTTCTCTCTGTGGCCTCAGGAGTGAATTATGCCGACCGCATGGCCTTGCCATCCATCTTGCCTGCCTTACGCGCAGAGCTTGGCCTTTCAGATGTGGCGTTGGGGATGCTGAGTTCCGTTTTTCTTTGGGCATATGCTCTCGGTTCTCCCGTTGCCGGCAGCTTGGCGGACAAAGTTTCTCGCACTCGTGTGGTTGTATGGAGTCTCGTTGCATGGAGTATGGTTACGGCGCTTATGAGCATGGCGGGCCGATTCGAAACGCTCTTGGTGCTGCGTGGAGCCATGGGCGCGTTCGAATGCCTCTTTCTCCCGGCTGCTTTTGCGCTCATTGCCCAGCACCACACATTGGCAACACGTGCACGTGCGATGAGTTTGATTTCAATTGGCGTAAACGGAGGGATTGTAATCGGTGGATCGGCAGCAGGCTTTCTGGCAGAACACTGGGGCTGGCGAATCGCGTTCGTTACATTCGGAGCATCCGGGCTGATCCTTGCGCTCGGGAGCGGACGATTTCTGCCCAAGGGAATTGGGGTGGATGCAGAAGTGAAGTGGAGCGATGCGATGCGCCCCTCGTTGCTGTCAACGCTTCGCTATCTTGCCGGGGTGCGCTCCTATTACGCCATTCTCTTTGAATCAATGATGTCGGGTATGGGTATGTGGATTTTCTTCAGTTGGCTGCCGCTATTTTTCCGCGATTCGTTTGGTCTCTCCCTGGCGCAGGCAGGGTTTGCCGGGACTTTCATGCTGCAGGTTAGCGTACTGATCGGTATCGCAATTGGCGGTTGGATTTCCGACCGGCTCGCAATACACGGACCGGAGCGTCGCCTGCTGGCCTACGGAGGATGCTATCTCATCGCTGCGCCATCGCTTCTTCTATTCCTGACCGATTCAAGCTTTGCTAGCATTGTGATAGCGATCTCTTGGTTCTCTTTGTTTCGGGGTATCGGCCAAGCGAATCACAATCCCATACTTTGCGAGATTGTTCCCGAACATATGCGATCGTCGGCGATTGGTCTTATGAATGCCTGTTTGACCGGCGCAGGTGGCTGCGGCGTGTTGCTGGCCGGCTTGCTTAAGGGTGCGTTCGGCCTGCAAGCGATCTTTGCCTGCGTAGCTGGACTCTTTTCGTTTGCGGGGATAACCTTGCTGCTTGCCTACCGCTTCACTACTAGAGAGGACGTTCGCCGGGCGCGGCGAGCTGAGGCCGAAAGATCTTCTGCGGTGTAATGGGTGCGCCTAACGCGATTCATGCGGGTTTATTGGTGTAGAGCGGCATGGCGCAATAACCCGGATACAGTGGCGCGAAAAACCCGGTCGGAACGATGGCGCGGTGAATCTTCGCCACCGAGTACATAGACTTCGTTTTCAAGTCGCACCAAACCGGCCAGCATCACACCGATTGGCAGATCAGGAACGATATGGTAAGTATCTCGTATCGTATCGTAAACGAAGCATGAGGAGATAACTCGCGGGCCCCCGGGCATATCGCGATGACCTCCTGCGAGCAGAATGTATCTTTCATCGAGAGCAAGGGCGCCGACGCCTCGGGCAGAGCAGGGTGCAGATGTAAGTGCACGCCATATGTGTGCCGTGGGATTGTAGCTCCATGCCTCTTTGACATTGATTAACCTGCGTTGATTTGCGTCCCACCGACCGCCAGTGAAGGCCCAAACGTGGCCCCCTGCCGCGGCAAGTGCGACATGAATGCAAGGTCCGCCAGGAAATTTTGAAAGGGATATGATTGACTTTGATGCGAGGTCGATTGCTTGAAATTGCGCAGTCGCTCGCGCGACGGTGCTCAGGTCCGGTGTTCCCCCAAGGATGTAGAGCCTGTTGTCCAGAAGGGCGCTTCCTGCGTAAGCAACGGGATGCGGCAGGATGATTTCATTTGTTGTTTGGTCTGCGCGGTCCGAGCGAGTGCTATTCCCGTCGCTCCCCCCCCAAGCAACCAATCGCGCTTGCCATGCGGCGAACGGGCCGAAGGCAAAGGGACGTGCCCAGGACGGCTGATCTTCCCAATGGTTTGTGCGAGGATTGTAGACTGCGACAGTCGCCAAAGTGACTTTGGACTTGCCGATCCATTGAGTTCCCCCTGCGACCATGACATTGGTACCGATGGTACCAACAGCGAAACCGGCGAGACCAATCGGAAGTGGGGCGACCGATTCCCACGTTTCCTCTGCTCGGGAAAAGGAGACTCCGAGAGAGCAACACAGGAAGAGCCAAACTGACATGACAACGGACTGACAGGTCGAGTTGCAAAGAGCACTTTGGCGCCCGAGGTTGAATTCCATTGTCTTGATGGCACGCTGCAGCCCGAAGAATTCATTCGGACCATGCCAGGCATCGGCAGCTACAAGCTGGCTGGAGGATGCGTTTGACATTGTTTATCGTCGAGCCGTTATCACCATTGGTCGGTGCGCAGGCATTGTGTTGGCGAGGTAAGGGGGGTTATTGCATCTTTGCGGGTGACCACCCAGCGGGAAGTCCTGCTTGAAATCGGGAGAATGCACTGTCGTCCGGATAGGAGTATGGCGGCAACAGACGGAGAGGGAAGTCGGAGAATTCCGCTTTCAGCAGCAGTTTGTCGTAGGCACCGTCGATGTGGGTCACTGTCGGATCGATTGCAGACTTGAGCGCGCGGTGGACTGCGCGAAACTCTTCCGCAAGGACTGCGAGTTGTGGACCGCGAGCGTCATGATAGGCAATACCCTTGCGGTGGTTGCTGGCAGAGAGCGCGGCGAGCAGGCCGCACTCATGGGTGTCTCGCATCGCGGCATAGCCAAATTCAGTGAAGAAACACTGTAAGGTCGGCGCCTTTGTCAGAATGTCCGAGAACGCTTGGGTGTTTTCGCCACCCATTTTGACTGCAACAAGGTTGGGGTGTGCGTGAGCGAGCCGCGCATAAGCATTGCCATCCAACAAACGTTTTGAACGCGCAAGGTTGTAGTGGAGAAAATGGCAGTCAGGAAAGCGCCCGCAGGTCTCGGCAAAGAAACGGTCGGTCTCAAGGTCCGTCAGAGCACCCCAACTCGGGAGCGAAAGCTGGAAGCTACGGAAATCCATTTCACGCCCAAGTGCGATTCGCTCGACAATGGTACCGAGCGACAGGCTAATGATTCCGATCATCGGTTCGGCTGCTGCTGGAAGCGTTTCGCGGAAAGTGCGCAGGATCGCTTTATACTGGCGGTCAGTAACCGCGTAGCCTTCGCCGGCGGTGCCGAAAAGATAGACATGTGGGGTGAAGTCTTTCACAAGCCTTACGACCACCCGACTAAAAAGTGAGTCATCGAATTCATCGCGCTCCGTCCATGGGATTGGACATGTCGCTAAGATGACAGGAGGGTAACGCTTGGAGACATTCATAAACAGGACATACATCTGTTGCGTAACAAAATTATCTCGCCAATCGAAGGTAACTACTGAACCACTAGTGAAACAATGCCAAACTCCAAGTCCTCTGTTACATCACCATTAGGTAGTCTGCCCGCAGGTGTGGGGGTGGTCGGGCTCGAGGCTGCATTGCGGCAGATTGCCACGCGTAAGACCTGGGATGTGCAGCAGCCGTTGCCGACCACGCGCGAACTCGGAATTCGTTACGGTATTTCCAATGCAAGCTCCTGCCGCCTCTTGAAACGATTGAACGATGAGGATGTGCTCTGGCGGCGGGAAAACGGTCGTTATTATTTGGCAGAGGGCCGAGATCTTTTTGAGCGCCGGAAGCCGTATGCCTGTTTGCTTCGGAAGCTGCAAAACTGGAGTCGCATCTATCAAGGAATCATGAGCGGATTCAGCCAAGCGTTTGGCCGCAACCGGGCTGGAATGCTATTCGTGCATAATGAGGCACTCGTTCGCCATGCCGATACGGCGCATCCTCCATTGCATGCGGGGCCACCGGCGCAACGCGAGGCGTTGACAGAGTTTTTCCGCGACACCAAGGACCAGGTGGGTGGCATCCTTCTCGACGATATATGGCTCGATGAGGTCTTGGAGGATTTTGCTGATCAGCTAGGCAATGCAGTGATCGTCTGTCGGCCAACACGATTGCGGGGGTTGGCGAGCGTTGCAGTTGATTTTCATATGAGCGCTATCTTGGCTGTTGGGCATCTTTTTGCCCGTGGCTATGAGCAGATCTACATTGCGGTGCCATTTCAGGGGGCCGCCCCCGTCGACCTCATGTGCGCTGCTGCACAACGGGCAGCTGTAACGCTCGGCCGGGCGATTGATGAACAGAATATCTGTCTCGTGGCTACTCCGGAAGAAAGAACGGTTTTCATCAACCGCCTAAAGGTGGCACGTTGCCGAGTGGGGGTATTTTGTCCTGAAGATAACGTGGCTCTGATATTGCGACGTAGTCTCCGTGAGGGAGGTATCGCATGTCCAGAAGTGGTTGGCATAATCTCAGGTATGGGCACCGATATCGTATCCGACCAGAATATGACTACGCTGAAGATTGACTTCGAAAGCATCGGACGCGAAGCGGGCGAAATTCTTGCAGAAGGCACGCATCGAACTACGACGCTTCCTGCTGCGTTAGTAATTGGGCAAACAACCTGAGCCTTTTCGGTGTCGAATCCAGTCTTTCAATTTTCGAGCTATCCTTGGGTATATGGAAGGAGATGCTTGCATACGAAGCAACGGCTTAACAAATCATACGAAATTTCCCTGCAAGTGTCCGTCTTTGAAATAGCGTGCCCCGATCCAGTTCAATCACACTAAAGCATATTTACTCAGATATCGACTTCTCTCGCGGCATGCCTGAGCGATTCAGGCAATTCTTTGTGTAACCTCATCAAGCCTTTCCGGGTATTGAGAGTTTCACATCCATGCCTCCGATCATCGAAACCCAGGGCCTGAGCAAGCGCTTCGGCGGGCAGCAGGCCTTGGATCGGATCGATCTTCGGATTGAGCCAGGAACGATCGGATTGCTCGGTCCCAATGGCGCCGGCAAATCGACGCTCATCCGCTGCCTCCTGCAGTTGGAGGCGAAAGATTCAGGGAGCGCCTCGCTGCTGGGGCAGGACATCGATGTGCATGGTCGTGAAGTGCGCAAACGCGTGGGGTATGCGCCTGAGCAGGACTGCCACATTCCCGGCATGGCGGGCTGCGAATACGTCACCTATTGCGCGCAATTGTCAGGCCTGCCCTTTGCCGCAGCCCGTCAGCGTGCGCATGAGATGCTGGATTTTGTCGGCATGGGACAGGAGCGGTATCGTCTCGTGGAGACCTATTCCACGGGCATGAAGCAGCGCATCAAGATTGCGCAGGCTATCGTGCATGATCCGGAGCTGGTTTTCCTCGACGAGCCCACGAACGGCCTGGATCCGGAAGGCCAGGCGCACATCCTCGACTTGATCGGGCGCATCTGGAAGGAGTCGGGAATCAGCGTGGTTCTGTCGTCGCATCTCCTGCCCGATGTCGACCGCATCTGTGAACAGATCGTCATCGTTGCGCGCGGCAGGGTGGTGGTTCATGACCGCTTGCAGGAACTTAAGCGCCGCAGGAAACCCGTTGCAGAGCTTTCGGTTCAGGGCGGCGTCCCTGAATTGATCGAGGCGTTTTCCCGGAACGGTTGGCCGAGCGAGCTGCTCAGCAACGGCCGCATCCGTGTTTCGCATGGGCAGGAATCGCTCAACCCCATGATTGCGTTCCTGAGTGAGAGACGGATCGCACCGATTGAAATCAAGGCCAGTCCGAACGCCCTGCAGGAATTTTTCCTTCAGGCGCTGCGCGATCAGGGGACGACGCCATGAGCATTCGCGCACAGGACTACCAGCATTGGAAGGGGACCTCGACCTCCATCTGGCGGCGGAGATGGACGATCACGAGTTATGGGCTGAGGCTGTGCTGGCGCTCGAAACTGCTTCGGGGAATATTCGCGATCGCATGGGTGTGCGCGCTGGCTGTTGTCGCGTTTCATTTCCTGATCGGTCAGCTCCTCTCCACGGACAGCACCTTGGCGTCGTTTGTCGCGAGCACGTTTGGACGCAAGGCCAAGGCCATCCTTGATGGCGTCACGGCTTGGATCCTGCTCTATCCGGAAATCACCGTCGACGGTCTTTTCCGCATAACCTTGTTCTCCGTGACGACCCTCTACGGGACGCTTTGCTGTCTGGCCGTGGCGCTGTTTGTGCCAAAGCTCATTTCCCAGGACCTGTCGAGTCGCGCGGTTCTGATCTACAACTCCAAGGCGTTGACCCGCACGGACTATCTCGCAGGAAAATTTGGTATCGTGTTTGTGCTGCTGGGAGGGATCATGATTGCGCCGCTGGCGTTCGTCTGGTTCGCATCGAATGTCCTGTCCCCCGACTGGTCCTTCTTCTGGCACGGATTTCCCGCGCTGCTGCGGGCGATGGCCGCTGGTGTCGTAACGGTGGTTTCCCTCAGCGCTTTTGCACTCGCAGTGTCTTCGTTGGTCAGAAAATCCGGAGCCGCGACCGCGCTATGGATCGTCCTCTGGCTCGTGTCAGGATTCGTGGCAGAGGCGGCGAGCCACGTGTTCCCGTGGGGTCGCTGTCTCAGTCCGATCAATTGCCTGCGTGAAGTGACCCGCGGGCTCTATGATCTCAAGGGCGTGCTGGAGAGCGCGAAGGGCTCTCTACCGTTTTTTGAATCGATGCTCAAGGCGCTTCCGGCAAAAACTGCGAGCGCCGTGGAGACCATGCCGGGGGGCTCATGGATGCCGATCCTGTTCCTCGCTGGATTCCTCGGAGTCTCGATCTTGGCGATCAACAAACGCATCTCCAACGAATGAGTGCTGTCATCCAGGCCACCGAGTTGAGCTGCTTCTACGGTCTTGTTCTCGGATTGAACAACGTCACGTTCACGATCGGGCCTGGCATCACGGGGCTTGTCGGACCCAATGGCGCGGGCAAGAGCACGCTGATAAAGCTCGTGACGGGGCAGATACGGCCGTCGTCGGGCCGGCTGACGGTGTTTGGCGAGGAGCCATGGAACAATCCAGGTGTTCTTGGACGCATAGGCTACTGCCCCGAGCACGAGCACGTGCATCAGGATCTGAAGCCGGTCGACTGGCTTCGCTCGCTGGCTGCGCTCTCGGGCGTGCCGCGCGGGGAGACCTTGCAGCGAAGCGAACTCGCGCTCACGGCTGTCGGACTCTCCAGGGAACACTGGAAGAAGAGGATAGGCACCTATTCGAAGGGCATGAGGCAGCGCGTGAAGCTCGCGCAGGCGCTCCTCCACCGGCCCGGGCTGGTGATTCTGGATGAACCGATGAACGGGTTGGATCCGATGGGTCGCCATGAGATCGGCGACATTCTCCGCGGTCTGCAGCGCAGCGGCGTGCACATCCTCATATCGAGTCACATCCTCGACGAGCTTGAATCCTTGTGCGGCAGTTTCCTGATGCTGAACTGGGGCCGGGCGGTGGCAGGAGGTACCCACCAGGAAATCCAGGCAAACGCGTCGCGCTGGCCCGAGCAGGTCGTCATCCGAACAGACCGCCCCGATGACGTCGTGGAATGCCTGCGTTCGGCGGGACTGCTTCGTGGCTACTATCTCGAGGAGGATCGGGTGGTCGTCTGGGTCAGGCATGCGGAGCGCTTCTATGCGGAATGGACCACCTTGCTTGCGGGTTGCCCTGCGCGAATCTTTGAAGTGCAAAGCAGGGCCACGACGCTTTCTGGCCTGTTCGAAAAGGTGAACTCATGAGCGTTTCCGATCAGCCTCCGCCGATGCCTCCGAATCCGGCCTCAATCATCGCCGGCTTCACACCTCCTGCAGCGGGAGCGACACCTCTTGCGTCAGTCATTCCCGCCGTGTTGTCGCTCGAACTGAAAGCCTGGATGGGACCGAAGCTGTGGGTGAAGGTGGTATGTGGGGCGATTGGATTGGTGATCCTGACGCGGCTGTCGCTTTCACGGTCCAATCCGGCTCAGTTCGAGCGCTGGATGCTGGATATCGTCGCGCTGAGGTTTGTGCCGCTGATGGGCCTCGCGGTGGGTGGCGGCATTCTGCGCAATGCGATCCGTTCGTATACGATCGAGTACCTGTGGACACGATCGGTGAAAAAGGTCCACCTCGTGATTGCTGCGTGGGTGGCGGCGGTGGTTGTTGTGACGCTGCTGACCATTCCGGGCACGCTGTTGGTGTACGCGACGGGAAGTTTTTCCGGCATCGATGGTGTCTGGCGAAATCTTCCGATGACATGCGCCGCGGAATTTGCGCTGATCGTGCCGGTCACGGCGATCGCCGTCACACTTGGCGTCTGGACGGGAAAGTATATGGTGGTCGGCCTGCTCTATGGTTTTGTTGTGGAGACGGGTATCAGCCGCATGCCGACCAACCTCAACCTGCTCGCCGTGACGCGCCATGTGGAGGTTCTCTTGAAACACGCGCGTCAGACACTGGAAGGCCCGGGACCGGTGGCCGTTCTGCAGTCGGTTGGCGCGCTGCTTGTGCTGACTTTTGCGGCGTTGTTGGTATCGTGCATCCTGTTTTCCTGCAAGCAGTACAGCATCGGTGCTGAGAAGGAAACCTGAGTGACGACCGAGGAAAATGTGGCCGGTGTAACCTTTTCTCTTCGGTCTGGGTTAACAGGGCATACCAAAACTCTTCCATGAAATACTTCACAAGCTTTCTGATGAGTGCGCTGGCGACAGGAACCCTGCTTACCGCCGCGCCATTCGATCCCGCGCGCGTTTCTGCAGACACCAAGTGGCTTGCGCATGTGGATCTCGACGGACTGAAGGACTCAAAGGTCGGCAGCTTTATTATCGCGCGCATCAAGTCAGAGCTCGCGAAGAAGGAGCAGACGAAGCTCTCAATCGACTTCGATGGCATACTTCAGCAGATTCATTCGCTCACCGCCTATGGAACCTCGTTCGAAGACAGTCCGGAGAACCATTCCGTGCTCCTGGTCCAGGCGGGACCCAAGGCGCAAAGCATCGTTGAAGGCTTCCTCGCGGGTCAGGAGCTCGCCAACGATGGCAAGGTTCCCTTCAAGACCGTAACCGGAAAGTCATTCCCGACCTACCTTTTCGGCAACGAGATCTACCTGACCTTTCCGCGCAAGGATCTCATCCTTATCAGCAGGCAGTTCGACCAGGTTGAGCGTGCCCTCTCCGTGATCGATGGCCGACTGGCGCCGATCAAGAGGAGTGATCCCCTGATCGCCTCAACGAACCCCGGCGGATTCTTTTTCATCGCCTCCGCGAACGGATTCAACCGGCTCAAGGAGATGCCCGCACAGGCGCGCCTCCTGCAAAAGGCGGCCGGGGTGCAGGTCGCCCTTGGCGAGACCGGCAGCAACCTCGCTGCGCGCGTCACATTGCTCACAACCGACTCCGAAGTCTCGACCAACATGACCAAGGTCGTCGAGGGCATGCTCGCGATGGCCTCCTTTGTGCAGATCCAGGACCAGAATCTGAGTCGGCTGACACAAAGCGTCACGGTCGATCAGTCGGATCGAGCCGTCTCGATCGGCCTGACTTATCCTTCCGATGAGGTCGTCAAGCTCCTGACCACACTCGCCACGGAGCATCGGGCTTCAAATACGACCGCCCCTGCAGCTCCTGCCGCGCCCGAAGTCGCGGACTCGATCGGAGGCGCACAGCTCAAGGTAAACAATGTCGATGCACGAAGCGACAACGGGAATCTCGCCCGCAACGCGACCGATTCGAAGCCCGAGACCTATTGGGCGGCAAAGGGGAGCATGCAATGGATTCGCTGTGAGCTGGAATCTCCGAGTCTCCTCCGCGAGGTGCGCATCGCGTGGAAGGATGGAGATACAAGGAAGATCCGCTTTTCGATCCAGACATCGACCAACGGCTCGCAATGGAAAACCTTGGTGACGCGCACGAGCTCGGGAAGTAGTTCCGGACTCGAGAGCTACAATGTACCGGACACGGCCACCCAGTGGGTGCGCATCATGGTTCCGAGTGCGCCTGGTGACGGCGTCACGGCGATTTCAGACCTTCAGTTTTTTGGCGATGCCAATGTCGAATTGCCACCCGCACCGGTGGCGCTCCAATAAGCGGTGTCGTTGATCCGTGACTCCATGCCTGCAGCCCCCGAGACCGAGATCATGATGCCTGACCGCCCCGCGTATGAGGCGACAAGCAGCGAGGCTCCCGATTTTGCCGGAGATCCGGAGGCATTTGCGCGGTTGGTCAGGGAGCATCAGGACAGACTTTGCAACTTCCTTCGGCGCTACACGCGGAACCGGCAGGATGCGGAGGACCTTGCTCAGGACACCTTCGTCAAGGCCTACAAGAACCTGCATCGCTACGAACACCGCACGAGTTTTGCCGCGTGGCTCTACACGATCGCGCGGCGCACGCTGTACAATCACCATCGTGACACCCGCAGGACCGAGGAGCTCGATTTCGATGTCGCCTGCGATACTGCCACTCCATCCGCATCCGTGGAGCACGCGGAACAGAACGATTCGGTGTGGCAGTATGTCCGCCAGCTCAAGTCCCCGTACCAGGAAGTGGTCGTCCTCAAGTACCTTGAGGAGATGTCCATTGAAGAAATCGCAAAGGTGCTCAACCGCTCGCAGACCGGGGTGAAGATCCTCCTCTTTCGCGCCCGCAATCAACTCCGCAAACTTCATCCAGCTCCGCTGTCGCAGTCATGAAAACCTTTCTCCAAAAATTACTGATTCGTTGGTACCATGTGAGCGACAAACCGCTGCCCGACTGGCTTGCGCGCGCCTGTGAGCGCACCCCCGAGCTCGCGCGGGAGCGGGATGTCGAAGGTGCCCTTTCCCAGCGCCTTCGCAGCGATGTGCGCCCCGCGCAAAGCGGTGCGTCGCCCTACCTTGCCCAGCGCGTAGCGCGTGCGGTCAGGGAGATCCCCAAGGCCCGCAAATCGTCAAAGGGGTCCCTTCTTCCTCAGCTCACCTGGGTGGCTGCGGCCTGTGTCGTGGCATTGATTGTTGTACGCCTGGAGTTCCTGGGTGGCCGAAAGGGGGTGATTCCCGACATGGAAACCCATCAGACAGCAGTCGTGTCGCCACAGTCATCCCTCCCAGCGCCGCAGGTCGCATCCCCTGCGGCTGGAATACCCGGCTGGGTCAATCCGCTCGATCAGGAAGTCGATGACGTGATCGCCGACGCCCGGGGGGCGCTGCAATTCCTCGCCACAAGCTTCCTGCCGACAGGCGCAAGACAAAATACCTCAGGCTGAGATCGCAGTTTCCGAAAGATAGGGTGAGGGAACACCGGCGGATCATCAGCCCGTTGTTCGGATTTCCAAGTCCTCCAGAGAGAGCAAAGGTGTTAAACACCACAGAACATAGTCAAGAGACCGCCTTAAACAAAGTTGCTGCCCGCCGCTCTGGAAGCGGGCTTTGCCGCGTCCGGCTAGAATTTGGCGGAGGCCATCGGCTTCAGCTTCCAATAGTCGTTGCTGACGTGGGCGGTGACGAAAAGTTCTGAGGCGCGTTTGACGATTTCGGGATGCTCGACGGCGACATCCTTGGATTCGCGGATGTCGTTCTTCAGATCATAGATATGGATTGGCGCATCCGGCGTCTTGAGCCGGATTGCCTTCCATCGTCCGCCGATCAGAAGCGCCTGGCTCACGCCGCGCTCGTAGAATTCCCAATACAGGTAGTCATGATCGAGCTGTTTTCCCTTTCCGGTCAGGGTGGGAACAATGCTGATGCCGTCGCGTGGATCTGAAACGGGGATGCCTGCGATCTCGGCCCAGGTGACGAGCAAATCACCGAAGTAGCCGACATGATCTGACACGGTGCCTGGTGCGATCTTTCCGGGCCAGCGTGCGATGAAGGGAACGCGGATTCCTCCGTCGGTGAGGCTGCGCTTGATGCCGCTCAGCGGACCGCTGACGTTGAAGAACTTTGTATCATAGTGGGGTCCGCCTTCCGTGTGGGCTCCGTTGTCGCTCGAGAAAATGACCAAGGTGTGATCATCAAGTCCGAGCTCCTTGAGGTGATTGAGGATGGCTCCGATGTCGCGGTCCATGCGGGTGACCATCGCGGCGTGGTTGCGATTCGAGTCGGTCCAGGGTTCCGAGGCGTAGATGCCTTGATCGGGAACCTCATTGCCGTCGCCCAGGGCGGTCTTGCGTTCGCCGTTCGCGTGGGGAGTCACGAGGGCAAGGAACAGGAAGAAGGGCTGCTTCTGGTTGCGGGTGATGAAGTCGAGGGACTCCTGCGCGAAGACGTCGTCGATGTAGACCTTGCGCTCGACGGAGTAGCCCGTGCCCTCCGCCTTGCCGACCTTTATGAGATCATTGGGCAGGTCGACCCGCTGTCCGTTTCGCCAGACGTGATCCGGGTAGTGGTTGTGGGCGTGGCTTTGGTTGATGAATCCGAACTGATAGCTGAATCCCTGGCGCGACGGCTCGCCGGGGCTGCCGAGTTCGCCGAGGCCCCATTTGCCGATCAAACCGGTCGCGTAGCCGCCCTTTTGAAGAATGCTCGCGATCGTGATGTCGCTTGCCTGCAGCGTCTGCGCGTCATAGTTGCCGAATCCCGCATTGCCGCGGACTCTCGTGTGCCCCAGGTGCTGGCCCGTCATGAGCACGCTTCGCGAGGGTGCGCACACCGTGCTGCCGGCGTAGAATTGGGTGAAGCGCATGCCCTCGGTCGCCATGCGATCGATGTTGGGCGTCTTGATCTTCGTTTGACCGTAACAACCAACCTCGCCGTAACCAAGATCGTCGGCGAGGATGAAGATGATGTTCGGCTGCCGGGGCGCGGGGCGGGGGCCGGCGGCATGGGTGATTGTGGTTGATGAGAGAACCAAGGCTGCGGCAGTCACGACCGCGGGCAGACGCAAGGCATTCCTGTGTGCAAGCCCATGCAGGAGCTTCAAGACGAGGGAGGGCATGGCGATTTTCATCATGATGGAGGGCCAGCGTAGGCTTCCCAATGCCCGGTGTCGATTGCCGAGCCGGGTGAACTTGCTCGGCGTTAACCTGACCGACCCCCGCGATCAGCGGTCACTGAAATGCGGTGCGCAACGCATGGACCAGCGCGGGCGTGCGCGACTCTCCGTGGTCGCACTTTTCGAAAAGGAAAAACTCAGAGGGGATTCCGTGCGCCACCAGGTCCGCGGCGAGTTCGCGGGCGTTGTCCACCTGACGCCGGGCAACGATCAGCTCAGCGCGACTGGCTAGCCGGGGATCACTGGAGGGAGTCTGCTCGAGTGATCCCACGGTGATGACGACGCGGGCCGAGGTGGAGGAGGCGCGGGAAGTTTTGAGCCACGAAGCTTTCTCCGTCAGAATGAAACGATGGTTCCACCAGATGGAGGGACTCGCCGCGACGTAGCGTTGGAAAGCAGAGGGGCGGGTGAACAGGGTGTGAAGCACCAGGAGGCCGCCATAGGAGTGACCGAAGATCGTCTGCCGCGCGGGATCTATCGGGAAGGAAGCGGCGATGCGGGGTTTCAGTTCCTTTTCAATGAAGTCGAGAAAACGATCGGCACCGCCTTGGGGGTTGCCGGACAGGTCGCCCGTCGCGGAAAGATCCGGCGCCGGAGGCGTGTAGTCCTCGGCACGTGCGCGCAGGTCGATGGGCGCATCGCCGGGATAACCGATGCCGACCACGATGCCTGGCACGAGACCGCCTGGGTTGGTGCGATGTTCGGCGAGTTGGAGGAGCGTCGCGGCCACCGGGTAGGTGGCATTCCCGTCGAGAAGGTAGAGGACAGGATAGCCGGCTGGCGGTGGCGGAGTTGACGGTACAAACACCCAGATGCGATAGGTGCGCCCGGTGGAAGAGGATACGATGTCCAGCCTCCGTGCCCGGATGCCCAGTGGAGCATCCGGCCAGGGAGCGGCTGAAGCATTTTTCGCGTCTGCCCGTACGCACGCTGCGGTGGCGAAGATCGCGAGAAGCAGCGAAAGGGAGGTTCGCATGGCGGGTGACGTCGGATTGAGGTGTCGTTGAAAACGGATGCAGGATCGTCGCTCGTCGTCATGCCGGGCGACGGTCAGCGGAGCAAGCCGACCTTGTGCTGCTGACCGCCGCAGGATGGGCAGTTTTGAGACGGGTGTCTACCAGACGTAGCGCAGGCTGAGTGTCACGCTGCGGCTCGGACCGTACCACGCGGCACCTGGGGCGGTCGAACTGGCCACGTAGCGCTTGTCGGCGAGATTGGTGCCGCTGAGGCGGACGCTCGCGCCGGCTGCCGAGGGAAGGAGTCGCGAGAGATCGTAGGAGAGGCTGGCGTCGAAGAGTGTGAATTCAGGGATCTGAATGGTGTTGGTGTCGTTTCCGAACGTTTCTCCGGTATAGCGCACGCCCGCGCCGATCGTCAGGCCGCCGAGCGTGCCTGTCTTGAAATACTGCGTGAGCCAGAGGGAGGCAATGTGTTCGGGGACAGCGGCGAGCCGGTTGCCGCTGGCGGGACCGCCGGTTGTGGTCTTCGAAATCTCCGAATCGAGAAACGTGTACGTCGCGATGAGGTCCAGATCGTGGACAAGCTCGGCGCGTCCCTCGAATTCGATGCCCTGCGTGGTGGCCTCGCTGACCTGATTGTAGCGGGCGGGTGTCGGGATCACCCGGAAGAGGCGGTTTTGCTCAACCAGTCTGAAGCCGGAGAGGGTGAACAGGGCGTTTGATCCGGCGGGCTTGTACTTCACGCCGATCTCGAACTGCTCGGACTTGGTCGGACTGGTGAGCGGTTTGCCGTTGGCGTCGTGCAGCGTGTAGGGATCGGCGGAAAACGACGTGGCGTAGCTGGCAAATGGCGCGAGGCCGTTGTCCATCGAATGGATCAACCCCGCGCGCCATGTGGTGGCCTCGGGCGACTGGTTAACCTTGCCCACCGTTGCTGATGTGGCGGAGTCGGTGTAGTCGATGTCGTAGAGGTCGTGGCGAATGCCGAGCGTGGCGTGGAACTTTCCGAGGACTGCCTGCTCCTGGGCGTAGAATCCGGTTTGCTGCTCGGTGACAGCCAGGTCGCTCTGGGGTGCGGTCGCCTTGATTGCGGCGACGTTCACTCCGGTGTAGACCGGGTTGTAGATGTTGATCGGCGAGGCGGTTCCCACCACGCGGGTGTGCACCCAGTCGGAGTGAATGTAGTCCACACCGCCGAGCAGCGTGTGGGCGATTTTGCCGGTTTTGAATTTGGCCTGGAGGTGCGAGTCGATGGTCAGGTTGTCGCTGTCGCCATACCCCCAGATGGAACGGCGGTTGTAGCTGCCAGTGGTGAGGTTGGCGTCCGCCGGTGTGCCCGCGATGCCGCGGTATTCGGTATCGATGTAGGCGTAGCGGAGATTCTGGCGAAGGGTGAGCGTGGAGTTCAGAATGTGCTCAAACTGGTAACCGAGACCGTACTGGGTTCGGTCGAAGAGATTCCAGTCCGGTTCGCCAAGGAAAGTGGAGGGGTCGAGTTGGAACCCATTCGTACCGGGTTTGAGGGTGCCCGTCTGCGGAAGGAACTGGTAGGTCGAGCCGCCTTCGTCCTTCTGGTACTGGGTCAGGAAAGTCAGGCGGGTTCGTTTGCTGATGTTCCAGGTCAGGCTGGGGGCAACGAACAGCCGTCGCAGGTCCGAGTGGTCAACTTCCGATCCGCCGTCGCGCACGAGACCGACAACCCGATGGAGCAGGGTACGGTCACTGCTGCCACCACTGACGTCAAAGGCACCTTCCAGGGAACCGTGACTGTCCGCTTGGGCAAAAACGGTTTGAGGGAGCCCAATGCCGGGGCGCTTGCTGACGGAGTTGACCACTCCGCCGGGGGAGACTGCGCCGTAGAGAACGGCGGACGGGCCCTTCAGGACCTCGACGCGCTCGAGTCCGAAGACATCGAACTGGGCGCGCGTCCATTGCCCGCCGCTCGGAGCGCGCAGGCCGTCGAGGTAGACATTGTTTGAGAATCCGCCTGCGTCGTAGCCGCGGATCTTGAAGGAGTCGGTACGACTGTCGACGCCTTGGAAATCGGATTGCACCCCGGCGGTGTAGGCGACCGCATCGGTGAGCCGCTGGACGCCGCGGGTATCGAGCTCCGAGCGGGTGATGACGGAGAGCGACTGAGGCGTGTCCATCAGCGCCGTGGTGACGCGCGTTCCGGCCGCGCTGTCGGTGGCAATCTTCTGGCCGACGATCTGCAGCGGTTCGAGGGTGACAACCCCTTCAGCCATGTCGGCCTGCTGGGCAGTGGCCGTGATCGGAAGGAGGCCCATCAGGCCGATGGTAAGGAAACGACGCAGTGACCGGAGGTCAGAGGTTCGGGAGGTTTGCATGGAAAAAAGACCGGCGGGCGTGAACGCGGAGGGCCGTAACACGCCTCAAAAATGGACTGAAAAGATATTAGGATTCAGTATCAGTAGAATGAGAGCCGTTACCCCTCAACGAGACTGAGTCTCATGTCAATAGCGGAGATCTTGAACGAGGCCGATTCCGGTGTCCTATCGCACGACCAAGGAGGTGTTTTCGGAATGGCTGCTGAACTCCGGGGCGTACATGCACTGCACTTCCGCGATGCCCGCAGGATAGTCGCCCCGGAGTTGAACCCGCAGCGGATACTCAAATACGTACGTCCCCCGGGGCAGCCGCTCGATGAAGAAGTGGGACGCGGCATCCCGGGTACTTTCGTAATAACCAAGACCATCCTGATACCTGTAGCGGCTCAGCACGTTCACGGGCTCGGTGCCACTTCCACGCGCATCCTTGAGATGCACGTATTCCATGTCGCGGTCGGCGCGGAGTTCGAGTCGCACCACCAGTTCGTCCCCGACGGCGAGCGGTCCCGAAACGGGTTTCAGAACCTGCCCGCGCGAGGTGGTTTCCTTGATAAAAAGGCGCTTGCTCAGCGCAAGCGGCGTTCCGGTGGAGGATGTAACCTTGCCGATGTCCTCCAGATATTGCCAGTGCACGCCGCCCCAGGCAATTCCCTTGTCCGATTTGCTGACGACGATGCGGCTCATCGCGGGGTTCACCTCATCGCCGGGAAGGATCTGCTCAAAGAACCCGGTTCCCGCCTCAACCTTGTTTTGAACAAGGAGCTTCCCGCCGACCGAGACCTGTACGATGGCGTCGCTTGAGAGGAGCTGAGGTCCTTGGATGAGCAGCGCATAGATGGCATCAGCAGTGGACTTCGTTGTCGGCCAATGCTGCGTTTGTTTCTGCTTGAGCAGGCCCACCAGGCAGTCCTCGACCGCCTTCCGGTCCTTTGTGACCTCGGCAAAGACCTCCACCATCATCGCCTGCGTTTCGATCGGAGCGCGGTGCCACCACCAGCCGTTGCTGTCATCGCGCCAGTGCATGCCCTGTTCATCCGTGCGCATACTGCGCTCGGCAAGCGACGCGGCGATTGCACGGGCGGTCTTGGTGTCGCCAAACCGTTGAAGTCCAAGCGCGAGATGGGCCTGGCTCTGGCGGCTGTCGAGTTTTGCCCAGGAGGCCCGGGCACGAGTGAGAAGGAAGTCGATGGCTGTCTGGTGCGCGGCCTTGATGGGAGCGTCTCTTAGAAAAAAACTGCGCCCGTAAAGATAAAGTGCATCCAAAGGTGAGAGAGCAAAATCCTCGGGTGTCGCCTGTGCTTGATGTTGCTCGACCCGCCGCACGATTGCGGCGTCGAGTGAGGCGAGCGACCTTGTTGCGGGGCTGATATCCACCGGCACGCCCATGTGGCGGAGCCGTCCGAAGCCCGTGATCACATAAAGGCTGATGAACTCGCTGCTGCGTCCACCGGGAAACCATGGCCACAGGCCGTTCGCGTTCTGCTGCGACGTCAGCTTGTGAAGCGTGGTCGTGAGTTCATCCTTGAGCCGGGCCTTGTCGAAGAGCCGACCCACGTTGCGGCGTGAAGTGCTTTCATCGGACGCCTGTCGCAGCCAGGGAGTCTCCTCGATCAGCATTGCCTTCAATGCCTCATTCTTTTCAAGCGGGCTTTCGAGGGCCGGGGTGTTTCTCCAGAGATCGAAGATACGCTGGATCCTCGGATCCGAGGTGGCGATGTGCTGGGCGAGCGCATTGGCGTAGTAACGGTTGAACACCTGTTCGCTGCACTCGTAGGGGAACTCCATCAGGTAGGGCAGGGCCATGACTGCGTACCAGGCGGGTTGTGATGCCACCTGCACGGTCAGCGATTGGTGCTTCAGTGTGGGTGATCCGGCGGACGTCGAGAGTTTCTTGAAATCGAACGTCTTTGAGGTCCGTCCACGGATATCGATTGGGAGCGATTCAGTCACGAGTATCCGCCTGCTCAATACGGGCAGCAGGGCTTCCTCTCCGTCGCTCAGCGAGCCGGTCGAGGCGACCGCCTTGAACGTCAGTACACCCAATCCGTCGGGCACAGAAATTGGCCAAGAGAAGGTTTTCGACTGATGGGCGGGAATTTCAAAGGGCTGCGTTGTGTTTCGGTTGTCGAGGCTATCGTCGAGCGATCGCCCGCTGTCGGAGTCGGAAAAGGCGAGGCGAACCTGTCCAGTCTGCGTTGTGCCGGTTTGGTTGCTGACCTTGACGGTGAATTCGAGCCGATCTCCCTCCCGCACGAAACGGGGCGGATTGGGCTCCACCATCAGGTCCTTCGAGGTGACGGCAGTTCCGCTGAAGGAGCCTGAGCGCATGGCGCGGTCGTGCGCGAAACCAAGGAACTTCCATCGTGTCAACGATTCGGGCGCGGTGAATTCGATTCGCACCTCGCCGTCGGCGCTGGAGATCAATTGGGGAAAGAAGAACGCGGTCTCGGCAAGATTCTGGCGTGGTTGGATCTGGTCGAGATCAGGCTTTGGGGGAATCCTCCGATCGAGATTTGCCAGATCGAAGAGATCGGGTGGCCGATCCATCGCGGCTTCTGCCATGGCAACTGGACCGGCTCGATTACCGGAGAGAGAGGCCGCAGCGGCGCGTGAAAGATCCGGTGATCTACTATTGCTAAGAGTAAAGGGAGAGAGGCGAATTACATCGAAATCCTCGGTGAGACTCAGGGTTTTCTGAAAACGAGGGTAGAGATGATTGTTTGATTCTGTGTTGGCTGGTTGGTGTGGATGAAGGAGCCAAAACCTGGTCAGAGGATTGGAAAAGACGTACCTGCTCCGTGAGAACTCCTGCTGGAACGGGAAGATCCCTTTGGGCCACTCGTGCGCAAGAAACTGATCGAGGGACGAATCGTACATGGTTGCCACGACCTCTGCGATGGCCGCCTGGGCGTCGGGCCCCTTGACCACAGCCGCCCAGGTTTCCTTTTGTCCCGGTGTGAGTTTGGACCGGAAGCTCTTCCACGTGACGGAGAGATTCTTGTTGGTCCAAGGCACCTGAACTATGTGGTGATTGAAGTACGCGCGGTTTTCCAGCACCGTCATGACGCTCAAAGTAAAGCCACCTCGGTAGTCCTCGGTGACAGGCAGGTGGATCAGGGACTGATTGGCATCCTCAGAGGTCCAATAGCTTTTGAGCACCTTTCCGTTGGAGCTGATTTCGACGAACGCGCGACCCCGATCGTAACCGGTGCCCCAAAGCGCGGTGAAGGTCTCGCCTGGCTGAACCGACCAGGATTCGGCTGAAAAATAGTTTGGCACCTTGATGGAGAAGTGAGATGCCCCGGGATCAACCACCGTCAGGGTTGAACGTGCGGTTGCAGCGTTTCCGAAACGATCGCGCGTCTCCACCTGTGTGCGGTATATGCCCGCAGGCAACGGAACGGTCGTCGTCGACGTTCCGTTGGCATCGTTTGAAAAGGCGACCTCGGCCAGCTTTTCTCCCAACTCCCAGGAATCGGGATTGCCGGGGTCAACCGCCGGGCCCGAACCACTCAGAAGAAATGTTGTTTGCGGATATCCCAGTGCAGGACGATGCACACGCGAGGGCTGTTTCAGGGCAAAAAAGGAAACGGTTCCTCGGGCGGGTTGCGGATCGCCGTCGAGCGAGCGTGTGAGAATCTTCAGTGCGACAGGACGTTGTGAGGTCTGCCACTCAGCCGATTCCGTCTCTACCTGCAGGGCGGTATATCCCGCGCTTACAATTCGTTGGTCGGTGCGTGTTTCACCGGTGAGATCCGTCACCTCGGCGATGACCTCGAAACGAAAGACGGGCTCGTTCGAAGCGGGCACCGAAAGATCGGGCTTGGCGGTGAAGGCGATCGAGAAGGATCCGTCGTTTCCAGTGAGTGCCGTGCCATGAGCGATGGCGACCTTTCTGGAACGCTGCCACCACCAGCACCAGCTCGGAAGGTGCGTTGTGCGCTCGATCCGCCACCGAACCTTGGCACCACCGATGCCCACTCCCGAGTAGGAGGTTGCCTTGCCGGCCACGACCACTTCAGCGCCCAGTTTGGCGGCTTCAACAGGGGCGTCCAAGGCAACCAGGAACTTGGGTCGCTTGTACTCCTCCACACGGATCGAAGCGGAACCCGAGCGGTCATCGACACTCAGCGTCATTCGGCCGGTGCTGCGATTCAGGGGTGCGGTGAACACACCGTGAAATGAACCGTAGTCGTTGGTACGATGGGTGGCTCGCGCGATCTCCTCTCCATTGGGATCGCTGAAGACGACGGTAATCGCCTCTCCGGAACGTACCCGGCGATCTCGGGTGCGTCTGATCGAGACTGAGGCGATGCCTTTGTAGTGAACGCTCTGGCCGGGGCGATAGATTGCTCGGTCGGTGAAAAAAACGGTGTGGAAGGTATTGTCCGGGTCGTCGGCTTGGGGTTGTTTTGAGAGGTGGATTTGATATTTCGTAGCGACCGCCAGACCAGCGTGTTGGGCGAGGACGCCATAATTTCCAGTGCCGGTGGCCATGACAAACCGCCCATTATGATCCGTGATTGTGGTTCCCGCCGACTGGAACTCGTCATGCTGGTCGAGTTTCCAAAAGCGGACCGAGGCCCCTTCGATGGGAGAGCCAGAGGCGCTATCGAGGACAAACCCGCGACAGATCCCGGTCTGATCGCTGCGATTGACCACGAGTGCCAGCGTGCTGACCCAGATCGGGGTGATGCTGAGCTGAGGGCTCTCAGTGCCAAATGAGGGATCGAGACTGGTGATCAGGTGGTAGAATCCCGGCTCGAGTGTCTGCGGGGTGGGCAGGCGGACAGTGCGATCCTTGAAATCAGAAGTCACGTCCAGCCGCTCCTCCCAAGCGAGCGCGGGTTGTGCGGTTCGGAGCTCTTTTCTCAGGCTGTTTCCGCGGCGGCCATAGAGAGCGCCCCACAGCAACGTCGGAGAAGGATCGCTGCGCACCATGCGAAAATAGATGCGAGAGATATTGCGGTACTGGAGGTCGATGCTTGGCCAGGGCGCGGTCCAGACCGAGTCGGTTTTCACCTTAACCGACGGCGCTTCAATCTCCCGGATGAGTGCGGTGCATTTCTTTCCCCCCAAGGAATCGGGAAAGGCGTCGCGGCCGCGATACGCAAGCGCGTGAGCTTTGACGAGGTCGTCCTCATTTTTCCATTGCTCGGCGAGCATCGCCAGTGCCGACGCGGAAAGTTCATGCTGTGCCGTGTCACCGGTGAAGCGTTCCAAGGCTGATCGGAATCTCGCGGCCTTCTCGTCACCGATAGCGATGTTTCGCCCATAGTTCAGGCGGGCGAGGTCGACATCGTAGAACGCGGTGCGATCGGCATCGCCTGCATGAAATTCCAGCAAGGCTTGATAGAGCGCGATCGCCCGCAAGGCAGGGTCGTATCCGGTGCTCGGTGACACTGGGCGCCAAGCCATAAATTCTGCGACCGGTGCGAACATTGGGCTTGTGACTTCGACTTCAAAATTGTCGGAAGAGACCATCGATCCGTGCTCGCCCGCTTGATAAAAGGACAGCGCCTCATGGGCGATGAAATCGTAGAGGGTGGGCCGGTAGGCAACGGGCAGGCTGCCTTTTGTGAGCAGGTCATCGTAGTCGGCGATCGGCGTTGCCTTCAGGACCGACTCGTGGGCGAGCGCGGCCATGAACTGCCGGTCAATCTCTTCTAGAATGCGCCTGAGGCTCCATGTCGCGGGATCGGTGTTGTCGCTTGACGCGATTTCGGTGCGCTCATGGTAGCGCCAGCGAGTTTCCTGAAAGTACCGCCAGTACTCAAGGGCAAGCATGGTTGTCATCACCGGTTTCATCTCGGCCGGTGTACGTGCAATTTCTCGGCTCAAGCGAAGGATGCGGCCGTAGGATTGTTTGTCTCCATCTTCGATCGAGCTTTCTTGTCCGATCCGCGTGACAATTCCTCGGATTGCCTCTGGATAGGCGCGATCTGCCAGCGCGGCGGCGATGATCGGCTCCAGGCGTTCAATTGCAGTCTTGGGTGACTTGGCAGCGATGGCGTCTTCGACCTGCTTCCATTGAGCATCACGAGGTCCGCCGATGAGTGTAGTCAGGGGAAACAGGGTGAGGATCGCGAGAATCGGAAGAATTCGGAGGGATTCCATGGTGGGGAAAGATGCCGGGGGGTGTTGCGCTTGGTGGGCGGGACAAGGGACAACCGGGAGGCAGTGTAGTTTCATGCGCATCCCGTGCGAGACCGCTTTGACCTGTGATTCGATTTTGCTCTTTCTTCGTTTGTGCTTATTTCTCCTTCACAGGCATATGCGCGAGGCTGGGATCAAGAGCCCGAACTGGCTCGACATGAGACGTGGTGGGGAGTGACGACCTGCCCATGACATTCCGGCAGATTCTTGTCCCGGCGGTGGCGATGGCAGCAATTGTGCTGGCTTCGAACTGGCTGGTGCAGTTTCCGCTCAACGCGTGGCTCACCTGGGGCGCCTTTTCGTACCCGGTCGCCTATTTCGTATCCGACGTCTGCAACCGGATCCACGGTCCGCAGGCGGCGCGGCGAATTGCCTGGGTGGGGTTTGCGGTGGGACTTGGCAGTTCGGCGCTGCTGGCGCCGGTTCGCATCGCTCTGGCTTCCGGAACCGCGTTTATCGTTTCGCAGCTCCTCGATGTCTCGATCTTCAACCGCCTTCGCAAACGGCCGTGGTGGCAGGCACCGCTGATCGGATCCTGCGCGGCCTCAGTCATCGACACTGCGATTTTCTTCGGACTCGCCTTTGGAGGCACGGAGATCAGTTGGCTGCACCTTGCCGTGGGTGATCTTGGCATCAAGCTCCTCATGGCCTTTGTGCTCCTGCCCCCGTATCGGGTGCTGATCGGTCGCGTGATGGCGCGCTGAAGCTCTGGGCGGGAAGCTTTTCGCGAGCGTCCACTGACCGGCAACGGACGGCACGGCTCAGTTCGAGCCGTCTTTCAGAAGGGCTCTGTTGCCCTGATGCTGGGGCGACGGAGGCACCGGAACTGGGGTTGAGTTCGGACACGTAAGGGTGTCTCTCGGGCACCTGATTTCGCGCATCGGAGAAGTGGGTTTTCGTGAAGGGCGGTTACACGGTGCAGGCATGCCATCACCGATGTTCAGGTCAGTCGACGCTTCGCAGCCCTGGCTGTCTGCGTCTGCGGCGCGTGATACGGTGGCGGCGCTGGAAGCGGAGGCGGGGCCGGAGCGACCTTGGATGACGGGGCTTTTCCTCGGTCTGCTGGTGGCGGGAGTGGTTGCGCTGGTGACAATCCGGATGGATGTGACGGCTCGCGCGTGGGGGATCGTGCGGGCGCGTACGGAGAATGTCGAACTGCGCAGTCCGGCCACCGCCTCCGTGGACAGCGTGTTTGTCAGGAGCGGAGATCGGGTGAAAGCGGACCAGCCGTTGTTGAGGCTGGCGAATCCCTCTTTGCGGGTCCGGCGCGACGCAATCGCCGCCGAACTCGACCTCCAGCGGCAGCATGCCCGGGATTGGAACGAACTAAGCGGACAACTCGCTCAAGGTGCCAAGGCGCTTGAGTCGAAGGGGCTGGCTTTGCTGTCACCCTGGGCGCGGCAGCTTTGGAACGAATGGGTTGCGAGCGATGACACGCTGCGACGGGCGGAGGCGCGATCGCGTAGGGAGAAGGAGCGCATTGAAGCTCTGGCGGCGCGGGGACTCGTCAGCGATCGTGAGCGCGACGAAGCCCGTGATGCCGCGGTGGCGGATGAACAGGCCAGGGCGCTTTCGATCTTCCGGCAGGCGGCGTCGGCGGCAGCCCAGCTCCGCGATGCGCAAACGCGGGTGCAGAATCTTTCGGGAGAGTTACGTCAGGTGGACGAGGAATTGCAGGCACTCGTCCTTCGAGCGCCCTTCGATGGAATCGTGATGGACCTGACCTCACTAAGGCCGGGAGCGATCGTCGTGGCTTCGCAACTGCTGGGAACCATTTCGACGGAGGACGGATTTCGCTTTGAGAGCCGGGTCCCCGCACGCATCTGCGCGCTGGTGCAGCCGGGGCAGATCTGCCGTGTCAGCGTGACGGCCCTGCCTGCCACCGAGTGGGGATTGATGGAGGCAGAGGTTGAAACCGTGGCGCCGGATGTATCACCGGGATCTTCGGAACCATCCTACCGCATTGTCATGAAGCCCCGGCGGTCGGAACTGCAAACACGCGATGGCCGGCGGGCTGCGCTACGCAAGGGCTTTGTGGCCGAGGTCCGATTTGCGCTGGGCCGAGCGACACTGCTCACGCTCTTGCGCCGAAATCTGGCCGATTGGTTCGCGGGCGATCCGGCTCAATCTGTGTCCCTGACCACGGACCGCCATGCACATGTTCACTTTCTTCAAGTCCGGTCCGCGTCCCGTGGCACCGGATGAAAACTGAAGAGCAAACACACAAATCAACACACCATCATGAAAGTCGCTTCGTTGTCAGAACTGGCCGCCGTCCGTGGCGGATTTGCTCCCCTCACCGGTGAAATCTACCCACCGTATGATACCCGACGGTTGGACATTGGCATGCTTGAAATCTTCACTCCCTTGACACTCGCAGAGCACATGGATGCCTATGGCGTCATGGCAGATACGTGATCGGCCCTGAAGGCGCGGGGTGAATTGGCATCGGGATTGGAGATCCTGTTTTCATGCGACAACGCGACCAGACGGATTGTGGTCCGGCATGCCTTGCCTACTTGTGCCGGCGCTACCACCGACCCCACGCTGTCGCGCAGCTCCGTCAGTGGAGCGGCACGGGCAGGTCCGGCACGACGGCGCTGGGGCTTGCCCAGGCCGGGGAGCGGGCCGGTTTGGCGGTTGTGGGCGTGCGCGCGCCGCCGGGAGATCTTGAAACTCTGCCTCTGCCGGTGATGGCACACGTGGTCCTGCCTTCACGGCTGCATCACTACGTTGTCATCGAGAAAGTCCGGGGGCAAAAAGTCCGGGTGATGGATCCCGCGGTGGGCTCCGCCTGCAAGTGGCCGCGGGAAAAGCTTTCGGCAATGTCCAGCGGGGTTTTCCTTCTGGTATCGCCGAAGCCCGGTGAGGAGCCGGAGGTGGATGAGCGAGGCACACCTGACACCGGCCCAGCGTGGCGCCGGCTGGCCAAACTCCTGCGGCCTCATCGTTCGCTGCTGGGGCAGGCTGCGATTGGAGCCGCGATGGCGACGGTTCTGGGCCTGGCGATGTCGCTCTACGTCGAGAAGTTGCTAGACTCGGTCCTGCCCGACCAGGACAACCGCATGCTCCTGCTCCTGGGTGCGGGCATGTTGGGGGTGATTGCAGCGCGGCTGGGTCTCGGCTGGGTGCAGGGGAGGATCGGCCTGAGGCTTGCGCAGCGGATCGACGCCATCCTGATGCTGGGATACTACCGACATCTGTTGCGCCTGCCTCGGGCGTTTCATGACAGCATGCGTGTGGGTGAAATGCTGTCGCGCGTGGGGGATGCGGCGCGCATTCGGAGTTTCATCAACCAGACGCTCGTCAACCTGCTGCTCAATCCCCTGATCGTCACGGCATCGCTCGCGGGATTGTTCCTTTACGATTGGCGGCTGGGCACGCTCGCGGCGGGGCTTGTCGGCATTCAGCTCCTCATGCATCCGATCGCGAACGCGGTGAACCGGCGCTCCCAGCGCCAGCTCATGACCCGCGCGGCCGAGTGGCAGGGGCAGCTCACGGAATCGCTGCAGACCCATCTCACGGTTCGTGCGATGAATCTCGAGGAAAGAGAATCGGTGCGGGGAGAGCAGCACCTGGTGAGGCTGCTCCGGGCACATCGTCAGGCTGTGACATCGGGAATGTGGCTCGGGCTTTTTACGCAGGCCTCAACACAGCTCTACACGCTTGGCACGCTCTGGCTCGGGAGTTGGCTGGTTCTGCATCAGCATTTGTCCATGGGCGAATTGATGAGTGCGCACACGCTCGCGGGCTATCTTGTCGGTCCGGCGGCTTCCTTTGTTTCACTCAACGCGTCGGTCCAGGAGGCGCTGGTTGCGACGGATCGGCTGTTCGAGATCGTCGATCTCCAACCGGAGCCGTCCGGAGGTTCGAGGGAGCTGAATCATGATACCATGGGTGACATCGAATTTGACACGGTCACGATTCAGTTCCCAGGGCGGTTGCCGGTGCTTCGGGAATTTTCCGCAAGATTCCCGCGGGGTACCCTGACGGTTCTTGCAGGCGCATCGGGTTGCGGGAAGAGCAGCCTCCTGTCGGTGCTGCAGGGCAACCCGGGACTCGGCTGCGGAAAGGTATCGATCGGAGGCGTGGGACTGGAGCATTTTTCCCTGCAGGGATTGCGATGCGGTCTGGCGGTCATGCCGCAGCGGGTCGAGCTGTTTTCGGGAACGATCCTGGAAAATCTGATCCCGGGCGACGCCGCGCCCGATTTTGACCGTTTGCTGGAGGCGTGTCGTGATGCGGCTGCCCTGGAATGGATTGAATCGCTTCCCGAGAAGTTCAGCACGTGGCTGCAGGAAGGTGGCGCCGGACTCTCCGGCGGGCAACGGCAACGGCTCGCGCTCGCCCGGACGTTCTATCGGAGCGGACCTCTCATGCTCCTCGATGAGCCGACGTCAGCATTGGATGACTTGTCGGAAGCGCATGTTGTGGCAGCGGTCCGGCGTCGCGTGCAGAAGGGTGCAACGGTCCTTGTTGCCTGTCATGGCCAGGCGTTTCACGCCAATGCCGATCAAATCATCCGACTGTAGAACGAGGTCGAGTCTGTGCAGCAGATCGCAGGGATTTGCCTTGGGCTCCGCCTTGGGTGGGCAGGTTCAAGCGGAGAAAGGTGCAAGCGAGCTTGCCTCCGGGCGGGGCGCAGGATTTTCGACAACGAGCCGTGCTTGATGGCTGAAATAGTGGTCGCTGAACAGCGGATAGAGATTGAAGAGACGGTCCAGCAACTTCGCGAGCAGTTCGCCGAGGTTTGCGGATTTCTCGCCCGCGGAAGCCTCCTCCGGCCGTGACGGACGAAAATATTTTTCCACAGGCAGTTTGCGGAGGAACTTCAGCAAATCATCAACCTCCTCGACTACCGCCTCATCCTGTTCACCCGGAGTGCTGGTGGCGACTGCGCGGACGCTGTCCCTGATCCGCTGGAGATTGTAGGTGAGGCTGCGGGGAACCTTTTCTTGCGTGAGGAACAGAGAAGCCACGAGATCCGGCTGGCTGCCGGTTTGGAAAATGCGGCGGTAGGCATCCTGGGATCCGAGCATGCGCAGGAGCGAGGAGAGCTTCGGCGCATCGCCGACCTGCATGCGTGTGACGAGTTCAGGGGATCCGTGACCGGATGCGAGATCATCGAGTTTCCCAAGGATGTGCCGGAGTGCGCTGCATGTCATGATGGCGCGCTCCAGGTGGACTCCCATGACGAGGAATTCCCAACCGGCATCCATCACCATCGTGCGCTCAGCCGTTCCCATGAAGGCATTCACGTCGGTGATGACCAGGCTCATTGCCTGCGAAGCGTTCTTCCTGCGGCGACTCGGCGTCAGATGACCTTGGCGCAGCGAAGCGACCTTGCTTGCGAGACGGCTGAGCAGGACCCAGGCCTCGGGGCTGATGAAGTCGCGGAGCTGGCGTCCGTTCTCGGCGGCGACGGCGATGGACGAGGCGATCGAGCTTGGATGTTCCAGCGAGAGGGTCATGCGCCAGTGGAGATCGCCATTCAGCGCCTGTGCTGGATTTGTCTGAATGGACATGCGCTCCTGCGAGTGGCCGGTCGCCTCCAGCAACCCGTGCCAGATCGGAATCCAGGTGCGGCGGTCGCGCGCCGGGATTTCCTCGAGGGCGACATCCTCGAAGATGGTCAGCATGCGTGCTGTCGCTTCTGCGCGCTCCAGATAGCGGCCGAGCCAGAAAAGGATTTCCGCGGCGCGTGATCCGAGCGCGTTTGGGCGATGAGGCCCGGCGGCCCGGTCGACATCGGGGCCTTCGTCCACACCAACGGTGTCGCCCTGAAGAACGATCGTGTCGTTGCACAGCCCGATGCGATCCGCCGCAGCCGGCATGTCCGCCGGTCGCGCGAGCCCCCCCGGAAGCACGGAATAGGTGCCGTTTTGCGCCAGCACAAACGCACTGAGGCGGAAACAATCTGAAGAGGCGCTGCTGCCTGCTGGCGGACGCGGCCACGAGATCCGGCGGGCAACATAACCGTGGGGATTTTCGCGGACGCACAGGGCCAGGCCGTCCTTATCGAGCAGGGGAACGCCGTCTTGATTCAGGCTTGAGTCTCCCGATCGCGGGTCATGGATGGGCAGGATCGTCATTTCTCCCGCCGACTCCAGAATTTGGTCGAGCTGGTCCGTATCGCCGCAGGTGTAGGTTGGTACGGACGGAATCAGCGGACGCTCGCCGAGGTAAAACCGCATCAACCGGGGCAGGTATGCGTCGAGGGCGCGGCTGTCGGCCACGCCGCTGCCGATGCTGTTGGCGACCGCGACATTGCCGCGACGGATGCACTGGAGGAGGCCGGGAACTCCCGCGGTTTCTCGGTGGGTTGGAAAAACCACCGGATCGATATGGGCGTCGTTCAGCCTCCGGTAGATGACATCGACACGCTCGAGACCGTTGATGGTTTTGAAGTAAACCCAGTTGTCGAACACGAGCAGGTCGTCACCCCTGGCGAGCGGCACCCCCATCTTGCGGGCAAGGAAGCTGTGCTCGAGATGGAACGGTTCGTTCGGGCCGGAGGTGAGCACGACGATGCTCGGGGCCGGATTGGAGTGAGGTGCGAGTTTGCGAAGGCCCTCGAGGAGCTTCAGCGGGAAATTGATGATCGAGTGATAGTCGGGCAGTTTTCCGTAGATGTCCGGGGCCTCCTGGGAAAGAAAACGACGATTCTGAACCGCGAATCCCAATCCTACCGGCGTATCGGCGCGGGTTTCGCTGCATTGCCAGCCTTCGGGAGTGCGGATAAGGTCAAAACGCAGGAGTGTCGCGGGCTCATTGCGGTCCGGTTCGAGGTTTAGGCAGGGGCGTCGATAACACGGGTCGGCCAGAATGACCTCCGGAGGCAGCAGATTTTGAACTAGGACCTGTTGACTACCATAGATATCGGCAAGAAAGGCGTTTACAAATCGTGCGCGCTGGCAAAGCCCTGCCTCAAGGTCGGCCCACTCACCGGGATCGATTACCCGGGGAACCGGATCGAGGTCCCAGAAAAGCCCTTCGTTTCGGCCAAGCCGTTCGGAGGGAGCGCCGCTCAGGCCGGTTTCCCGGATGGAAATGCGCAGCCGGCTGCGCAGATTTTCGAGCTGGCGCGAATGCAGTCGAGGGAGGTGGCGTGAGCGTGTCGCGGCAGGCATTCGGTTTTTCAAAGCGAAATGCGCGCCAGAATCGGCGGCAAGCCTGCGCTCAGGAGGTCTCTCGGGAGCGAATCAGGACGACAATCGGTGCCTGACCCCGGTGTTGACCGGGAGATCAACACCGGGTTTGCCAACGGCTCCGGGGTCTTGCAGAACATGGCGCGTGACCTGGTTTCTCGGCATCGATGGTGGCGGGACGCATACGCGGGCATTGATCGCGAATGCATCGGGGGCGTTGCTTGGCATGGGCGAGTCGGGGAGCTCAAATTACCACAGCGTAGGAGTAAAACTGGCGGTCGAGGCGGTGGCGGAGGCCGTTGTACGGGCGCGCGCTGAGGCGGGTGTGGCGGGTGTGGCGGCGGGAGCGTTTCTTGGGCTGGCGGGAGTGAAGTCACTTCCTGATCACGTCGCGATTCGAGAGGCCTTGACGGGATTGAACCTGACGGCGTTGCCCGCGACGCTTGGTCTGGATCATGATTTGAGGATCGCGCTGGCGGGAGGCTGCGGTGATCTGCCCGGCATTGTGGTGGTTGCTGGAACCGGTTCGGCGGCGTATGGGCGCGATCCGCAGGGTCACACGGCGCAGACTGGTGGCTGGGGATGGCTGCTGGACGATCAGGGGGGAGGGGTGTGGCTGGCGGTGCAGGGCTTGCGGAGAGTCTTTGAAGCGGCGGACGGGCGGGCGTCGGCGACGCGCCTTGAGCCCGCGCTGTTTGCGGATCTCGGGGTGAGCACGCCGCGCGAGGCGATGCAATGGGCGCTGCGACCGGATACGTCGCGTTCCCAGCTTGCGGCGCTGGCGTCGGTGGTGGTCGCCGCCGCAGCCGATGACGAGGCAGCGCGCGACATCGTGCGCGAGGGCACCCGCCAGCTCGCACGCCTGGTGTCGGCCCTTCTTGGCCGGCTCGATTTTGCCGATGGCGAGGTCAGGGTTGTACCCTTCGGCGGACTTCTTGGCAACGCGGTGTACCTTGCGGCTTTTCGCGAGGCGGTCATGCAGGCTGCGCCGCAGGCGACAATCCTGGCGGCGCCTTCACCTGCGGTTGTTGGTGCGGTGATTCTTGCGACTCAATTGGCAGGCACGCCATTGAGTCCGGATGCGATTGCACGGCTGACCGCGGAGGTCAGGCGACGCTTGTGCGGAAGATAGGGCGATTTTGGCCGGATCGACCATCGTCAGAAGTGCCGGACTTGGCTGGCATTGCGGGCGTGGGCACAGGGGCCTGCGAAGGCATTTTGCCAACGGTACGCTTTCATGAAACAGGTGTGGTGGGCGCTGACTTCCCGCTTGCGGCAGGAACGACGGCGCCCAACCCTCTCTGAAATCCACGTCCATGCCCAAGCGCAACGATCTCAAGTCCATCCTCATCATTGGTGCCGGTCCTATCGTGATCGGCCAGGCATGCGAGTTTGACTACTCTGGCACGCAGGCATGCAAGGCTCTGAAGGAGGAAGGATACCGGGTGATCCTGGTGAATTCGAATCCGGCAACGATCATGACCGACCCGGAATTTGCGGATGTCACCTACATCGAGCCGCTTACGGTTGAGTTTCTTGAAAAGATCATCGAGGCGGAGCGTCCCTCTGCACTGCTACCGACCCTTGGCGGGCAGACCGCACTGAACCTGTCGATGGAACTGCACAAGCAGGGCATTCTCCAGAAATACGGTGTGGAGATGATCGGCGCCAAGCCCGAGGCCATCGCCAAGGGCGAGGATCGTGAGCTTTTCAAGCAGGCCATGATCAAGATAGGGCTGGATGTCGCCCGTTCGCGCACGGTGAAGTCTCTGGACGAGGCGCGTGCGGCAGCAGAAACCCTGGGCAATTTCCCGATGATTGTCCGGCCGTCGTTCACGCTCGGCGGCTCGGGAGGTGGCATTGCCTACAATCGTGAGGAGTTTGAGCGGATCTGCGCGAACGGCCTGGATCTTTCCCCGGTGCACGAGGTGCTCGTCGAGGAGTGCCTGCTCGGCTGGAAGGAATACGAAATGGAGGTCATGCGCGACCACAAGGACCAGTGTGTCGTGATCTGTTCGATCGAGAACTTCGATCCCATGGGCGTGCACACGGGCGATTCGATCACGGTCGCGCCGACAATGACCCTTTCCGACAAGGAGTTCCAGGTCATGCGCGATGCGTCGTTTGCGGTGATTCGCGAGATCGGCGTCGAAACCGGGGGATCGAACATCCAGTTCTCGGTTGATCCGGTGACGGGTCGGATGGTGGTGATTGAGATGAATCCGCGGGTGTCACGCTCCTCCGCGCTCGCTTCGAAGGCGACAGGATTTCCGATTGCCAAGATCGCGGCCAAGCTCGCCGTCGGGTATTCGCTTGATGAACTCCGCAATGACATCACGCGCCTGACGCCCGCATCCTTCGAGCCAACGATCGACTATGTGGTAACGAAGATCCCGCGCTTCACCTTCGAAAAGTTTCCGAACGCGGACCCGACGCTGACATCGGCGATGAAATCGGTGGGCGAGGCGATGGCGATCGGGCGGACATTCAAGGAGTCGATTCAAAAGGCGCTGCGTTCCCTTGAAATCGGTGCGCGCGGATTCGGTGGTGGCGGCAAATGGGGCGGCGATGAGGTTCCTGACCGCAAGACGATCATCGCGCGGCTGGGCACGCCCAATGCCGAGCGCATTTTCTTCATCCGCTATGCGTTCCTTGCTGGTTTCACGGTCGAGGAGATCTTTGATCTGACCAAGATCGATCCTTGGTTCCTCCATCAATTGCGCGAAATCTTCGAGATGGAGCAGTCGCTTCGCGGCTTCCGGCTGCCGTCGAGCCAGGATCCCACGGACCAGCGCAAGCCCTTGGATGCAGCGATCCTCAGACGGGCAAAGCAGTTTGGCTTTTCCGATGCGCAACTGGCGCACCTGCTCCAGACCGATCTGGCGACCATGACAGCCGCGCGCAGGCAGCTGGGCGTCCACACGACCTACCGGCTGGTCGACACCTGTGCGGCGGAGTTTGAGGCGTTTACGCCGTATTACTATTCGAGCTACGGCGATGAGAACGAGGTGATGCCTCCAGGCGGGAAAAAGAAGATCATGATCCTCGGCGGTGGTCCCAACCGGATCGGACAGGGCATCGAGTTCGACTACTGCTGTGTGCATGCGAGCTTCGCGCTGCGCGAGGCGGGATTCGAGACCGTGATGGTGAATTCCAACCCGGAGACGGTTTCCACGGATTACGACACCTCGGATCGCCTCTACTTCGAACCGCTTACGCTCGAGGATGTGCTGGAGATTTACCGCCAGGAAAAGTGCTCCGGTGCGATTGTACAGTTTGGCGGTCAGACCCCTCTCAATCTGGCAACCGCGCTCAAGGCGAATGGAGTCAATATCATCGGCACGTCGCCGGAGAGCATTGACACGGCTGAGGATCGAAAGCTCTTCGCCAAGATCCTCGACAAGGTCGGCCTCAAGCAGCCCGCGAATCGCACGGCGATGACCGAGGCCGATGCGCTTCGTTTCGCACAGGAGATTGGTTTCCCGGTGCTGCTGCGCCCGTCCTTCGTCCTCGGCGGGCGGGGCATGTTCATTGTCTACAGCGAGGAGGAATTCAGGAATGTCGTCCGTCAGGCGTTTGAAGTCATGCCCGACAAGCCCGTGCTGATCGATGATTTCCTGGAGGACGCGATTGAACTCGACGTCGATTGCATTTCGGACGGCGAGACCAGCGTGATCGGCGGCATGCTTGAGCACATCGAGTTTGCCGGCGTGCACTCGGGTGACGCGGCGATGGTGATGCCGCCCCATACGCTGTCGAAAGCCATGCTCGACACCGTGCGCACGGCGACGCATGCGCTCGCGAGGGAGCTCAAGGTGATCGGGCTGATGAACGTCCAGTTCGCGATCAAGGACAGCCAGCTCTACGTTCTCGAAGTGAATCCGCGCGCCTCGCGCACGGTTCCCTTTGTGGCCAAGGCGATCGGTGTTCCGCTGGCCAAGCTTGCCGCAAAGGTCATGACCGGCATGAAGCTGAAGGATCTTGGTTTCACGCGCGAGCAGACACCCAAGCACTGGTGCGTGAAGGAAGCGGTGTTTCCTTTTGTGCGGTTTCCGGGAGCCACGATTGTGCTCGGGCCTGAAATGCGCTCCACGGGTGAGGTCATGGGTCTTGACCCGGATCTCGGCGTCGCCTTTGCGAAGGCGCAGGCTGCCGCGAAACCCGGACTGCCCACGGGCGGCAATGTCTTCCTCTCGGTCAAGGACGCCGACAAACCGCGCGCAGTCACACTTGCCCGCGAACTCGAGTCACTGGGCTTCTCGCTCTACTCCACGGGTGGCACCGCCAAGGTGCTTGCCGACAACGGTATCAAGGTGTCGAAACTGGCGAAGATCGAGGAAGGCAGGCCGACTGCGATCGATCTGATCAAGAACGGCCAGATCCAGATGGTGATCAACACGCCCGCGGGAATGATTCCCCGGCAGGATGAGAACAAGATCCGTGCTGCGGCGTATGCCCATAGCGTGTGCATCATGACGACCCTGACCGGCGCCAAGGCCGCGATCGATGGCATCAAGGCGCTCAAGCGCGAGCGCACAGGTGTGCGGCCGATTCAGAAATACGTCGGCAACGTCAATGTCCTCTGATTTCCGATGTCGAGCATTGTAGCCCTTCTCCACGGTCCCGATCAGCGCGGCCTTGTCGCGCGGGTCTCGGGCTGGATCTTTGAACGAGGCGGAAACATCCTGCATGCGGACCAGCACCGCGACCGTGAGGCCGGCATCTTCTTTCAGCGCGTGGAGTGGGAACCTGCGCCAGGCAGTCAATCCGCGGATACGGCAGCATTCTTGTCGTTTGCAGCGGAGCTGGGGATGAAGGCGCGTGTTGAGGATTCCTCCCGGCGCACGCGTGTCGCAATATTTGTCTCGAAGGCCGACCACTGCTTTCACGACCTTGTCCTGCGCTCGCGGGCGGGTGACTACACCGCGGACTTTTCGCTGGTCGTATCGAATCACCGCGACCTCGCTCCCGCCGCCGAAGGGTATGGGCTGGTCTTCAAGCATGTGCCGATCACGAGCGACACCAAGTCTGCGGGGGAGGCGGCGCAACTGGAGTTGTTGCGGGAGCATCGCATCGAACTGGTGATACTCGCGCGCTACATGCAGGTGCTGTCGGCCGATTTCCTTGAACGCTTTGGAAAGCCGGTGATCAACATTCACCACTCATTCCTCCCAGCGTTTGCCGGCGGGCGACCGTATCACCAGGCGCATTCGCGCGGGGTAAAACTCATTGGAGCGACCGCCCACTATGCCACGAGGGATTTGGATGAAGGTCCGATCATCCAACAGGATGTGGCACGGGTGACCCACCGGCACAATGTGGACGACCTTGTTCGCAGGGGACGCGATCTCGAGAAGACCGTGCTCGCCCAGGCAGTTCGCTGGCATCTGGAGAACCGGGTGCTTGTCTATGGCAACAAGACGGTGGTTTTCGATTGATCGGCAGGGTTAACTCCCGCCTTTACGCGGCAGGGCGCCTCTGCTTTCGTCTCACCTTTCCACTTCTCGATCATGGCTTCCTCACAACCGCCCTCACATCCTGTTTCCTCGGGCGCGACTCCATCCGCTGACGCGTCAGCACCGGTACCCGAAGTTCCCTTTGACGAGAAACTGCGTCAGTTCTGGGCGCGCAACCGCAAGATTATCACAACGATCTGTGTGATTGTGCTCCTGGCCATCATCGGCAAGGGCGCCATGGAAATCATTCAGGAGCAGCGTGAAAAGGCAGTCATGGCCGATTATGCCAAGGCCACCTCGGATGCGCAGTTGAAAACATTTGCGGCTGCGCATGACACTCACCTGCTGGGCGGTGTCGCCTATTTGCGACTCGCAGACGAGGCTTTTACAGCGGGCAAGTATGCAGACGCCATTTCCCTTTACGGCAAGGCCGTCCCGGCGTTGAAAACGAGCATTCTGTCCCATCGCGCGGTCATGGGTGGTGCAGTGGCCAAGGTGCTTTCCGGTGATCGTGCCGGGGGCGAGGCGGCGTTCAAAGCCATCGTGTCCGACCTGAGCCAACCGGTTTCCACGCGCGCAGAGGCGACGTATCAGCTGGCCGTCATGGCTTCGGCGGCGGGTGATGACACGGTGCTTCAAGGTTATGTGACGCAGCTTTCCACGCTCAGTCCGCAGAGCATTTGGGCGCAGCGCGCGGCAATGCTTCGTGCGGAAGCGGGCCTGCCTGCGACTGCCGGAGCGTCGCAGCCCGCATCCACCCCTGCTGCCGCTGCCCCTGCGGCTGTGAGCGATGCGCCAAAGGTGACCTTTCCGTCCTCCAAGTAGGGAACGATCGGTGGCGGTTCCGTGCCCCAAATAGGGCAGTGAACGCCTGATTGGCCAGCAACCGCAGGCTTGCGAGTGACTGCGCGCTTATAATCATCAACGCCAATGCGTACCCCTTTTTCGCTGGCTTGGCTTGTCATTGTCCTGAGTGCGTTTGCAAGTCTTGCCCCAGGGGCGGAGAAAGGGAGGATTTCACCCCGTCGCTTTTCCGAAGAGGAGAAGGCTCAGGGTTTTAGCAATCGGGCGGTGCTCGCCCTGCCGAAGGACCAGATGTCTGAGCCTGTATTGGCTGCCGCGGAGGCCCGCGAGAAAGTCAGGCTTACACGACAGTTTCCACGATTCAAAGGGCTTCGTGTCATTGAGGTGCCCGAAGGCGAGACTGTCGATCGCACCATCTCCCAGCTCCAGGCAACGGGCCTTTATGAGCGTGTGGAGCACGACCGCCTGCTGCGGGCGCATGCCGTTCCCTCCGACCCGGAATTTCTTTCAGGTGCGCAATGGTCGTTGCGCAACACGGGACAATCGAACGGCAAGGAAGGTGCGGATATCCATGCCGTCGAAGGCTGGGAGCTGGCGACCGACGCCTCAGGTGTGATCGTGGCGGTGATCGATTCGGGAATCTATCCTGAGCATCCCGACATCGCTGCGAACCTGTGGCGCAACCCGGGCGAATCCGGCAACGGCAAGGAAAACAACGGGGTCGACGATGATGGCAATGGCTACATTGACGACGTTTTTGGTATCGATTCGACGGTGCCAAAGGGTCAACCGGGCGGAGGCAACCCTCTGGACGATGACGGATTTGGTCACGGGACGGCGGTTGCCGGTGTGATTGGGGCGGTCGGCAACAACGGCATAGGCCTGGCGGGCGTGGCTTGGAAGGCCCGAATCATGGCGTTGAAGTTTCTTACGAGCGATGGCTATGGGGCCACTTCAGATGCGATAGAATGCATGGATTACGCGGTGACGATGGGCGCAAAGGTTATCAATGCGAGCTATGGGACACCAACGTTCTCCGCAGCCGAGGAAGCCGCAGTGCAGCGTATCAAGAATGCGGGTATCCTGATGGTCACTTCATCGGGCAACAGTGGGTTGAACAACGACGAGTTTCCCGAGTATCCGGCAAATTATGCGTTTGAGAACATCATTACAGTCGGAGCTTCCACGCGGACGGATGAGCTTGCGACCTTCAGCAATTATGGCAGCGGCAAGGTGGATCTTTTTGCACCAGGGATCGATATCCGTGTGCTGACCCGGAATCCCGCGGAACCCTATGCGGTGACATTGGGAACGTCGTTTTCGGCCCCGCATGTGGCAGGTGCGGCGGCTTTGTTGCGGAGCCTCCATCCCGAGGACGCCCCGCGCGCGACGATCAACCGGTTGATGCGAGGCGTCGATAGGCTGGAGTCTCTTGCCGGCAAGGCCCAATCGGGAGGCCGGCTCAACCTTGCCCGCTCACTCACCGCCGATTCTACACCCTTCAATGACCAGTTTGCCGACGCTGCGGTTCTCACCGGAGGATTTGTAAGAGTTCGTACCGCCAACAACGGCGCTTCCAAGGAAACCGGTGAACCGGCGCATGCCGGCGTCCCTGCTTCGCGCTCGTTGTGGTGGACCTGGACGGCCCCGGAAACGATGCGCATCGCGATCGACACCGCTGGAAGCCTCATCGACACCAGCGTCGCTGTTTACACCGGAAGCCAGGTCAGTGCCTTGGTGGAGGTTGCATCCAATGACAACATTGGAGGGCAGGTCACAAGCCTCACGGAATTTACGGGGACCAAGGGAACGACCTATCACATCGCGGTTGAGGGAAAGGGCGGGCAGGAGGGAATGATTCTGCTCAATCTCCGGGCTCCACCGGCGAATGACGATTTTGCTTCCGCGCTGGAGCTGACCGGGCCGAGTTTTCGGACGACCCAGAGCAATATCGGAGCGACACTTCAGACAGGCGAACCTCGGATCGAGAACAAGGTTGGAGGGCGTTCGGTGTGGTTTCGGTGGACTGCACCGCAGGACGGACCCTTTCAGGCGTCGGTGACAAGTGATGTGCTCGATACCCTGCTTGGAGTGTATCAGGGGAACAGCGTGACCTCGCTTACGCTTGTCGCACAGGATGACGACGCACCGGGTGCCCTCTATGATCCGATGGTCACCTTTCAGGCAAAAGCGGGCGAAACCTATTATTTCGCAGTCGACAGTCTGAGTGACGGTGGGAGGTTCGATTTCTGGCTGGTTGATTCGGTTTGGCAGCAGATCACCCTTGGATCCGTGGATGCTCCTCCCGCAGCGGGTCCGGACGGTACGATTTATTTTTCGAGCGGATATGGCTCGCTGGAAGCGGTATCGGTTTCGGGCGAATGGCTTTGGGGCAAGATTCTTCGTGCCTATGGAACCTACTCGAGCCCCGCAGTAGCGGCAGATGGCACGATCTATATTGGAGACACCTCGGGAACGCTCGCGGCGTTTTCATCGAAGGGAACACAACTGTGGGAGCGTGACCTCGGTGGCCCCTTGCAAGGCTCGCCGGTAGTTTCCGCGGACGGCACCGTGTACGCGAGAGCAGAGGAGGGAGACCTGCATGCGGTGTCGAAGGAAGGGGATATCAAGTGGAAATTCCCAGTGGCGGGTGCGTCCTATTGCTCGCCGGGAATGGGCCCGGACGGCACGCTGTATATCGGATCCACGGACCACAAGCTCTACGCACTCACGGCCGACAAGGAACTCCGATGGACCTTCGATGCGGGTGATGAGATCTATGCGTCGCCGACGATCGATGCGCAGGGCGTTGTGTATTTCGGCGCACTGAACGGCGATTTCTTCGCCGTGAATCCGGATGGCAGCCGAAGGTGGATTTATCGCTCGGGTTCGGGCATCTCATCATCGGCTGCAATTGGCATCAATGGCACGTTGTATTTTGGCACGTACGACGGGAAACTGCATGCCGTGAGTCGCGACGGAGTGATGCGTTGGGTCACTCAGGTCGGAAGTGAGATCCGGACGTCTTCGCCGGCGATCGACGATGCCGGGGTGATTTACATCGGCACGCTCGATGGGAAGTTGGTGGCGGTCAATTCCGACGGCTCGATCAAACGAACCTATTTTTTGGGGGCGACCGTTCGGTCCTCACCACTGGTTCACAAGGGCATGCTGTATATTGGAGCGCAGGACAGCCATCTCTACGCGATCCGCACCAACACGGATGCCGCCGCATCTCCCTGGCCGATGCATCGCAAGAACGCTGCCCGAGCCGGAGCCTATGACGTGCTGCCTCCGGTTCTGGTTGCCCAGCCAAAATCCCAGCGCCTTTCCACGGGCAGCAGTGCGTCGCTCGCGGTGGACGTGAGTGGGTCGGGGCCGTTCACCTACCAGTGGTCGAAGGACGGAATCGCCATCCCCGGAGCAAACGGTGCCACGCTCTTTCTCGGAAGAACGCAGGTCTCGCAGTCCGGCATCTACTCCGTCGTGGTACGCAATGGGTTGGGCACGGTGACCAGCGACGGTGCGATTGTGGTGATTGAAGAGACGCCGCCGCTGCCCGGGTCGGCGACGCGGATGATCAATCTCTCGGTGCGTGCGGTCGGGGGGCAGGCGGAAAAAACGTTGATCGTCGGATTTGTTGTCAGCGGAGGCCCGAAGACTTTGTTGTCACGCGCGGTCGGACCTTCGCTCATGCCCTTTGGAGTGCAGGATTTTCTGCCGGATCCAGCGATTGAACTCGTGAAAGACAGTCGCATCGTCGGGCGAAACGACAATTGGCTCAGTGCAGATGCCGCGGTATTTTCGTCGGTGGGAGCATTTCCGCTTCTTGTCGGGTCCAAGGATGCCGCGCTGGTCACCCCCGTCCTGCCGGGCGCGTATTCCGCGCAGGTGAAGACCAATGCGTCGGGAGTGGCCCTCGTGGAACTCTACGATCTTGATGGACCGATCATGAATGGTGGTCCGCGGCTGATCAATGTTTCCGCCCGCGCGGATGTCGGTACCGGCGGAAACATCCTGATTGCCGGATTTGTGATAGCGGGTGATGGGAAAAAGCGCATTCTTGTGCGCGCCGTGGGTCCCCAGTTGGCTGAATATGGGGTTGCGGGCGTGCTGAATGATCCCCAGGTCGAGCTCTATCGGGGAAATACGCTTCTTGCATCCAATGACAATTGGACCACGGACGATGGCAGCGGGAGCGGTGCGTTCCGCCTCACACCGGGAGGAAAAGACTCGGTTCTGATCCTCGAGCTCGAAGCCGGCGGATACACCGCAAACGTCTCCGGCGTCGGAGGTACGACAGGCGTTGCATTGGTCGAAGTGTACGAGTGGTGATGCCGCAGCCGTCGAACCTACTTCAGGCTTGAAAGTTTCTCGATGAAGGGTGCCGGTCCGCCGGGCTCGTAGCCGAGATCGGCGAGCCGTTTTCCGTCACTTGAGAATACGATGACCGTAGGAAAACCGGCCACACGGAATCGTTTCGCGAGCGCCTGATTCTGCGCGATGAGATCGTCGGGTTGCTGGACCTTGCGAGGAAAGTCGATCTTGAGCAGGACAAACCTGTCCGCCACGTATCTGGCGAACTCGGGAGTTGATAGCACTTCCGCCTCGAGGCGTTTGCACCAGGAGCACCAATCCGAACCGGTGAAGAACATGAATACCTGGCGCTGTTTGTCCCGGGCGAGTCTCACGGCCTCGGGAAAGCTGTCCGTCCACTGCAACTCTGGCGGCGGGACCGGCGGGGATTGTACGATGTGTGGCTTGATGGCTGCAGCGCCGTTCTTGCGGACGGTGCGGATGGAAACCACAGATCCCCCTTCAAGGCGGATTTCCTGGTCGCTGTATTTGAGGATCTGAACTGAGCCCGCGTTCATGGTGCCCAAGGGCGAGCCTTTCTCGGCGATGACAGCGTCGTAGCTGTCGCCCCGCTCCACGGCGGAGACTGAAACGGCGGCGAGCATGCAGCCGGAGAGAAGCAGCGACAGCGAACAGCGCATGTCCGACTATCGGAGCAATTATGCTCAAGCTTCAGTCAAATGTGTCGAGGTGATCCCAACCCGGTGGCTGAAGGAGGCGTCCACGTTGGGCAGCAGTTGTCGCGGGGATGCAGCAGCCGCGTTTCGTGAGCAGGGGTGAGGAGTCGAAAGACTACTCCTTGATACGCCAATTGTTGGTTGGCTCGGAAGGAATGTCCGGGTGGGTCTGTACCCAATCGAGTATGAGGTCACGAATCTCCACGTTGGAGCGGTACAGCACCCTGGCATTGTGAAACATGGTGTAGCCGCCGCCGCCATTGAGGCGGTAATTGTTGATGGCGACGCGGAAATGCTGAGTTGGGTTCAACGGTTTGCCGCCGAAGGTCAGGTCGGTGATGCGGGATCCCTGCGGCCGCCTCAGGTCGATGGTGTAGTCGACGCCTTCCGCGAGGTCGAAATTGTAGCCGGGGATGGACGAATCAAATAATTGTGCCGCGGTTTTTCCCTGTTCATAGGGGCGGAAATAGAGCGCGGAATGCTCAAGCGCTTCCTTGATTTGCGCGCCGGTGAGATCGATCACAACGAGGGTGTTGTCGTAGACGTAAAGCCCCGCGATATCGCGGACTGTCACCGGCCCTTTGGGGAGATGTGCGTTCAGGGTGAAGCTTGCGGTGAATGAAACGTCGGCCTTGCCGGCATCGAGCTGAACCCTTTGGACGAGATCGATGATCGCAGTGTCGCGGAGACGCGATTCAGCCGACGACAGGGCCTTTGCGCTGCGGCCTATGGGGCGCGCTAGCCAGGCCTGGGTTTCGTCATGATAAGGTTTTGCGAGGGCCAGCACCTCTGGGTCGGGTTTTGTGGAGGATTCGACCGGGATGCAGGTAGAGCTCTTGGCGACGACGCGCCAGGCGGCGGCTGCGTCGTCGCGTTCCAGATAAACATCCGCGCGACTCAGGTGGTCGCCCCAGCGTCCCGCCTGTGTGAGCAGGGTGGTATCGACGTTCAGACTTGGAACGGTACGGTGGGTGTGTCCCATGAACAGGACATCGATCCCCGGGACGGATCGCACGATCTTCAAGGCGGCGTTTTCATTGGGGACCTGGCTCGCCGAAACGATGCCGGTCGCAAGATTTTCCTCGAGCCCCATGTGCATTGCCAGGACAACGACGTCGACCTTGTCCTTTTTTCTAAGGTTGGTAACCCCCCTGCGTGCGGCCTCGACGGGATCGGTAAAACGAAGGCCCGCATAATTTTCCTTGTCCTCCCAAGAGGGGATTCCAGGTGTTGTCAGACCGAGCACGCCCACACGGACGCCATGGAGGGTCTTGATGATTCGTGCGTCGAAGGCGGGTGAGTTGTCGATTGTCCTTTCCGTGTTTGCCGAGAGCCAGGGAAACTGTGCTTCGCGGCGGGCCTTCTGAAGGACATTGAGACCGAAGTTGTATTCGTGATTCCCCACGACGAGCGCATCGTAGTGGAGGGCGTTCATCACGAGCATCATGGGGTCAGTGGGTGTGTTGTTGATGCGATTGTGATGGTACATCAGTGGCGTGCCCTGAATGGTGTCGCCACAATCGACAAGCAGCACTTCGCCTGCCGCGGCCCGGACCTTCCGGATCAGGGTGGCGACTTTCGCGAGGCCTTCGTTGGAGGGGGTGTTCGTCGTATAGTCGACGGGATAGATGTGCCCATGCAGATCGGTCGTTGAAAGCAGGGTAATCTGGGTGCGTTCGGGTGCGGCCGGGGAAAGTGTGATGAAAATGAGAAAAATTGCTGCGGGCGGAAGAAGGCGGATCGAGAATCGATGCATGGGGAAAGATGGCTTGGAGGGAGTCGAAGCCTCCAAGCTTCAGGAATCAAGGGTGTTGCACACAATGCCATGCTGCGGAGTTCGGAGAGCTGCTCTCGCCTGCCGCCGGGATGGAACAAAGTGGGGGTTTGAGCCCGACGATTGGTGCGGGAGAAACCCCGATAGGCGGCTTTGCGGAATAGGTGCACAGTTGCGCGCATGGTAACGCACGTTTCGGCTCCGCTTGCAGATCGTCGCGCGGACACCGGGGAATTTCTGATTGTTTGCTGCGGGTGTAAACGCCTGCGGGTGGGACCGATGGAGTTTGTCGTCATGGATCCCTACGAGCTTTGGGACAAGCGGGATTCGATCTCCCACACCCTGTGCCCGGAATGCGCGGCCCTGCACTACGGCTTCAGTAAGAAGCACTACGCCGACATCGCCTGCAGAAAATCCTGAGGTGCGTCGGATGCGGGTCGCGCGGCGCGCCTGAAAGCTCCTTACAGGCTTGCCCGCAGGTGCGATTCTCCTGCACCCTGCGTCTGCCTCCCTCGCCCGGGTGGTGGAATGGCAGACACGACGGTCTTAGAAGCCGTTATCGAAAGATGTGCAGGTTCAAGTCCTGTCCCGGGCACCAACTGCGGGGGGATGCTATGATGCTTTTTGTGGCGAAGGAGGTCTTGGTCCACTGAAACTAGCTTATGCAAATAGGTAGAGGGCTCTTAGCTTGCCCACTGTTTCTATGAAATTGCCTTGGCTTCGTCTTGGCGTTCTTTCCTCGTTGGTTTTGACGCGGATGCAGGCGCAACCTCCCGGCCCACTGCCGGTCCCGGATCGCGTTATTGCGCTCTACGATAGTGTTCCGCCCGGATCTGAGTGTTGGGATATCGAGGAGAGGACTATCTTCAATACCGATGTTGGCATCGAATTCACACAGAATGTGATTCGGCCATCATTGATGTATTTCGCTGCGGAACCCGACAAAGCAAACGGGGCTGCAGTAGTCATAGCTCCCGGTGGGGGCGGAGTTAATCTTTCAATCCGGATCGAAGGCACTGACGTCGCTCAGCAGCTCAATAGAGCAGGCGTCGCGGCGTTTGTTCTAAAATATCGCTTGGTCGCGCACCCCGTCGATTCACCCATGTCGAAAGCGTATCGGAGGGATAGTAACGGGATTGTGATTGAACGGCCTCAGAAAGGGCAATCAGTGTTGCCAATGGCCACTGCGGACTGCGAAAGAGCGGTTTCATGGCTTCGCGCCAATGCCTCGCGGTTTGGATGCCGTCCAAATCGCATTGGATTCATCGGATTCTCTGCCGGAGGTTACTTGGGGTGTCAGCTTGTCAATGGACCGCGTGAATCACGACCGGATCTCATCGCATTTATTTACGGCGCAGATTCGAACCTCAAACCAGGGTCAGACGCACCACCAGCATTTTTTGCCTGCGCATTCGATGATGCTGGGGCAATTGCGCAGACGATGGAAGTTTTTGATTCATGGCGAAAAGCAATGCGCCCGGCGGAACTTCATGTTTTTCAGAGCGGAGGGCATGGTTTTCTCGTCAAGGGTGGCGGCGGCGACCATGTTGTTGACCGCTTTGTAGAGTGGATTCGAACAAACGGCTGGCTAGCAAAACTATAGTCATCGGGAAACCGCATCGCTTGTGCTCAAAGCTTTGCCGCCTTGATGGATTTTCGAGCTGATTGCCGCAAGTCCTTCAACTCATCTGCACGCGCTTTCCTGTAGCGACGCTGCCGTTCAGCATTTGAGCGGCGCTTTTCTTCGAGCGATTTCGTGGGTCTTCCGGCGCGAAGCGAAATCGGCAAATCAACCGAAGGTGTGAACACATTCCTCCGTTTGAATGCGACGGGTGAGTCACGCAGCGCTATCACCCGCAGCGCTGGTGTCGCTCCTTCATCAAACAAGGGCTCCTTGGAAACCCGCCAGGAAGCGAAAGCCCATGCCGGGGGAGCAATGCCCACTTTTCCCGCGAGATGTTCTGCGTAGGCCGCCAGCCAGACATCAGCGACATGCCCATGCAGAAACATCTTCCGGAGCATCGGCGGTTCTGCAGCAAGGGCTGCTGCAGCTTGTGGGCGCGAAGTGATAGCTCGCAGCGCATGCAGCCAATCGCGGAGGTTCCGGCCGAATTCCGCGAGAGACCCGGATTGATCAGCAACGTCCTTCAAGGATGAGGGGCGCCGGATCATCGAGAGTCCTCCTCAACAACGGAGCTCACGACCGCGATGGCGGCATCCGAAAGCACATCATGCGGGAAGAATTTGTCATGGGTGGACCTGGCGGCGTCGACTGATTTGACTCCCATCTTTCGGAGCAAGAAGCGAATGTCAGCATAGTCGCCTGCGTATCCCGGCAGAGGGGCACGGCAGGCACGAAGTTTCAATGCGAGAAGGTAGGCAGCAGTCGGGACTGACACTCTAAGCCCTTTACCAAAATCAATCTCGATCAGTTGTCGCTTTGATTCTTTGTCGGCGAGAAACTGCTTCACGTTGTCATTGAGCCAGTCGTCGGGGAGGTTGAGTTCTCGAGCGACTTTCAGGGCAAGGTCCCTGGCAATTGCACTTGGATGGACGACGGCGTCCACATCCTTGGTCGCTTCACGAGAAGCGTAGACAAGGGTAAAAACAGCCCCGCCATAGAGAGAGACCTCCAGAGTGACCTTTTTCTCAAGTGCAAGTTGCCCCAGGCGACCCAACGCCTCGACAATTCTGGCGCGGCTGAGATTCTCGTATGGCACGATTTTACGTTACGTAACGTTTTAACAAACTCAACAACCTTTCCTTATAATTGAGGAAGAAGGCATTTATCGCCGTCACTCCATCACGACTGGATTTGAGAGGGTGGCGATCGGTTCGATTTCGACGGTGTCGCCAAGACGGAGACAGGCTGGTGGTTTGTGCGCGAAGCCGACGCCGTGAGGAGTTCCGGTCAGAATGATTGTGCCGACCGGGAGCGTGCGGCTGCTTCCAGCCAGGCAAATAGCGAGAAACGAGGTGGTTATATCGCCAGGGGAGGGTTTCTATTCGCGATTTTAACGGATTGAAGGCGTGCGTTGACAATCTGATAATCAGATTCTATGATTCGGATATGATTAAGACCGTGTCAGTCACCGACGCTGCCCGCGGTTTTGCTGACCTCATAAACCGCGTTCGTTACCGTAACGAAAGCGCGCTCCTTCTGAAGGGAGGAAAGCCAGTTGCGAAGATCGTTCCCGTTGAATCTTCGGCCAAAACTGGAGCCGAACTTGCAACGCTTTGGAATGATCTTCCTCACCTAAGTCCCGCTGATGCCGGGTCGTTCGGAAACGACGTGAGCCTTGCTCGAAGTGAACTCCCAAAGGTGAAAGATAAATGGGAATAATCCTCGATTCCTCGGTTCTCATCGCGGCCGAAAAGCAACGCTTCAAAGCAACCGAGTTCTTCTCCGCTTACTCTGCGGAAAAGTTTTATCTCGCGGCGATCAGTGTTGCTGAGCTCCTTCACGGTGTTGAGCGGGCTACGCCACAGAAAAAAGCTGCCCGTGCGGCCATCGTGGAGCACTTTTTAAGCGTGCTTGAAGTCATCGACTATGACGCGTCCGTTGCGAAGCAGCACGCGATCCTATGGGCGAATCTCGCAAGATCTGGCAAGCTCATCGGAACCCACGACATGCTCATTGCGGCAACGGCGCTCTTGCACGGGCACAAGCTCGCGACGCTGAACATCGCCGAGTTTGGCAGGGTCCCGAATCTAAAACTTGTCGATCTCGCTCGTTACACGTCGGACGACTAACGAGCTCATCTGAGCTTGAGCTTCGCTTTCTAGTTCAAGCGCGAACAAACAAGTCTCGCCAAATGAGCTCAACCCAATTGGGCCTCAGAGGTGAAGGGTGCGTTCAAGTCCTGTCCCGGGCACGAGCCAGATCTCGGAGAGATCACACGAAGTCACGAAGACACGAAGAAAGCCGCGGGATGATCAACACTTCGTACCTTCGTGTGACCCAGATTGCTCCACTTCCCCAATCAGCCCGCCGACGCAGATCGATCTCGTTCATGAATGGGCGATGCCTTTTCCAACATTCGGGCTGCCCTCTGATTTCCGATCTCCGCCTAGCCCAATCCCAACGCCGCGCGCAGGCGGACGGCAATGGCTCCACGTCTGGCATGACTCACCGACCCTGCCGAACGGAGAATCGAGGACTTGCGAACCTGATAGACCAGCGCGCAGTTCACGAGGGTGGGGAACTCCAATCCGTCCGCGCCATTCAGAACCACCTGGTGCGACTTCACCGTTTCCGCCCGCACCTTCTTTGTTCCCACAAGCACATTGATGCGTCCCTGCCTGGGGTCGCCCAGGATATCCGGCGGCGACACGATGATTGCGGGATGCCCGACCCTGTCCTTTTCATCCGACGGAACGAAGATGAGGTCCCAGCGATGCAGCGTCACAGCGATTCCCCCAACCCGTTGGCCAGATCGATCTCACGATCGGTCAGGCGGATGGAGCCCTTTTCCGCGGGTGGGACGAAATCCGGCACATCGAACGGAACGATCTGAACGTAGCCTGCCGGCGTCTTCACCACCACCGACTCGCCGCTCCGAATCACGCGGCGGGCAATGCCTGAAAACCCTGCCTTGGCCTTGGAAACGTTGAGCGTTTTCATGCCATGGTCATATCCATGACCAACCGATGGTCAAGCAACGTCAGCAGGAGAACCGCGATGCTCCCGGATTTCTAAGGGCTCGCGCGAAGTCACGGAGACACGAAGAAAGTCGCCGTTTGACTGGCTGTGGGGCTCATTCACACTCCAACGCTGCCCCATGAAAGATCTCCCCTCCCTTTTCCTTTTGGCTTTCCTGACGGTGTCGTCGCTATCCGCTGGCCCGTCCGCAACCAGCCGGCCGCCGAACATCATCTACATCCTTGCCGACGACCTCGGTTACGGCGACCTCGGCTGCTACGGGCAGACGAAATTTGCCACGCCGAACATCGACCGGCTCGCGCGCGAGGGCATGCGGTTCACCAGTTTCTACAGCGGCAATACCGTGTGCGCCCCCTCGCGCTCGGCGCTGCTGACCGGCCAGCACACGGGCCACACACCGGTGCGTGGCAACGCCGAGATTTTCCCGGAGGGACAGGAGCCGATGCCGGCCGCGGCCATTACCATCCCTGAGGTGTTGCACGGCGCGGGCTATCTGTCGGGGGCGATCGGCAAATGGGGCCTGGGGTTTGTTGGCACCGAGGGCGATCCGCAGGCGCAGGGGTTCGACCGGTTCTTCGGCTACAACTGCCAGCGCTTCGCGCACCGCTATTATCCACCCTATCTCTGGGAAGGGCAGCGGCAGGTATTTCTGCCGGGCAATGATATGCGGACCAAGACGACCTACGCACCGGACGTCCTGCACACCGAGACCCTGGCCTTCATCCGCGCCAACCACGCGAAACCCTTCCTTCTGTTCGTCACCACGCCGATTCCCCACGCCGAACTCCAGGCGCCGGACGACGAGATCCTGGCGCAGTTCAAGGGCAGGTTTCCTGAAGAACCTTTCCTGGGGAGAAAATTTCTGGAATGGGGTGGAGGGGCGGATTACGGGCTGGATGCATCGCCCGGCGGCTACGCCTCGCAGCCCATGCCGCGGGCGACTTTTGCCGCGATGGTCACGCGTCTCGACCGGCAGGTGGGCGAAATCATGGCGTTGGTCGACGAACTGGGCCTCGCGGAGCAGACCCTGATCCTATTCACCAGCGACAACGGCCCGCATGTCGAGGGTGGCCACGACCCCGATTTCTTCGACAGCAACGGTCCGTTGCGCGGCTACAAGCGCGACATGTACGAAGGCGGCATCCGCGTGCCGATGATTGCCCGCTGGCCAGGCCACATCGCGGCGGGACGACTGGTGGGCACACCGTTCGCCGCCTGGGACATCCTGCCGACGTTTGCCGAACTTGCCGGCGTACCTGCTCCGGCCGGCATCGACGGGCTGTCGCTGGTGCCGACGCTGCTTGGACGCCCCGGGCAGCAGGAGCACGAGTACTTCTACTGGGAATTCGCGGAACGCGGGCCCAGTCGGGCGGTGCGCGCAGGCGACTGGAAGGCCGTCCACATCTATGCTGGCGCGGACCATCCCGAGACGTTTGAGCTGTTCAACCTGGCCAACGACCTCGGCGAGAAGCACAACGTCACTGCCGAGCAGCCGCTCATCACCGAGCGCCTGCGCCGTTACATGGCCGAGGCCCACCGGATCAATCCACGGTTCCCGATGCCCGGCGATCGCTAGGCCTTGTCGGAGGGTAATTCTTGCCGGGCGTCTGCAGTTTGGGAGGGTAAGTTTCCAGGCTCAAATCGGCGAACCTCGAATGAGTTTCGTAAGGTGGGCCAGATCTCGGAAAGCTCGCACGAAGGCACGAAGACACGAAGAATGCCGCTGTTTGGCCACCATTTCGTGCCTTCGTGTACCCCCGTCTGCCCTCCGTTCTCTGGTGCCGGGGCAGTGCGGATACTTCGGCTGGCTCGCCACTCGGATCTGTCGTTCTTTATGTGGAGCATGTCACCAGGCGCAGCGGCGAGCGCTCCGCGTACCGGTAGTCCGCCGCCATGCTGCGATTTGGGGGTGACTTTGCGCTTGGCCTCCCGTCGAACCGGTAAGCAATCCCTGCAGGGTACTACCTCGGGCTGTTCCAGCTCCTTGCCGGGCAGGCGCGCAAGGCTATCGATGAAAGTGAGAGTATTGGCGATGCAAACATCCATGGCCTGCTATATCCCTTGGGTCAGATCGAGGATGTCTTCGGCCAGCACACCCGCGGCGGTCAACTTGGCCCGTAAATTTGCCGGAATGGTGGGGGCAATCGCGACAAACTCTTTCGTCCATTTCTGAAACCGGCCATGCGCGTTCAGAAAAGCCTTCGCGCCCAGATGCAACCCATGGAGTGAGGCAGGCAGCCTGTCGGGATCACGTCGGCAGGTTCCGAAGCGGATGCGACGGTTCTTCTCGTCCAAAGCCACCAGGTCGATTTCCACGTTGCCACGATCCCAGTAGCCGCTGATTCGCTCGCTCAGCGGAAAGTCTCCTAGGCCGAGGCGGCTGCGTTCCTCGTATAGCTGTCCGGCCATGGCCTCCAGACCAAATCCCTCCACGGTGGCCAGGCGTTCATCGGCCTGTGCGATCATCTCGTCCATAGGACGAAACGCGGTTGCCGCCACCGGCCGTTGCAATGCCGAAAGCCAGGCCCGCAGAAAGTTGTCTCGGATGTAGTAACGTCCGCTGCGTGCCTTCTCAGGGGCAAAGATTGGAAGTTTCCGCTCGATCATGCGGTAGCGCTCGGAAAGAATTTTGAGATAGCCGCCAACCTGTTTGACTTCGTCGGCTCGTGACACTTGAGCGATGGCTGCCACGATGTCGGCGTTGGTGCAGCCGGGATTCCGGGCCAGGTGTTGTAACACCATGTCGTATCGCCCGCGCAATTCCCGCAGAAACCAGTTGTCGGCCTCTCCGCGCAACGGTGACGAGCTGGCGAAAAACAGCCGGCCTAGCAACTGGCGGCGGTTCGCAGCGAGTACACCCTGCTCATAGGCGTCGCGATAGAACTTGGGCACGCCCTCGAAGAGATTCCACAGGAAGAGCAGCCGACGCGGATCGTCGTCGGCATGGGTACGCAGGATTTCCAAGATCGAGCCGAAGTCCAGGTGCCCCAGTTCCAGTCGATCCGTTGTGCGGTTGAACAGCGGGGCGCTCCGGTCTTCCAGCAAAGCCGCCATCTCGGTATGCAAGGAACCGAGCGCTATAAGGCCGCCCTTCACTTCCCCCGACCGGGCAGACAGACGGTCCACCTCCGCCTGAAGAAACGAGCAGAAATCTCCGAGCTGCTTGCGATGGAAATACTGGAATTCGTCGATGGCGATGATCCGACCGGCCTCGGCCAACCGGCCTATCAACCTCGCCAGGTCGGCCAGGTCGGATACCCGTTCTGCCATGCCAAACGTCTCCAGATACCCGTTGCACGCGGCAATTACACCCACCGGGTCGGAATCGGGAATTTGGATGTAGAGCGTCCGGGCGCGCTCCTCCGCGTTCAACACGTGCTGAATCAGAGTGGTTTTGCCAATGCGCCGCCGGCCGGAAATTTGCAAAAAGAACCATCGACGCCGATCCAAGATGGCTCTCAGTTGAGCCAGCTCGGAGCGGCGGCCATAGAAGCTCCACGCGGTACGGTGTGAGGACATGTCCTACTACTAAGATAAAAACTTTTATGTTATACGATACAATTTCTCATATATTTGTTAATCAACAGCTAGATCCCATGCCATCCTGTCGGGGCAGCAAGTTTGGCAGATGCGGATGACTTTGCCGTCGCAATTGGTGTCGAGCAACCATGCCGCCACCATGCAGGCGGTGGGCCACGCGCAGAGCGTTTTCCACCTGATAGTTGGTAACACTGCCAATTTCTAGACCGATGACAACGGCAACGCGATGAGGTGGCGGAGGATGGTCCGTGATTTCTACGGGTTTTATGCGTCCTCATGACCCGGAACAAAATTCACGAAGGCAGGGCCCAAGGGTTTCAGCAGGGCGAGCCCGTCCACAGAGGTACGACTAGTCAGTCCGGGGTTCGCGCCAAGGATCAGTCAGCACACCCGACGGGAACGAACGTAGGGTGTGCGCTGTAGGGATTGAGCCTTTTGCGCCGCTTATGGTCGGAACATTGTGATTCGCCCAAGTTCGTCAGTTCGCGGGGAGGCTTTGTTGGGGGACAACAGGTTGCGCAGATTTTGGGGTGTTTTTCGGCACTACATTCGCTTCGCCCGCGAGCCTCCCTCGTACGCGAGATCTCCTCGCGGACTATCCTCCGCTCAAATAATTGTGGCCAATTGCCCAAAGTGACGGATTCGGGGCAGGCAAGCGCAATACGCTGAGCTGTCGTATCAGCTCACGATCCCCAGCTCCATCGCTCGCCTTCCCACCTGAGCGCGTCGCCGTCGGGCAGGATTCGTCCGATCCCTGGCCAGGGAAGATGGAAGCCGTAGGCTCGTTCCCGGGTGGCGGCGAGCCGCCTGAAGATCCTGCGGCGCGTGGCCACGGCCACCTCCGGCAGGTGGTCGAACTCGATGAACCACGTGGGATCCTTGAACATCAACAGGTGGTTGTGGGCGACGTCCATGAAGTGGAACAAGGACTCCTTGCCATCGGTGATTCGCAGCACGCAATGGCCGTCGGTGTGCCCGGGAGCGGCCTCGAAGGTGATGGCGCCGTTCAAGATCTGATCACCGTCTTTGTGCAATTGCAGATTGGGCTTCAGGATATCGAGGGCGTTGCGGGCACTCTTGATGAGGTTGGGGATGTTGTCGCGCCGGTGGGACTTCGAAAAATCCGGCTGCGCGGATTGCCAGAAATCGACCTCCGCCTTGAGCACCCGAATCGCGGAGTTGGGAAAAGCCGGCTTCCCACCGTCGACGAAGCCGGCGATGTGGTCGGCATGTCCGTGACTCAGGATCGACTGCGTTACCTGATCGGGCGAGATTCCGATCAACTTCAACCCCTCCGCGAGCCAGCCAATGTTGGGATTCGGCCGCTGGCCGAAGCCGGAGTCGAAAAGCACCACTTCGCGTCCATTCCTGACCACGAGCAGGTTGACATAGAGCGGTATGCCGTCGGTGCGTTCACCATGCGCGATGAGCTCCTGCTTCATGTCCTCGCGCTTTTCAGGTGGCCACATCTTGTCGACCCGATCGTTGAACAGCAGGTGCCCGTCGCTGATGGACCATGCTTCGAAGCCTCCGATATTGAAGCGATAGACGAAGGGATTGTTCGGGCTCCTGGCCTTGACGGGCGCTGCCGGGTTTTCCTGGGCGGCGAGCGCACGCGGCAGTGCGGTGATGCCGGCGACAGAGGCGGATGTCTTCAGAAACTGGCGGCGGGAGGAAGAGGAAGGGGAAGGCATTGGGAACGTAGTAACCGCGGGCGAGCTGATGCCGAACGACGATGACACCGCCATCCGAGCCCCTGCGAGGAAGATTTGTGACACTCCACCCGAGCGCGGGAGGCGTCAACAGTGCGCCCGGTGCGAAAGCTGGTCAGACCGGGGGCAAACGCCGAGCGTTGCGGGAATGACCTTTGCGCTGTTGTCCCTCGAACCGGGGATGCAGCCAGCTACGACGAGTTGCTTTCCGGACGTTGTACGACGGCTTCAGCCTTTTGCGGGTACGGTCAGCTTGAACTCCTTCAGGATCGCCGTGACCTTTCCCTCGATGTCAACACCTGGCGTGTGAGGGTTGAGTCCGACGTGCCGGACCGTGCCATCCGGGGCGACAATGACGATGTTTGGAATGCCCAGTACGACGTAATCAGGATTGAACACGTTTTGCTCGGAGAATGCGACCGGCCAAGTCATCGCTTTCTTCTGCATGAATTCGGCCGTGAGCGAGTATTCCCGCTCAGGGTCGTTCTTGGCGTCGATCGGTTTGGCCTCCAAGCCGTGCACCTTGCCCTGCAGGCTCGTTACGCCGAGGAAAATCACCGGCGAACTTTGGAAATGCGACACCTCCTCGCGCAGCTTGGGAAACGAACTGATGCATGGCCCGCACCAGGTGGCCCAGAAGTCGAGGACCACGACCTGACCGCGCAGGTCGGACAGCTTCTTGAGGCCGGGACGCGTTGACCAGAGGAAGTCGATTTCCGGGGCCGCGTTGCCAATCAGCGCGTCGCGTTTTGCATTCTGTTCGGCAAGCTTTGCTGCGCGTGCCGCTTTGCTTTCGGGAGTCATGGAGACCAGCATCTTGGTGGCGATGTCGGCACCCTTCGTCCCCGGAAAGTTCTTCAGCACGGCTTCGTAGAGTGCCTTGGCCTTCGCTTCGTCCTTAAGAAGGAACTGCGTGAACCCAGCGCGGCGTACACCGATGAACGCTTCAGCCTCAGCTTGACCGTGATACTTGGCCAGGAGGGCATCGTACTCGGCTATCAAAGGCGCCAATTCGGCGGCGCTGCGCTGGTTGGCCTTGAGCTTGGCCGTGACATGCTGCTGGATGGATTGAAGATCAATCTCATAGGGTGGCGGCGGGGCACCATTGTCCGCAGCCAAGGCCGATAGGGCACTCCAAACGGCGCCAAGGAGCATAAGCATGATAGTGCGACGCAGGATCTTTTTCATGATTGATGGATGGAATGGGTTACAGGCAAATTCGGTGCCCGCTCACAATTGCTTTCGCAGGATAAATGTGTGGCACGTCGGCGTTTTTGCGCCGCGTTGGCGCAGGACCGCGTCAGGCGTGGGGGCCGAAGCGTGTTGCCAGACCTGGACGGCGGCTTCCGCGCCGTCGATGCACTGCAACGGGATCAAAGAGGGTTGTGTATTCCCGCCGAGATAGGTCATTCGGATCGCATATCTAAAAATGCCGACGCAGGCTGAGAGTGTACCGGGCCAATCGGGGATCGCCAACTTGACTGTAGCTGATGCCACCAGCCGGAACCGTCGTGGCCAGAATCGGCGGGCTGGTGTTAAACACATTCTGAATCCCCAGGGTAAGCTGTGTGTCAGCCAGCAGTTTCCGCCACCCTTTCTTTGACGCCCCCCATGAGTAGCGAAGCATCACGTCATGATAGGTCTGGCTGGATATGGTCTCAGAGCCCTGATTCAAAGTGGCGGCGGCCCGCGTCGCAGCCGTCGCGTTGCCCCGGAAGACATAGTAGGAGCCATAGTACTGAGTATTCCAACCGACGCTCCAGCGCCCTCGGGTCCAACTCAGCCCAGGAAAACAGCGGAACTTGATGCTGTCGGCATATCCTGCCGTTTCCACGTAGGGAAAGCTGGGCACTGTTTGCGAGGCCAACTGCGGCTGATAGGTCGCTATCACCGAGATTTGAAACTCACCGAGGTTTGCTGGCCGCCACGTGTAATCGGCCTGCACATCCCAGGAGGCCAGCTTCTTGCCCGAAATATTCAGTGAGCGCTGGCTAAGCTGGGTGATTACACCGCCGGTGTATCCGAGCGCACTATCTTGAGCGGTGAGGGGGGCACGGACGACGCGATCCGGGTAGAACTCCTCGAGGTCAAAGGCCTGTTGCGAAAAGAAGGTAGCAATCTCGTTTGTCTTGCGCACGCGCGTGTAGTCGATCGATAGCCGAAAGCCAGAAAGTTGTCGTGGCGTGAAGATGAGGCCCGCCGAGACGCTTTCGGACTCTTCAGGCTGCAGATCGGGGCTCCCCCCCTGAAGCAATGTCACACCAGTATAGACCCTCTGTGCATTGCCCCGCTTCGGATCGATAACCGTGATGGTGCCGATGGAGGTCCTTCCGGATCCGAGTTGTACGAGGGAAGGAGGCAGGAATCCTGTGCCCACGCTCGCGCGCAACGCCAGGTCGCGAACCGGAGTATACTTTATCCCGGCTGTCATCTTGGTGGCGGAGAAATCCGGGTCTATATACGTCACTGTTGGCAACGGACTGTCTGCGGTCGGAAGGTCAATGGAACTGACCTGTGCCCGTGTGTGGGCGGTGCTTTCGTCGCGGCGCACGGATAGTTGCATCTCGAGATCTCGCAGAAACGCACGTTCGGCTGAGCCTAGAACAGGCACTCTGGCTTCGGCGTAATAGGCGTGTGATCGCTGACTCACACCCGGATACCACGGGAAGACGCCGGCGGGATCGGTGGCCAACGGCCGGTACGTCACGGACGCACCGATCTTTTCCTCTCGTGCCTGCACGAGACCCGAGACAACCACGTTACCGGCGGGTAGTCTGAATACCGGACCAGACCCGCGCAGGGTGTATTCATCGGTCGTCACCTTGAAGGAATTGTCGCTGTATGGTCGTGGCATCAGGTACGGATCATAGTTGAGCGGCATCGCATTGAGATCCCTCAGGACGTCCAGGGCGCCGGAAACCACTGCCGCGTCAAACCCCACAAGTGGACCGCTGCCATCAGGATCACCCAACAAGACGCTGGGTGTGAGCGCCTGCGTTTTCGCCTGTGACCAGACGTAGTCGAGGCCTACCGACCAATCGGCAGGCAAACGTACTGAAACTCCGCCCGTAATGCGATCCGAGAGGGATTTGCTGGTGGCCAAGGTATGAAGGTTGGTGATAGGAAAATTGACCTGAATGGGGACCGTGAAGGGATTGTTGGCAGCAGTGACCGGCAACGTCGCCCGATTGTTGGCGACAAGGGTGTCGAATTCCCCGCGGTTCACAAAGCGGGAGGCGTCAAGGTATGCCTCAACCTGTGTGCTGAATCGTCGGCGCAGTCCGAAACCGTAAGACTCGCGCACGGGGACTGATAGGAGGGCAACCCGGGAACCGATTGCAACCGAATCGGGCGGATCGAGGCTGTATTGGCCTGCATTGGCAAGCAAGGCCCGACCCTGATCCGTCGCGGGTCCGCCATATCCGGCCGGCACAAAAGTGATCGGGGAATTCAGCGGCTGATTCCCATTCTTGAGCACCAAATTGGATCCGTTCAGGCTACGGATGTTGGTCAAGTATCCAAAGGGCGGGGCGGACGCGCCATAAATGGCGGCGGGATTGTTGACCAGGAGCAGCGCTCGCGCTCGCTGTACGAAGTCGCGATCGCGACTTAGGAGCGGAGTCCCGTCTTCCCAGCTTCCATTGATCGTCAGCATGGTTTTTCCGCCTTCGAGTTGAAAGCTGCCGTTGATATCCAGCCGCCGCGACGTGGCATCGGTGTCGAAGGTGTTCAGGTAGCTGGCCGCCACATCGACGCCCGCGTAATCCTTCCGCGTTATGATATTGATCACCCCGCCGGTGGCCCCTCCTCCGTAGATGCCGGAGGCGGTCGACGGTAGAATCTCGATGCGTTCGATCATCCGCAGCGGAATGCCATTTACATCCGCCTGTTGGGTGCTCCCGGCGCCGGACGACCTCGGGGGAAGCCTTCTGCCATCCAGTAGAATGAGGGTTTGGTTTGTGCCCAACCCGCGGAGGTTGACGCCGCTCGTCGGCGACGCGGCCAGGGTCGCGTTGGTGCCGAGCGCCTGGTTCATTGGCAGGCGTGTCCGGAAAAAATCATCGAGGTTGGTGACAAGTGAGGTGTCGATCTGGGCGCGGTTGAAGACGACGTAGGGCTGCGCATCGTCGCGGGTGCGGGGGATGTCGGCGTTGATCGACTTCGAGCCGAAGACCTCGAAGGTCCCCATCTTTACCGTGCCGTCCTCAATCCTTGTCTTGTTTCCCGGGCGGTCGCTGGCCTGCGCGATCGCCCTTGCCGCGTTTGGGTCGGATTCTCTGTTGTCACGGACCAGGCTCAGTGCGCCGTTCTGCCTGTCCACCGCCACGGTGAAGGGTGTGCCGCGGACCATCCGCTCCAGCGCCTCGCGTGGCGTGTAGGAGCCCTTGACCGCGTTGAAGCGGATCCCGTTGAGCGAATCCACCGAGTAGAGCAGTTGCTCGCCCGACTGGGCGCTGAACTGCTTGAGCATCGGCACGGTGTCGCCGGCGACGATATCGAAGGGTTTCTTCGTTCCGGTGGACTGGGCCAATGCGATGAAGGGCAGGCTGGCGAGGCAGCAGAGTGCGGCCAGGGCCGCGCGGAGGAATCGGGGAACGGGGTGGCTCATGCGGGTTCTGGGTTGGATGTGGTTCCTCTCCACCACGCACCAGCCGGCCGGACACCCTAAAGGAATTTGCCAGGGATTTTTCTGCCGGGTCCGCTCAATGCCCCGCGCGCAGCAGGGTGACGTCCTCGGTTTGCTCCACGACCACGCCGAAGTTCTGCTGCAACATACGCACAAAGCCCGTCTGGTCGTCGGGCTTGAACGAGCCACCGAAGTGCTGTGCGGCGAGGTCGGGATCGGCAATGGCGAGCTTTCGCGTATGGTAGCGGTTGAATTCCGCCACAATTTCGGAGAGCGGGGCCGACTCGAAGTCGAGCCGTCCCTCCTGCCAGGCCGTGCGCCGCTGCAATTCTTGAGGCGGGAGGACAGAGATCTCGGTGACTGCCGGCGCGGCACGCGGGAGAGGTTCCGGCAGCGCAACGACGGCGCGCTGGCCAGGCGTCAGCACGGGGAGCTCCCTCGCCAACGGATCAGATACCGCAAGGAGACTCGCGCCGGAGTGCGCGTCGTTCACCTGCACCCGCCCCTCCATCACAAGCACCTCGATCGACCGGTCGGCCAGTCGTACGTTGAAAGCGGTACCGACCGCGCGCACAGCCACGCCGCCGGCCTCAACGATGAATGGCCGTGCTGAATTCTTCGCGACCGAAAAGCTTGCCTCGCCCCGCTCCAGCCGGACACGGCGCTCCTGCGGAGAGAACGCCGTGGTCACGGAACTGTTCGTATTCAACGTCACCACCGAGCCATCGGGCAGCTCCATCGTGCGCTGCTCGCCCACTTTGGTGACGGTTTGGCCGGCGTAGTGCTGGGGGCGCCAGTAGCTGATGTAGACGAGAGCAACGGCTGCGGCGACAGCTACCGACAGCACCCATGCGCGGTGGGCATGGCGTGGGTGGCGGACTGGAGCTGCGGTCGCCGCGGCCGGTGGAGCGAGCACCGCGGCGGCGGAGGCGCGGTCGAGGAGATTCCAAGTGCCGGCCAGTTCGTTGAACAGGGCGGCATGGCTGGCATCGGCGGCCAGCCAGTCCTGAAAAGAGGCTTCCTGCTCGGCGGTCAGCCCGCGGTCGCACCGGGCGAACCAGTCGAGTGCGGCCTGCTCCGCCTCGGTTGGCGGGGGCAGCGGGATGGCGGGATTGGAACCTTGGTCGGGCATGCGGATCAACGGGTCACGGACGGCGGGCAGGCAGCCAGGTGTTCACGCGAGACACCGCGCAGCAGCAGGAACTGCCGGCAGCGGAACACCGCGACGCACAACTGGGCGTCCACCGTCTTTGGCGAGATGCCGAGACGCTCCGCAATCTCGCGGTGCGCGAGGCCGTGGAAGCGGCGGAGAACGAGGATTTCCCGGCAGCGCGGTGGAAGCGCGGCGATGGCTTCGTGGAGGATGGCGAGCTCCTGTTCATGGGCGGCGGTTTCGGCGGCATCGGGCCTATCCTCCACCACGGGCAATTGCTCAATATTCCCTATGGCCTCCGTCGCTGCGGCGCGGTGGTGGCGGAGCTGGTCGATGGCGGCATTACGTGCCGTGGCAAAAAGATATGGCCGTACCTCGCGGAGCTGCCCGGCGACCTTCATTCGGAGTAGCCTCGCATAGGTCTCCTGGACGAGGTCGTCGAGGTCGCTTAGCCCAGGGAACCGGCCGCGCAGGTAGGCCCGGAGCGCCGATTCGTGCGGCTGCACCTCGGCGGCGAACCACTGCGCATGGTCCGTGGCGGCAAGCTGGCCGAGGCGTACGGGGAGAGAAGCCAAAGGAAGCGGAGGATGCGGACATTCAATCGCCACCTGGCGGGATGCCGACCCAAAAAAATGCCGGGGCGCGCAAAAATCCTATAGGGAGTTTGGCCGATTCGTCCGTAGTAACACAGATCAACCTTCGCCTTGATGGGTCGTGCCATGGATCTCGATGTCGTCATGGGCCGGATGGCGGTGGCCCGCGGAGTTGACGGTTGTAAGGGGCAGGACTCACACGAAGCCACGACGACACGAAGTGTTTTGTGATTCACTGGTTTTCTTCGCGGCTTCGCGTGAGCCCTCCGATATCTGGAGCGAAGCAAGAATCAATCTCGGGCGACTGCTGTCCCAATTTGGCACCGAGGAGGTCGGAATGCTCTTGTCGAAGGTCGAACGCTTCCACGCATGTTACGCGGCGCTTTTGAGAGTTTCCCTTCGCAGGCTTCTCGGTTCGATTGCACAACACGCTTGCGTGGCTTGAGGCGAGTCATGCTGCGCATGCCTTTGGCCAAACCACGGCGTGATTCAACTTTGACGTTGGCAATTCCAAACCTTGCACGCTTGAGGATCCCGTCCTATGGTTCCGACATGACGCCCAAGCAAAAGACGCTTCAGGCAATCGGAACGCTCCCCGAAGATGTCTCTTACGAGCAGCTTCAGGAGGAGGTCAGGATTCTTGCGGCTCTCGACGAGGGTGAAGCCGAGATTCGTGAAGGGCGGGTTGTTTCGCAGGAAGAAGTTAAGCGTCGTTTGGCTCAATGGACTTCAAGCTGAGCTGGACGGAGCTAGCCGTGGCAGATTTGGCGGAGATTATCCGTTACTATAGGGAAGACGAAAAAAACGTCGAAGCTGCATCGAAGATTGGTGCGGCCATCATCGACCGAGTCGAGGTTCTTCAGACCTTTCCCGTCCGTGGGCATGACATCGATGGTGAAGTCGCCCAGTTTCCAGCGACACAATGGAGCATCGATCGATAGGTCATGCTGGATACCAAGCGCGCGCATCTTCTCTTCCAGGTCGGAATACCTCTGTCCGGTCGCAATCTCGACGATAACGTCCACATCGTCGGTGGGACGGGCAGGGGCAAGCGCCGGGTGGTCGAGGAGCAAATTGACGATACAACCACCAACAAACGCATAGTCGACGCCGGCTTTGTCGAGCCGGTCGGCTACTGCGTGCATCGCGACGATCGGATCAGCCATGGATCGGAAGCAGTTCGTCGATCTTCTTCTCCGCTGCCGCACGCTCACGGGCACGACCGAGCCGCAACGAGTCCGCGGCGGCGAGAAGGGCATAGAGTTTTGCGTCCTTCTCCGCGGCTCGCGGACTGCTGGAATAAAGCGGTGACACCGCCAGCCCTTGCACCCGACCCTGAGGATCTGGCCAGACTGGCGGCAGTTGATCGCCGGAAGTGATTTCGTTTGAGAATGCGGGAGCGGCCCAGGCTGTGGGAATACCACGGGTCATTTCCTTGGTGCGCGCGGCAAAGGCATAGGGCAGACCGTGCACCAGGAAATTGCGTAGCGCCGAGCGGCGAACAAGCTTCGCGCGCCGCTGACCTCGATCATTGGGCAATACATTGGCATGCAACACGTATCGACGGGCACGGCACCTTGCAGATCAACGCATCAGAGCGCTATTCCAGTGTAAGCGGTACACGAAGTCGGTCAGTCCCTCCCAAGTCCGAGACTTCCGCGATGCGATGGCTGTTCGAGCGGACAAGGGAATCATCATCACCGCCGGGTGGTTCACGGCAGAATCACGACGAGAGGCGACCCAAGACGGAGTCCCGCCAATCGAGCTCATCGACGGAGAGAAGCTCGTGGACATGCTTGAGAACTTGGCACTCGGGCTGAAGCCAGTTACAACCTACGAGATCAATCATTCATTCTTTGCGGAGTTCCGTGGAGCGTAATCTCTCTCTCAGCCTAGTCATCCTAGCCTAGATTCCCACGAGAAGCCTGAAGCTAACGAGCAAGCGTCAGGAGTGAGGACGGAGGCCATTGGCAAGTCATCGATCCCAGTGGTGCCACTTCGTACCTCGGTTTGGAAAATGAACGAACTTGGGATAGGCTCTAGCCCGACTTCGCCAACTGGAGGGGATAAAATTCGCAAGTCGTTGATTCATCAGTGAGGGATCCGAAAAGTCGGGCCTACAGGGCCAAAATGGACGGGGCGGGTGTTCGAATTTTTTGAGGAGGCTGTGTCGACGGCACGGGTTTTTCCATGCCCGATACCCCCGGCGAATCACCGCCGGTGGCCCTATGCGGGCGGGCAAAAACCGGGCTGTGGTTTTCCCACCGGCAAACTCGTCGGGCTGTTCTGTTTGCACACCAGCCGCCTGCTCTGCTTTGCCCAGAGTAGCTGGAAGAGCCACGAACTGTCGTTGGCGGACCGACTGCTTGCGGCTTTGCATGCAGGCGACGTACTGCTAGCCGATCGGGCGTATTGCAGCTGGACTTTCCTCGCGCAATTGCTCGCACAGAAGGTCGATTTTGTGATGCGCCTCCACCAAGGCCGCACCCTGTGTACGCGTCGTTATCGCTTCTGGTCGGAAGTCTGGAAGAAGCCTCAGCGTCGGCATTCACAATCCCTGCGTGAGTGGAGGAAACAGCCTGCACAACTGCGCCTGCGTCTGGTGCGCTTTCACGTGCACGCCCCCGGATTCCGCACCAAAAATATCATCGTCGTCACCTCCTTGCTCGA
>JACTNC010000028.1 GCA_014584295.1 Verrucomicrobiota bacterium
CGTCGGATGAATCCCCAACAACGATTCTGCTGTGTCCATCCTTCAGTTTACCAGCGCCTTCCAACCCTCAAGCTCTTTCCTTACCGAGGAATTTAGGTTGATTGACCAGCCCCCGTCGCCCGAGGCCCTCGTCAGGGAACTCGATGATCTCCCGCCGACGCCGCGAGTGCTGCAATCGCTCCAGAAAATGATCGCGGATCCGGATGCGATGCTGGTGGACATGGGGGACATGGTGGCTCTTGAGCCCGGACTTGCAGCGCGGGTTGTGCGCATTGCCAACAGCGCCGTTTTCCGCCGCGGCGCGAAAGTCGACAACATTCTTGAGGCCATCCAGCGGGTGGGCCTGTCTGGTATCCATGAATTGGTTACATTTGCCGTGGGCTCCCAGATGGTGGGGCGCCCTCTCGCGACTTATAAACTCGATGCACAGTCGCTCTGGGCGCGTGCGGTGACCTGCGCGCTTGCCGCGGCGGGGATTGGCGAAAAGAGCGATGTGGACCGCGTGTCTGCCTATTCTGCCGGGCTGATGCATGGATTGGGCCTGATTGTCATCGACCGTTATTCGGTCAGGCAGGCGCCACCGCGCCACATCACGACTTCCGGTTATCCCCAAGACACGGCGCCTGCGGAACGGGAGTGGCTTGGATACTCGCACGCTGAGGCAGGGGCTGCGCTTCTTGAGATGTGGGGTTTTTCAGCCGATGTCTGCAATGCCGTGCGGTTTCAGATTGAACCTGAGAAGTGTCTACCGGAACACCGCGTGCTGTGTATGACAGTGGCGGTCGCACGCTGGGCGCGCTCAATGATTTGCATGCACACTCCCGAGATGCCGGATCAGCCGGCGGCATCCTGGCTGACTGCCACCGGAATGAAGGTGTCAGATCTGGAAGACTGGTTGAAGGATCTTCGGAAGCAGAGTCAATTGGCGTGCAGCGAGCTCAGGCTGTACTAATCGTTTGGCGGTGGAAACGCGGCCGAGAATAGGTAAGGCGCGCGCTGGACAGAGAGTAGGATTTCGGGTTGACTGGGCTCAACTGCCCGCTTTTGGCCGTTCCTTCCATGAAACTGAAGACCCTCCTGATTCCCCTGACAATTTTTCTGGCGACGACTCTACATGCTGCGGACCGCAAGCTCGTGATGATCGCCGGTCCTGCGAGCCACCCGCCGTTAATGCACGAGTTTCGTGCGGGATCGATGCTCCTTCAGAAACGTCTTCAAGGATTCCCCGGCCTCAAGACGGTACTGATCACCAACGGCTGGCCGGTGAAGGTTGTGGATGGTCGTACGGTCGACGACAATTCAGTCTTCGACGGTGCCGATGCGGTCTTCATCTATTCGGATGGCGGTGCGAAACACATGGCGTTGCAAAACGACCGATTGGAAGTCCTCAAGGGTTTGATGGCCAAGGGCGTCAGCCTTGGGCTGGCGCATTATGCGGTCGAGGTTCCGGCGGATCGAGGCGGCGCTGAATGGAAGTCATGGATCGGGGGTTACTATGAAACGGCGTTCTCATGCAACCCCATCTGGGAGGCCGACTACGCTTCGCTTCCCAAGCATCCGATCACGCGTGGCGTAAAGCCGTTCAAGACAACGGACGAATGGTATTTCAACATACGATTTCGCGACGGGAAGATGCGGGTAAAGGACATTCTTGTGGCGAAGCCATCAGATGCAACGCGCGATGGCCCCTATGTCCATCCCAAGGGTCCCTATGCGCACATTCAGGCGGAGAAAGGCCGACAGGAAACAATGATGTGGGCGGTCCAGCGACCGGATGGCGGTCGCGGCTTCGGATTTACGGGCGGGCACTTCCACCTCAATTGGCAGAATGACGATCAGCGCCGTTTGATGCTTAACGCCCTTGTCTGGCTGGCAAAGCTGGAGGTTCCCGCGGGTGGTGTGGATTCGGCTCCGGTTTCAGATGAGGAGGCCCACCAGAACCTCGATGTAAAGCCGGTCCGGAAAAAGGCGGAGCCGGCCGCCGCCAAGTGAACCGCGAGGCGGTTTCAACCTCCTGAAAAAATTTCCCTTGGCCGTGGGGGGCCGGAATCGCCATGAGCGCCGCCGGCGGTCCCAGGCTTGCCTGCACGCTGGCACGGTCATCTACGCGGCAGCCAATTGGCTGCCGATGGCCCCAAGGGCTGGACAGATCCTTTCCGGTTGCTACCGGAGCGACTTGATCAAGTTTTCGTTGAGGCGGATGTATTCCTCCCGGATGGGGCCCTTGGCCTTGCGTGCGCCCTCCAGCGATTTCTCTGCCGCCGCTATCGCACCCATCTTGTCGCCCTTCTTGGCGAGAATGCGCGCCTTGTGGTAGGAATAGTAAAACACATCGGGTTTGGCCGCGATGGCTGCATCGATCCATGTCACCGCCTTGTCGAGATCGAGATTATTGTCGAAATAGAAGAGCGCGGCTTGAGCGTAGGGCTTCTTTTCAGAATTGGATGCCATGATTGCCTCGATCTTGGGAAGCAGCATGCCCTTGACATCGACCTCAAGAGTTACGGGAACACGGACGCGTTCCCAGGCGAGGTAGAGGGTTGCGGCCGAGTCACGGATGTCTGCCACGCCGATGACAAAAGTCTCCACGGGAGACGACGTCGTTGTGGGATTCGCCTCGATCCTGGCGACATCGTTCTTGGAGTCGTAGGCATAGGCTCCCCATGCCGATGAGTCCTTGTGGATGATCACGGTCCAGGACGACTTGCCGGGAATGCTGTAGAGTTCGTAGGTTCCGGCATCAATGGATGTGCCATTGAGCTTCACCGGCGTGCTGAACTTGATCTTCGTCGCCTGATTGGCGCCTGTCCGCCAGACCTCGTTGTACGGAACGAGTCCACCGAAGATCACACGGCCCCGCATGCTCGGACGATGGTAGATCACTTCAATATCGGTGATGCCGACTGTTTGTTTGAAGGAGGCGGCAGGGCTGGCAGCAGGAAACTCGATTTTTGCAGGCGCTTGTGCAGAGACGGTTGCAGCGAAGAGCGCGGTTCCAACGAGTGCGGTGGACAGTAGACGTGTGGTGCGGGTAATCATGGCGGGAAGGTAGAAAGAGCCTATGAGAATGGAAATGGTGAATGAGTGCAAAAAAAAGTCCCGCTGGCGCGGGACTTCAGCAATTTGGAAATTCTCAATCAGGTCGTGGCGACGCTTTGGGGTTTGTATTCCGGGATGGTAAAGCCCTCGCGACCGATGCGCTTCAAGAGAAGTGAGGAATTGGCCTTGTCGGCGACCACTCTGTTCGAGCCGACAAAGCGCTCCGTTGCATTGTCGATTTCGAGCAGGGGACCGCTGACGATCTTGGTGGTGTCAATCTTCGCACCGTTTGCAATCAGGTGTTCGACTACCCGGCCGTGGACTTCCATGAGTTTGGGGCTGGTCTTGATGGCGTCGACGAGTTCGGCGTCCGACTTTTCAGCACCGACCAAATAAGAGATATTCGCGAGATGGCAGAGGCTGGTGGAGGTGTGGCAGTTCTCGATGTGCCCCCGAAGGTCGGATTGTCTGCGGGAGCGCACTGCGGCCACAAAATTCGCGGGATGAGTGCCCAGCCCGCCATCCTGAAATTGGGTGATTTTCTTGCCATGGTTGTCGTAAATCCCGCACGTACCGCTTTCAGAGATCTGGACATAGCCTCCCTCGCATTCGATGACCACGCCAACTCGAGTTCCGCGATAGGAATCCATGGCTTTCATGCCTGCTTTCATGGGCAGTCCGCGAACCTCGAATACGAGCGGAGCGTTCTTGTAGTTAAAAATGGATACTTCCGTGTTTGGTGTCTCCGCGTCGTCCACGTAGCCGAAGCGGCCGCCGAAGGTCATCACCGAGGGCGGAAGTCCATCTTCACCGAGGAACCAGCGTGCCACGTCCATCTGATGGATGCCCTGATTCGAAATATCGCCCCCGCCGTAGTTCCAGAACCAGTGCCAGTCGTAGTGCACGGTCCCGTTCTTGGGGGAATTGCGGTGTGGAGGCACCAGGTCCGCCGGTCCCGTCCAGAGATTGTAGTCGATGCTTTCTGGAACAGGCTGGGGTCCCGAATGCAGGCCGATGCTCTCGCGGGGCTTGTAACAGAGACCGCGTGCAAGTTGGATTTTCCCCAGTTTGCCGGAACGCACATACTCTATCGCGCGCGGGATATCGAGTGACGATCTGTTCTGAGTGCCCGCCTGAACGATGCGGTTGCTGAACTTGTGGGCAGCTCCAACAGCCTGGCGTCCCTCCCAGATGTTGTGGGACATGGGTTTCTCGATGTAGATGTCTTTACCCGCCTCGACGGCCCAGATCGTCATCAACGAATGCCAGTGATTAGGTGTGGCTACGACGAGAGCATCAATATCATTGCTTTCGAGAAGCTTCCGGTAGTCGCGGTAAGCCTTCACTTTTATTCCTGCACCTTTCTCGGTTTCCGCAACGCGCTTTGCGAGAACGTCGGCGTCGGCGTCGCACAAGGCAACCAGTCGTGTTCCAGGCATTTTCCCAGGGTAGAAGGTCTTGATGTGGCCATTGCCCTTGCTGTGAATTCCGACAATTGCGATGCGGATGTCACCATTGGCGCTGCCCGGCTTGGCGATGGCTGCGCTGCCCTGACCGTAGAGGCGGGACGAACCCGCAAGGAGGGCGGCGCTTCCGCCGAGGAGTGAAGTTTTGAGGAAGTCTTTGCGTGACCAGGATTTCATGGATGGAAAGGAGTATTTTCGAAGAAGGGCGTTGGATTTCCCGCGTTGGGTTTGTCTGTAGGGGTTGCAGACGTCTTCATTCGCTAGGGTTTATTGAACATACCAATTGTTAAACGGATTTGCACAGATCGCAATGAAATTGGCCTGAACTTGCGTGAGCGTTCACCGGGGCGATTACTCTCCCATGGCTTGGCCATCCAGTCGCGAGCACTCTAGTCAATGGCCAGCATGTGCCACCTTGCAAATGGAAGGCAGGCAGAGCGTAGGTGTTTCGAATGAAGCCCGATCCCTGCTCGCATGCGGAGTGTCCAAACGGCATTCGAGGATTGAAACTATCGGGCAACTTCGAGAGAGAAGAATCTTCTATGTGGCGCGAGTTTGTGGATTTCGCTGAAAAGGGGCATGAGCCCTTCAGCGCCATTTGCGCCCGGTTTGGCATCAGTCGGAAGACGGGGTACAAGTGGCTAAATCGATTCCGTGCCGAGGGAGAGGCCGGGCTTGTCGAGCTGAGCAGGAGACCGAAGACGCTTCCGCGCAAGACTCCCGATGCTGTCGAGGAGCTGGCCATTTCGCTGCGAGCCGAGAATCCCAATTGGAGTGCCGCAAGAATCAGTGCAGAAATTCAGGCGCGCGGTATCGCACCCGTGCCGGCACCCAGCACGATCGATCTCATTCTTCGGCGTCGTCGGGAGGTTGTAGCGCAGCAGCAGGCTGCAGCGGTTGTCGTTTCGGATGCGGTGCGATTCGAGCCGAATTTCCGTTGGACGATCCGCTTGCTTCCGGAAATCCGGGTTGCCGGCTCCGGGACAATGACGCCCGTTGCTGTCGAGGACGACGTTACGCGATTCATTGTCGGGACGTTTCTGCTCCCGGCGTCGCGCAAGGATGAGAATCTGCGTGCGGGCATCGAAGCGATGCTGCGCCGCCACGGGATGCCCTGGAGGATGGCACTGGACGCTCCCCGCATTCATTCCGTTCTCACCGTATGGCTGATGCGATTGGGAATCGGGGTCGACTTTGTTCCCCTTCCGCAGGCCCCCGTCACTCAGGCGCAGCGCGACCTCCTGGTCCGGTTGTCCAGCCTTCCCGCCTATCAGCGAGCTGCGGTGGAGCGTCAGGTACATCCGGATCCATTGGCGAGCTTTTGCGGTCAACGCTACGAAAGCGAAAAGCACGCACTTGATGCCCTGGAAGGTGCCCGCACGGCGCACAACTTTGGCCGGACGCAGGAATCCCTGCAGACAAGGGCGCCTATTTCACTCTATCGCCCCAGTCCGCGGCACGTCCCCGACGAGATACCATCGATTGCCTATCCGCCCGAGGCCGAGGTGAGACTGGTTTCAGAGAAGGGCATCTTCTCCTTTCAGCGAAAACTCATCCATGTGGGGCGTGTTTTTGCCGGCCTGGAGCTAGAGATCAAGCCGCTGCCGACGGCAAGCCGACATCTGGTCCTGCTCGGCACTCATGTCCTGGGGCAGATCGATTTGGTGGCAATCGGTGCGTCGGATACCACCTCTGCGCCTTTGGAAACCGCATAGAATCCTGGGTTTCCGACTGACGGAAGGATCGTTCACGAAAACGTCGCCATCTCGTGACACGAGTGTAACCTATCTCTTTATTGAAATGTATCCATCAATCTATCTTTCTGTGTGGATTGTGATTCATAAAATGATATATAGCAATATTATAAGTAATTGTTATCATAACCAATAATGATTGAAACTGTAAGTTGACATGGGAAGAAATGTTCGCCTTAACCCAACTCGTTTAACCTCACGGAACCTCAACCCCGAACCAACTATGTTCGCATATGAACGTCGTATTGTAGCTTCTCTGCTGGGCTTTCTATCCTTGGCTGCAGCCTTATCCGCAGCGTCGATTACCGGCCGCGTGCGTGATTCCGGAACGAATACATACGTTCTGGGTGCGTCTGTCACATTGCGTGAACTTGCGCGAACGAGTACGACAACCGCCGTCGGCGAATTCAGCTTCTCGAACATTCCTGCGGGAACCTACACCCTTGAGGTATCCTCCTTGGGATTTGATCCGTACACCCGATCGATCACGGTCACCGAGGAGGCGATGGTGCCAATCGAAGTGGGTATGAAATCGGATGTCCTCGAACTCGGTCAATTCGTGGTTGAAGGCACCCGCGAGGGGCAGGCGAGGGCACTCCAGCAGAAGCGGAGTGCCAACAACATCATGGATGCGATTTCCGCTGATGCGGTGGGCAAGTTCCCGGACGGAAACGCCGCCGAGGCGTTGCGTCGCGTGCCGGGTGTATCGGTGGAGATCGACCAGGATGAAGGGCGCTACATCGTTCTTCGTGGGATTGATTCCGCGCTCAACACGGTCACTCTCAACAATCAGTTGATTGGCACACCCTCGGAACAGGGCAATCGCGGCATTGCTCTGGACTCCGTGCCCGCCGACCTGATCTCACGTCTTGAGGTGGTAAAGGCCGTCACGCCTGACATGGACGGCAGCGCCATCGGTGGATCCGTAAACATCGTGACCCTAAGCGCGTTTGATCGGCCGGAAGGCTTTTTCTTTGGCAGCGTCGGCGGTTTCTACGACACCTTCAGTGAGAAGACGACTCCCAACGGCAGCTTTACCTATGGTCGCACCCTCGGTGCGGACCGCAAATGGGGTGTCGTGCTCGGCGCCAGCTATTCGTTGAAACAATTCAAGTCCCAGACCGTGAACACGGATGGTTGGCAGACCACATCCGGCGGTCTTTTTGCCCCGAGTGAACAGCAAAGCTATGATTACGATGTGGAGCGTGAGCGCATCGGTGTGAACGTTGCGTTGCAGTTCCGCCCGATGGCGGGGCACGAACTGGCTTTGCGCGTCAATCACAATGAATTCACCGACAATGAAGGACGGCAGAGCGTGCTCTATGATTTCCGCAGGGGAACAACAACGAACGAAACTGCCTCGGGTGCAACCAATTCCCAGGGGCGCGCGAGCCGCCAGTTCCGAGACTATCATCAGACCGGCACGATCGACGCAGTGGCACTCGAGGGGAAACACACGATTGCGAACGACGGCCAGCTGTCCTGGCAGGTGGGTGCGAGCAAGGGGGAGCGCGATGTCCCCACTCGTGTCGACTGGGAATATCGCTCCGGCAGCACAACGGCGCTCGCCAATACGATTGATCGCACTGGCGAGATTCTGGTGATCAAGCCGGCCACGGACGCGTACTACAACCCGGCGACCTATCCCTTCCGACGTGTGCGCATCCGTTCGGACGACGAGTGGGAGAAGGTTTACTCAGGCCAGATTGATTACAGGCGGGATGCCCAGTTTGGCGATCGACCGGGTTTCTGGAAGGTGGGTCTCAAAGCATCGACCCGCGACAAACATGACGATCGCAACAACCGGAACTTTAATGCCGCATCTCCCGCGTTTACGCTTGCCGATTCGGGATTGTCGCTCCCCGAGGTGTCGAATTACTTTGGCGGACTTTTTCGATTCGGACCAAGGCTGAATCTCGAAGGCAATCAGGCCTATTTTGCGGCGAATCCATCACGTTTCACGGCCGATGCCGCAAGCAGTCTCACCGACTCATCGGCGAGTGACTTCGACGGATCCGAGGACGTCTATGCGGCCTATGGAATGGCCAGCGTTGATATCAATCCCAGGATGACGCTGCTCGGCGGGCTCCGATATGAAGGCACAAAGAGTTCCTACGGTGCAAACGAGCGTAGGCCCGATAAGACCTACCATTGGGTGACCGGCGGCCGCTCGTACGGCAACTTCATGCCCGGTCTCCACTTCAACTGGCGGCCATCCAACAAGTGGGTCCTTCGTGCAGCATGGACGAACACGATCAGTCGTCCAAACTATGCCGACTTGGCTCCTCGGCGGGTCATCGATGCCATTGCAGATGCAACCGGTGGAACTTTCACCGGATCAATCAGCAGTGGAAACCCCGAGCTCAAGCCCTATGAGGCGATGAATTTCGATGTTTCGATTGAGTACTACCTCAGCAACTCGGGCATCGCCTCCGTTGGCTTCTTTCACAAGGCCATCGACAATCCGGTGTACTCTAGGCAGGTCTTCCAGACCAACGTCACCCTTGAGGGCATCAACTTCAGCCGCGTGACTACGACCGGTCCGCAGAATGCGGACAGTGGAAAAATCACGGGTGTCGAACTCAACTACCAGCAGTTCTTCAAGTTTCTTCCGTCCCCCTTCGATGGTTTTGGCATCAACTTCAACTACACGATGACGGATTCGTCGGCCAAACTCTTCACTCGAGCCACGGAGCTGCCTTTCTTCAAACAATCCGACCGCATAGCCAACGCGGCGCTGTTCTTCGAGAAATACGGCTTGGAGGCACGCGTCGCGGTTTCATACACGTCGGACTTTCTCGACGAAGTCGGAGGCGATGCGGCCAGCGACCTTTATGTGCACAGCCGCACTCCGATCGATGCGAAGATCAGCTACCGCATCAATTCCACGTTCAAGGTCTTCGGTGAATTTCTCAATCTGAACGAGGAACCCCTGGTCCAGTACATCGGAAAACGCAGTCAGGATTTCGACCATGAGATCTACCAGTGGAAGGCTCGCTTTGGCGTGAACTTTACCTTCTGATTCCTCTCATGATGATGAAGCCGCACCTTCGACAGGCTCTGGGCTGGATAACGCTGCTCGCGTTCGCAGTTGCATTGCGCGCGGCGCCGCCGGAGCCGGTCAAGGGCGGGGTGACGTTTGTCGTCGTTCCTGACAGCCAGAAGTATGTATGGAACCGGCCAGAGCTGTACACGCTTCAGACGGGATGGATTGCGGCAAACATCGGGAAATACAATCTCGTGCGCCTTCTCCATGTGGGCGATGTCACCCAGCACAACAACCGCGAGGAATGGGAGGCCGCGCGGCGGGCCCACCGGGTATATGAGGGCCTGATCCCGGCGATTTATGCGTCGGGAAATCATGACATCGGCGTGAATGGCAAGTCGACCGATCGTGAGTCCCTCTTCTCCGAGATGATTCCGATCTCCGGATACCGAGCCCAGGGCGGGTTCGGTGGGGTGTACGATAAGGAACCCGCTCGCAGCGAAAACAGTTATCATCTGTTTGAGGCAGCCGGCAGGAAATGGCTGGTGCTCGCATTGGAATTTGGTCCGCGTGATGACGTGTTGCGATGGGCCAACGAGGTGGTGGCGAATCACCCAAGGCATTCGGCCGTTTTGATAACACATGCCTACCTTCGCGCGGATGGGACTAGGTTTGACCGCCGGGTAGGCACCCCTGGCCAAAAGCGGCCGAACAAGGGTTTCGACCACTATCTCCAACTGAGCAAGGCGGCTGCCGGCTTCAATGACGGTGGCGACATGTGGGACAAACTCGTCTCCCGGCATGCAAACTTCGTGCTCGTGCTCAGCGGTCATGTCTGCACAAGCGCCCACCTCGTCAGTACCGGCGTCAAGGGCAATACCGTGCATCAGGTGCTCGTCGACTACCAGGATGCCGAGGAGGGCGGAAATGGATGGCTGCGGCTGCTCCAGATTTTTCCCGATGGGCGTACGGTGCGGGTGCGCGACTATACGCCGCTGCTGAATCAGACATCGACCGATTCTGGCTGCTCCTTTGAATTTCAGCTTGATCCGCCGATGCAGTAGGTGCGGCGCTCTTCCGGATCTGCCAAGGGTGCGCTCATTTCCCCCTCGCTGATCCGCTGTGCCTTTCTGCCTGGAGCTTTTATCCCCAATGACCTGGACCCAAAACTATACTCCGCTCTTCGACAGCCTGTATGCGTCGATGCTCGTTGCGCTTGCGCCCGTGGTCATCCTGCTTGGGCTGCTGGCGTTCTTTCATGTCCGAGCACATTGGGCAGCCCTTGCGGGGCTCTTTACGGTTCTGGTCGCGGCGATTTTCATCTATCACATGCCCGCGGAACTGGCGCTCGCAGCCTCCGCCTACGGTGCGCTCTATGGATTGCTCCCGATCGGGTGGATCGTGCTGAACGTCGTCTTCCTCTACGAGATCACGGTAAAGACAGGGCAGTTCGAAATACTCAAGGAGTCGATCACCCACCTGTCTGCGGACCGCCGGATCCAGGCCCTGCTCATCGCATTCAGTTTTGGCGCGTTCATTGAGGGCGCTGCCGGATTCGGCGCGCCTGTAGCAATCTCAGCCGCAATGCTCATTGGCATCGGATTCCATCCTCTTCTCGCAGCCTCGCTCGCACTCATTGGAAATACCGCGCCGGTCGCCTTTGGATCGCTCGGCACCCCGATCATCGCTCTGGCTGAGGTCACCGGACTTCCTCTCCTCGAACTCAGTGCAATGACGGGACGCCAGTTGCCGGTGTTCAGCTTCATTGTTCCGTTCTGGCTCGTCGCAGCCATGGTCGGCTGGAGATCAATGCTTCAGATCTGGCCGGCCTGCTTTGTCGGCGGAGCCACCTTTGCCATCGTGCAGTTTCTCGTCAGCAACCACCACGGTCCATGGCTTGTGGATACGGCGAGTGCTCTGACTTCGATGGGCTCCACGCTGATTCTGCTTCGCTTCTGGCAGCCTAAGACGATCTGGCGCTTCGAGGGTGAATCCGCCGCTGACTCGACCACGCAGGTCGCGCGGCCATCCCGTGGCGCACTGTTAAAGGCCTGGTCGCCTTGGATCATCTTGACGGTCATCGTATTCATCTGGGCACTACCCGTGACCAAGGCATTTCTCAATCAGCTCTGGATGGCGAAGATCGAAATTCCGTTCCTTCACAACGCCGTTCTCAAGGCTCCTCCGCTTGCTCTTGAGCACAAACCTGAGAGCGCAATCTACACGCTCAACCTGCTCTCCGCGACGGGTACCGCGCCTTTCATATCCGCGATCGTGGCGGGGCTCTGCCTTGGGGTCGGCTTTACCCGTCTGTTCGGCATTTATGTCAGGACCATCTGGCGGGTGAGGTGGTCGCTACTGACCATTTCGGGAATGCTGTCGCTGGCCTTCACTTCCCGCTATGCCGGACTTGATGCAACGCTCGGGCTCGCGTTCGCAAGCACGGGGGTTCTGTTTCCGTTCTTCTCGCCGCTGCTTGGCTGGATGGGTGTGGCCCTAACGGGCAGCGATACAGCCTCGAATGTGCTCTTTGGCAACCTGCAGCAGATAACCGCCGGGCAGGTGGGCATTTCTCCTGTGCTCGCTGCAGCCTCCAACAGTACGGGCGGAGTCATGGGTAAGATGATCGATGCGCAGAGCATCGTGGTGGCTGGAGTCGCGACCGGTCAGCAGGGTGGGGAGGGGGTCATACTCCGAAAGGTATTCTGGCACAGCCTCTCGCTGGCGGTTCTCGTGGGCATTTACGTCCTCATCCAGGCCTACGTGTTTCCGGGGATGGTGCCTTGAGTTCTCGGTTGCCACTCCGGCGCCAGCCGTCGATTCTCACTTCGCGTTCCTGGATTGCGCCCCGGTCTTCGTCCGAGAATTCTCTCGGTCCCGGCGCTCCTGCCTGTTCGGGAAAATTTCTTTCGCGTCGTGACGGCGTCATCTCTTTCCGCATCTCCGCCCAACGGGCTGTTCCTGCTTGCAGTACTTCTGGGTGGTGTCGGCTTCATCGTGTTTTCCACGACGCGCCTGAAACTGCATCCGTTTCTGGCGTTGATCGTCGCCGCCTACGCAATGGGCCTGTGCGGTGGTTTGAATTCCATCCAGACAGCCGCTGTCCTTACGGAGGGGGTCGGGCAGACGGTCGGTCACATCGGCGTGGTGATCGCCTGTGGCAGCATCATCGGGGTCGTGTTGGAAAAGAGCGGGGGTGCCATGGTCCTGGCGGGCACACTGGTGAAGTGGATCGGCGAGGCGCGTTCGGTTCTGGCGATGTCAATAACGGGTGCGCTGGTTTCGATTCCCGTGTTCTGTGATTCGGGTTTTGTCATCCTGTCGCCCCTGGCCCGGTCACTCGCAAGGAAGACGGGGCAGTCACTCGCTACTTTCGCGGTTGCCCTGAGCATGGGGCTATACGCCACACATTGCCTCGTCCCGCCCACGCCAGGCCCGCTGGCGGCCGCTGGCCAGCTACGGGCTGACATCGGGTCAGTCATGATGCTGGGAATGCTGGTTTCGGTACCCGTCGTGGCTGTCACCTACGTTTATGCGCAGTTCATTGGGCGTCGCATCGTGATCGATCCGGTGCCCCCTGGGCTCGCTTCCGTTGATGCTCCCGAACCGACGGAGGAGCCGGCACCGATCGGTCGTGTGGGCCCGGTCGGTGCCTTTTCTCCCATTCTCCTTCCCATCATTTTAATCGCCCTGGAGTCCATCGCGGCACTCCCTGTACAGCCCTTGGGCACGGGATTGCTGCGCACGGGAATTGGATTCCTCGGCAATGCTGAAACCGCGTTGGTGCTGGGGGTCTTTCTCGCTGCATGGATTGTGAGGCGCCAGGGTGCGTCGGCGTTTGGAAACTGGTGCAGCGAGGGACTCCGGGATGCGGGAACCATCGTGCTCATTGTTGCCGCCGGTGGCGCGCTTGGCATGGTGTTGCGCCGAACCGCGATGACTGAAGTGGTCGGTGAGGGACTCGCGGCTCTCGACTTGGGACACTTCAATATTCTGCTGCCCTTTATCGTCGCGGCGGGACTCAAGATCTCGATTGGTTCGTCGACCATGTCGATGATCACGACCGCGTCCCTCGTCTCGCATCTCTTGCCGGCACTTGGCCTTTCAACGGGATTTGGCCCCGTGCTCGCCACGCTCGCGATCGCCTGTGGAGCGATGATCGTCTCTCATGTGAACGACGCCTTTTTCTGGGTGATTTCCCAGATGACGGGCATGTCCATTCCTCAAGGCTACCGTCTGATTTCCGCCCCCTCGATCATCGCGGGCCTGACCGGAATTGCGGCCGTGGTCGTGCTCAGTCTCTTTCTTCTTTAATCTATGAACACACGCTTTTCCCTTCTGCGCCTGTTCCTTCTCATTGCCCTGGCGCACACGGTTCAGGCCTATCCCGAACCGGGGAAATTTCTCCGGACCGACGATCTTGATGTCACGAAGGTGATTCCCGCTGCGCCTGCGGACAATTCCCTTGCAACCGCCGCGGACATCGAGACGGTTTACCAGATCCAGAAGCGGCGCACCCCGGAGATGGTCGCGCTCGCCAATTATTTCGCAGAGGACTCGGTGTTTCAGTATGATGCAGTGATAGGAGCCTGGTTTACCGCCGCCAATCTTCCGCGCACCGCAGAGTTTTTTCTCCAGATTGATTCCGACCGCTACGCCATCAGCAGCAAGGGCAAGCAGGTCTGGCAGCGTCCGCGTCCGCCGCTCCTCGACTCCCGCATAAAGCCCTGTGTGCACTTGCCGAAATCCGGCTCCTATCCGAGCGGGCATTCCACGCAGGCGTTTCTCTGGGCAAACCTGCTGGCGGAAATTTTTCCGGAACACCGGGCGGCTCTGCGTGAACGTGCGGAACTGGTCGCATGGTCGCGCATCATCGGAGGCGTGCACTATCCGACAGATATCACCGCCGGGAGGATACTCGGGGATCGTCTGGCGGCTGAATTTCTCAAGCGACCCGCGGTCAGCGAGGCTTTGGCTGACGTGATCGCGGAGGTGAGGCGAGTGAGCGCGAAGGAACAGGCAGCGGCCGTAAGCCCATGACACGCGTCCTGCTGGCGTTCGACAAGTTCAAGGACTCGCTCACCGCCCAGGCGGCTTGTGAGATTACGGCGGCAGCACTAAAGACCGTGCAGCCGGAATGGAGAGTGACACATGCGCCATTGGCGGACGGTGGTGAAGGGTTCGCGGGGATTCTGACGAGATCGGCTGGCGGACGCATGCTCACGGAGCAGGTGACCGGACCGCGAGGCGAGGCCTTGCAGGCTGAATTTGGCATGGTGCCGGTAAGAGCGATACCTGAGCCGGCGCGTCATCAACTTCAGGTCGCTTCGGATGTGCCCTCCGATGCTGAGGTGGCGGTCATCGAAATGGCGTGCGCAAGCGGCCTTGCCTTGCTACCAGCTGCCGCGCGCGATCCCTGGCTGACCACATCGCGGGGTACAGGCGAATTGATGCGAGCGGCGGTGCGACGGGGCGCAACAGGTATCCTTTTGGGGGTGGGAGGAAGTGCGACCAATGACCTTGGGCTTGGAGCGCTCTCGGCACTCGGGTTTGAGTTCATTTCCAGCGAGGGAGGAGTGCTCGAGCTTCCGATTCCGGCTTGTTGGAAATCGATTGTGCGCGTAGTGGCCCCGCCGAGGGTGGGGCTGCCTCCAGTGCAGATCGCGTGCGATGTCACGAATCCGCTGCTTGGCATGCGCGGCGCGGCGGCCGTGTATGGACCGCAAAAGGGATTGAAGTTGGAGGACCTTCCTGCGCTGGAAACGGAGAGCAAACGCCTGGGAGAGCTGCTGTGTTCGGCGGTGGAAAAATCACCTGCGCTCATGGCTGTGCCTGGCGCGGGCGCGGCCGGAGGCATTGCGTTTGGATTGATGGCGGGAGTTGATGCCCGGCTGTTGCCGGGTTTTGAACTCGTCTCGGCGTGGCTCGATCTTGAATCGGAGTTGAAGGCTGCTGATTTGGTGATCACCGGAGAGGGACGGTTTGATGACAGTTCCCTCGAAGGCAAGGGGCCCGGAGCCGTTGCGGCGCGTGCCCTCGAACTTGGAAAACGCGTGCACGTGTTTGCGGGTCAGATCACCGCGGCGGGTCGGTCAAGTCTGGACCTTCATGCCATTACGCCGCCGGGCACGCCGATGGCGGCTGCATTGCGCAACGCGCCAAGGAACTTGGATGCTGCAGTCCGGCGTATCTTTTCCGTCACAGACGTCTGATCGGAAGCATCGCTAAGGCGAATGTGACAGGTTCTGTTTTCTACCGACTGCAATGGCGTGAATCAGCGGCTACGCATTGACCCCGGTTCGGCAAGTTCCCAGCGTGGGGACATGGCACACTCCCCAAGATTGGTCGTACTCGATGGTCACACGTTGAATCCAGGCGATTTATCCTGGTCGGAACTGGAATCCCTTGCGGATTGTGTCATTCATCCGCGCACCGCGGCGGCGGACATCATCGCACGAAGCCGGGATGCCGAGATTCTTCTGACGAACAAAACGCCGGTGAATGCGGAAACCATCGCCGCCTGCGGAAAGCTGCGTTGCATTGGAGTGCTTGCGACAGGTTTCAACATCGTGGACATCGTGGCCGCGCGGGCCCGAGGAATACCGGTGACCAATGTTCCGAGCTACAGCACCGGCTCCGTTGCGGAGCATACCTTCGCACTGCTGCTCGAACTCGCGCGTGGAGTTGGACGCCATGCATCGGGTGTAAGGGAAGGCCGCTGGGCTTCGGCCGTGGACTTCTGCTACTGGGAAACTCCTCAGGTTGAGCTTGAGGGACTCGTTCTTGGGCTGGTGGGAGGGGGACGGATCGGTCAGGCGGTCGCGCGTGTGGGACGTGCGTTCGGGATGGATGTGCGCATCGCTTCGAGCCGCGGCGGTCGACCGGAACTGGAGTCCGTCCTGCGCGCAGCGGATGTTGTCAGCCTGCATTGCCCGCTGACTCCGGCTACGAAGCATCTCATCAATGAGACCACCCTGGGCTGGATGAAGCCGGGAGCATTTCTCGTGAACACCAGCCGCGGACCGCTCATCGACGAGCCTGCGCTGGCGGCCGCCCTCAATTCGGGTCGTCTGGCCGGAGCCGCTCTCGATGTCCTGTCCAGCGAACCGCCGCCCGTCGGCCATCCCTTGTTTACGGCGCGCAACTGCCTGATCACCCCGCACATCGCGTGGACGACGTCGGCAGCCCGAAAACGCCTCCTGCGCACAGCAGTGGAAAACCTGCGCGCATTCCTTTCCGGGCAGCCGCAGAACGTGGTCAATTGAGCCCGAGGGAGTCCCTTAGGATCCCGTTACAAATGCAAAAACTCCCGTAAGAGATCGGGAGGGGGAAGGATTATCATGCGGATGGTTTTGCGGATGCTTTCGCGCCGCGAATTCACATCACCCCTCCACATGAACCCAACACTATCTCTTCGCGGACGTGCGCCGTTTTCGGAGCCCTCCACCGCTTTGGAAGGTTTTCAGCGCTTCCTCTCAAGCCGACTCCCCGGCTGTTTTCTGCTGATTGCTTTCGTCCTCCTTATCCTGGTGCCGCCACGTGTGGCTGCACAGACGGTTTCAACCGGCGTGATTGAAGGACGCGTGCAGAACGCGGCGTCCGGCTCCTACTTAATAAATGCCCGCGTTTCAATCGTGGGTACCACGAAGGAAACGCTCACGGATGCCTCAGGCGAATTTCGCCTTGGAGGACTGCCGGTCGGCGAAGTGACGCTCGAAGTTTTTTTCACTGGCATGGCCTCAAGGCAGGCAAAGGTCAGCGTGCAACCGGGAACCACCGTGAGACAGGACTTCAGGCTGGTCCGCGCAGGAGAGACGGCCAGAGATGGCGATGTCGTATACATGAACGCCTATGTCGTGGCCAGCGAACGCGAGTACGACGCAACAGCGATAGCAATCAACGAGCAGCGCTTCGCCGCCAATCGCAAGGATGTGGTGTCGACGGATGCGTTCGGTGAAATCAATCAGGGAAACATCGGTGAATTCGTGAAGTTCCTACCGGGCGTCACGCTCGATGTGAAGGATGGCAATACGCCTTCGGGAATCATGATTCGCGGATTCGATCCGAACTACACCAATGTCACGCTTGATGGGGGGCAGCTGGCCAGCACGATCATAGCAAATACGCAGACGTCCTCGCGTCAGTTTGTCCTCGACGGAGCGAACATCAACAATCTCGCGCGTATTGAGGTCACCAAGCTTCCAACTCCCGACATGTCGGCCAATCTTCTCGGTGGAGCCGTCAACTTCGTGAGCCGTTCAGCCTTCGAGCGTCCGCGGATGGAGACGCGTATCTCGACGTATTTCTCAGCCAACGCCAAGGCGATGGACTTCAACAAGACGGCGGGCCCCCTAGCGAAGGAAACCTTCAAGATTCTGCCGTCCGCCGATTTCATGTTCGTGCATCCGGTCAGCAGCCAGTTCGGTTATGTGGTGACCGCGCAGCACAGCAGCCAGTACTACCTGCAAAACCGCACGGTTCTTGGAGCACGATTCACCAGCGCCGGTGCGACACTCGACAATCCCTACACGACAAACATCAATACGAACCTGGCTCCCAATCGGAGCGACCGCGATTCGGCAGCGGTCAAGTTCGACTACAAGCCTTGGGATGGCAATGTATTCAGCCTTCACTTGCAGGCCAATGCATCGAAGCAGCAAACCGCCTCGCGCGGCCTCAATTACAATGTAGGAGGCGGAACTCCGTTGAGCTGGACGCAGACCGATGTCCGCGGAGCAAATGGCGGTGGCTCGGTCGGAATGGGTAACAACTTCCAGGAACGCCACGCGCTGACCCGGGGTATCAATGGCTCCTATCGGTTTACCAATGACGATTGGGCGGTTGAGGCGGCTGCCAGCTATTCGAACTCCAATAATCGCACCCGCGACGGGGACAAGGGGTTCTTCCGCAATGTAAATGTGAGCCTCCCCGGTGTTGCTCGTGTTAATCTTCTCGGCATACAGCAGGATGACGCGCGATTCTCCAATGCCGAGGTGTACAACAGCGCCGGCACCCGCATTGATGAGCTCAGCCTTGCCAACTACTACCTTACTACCGCAGGCACGGAGCGGCTCAATGCGACTGACGATGTCAAAGAGGCGCGGCTCAATGTGGCTCGTGAACTCACCATCCTCGGCAATCCCGTGACTCTCAAGGTCGGCGGAAGCTTCAACGACATGGAGCGCGACCTAAACTATACACCTGTCAACTACACCTACGTTGGTCCAGATGGGATTGCGAACAATGCCGATAACACCATGGCGTCCTTTGTGGATTCCGGCTTTGCCGGGGTCAGCCCCGGTTTCGGACGCCCCGCGCCGCAATGGCCCGATTCGTTCAAGGTGTGGCAATCGTTCATCAAGACTCCGAGCTATTGGACACAGACCACTTCGCAGGCGGGCGATGTTCCCCGCAATGTGGCCATTCGTTCCCCGTGGTTGCACGAGACGATAACGGCGGCCTATGTGATGGGCGACATCAAGCTCCTTCGCAACCGCCTGCGTATCGTCGGCGGAGTGCGCTACGAACTCACCGAGGATGAGGGGCTGGGCTTTAAGCAGGACGCTGATGCGGTTCTAGTCAAGGACGCCAGCGGGAATGTACTCGACACGGATCCGAGCCGTCCGGGCATCCAGACCCAGATCAGGCCGGAACTCGCGCCTTCGGGCTCGTTTGCCTACAACTCTGTCCTCTACGCCAAGCGGCAATATTATGCCGCTAGAGATTACCACTACTACCACCCGAGCGCGCATGTCACTTACAACATTACTGACAATCTTCTAGTCCGTGCTGCGTACGCCAAGACCATCGGGCGGCCAAATCTCTCGGACATCGTGCCCAATCTCTTTGTCGGTGAGAATATCAACTTCGGAAACCCCAACAACAGTTCGGGAAACATTCCTGGCTTTATCACAGGAGCGAACATCGGGCTGCGTCCATGGCGGGCCAAGAACTATGATTACTCAATCGAGTACTATCTGCCGAAGAACGGCGTGCTGATGTTCAATGCCTACCGGAAGGACATCAAGGACTTCTTCAGCAGCATCAATGTCATCGCTGACCAGGCGCTGCTCGACCAGCTCGGGCTCTCCAGCGATGCGCTGGGATACCAATATACGCGCCGGATCAACATTTCTGATGCCCGAATCGACGGCTGGGAGGCACGTGCTGACCTGCCCCTCGTCAATCTCACGAACCTGACCATGTTCTCCGGGCTTGGCGACTGGCTGAAGCCCTATACCTTTACTACTAATTTCACGCATCTCAGTCTTTCAGGCTCGCGGGTGACGGCCTCGGATTGGAAGCGCTTTATCCCTCGCGGTCGCAATTTTGGTCTGCGGTTCAATTTTCCCAAGATTTCCGGCATGTTTCTCGTGAACTGGCGCGGAAAGATGCTCCGCGACACCGCCAACCAGTTTCCCGGGGCGAACGAATACATCCGGGCCCGCTACCAGGTCGATGGAAACATCGAGTACCAGTTGACCAAACATTTCGCGATATTTGCGGCGGGCCGGAATCTTTTCAACGCGCCCTCCGAGTGGGAAGTCTCCGGCCCGGGCGTGCCTGCATGGTCGACCCTCACCAACTACGAAGACTACGGCGCGCAGTATTCCTTCGGCGTCAAGGGCTCCTTCTGACGCCATCCTTCCTCTTTCCGGGAGCAACCCTGTCATGAGTTATCTGACTCTGAGTGGCGGCGAAGCCCGCAACAAGGACACGCATTCGCGATGAATGTGAAACTCTGAGGCGAGGTTGCCCTCGGATGCGTGTTCGGCTGCGGTGTTCGGGGGAACACCGCGGCCGAACTTTTTCTCGGCATTTCTGTGAGTACGCCCACATCCCGCTTGTTTTCCCTAGCACGGGACCAGCCGCAGCATGGGGTGGGGGTTCTGGCCTCGAGCTGCCCGGCCCGGCGCCAACGATGCAAGGCATGGCGCCCAGTCTCCCCTTAGGATGCCGTCAGAAAACGCCACAAACGCGGAAGAATTTGCGGGCAAGTTGGGGTAGTCTCTAACCGCTGACCAAGGAAATGCCGCGACGGCCACGTGGCTCTTCCAACTCTCCTCTTCTACTGTGACCGCTGGCGAGCCTCCCTTCCGCCACCACCCATGAACACTTCTCCCCTTGCTCTCGGTGTCATCTTTGGAAACCGCGACTTTTTCCCGGACCGGCTCGTGCCCGATGCGCGGGCGGATGTCACCAGGCTTTTCGGCGAACTCGGACTCGAGCCCATCATGCTCGACCCGTCCGAGAGCAAACTTGGGAGCGTGGAAACGCATCGCGACGCACGCGCCTGTGCGGAGCTTTTCCGAAGAAACAGGGATCGCATTTCCGGCGTGCTTGTTTGCCTGCCCAACTTCGGCGACGAAAAGGGTGTGGCCGACACGCTGAAGCTTGCCGGCTTGGATGTACCGGTTCTCGTGCAGGCCTATCCGGACGAACTCGACAAACTCGATGTCATCCGGCGACGCGACGCCTGGTGCGGCAAGATCTCCGTCTGCAACAACCTCCGCCAGGCGGGCATTCCCTACAGCCTGACCACCTCGCATGTGGTGCGCCCGCTCGATGAATCCTTCCGCCGCGACCTCAAGGATTTTGTCGCTGTTTGCCGGGTCGTCCGGGGACTGCGAAAGGTGAGGCTCGGCGCGGTAGGGGCCCGGCCAAGCGCGTTCAACACGGTGCGCTACTCTGAGAAGATTCTTGAGCGAAATGGTATCAGCGTGGTCACCGTCGATCTCTCCGAAATTCTCGGAGCGGCGGGGAAAATCGGGGATGCAGACAGGCGGCTCACATCAAAGATCGACGAGATCAAGGCCTACGCAAATGCCTCCCTGGTACCGGCAGCCAAGCTCATGCAGATGGCACGGCTGGGAATCGTGCTCGATGATTTTGTCGCTACCAACCACCTCGACGCCACGGCCATTCAATGCTGGACCTCCGTGCAGTCAAACCACGGATGCAATGTCTGCACCTCGATGAGCATGATGAGCGATAATTTCCTTCCGAGCGCGTGTGAGGTGGACGTCACCGGTGTGCTCACCATGTATGCGATGCAACTGGCATCGCTATCCCCATCGGCGATTGTCGATTGGAACAACAACTATGGCTCCGATGCCGACAAATGTGTTCTTTTCCACTGCGGCAACTGGGCCAAGTCGTTCTTACCCGACATCAAGATTCTCAATGCCCCGATCCTCGGGAGCACGCTCGGGGTCGAGAACACCTGGGGAGCCTTGGATGGCCGGACGCCCGCGGCGCCGCTGAGCTACGGCCGGATCACGACGGACGACACGGCCGGCGTCATCCGCACTTATGTAGGCGAGGGGGCCTTGACCAACGACGAACTTCGCACCTTTGGCAATCGCGCGGTGGCACATGTGCCCAAACTGCAGAAGCTCATGCGCTACGTGTGTCGCGAAGGTTTTGAACATCATGTCGTGATGAATGCTTCACGCACAGCCGGCATACTGGCCGAGGCATTCGGGCGCTATCTGGGCTGGGAAGTGTATCATCACGAGCCGGAACAGGAATGACATGCCGAGCGACCGGGAACTCTTGCTGAAATCTTTCGCGCTCCGGAGAAGGATGCTGCGCCTCATCCACCACGCTGGTGCAGGACACACCGGTGGCGGATTGTCGTGCCTCGACATCCTGAGTGTGCTCTACCATCGCGTGCTCTCCATTTCGCCCGAGTCTGTCGATTCACCCACGCGGGACCGTTACGTGCAGAGCAAGGGACACTGTGTGGAGGCGCTCTATACCGTGCTCGCAGATCGGGGCTACTTTTCGGACTCAGATCTCGATACCGTCTGCCGATACGGTTCAAGGTACGTGGGGCACCCGACGCGAAAGGTGCGTGGTATCGAAATGAACACGGGTGCGTTGGGGCATGGCTTGCCCATCTGCCTCGGGATGGCGCTTGCTTCGAAGATGGATGCGGATGCCTTTCGTGTATTCACGCTCCTGGGAGACGGTGAACTTGCGGAAGGATCCAACTGGGAGGCGGCAATGGCCGCAGCACATCATCGACTGGACAATCTCACAGCCATCCTTGATCATAACACCCTCCAGATCACGGGCCCTACGCGCGACGTGATGTCCAATGAGCCGCTCGACGCGAAATGGCGCGCATTCGGTTGGGAGGTGCGTTCCGTCAGCGGGCACGATTACGCCGCACTCACCGCGGCCCTGACGGCCCCGCACCCGGGGCGTCCCCTCTTTGTCATCGCGAATACGGTCAAAGGCAAGGGGGTCAGTTTCATGGAGAATGTCGCGCGCTGGCATCACGGCGTGCCGAGCGATGAGGAACTCAAACGAGCGCTTGCCGAACTTGAAGCCGCGGAGGCGAAATGCCGGGAGGGCAATCCATGAGTGCGCCCGCACCCTCTATGTTCTCACCGGACGCCCGGGCCATGGCTGAGAAACTCGGGCTGAAGCTGGGTCGCGCAAACCTTGAGGAGTTTGCCGACACCCTTCAGGCGCTTGCAACGGTTGACCGGTCGATCATCGCGGTCACGTCGGATTCCCGCGGCTCGGGAAAACTCGCACCCTTCGGAAAGGCGCTTCCGAGGCAGCTCATCGAGGTGGGTATTGCCGAGCAGAATCTTGTCGGAATCACCGCGGGCCTCTCCGCGTGCGGAAAGAAGGCGTTCGGGGTTTCACCCTCGTGCTTCCTCACCGCCCGATCGCTCGAGCAGATCAAGAACGACCTGTGCTACTCTGATGTCCCCGGCGTCCTTGTCGGCATCAGCGCCGGCGTGAGTTACGGTGCGCTCGGTTCGACCCACCACTCGCTTCATGATTTTGCTGCACTGAGGGCGATCAGCAATATCACGATCATCGCGCCGGCAGACAACGCTGAGACACGTGAAGCCGTGCGATTCGCTGCAGTTGCGGCTCATCCGGTGTTCCTGCGTTTCGGCAAGGCTGCGATGTACGATGTGTCTCCGGCCTGTGCGCGTTTTGAAGCGGGCAGGGCAGTCACGCTGCGCGACGGTCACGACGTCGCCTTCCTGGTAAACGGTGAAACCGTCGCGCACGCGCTGCTCGCTGCCGCAAGTCTGGCCGAGACAGGAATAGCCGCGCGAGTCGTCAGTATTCATACGGTGAAGCCGCTCGACATCTCGACCGTCCTTGCTGCGGGCAGGGACTGTCGCGTCGTTATCACCGTCGAGGAGCACATGGTTCACGGGGGATTGGGTGACGCAGTCGCATGCGCATTGCTCACCGCCGGAATCAAGACGGTCTTCCGGAGTGTGGGAATTCCCGACGAGGACACCGTCACTGGGTCGCAATCTGATATCTTCCGCCACTACGGGATATCTATGGAAGGGCTCGCAGCAACGGCCCGGGAGCTGATCAACGGCCGCGCCTCGGGCGGCTGATGAGTCCGCGATTCCGTAGTTTGTCATGTATTTCCTCGCCATCGATCAAAGCACGTCCGCCACGAAGGCTTTGCTCTTCGATCGCAACGGCGTGTCGGTGGACCGGGAGTCCCTCGAGCACCGGCAGCACCACCCGCATCCCGGTTGGGTGGAGCATGATGCGGAGGAAATCTGGCAGAACACGCTGGAGGTGCTGCGGAAGCTGCTTGGTCGGCACGCCCGCAAGAGGAGACAGATCGCGTCGCTATCGATAACCAATCAGCGGGAAACCGTGGTTGTTTTCGATCGCGCCAGCGGACGTCCGCTGGCTCCCGCGATGGTCTGGCAGTGTCGGCGGGGCGATCCCTTCTGCGCCGCTCACCGCCACTCCGGTGCGGAGTCACTGGTCCATCGCAAGACGGGTTTGAGGCTTGATGCGTATTTCTCGGGTTCGAAGCTCCAGTGGCTGGTTTGGGACAATCTCGACTTGCGGAAGAAACTGGCCGATGGAAGCGCGCTCATCGGAACCATGGACGCCTATCTGATCTACAGGCTCACCGGTGGAAAAGTGTTTGCGACTGATCACACCAACGCGAGCCGCACACTGCTTTTCGACATCCATGCCCTGCAGTGGGACGATACCCTGTGCGCGCTCTGGGATGTGCCCCGCCATGCGCTTCCGGAAGTGAGGGAAAGTCCGGATCAGTTTGGAGAGACGACCATCGATGGCATGCTCTCGCAGCCGCTGCCGATCCGCGGAGTGATGGGCGATTCGCAGGCATCGCTGTTTGCACAACGTTGTTTTATCCCAGGTTCGGCAAAGATCACTTTTGGCACGGGATCATCCGTCCTTCTCAATATCGGATCGGTGGCACGAACCCTGGACAACGGGATTCTCACCGCCCTGGCCTGGGTGCATCGGGGAGTTCCCACCTATGCCTTTGAGGGGATCATCATCTCGTCGGCATCGACGCTGACGTGGCTGCGCGACAAACTCGGTATGCCCGACGTGCTCGAACTCGAACAACTCGCTCTATCGGTGGCTGACTCGGCTGGAGTTCATCTCATTCCAGCCTTCAATGGCTTGGGTCTTCCGCATTGGCGCCCTGATGCCCGGGCGGCGATTACCGGATTAACTCCTGCGAGCGATCGGCGGCACATTGCGCGCGCCGCATTCGAGTCGATTGCCTTCCAGGTAAGGGATGTCCTTGATTCGCTGCGCCGTGCGGCTGGCCTGTCATCGGGTGCGCTGCATGCGGATGGCGGTCCGACGGCGAGCAGTTTCCTGATGCAACTGACCGCGGACCTGGGTTGCACCGAATTGCGGGTCTCCAACATGCGGGACTGCTCCCCCCTTGGCGCGGTGCTTGCGGGCCAACTGGGACTCGGTTTGCATGAATCCATCGCCGATCTGGCAAGGATGCCCCATGCTGAAACAATCTATGCTCCTCATGCGACTGCGGAGCAGATCGCTGCACGCCACAGTGCCTGGTCCCGTGCCCTCCATTCCGTACTTGCGTCATGAATCCCTCCCCACTTGATCCCCGCCGCGGCATCCTTTTTCTTGTCCCCTTGAAGCTTTCCTGCCTCCTGCTTGGCGCGTTGACGTGCACGCTGGTTCATGCAGGCGAAAGATCCCTTGTTGATACCGTTCATTCGCCGCACGCGGTCATGTACATGCCTGATCTTGGCGATGTGAAATGGAACGGAGGGCTTCTCGGCGAGCGATTTGAGGTCTGCCGCACGACCATGGTGCCGCACATGTGGGGGATCCTGAGCGATGCGAAAGCGAGCCACGCCTGGGAGAACTACCTGATTGCGGCGGGCAAGGCGAAGGGCGAATTCTTCGGCCCACCCTTCAACGACGGGGATTTCCTGAAATGGTTCGAGGCGCTTGCGCAGGTTTACGCGATCACTCGCGATCCCGCGCTGGATCGGCAGATGGATGGGATCATTGCCGTCATCGCCAAGGCCCAGCGGGAGGATGGCTATCTTCACACGCAGACGATCATTCCGCAGCGGGCAGGCGCAAAGGCGAAGGAGTTTGCGGATCGTGAGCATTTCGAGACCTACAACATGGGCCACCTCATAACGGCGGCGTGCATCCACAACCGGATCACCGGCAAGACATCCATGCTCGACCTCGCCCGCAAGGCCGCCGACTACATCGACCGGCTGTGCCGGGAGAAGCCTGAGGAACTTGCCCGCAACGCGATCTGCCCGTCCCACTACATGGGCGTCGTCGAACTCTACCGAACCACACATGATCCCCGCTACCTCGAACTCGGCAGGCAGCTCATCGAGATCCGCAGCCTGGTACCGCCGGAGCTGGGTTCGGATCAGAATCAGGACCGGATGCCTTTCAGGAAAATGACCCAGGCGGTCGGTCATGCCGTGCGGGCGAACTACCTCTATGCGGGAGTGGCTGATGTCTTCACCGAGAACGGCGATGCCTCACTCCTTAAGACTCTCACCTCACTTTCAAACAATGTGGCCGACCGGAAGCTTTACATCACTGGAATGACCGGAGCGATCTACGACGGGGCCTCGCCCGACGGCGTCGACTACACGCAGCACGCTTCGATCAAGACCATTCATCAGGCCTATGGGCGCGACTACCAGTTGCCCAATCTCACCGCCTACAACGAAACCTGTGCCACGATTGGCTACGGCATGTGGATCTGGCGACAACTTGCGATCACGGGTGAGGCGGCCTACGCTGATCTTTTCGAGCAGACGCTCTACAATGGTGTGCTCCCTGGAATCAGCCTGGACGGCAAGGACTACTTCTACGTCAATGCACTGAGGAAGCTTCACGACTTTCACTGGCCGATGCGTTGGTCGCGCACGCGCGAGGCCAACATCCCGGTCAGCTTCTGCTGTCCGCCAAACGTGGTCAGAACCATCGCCGAGGCGCACAACTATGTCTATGCGCTATCGCCGGGGACGATCTGGGTAAACCTCTATGGCGCCAGCACGCTTGATACTGCATGGGCCGGAGACGGACAGCGAATCAAGCTGCGGCAGGAAACGGATTATCCATGGAACGGCGCAGTAAGGATCATCGTCGAGCAGGCGCCCACCTCCGAAGTCACCTTCAAGCTACGCGTCCCAGGCTGGCTCCGCGATGGGGCTACGCTGCGCGTCAATGGCAGACCCTTTGCCACCACGATCAAGCCAGGCAGCTATACCGATGTGACGCGTACGTGGAAGACTGGAGACACCGTGGACTTTGACATGACCTTCAAGCCAACGCTTTGGGAGGCGAATCCGCTCGTGGAGGAGACGCTCGGTCAGGTGGCCCTCAAGTGCGGTCCTCTTGTCTATTGTGTGGAATCGAATGACCTTCCCGCTGGCGTCAGGCTGAAGGATGTCGTTGTCAATCTTGGTGCACGTTCCTCATTTGAAGCAAAACGCGAGTCGATCTCCGGGGCGTCGCTGGTGACCCTTTCGTTCGATGCGCTGGCTCTGCAACGTGCCGACTGGAGTGATCGCGAGCTCTATCGTGAAGTCGGTTCGCATACTCCCTCACCGGTTCGCATCAAGGCTGTTCCGTATTACGCCTGGGGCAATCGAGGTGACACTGAAATGACTGTCTGGCTGCCTGCGCGTTGAATTCTTTTTTGCGTTTATCCCTGTTCAAAATCCCCCTCCATGAGCGATTCCCCAGTATCCCCATCGACACCTACCGCAGACGACTCGGTCGTCACAAAACAACAATGGAAATGGTCGGCGCTCGCCGGCATGGCGTCGTACCTTGATGCCGGTTCGATCGTCGCTCTAGCCGCAAGTCTTGCTGCCTTTCAGGAGGAGTTTCACCTGAGCAAGGGCAGTGTTGGTGCCCTTCAGGCGATCGGACCGAATGCCATTGGCTGCGCGATCGGTGCATTTGTCGGAGGCTGGCTGGGAGATAAACTCGGTCGGAAGCGCATTTACCAATGGGACCTGCTCGTCTACGCCGCGGGCATCCTGTGCATGGCGCTGTCCGTCAATGCAGGCATGCTTTTTGCCGGCACATTTGTTGTAGGTGTTGCCGTAGGCGCAGACGTGCCGACCTCTTTGGCACTTGTGGGAGAATTTGCACCAGCCCGTGCGCGGGGGAAGCTGCTTGGCTTTACGCAGGTCGCCTGGTGCCTGGGGCCCTCCGTCGTGCTCTGGTTGGCGATGGCATTGGCGCCGCTGGGCTTGATGGGCAACCGGATCCTGTTTCTTCACCTGTTTGTTGTTGCACTTGTCACCTGGGCCTTGCGTCGCGGGCTCGCTGAATCTGCGCGCTGGAAGGCCGCCGCTGCTACCGCCCGGGAGCAGGTCTCCGCGCTCCTTTCGCCGTCGAATGTTCGAGCAATGATCTGGACGGGCACGATTTACCTTTTCTGGAATCTTACCGCGGGAACCAACGGTGCGTTTGGCGCCTATTTTAACCGGGTGCTTCTTGGAGGAAAAGATGTCAGTGCAGCCCATGCGCAAGCGGTCGGTACCGGTCTCGCGAGCCTGTCATTCCTCTGCACGATGCTGGCGACGGTGTTCCTGTTCATGCCGTTCTCCGATCGGAGTTTCAGGGCCAGAAAATGGCTTTGGGGCGTCGGCTCGATCCTGCAGATTGTTTCCTGGGGCATGCTCATGTTCGTGCCGTACACCGTGCCGACGGTCTTTGCCAATACCATCCTGTTTGGCGTCGGTGCAGCCCTTGCGGGTGAGGCTTTCTACAAGGTGTTCAGTCAGGAACTTTTTCCCACCCTGCAGCGTGGCACCGCCCAGGGAATCACCTTCGGAGCGGCTCGGGTGCTGCTCGGCATCTGGAGTTTTGTCGCTCCGATGCTGATCGACGATCAGAATCCGAATTTTCATGCACTGGCGCTTATGCTGACTCTATTCCTCGTGGTCAGTGGCGCGGTGGGATTCTTCTTCATGCCCGATACCTCAGGGAAATCACTCGAGCAGATTGCAGCGGAACGCGCGCGCTCATGAACCGGGATTGCAGCGTCTGCGGTCGTTGACCCGCATCATTGGATTCGCCGAATCACTCATGAGCCGGTTTACAGCGACCTACCTGATCGAGACTGCGCTTCCTGTCGAGCAGGCTGCCGCTACTCTGGCTGGGGAACAGTCATCCGGGACATTTGTGGCCGTGCCTGGCGAAACCGCAGAGTTGAAGGAGCGCTTTGCCGCGCGTGTCGAGTCGGTCACACTTCGCGATTCCGTCACCGAACCCTCGATCCCGACAGGGCGGGCCGCGGCGCCGGTCTACCGTCGCGCCGAGGTCAAGGTATCATGGCCGCTGGAAAACGTGGGCACCAACCTGCCCACGCTGGTTTCCACCCTGCAGGGTAATCTCTACGAGCTTTCCCAACTATCTGGCATCAAGCTACTCGATTTCGACGTTCCTTCGGGATTCACCAACGCTTTTCGAGGCCCGGCATTCGGAGTTGCTGGCTGCCGCAAGCTCACCCGCGTGGAGGACCGACCGCTCATCGGAACGATCATTAAGCCTAGCATTGGACTATCTCCTGCACAAACCGCCGCAATGGTGGATGAACTTGTCGAAGCAGGTATTGATTTCCTGAAGGATGATGAGTTGATGGCCAATCCTCCGCATTCGCCCTTCGACGAACGCGTCGATGCTGTGATGCGGGTGATCCAGCGGCACGCGGACCGCACCGGGAGAAAAGCGATGTATGCCTTCAACATCAGCGATGAGAACGATCCGATGCAGCGACACTACGACAAGGTCGTGAGCGCTGGAGGGACCTGTGTCATGCTCAGCATCAACAGCGTGGGACTCGGTGCCGCTAAGAATATCTGTGATCGCGGCCAACTCGCGATCCACGGTCACCGCAACGGTTGGGGCATGCTCAACCGGCATCCGATGCTGGGGATGGAGTTTCCCGCGTACCAGAAACTCTGGCGCCTCGCCGGAGTTGATCAGCTCCACGTGAACGGGATCGCCAACAAGTTCTGGGAGCCGGACGACTCCGTTGTCCGATCCATCACATCCTGTCTCGATCCACAGCCGCTGGGTCGCCCCATTTTGCCCGTGGTTTCCTCCGGACAATGGGGCGGTCAGGCACCCGAAACGTGGCGGCGCACGCGGACGCTTGATCTGCTTTACATGGCCGGTGGCGGCATCCAGGCCCATCCGGACGGACCGGCCGCGGGAGTGCGGGCTCTCAGGAAATGGTGGGAGGCGGCTGTCGAGGGTCTGACGCAATCCGAGGCCGCGGCGAAATATCAAGAACTCGCGAAGTCCATTGCGAGATTCGGTCGTTCCTGAGTCATGCTTCGACTCGCCTATTTTGCCGACGATTTCACGGGCGCGACCGACGCCTTGGAGTCACTCGCTAACTCCGGATTGAGGACGAGACTCTTTCTGCGCGTGCCGACAGCGGCTGATTGCCAGGGGCTCGACGCGATAGGTGTGGCAGGTCTCACACGCTCACTTGCTCCTGATGCGATGGAGCGGGAACTGCGGCCCGCCTTTCAGTCACTGCGTGAGCTTTCGCCGCGCCATGTGCACTACAAGGTTTGCTCCACATTCGACTCTTCGCCGAACGTGGGAAACATCGGACGTGCAATCGAGATTGGCGCGGAGGTCTTTGAACGGGGCGTCGTGCCGGTATTGGTAGCTGCGCCAGCCTTGGGACGCTATTGCGCGTTCGGAAATCTCTTCGCACGATTCGGGATAGGGAGTTCAGGTGCGATCCACAGACTGGATCGCCACCCTTCGATCAGTCGCCATCCAGTGACGCCGATGACCGAGGCGGACCTCCGCGTACATCTTTCCCGACAGACGAAACTCTCGATTGGACTGCTCGATTTTCGCGGGCTAGAGCAGGATGCCGCATCGGCGTTTGTGGCACTTCAGGAAACCGGGGACAGGATCATCCTCATAGATGGTTTGAATGATGGGCATCTGCTCCGCGCCGGGACGCTGCTCGACAGCCTGCCCGGCCCCACACGGTATATTGTTGGCTCGTCTGGCGTGGGCACCGCGCTCTGTTCCCATTGGGCGAAACAGGGGACGCTGACGGCACCCGTTGAATACTCCAGTGCGGATTCTGGGAGTCCGCTGCTTGTTGTTTCAGGGAGCTGCTCGGTGGTCACGGCGGGGCAGATCGATTGGGCGCAGGAGAATGGATTCGAAGTAATCTCTGTGGAACCCGAACATCCTGATGGGCCAGATGCGCTCGCCAAGGTATGCGGGAGCCTGCGCAAGGGCAGACATGTTATCGCATGCACACATAGGGCATATTCGGGAACGAGTGCCCCGGCGGAAAGGATTGGAGCCGCGCTCGGGCGGCTAGCTCGGGCTGCGATTGGAGCGACCGGTGCCTGTCGCGTTGTCGTGGCGGGAGGAGACACTTCGAGCTACGCTGCGCGTGCGCTGGGGATAGAATCACTGGAAATGGTTGCTCCGCTCGTACCCGGTGCACCCCTCTGTCGGGCGCGCGCCCCGGGATCGCCTGTTGACGGATTGATCGTGAACTTCAAGGGCGGACAGGTGGGGGCCCCCGGATATTTTGCGCAGGCGGCGGGTGGCCCGGTTTCCAATCCTTCGCAGCCGGTGCTGAGGAGCACGCAGGCCCTGCGTTCTCTCCATTGAGCAGATCGATTGTGGCTATTTCCATATGCAAAAGAAGACCCTCGCACTCATCCATACCTCGGCGACGCTTGTTCCCGTATTCCAGCAATTGACCAAGGCCAGGCTGCCGACGGTGGAAACCTTCAACATCGTTGACGACAGCCTTGTGCGTCAGATTGGTGCCAAGGGGGGAATAACGGAGGATATTGCCGCGCGTGTCGCCGCGTACATCGGTTCCGCAGCTTCAGGCGGTGCTGATTGCATCCTTGTGACATGCTCTTCGATTGGACCCGCCGTTGAAGCAGTGGCGGCGTCGGTGCAGGTTCCGGTCTTGCGGGTGGACCAGCCTATGGCGGATCGAGCCGTGCAGACGGGTCGTCGCATCGGAGTCATAGCGACGCTGCCAACGACTCTCAATCCGACCGCGGACCTTGTCCGCCGGATGGCGGCCCTGGCGGGGAAGTCGGTGGAGCTGACCACTCGTCTGTGCGAAGGCGCGTTCGAAGCGCTCATGGCCGGTGATGCGGAGAGGCATGATTCGCTTGTTGCTTCCGCGCTGAGGGAACTCTCAAGGCAGGTTGATGTGATTGTTCTCGCGCAGGCGTCCATGGCGCGCGTCGTGGATACGCTGTCGGAATCGGACAGGCGCGTTCCCATTCTCGCGAGTCCGCCGTTGGCCGTTGAACATCTTGCCACGGTGCTTGCATGACGGCTCGAACGAATGCGAGCCGTCTTTGAATGGTAGTGCCACTCTTCATGAAACGGTCCGTCAAATCGGAGACCCACGCAACCTATGGGACGTGGTGCTGTTCTGCGCTTGGCGCGTTTTGTCATCCCTGTTCATCACCCCAAGTGACCCATCGTATCTGAACAATGAATACCCTTAGAAAGCTTTGCCTTATCGTCAGTGCAATTGCGACAGTGGTTCTGCTCACGGGACTTGGATTGGGGCGTGCCGCATTGTGGCACCCTGCCGCGGTTATCGCTGTCGTCGCCCTCGCGACAGGGCTTGGTGCTGTACGAGCGCTCAAGGGATACCAGTTCACCGCGTGGATCCTGGCGGCGGTTGTCGCCGCAATGATGTACCCGTCCGCCTTCCTGCAATGGGGAGATTTCGACCTGCGCAATAAGTGGCTCATCCTCATCGTGGTGCAACTCGTGATGTTCGGCATGGGCACTCAGATGAGTCTGCACGATTTTGCCGGAGTTGCGAAAGCGCCGCGCGGCGTGCTTGTCGGCATCATCTGCCATTTTTCCGTCATGCCGCTGGTCGGATGGACGCTGACAAAGGTCTTCAATTTTGAACCGGAGATTGCGGCGGGCATCATTCTGATCGGCTCCTGTTCGAGTGGGCTCGCCTCGAATGTCATGACCTACATCGCCAAGGCGAATCTGCCGCTTTCGGTGACCGTCACGGCGGTGACCACGATGGTTGCCCCAATTATGACGCCCCTGCTGATGAAGCTGTTGGCGGGCACGCTGGTCGAGGTGAAGTTCCTCAACCTCATGATTGAGATCGTGAAGATCGTGCTCGTCCCGATTGCGGCGGCGTTGATTCATGATCACCTGAAACGGGTAAGATCGGAGCAGTTCAAGGTATGGATCATTGCCCAGATCGTCTGTGGTCTATCGGCCCTGCTCCTATTTGCCTCTCATGATACTGGCTGGCAAACCGCGCGATCGCCAGCCGGGAGGATTGTTCTCGAACTGCTTGCCTTTGCTCTGGGGGCAGTGGCAGTCGGTGTGACCTATCATCAGTTCACGCGTCTCTTTCCGCGGCTGGATGGCTTCATGCCGGTTGTTTCAATGGCGGGGATCGTGTATTTCACAACCGTCACGACGGCAGCGGGACGTGACAATCTGCTCAAGGTGGGTGCACTGCTTTTTCTCGCGTCGGCGCTGCACAATGCGGCGGGCTATTTCTTTGGCTACTGGCTGAGTCGCGGAGCAGGGCTCGACAGAAACTCCGCGCGCTCGGTCGCCTTCGAGGTTGGCCTTCAGAATGGCGGCATGGCTTCGGGCCTGGCCGGCGCGATGGGCAAACTGGCGACGGTTGGTCTTGCAGCGGCCATCTTCAGTCCATGGATGAACATCTCCGGATCGATCCTTGCCAACTACTGGGGCCGCCGTCCGGAGTTGCCTGAAAAGCAGAGCGAAGTGGATAGACCTCTCGACGGGTAATTTGTCGCAACAGAAGGGGCACGCTTCGTCGTGCCCGGTTTGGTGGGTTCGTCCTCCAAACCGCCCATCCCGCTTTGTGACTTCATGCGCAAGGCGAACTCCGCTTGTTCAGCGTCTCGCACAACTGTCCATCGTGCCTCGATACCGACAGATCCACACTTCGCGCCGACCAACCGAGGATCCTCACTCAAAGCGCGTCTTCAGTCGCAGGAATCGACGTTCGATCCAGAAGTAAGATGCCGAGGCCACGGCGAGACTCACGCTGACCTTCCAGCCGAGTCGCACGACCAGTGGTGCGTCTGGAATGAGTTTTTCCACGATGTAGTAAATCGGGAGATGCAGCAGGTAGATGCCGTAGGAAATCTTTCCGACATACACGATCGGGCGCATTTCCAAAACGCACGCCAGCAAGGAATGTCTCCCGGCAATCAGGTCCGAGAGCACGATTGCGGCAAGTCCTGCGACAATCACGTAACCGATCCAGCCCATCCATGGACTGTACCAGGTCACGATCCTCGGGATTGTGCCCACGGTGAGCAGCGCCACCGGCGCCAGGAGCCTGCCGAGCCACTTGCTGACGCTTTCAGGGAATCGTCCGCCCGGCAGTGCCTTTACAAGATAGGCAAGAGAGGCTCCAACCATGAGCGAATCCATGCGCGTATCGAGGCCGAAGTTGATGCGCTCGTCGGTCCAGATGCCGACATGCCAGGCGCGATAGCACGCGATAACGATAGCTCCACCGATCAACAGGCAGGCTTTGGTCGCTGGTGATCGTGCGATACGCTCCAATGCGAGTACGATGAGCGGCCAGATCAGGTAAAACTGCTCCTCGATGGCGAGAGACCAGCAGTGGTCGAGCCATGAAAGCTGGTAATTATAGATGGCCCGCGCCCAGTTCGATGTGTAGGTCAGGGCCAGGGCGATGTCGACGGACGGAAACGGCTCGCCCAATGTCGGCTTGACCACGGCCACCAGGATGCAGGTCAGGACCAGTGCGGGCACGAGACGCAAGAATCGCCTCGTATAGAAGTTCTTGAAACTGATTGTACCCGTCCGCTGATGCTCGTTGCTGAGGATGGTCGTGATGAGGAATCCGCTCAGCCCGAAAAAGATGTCCACGCCGACACCTCCGCTGCGAAACCAGGTCACGCCCCCGTGTGCGCAGAGGACGATGCCCACGGCGATCGTGCGCAGTCCGTCGAGGGCGGGATAGTACGTGTTTTTCATCAGATGCGGCTGTTACTGCGCGCACATGGATGGAGCGATCCGATCGAAGGGTGGAGCGAAAAAACCCTCCTGGTCACGAACGCACATGAAAATTTCCAGAAAATACAAAGAGCCCAGGCAGCGAGGTTCGAGGTAGCACGAGGCTCAGGGGTGGGATTCTTCCTCGTGATCGCGTCGATCCGGGAACCGCCGAACCGGAAGACCCGGCACGCGGTAGGTGCTCACCTTTGTGAATCCGGCGTAGGTGACTTTTCCACCTTCGGAGCGGATCCGCGCAAATCTGAAATCGCCTTCGATACCCATTCCAAATTTCCGGGGAGTGCCATCCGAAATGATGACGAGATCCTCGGCACCTGGGATGGTCACCCGGTAGGCCAGTGCAGCGGAATCTTCGAGTTTCACCTGCTCGACGAAAACCTGGGAGTCATCGAAGCGCGATCGCTCGGCATAGGGGTGGATCAGGGTGGCCATACGATCGAGCGCGCGATTGCCGGTCAGTTTCCTCCTGAACAGCAGCCAGTCGATGTCGCGCTGATCGGGCTCGCCCGTGAGTCCCCCCAGGTTTGCCTCTCCTTTGAGACGAGCATGGGAGGTGGCCGACGCCTCTAAACGATCTTGCACAATGAGGAAGCCGGTTTTGCCGCGGGAGACGAAACCCGCGCCGCTCTCGCTCATGTCGGAGGGTGTGTGGAGATTGAATTCCATTTCCTGGTTCTTTCCTGCAGTGCTGACCTCGTCGATGATCAACCAGTACTGAGCCTTTGCGAAAATCAGGTGACGCCGGTGGCGGGCCTTCTGGTAAGGGAGGTACCCGTCATGACTGGCGGCGAAATACTCGGTGTGCGACTGCGGTGACCAGATCTTGTCGTATCCGGGGAGATTCCGCTTTTCCGGAACCGCCTGGTTGATCGTGAGCATGTTGTGGGCGATCGGGTGTTTGTACCAGGTGTTCTGGGCGGGCTCCAGATAACCGAGTTTGCTGAGGCCGGCATCCACTGCGATGGGAATGCCGTTCGCGTAGATCTCGAACGAGAGCTGATCGAAATGGCTGTGGTTCTGATGATCGCCGTAGTTGAAAATCAGAAAATAGGAGGCGGGGTCCCAGGAGTCGCGCATCACCAGCATGCGCGACTGGGGGAAGTCGATGGATTTCACCCTTGGTTCGACGGGAGCAACGGGGAGGGCGGCGATTTCCTCGGGCTTGAACCCCTGTCTCACGGCGCCGACAAAATCTCCGCGGTGGAAGAAGGCGGACATTTCGCGGAAGAGCGGCACCAGCTCGCGACCCCGGGCGGCGTCGTTGAATGGGACATTGACGCCCACCGGAGTAGTGGTGAGCGCGTAGAACTCGATGAATTTCTCCAGGCGACCCATGTAGCGGTCAAGCAGGCTGGAGTCTCCGGCAAAGTGGCGGAGCATCAGCATGTAGCGGTGGAAGACCGAAAACATGTAGGCTGCATAGCTTGTCGTACGCTCCACGTAGCCGCCGTCCTCGAGTATGTCATTCTCGAGGTGAAGCACCATGTTCTGACGGCCCCTTTGAAGCCAGGTCTTGGACTCGCTGAATTCTGGAAATGCAAGTGCCGCGTACGAGAGCGTGTGTGCGGTATGCGTCTGCCAGTTGTAGGCGTGGAACGGCGTCTTGATCAGGCACTGATCCAGCCAACGCGAGGATCCGAGAATGATCTTGAGAAGGCGCTTCGTCGTTTCAGGTGACATCTCGGGGCCGAACGCACGCATTGCATTGATGAGGCGTTCGGTCCGGTTCGAAAGTCCGAGTTCATACCAGACGAAATCATAGGAAACGGTCACATTGATGACTTTCTCCTGTTTCACCTGATCGAGTTGATCGTACCACTGATTGAAAACGCGTTCAAACGCCGCAGCCGTCTCCTTGTTCCCATCCAGGAGATAACCGGCGATGAGCGGATCCAGGAACGAGAGGTAGTGCACGCCCCATTTGCTTGCATTGGGGTAGGTGTGATTGAAGTCTACCTTTTCGCCCCAGACCACTCCGTAGAGTGTGAATCCCTTGGATGGGGAGTAGACTTGGTCGCGCGCCTCACGGATCGCGCGCGCGCGGGCGGGATCGGCGGCAACATCGTGACGAAACTCGTCGATGGTGATAAACGAGCGCTTGTTTCCCGCATCGTAGTTCGACAGTCGCTGGTTGTCGGATCGACGGGTGAAATGTTCGTGCAGGATCTGCGACACGCGGCGCGAGTTGCCCGCAATTGCCGCTGCCTTCAGGTCCTGGCCGATGCCCGGGATCTGGAGTGAAGCGACGAGTTCGGAATCCGTGATGTAGCGGATCTTGTCCCGAAAATATTCCGGATCGATGTAGACATCGTGCCATTCAGACAACTGGAGTCGAAGGTCGAGTTTGCTTCGGTCTCCTTTGGGAACCTGCTGGCGACACAGCGGACAATACCAGGCCCCATTCACCTGATACGCGGTGTTCTGCAGGGAGATGGCCGGGCCGGAACGATCGAGTTCGGCGGCGCCACCGGTTGCGAACAGACAGATCAATACGAGGAGGGAGCGAATCGAAGGGGGACGATGGATCATGGGAGGGGCGGAGGCGTTGTAACCCTTCGAGAGTTCGCTTGCAGAGGATCACCGTCAAGCAATGCCTGTTGAGGAGGCGGTTCCCTTCACGCATCAAAGCGCTGACGGCTGTTGGTTGCGAGATATTCGCTGACAGCGGCGGCAAAAACCGCACCGAATTCCTCGCGCTTCTTTTCGCCCATGCCAAAAATCCTGTTCATGGCTTTTTCATTGTCAGGATAGAGCTGGGCCATCTGCCGGAGGGTAGCGTCGCCAAAAATCACGTATGCTGGCACCTTTCGTTCGTCTGCCAGGCGTTTCCTCAGGATGCGAAGTCGATCGAAGAGAATTTCGTCGCAGTTGATTTCCCCGGCGCGGCGGACGGGACTGCGGTCTTTGGGCGACTCCATCGGCTTTGTCAGGCTGATGGATCTTCTGCTGCGGAGCGCCTGCATGCCATCGGCAGTCAATTCGACCGTGGCATATTCACCTTTGCTGAGCGCGAGATACCCGAGTCGCATGAGTTCGCGTCCGACCGCACCCCAAGCTGATCGACTGAGATCGCGACCGATGCCAAAGGTCGATAGCTGGTCGTGGCCCCAGCGTCGGATCTTTTCGGTATCGGCGCCGGAGAGCACCTCGATGATGTGATTGAGTCCGACGGCGAAGCTGCTCGCTTGCCGAATCCGGTAGACGCACGAGAGAAATTTCTGGGCGACAAGCGTCCCGTCGTAGGAATCGCGAGGTTCAAGGCAGTTGTCGCAGGCTGCACAGGTGTTCACAGGAAAGGATTCCCCGAAGTATGATAGCAACTCAACCCTGCGGCATCCCGAGGTTTCCGCATAGTGGATCATCTGACGAAGCTGGGTGCGGGCCACCTGCTGCTCGTGTTCGTCCGTGATCGCGTCGAGAAAGTGGGTCTGTTTCGCGATGTCGCCCGCGCTGAAGAGCAGCAGGCAGTCGGCTGGCAATCCGTCGCGCCCCGCCCGGCCTGTTTCCTGATAGTATCCCTCGATGTTTTTGGGCAGGTCGTGGTGCACGACCCATCGGACGTTGGGTTTGTTGATACCCATTCCAAAGGCGATCGTTGCGCAGATGATGCGCACGTCATCGCGCAGGAAGAGTTCCTGATTGCGGGTACGTTCGTCGGCCTCGAGACCGGCATGGTAGGGGCGCGCGGCGAATCCGCGCCCTGCCAGCGCCTCGGCGACCCGTTCGGTGGTCGCACGCGAAGCACAGTAAATGATTCCGCTCTCGTGTTCTCTTTTGGACAGGAATGCGATGAGTTGCTTGATGGGTTGATCCTTTGGGATGACGCGGTAGGTGAGGTTCGGGCGGTTGAAACTGGCGACGAACAACTCGGGCTTGTGCAGGCGGAGGTGGCTGATGATGTCCGCCCGGACTCGCTCGGTGGCCGTGGCCGTGAGTGCCATGAACGGTACCTCAGGCAGCAGGTCGCGCAGTTTCGCCACCTGCCGGTATTCCGGGCGGAAGTCATGGCCCCACTCGGAGATGCAGTGCGCTTCATCGACGGCAATGCAGGCGACATTCCATGCGCGAAGGTTTTCCTGCCAGTTGTCGAGCATGAGACGCTCGGGCGCGACGTAGAGCAGCCGCCATTGGTTGCGGTGCAGTCCGGCCAGGCGGGTGCGAGACTCCGCCTCACTCAGGGTTGAGTTGAGGTAGGTGGCGGCCACACCGCTGGACTGCAGTTGGTCCACCTGGTCCTTCATCAGCGCGATCAAGGGCGAGACAACGACCGTGAGACCCGGGCGCATCAGAGCCGGCAATTGGAAACAGAGGGACTTTCCGCCACCGGTCGGAAGGAGAGCAAAGACATCCTTGCCGGCCAGCGATGCTTCGATGATCTCGCGTTGGAGAGGTCGGAACTGCGTGTAACCAAAGGTGGTCGCGAGTGTGGAAAGAAGTTCGGGCACGGTGCAAAGAGGGTCGCAGAAAACGCGCTTCCCAGAAAGGAACAAAGAAAAAAGCACCGACCAGACCTCATTCCGCCCAAAGCAGGGCGGTCCGAGCGAGGATCGCCTTAAGGGATGGTTCCGGCCATCTAACGACAAACGCTATGCAGACCTGTTGAGTTTGGGAAATGGACCTACCCCGACTTTGCGGATTCGGGCATCTAAAATTTGTAAGTGGCTGCAAATCAGGGAAGGCATCCTCAAAGTCTGCACTACACGGGCTCAGTTGGGGTTCGCTTGAGTGGAGGTGATTTTGGGCGGCGGTTGAGCGGGAAGGCTCAGTTTGAGCTGCTCGAGAATCAAGCGTTGGTCCGGTTCGGGTTGTGTATAGTGGGTGAGTATCAATTCGCGGCCATCGGTAGTGGGCAGATGCACATCAAGCATCTGCATGGCGCTGAGTTTCTCCAGAACCGAACGTGGCGTCAGTCCGGGTGCCAGATCGCGCAGTCGGCGGCCGAGCGTCACGTGGAGGCAATACGCCAGGAACGCGAT
>JACTNC010000002.1 GCA_014584295.1 Verrucomicrobiota bacterium
GAACGAGCACAACCCGCAGGCGTTGCGCATGGCACAGTCTCTGAAGAATCTGGACGTTGATGATTTGCACTACCTGATTCCCGTGGTCGGCAAGATGACACGCTACTTTGCGAGCATCAACACGCAGTACAACCCGATTTTTGGCGTCATCAACCTGATGCGGGACACGCAGGAAGCGGCATTGAACCTCTCGACGACCGAACTGGCCGGGAAGCAGAAGGAAGTGATGACGGACACCCTGAGCATCCTCAAGGAAGTGCTGAAGAATAAGGGGCGCATGCCGAATACCGGCGCTTGGGCCACGCTCTTCGAGGAATTCAACCGCGTCGGTGGCACAACAGGATACCGGGATCTGTTCCTCGATGCGGAATCGCGCAGCAAGTCCCTACTGGACGAGCTGAAGGCGCTTGATCGCGGCAAGGTGAGCCAGGCGTGGAACGGCGTCAAGGAATGGCTGAGCGACTACAACGAGGCGATGGAAAACGCGACCCGACTGGCAGCCTACAAGGCCGCGCTCGACAACGGGATGAGCAAGGAGCGCGCAGCGAGTCTCGCCAAGAATCTGACGGTGAACTTCAACCGCAAGGGACGGCGCCTTCTTCAATGCGGCGGTTCAGGGTACGACGCGCATGGCGCAGACGCTTGCGGGACCGGCCGGGCGGAAGATCATGGCCGGCGGGGTGATGCTCGGCGTGATGAATGCGCTGCTCGGGATTGCCGCGATGGGCGGGGGCGATGGTGAGGACGACGAGTGGGAAAAGATCCCGGAGTTTATCAAGGAACGATCCATCGTCATCCCAACCGGGAAAGACTCCTACCTTTCCCTCCCCATGCCGCTCGGCTTCCAGTTCCTGCCGAACATCGGGCGCCTGGCGGTCGAGATGGCGGTCTACAAGGACAAGACGGCCGGAAAACAAATGGTGGCCTTGTTCCAGGTTCTGGCCGATGCGTTCAACCCGATGGGCGGGTCGTCGCCTCCAATGCAGATTGCTGCGCCCACCGTCCTCGATCCGTTCGTGGCGCTGGCGCAGAACAAGGACTGGACCGGCAAACCGATATTCATCGAGAACCGCAACAGCCTCGATCCGAAGCCAGGATTGCAGCGGTCAAAGGATTCGGCCACGCCCTGGGCCAAGGGGGTTGCAGAAGCGATCAACGCCATCACCGGTGGCACCAAATACACGCCGGGAGGCTGGTCTCCGACGCCCGATCAGATCGATTTCGTAATCGGGCAACTGACCGGAGGAATCGGTCGCGAAGCTGGCAAGGTGGCGGCCACGGCGACGGCGCCATTCACCGGAGAGGAGTTGCCGCCATACAAGATTCCTCTGGTCGGGCGGTTGTACGGCAGCACTGACGGCCACTCTGGACAGTCGGAGAAGTTCTACGAGAACATCACGAAGGCCAACGAGGTGGAGAATGAGATCAAAGGACGGGTGAGGGATGGAATATCCGTAGCTGATTATCTAGCAGACCATCCTGGCGCCATCTCACTCGCAGCACGCGGAAACGTGGCAGAAAGGCAGGTTGCAGCGCTACGGAAAGCGCGGCATGCCGTGACGATGAAGGGCGGGGCGGACGAAGTTTCCAAGGTGCGGGCGATCAACGAGCGGATTGCCAACGTTATGCGCAATTTCAACAGGGACGCCGACCTGATCGGCAAAAGGTCCGGGCAATGAGCTTCAAAGTTGATGAGAATAACTGTGCCAACGCAGGCATGAAAGCCTACGACGGCGAGGAACGACGCTCTTGGCAGCGGGAGGCGGATATGTTGCGCTCCAGGCTGGAAAACATCGAGGGGATCGCCATGGACACGAAAGATCTCGCGAGGGCGACACACGATACGGTGGTGGCCCACGCTGATTCTGCTATGGCGTGGAAGCAAGTTGGTGGTGTCTGGATTCAAGATCCTGATTCCGATCGTCGCCGCGCTGCTCGGGGCCGCGATCTGGGTCAAGGACCATTTCAAGTGGTGATGCCGTGACCGGGACATTTCTTTCCAGGCTGCACGTAGAGAAGGTTGTCGGGGGATGGGTTCTGACCGATCCGTTGTCGTACTACTCGCCCATGCTGAAGGACACCATCACCGTGCCAATGGGGTTCTTGACGGATTTCGCGTCTGTTCCCCGCATGCCTATCGTCTTTTTGCTATTCGGAGACATCGCGCACGAGGCGGCGGTGATCCACGACTATCTGTACAAGGCCCGCTGGCTTCCGAGGCGCGAGGCTGACGGGGTGCTGCTGGAAGCGCTTGAGGCGGCCGGGGTGTCATGGTGGCGACGCTGGCCAATGTGGGCGGCGGTGCGGGTGTTCGGTGGGGCGTTCTTTGGCGGACGGTGATGGGGGGAGGTCGGCCGCTGGCCTGGATTCTGCCCACTCTTCGATTTCCCGCAATAGCCAGCCGACACGCCGACCGGATAGTAGCCTGGGCTGCTGGAAATGTTCCGGGCCTGATCTGACCATGGCCTGGACGGTCGATTCGGATAGGGTGAGTATCCCGGCGACGTTCGGAAGCTCTACAAAAATCGGCTTGAAAGACACGGTTTTGGTTCTGTTCATGTTATTTCTGGATCTGTTGCAGGGTTTGTATACGCCTTTGTAGGTGTCTACTTGGCGTTGCTCGAGAAAGGTGGCTGCGTTGATGGACGCAACGGGCAAGGGTATAGCTAGCACATCGGCGTGGGCTGTATAAAGCGTGGAAAATCTGCTAATAAGCGAAGTGTGTACTGAGCGGATGTATAACGCGAGCGTTCATACACACGCCCAGCGCACACTTCGGAGTCAAGCAGATCCCTCGTGGTGGGTCGTTCGGCGGTGGGCATGGAGACCTTTCGGCTTCCCCCGCCCCCTTTCCCGTTCAACGCGTCGCTGGAGCACACTCGCCGCCTTACGGCGTCAAGGTGCTCACCTCCAACGTTAGGCCTCTTAGCGATGCACTGCTATCCGCACGAGATCTCAGAAGCGCTGCACCAATTGATCAACCGATCACGACAGGTGGAGTTCTCCAAGCTTCAAGGTGACGCACACGTGATCGAG
>JACTNC010000049.1 GCA_014584295.1 Verrucomicrobiota bacterium
CGCCACTCGTTTGCCACGCATCTGCTGGAGGCCGGGACGGATATTCGCACCGTGCAGGAATTGCTGGGGCACCAGAGCGTCGAGACCACGCAGATCTACACGCATGTGATGCAAAAACCGGGGCTGGGCGTGCGGTCGGCGCTGGATGGGTGAGCAGTGGCGAGGGGGTCCGAGGCGCGCCCCGCAGCTCAGGACCGGTTGCCGGTTGGTTCGCGGCTGGAATGGGAGCGTTTCCATGCGAACTGCATGCCAAGTTCCCCGGGATTTTGAATGCTACACGAAGTGCGCTGATCCAGATTCCTTGAGCTTTTGGTTTTTACTCAGAAGGACGCAAAGATCGCAGGGGTTTGTTTTTCAAGGGGCGGCAAGAAAGGGGTGATGCCTTCGGGCAAGGATTCCAAGTTTGCGACGGGCTCCAGGGTTTTGGCATCCAGATATGGTTCAACTGACGAAACGGCAGCACTGCTTGGTGCCCGGGGCGGGGCTCGAACCCGCAAGTCCTTTCGGACAGCGCATTTTAAGTGCGCAGCGTATACCGTTCCGCCACCCGGGCAAAGGAAGGCTCATTCCGTAGCAGAATATCGTGTGGGGGTGCCAGCTTGAATGTCCGCAATGTCCGATCCCCCCAACGACTTGCCCAGTGCCCTGTTGGCGACAATTACACTTCCCTGGCTTGGAGAGTACCGTTTGAGGGGATCGAGGGGAACGGGGCAGATGCAATGTTTCGACGTATCGCGCCCGCTCAAGGAGCTGTTTGTCCGCCGCTTCCCGCAAAAGCTCACCCATGCCTACTTGAGCGCCTCGAGTTCCTCCCAGCGCGCAAAGGCCGCCGCATGGGCCGCTTCGAGTTCGAAGACTCTCGCGCGGGCCTCCGCGACCACGGTGGCAGGCTGCTGGTAGAAGGACGGATCGGCCAGTTTTGCCGACAGCTCGTGCTGCTCAGTTTCGATCTTCTCGATCTGCGCCGGCAGGTTTTCGAGTTCCTTCCGCTCTTTTGAACCAAGCTTGCGCACCTTGGTTGCGCCACCCTTGGAAACGGGCGCCGCGACGGGCGTCGCCTTGCTCGCCTTCAGCGCTGCCGCCGCAGCCGCCTTCTCTTTCTCCTTCAGCCAGTCGCTGTAGCCGCCGACGTACTCGCCGATGCGTCCCTCCCCTTCGAACACCATTGTGCTGCTCACCACATTGTCCAGGAAATCGCGATCATGGCTCACCACTAGAAGCGTGCCCTGATACTCGACAAGCAGATCCTCCAGCAGGTCGAGCGTCTCGGCATCGAGATCATTGGTGGGCTCGTCCATCACGAGCACATTCGCGGGTTTGGTAAACAGGCGCGCCAGCAACAGCCGGTTGCGTTCGCCTCCCGAGAGCACCCGTGCCGGTGTGCGCGCCCGGTCGGGGGCAAACAGAAAATCCTGAAGGTAGCTGATCACGTGACGCGTCCGCCCGTCGATCGTGACGGTCTCGTTGCCATCAGCGATATTGTCCGCAACCGTCCGGTTGTCGTCGATCTGCCCGCGAAACTGATCGAAATACACCACCTCAAGTCGGCTGCCATGCTTGATCTCACCCGAGGTCGGTTTCAGTTCTCCCAGCAGCAGCTTGATGAGTGTGGTTTTTCCCGCGCCATTGGGACCGATCAATCCGATCTTGTCGCCCCGCGTGATCAGCGTCGTGAAATCGCTCACCAGCGGTCGGCCATCACCGAAGGCGAATGAAATCCCGTCGGCTTCAACAACCTTCACGCCCGATCGCTCGGCCTCGGCCAGGCGCATCGCGACATTTCCCGTGCGTTCACGACGCGCCGCGCGCTCGGCCCGCATCTTCATGAGGGCGTGGATGCGTCCCTGCGCACGCGACCGCTGCGCCTTGACGCCCTTTCGAATCCACACCTCCTCCTGCGCGAGTTTCTTGTCAAACAGCGCCTGCTGCCTCTCCTCCGCCTCCATCACCTCTTCCTTGCGCACGAGGTACGTGTCATAGTCGCACGCCCAGCTCGCAAGTCGACCGCGATCGAGGTCGACAATCCGGGTGGCCAGGCGACGCAGAAACGCCCGATCATGGGTCACAAAAAACAGCGAGAGTTTCTCCGTAAGCAGAAAATCCTCGAGCCAAAGGATGGACTCGATGTCGAGGTGATTGGTGGGCTCATCCAGCAGCAGCAGATCGGGCTGCCCGGCCAGCGCGCGCGCGAGGAGTGCGCGACGCTTCAGGCCCCCCGACAGCCGGGTGAAATCGGCATCAGGATCGAGTTGAAGGCGGTCGATGAGATCATCGACCCGCACATCGCGTTCCCACTCCTCTTCATGGTCGTGCAGCGGACGCAGCCCTGATGTCACCAGCGTCCGGACGTCGCCCTCGATTTCCGCGGGAATCTCCTGCGTCAGCCGCGTGAAGACGGAGCCCGGTTCGCGAAAGACCTGACCCGAGTCGGGTTTGATCTCTCCGGCGATGATCTTCATCAGCGTCGATTTGCCCGCGCCATTGCGCCCCAACAAGCAGACACGCTCACCCGGATCCACTTGGAAATTGGCTTTCTCCAGAATGTACGGGCCACCAAAGCTGAGGGAAACGTCGAGCAGGCTGAACAAGGACATGGACGCATCCAAGGAAGACGCGTCCACCGTTCGGTGCGAGGGATTTCTTTTCCGACAGCGCGCTTGACGAGCGAAAAGCCCCTCAAGCGCCCGCCACCTGCATCACCGGCCCGCAGGTTTCACATCCGGACATTTCACTCTCCAGAGCCTCGACTGCAGGCAGACGCTCACTCACGCAAATCAGGATACCATTGGGATCACGTGTCATGAAGTGCCTGGCCCCACGCTTTTGCGCAACGGGGGGTGACGCTATCGGAGCGCCCGCGGACCTGATACGATCAAACTCCGCATCCAGATCGCAAACCTCAAGATTGAGCCAGAGGCCGCGCCCGTCGGTCGCGCTGATGAGCTCGGATGGATTTCCATCAACCTCATGCTCGAGTATGCTCAATTGCGCGCCACTGGAGTGCTGCAAATGAACGCGGGTATTGTTTTCAGAAAGGGTGCGGAAACCCAGGATGGCAGTGTAGAAATCCCAGGTTTCATAGAAACGGGCTGTGACGATCCCGAGAAAAAAGTCAGCCGGTTGCCGGCGTGCGGATGAAATGCTCATGGGTTTGCAGGGGTTCAGGGCGACGCAGTCGCAAGGCGGTGGTGGATCGTCACGGGGTTGCCGTCGGGATCTCCGACAATCGCCAGTCGGCAGGCTGGAGTTACCATCGGTTCCTGATAGAAAGGCACGCGGCTATCGCGCAGCGTCGCGATGGTTTGATCGAAATCCTCAACCTCAAAGGCCACGCATGGTCCCATCCCGCTGGGCTTCGGGGCTTCCATGAAATTGGAAATCGCGAAGGTGGAACCCGCGATCTCGTATTCGATCCACGCCTTCTCGCCGTGATCATAAACCTGTGACGTTTTCAATTGTAGGACGCCTTCATAAAAGGAACGGGAACGGGCGATGTTGGATACCGGATAGCCGGTAAATGCGATTTCAGTGACGCGAGGCATGGGATTCCTTGGGTATAGAGATACGTCTGCCGCGATTGCGGCGAGTCACCACCCTAGCAAATCTCACTGACAACGTTATGTCAGGATGCTTTCAGACCGGCTTTCCACAGGGCTTCCATTCAAGGATTCCCGAGTTGCTCCGGCAATCTCGGAGGCGGCATTCGGCTTATGATTATCAAGTATTTGGCGAGCTTCCTGAACAACGCATTCCCTCAACTCCTCAGGCGCGACTGCCCGGGCACCATCGCCGAAGGTGAGAATCCAGCGCGCAAGCCATTGCAGGGAGAACGTGCGGACAGTCGCCTCGAATCCGTCATCGCGTTCCACCACCTCCGTCAGTTCGTTGAAGCTTTCGCGACGGGCCCGATCGAACGCGAACACGCGGAACCAGATCCTTGCCGTCAGCATCTTTTCCGTCGGCATGGCGTCGTTGAGGTAGCGGTCCAGGGAAAAATCAGGTCGCGGCGAGAATCTCTCGGAGGTCACCTCCAGTTGAACGAGGCGCTCGAGCTTGAACTGTCGAAGTCCGTCGCGCAGCCGGCACCACCCCACCAGATACCACGCTCCATTGTGGAATACGACTCCCAGCGGCTCGACATCCCGGCGGGTTATTTCATTGCGGCTGGGAACCCGATAGTCGAAACGCAGAACCCGGCGCGAGATCACCGCCTGCTGAATGGGAAGGAGGACACGCTGGTCGAGCCCGTGGCGAAGGGCTCCGTTTCCCGCAACGAGCATGCCGCGCCCGAGTCGGTCGATGTCGTCCTGTTGATCCTGGGGAAGAACCGCGCGGAGCTTGAGAAGCGCGGACGCCATGGCCGACGACAACGACGAGTCGGTGAACTTTTGCACCATTTCCCCTCCCACAAACAGCGCCATCGCTTCATCGGCGGTGAAACTCACCGGCGGCAGGTGGTAGCCTTTCACCAGCGTGTATCCCACCCCCGCTTCTCCCGTCAGCGGCACCCCCGCTTCGCAGAGGGCGACCACATCCCGGTACACGGTGCGAACGCTGACCTCGAAATGACGGGCAAGCTCCTCGGCGCGCACCAGACGGCGCCCCTGGAAATACATGACCATCGCGACGAGGCGATCGGTACGGTTCATAGTACCCCTCAAACTGCCTGATAGCCCCCCGGGGCGCCAATCCGATTCTTGCGCTTCGCCGTGATTCTCGCTCCACCCCAGGGATCTTTTGTCACTCCGTCGTTGCGGAACGAAGTTCACTGGAGAAAATCCTGCTCCATGAAAGTATCGTTCACGCCGGCGGAGTTTGCACGGGTGCTTGAGCTGGTTCACTTCGGCATGCACGTGGTAACCGCCTATCAGGGCCCCGAAACCGCGGCGGCGAAACGTTATCAGGACATCGAAGGCAAGCTGTTGAGTCTCGCGCAGTCGCTGGAGTGTGAGGATCTGGTCGAAACAGGCCCCGACGGTCGCCTCAGGCCCTCCGCGAAAATCACCAAGGAGGAACGCGTCGAGCAGGTTCTTTCAGAGCACACCAACGACGCCTTCTGGCATGAACTGGTCGCGCGCCTCTCGGATCGTGACTACTCCGCCGATCAGGCAAAGCGTCACCTGGCGTCCTCAACACCCGGCCTTGAAGCCCCGCCCTCCCTTGAGGAGGAACTCAAGAAGATTGAGGATGCCTATTGGAAGGAGTTCGAGAAACACGACCTCAATCACGTCTATGTCCTCCGCGGCGGAAAGGGGTAACCGCCTCGGATCATGAGGGACTTCCGTTGTCCTTCCCATTGGCGCGCCGAAGGACTAAGCGATCAATCGGTAGGGTGTCCAAGCTTGCCGCCCCCAGCAACCGATCGATCTGTCGACGATCCCGCTTGGTGGGCCGCCCTGAACCACGCTCGCGCGCAAGCGGATGCTGGATGCGCTGCTCACGGGCCTTTTCCCATTCGCCCGGCGGCGTACGATCCTCGCAATAGGCGCTGACCTGGGGTGCACCGACGCGCGATCTCGGCACCGCAAGCACGACAAGAGTTCGAATCACGACGCCCTGCCGCACATGGATCGTTTCACCGGGGCGCACATCCCGCGCCGGTTTCACAGGCTGGTCGCCGATGGTTACACTGCCCGCACGGCAGGCGTCAGAGGCGAGGCTCCGCGTCTTGTAAACGCGCACCGACCACAGCCACTTGTCGACGCGGGAGGCAGATTCAGAAACCGGGGGATTCAAGGATAAGCAGCGGCATCCAGCCAAATAAAACGCCGCGAGTGTGACACTCGCGGCGGTGAGATCGAATCAAATCAGAATCGGGTCGGGCTACTTCTTGTCCCGCAATTTTGCGCCCATCCACTCGTTGAGAATGTCCTTCTCATAACGCAGCGGGTCCTGGCGGTCGATGGTCAGCCGCATCGTGAAGGCGAGGTCGAACAGGTTCTCCTGCCCCTCCTTGACTACCGCGCCTGCGGCATCCGTGACCTTGTAGGTAAACTTGAATCGCGGCGGATAGATGTCCTTCACGATGCGGATATCGTCCGCACGCGGACCACGCCACGGTTCATATTCTCCGGCAAGATCGATGTCGCTGAAAGTGATCGTCAGCTTCTGTCCTGCAGGCAGGAGTTTGTCGGCACGTTTCGTGATGTATTCGCGGATCTCTGACAGGATCGCGTCGCGGCCCTTTTCAGTGCCGAACGAACTGTCCTTCACATCCGTAAAATTCTCCGGATCCGTGAAGTTCACTTCGACGCGGCTGGTGGGTACTTTCTTGTCCTCGGCAAAGGCCGCACCGGCCCCCGCGAGAGCAAGGATCAAGAACAGTCGAATGGTTTTCATAGGATGAAGGTATTGTTGATTTCTGTGACTCAAAGTAGCGCGAAATGTTTCACTCGCCAGTAACTCCGCTGATTTTTTTGCATTGGTCGTTGTCTTACTGTCCGAATTGGAATCAGTCGATTCCCCCCCCGGGCACCTCCTGCGGACCCGCGCTCGGAGATATCGTAACGATCACATATTTGCTCGTGGGGGTGTTGCTGACCTCCGCAGTGCTGTCGATCGGCACAAGTACATTGGCCTCAGGGAAATACGTTGCTACACATCCTCGAGGGATCGCGTACGGCGCCACCATGAAAGCCCGGGCCCACCGCGTCTGGCCGCCAAAATGGTTCGCAAGGTCAACCCACTGACCCGCCGTCAATCCCGCCTCCGTGATGTCGTCTTCTTGCATGAAGACCACCCGTCGTCCGCCAAAAACGCCGCGATAACGGTCATCAAGACCATAGACGGTTGTGTTGAACTGATCGTGCGTACGAATCGTCATCATCACGTATTCGCCCTTCCGCCGCGCATCCTGTCGAATCGGGGCAACCGTGAAGCGGGCCTTCCCGGTCGCGGTCCGCCACTCGCGCCGGTCGCGTGGAGCATTTGGAAGATAGAACACACCCTGCCGGATGCGTTCGTTGAAGTTCTCGAAACCCGGCACGACATTCGCGATGCGATCGCGAATCAGATCGTAGTTGGCCACAAGGTCCGCCCAGGGAACCGTCGTGCGCTCGCCGAGCACCGCCTCGGCAAGGCGCGCGACAATCGCGGGTTCGCTGAGCAAATCGCGCGACGCCGGGTCAGCATGCCCGCGCGAGGAACTGATGATGCCCATCGAATCCTCCACGGTCACAAACTGTTCGCCGGTTGCCTGACGATCCCGCTCGCTCCTTCCCAGGCAGGGCAGGATCAGGGCGGTCCGACCCGTGACCAGGTGCGCGCGGTTGAGCTTCGTGGAAACGTGCGCGGTCAGTGAGCACCGTCGCAAAGCCTCCCCGGTGAACTCGGTATCCGGCGTCGCCGACAGAAAGTTTCCCCCAAGTCCGAAGAAAACCGAAACCTCCCCCCGGTGCATGGCGCGAATCGTATCCACTGTGTCATGACCGTGCTTTCTGGGCGACGAGAAACGGAACTCGCGATCCAGGCGATCCAGCCACGCGTCAGGCATCTTCTCAAAAATCCCCATCGTGCGATCGCCCTGCACATTCGAATGTCCGCGAACCGGGCAGACACCCGCGCCTGGCCGACCGATGCTGCCGCGCAACAGCAGGAAGTTGACGATCTGCTGGATTGTCGCCACCGCCTGGGGCTGCTGCGTGAGGCCCATCGCCCAGCAGCAGATCGTTGCCCTGGATCTCGCAGCGAGCAGGGTCACGCGCTCGATCTCTTCCTGCTTCACCCCCGCGACATCTACGATCGACTGCCAGGACGTCGTTCTCAGATCGGAGATGAGGGCCTCAAATCCGTCTGTGTGTTCCCGGATGAACGCATGATCGAGCACGGTGCCCGGGGTCGCGTCCTCGAGTTCGAGCATGCCCTTCATCAATCCCTTGAACAGCGCCAGATCTCCGGCGATGCGCACCTGCAGCCAGTGATCGCTCAACGGCGTGCCCGACTGGGTCAGTAGCTTCAGGGCCTTGACCGGATTGAGAAGGTCCTGGGGATTCTTGAATCGAAAGTTTCCGATCTCAGGTAACGGATTTATGGATACAAGCACGGCACCCGCCCGCTTCGCATCGGCGAGGGTCGAAAGCATGCGCGGGTGATTCGTCCCGGGATTCTGCCCGACGATGAGAATGAGCTCGGCCTTGGCAAAATCATCCATTGTGACCGTGCCCTTGCCGATCCCGATCGTCGCATTCAGGGCGGCGCCGCTGCTCTCATGGCACATGTTCGAGCAATCGGGCAGGTTGTTCGTGCCAAACTGTCGGGCAAAAAGCTGATAGAGGAATGCCGCCTCATTGCTCGTGCGACCCGAGGTGTAGAAGGCCGCCGCATCCGGAGTTGGCAGCGCGCGCAGTTCCTTCGCGATGATCTCGAACGTGTCCTCCCAAGACAGCGACTCATAGTGCGTTGCACCTGGACGCAGGATCATGGGCTCGGTCAGGCGCCCCTGCCTGTTCAGCCAATAGTCGCTCCGCTTGAGGAGGTTGGCGACCGAATGACGCGCAAAGAAATTCCGGTCGACGCGCCCCGTCATCGCTTCATCCGCGACCGCCTTGGCACCATTCTCACAGAATTCAAAGGTGTGGCGATCCGTATCGGGATTGGGCCAGGCGCAGGATTGGCAGTCGAAGCCGTCAAGCTGGTTGACTCTCAGGAGCGCCTTTGTCCCCGCCCACACCCCTGCCCTGCCCAACGCGTATTCGCCCGTCTTGATGACCGCCTTCACACCGGCCGCCGACTTTGATCCGGCTCGGAGATGAGGCGGGGTCGTTTCCAAGGGAGGTTGCGACGAAGGCGTCGGCGCTTCGGGACGTGGCGAGGGCATTTCCCGGAGCGTACGGTTCGGAGCAATAAACTCAAACCCAAGCCGTCAAGGGGTGTTCTGAAATTTGGACGCCTTTTCACTTTACACGACAAACGCAACCGTGGCGTCTCCATGACGAACCGCAGATAAATGCCGCGACAAGGACTTTGCCTCCGCATAATCCCGCCGATTTTGGGTGACCCTCGGCCCGGCATCAGACTGAAATCGGTCATGCGCATCGCAGTGATTGCCGATACCCATGACCGTTATCCCTCCGGCCTGCCCGCCATGCTTCAATCGGCGGACGAGATCTGGCATCTGGGCGACGTCTGCGATCCGGAGACTCTCATCGAATTCGAGCAACTCGGAATTCCTCTTCACATTGTCCGCGGAAACAATGACTCCCATCCTTGGCCGCTGGAGCTCACGCTCGTCCGGGAAAACCTGAAATTCCATCTCGTCCATATCCCTCCGCAACGCGCACCCGCGGGTGTCCAGTTCCTCTTGCACGGCCACACGCATGTCCCGCGAGATGAAATCAGTTTTTCCCGAGTGCGATGGCTCAATCCAGGCTGCATCAGTTTTCCGCGGGCGGAGGTCTGCAGCTTTGCATGGCTCACACTTGAAAAAAGCATGCTTAAGCGTTGGGAATGGGTCACACTCTGAATCTGGCCATGCCCGGCGAACGCCAAACGGATCTTTTTGATCTTCTACGCCCCTCCGAAAGCGAGGCGCAGGCGGCTGCACCCCCTTCGCCATCGACACCCGCAAGGCAGCCCGAGGCAATCGCACCCGAGGTCATTTTCAAACGCAGCCTGCGCGCCGATCACTACCGATTGACGCTACGGCGCGACGGCGTTCCCCAAGTGACGATTCCCGCACGCGGCAGCGAACGCGAGGCACGACGTTTTCTGGATTCCCATCGCGGGTGGCTCGAACGCGCACAACAACGCCAACGCCGCCGCCCACAGCCTGCCGAGGTGTGGGTACCTGGCACCCACATCCTGTGGCGAGGTGTGATGACCCCGCTCCGCGTCGCCGTAACCGGAGAAAAGCCGGCGGTATGCCTGGACGCCGATGTCTTCCGCATTCCCCACCTCAACGGCAACCTTCGCCCCACACTCGAATCCCACTTCATTCGCATTGCCAGGATCGAATTGCCCGCCCGCACCTGGGAGCTGTCCGCCCTGTGCGGAGTCGAAATCAAGGAGGTCGGCGTGCGCAACCAGCGTTCGCGCTGGGGATCGTGCAGTTCAGCGGGAGTGATCTCGCTCAATTGGAGACTCGTGCAGACTCCGGATCTTGTGCGCGACTACATCATTCATCACGAGTTGATGCACGTTCGAGAAATGAACCACTCGGCCCGCTTCTGGGCCCGTGTCGAGGAAGTGTGCCCGTCCTGGCGCGAAGCCGAGGCCTGGATCAAGCGCAACGGCTCACTGGTCGGGCTATGACTCACCAGTCATCGCTTCGAAACGGCACCGCGGGGAGCCCGGCTCCGTTGTAGAGATTCGCAATCGGGGAACTGCTCCAGGCGTACCGGACTTCGATCGGCTCCTTCACATCCTTCGACGACACAAACACCGTATCGCCGTCGATCTCCGCCTGGGCCGGCCAGAAGACCTTGTCCCGACCCGCGAGTTCGAAGGACTGAAGCGGGCGGTCGCGCGCGATGAGGCCCGTGACGGCGTGACTGAAGTGTACGCGGATGCCGTTCTTCTCGCGCTCCGCCGATTGAAACATCGGCCCGGAGTCATCGCCGGGAATGCCATACACCCTGGCTTTCGCGATCAGCGCGAGCCGTCGCGCCACTTCCTGTTTATTTCGCGGGTGGATGTCATCGGGATTGCCGATGTCGATCGCGAGGGCCTGTCCCGTCTCCGGCAGCGACAGCGTTTGGGTCTGAGCCTCGCGCAGGAGCGCCCAGTCGTTGGGTGTCTTGAAGTTCGCCAACTGCACCCAGTAGAACGGAAAATCCCCCTGGCCAAAATGGGCGCGCCAGTACGTGATCATCGCCGCGAAGAGCTTGTGATACTCCGTGGGCCGCGACCCGTTGTTTTCACCCTGATACCAGAGAACACCCCGAATTGAATACGGCAGCACGGGATTGATCATGGCGTTGAACAGCCCCGATGGCAGGTCGCGGCTCTCAGGATCACGGGGCAACGGCGGCCTGGTCTTGCTGAAAGGTTTGCCCGCGGCTTTCGCGGCAGCCTGCTCCTCGGTCCATGCCGCCAGTTCCTTCTCATAGGCCGCCTTCTTCTCCGGATAGGCCTCCATCGCGTCCTTCCAACGCTTGAACACGGTCTCAAACGCGGGATCGCTCGCGAGCGCCGCCGGACTCATCCACGCCTCAACCGGCGTCCCTCCCCAACTGCTGTGAATGATGCCAATCGGCACACCGAGTTTGCGATGCAGGTCGCGCGCATAGAAATAACCGACCGCCGTGAAATTCCCCGCGGTGGTCGGGCTCGAGGGATGCCATGAGCCATTGAGCATATCCGTGGGGGCCTTGGAGACCGCCTTCTCAACCGTGAACACGCGGATCTGCGGGATTTCCGCCGAAGCAATCTCCTCCTTCGCGTGGTCCGAATTCTTGACAACCCACGCCATGTTGGACTGCCCCGAACACAGCCACACTTCGCCGACGAGGATATTCTTCACGCTCAGCCGGTTGTTTCCGGAAACGATCATCTCCGCCGGTTCGCCCTGCGTCGCCAGCGGATCAAGGTAGATGATCCAGCGCCCATCGGCGGGCGTGTTCGTGGACACTTCCTGTCCCGCAAACGCGACTGTCACCCTCTCCCCCGGATCAGCCCTCCCCCAGATCGGAACCGGACGATCCCGCTGGAAAACGAGATTGTCCTGAAACAGTCCCGCAAGCGTCACATCCGCATGGACGGCAGTCGCGGAACAGGCGGCCAACAGACTCAAAACGATCGCGCGCATGGTGCCTCTCTGGTGCCAAAGTCGCGCCAACAGCTCAATCCGATTCGATCCGAACAACAGCCCTCCTGCGCCACGGCATGCCCCTACCCACGCAAATTTCACTCGCCTCCGCAAATCCCCGCTGACTCATTGCCGCCCATGCCCGCACTTGCTGATCAAGTGATCCTTGTCACCGGCGCATCCTCCGGGATCGGGGAAGCGACCGCCAGGCGGCTCGCACACGGCGGTGCACGCCTGGTGCTCACGGCCCGGCGCGCGGATCGGCTTAAATCGATCGCCCGGGACTTGGATCCTGAGGGGAAACGGATCCTTGTTGTCGCCGCGGACATCACCCTCACCGCGGACCGCGACCGCTTGATCAACGAGTCGCTCGCCCATTTCGGTTGCATCAACGGACTCGTCAACAATGCCGGCTACGGCCAGCGCGGACCGCTCGAGCGCGTGGCAGTCGACGCGATTCGCAGGAATTTCGAGGTCAATGTCTTTTCCCTGATCGCCCTCACCCAACTCGTCATCCCGCACCTGCGTGCGCAGGGGCACGGGCGGATCATCAATATCGGATCCGTCGCCGGCCGCATCGCGCGACCGCTTTCCTCGGTGTACGACTCCACCAAACACGCGCTTGAGGCATTGACGGACGGACTCCGTGGCGAGCTTCTGCCTTTCGGCATCGATGTGGTGATGATCCGCCCTGGCTACATCGCCTCTGAGTTCGCTGAAGCCGCCAACGCAGCGTCAGCAGACGCCTTGGACGACCCAGGACCCTACGCCCCCTACGTGGAGGCCTACAGAAAGGGCTACAGCCGCAAGCGCCGCTTCGCCCGTCCGCCCGATTCCATCGCCCGCCTGGTCGAGCGAGCGCTCACGGCGGCTCGCCCGTCCACCCACTACTCAGGCCCCGCCCACGCCAGGGTCTTCCTCTTTCTTCGCTGGCTTCTGCCTGCCCGATGGTTCGACCGGTTTGTCCGACTCAAGCGCTGACGCCTTGGTCCGCTCGCTCGCCGAGGGAGAATCTGCGTCCTCTGCCGCGATGCCTTCCGCGCTCGCGTTTTCCGGAGCGGGTGCGCGGCGATGGAGAAATTCATAAAGCTCGATTGCGAGCTTCGGTCCAAATCCGGGGACCTCACGGATTTCCGCCGCGCTGGCCGCACGCAGCCGATCGTAGTCGCCGAAATGCTCGAACAGCGCCGCGCGACGCACCTCACCGAGTCCGGCAAAATCATCGAGTCGGCTCTCGCGCAGTTTCCTTGATCGCAAATCCGCGTTGTAGGTATTCGCGAAACGATGTGCCTCATCGCGCACGCGCTGGAGCAGATTCAGCGCAGGCGAGTTGAGCGCCAGATTCAGCGGTGCGCGCCCGTCAGGAAAAATGATCGTCTCATGTTTTTTGGCGAGGCCGATCAGGGCCGGCGGTTCGAGATCCAAGGCCAGAAACGCCTTCAGAGCGGCACCAATCTGCCCGAGGCCGCCGTCGATCACCACCAGATCGGGCATCGGTTTGGATTCGTTCCTCAGCCGCCGGTACCTGCGCCCGACCACCTCCTCCATCGCGCGGAAATCATCGTTGCCGATGAAGCTCTTGATCTGGAAACGGCGGTAGTTGTTCTTGTCGGGCCTGCCGTCGGCGAAATGCACCATCGAGGCGACCACGTACGTCCCGGATATGTGCGAGATGTCGAAGCACTCGATGGTGCGCGGCGGAGCGCGCAGACCCAGCACCTCGCCCAGGGACGCCAGAGCCGCGGCATCCGTCGACACGAGCGGATGGTCGCGCTCGAATTTGCGCGTTTTCTCAAGGGTCTTTTCCAGGGCAAAAACCACGTCGCGCAGTTCTGCGGCCTTCTCAAACTCCTGCCGTGCAGCGGCACCGTTCATTTCTGCGCGCAATGACTCGAGCCACTCGCGTGACTTGCCATCGAGAAACACACAGGCGTCCTCCACCCGGCGTCGGTACTCCTCCGCTGTCGTGACATTCTGAAAGCCATAGAGCTCCTGCCGCACGTCGTCGTAGAGCTGCCAGGTCCCATCCGGCAGCTTCCTGGGCGTGGCATCCCCCAGCATCACACCGAACTGCCGCCGCATCTGGGCAAGGGTCTTCCTTAGCAGACCCGAGTGCGCGAACGGTCCGAAGTACCGCGAGCGGTCGTCCTTCCGGATGCGCGTCAGGCGGATCCTAGGCACCTCCTCGGACATGTCCACGCGCACGAGAAGGAAGCGCTTGTCGTCCGTGAAGTCCGTGTTGTAGCGGGGCCGCCATTGTTTGATCAACCGCCCTTCGAGCAGCAGCGCTTCCGGCTCCGACTTCACCTCGAGCGTTTCAAAATCCGCAATCGTTTCAATCAACGCACGGATCTTCGGATGTGCAGCCATCGATCGCGACGGGGTGAAATAGGAGGAAACCCGCTTTTTCAGACTTTTGGCTTTTCCAACGTAGATGATCCGCCCCAGCCGATCCTTCATCAGGTAAACGCCCGGTCGATCCGGCAAATGCCTCACCTTTTCCTTCAGGGAAGGCGGTGATTCATGCTTATCCTTTTCGCTGGCTCGCATTTTTCCGGTCTTGGCTTACGTTCCCGCCTCGCTGGTTGCGAATCATCTCTCACTGACCTTGTGATTTCTCCCAATTCTCCGCGTCATATTGAACTCCTCACCCTGGGCGATGAGTTGCTGCTCGGTCTGACGACCAACAGCCACCTCACGTTCATCGGTGCGCAACTCGGCCGCCACGGCATGATGCTGGCCCGGAATGTCACGGTGACAGACGAAGCCGACGCCATTGCGCGACAGTTTCGCGAAAGCTGGGCGGCCGCCGACGTGGTCATCACCACGGGCGGGCTCGGGCCGACCTGCGATGACCGCACCCGCGAGGTCATCGCCGAGGTGCTGGGCCAACCCCTGGTCTTCGACCCGGCGATAGAAGCTGCGATCGCGGGAAGGTTTTCCCAGCTCGGACGTCCGATGACGCCCAACAATCTCAAGCAGGCCTATCGTTTCGCGAACGGCAGCGTGCTGCCCAATGCCAACGGCACCGCTCCCGGGCTCTGGGTGGAGCAGGACGGCAAGGTACTCTGCATGCTGCCGGGTCCGCCCAATGAACTGCAGCCCATGTTCGTGGAGCAGGTCCTCCCGCGACTCGCCGCGCTTGGATACGTTCGCGATCATGAGGCCTACATTCAATTGCGCACGGCGGGGATCGGCGAGAGTTCCCTCGAGACCCGCCTGCAGCCGGTCTTCGACCGCTTGGGGGAAGCCCTCACGGTCGCGTTCTGCGCGCACCAGGGACACGTCGACTGCCGGCTCAGTGCAAACGGTAATGGACTTTCGGATACACAGCTTCAGGAGATCGCCGCCGAGTGCGCCTCCCTGCTGGGCGACGACTTCGTTTGCTACGGCAATGAACCCCTCGCGCGCATCTGTGCCGACCACCTGCGCGCGCAGGATCTCACGATCGCAGTCGCAGAAGCCGCCACGGGTGGCCTGCTCGCAAACGCATTCACCGAGTTGCACGGAGCCTGCAAGTTTTTTGCCGGCGGATGCGTATGCTACTCCAACGAATCGCGAATGCAGCTCCTAGACGTACCCGAGGAAATCCTCTCCCAACACGGCGCGGTTTCCGCCGAAAGCGCCGTGGCCATGGCAACCGGCGCCGCAGAGCGGCTCGGTGCCGACTACGCGCTTGCGGTCACTGGCTTCGCGAGTCCTACATGCGGGCACGAAGCCAATCCGATCGGGACTATTTTCATGTCGCTCTATTCACCGCACGGTGTGTGGAGCCGAAAACTTTCTTATCCGGGTCCCCGCGCAACGATCAAGGTCCGCGCAGTCAATGCCGCTTTGGACTGGCTACGGAGGGAGCTGCATCAATCACGCACTACGGTTCGACCAGCAGCAGCTGCGGCCTCGGCCATCTCCCGAGCTCACGGATAGCCTCGGGAAGTACATTCGGACGCAATTGCACTTTGAGTGCGCGCCGGAGTCAGGCTGAATATTCAGGGGCCGGAGCCCCGCTGCAAAGAGGTGGAAAATATATTCCACCCGGTGACTCCAATTCGCAGCGGTCGTCGTAGTTTGGAAAAAAGAGAGTAAAGTTTTCCGCTTCGAAATCCGATTGAATGTTCCTGCCGCGCATGGCTGCAAAATCCATATCCGACGCCCGGCTCGCTGCCGCCGCATCCAAACTTTCCGCGGCTCCGCGGGTTTTTCAACGCTTGAGCGCCGCCATGAAGGATCCCGACGTCAGTGTCGATGCGATCGTTTCGGTCGTGCGGCTCGATGCGGTCCTCAGCGCGCGGGTGCTGCGCATCAGCAACAGCGCCCAGTTTTCACGAGGCACCCACATCGAGAGCCTCGACGAGGCGATTGACCGCATCGGTCTCTATGAGGTCTACCGGCTCGTCGGTGCCGCGATGGCCTGCCAGCTCTACTCGGTTGGCCTTCCGGTTTACGGCGTCTCCTGCGAAGAACTCTGGGAAAACTCGGTCACCACCGCCGTTGCAATGGAAGCCATGGCCGCAGCCGCAGGCGACGACGGCAGCACCGGGTACACGCTGGGATTGCTTCGCCCCGTGGGTCGCCTGCTGCTTCAGGGTGTCGCCACGGAGGAGGGTTGCGCTGTCGGCAGCGGCGTACATCCGACGGCCGCGCTCGTCGCAGCGTGGGAGTTCAATACCTTTGGCACGACCAGCACCGAGGCCGTGGATCGGTTGTTCCACCTGTGGGGATTTTCGGAAAGTCTGATCGAACCGATACGCTACCATTTCGCCCCGGCGGGCGACCCCAATCGCCTGCGCATAACGGCCCTCCTTCACGTCGCCTGCTGGATCACGCAGGAAATCGGAAAGGGACTCGCCATCGAACGTCACGCCTGGGCGCTGAGCGACGATGTGCTTCTGCAGGCAGGGCTTACGCTCAAGGAAGCGCAGGCCCATATCGAACGCACAAAACGAATCTCCGAACGCCTCCAAGGCATGCTCCGCGCCGCATAAACTCGAGCAGCCGATCCAGGTCACGACGACGCGTGCTCCTCCTGGTTGACCGCTGATCTCTGACTTCCGATCTCTGACCGCTGACCGCTGACTTCTGACTTCAGCACACAGCCGTCGATCCAGGTCACGACGAAGCGCGCCCCTCCCGTTTGACCGCTGACCTCCGACCGCCGACCTCTGACCTCCGATCTCCCCCTACCCCATCAGATTTCGCAGGGCGGCGAGGTATTTGTCGCGCGTGCGGCGGATCACATCCGCAGGCAATCGCGGCGCGGGCGGCTTCTGATCCCAGTTCACGCTCAACAGGTGGTCGCGCACAAACTGCTTGTCGTAGCTGGGCGGTGACTGATCAGGCGCATAGCTTTCCGCGGGCCAGTAACGCGAGGAGTCGGGCGTCAGCACTTCGTCGATCAGGACAAGTTTTCCGTGCGCATCCGTTCCGAATTCAAACTTCGTGTCTGCGAGGATCATTCCCGCCTTTTGCGCGCGATCATGTCCGCGACGGAAGAGCGCCAGACTCGTCGCCTTCACCAGTTCGTAGAGCTCAGCTCCGACGATTGATTCCCCCTGAGCGTCCGTGATCGGTTCATCGTGTTTCCCCTTCGGCGCTTTTGTTGTCGGCGTGAAAATCGGCTCAGGCAGCCGGTCCGCCTGACGCAACCCGGCCGGCAGCCGATGGCCGCAGACCATTCCTGTCTTCTGGTAGGCTGACCAGCCGCTGCCTGCGAGATAGCCCCGGACCACGCACTCGATTGCGAGCGGCTTCAGCTTGCGCACGACCATGCTGCGAAGCCGAAGGTCGCGGTCATGTATGCCCCGCCGGGTGAATTCCTGCGCCTGGTCCGGCAGCAGGTGATTTGGGATCAGATCGCTCGTCTGGCTGAACCACCACAGACTCAACTGCGTCAGCAGGATGCCCTTTCCCGGAATGCCATCGGGCAGGATGACATCGAAGGCGGAAAGACGGTCCGTCGCGACCAGCAGCAAGGCATCCCCCAGGTCATAGATTTCACGCACCTTGCCCGAACCGAGCAACGGGAACGGAAGCCCCTGGCAGGAAACGACAGCGACGGAAGGCAGCGACTCGGCGATTTCAGCGAACCTCATGCGAAACCAGACTGCCAGCGAATGCCGTCACAACGGAAGTGCGAACCACGGCAAACCACACATTTGCCGCCCCCCCGGGAATTGCCCCAAATTTGCGCCAATCGGGAATCTCAAAAAGGTACTTGCACAAGAAGCCCGGGAACCTACCGTCCTGCCCCTTGTTCTTTTGCGTCCCCATCGTCTAGCCCGGTTAGGACACCACCCTTTCACGGTGAGAACCGGGGTTCGAATCCCCGTGGGGACGCCATCTTTCAAAACCCTGTAACTCTAGCGAGTTACGGGGTTTTGTATTTCAAGCACCCGTGAAGTAAGAATGCTGGTAAGAATAAATTCGTCAACGTGCGTTGATGATTCGCGATGACGTGGAGCATAACTCACGGCCTCCTTGGCAGTCGAAGCAGCGCTCCGATTCGGCGAAAAAAATACCGCCCCGAGGTTGCCCCGGGGCGGCTGGCCCGTGTGGCAAAACCGTTGGCTGAAATAGGTCTGAGTCAACGCACGATCCGATTGCAGGATCGCAGGCGTTGACCGCCCAAAGGGCATCACAAGATGCCCGCGGCGCGGAAGGAATAGTGGCCGACCTTCTGCGGATCGGCTTTCGCGTCACCGATGATGACGTGGTCGATGAGGTCGATGTCGATCACCTTGGCCGCCTCACGGAATTGCCGAGTGATTTGAACGTCGGCCGCACTGGGCGCCGGGTCGCCGGAGGGGTGGTTGTGGGCGACTACGAGGGCGGTGGCGCTGGCGAGGATGGCACCGCGGAATACCTCGCGGGGTGCGACCAATGTGGATGTAGCCGTGCCCAAGGTGACGAGATGTCGGCCGATGGGGTGATTTTTGCGGTCGAGATAGACGCAGTAGAATGCCTCCTGCATCGGGCTCTCCTCGAATGCAGAACGGAGGTAGTCGGCAACCTTCTCCGGTCGGTCGAGACGGACCTCTTCGCCGAGAGAAATGAGGGAGTAAACGATCTTGGCTTCGTAAACGCGCATGGTGAGCGCTCGCGCGAGCCGCGTTTCCCTTTCTCGACATGGTGTCGAGTGATCGCGGGTGCTGCCCGGTTGAGCGCCCGCTCGGGATGGGCGAAAGTCAAAGCGCTGGGTGGAGCGCCGAGGCGGTGTCCCGCGCAGCGGGACCAATCGAGGGGGAAGCGGAACGTTTGCGCGGGGTGGAGGCCGCAGGCACGACCTTGACCGCCCATAGAATGGGGCGCTACCGGACGGGGCAGGGCTAAAAGAATTCGAGCGAAGCGAGCATCATGCTCAGACAATCAATGCTTTCAGCTTCGGTGTGCACCGTCGCCCCTATTTTAACACCGCACCTTCTTTCAATCCTGCGGCATAGGCGCCGAAAACCAGCGAGATCTGATCCCTCGTGCGGCGAAACGCCGCCATGATTTCCCCCTCGGTGCCTTTCGCGTGATGCGGATCATCAAAGCCCCAGTGGTGCCGGTTGACCTGGCCCGGAAACATGGGGCACGCCTGATCCGCGTTGCCGCAAACCGTGATCACGGTGTCTATCTTCTTATCAAGAAACTCGCTCATCGATTTCGAGCGATGACCAGAGATGTCGATGCCGATTTCTTTCAGCACCTGCACGGCACGGGCATTGAGGTGGCCGGCGGGTTTCGAGCCGGCGCTGACAACGTCGATCAGGTCGCCGGCGGCGGCGCGAAGGAGGCCTTCGGCCATCTGACTGCGGCAGGAGTTTCCGGTGCAAAGGATGAGAACGGTCGGTTTCATGAAGAGGAAAGCCTCTGGGGCAGGTGGACGCTACGCCGCGTCGGGATAAAAGCGTCGCTTGAACCAGAACGCGACGTGGACGAGCCCGATCAGGGCCGGGACTTCGATGAGCGGCCCGACCACAGCGGCGAACGCCACGCCCGACTTCAGCCCGAAAACCGCGATGGCAACAGCGATGGCGAGTTCGAAGTTGTTGCCGGCCGACGTGAAGGCCAGCGAAGCGGAACGCGGGTAGTCCGCACCCAGACGCTTCGCCATGAAGAAACTCACGATGAACATGACGGCGAAGTAGAGCCCCAGTGGCAGCGCGATGCGCAGCACGTCCAAGGGCAACTGCACGATCGTGTCGCCTTTGAAGGTGAACATCACGACAATCGTGAAAAGCAGCGCAGTGAGGGTGAGCGGGGAAATGCGCGGGATGAATTTCGTTTCATACCACTCCTCACCTTTAAGCGGCACGAGAATGACCCGGCTGAGCACGCCTGCAGCGAACGGAATTCCGAGGTAGATCATGACGCTCCAGAAGATGTCGTTCATCGCGACCTTCACGACGGTGCCCTGCAGCCCGAAATACGGCGGCAGCACCGTGATGAACAGCCACGCGTAAAAACTATAGAACAGAATCTGGGCAATGCTGTTGAGCGCCACGAGCCCGGCGGCATATTCACGGCTGCCTTTCGCGAGTTCGTTCCAGACCAGCACCATGGCGATGCAGCGGGCGATGCCGACCAGGATCAGGCCGACCATGTAGTCGGGGTGGTCGCGCAACAGCAGGATAGCGAGGACGAACATGAGCACCGGCCCCACGATCCAGTTCTGCACCAGCGAGAGTGTGAGAATGCGGGTGCTCGCAAACACCTTCGGGAGCTGCGAATACTTCACCTTCGCGAGCGGCGGATACATCATCAGGATCAGGCCGATGGCGATAGGCAGGTTCGTTGTGCCCACCGTCAACGGCGCAAAAAGAGCCTCCGGGTCGGCGAGCACGAAATGTCCTAGCGCGACGCCCACGCCCATGGCCGCGAAGATCCAGACCGTGAGGTAACGGTCCAGAAAGGACATGTTCTTGGCTACGTTGTCAGACATGGGCGAACGGGGGGCGGTCAGCAGCAGGACGCCTTGGCGGTGCCACCGGTCGGCGGCAGACAAAGTTCCTTCGCAAGACAGTCGGTGTGCTTGGAGCCCAGTTGGATCACGAATCGATCCGCTTCCTGGGTGATGGCGGCCACGGTGAGTTGAACCACGTTGCAGGTCTCGTATTCTAGTTCCACGGCTAGGTCCTCGCCGCGCAACACCGGGACCGCATGCTCAAAGGCTTTCAGCAGCTTTCCGGCGGTGATGCGGTGGTCGGTGTCCTCGCCGACCCACGTTTGAAGGAGACAGGTGATCGTCTGCCGCAGGGTGCCGCCGCAATCAACGAAGTCGCGCTGCACGCGCCCGACCTCCGTGACATGAAAATGGGCCTCGAGGGGTTCACCGTCGGTCCACACCACGGTGAGCGGAAGAGCCGGCGCAGCGGACAACGCGGCCTTGAGTTGGGAGATCAGCAAGCCCGGGACAGTCGGGCGCTCGGTGGAGCAGGAGCAGGCGGAGGGAGATTGATCGGAGGACATGGGTAAGGGTTAGGATGCGTTACTCGCCGTCGGCCTTGATCGTGGCATGGGCCAGCTTTTCTGCGTGCAAGGCGTCGCGGGGAAGCTTGAGCGCGACGACCGCTGCGGCGACCGCAAAGACGAAGGCACCCCAGAGGCACCCGGCGAGTTCGGCAAACTGGTAGAGCAAACCGGACAGCAGACAACCGACCAGTCGTCCGCCGGCATTGGCCATGTAGTAAAAGCCGACGTTGAGCGCGACTTTGTCGCCATCGGTGTAGTCGAGGATTAGGTAGGAATGCACCGCTGAATTGAGCGCGAAGATCGCGCCGAAGAGCGCAAGCCCGCCGATGATGACCGTGGCCGGCGGGAGCCCGACGAGGAGCCCGAGGGGGATCGCTGCGGAAATAGCGGCGAGGGCAAAGGCAATGGCCGTGGCCGTGCCGCCCGCCGGGGCGCGACCACGCAGGATGGCCGGAGCCGCTCCCTGGACGATGCCATAGCCGATCACCCAGAAGGCCATGAACGCGCCCACCTGGGCGAAGCTCCAGCCGAGCACGCCGCGCAGGAAGACGGGCACACCGACGACGAACCAAATGTCCCGCGCCCCGAAGAGAAAGAACCGCGCCACACAGAGCACGTTGATCTCCCGACTCTTTGAGAGCAGGTCTCTCCAACCGGCCTTGGCTTTGGCCTTGCCGATTTCGCGCGGGAGCGACGCCCACGAGCCGAGCCAGACGAGCGCGAGCGCGCCGGCCATGATCCAGAGCGCGCCGGAAAAGCCGGCGGTCGCCAGCAGGAAGCTGCCGACAAAAAAACCAGCTCCCTTCAGTGCATTCTTCGAGCCGGTCAGCACGGCCACCCACTTGAACAAGGTTCCTTTCGCGTCGGCGGGAACCAGCACCTTGATCGCGCTCTTGGAACTCATCTTCGTCAGGTCCTTCGCGATGCCGGAGAGGGCCTGCGAAATCATGACCCATGTCACCGAAGCCAGTTCGGACCACGCCGGGTTCAACAGTGCCAGCATGCCGAGGGCCACCACCTGCAACGCCAAGCCGGACACGAGCGTGACGCGCAATCCCATCCGCGAGGCGATCCACCCGCCGAGCAGGTTGGTGACGATGCCGAAGAACTCATAGAGTAGAAACAGGAACGCCAGCGTCACCGGCGCGTAGCCGAGATTGAAGAAATGCAGCAGCACCAGCATCCGCAGGGCACCATCCGTGAGCGTGAAGCCCCAGTAGGCGCCAGTGACGAGGATGTAGTTGCGCAGATTCACGCTGCGCTGATCAGAGGGAGTTGCCCACCTTGCGGGTCAGCTCGGCCATGCGATTCGAATAACCCCACTCGTTGTCATACCATGCATAGATTTTCACCAAACGCTTGTTTACGACCATCGTGGAAAGGGAATCAATGGTGGCGGACGCGGGGTTGCCCTTGAAGTCGATGGAGACGAGCGGGCGCGCCTCGTAGGCAAGGATGCCCTTGAGCGGGGCGGTCTCGGCGGCGGTCTTGAGCAGCGAGTTGATCTCCTCGATGGAGGTGTCCCGCTTCACTTGAAACACGCAATCGGTAAGTGAGCCAGTGAGCAGCGGCACGCGAACCGCGTGGCCGTTCAATTTGCCAAGCAGCTCCGGGTAAATGAGGCCGATGGCAGTGGCGCTGCCCGTGGTGGTGGGTATCAGCGACAGGCCGGCGGCGCGTGCTCGACGCAGGTCCTTGTGCGGGGCGTCTATGATCGTCTGGGTGTTCGTGGCGTCATGCACCGTCGTGATGGCGCCGTGCTCGATGCCGATGCCCTCGTGGATCACCTTTACCACCGGCGCAAGGCAGTTGGTCGTGCACGACGCGTTCGTTAGCAGACGATGTTTGGCCGGTTCGTAAAGCTGGTCGTTCACGCCCATTACGATGTTGAGGGCGTCCCCGCCTTTCACCGGGGCGGCCACGATGACCTTCTTCACGCCCTTCTCAAAATACGGGGCGAGTTGCTCCTGGGTGCGAAACTTCCCGCTGCACTCGAGCACGATGTCCACGCCATGCGCGGCCCAGTCCACGTCGCCCAGCTTAGCATGCTCGGTGAAGGCGATACGCCGGTCGCCGACCCGGATGGTGTCCTTGCCCTCTGCACTGGCTTCCTGCGACCAGCGGCCCTGAACGGAATCGAAGGTCAGGAGGTGCGCGGCGCATTCGGCCCCGCCCTTCGGATCGTTGATGACGACCCAGTCGAACTCGGGCCAATTCCAAGCAGCGCGATAAGTGAGGCGGCCGATCCGGCCGAAACCGTTGATACCGATACGAACTTTCTTCATAGGAGAAAAAGAATCAGGAGCCAATGGGCGACGTAACCGAGCCGGGTTGGGTGAACTGGTTGCCGATGTCGCGCACAGTCCACTCATCAAGCTGTTCGTCACGGAAGGCGCAGAAAATATTGATCCGCGCTGAAATCTGGCTGGCGACGTCCAGAAACGCTTTGCGCTTGGTCCGGTCATCCCCCTCGACTGCCGCCGGATCGGGCGAACCCCAATGCGCGAGGATCGGCTGGCCGGGCCAAATCGGACAGGTCTCCTTGGCGCGGTCACACACCGTGATTACGAAATCGAATTTCACGCCCTGATACTCGTCCCATGATTTGCTGCGCGCGCGGCTCGTGTCGATGTGGTGCTGCTGGAGAACCTCGACGGCGTAGGGGTTGACGGCCCCGGCAGGATGCGAGCCGGCGCTGTAGCTTTCAAAGCGGCCTTGGCCGCGCTGGCGGAGGATATGCTCCGCCACGATGCTGCGGGCGGAATTGCCCGTGCAGAGGAACAGGACTTTGTAGGGAGCTTTGGTGCTCATGTGACTTTGAACATGATGGGTTGGGGTTTGGCGCAGCACGCCGGGGCGTCCCCGTCGAGATTGCAGCGCAGCGAATTCAATTTCTCGGAATCACGCCGGAAGACTTTGTCCTCGGCCGCACAGTCTTGCAGACAAGCAAGATTGGACTCCAATGCCTTTGTCCGCTTTGCGACGAGGCTGTAGATGCGCCAGTTGCCCTCGCGACGGGCATTGACCATGCCATGCGCCTTCAAGTAACCAAGGTGCTTGGAAATCTTCACCTGTGGCTCATTGAGGATCTCTTGGATGTGACATACGCACAGCGGCCCCGCGCAAAGCAGGTTTAGTATTCGAAGCCGTGTCTGGTCGCACAGGCACTCATAGATGGTCACCAGATTGTTCATGGCCAATTCATATGCGGCCCAAGGAATATGCGGCAAGCGGTATATTGTTACGTTTTGGGGCGCCGACGAGGAGCCCGCGATCAGGGCAGGCTTTGCGCGCAGAAACTTGGGCGCGACCTTGACTGCCCATATAATGCGGACGGGGCAGAGTTAGAGGAATTCGAGCGAAGCGAGCGTAACGTCCTAGTTTGAGGACCAGGGCTCACGATCTATTTGGGGCCAGTTGATTCTTTCGGCCGCGGCAAACTCCACAGTGACAATCAGTAGTCGCGTTATGTCGGCTGAGTAGAAGGCTCAGGCAGGGTGAGCGTGGCCAAGTGGCAATTGACAAAAAAATGCGCAGCGTCGATTAGTGAGATCAGTGTCCACGCTCCGCCACATCATCGCGATTGTCCTGTTGGCCCTTTGGTTGCCGACAACTCAGCATTGCGGATTGGAGGCGGCGGGGCTGATCGCAGCAGAATCTCCCCACGGAGCTGACCTCGGGTGTTGTCAGACGGGCAGCGGTCCTTGCACCCATGACGGATGCAATGTGGTCGAGAGCAGCCTCATTAAGTCCAGCAACGAGACGATCAAGGTGCCGACCCCCTTGTTGGCTGCCTGCACCTGCTTTCTTTGTTTGCAGCTTTTGCCGCTGGTCGTGGCCGTTGAACCGATCTTTGCGGTTACTTCGTCCGAGTCCCCGGAGCATTGGGTTCCGGTCTGGCAGTTTGTCCGCCGCGCCGCGCCGCTGTCGCGCGCGCCCTCGCTGATTGGTTGATTAGTCCCTGCGCGGACTAGTCAGCCTGCCCCTGTAATCGCCCCCGCTTCGGGACGCCTGCGCGCGTCCGTTCACCGCGGGGGCTTTCCCACCCTCATTGTCGTTTCGTTTTTCCGTATTCATGAAATCCACCGCTACTCCAGTCACTCACTTCATTCGGCCCGCACTCGGGCTGCTTTCCCTTGCCCTTGTCGGGGCGGCGCGCGCCCAGCCCGCGACCGCGGATTCCGCGTCCGCGGTTTCCATTTCTTCGCTTGTCAGCGAAATCACCAACAACAATCCCGAACGCCGCTTTTATCAGGAGGAAATCGTCGCGGCAAAATCGGGTCTCCGCATCGCCGGGCGGCTCACCGATCCGTCGGTCTCGCTCGACCTCGGCCAAAAGCGCCTGAAGGACTCCTCCGGCGCGAACATCGGCGACGGCACCGTGTGGTCCGTCTCCGTCTCGCAGACTTTCGAATGGCCCGGCCGCCTCTCGCTGCGCAAGGCCATTGCCAACCGGCAGGTTGATCTGGCCGAACTCGGCGTCGCTCGGTTCGAAAATGCACTCAGCGCGCGGGCTCGCACACTGGCATTCGGACTCTACGCCTCGAACGTCAAGGCGGCTGCGATTCGCGAGGTCTCGGACCGCTTCTCCGCCCTGAAGGAGACGTTCCTGGCGCGTGATCCCGCCGGTGTCACCCCGTTGCTGGAAACGCGCGTGATCGAAGCCAGCGAACTGGCGCTGCAGCGCCGCGCCACCGAGGCGGAACTCGCAGTGCAGGCCGCATTGATCGAACTCAATCTGCTCCGCGGCGTCGCCGTCGACGCCCCGCTGACCGTCAAAGCGCCGGCGATGAGTTTCAACGCGTTGCCCGGAAGCCCCGAACTCTTGGCCGCCGCGCGCGAAAAGAACTTCGACTACCGCATGCGTCTCGTCGAACTGGAGCAGCAGGGCCTCTCGGTCCGTCTCGCCCAAAACGAACGCTATCCCGGGGTCACGGTTTCGCCGTATCTCTCCAAGGATAACGTCGGGGATCGCGAGACCATCGTTGGACTCGGCTTGAGCGTCCCGCTGCCGGTCACCGGTCGCACGGGTGCCGCCGTGGAAGTGGCCAATGCGCGCCGCCGCCAGGCCGAGACTGCGGTCGCCGTCGCGTTACGCGAATTGGACCGCGAGGTCATCACGGCTTCGCAGGCGTTCTCCACGAAGATGGCGGAATCTCGCCGCTGGTCCCCGGATTCAGTCCAGAAATTCCGCGAAGCTGCGGAACTGGCCGACCGCCACTATCGCACGGGAGCGGTGCAAATCGCGACCTACGTCGAGTTGCAGAACAGCTACCTCGATGCCGTGGAGGCGCTGCTCGACACGCAGCGCGAAACGCTCGAAGCCGGGCTCAAGATTCAGCAGCTCACCGGCCTCGACCTGAACCCTGTAGAAATCGCACCATGAAGAACCCTCCCTGGCTCATTGTTGGCGTCCTCGGCTCCGCGCTGCTCTTCACCGGGTGCGGGAAGAAGAGCTCGGACAACGCAAGCGGCGAAACCTCCGAACACGCCGAAGGCGAGGAAGGCGGAGAAACCGGTGTGACCTACAAGGAAGGTCGCGGTCTCCAGCTCGTGCCGGAGGTGATCAAGGCACTCGACCTCCGCACCGTCGAAGCGGACGAACGTGAAGTCACGGCGGAGCTTGAGGTCACCGCTCAGGTTTTCGCGACTAAGCCGAAGGTGCTGGCCAGTGCCAGCCTGCCTGCGGACCGAGCCGAACTGCTGCGAGACGCCTCGTTTGAAGGCGCGTCGCTCGTCCGGATCGACACTTCGACCACGACCGCCACCCGTCTCGCCGACGCCGTGTTCGCCCTGGAATCCGCTCCCAGCCGCCAAATCGGCGACTTTGTCCAAATCGCGATCAGGGGTAAGCCCACCAAGGTCCTCACCGTGCCTCGCTCGGCCATCCTCGATGCCGCTGCCGGCACCTTCGTCTACGTCGTCAACGGCAACGCCTACTTGCGCACCCCGGTCAAGGTTGGCGCGCGCAGCGGCGAACTCGTCGAAATCACCGACGGGGTCTACGCCGGCGATGTCGTTGTCGCCGCTCCCGTCGACCAGCTCTGGCTTGCGGAACTCCGCCTGACCAAGGGCGGCGGTCACGCCCACTAAATCAACCCGTTTCAAAATTAATCTCGTTCTCCCATGATCGACAAGATCCTCGAGTTTGCCCTCCGCCAGCGCGTCTTCGTGATGCTCGGCGCCGTGGCGCTCCTATTCGTCGGGCTTTGGTCAGCCGTAAGGCTGCCCATCGATGCCGTCCCCGACATCACCAATGTGCAGGTGCAGATAAACACCTCGGTGCCCTCGCTGGCACCGGAAGAAATCGAAAAGCTCGTTACGTATCCCATCGAAGTTGAGATGGGTGGCATCGAAAAGCTTCTCGAAGTCCGGTCCATTTCGAAGTTTGGCCTCTCGCAGGTCACTTTGATCTTCCAGGAGGGCACGGACATCTACCGCGCCCGCCAGCTGGCCGGCGAACGCCTGCAGGCCGTTCTCGACGAACTGCCGCCAGGCGTGACGCCCAAGCTTGCCCCGATCACGACCGGCCTTGGGGAAATCTACCACTACACGGTCCGCTACAAGAAGGACTTCAAGGACGCCCCGGCCAACCCGATTGACCGCCTCCGCGAACTCAAGCTCGCGCAGGATTACATCGTGAAGCCGGCGCTTCGCACGGTTCCCGGCGTCACGGAGGTCAACACCTCCGGCGGCTACGAGAAGCAGATCGTGATCATGCCCGACCCGGCGAAGCTGACGAGCGTCGGCCTCACGGTTGGCGAAGTCTCGGACGTAATCGCCGAGAATGTCTCCAATGCCGGCGGCTCCGTCGTCGAGAAAGGCGGCGAGGCCGTCACGGTTCGTTCCATCGGCCGCGTGCAGACCACCGAGGAGATTGCGAACCTTCCGCTGCGCTTCGCTGGCGCTCGTCCGAGCACCCTCCGCGTAAAAGACGTGGCGGAGGTGGCCATCGGTTCGGGCGTCCGGACCGGTTCGGCCACCCATGACGGGGCCGAGGCGGTGCTCGGCTCGGCCCTCATGCTGATCGGCGAAAACAGCCGCTTGGTTTCGGGCCGCGTGCACGAGCGCATCGAAGAGCTGAAGCCCAAGCTGCCGGCGGGCATGGAGGTCGAAACGGTCTACAACCGCACCGACCTCGTGAACGCCACGATCAAGACGGTCGAGAAGAACCTGCTCGAAGGTGCGATTCTCGTCATTGCCATCCTGATCGGCCTCCTGGGCAACTGGCGTGCCGCGCTGATTGTCGCCACGGCAATCCCGCTCTCGATGCTCTTCGCAATGACCGGAATGGTCCGTTACGGAGTTTCCGGCAACCTGATGAGTCTTGGTGCGGTCGACTTCGGCTTGATCGTCGACGGTGCCGTCGTCATGGCGGAAAACATCGTGCGCATGCTGGCACACCGCCAGCACCAGCTGGGCCGCCTGCTCACCCGCGAGGAACGGGTTCACACGATCCTCACGGCCTGCAAACAGGTCGGCACCCCGACGGTGTTCGGTGTGGCGATCATCACCATCGTCTATCTGCCGATGTTCACGCTCTCCGGCGTGGAAGGAAAGATGTTCACCCCGATGGCTTTCACGGTCGTCTTCGCGCTGATCGGCGCGCTGATCTTGGCTCTGACGGTCGTCCCGGTGCTCTGCTCCTACTTCATGGGCGGCAAGGTGAGCGAGGAGGACAATTTCCTCATCCGCTTCGCCAAACGCGTCTACACACCGGTGCTGCACTTCAGCCTGCGCATGCGCTGGCTCATGTCCGCCATCGCCGTCGGTATCTTCGCGATCTCGGTCGGTGTGTTCCTGCGCCTCGGCGCCGAATTCATCCCGCAGCTCGATGAAGGTTCGCTCGCCGCGCAGATGATCCGAACCACCAGCATCAGCCTGTCCTCGTCGCTCGAAATGCAGACGGCGGCCGAGAAGCTGATGTTGGATAAGTTCCCGGAGGTCACCCACACGTTCGCTCGCGTCGGCACCTCAGAGGTCGCGACCGACCCCATGGGCGTCAACGTTGGCGACAGCTACATCATGCTGAAGCAGCCGTCGGAGTGGCGGAAGATCGATGGCCGCACCATCACCAAGGACGAACTGACGAACATGATGTCGAAGGAGCTGGGCGTCCACTTCCCCGGCCAGAGCTATCTGTTCTCCCAACCGATTGAGCTGCGGTTCAACGAACTCCTTTCGGGCAGCCGCGCCGACATTGCGATCAAGGTCTTCGGCGATAACTACGACACGCTGGAGAAGGTCGCCGGCGAGGTTCGCGAAATCGTCGAGAAGATTCCCGGCGCGGCGGACGTTGAGTTCGACGCGGCCGGCAAAGCGCCGGTGCTGCAGGTTGTGCTCAACCGTCAGGCGATGACGCGCTACAACGTCCATGCCGACGAGGTTAACAAGGTGATTGAAACCGCGTTTGCCGGACTTGAGGGCGGCGTGATCGTCGACGGCAACCGTCGCTATCCGATTGTCACGCGCATGCCCGAGAGCGCGCGCCGGGACTTCGCCAATGTCGCGCATCTCCCCATCCGCACGTCGGACGGCGGCATGGTGACGCTCGGCCAGGTCGCGGACGTCACCATGACCGAAAGCGTGAACACGATCAGCCGCGAGTCGTTCCAGCGCCGCATGGCGATCCAGGTCAACCTGCGCGGCCGTGACGTGCAGAGCTTCGTGCAGGAAGCGCAGGAGAAGATTTCCACGAGCGTTAAGATGCCCGAGGGATACTTCGTCGAGTATGGCGGCGCCTTCAAGAACCTGCAGGAAGCCCGCACCCGCCTGATGATCGTCGTGCCTGCGGCCCTAGCGCTGATCTTCCTGCTTATCTTCATGGCGTTTGGCAGCGTGCGGCAGGCGTTAATCGTCTACACGGGCATTCCGCTCGCGGTAACCGGCGGCATCTTCGCCCTCTGGCTGCGCGACCTGCCGTTCTCCATCTCGGCGGCGGTGGGGTTCATCGCGCTCTCGGGCGTCGCCGTCCTCAACGGTGTGATGATGATCTCGTTCATCAACCAGCTTCGCGAGGAGGGGAAGAATGTGCGGGACGCCGTGATCGAAGGCGCGCTTACCCGGCTTCGGCCCGTGTTGATGACGGCATTGGTCGCCGCTCTCGGCTTCGTGCCGATGGCGCTGGCGCACGGTTCCGGTGCCGAGGTCCAGCGGCCCATCGCGACCGTCGTCATCGGCGGCATCATCACCGCCACGTTCCTCACGCTCGTGCTGCTTCCGACCCTCTACTGCTGGTTTGAGAGGGACAAGGAGACGGCGCTGCCCACCCAAACTCCAACCCCCAACCAAGGACACGCGTGAAAACCACCACAGTGTTTCTGCTCGCGGGAGTGGCCATCCTGACCGGATGCGCCACGCCCTTTCGGGCTCCGCCCGATGTTGCGCACATCAAGCTTACTCGCACCGACGACTCGCCCACGGTCATGGTCGAGAAGATCTGGCTGGAGCGAAAGAAGGGTCCGTTGGTGTTGAAGGGCTATGTGGTGAAGCGGCTTTCGGCCACCGACACCACGGGCACCCACCTTGACGTAACGCTGTTCGATAGTGCGGGCACCGTGCTGCGCAGCACCGTCGAACACTTCGAACCGCGGCAGATTCCGCGGCGCTACCGCCGGCCGGATTACGCCAGCTACAGCATCACGCTTGATCCACTGCCGGACACCACCGCCCGAATCGATGTTCGGGCCCACGAAGGCAATCACCCCTAAATCACCACAATGTATCCCATGAAATCCATCCGTCACCTCGCCCTGCTCGTTCTCGCAGCTGTCGCTACCGCGACGGCTTTTGCCGCCAAGCCGATTCCCGGCCCCAAGGGCGGCAAGATCGTTACGACCGACTCCCCGCACGTGGAGTTCCTCGTCGCTCCTGATCACACCGTTGTCGTTTCCTTCTACGACAAGGACCTGAAGCCCGTCGCCCCCGGCGGCCAGATCGTAACCGCGGTCGCGGAGGCAAAAACGGGCAAAGCCAACCTCAGCTTCAACGCGAAGGACGGCTCGCTCGTTTCCACGACACCGCTCCCGGAGGGTGATGGCTATCGCATCGTCCTTCAGGTCCGCGACAACGCGGGGGCCAAGCCGAAGAACTACCGCGTCGAGTTCCACGACGAGGTCTGCGGCGAGTGCAAGCACGCCGAATACGCCTGTGTGTGCGACGAAGCGGGCGGCAAACACGACCACTAAGCATCCCCCATGAAAGTAATTGTCGCATTCATTCGCCCGACGAAGGAGGAGGCCGTGCGGGAGGTCTTGCACGATCTCCCGGGCGTCACCGGAGCAACCTTCGCTGACGTTCGCGGCTTCGGCCGGGGACGCGGCCATAGTCATTCCCAAAGCATCTCGGACGAGGCCGTCGTCGGCACTCTCCCGAAAGTGCGGTTGGATGTGATGGTCGCAGACGAACACGTCGAGACCACGCAACGAGCCATCGCGTCCGTGGCGCAGACCCGAAACCGTGGCGACGGCAAGGTCTATGTCCTGCCTGTTGAATCGGCCTTGCGCATCAGCACCGGCGAGACCGGTGCGAGTGCCGTCTAGCGCCGCTGCCACGTTCGAAGAACGAGAACCACCGTTTGATGAACCACCAACCCCCTGAACCGGCCTCCCTGGGCTCTTCCGGGCGGCTGGCCGGTGAATCACAATGAACCCCAAAATAATCCTGATCGCCGTGTTGGGCGCAGCCACTCTCAGTGGCTGCGCCTCCACCGCCCAGCACAAGCTGGCGCAGGAAGCGACGCAACTGGGCGCTCCCGCTCGCCTGACGGACAAACTCAACCGAGGCGGCCGGCTGACCCTGGCCGATATTGAAACGATGACGCGGCAGGCTGTTCCCGAAGCCGACATCTTGTCCTATCTTCGCCAGTCCGACGCCCGCTATGAGCTGACGATCGCGCAGATCGACCAGATGCGAGCATCGGGAGTATCTGATCGGGTGATCGACTACCTGCTTTCAACGCCAAGTCAGTCGGCGCGACGGTGGGGTAGCTATCCGTATGGCTTCCGCACCTACGGATATGGTCACTTCGGACGCGGCTACTACGGATCGTTCGGTCACGGGTTTGGTCACCACGGAGGGCATCACCGATGAGCCGCAGGACAAAATCAGCAATGCTCGCGGTCGCTCTCAGCGGTTGCCTGCCGGGCACTAGCCCCTACCTGACGGTAGTCGCGGCGACGCCAGTAACTCCGAAAGCACCGCAACCGGCTAAAGAGGTTGTTTACGAACTGCCGAAGACCGGGGTGAACCAGCCCCGCCCAAGTGGCGGGTGGATCAATGTGGAAACCTCCGGCACGCGTCTGCGGGTGAAGTTTTTCGACAAACTGAAGAAGCCAGTTCCTCCGAACGTGGATAAGGGTCTGGGCATCTTCAAATATGCGTCGCGAAATCCCGTCCGTGCGCCGCTCAGCGGAGACGGCACCGGAATGACCACGCCCGCGGTGCTGCGTCCCCCGCACAACTTTCTTCTGATCCTCAGTTTTTTTGCGGAGGGGAAGACGGAACCGGGGGAATCTTACACGCTGCAGTATCCATGAGCGCACGTTGTTACCCCATGCTGGGTTTGGTGGCGGTTCTCGCCGGGATCATCCCCGTCTCGGCCGCTCCGGCTCCACGGAGCGAAAGTTTCAATTTGGAGGACGCACTTGGCTACGCGCTGGACCACAGCTTCGCGATTCGGCAGGCACGGGCCCGGATTCGGGAGCAGGAAGGAGTGACAACCACCATCGCGGCCGCCGGACTCCCGTCGGTCTCCGCCAGCGCAACATATCAGCGCAGCTCGGTGCAGACCATCGCACCGCAATCGCTCGGCCCCATTTTTCTCCTCCCGTCCGGGAAGTATTGGCGGATGACGGTGACCGCCCGGCAGACGCTTTTCGCCGGTGGAGGGATCACGGCGGCAACCCAAGCGGCCCGTCTCATGGAGCAAGCATCCGTGCTGGCGCTCAAGGAAACGGTGGCCCAGGTGGTGCTCGATGTGCGCTTGAGGTTCTACAACGTCCTCCTCGCCAAGGAGCAGATAGCGGTCGAGGAGCGGAACATCGAAGTGCTGGAGCGTCAGCTTGCGGATGCCACAAACCGCTTCGAAGTCGGATCGGTTTCAAGGTTTGAGCAGGTTCGCGCAGAAGTGGCGGTGGCCAACGCGCAACCCGCACTCATCACTGCGCGCAACAATCACCGCTTGGCGATCGAGGAACTCCGGCAGACGATGGGGTTGGCGTCGGGAGATCCCGCCGCGAACACCTTCGAGGTCGAGGGCGTGCTCGAAGTGGAACCATACTCCATCGACCTCGCCACCGCGTTGGCAACCGCGCGCAAGAACCGGCCGGAATTGGAACGCCTGGCCAAGCTCCAAGAGGCGGCCGAAAGCAATCAGGTCGTCGCACGGTCCGGATATAGTCCCCAATTGGCGGCGACCGCCGGAGGTGAATTGCGCAAAGGCCCGACGAACAGTTTCGGCGATTCGCGCCGCGGTTTGCGCGCCGGCATCGAGGGCCAATGGTCGGTCGCATCACGCGCCACCGCGGGCCGCGTGATCCAAGCGGAATCGCTCGCCGCGCAATCCGTCCTCACGCTGCAAGAAACCGGGCTGGTCATCGACGTGGAGGTGCGTCGCGCCTCCGCTTCCCTCGATGAGGCGACGGAGCTGGTCGCCGCCACGAAAAAAACTGGCAAACAAGCGGAGGAGGCGCTGCGCGTGGCCGAGGTGCGACACGGGGCGGGCTCTGCAACGCAATTGGAAGTATTGCAGGCGCAAGCAGCTTTGACCACGGCACGAACGAATCAACTTCGAGCCGTTCACGGATACAATGCCACAGCCGCCCAGCTGCGCCGGGCGATTGGCGTATCCGAGATCACGGTATCGGCCAACGACCTGCAGCCCGCGGGACCATAATGAATCAAACTTCATCCGGAATCATGAGTAACGCCAAAACCGCAGATGCCAGCCCAACGCCGATCATGGCGGCATGGTTCGCCCGGTGCCGGAAGCTCGTTAGTTGGCTGGTCGCCCTAGCGTTTATCGGGCTTTTAGTCTTCACGATTTCACCGGGTTCGGCGGACAATATTCTGATCATGGAGATCGGTGGCATGCTGCTGATCAGCGCAGCAGTGCTGGGGCGGATCTGGTGCGCTTTGTATATCGCCGGCCGGAAGAACGTGGAGCTCTGCCGCGATGGCCCGTATTCCGTCTGTCGCAATCCGCTCTACGTTTTCTCCTTCTTCGGTGCGGTGGGCTTTACGCTGGTCGCCCGTTCCGAACCGCTGGCGCTGGCCTTGATCCTAGTCTTCACGGTTTATCACCACTTTGTCATTCGCGCCGAAGAGGCCCGCCTGCGAGAGATTTTCGGCGCCGAATATGATGATTACTGCGCAGTCGTTCCTCGTGTCTGGCCGCGTCTGAAACTTCATTGGTCGAGATCAAGTTTGGTGATTGATCCACGCGTGGTCGGAAAAGCGATCATGGAGGCAGCTTGGTTTCTCATCGCACTCTGCGGTTACGAGGTGATCGAGCATTACCGTGGCGCCTCGCTGGAAGCGGGCCGCATCCCGACGATTTTTACCTGGGCCTTTTGAGCACGCACACGCATCGCCAACCCAGCCAACGCACACATGTCCCCCGAAGACACTCCCTCGGATCACACCCCGGCCTCGGTTCAAACGGAACGGCCCGCCCGGCCTTTGCGGCCGGCTGGCGAGCGAACCAACGGATGGCGCAGATTGTTCGCACACCGCTTCGGGGGCGTCTGCATTGCCCTGGCGGCATCCCTTGCGATCAATGCGATGACGAGAATCGCACTAACCCTCAGAGAGACGCGTCAGGTGAGTTGGGACGCCAGCCTCGCGGGATCGTTCTTCTACGGCACGGTTTACGACCTGGCAGCCTCACTTTGGTGGCTCGCTCCCATGGCTTTGGTCGTCGCGTTGGTCCCCCGCGATTGGTTCACTCGCAAACCGGTCAGGGCCCTCGCGCATGTCGCGGTGTTTGCCGTCATCTACCTACTGTTCTTCGGTGCGGTTTCCGAAGGGCTTTTCTGGGATGAATTCGGCGTTCGCTTTAACTTCATCGCGGTGGACTACCTCGTCTACACGACGGAAGTTCTCGGCAACATTCGCGAGTCCTATTCGATGCCGGCAGTTTTTGGCGGCATTCTCTTTGCCACCACCGGTGTCTACCTCGGTCTGGTGCTCACGGGCATCATCTCGCTCTGGCTGAATCATTCGAACATGACGGCTGGGCTCCGATGGCGCGTGGCGGGAACCTGGTGCGCGCTCGCTCTCATCACGGGGCTCGGTCTGAGCGAGCGTGATATTCCCGCTTTCGCGAACAGCTACAATCGGGAGTTGGCGAAGAACGGACTATGGTCGCTCTTCGCGGCCTTTCGGGCCAACCAGCTCGAGTTTGACCAGTTCTATCGGACAATGCCGGTGGAGGAAGCCTTCGCCCGCGTGGGACACCGATTGCATCATGAGGGTGCCGGGCCGGCCACGTCGCAAGCGAAGGACCTGCTTCGCCAGATCACCCATCCGGGGCCGGAGCGCCGTCTGAATGTCGTTCAAATCACGGTCGAGAGCCTCAGCGCCGCCTTTCTCTCTCGGTATGGCAACCCGAATGGGATTACCCCGTCGCTGGACAAGCTTGCGGCGGGATCGCTCGTTTTTGATCGTTTCTATGCGACGGGCACCCGGACAGACCGGGGAATGGAAGCGCTCACCCTGAGCGTTCCGCCGACGCCGGGTCGTTCGCTCGTCAAGCGGCCCGATAATTCAGGGCTTTTCACTCTGGGTTCGGTGTTTCGAAGCAAGGGTTACAACACTGCATTCATCTACGGCGGCTTCGGATACTTCGACAACATGAACGCGTTTTTTGGCGGGAACGGGTATCGCGTCGTTGATCGTAACAGCGTCGCGAAAGAGGACATCACATTTGCCAATGCCTGGGGCGCGTGTGACGAGGATTTATACCGCTGGGCTTTACGCGAAGCGGACCGCGACTACGCGGCAGGGAAGCCCTTCTTTCATTTCGTGATGACGACCTCCAATCATCGGCCCTACACGTTTCCGGAGGGGCGCATCGACCTGCCTTCAAAGGAATCCGGACGAAACGGTGCGGTCAAATACTCCGACTTCGCGATTGGCGAATTCTTCCGCCAGGCGGCGGACAAGCCCTGGTTCAAAGATACGATTTTTGTGATCGTGGGGGATCACTGTGCATCGAGCGCCGGGAAGACCGCGCTGCCCGTCGAGAACTATCACGTTCCGCTTTTGGTTTATTCTCCGGGCGGCCAGGTTGCCTCCGGGGTCGTGACCAAGGCGACCAGCCAGATCGACTATGCGCCGACATTGCTCGGCCTGCTGCAGTGGAGCTATCCGAGCCGCTTCTTTGGTCGCGATGTTTTGTCAGACGATGCGGAGGAAGATGGCCCGCTATTCATCGGCACCTACCAAAAACTGGGCATGTATCGGCGGGGTGCCCTGGCTGTGTTGCAACCGGTGCGGCAGTCAGATGCCTACGATTATGACCGGGCCTCACATGCTCTGACGCCCTGCCGTGGTGGCGACGGTCTCGTGGCCGATGCCATTGCAAACTACCAAGCCGCTTCATGGCTCTTCAAACATGGGGTCCAACGCGAGTATGTCTCTGCCACGACTCAACCTTGACCGCACTCTGGCTTGGAGCATCGGCGCCCTGATCGCCGTGTTCCTGCTATTCGAGTTCACGCCGCTGGATCTCTGGGTCCAGGATCATCTCTACGACTCTGAGCGGAGAAGCTGGTGGGTCGACGGACGTAATGAAATCGGGCGCGCGCTATTTTATACGGGACCCAAAGTCCTCATCATCGCGTTCGGCGTATTCCTCGTGGGCATTGCCTGTGTTCCCTCGCGCCTCCGGCCCAAACTTCCCCCGTGGCTCCGGTCGCGGCGCCGGGTCATTCTGACCGTGCTGCCACTCGGGCTGGTGCCGGCTGTGATCGGCGGGATCAAGGCGACAACCAACGTCTTTTGCCCATCTGAGATTCGCCGTTACGGCGGAGATGTTCCGTATGTTCGGGTGTTGGAGACTTACGCGGCTGGCGACAAGCCACTCCGCCGCGGCCGCTGCTTTCCTGGCGGACACGCCAGCGGTGGCTATGCCTTATTTGCGGTGGCCGGACTGGCGTTATATCGCCGCGGACAGCTGGTGGCCATCGCGATTGGGCTCGGCGTGGGCTCCCTGATGGGCGGCTACCAAATGGCGAAAGGCGCGCACTACCTCAGCCACACGCTGATCACCGCTTTGGTGGCGTGGTCCATTTCGGCGATTTTCTTCAAACTCTCGGCGTTTGAAGACGAATACGAAGAGAGTTTGGAGCGTTTACGGGCATTGAATCGTCCTGCCAAGGCCAACGCACCCGGCGGCACAGACACTGTCTGATGATTCAACAACGACTCAACACTATGAAACACGACGACCACAAAACGGATCAGAATTCGGACAAGCATGCGGACCACGATTCGGGTCATGGAGCCGGTTGTAGTCATTCTCATGACGAATCGTCCAATCGTCTGGAGACGATCAGTCTCGCGGTTTCCGGTGTTCTCGTGGTGGTTGCGCTGCTGGTGCACGGTTTCAAGGTCGGTCCGGTCATTGTGCCCAAAGTGCTCGCGCTGGGAGCCATGCTGGCTGGCGGCTGGTTTCTGTTGCCCAAGGCGTGGGTCGCGGTGCGCCGTCTCCGGCCGGACATCAATCTCTTGGTCGTCATCGCAGCGATTGGCGCATCGTTCATCGGTGAGTGGGTCGAAGCGGCGGCGGTGGTCTTCCTCTTCGGCGTCGCCGAGTGGCTCGAAGGATGGGCCGACCGTCGGGCCCGGCGCGCAACCGAAGCCCTGCTGGAGCTTGCCCCGAAGAAAGCGTTTGTGAAGCGCGACGGAAAGTTCATCGAGGTCCCCGTCGAGGAGGTCTCAGTCGACGAAACGGTCGCCACGCGTTCCGGTATGAACATTCCGCTCGACGGCGTGGTGTTGTCCGGTGAATCGGCCGTCAACCAGGCGCCGATCACCGGCGAATCCGTGCCGGTGGACAAGAAGCCTGGCGACACCGTATTTGCTGGCACCATCAATGGAGAAGGATCGCTGCAGATCAAAGTGACCAAGACGACCGGTGACACGACACTGGCTCGGATCATCCGTTTGGTTGCAGAGGCGCAGGAGCAGAAAGCGCCCACGCAACGCTTCGTAGATGTGTTCGCCCGCTACTACACGCCTGCCGTTACCGGCGTGGCACTGCTGGTGTTCCTCGTGCCGCCTCTGTTGCTGGGAGGTGACTGGAACACTTGGCTCTATCGCGCCTGTGTGCTGCTCATCATCGCCTGTCCGTGCGCCTTGGTGATCTCGACGCCGGTCAGTATTGTCGCCGGCCTGACAGCACTTGCGCGGCGCGGGGTGTTGGTCAAAGGCGGCGCTCATCTCGAAACCATCGGTCGCCTCAAGGGATTGGCCGTGGACAAGACCGGAACCATCACGGAAGGAAAACCGCAGGTGCTCGGCGTTGAGTTGCTGGGT
>JACTNC010000045.1 GCA_014584295.1 Verrucomicrobiota bacterium
TCGCTCGGGAATCTTTCCCCTGTGGCCTTCGAAAAGAAACATCAATCAAACAACATCAAAGCCGCCTAATTTGGTGTCCACTTTTTCGAGGCAAGCCCAAACGCCTCCGACGCGGAACTTTTAGAGATTGAGAAGAAAGAGAAGGGTAAGGAGCTGATCAAGAAGTTCAGAGGTATGTTCCGAACGCAGTATCAGAACTGGTATACCGAAGCTTCAGCACTTGTTAAGCAGCTTATTCCCGATAGGCACTCGGAATTTATCAATTATTATCTGACCGATCCTCGCCGTAAACAGATAGGTATCGATACATATAAAATTCAAGATTGGATGAACGGAAGTATTTCTGCCTTCAACGTATATGAGGGTAAGAAGTATTTCAACGACACTGCTATTATAAACGCGGCTTTTGAAAGCCAGAGCGCAATTCTCACTGCCTGTAAACTTCGTTTCGAGTCGTCACTGCTCGAAATTCGCCAAATCATACAAGCCGATCTATTTGATTCCGAGATCGAAACAGCGACAGAACTCAAGAAGAAAGGATTTTTGAGGGGGGCAGGCGCTATTTGTGGTGTTATCCTTGAGAAGCACCTTGGTCAGGTGGCCGTTTCTCACTCCGTCACCATTCGCAAGGCCCATCCGACAATCGCTGACTTAAACGATCGCCTGAAGCAAGCAGATGTCTATGATGTTCCTGTTTGGCGTAACGTGCAAAGGCTCGCTGATATTCGCAACCTGTGCGATCACAACAAGAATTGATCGGGCCTGAGAAAAGTGGACACGGGGTTCTCTTAAAGGGAGAAACCCAAGATGAAGAGGCACAGATACACGATGGAATTTAAGCGAGAAGCGGCGCGGCTGCTGATCATGGACGGCCTGAGCGCGCCGGAAGTGTCGGCGAAGTTGGGCGTGAACCGGGGGCTGCTTTACCGTTGGAAAAGTGAACATCTGGCGCTTTTGGATGCCACGAGCGAAGCGCAGGCAAGCTCGAGCCCGACGCAGATGGCGGCCGAGATCGAGCAGTTGCGCAAACGCCTGGCCAAGGCCGAGCGGATCAACGAGATTCTAAAAAAAACGGTGAGCTACTTCGCCAAGGACGAGTGAGCCGGTTTGAGTATATGAAACAGCATCAAACCATTTACGATCTTGCGGAGATGAGCGAAGCGTTGGGCGTGTCTCGCAGCGGCTACTACCGTTGGCTCGAGGCCAAACCCTCGGCGCGGCGCGGACAAGACGAGGCCATCAAAGAACGGATCACCAAGATCCGGGATCGAAGTCCCGGGCCGCATGGCTACCGGCCGGTGCATGCGCACTTGCGTGAGGAAGGCATCGAGTGTGGGCGTGATCGCACCCTGCGGTTGATGCATGAACTCGACCTGATCGGCCAGAGCCAGTGGCGGTTCAAGCCGCTGGGCACTGACAGCAATCACCGGTTTGGCTACCACCCGAACTTGCTGCGTGACCTGGGCAAACCCGACTATCGCGACCAGATCTGGGTCGCTGACACCACGTATCTGCTCAGCGACACCAGCTGGTATTACCTGGCTACGGTTATGGACCTATGCACGCGCCGCATCATCGGCTGGAGCGTATCGGATCGCAACGACGCCCAACTGGTAAGCACCGCGTTGGAGAACGCCGTGTTGACCCGCGGCGAAGTCCGCGAAGGCATCGTGCATCACAGTGATCGCGGCAGCACCTACGCCAGTGATCACTACCAACGATTGCTCAGCCGGCTCAAAATGCATCCAAGCATGAGCCGCAAAGGCAACTGCTATGACAACGCGGCCATGGAATCGTTTTACGGCCGCTACAAGACCACCACCGTGCGCGACCACATCTTTGCCGACGAGGCCGAACTGCGCGCCAACGTCTTCGACTACATAGAGGTCTTCTACAATCGATTCAGAAAACACGCCGCCCTAGACTATCTCAGCCCAATGCAGGCCGAAGCGAAATTTTTGGCCCCCATGGGGGCCAGGCAACTAACCAGTTGCCCATACCGCAACTAAACCCATAACACACAAAACAAGAGACGACCGTGTCTCACAAATTCAGGCCCGATCACATCTTGAACGTTCGGCAAAAGTATTATGAGCACGACACCACAAGAACTCCCACCTATTCCAGGAAGAAGGCCCGCGCTTGTTTGGGTCATTTCTATCTTCTATTTTCTCTCGGCCGGATGGGTGCTTTTATCGTTCTCCCTCATCTATTCGGGCGCGATTCCATTGAATGAAGCGCAGAAAGCCTACTTCCAGTCGCAGACGGTTTTTGACCATGGATCGACTATCGTGATCGGAGCGTCGAATCTCGTCGGAGCCATTCTCTTGTTCCTCTTGAGGAAGCAGGCGTTCCATTTTTTCGTCGCAGCCTTTAGTGTGGGGCTCGCGCTTACTTTGTATCAGATCGTCGCTAAGAATTGGCTTGGAGCTATCGGAGGCCCCGGACTGGTTGGAGCGGTTATCAGCTGGGCTATTAGCGTCGCGATCATCATTTACTCGAAGCGCCTCACCGCGCGAAAAATCCTGAAATGAAGAAGTGGCAGTCATAAAGGGCCAGGTCATGTAGGTTGTACTCAGTCATCACAACCTGAAATCCACGCCGAAATAGAGTCGTTTACGTCCGAAGAATGCTCCATTCCTACCCTCGCACACATTGAGGTGGTCCCCATGCGTTAGACAGCGGATCGAGGAAAACAAGTTAAGACAGACGCATTGGGTTGAGAGGCCTTGGCCGACTTCGAGGACAGGAGCGACGAAGCTTGCCTCAGGCTATCTACTCAGCTCCCGCCACGATATTCCACCTCTTTCTGTGAAGAACCAGGCGACAGCACGATCAATCAGACATCGCACGCTGTCCCAATGCAGCCTGAGCAGACCCGCGGCATGCGTCAGCGAATGGCACGCCGCCATTACCGCCACTACGAATGCCTCGAAATGCATCGCAAAGCGGGCCCTCATTAGAAGCTGACCCTCATTCCAAGCCGACCCCGAAGATAATCGGCTGCCACGCAACCTTGTTGGGCCGGGCCCACCAGGTTGCGGGAACGAGTTCGGCATGGCGGGCAAAGCCGGCTTGCACGTTTCGCTTTCAATGGGTTTGATGGTCGTTTTCCATGAGCACTCCTACCGCGTCAGAAAACGCCATCATCAGCACGAGCTACGGGGATATGACCCTTTCCTTCTGGTCCGACGTCGCACCAAAGACTGTCGAGAATTTCAAGAAACTCGCCCGGGAGGGGTTTTATGACGCAACGGCCTTTCATCGCGTCATCAAGGGATTCATGATCCAGGGCGGCTGCCCCAATACCAAGGCAGGGGCCCGCGGCATGCCGGGAACCGGCGATCCCGGCTACAAGCTCAAGGCTGAATTCAACGCCAAACCCCACGTTCGCGGCGTGATCTCGATGGCGCGCGCCTCGGATCCGAATTCCGCAGGCTGCCAGTTCTTCATCTGTCATGGCGATGCACGCTTTCTCGACCGCCAGTACACAGCCTTCGGTGAACTCATCGCGGGCGACGATGTCCTTGAAAAGATTGCAAACGTGCCGACAAAGTCCGGAGGCGGTGGCGAAAAGAGCACTCCCATCGAACGAATCGAGGTGAAGTCGATCCGTATCGTTCCTGCCGCGGCCTGACCATCCGCGCCTCAGGACTCCGTTCCTCCCAATTTCCGGCAGTACCATTACCGCCGGCGATATCGACCTTCAGGCAGTTGCCGCCTCCAGGGCCTTTGCAACCGCCATGTTGGTGATCCGCCCATCGCGGGTGTTCACTCCCTTCGCCAGTCCGCGATGCTCCTCGAGCGCGCGTCGGATCCCGTGCTCCGCGAGGCGCAGGACAAATGGCTCGGTCGCCTGCGTCAGCGCGATCGTTGATGTCCGACCCACCAGCGCCGGCATGTTGGGAACAGCGTAGTGCACCACGCCGCGGTGCCGATACGTGGGTTCGTGGTGGGAGGTCGGCCGGATCGTCTCGACGCAGCCTCCCTGGTCGACTGCTATATCCACCACCACGCTTCCCGGCCGCATCGAAGCAACCGCTGCCTTGCGCACCACGATGGGCGCCTTCGCCGCAGGGATGAGTACAGCTCCGATAAGGAGGTCCGCCGAAGCGACCGATGCCTCAATATTGGCCGGGTTTGAAAGCAGGGTGACCACCCTTCCGCCATACTCCTCCTCAATCAGTTCAAGCTTGCGCGTATCGAGATCGAGAATTGTGACCCGCGCCCCCATCCCCGTCGCCATGCGACACGCATGGGCACCGGAGTTTCCTGCACCAATGATTACCACATGGCCCGGAGCCGTGCCGGGTATTCCTCCAAGCAACACCCCTGAGCCTCCATTTTGTGACTGAAGGAAATAGGCTCCAATCTGGATTGCGAGCCGCCCCGCGATCTGCGACATCGGCTTCAGCAGCGGAAGCGTCCCGTCCTGAGCCTCCACCGTTTCATAGGCGATGCCCAGCACACGGCGCGCAACAAGAACGCGGGTGAGCTCCGGGCCGGCAGCCAAGTGCAGGTAGGTGAAGAGCGCCTGCCCTTCACGCAATCGGTCATACTCGGTCGGCAACGGCTCCTTTACCTTAAGGATCAAATCCGCCTCTTTCCAGACACGCGCCGCACCCGATGCAATCCGTGCACCCGCCTGCCGATACTCGGAATCGGCAAAGCCGGCGGACATACCAGCTCCACGTTCCACAATGACCGTCGCCCCCACTCCCACGCATCGTCGGGCCAGGCTCGGCGTCATCGCCACCCGCGTCTCGCCATCCTTGATCTCCTTGGGCACACCGATGATCATGCTCGAAGCGTGCAGATCAATCACACGGATGCAATCTTACAGCGATAGACCTTGCCCGCATGCCTGAATCATGAATGTCGCCGGTTCACCGCGCCAGTCGGATGATTGCAAGACAAGCGGAATCGCAGCCACGTCTGACGTCGTCTCTCGTCCATTCTTGCTTTGGAGCACAGCCGGCACCTACGTTGAAGGAAAACGGGCGTTCCCCGGGAACACTATCCGGAGCATTGCCCCTCACCAAAGGAAACCAGGTTTACATGCTTTTTCAGCACTTTGCAGCGTCGGCTGTCGGCACGCTCATTCCACGTCCCCTCGCTGACTACGCTGATCCATCCGGGGGCAGCTTGTGGGACACCCTGATTCACCGCATCCATACGGATCCCCTCAATGCGGTAGCCACGGGCATTTTCCTGCTCGCTATCCTTCATACCTTCGCTACGTCGCGATTCCAGCACTGGGCACATGAAGTCAACGCCGCCCATCTCAAGGCCCTAGGTCTAGAAAATCGCCCCAGGGACCGGAATCAGGATGGCATTCCCGATCCGGTCAGCTTCAAGGGACAGGTCCTCCATTTCTTTGGAGAGGTTGAAGTTGTCTTCGGTCTGTGGGGAATTGCCCTGCTCGCCGCCCTGATTGCCTTCCATGGTCTGGATGCCGCCACGGAGTACATCAGCCATCGTGTGAATTTCACTGAACCGATGTTCGTTTTTGTCATCATGGCCCTCGCAGGCACGCGGCCTGTCTTACGATTTGCGGAGAATTGCCTGTCGCTCCTGGCAGGCCTCGGAGGGCACAGCATCGGCGCGTGGTGGCTATCCGTGCTGATTGTCGCTCCGCTGCTCGGCTCGTTCATCACTGAACCCGCCGCAATGACAATTGGAGCGCTCCTGCTTTCAAAGCAGTTCTACAGCCGCGGTCCCTCGCCGCGCCTTGCCTATGCAACCCTCGGACTCCTGTTCGTGAATGTGTCTGTGGGCGGAACCCTGACGCATTTTGCGGCACCTCCCGTGCTCATGGTCGCGGGTCCTTGGAATTGGGACACCGCACACATGCTCACGCATATCGGCTGGAAGGCGGTCGTGGGCATCCTGATCTCCACCATTGCCTTCTACCTGGTCTTCCGAAACGAACTCGCCTTCCTCGACGAAAAGGCCGGTGCGGGCACCGAGATCGAATCCGGAAATCGTGAGCCCATCCCTGCATGGATCACGCTGGTTCATCTGCTCTTCATGGGGTTCTGTGTGGCCACGGCGCATCATCCCCCCTTCTTCCTCGGTGCCCTCCTCTTCTTCCTGGCGTTCAGCCAAGCCACGGCCCACCACCAAAGCCGACTTGAATTGCGCGCACCCCTGCTGGTCGGCTTTTTTCTTGCCGGCCTTGTCATCCATGGAGGCATGCAGGGATGGTGGATCGAACCCGTGCTCAAGAGTCTCAACGAGGGCTCGCTTTTTGCGGGCGCGGCCATCCTCACCGCATTCAACGACAACGCCGCCATTACCTACCTCGCCACGCTAGTGCCCGACTTTACAGAGCCCCTGAAATACGCGGTAGTGACAGGCGCCGTCACAGGCGGCGGATTGACCGTGATCGCCAACGCGCCCAATCCTGCGGGGCAGAACATCCTTCAGAAACATTTTCCGACCGGCGTGAAACCTGTCAGCCTTTTCCTTGGCGCTCTCCTTCCCACGCTGATCGTCAGTGCCGTGTTCTTCGTCCTTCGGTGAATATTCGCGTCCAGACCTGCGCGAAGTCCACGACATCGCGCCGAGCAAGCATCAGCCCATTGACGGAAACCCGAGCGACCGCCTCTTACGCAGGACTTGCCGTGCATGCTTCGACCACGATGGTGAAGTTCCTCCCTTCCCACCGTCCGTCCCGATCCCAGTGAAACGTGAATTCAATCACCGCGCCAGCGGGAATCCGTTCCGTCGGCAGATCCGCATGCCAAATCTTCAGGACCGGAATCTCCGTTGTATCCAACGTTTGGGTACTCTTCCATCCGTCCGGCGACCAAATGACTGCCGCCTCATCTGTAGTAACAATGCGCAAAACCTTTCCCACGGGCATGCGTCGCAGGGGGTGACGGAAACTCCAGTATTCATGGCGGCTCCGTACCGGGTTGACCACATAGCGCTGGTAAGCGGGCTCGACACGATCGAAACAGATCCCGTCCCTTGCGCTGCGGACCAGCGACACATACTCCGCATGCGACCAACACAGTGGCATCGCGGCACCCGTGGGATGGCCCCGGCTGAATCCCGCCTCCGGAAGGTCGGCATCGTCCCAAAGCTGTTCGCTGATCATCCCTCCCGCATTCGCGAAATTCTCCAAGGCGGCGATGAACGGCCCGGGGTCACGTCCTGCGGCCAGTTCATAGTGTCCGCGCTCCCCCGTCAGGATCGGCCAGCATCGGCCGACGCCTGCCCCGTCGAATGCGCCGCCATCGTCTTTCTGTCCATAGCCATCGTGGTTGTAGCGTCGCCAACTCGGACCCTGGGGCAGATTCCTCCTCAGGATGTGATCGATGACCTTGATCGACTCTAGAACGATCGGGTCCCGCGCATCGCGAATGCCCAATCTCACCAACTGCAGGAAATCGCCCCCAACGATGGCTCTCGCCGGGTGTACTCCTCCTCCATTGGCGATTGAAAGTATGCCGGTGTCCGGATTGGCATGCGGATCGGGAGAATGAAGATCTGTGGGATTGATCCGGATGTAGTGACGGGAAACTCCTTTGAGAAGTTCGCCTTGGTTCGTCACGGTCCAATCCTCGAGGTGCGAAGCCATCCAGTCGGCGTATTCGAGAAGGAAGGAAGAAGCAGCTGGCTGTTGACGCTGAACAGCCAGATCGGCGGCACAAACCAGGCCGGCGATCACCGCCGCAAGGGTTGAGGGCGAATAGCCGGAGCTTTCCTCCCACCGATCCTGTCCCGTCACGGGTCCGTGCCTAATCAGAAAGGAGGCTGCACGAAAGACCATGAAGCCCGGATCAAACCGACCCAGCGCAACACCTTCGCGCTGCAAACGCCACGTCAGCAGGATCGGGGCTGCCACTTCGTCGAGTTGAACCCCACACCAATACGGCTCCCCATCGATCCAGCTATTCTGCGGAAATCTGCCATCGGGAAACTGGATGGCGGCCAGCCAGACCAGCGCCCGGACCGGCGTACCTGTCTGCCCGGTTGCGAGCAGGGCCGTTGCACTCTGCACAAGGTCGCGAGTCCAGACCAGGTGATAGCCGCCGAGATCCTTGTCATCCTTGCTCTCACCCCAAGGAATGCTCATCGAAGCCACCAGAGCTCCTTGAAAAGTCTTGTCCTCGTGGGCAAGCAAGAGGCAGCGACTCATTCGGTAGAGATGCCCGCCATCGAAGGTGTGCGATGCAAAGTCGTGCTGATCATCAACCATCGCCCGCTGCCACTGGCGCACATAGGCCTTGCGATGCATTTCGAAGGGCTCTGCGAGCGATTGCATCAGTTTCGCGACGGTGCTCTGGGAGCTTCCCCCAAGAGCGATCGCGATCGAAAACTCGCCGGTGTCCTGGAGATCGATTTCCCCCATGAGAGCGATGTTGCCTCCCCGGGCCGTTGCGAAACGCCAGTCCATGCGGAAATTGTCCATGAGATCCTGCCAGCCATCGCTGGCCCCCACGTAGCCGACGGAGCGCTGCACAAAGCCGCTGCTGCACCCCATGACAAGATGCAATTGCCCACGGTTCGCGTGCAGCAGCCGGTTTCCCCCTGTTTCGGAGCACCAGCCGGAGTTGTCCGCCCCCTGCCTGCCCATGTGTGGCGCAAGCAGCGCATAGAGCCGCAATTTTCCATCCAGCGAGGGATCAAGAATCTCAATCCTTGTGTGAACAAGGACGACGGACCTGTGGGGATCCGTCAGGATGTGCTTGATCAACCGGTAGCGTCCATTGCGCTCGGTGTTTGTCAGCCGATAGAACGGACAGGCCCTTTCCGGAAGTTCGATCTCGTGGACCAGATCACGCTTCTCCTCATGACAAAAAGTCTCCCCATCACTGATCAGGAATTGAAAGTCCCGGGTATTCGGCTGATCGACCGTCGGATAATAGATCTCGTTGATGATTCCATGGCTCAGCGTGAACCACACCCGGCAACCGGTATGATAGGCCGTGCCAAGCCCCTCCTTGGCACTGGAGGACCACCTGGGGGTGATGCCGGGGGCTCCGAAGGCTTCCACGGATGAACTCGCGCCGCTCATGCGGGATTAGGGTTGGCCCATTTGGCATAGACGCAAGGTTTCGTATTTCGATCGCGAATGCGCCGGACCCGAGAGGGACATGCTCGCAAGTGCGATGCCGGTCACCAAGCGTGCCCCGCTGCCCTTAGCAGGTCACCCGCGCGTGCAGGACCGGTCGATTCCGCCCCGCTGTTGGGAGAGGATCCAGGCAATCGCCCCGCTACAAGTGCCATGCCATTCCCGTCGGCCCACAAGACAACAAACCCCAAACCACGCGCAGAGGTCGCAGGCTACCGGCCGGTGTCCCCGGGTTTCGCGCTTCCAAAACTGGACAAGGGAAGTATCAGGTTGGTTCCGCTACTGCCACCGCCCGCGCCACCAATGACAAGCGGGGAGCGACCGTCCCATTTCTCGACGATCTGCAATTCGATCAGGCCGGGCGTTTCCTTTAGCGCGAGTCCGCGGATGCGGATCGCATCGGCCTCGCCCTGCGCCTTGATCTTCGCGGTCTCCGCTTCGATCTGTGCCTTTTGCTGGGTGTACCGGGATTTTGCGGCCTCCTGCTCCTGCACCATCTTCGCTTCAATCGCCTGCTCAAGCTCCTTGGAAAGCGTGATGTTCTCAATCACGAGGTCTTCAACATACAGCAGGTTCCCGATTTTCTCCCGAGCGGCCTGGAGCGACTTCGTTTTCACGTCCTCACGCTGGCGCACAATCTGCTCGGCGCTTTGCAACGCGGTCACCTCCTTTACTGCCTCCTGCACGCGGGGTGCCACCAGGCTCTCAAAGGGATCTCCAGCGTAGTCCTTGTATATCTTGACCACCACCGCTTCCGGGATCCGGTAAAGCACGCGCAACGTCACATTCACCTGCTGCAGGTCCGACGAATAGCATTCGGACTCCAAGGATTGGGTTTGTTGCTTCACCATGACCCGCTCCAGACGCGAAACAAACGGCACCTTGGTTCCAAATCCCTCGGGACGCGGCTGCTCGGAAACCTTCCCTAGCGTAATCAACACACCGCGTTCACCGGGCTCAACGACATAGGTGAACTGCGACAAGGCAAGAAACACCACCACAATGAGGATACCGATGCCAACGAGTCTTCCAGGGTTCATATCGCCCAAAGCAAGCCGCCAGATCCTCCGGCATCAAGCTTCTCCGCTTGGAAAAACCCGGGAGACTTTCCAACCGCGTCCCGCGGATGCCAGCCTAACACTGTCGCGCTGGGAAGCATGATGGAATTGCCCCATTTCAGGCACCCTGCCTGCTTGCAAGCGCGACCTGGCGACGTTCACCAGAGACGCACATGGAAACGTCGGCCGCCAACCCTTCGCTTGAACTCGCCGAGGTTCAGGGACTCTACGGACCCTTTTGTTTCCCGGAAAGACTGCTTCAGAGGATTTGGATGCGCCGGGAATTCGTCACCACCCCGGCCAGAACGGAATGCGGCCTGCACGTCCAAGTGCTTCATCCGGGCAGATGGAACCAACTCGGCGGACCCGATTTCAAGAATGCACGGTTGCTCCTCAATGGCATTGAGGTGACGGGGGACGTCGAGCTGCATCTGCATGCCGCGGACTGGAAACGCCATGAGCATGATCGGGATCATGCCTACGATCAGGTGATTCTGCACGCCGCACTCTGGAGTTCCCCCGAGGCAAGGACCGAGCGATCGGATGGGCGCATGGTTCCGCTCCTGATCCTGCTGCCCTTGCTGCTGTATTCATTGGAAGACTACGCAGCGGATGCAGCCGTTGAGACTCTGGCCAATCGGGCGGTCACCCGTGCAACCGAGGAACTGCTCAGCTATCCGATGACAAAGCGTCTGGATGTAATTCACCGTCACGCAACGGCGCGATGGGATCAGAAAGTGCGATTCCTCCGCGTCCGCGCCGAGCACCTGGGATGGACGGAGGCCTGTCACCAGACCGCGCTCGAAATCCTTGGCTACCGATTCAACCGGGCTCCGATGCTGCGCATTGCCCAGCGATGGCCTCTGGAGGCCTGGCAGCATGAACCCAGCCCAGCCGATGAGGCTTTCAGCAGCGAAACCGGGCGTTGGAGCCTGCAAGGGGTGCGCCCGGCCAATCACCCGAAAACCCGGCTCTGCCAGTACGCGCAATGGGTGCAGACCGCTCCCGTGTGGCCTGAATTGTGCAGTCGCACGGAGGCTCTGCATCACTTCCCGCTTCTGCTTGCAAGTGATCTCCATGACATGCCTGCAAGAACTTCGCGGGAGTTCAGAACCAACGCCGATCTGGTCGATTTGCGCGCACACATGGCCGACGCCTGGTGCGGGCGAGCTCTTGTGGGGCCACGCCTGGACACGCTGATCTGCAATCTTCTGCTGCCTGCCTTGTCTATCCGAGCCAATGCCCATGGCACACCTCGATTCTGGTATCACTGGTACGCGGGTGACCTGCCACCGATACTGCGACAGTCCCTTCGCGATCTCGACGTCCTCTCCCATGTCCAGCCGATATGTCACGGACTCGCACAGGGCCTGCTTGGCTGGTGGATCGAACACGAAAGAAACCTGATGAAAATGTAACTCCTTTCGGTTTCATTCGACAGCCGACAGGGATCACTCCCCGTCCGGTCGCTCCTCGCGAAAGTGTCCTCTGGGATGTCGGCTAGAGAGCGCACGCTTGCACTCTCCGTATCATCGCCTATTCGTGACTGTTCTCCCCGCAAGGTTGCGGGAAGCAACCCTCCAGTTCGTCTCAACATGGCAAAAATACCACTCGAGGATAGTTTCGCCGACGTCATCAACAAGGCCCAGCGGGGACTCAAGGTTTCCGACGAGGACCTTGCGGCGCGCGCGGATGTCTCGAAGGCCGATCTCGCCGCAGTCAAGGGTGGCAAACCTATCATTGCCGTGATCCGGCGTGTCGCCCGGCATCTCCGGCTGGCACCCAATCCATTGGAGTCGCTCGCACGAAAGGAATGGTATCCCGAACAGCCGGTCTTTCCCCGGGGCTTTGCCATGTTCAACACCGCCTACGAGGACATGACCGTAAACAGCTACCTGGTGTGGGACCCAAAATCGAAGGTGGCCGCGGTGTTCGACACCGGAGCCTCCGCGCAGGGTTTGCTGGACCTGGTCGATGCCGAAAAACTCAAGGTCCACTACATCTTCATCACCCACGCCCACGAGGACCATATCGCCGACCTCGATACCCTTGCGAAGCGGACAAAGGCGGAGGTCTGGTCGCACGAACTCGAGCCACTGTCCCGTCCCAATGCACGTACCTTCAAGGAAGGTGCCTATTTCCATCTCGGCGATATCGCAATCAAGACCTTGCTCACAAGCGGGCACTCCCCGGGGATGACCACCTTCTACATCACAGGCTTGAGTTGGCCGCTCGCCATTGTCGGGGATGCGGTCTTCGCCAGTTCGATGGGAGGCAGTCAGACCGCGTTTGAGGAGCAATACCGGCTGAATGTTGAAAAGATCTTTACGCTGCCACGCGACACCGTGATCGCCCCTGGACACGGTCCGCTCACGACGGTGGCCCAGGAAAAACACCACAACCCCTTTTACGCTTCGCGAACAGAGAAATCCAACCTCGCGGACATTAAACAAAAGAACGATCCATCACATGTCTGAAAGAATTGCCTTCGTCGGTGTCGGCCGCATGGGCGCCAACATGGCGCGCCGTCTTCATGATACAGGATATGCCGTGACTGCTGTTCACGATGTGCATGCGCCCGCCGCAGCCGCGCTTGCCGGTGAACTCAAGACCCTCCACGCCCCAAACCTTGCAGCGGTCACCGCAGCCGCTGACGTCATCATCACCGTCGTTACCGACGACGCGGCCCAATTGGGCATCTATGCCGAAAAGGGCGACTCCCTCCTCGTCGGGGCGAAGGGCAAGGTCTTCATCAATTGCGCAACGCTTTCCCCCAGTACCCACCTTGAAACCGAGCGGCGCGCCAAAGCCGTGGGCGCATCAACTCTCGAGGGCTGCATGGCATCCTCAATACCCCAAGCCCGTGCAGGCACACTCTATCTGATGTGCGGAGGGGATCGTGCCGTGTTCGACCGCGTGAAGCCCATCCTTGAAAAACTGAGCCAATCACCGCGCTACATCGGCCGGACCGGACAGGCCGCCCAGGTCAAGGCTCTCGTCAATATGGTCATGAACATCAACACGGCCGCGCTCGCCGAAGGTCTCGGGCTCGGCGCCGCGCTCGGCCTTGATCTCGACATGCTCCGCGAGGTTTTTGCCCAGACCGGGGCCAATTCCCAGGTGCTCAAGACCGATGGCGAGGACATGCAGAATCGCTCGCACGACTGCTACTTCTCCGCAGCACATGCCGCCAAGGACTCCACCATCGCCTGGAAGATGGGAGTGGAGGCCGGCCTCAACATGCCCCTGGCTGCGGCCACGAAACTCCAGTTTGACCGGATGGTTGCACTGGGAATCGGGGAACTCGACAAGAGTGGGATCGCCGAACTGACCTTCAAGGGTCGCAAGGCCTGACCGCTCTCTCCGATTCCTTCCGTTCCCTGCTCAAACCGCCGCCTATAGCGGCGGTTTCTTATTTTCTCCTCGTCCGACCTGCCAGTCGCCACGCCTCCTCGAAAGCCTCTGGCAATTCAGCATGTGCCGAGAAACGCCAGATCCTGCCCCCCCATTCGTAGTCGAATGATGTTTCTGACGAGTGCAGAAAAAGGCGTTCTAGGCCCGTGCGCCTTGTGAACTCGCGGTTCAACGCAAAATCGCCATAGGTGGCATCCCCGACGATCGGCAGGTGACGCTGAGCGCATTGAACGCGCAGTTGGTGACTTCTTCCCGTGCGCGGCTCGAGTTGGATGAGAGCCAAAGGCGGCTTTCCCGGGTGCACACTCATGACCTGAATCTTCGCTTCGGACGCCATGTTGCCCGCCGCTTGCGTTCGGATGTGTCCTCCCTGTTTTCTCACAGATAAACGGTCGCGCCATACCTGCACCGCAGGCGCGGGTGATCCAAAGACCAGGGCATGATAACGCTTCAGAATGCGTCTGCGTTTGAACTGGTCTCGGATATCACGCGCCAGGGTCTCGCTCGCAGCGGCCAGAATCACTCCTGATGTTCCTGAATCCAGGCGATTCAACAAGTGCAGCCGCTGCTCACCCGGGGCGCCGATGATCCCTGTGTAGTACTCCCCGTCCAGCACATACGCCGCTGTCAGTATCGAACGCACGCGGTCCCCCTGCGTGTTCGGATGCGAAAGCACCCCCTCAGGCTTGGAGAACGCGACCACCCCATTTTTGTCGTGAGCTATAACCTTGACTCCGGGGCCAAGCGGAAGGTTTTCCAACCAGGCTGGGTTCTGGCCGCTCACGATCAGTTGTAGTAAAACGTGAAGGTCATCTCCTGCTCGTGACCCAGCACCGCGATCATTTCGTCACTCCATTCACCGTAGGGAGAACGCGCAGTGATCGCGCTCACGCAGAGTCGCTTCGGATGCTGGGGGCCAGGACTGTCGTCCGCCGTGATATCCGTGACCGCACCCTTGTCATTGAGACGGAACGTAACGGCCACAACCGTGCCCGGTGAAGGTGTCGCGCCGGTCTCCCTCAGCAGGCGCTCCCACTGGATCTGCACCGTTTCAATCAGGCGCTGGAGATACGCTCCGTATTCGCTCCATTTGGCATTGTAGGCGACCGGGCCAATATTCTTTGTGCCTACCGGATTGTTCGCAAGAAATGCGGGTCGCACCTGCTTCTCGGGAATTCGCTCCCGTTGCATTGGGCGACGGGGATCAATGCGCACGACCTGACCGGTCGCCGTGACGATTTCACGCACTTCCGGCGAATCTCCTTCTGAGGTATCTTCGGCTCTCTTCGCATTTGGCGGCGGCAGCTTTGCAATATTGCTGCCAATGCTGTCCTGGGCCTCGCCTTCGATCTTCTCGAATCCCGCCAGAGGGGAACGCGCCTGTTTCGCGGCCTCCTGGGCGAGGGCTTCCGCGGCAGCCTGCTCCGCACGTTCCTCCTCGGGAGTCTGTGGCGAAGGGGGAGAAGGAAGTTGAACGGGTTCCGGTTGTGCAAGGCGTCCTGTAACGATCGCCGTGGAATCCGTCACCTTCTTGTCTTCACTCTTCGGAGCCTCGCTCTTGTCGTCATTTTCGGACGGCTTTTCCTGGGCGACCTGCTGGTTCTGCGCGCCGAAATTCTCCGTTTGATCCGGAGGATTGTCGGGAGCGTCGGGGTTGATTTCGACGAATTTGAAAGGCTTGGGCGGCGGAGTGGGTACCGGCGCCTCTTCCGGAGCCAGATCGACGTTGAATGTCTTTTCTTGGGGAACGCGATCTAGCAGGCCGGCACGCGGATCCGGTTTGAAGACGCGCGGCACAGCCACAAAGAGCAGGAGATGCACGAGCAGCGTTGCCAGGACACTCACCTGAACCGTCCGACGGGAACTGTCCGTCTTCCAGATCGCGGGCTGCCCAACACGCCGTTTCGGGCGTTTCACGGAGGGCGGTTCAGCCAGGAAGTTCATCGTCGTCAGGAAAAGCTAACCCAGGAGACCGGCCTGGGTCAAAAATTGTTTCACGAGCGATAGCGGCAGACCCACGATCGTGCTCAGTTCTCCGGTATAGCTGGACACCAGCATATCGCCGTGCTCTTGGATCGCATAGGCTCCAGCCTTGTCGAGCACATGAACTCGTCCGAGGTAGGCGTTGATTTCTGCGTCGCTCAGCGACTTGAACGTCACTTCTGCCACGGCCACATCGTTGAGCCGCAAATTCCTGTTTTCCCGCCTCACGGACACACCCGTGAAAACGCGGTGCGTTCTTCCCGATAGTCGCCGCAGCATCCGGGCCGCGGATGCCAGGTCTGCAGGCTTGTTGAGCGCCTCATCGTCGAGAGCCACCGTCGTATCCGCCCCCAGCACAACGGCATCGGGATTCCGGCTGGCTACCCAGTCGGCCTTCAGCGCCGCATTGTCGGCCACCATCCGACGTGGAGGTGTCCCCCTCTCCTCGTTTTCAACCACCGATGCAGTCACGACTTCGAAGGCAACACCCAGACTGCTGAGCAGCTCTCTTCGACGCGGAGAAGCGGACGCGAGCAGCAATTTGGGTTTGGGCGCCACGGCAACGGCTAGTCCGGCACACCGCTGATCGTGAGCGATTTTCCGTTGTCCCGGGCTCCCAACGCGAGAAGGAAGGGAACCGCCTTCTTTGCCCAGACATCGGCCTTCGGATAGGCGCTCGCGCCGTCGGCCCAAGCGATGCGCAACATGTCGGTGTCGATGATGCCTGGGCTGAGCGGTATGGCCGCCATGCCGTCTGGAAGATCCTCAGCCAGCGCCTTGGTCAGGCCTTCTATCCCCCATTTGCTCATGCAGTAGGGAGCGACACCGGCGGAGACACTGCGCCCCCAACCCGACGAGAAATTCACAATGACACCCTTGCCGGCCGCAATCATTGCAGGAACGAAATGCCGGATGACGTTGGCAACGCCCCTCAGGTTCACGTCGACGAGTTGGGTAAAGGTCCGGTCCTCCTCCTCCCAGAGAGGCTTCGGCTCGTTCATGAGCGCAGCGTTGTTGATCAGCAGGTCCGGAGCTCCGTGGCCAAGGACATCTGCGGCCCATATCCCCACTTTCACATCGTTCGCCACGTCAACAACCGAAAAGCCATGCGGCGCCGCATGGGTGAGGCGAAGATCGAAGATCCCCTCCCCGCCACGGCCACATCCAAAAACAGTGTGCCCTTGGGCAATGAATTCCTCCGCAAGTGCGCGCCCGAGCCCACGCGTCACTCCGGTTATGACAATTTTTCTACCCGCCATGTTATTGCCTCACCTGCATCACCACCTTGCTCAAGCCGATCTTTCGGCAGGCGTCCCACACTTCCGTCACTTTCTTGAACTGCGTCACCTCATCCGCTCTCACGAGAACCGATGTGTCCTTGTTGATCTTCTTCACCTCCTCAAGGAGTCCCTGAAGATCCCCGAATGTGATGAGTTTGCCGTTGAAACTGATGCGGCCATCCTTGTCGACGCCGATGGTCACCTTGCCTGCAAACTCATTCTTCCCTGCGGTGTCGACCTTCGGCACGTTGATGTTCAACTGCGCGCCAGAGCGGGCCTGCATGGTGACGTACGCAAAGAGCACGAGCATCACCAGCACGTCGATCAGCGGCACGAGCGGAAGATCGGGGCGCTTGCGCCGCCGGCGTATCACAACACTCATCGCGTCACCGACTCGGCCTTCTCACCGGCATCCTGCGATTGCTGCGCCAGAACGCGCTCAAGCAACACATCCAACTGGGCGCCGCGCTTGTCCACGATGCGCTGGAGAAACGTGCTTCCAAGCAGGGCCGGAAGCGCGATCGTGAGCCCCAGGATCGTCGCAGAAAGCGCATAACCAACACTCTCGGTAAACTTCACCGGGTCTGGCATCTTCGTGTCCGGATCGACCACCGAGAATGCGCCAAGCAGACCTGTAACCGTACCGATCAGGCCGATCAGCGGTGCCGCTGCATAAATCGTATCAAGATAACTGATACCTCTTTCCAGCTTGATCACCTCCAGCCGCGCGTACGCCTTCGTGGCCTCCACGTCACCCGTATGGCGACCCGCAAAGGTAAGAATTCGTCCGAGGGTCGAGCGCTTCTCCACCGGGGGCGTCTGCCCTTCAATCACCGCCTCGGCCAGTTCGTCCGGGATGACCACTCCGCGACGGAGGGATATGATGCGCTCGATGATGATATAGACCGCAGCGACCGAGCACAGGCCAAGCGGATAAATGAGTAAACCGGCCTCGCGAATGACACGCCCTAGGTCGATTGAAGTGGCTAGAATCATAATTGGCTGTCCCTGAATGACGCCCGCAAACGGGAAAAGGTTCATCAAATTGTGGAAAGAGACGGCCATTTTCCCAAATACAGGGACTAACGCCAAGCTCTTCCGCTATCGCAATCGTCTAGCCCTCGCCGGCCATGAAAAAGGGTGACCGCCGCCAAGCACAGGCAGCCTATCGCCTGTGCTCAGCGCTTTCATGGAGGTGCCTGGAAAGATGCCCGAGCCTCAAGCCGCAAGATAGGGCAGCGTCTTCGCCCTCTCCGCGACGGCATTCCGGCCCTCAAGCAATTCACCAATGGCATCCCAGCGGCCATTCACGAGCGCATCCCGCGCGCTCTCGCGAAGCGTCGCGCTGATGCGCTGACCGCCGAACCGGATCTCCTGCCTGACCAGGTCTAGGGTGACCTCGATCCCGGGGTTGGCCTCAACTGCGGCGGACAGGATGGCGATGTCCTCCCGCTTGGCCGACAGGCAGGGCATGCCGAGTGTCGTGCAGTTGCCAAAGAAGATCTCGGCAAAATTCTCGGCTACAATCGCCTTGAAACCGTACTTCTGGATCGCCTGGGGCGCGTGCTCACGCGATGAACCGCAGCCAAAATTGGCGCCGGAAATCAGGATTGTCGCACCCTTGTAACGCGGATCATTCAACGGGTGGCTTCGATCTGATCCATCCGCGTTCTTCCGCACGTCGTAAAAGAGGAATTCTCCGAGCCCGTCAAAGGTCACGCACTTCATGAAACGCGCCGGAATGATCCGGTCGGTGTCAATGTCATTTCCGGGGACCGCAACGGCGCGACCGGAAACGGAGGAAATTTTTGCAAGCGACATGGAATGAAATCTCAGTTGTTGAGGGAGAAGACTTCGCGGGCATCAGCCACCTGGCCCGTCACGGCTGCGGCTGCCACCATCAATGGACTCATCAGGATCGTACGCCCGGTGATTGAGCCCTGCCGCCCCTTAAAATTGCGGTTGGAGGAACTCGCACAGATCTGATCGCCAATGAGCTTGTCGGGATTCATCGCCAGGCACATCGAGCAGCCGGCTGCTCGCCATTCGAATCCAGCTTCTGACAGGACCTTGTCGATGCCTTCCTTTTCACACTGGGCGGCAACAATCTGGGAACCCGGTACGGCGATGGCCTTGACGCCGGCTGCAACCTTTCGCCCCTTCACAAATCGCGCGACTTCGCGGAAGTCCGAGAGCCGTCCATTGGTGCACGACCCAAGGAACGCGACATCAATGCGTGTCCCCTTGATCGGGGCGCCGGGCTTGAGCTTCATGTAGGCAAGCGCCTCCTCGATGGATGCCTTCTCGTCGGGAGCACCCGCGCTCTTTGGGTCCGGAATGGATTCATTGATGGAGATTCCCTGGCCGGGATTGATTCCCCAAGTGACTGTCGGGGCAATGTCCGTCGCATCGATCCGGAACACATCATCATAGGTGCAACCAGGATCGGACGCATAGGATTTCCACAGGGCAACGGCCTTGTCCCACGCCTCGCCTTTCGGGGAATAGGGACGGCCCTTCAGATAGGCAAAGGTGGTTTCGTCCGGGTTCACATAGCCGACGCGGGCGCCGCCCTCGATTGACATGTTGCACACCGTCATGCGCTCTTCCATCGAGAATCCGTCGAAGACGTTGCCGGCATATTCATACGCATAGCCGGTCCCGCCATTGACACCCAGCACACGGATGATGTGGAGAATGACATCCTTCGCATAGACGCCCGGACGCAGACTGCCATTCACCTCGATGCGCCTGACCTTCAGCGGAGCGAGCGCCATGGTCTGGGTCGCCAGCACGTCGCGCACCTGGCTTGTGCCGATGCCGAAAGCGATCGCACCAAACGCACCATGGGTCGACGTATGCGAATCGCCGCAGGCGATCGTCGTGCCCGGCTGGGTGATCCCCTGCTCGGGCCCCACGATGTGCACAATGCCCTGCCTGCCCGTCGAACGGTCGAAGAACGTGATGCCGAACTGCGCACAATTCCTGCGAAGCTCGTCCATCATCGCCTGAGCCAGCGGATCACGATAGGGCTCGGCGAACTGATCGGTGGGTACGATGTGGTCCACCGTCGCGAACGTCCGGTGAGGCATCGCCACCTTCAGCCCGAGATCACGCAGCATGCCAAACGCCTGCGGACTGGTCACTTCATGGATGAGATGTGTGCCGATCAGGAGCTGCGTCTGGCCATTGGCCAGCGTGCGAACCGCATGGGCGTTCCAGACTTTTTGAAAGAGCGATTGTGCCATGATAAAGGACGATGATTGGAAGGGAGAGACGGAGCGTCAACCCCGACAGCCCTCACTCTACCAGAACCTTGCCTTGCCGGGAAATGCTCATTTGTTCACCTGTGATGCCTGAAAAGTATCAATTCTCCTTCGAACTCCGTCACCTGGCGGCATTTCGCGAGGTCGCCTTGCGCCTTCACTTTCGCAAGGCGGCGGAAGCGCTCGCCATCGCCCAGCCCGCGCTCAGCCGTGCCATCATGCAACTGGAAAACACCTTGGATGTCAGGCTCTTCGAGCGCACAAGGCGCGGGGTTGCCCTGACGCCGGCAGGTCATGCACTGCTGGAAAAAGTGGAGCCGCTGCTGCGGACGGTCTCGAGACTTCCGGAACACATGAAAGCTGTCGCCCTCGGGCAGACCGGCTCCGTCCGCATCGCCTTCAACGGCCTCGCAATGGCAACCGTGCTTCCGGGTATCCTCCGAGAATTTCACAGGCGCCACCCCGGCATTCGGCTGGAGCTCAATGAATCTCCGACCTCGGCGCAGCTCGCAACGCTCGCAGCAGGCGACGTCGATTGCGGCTTTCTGCACCCCGACTCGGTGACTCCGGGCCTTGCGACGCACCTTCTGCTGCGCGAGCGCAACGGCGTGCTCCTGCCGGCGGACCATCCGTTGGCGGAAAAGCCGGATCTGCGCTTGCGCGACTTGCGCGACACTCCGTTCGTTCTTTTTCCGCGGATCCACAATCCGGGTTTCTACGATCGCATGCTCGTTGCATTCTCCCGTGCCGGCATCGCCCCACGCATCCTCGAGGAGGTCTGGCCGAGGGCAAACGGCATCGGTTTCGTGCGAGCCGGCATGGGTGCGACATTCATGTGCCCGTCCGAAGTGCGCCAGTTGCCTCCCGAGGGCGTGCGCTTTCGCACGCTTGAGGGCCCGGCCCCTGAAAGCCGCCTCGTACTCGGATGGAATGCCACCGGTACAATCTCACCGGCATTGCAGGCGTTCCTCGACATCGCGAGGACCATTGCGGGAGTTCCACTTTCATCCACATCGACGCGTAAGACTCAGGGTCGTTCCAACCCGGGGGCTGCTAATGCTCGGCGCCACCGGGCGCCTTCAACTCGGTCTGGGTGAGCGTCGTGCCGATGAGCGTCCGCACCGCCGCGATCTGTGCGGCGAGCGCCATGCAGGGCTGCCCACGCGTGGCGGCAGGCTGCTCCGGCAGCCAGGGCACATGGACAAAGCCCGCGCGGATCGCCCGGGATCTTCTGTCTGTTGCCAGGGTGTGCATCAGGTAATAGAAGAGGTGATTGCAGACGAACGTCCCTGCGGTTTGCGACACCGCCGCAGCCACCCCTTCGTTTCGGAGGCGGGTAACAATCGCCTTCAACGGAAGCGTGCTCCAGTAGGCCGTCGGGCCGGATTCCACCACGGGGGTGTCTATGGGCTGGATACCCGCGTTGTCCGGTATGCGCGCATCATCCACATTGATCGCCACCCGCTCCACATGAATGCCTTCACGCCCGCCCGCGAGCCCAAGGCAGATGACCGCCACGGGACGGTGTTCTTTCAGATGTTCAGCCAAAAGTCGGCAGCACTCGCGGAAGACGCAAGGCAGCACCCGACCCACGACCCGGGTGGATTCTATTGCCGTCCCATCCAAGGCTCGCGCTATCTCACCCGAGGGGTTGAGCGTGTCATCGCCAAACGGCTCAAATCCCGTGACGAGTACGGATCCATGTGCGGATCGCATCCTTCGATTGACCGTCGATTTCGTTCTCATGCAGTGAATCCAATCGCGATACAGGAAACGTCAGGTTGCACGATCGCCTCCCACCCGCGCCGGTCCTGGCACCGGTCTCGTCAATGCAGGAGCGAGGATCGCACCATCGGCAAGCAGGGCCTGTCGTATCCGTCGTGCAAATACCACCGCATTCGCTCCATCGCCGTGCAGGCAGACCGTGTCTGCACGGACCTTGACGATGCGTCCATCGGTCGACCGCACAGTGCCTGACCTGGCTAGAGAGAGGACCTGTGCAACCGCGTCATTCTCATTCAAAATCAGCGCGTCAGATCGCGTACGTGGCGTAAGCGAACCATCTGCTTGGTAGCTGCGGTCCGCAAACACCTCCTGCGCGACCTGAAGCCCCGCCGTCTCACCCTCTTCCACCTGCACGCTTCCGGAAAGCGCAAACAGGATCAAATGGGGATCGCATTCCCGTACCGCGCAGGCCACTGCATGGGCCAAGGCTCGATCCTTCGCGGCGAGCGTGTAGAGCGCGCCATGGGTCTTCACGTGTCGAACTTCGGCAATTCGCTGCAGGTCTTTCACCTGCGACTTCACCAAGGCATACACCTCATCTGGCCCCAGGTTGAGTTCGCGCCGGCCGAATCCCTCCCTATCCGGAAACCCCGGGTGCGCACCAACCGCCACGCCCAGGCTTTTCGCCAGTTTCGAGATGCGGAGCATTGTTTCTGGGTCCCCTGCATGAGCACCACACGCAATGTTCGCAGAGGTGATGAACGGAATGATCGCCTCATCCCCGCCCGCGCCTTCGCCGAGGTCGCAATTCAGGTCAAGGGTCACCATGATGACTCATCTTCTCCGCGAGGCCCGCACGAAGCGCCGCAAACGCCGTGTCCATGACCCGGCGATGGTACTGCGCTTCCACTAAGGAAACCTGTTCGAAACGTATCCTCTGACGGGGCCGGAGGCGGGCCAGCCTGGGTATGTCCGCCGAAATAACCGTCGCAATTTGCGGATATCCACCGAGCGTCTGGCAGTCGGCCAGGAGAACGATGGGCTGGCCATCCGGGGGCACCTGCAGGGAGCCCAACGCTACGGGCGCTGATATCATTTCCCTCGGCATCTCGCACCGGATCGGTTCGCCGGACAACCGCAATCCCATGCGATCCGACATGGACATCACCGTAAACTCCTCATTCCACAGCCCCTGCTGTGCAGCCTCTGCGAACCACTCGTACTGCGGCCCTGCGAGCACACGAATCACTTGGAGATCGGACAGTACATCGGGCACCATGCTGGCAGACACCGACCATTTCGCCCGCGGCTCCGCGACACCTCCGGATGGACCAACCGCCACCTGATCGCCTGCCCGCAATGCCCTTCCCTCGAAACCACCAAACCCGCCCGCAAGGTGGGTCGATCGGCTGCCAAGGACCAGCGGGACCTCCACACCCCCGGCAATCGCCAGATAGACCCGACCAGCCCGCTGAATGTTTTCCAGGGAAAGCTCTGCACCCGCCGGAAGACTCAGTTCGCGGAGCATTTCGACCCCATCCACTGCAGCCCCGGCCAGCGCGACATGTGCAGGCGCAAGAAACCGAAGAACAGGACCGCGCGCGGTGCATTCAAGCCCTGCAGCGGTATCGTCGTTGCCAACGATCGCATTCGCCACCCGCAGCGCCATTGTATCAAGCGCTCCCCCAACCGGGACTCCCGAAGAGCGCCAGCCCGGCCGACCCAGATCCTGAACCGTCGTCAAAATGCCTGGACGAAGCACCTCGATCATGGAAGTCGCTCCGTTTCCTTGAATGTGGCCCTAGGGAGAAACCTCACCAAATCACCGGTCCTCAACAGACATGGCTCTTGGCGAGCGGGATCAAACAGCACGCAGGCCGTCCGACCAATCAGATGCCATCCTCCCGGTGTATCCGAGGGATAGATACCCGTGAAAACACCTCCGATGCCGACGCTGCCCGGTGGAACCCGTGTCCGCGGCGTCGCACGACGCGGAACCTGCAGGTCTGCAGGCAACCCCAGCATATAGGCGAAACCTGGCGAGAAGCCCATGGCTCCCACCCTGTATGTGATCGAACTGTGCCGCGCTACCAGATCCTCCGGCCTCATCGTCAATCGAAGCGCAACCTCGATCAGATCCGGCGCACACTCCTCGCCATAACACACCGGAATCGTGAAGGTGCGACCATTCTCCGCAACCCACGACACTTCAGTCATCGACGTGGCCGCTATCCACTCCGTCACACGCTGCATCGGATCCGTTCCTCCCACTCCGGTCGGATCAAAATGAACCGCAAGCGCCGAAAAAGCCGGTACGATATCGAGCACTCCATGCAGCCAGCGTGAACGCAACGCCGCAGCAAGCCGCGCCACGCGCTGTGAAGTCCCCTCGTCGATGGATTCACCCATCGTCACAAGGACACAGCAATCACCGAGATGCCGGTACTCCATTTTTCAATACTGCATGAAGTGAAAGGACATCTCAAGTCCCACGCGGCGCCCTTGGGGAAACTCAACAGGCCACAGGACATCGTGCTGTTCCGCGACTCTCGATTCCGCGCGCCTGCGAGCCCACATGCATCTCAGGAGACAAATTTCCGGGTAATTGAGCGCGCAGCCTGCGTTGTGCGTCATTGGATGCGACACGCTCCACAATCGTAACCCCTCAAATCGCGACCCGTTTTCGATTGCACGCAAACAAATGGCACAGTGAAGTTCAACGGATAGTTGGGCAGTTAGAGTTGAACTTTCTCTCAGGAGGCATGACGTCTCTAAGGTCATGTCTCGATTCCAAGTCGCTCCCGTCGCCCTGACGTCACTGTTCATCGTCGCTTTGTCCGGATGTCGGGATCGGGAAATCGTTTCCTATCGCGTCAAGAAGGAGGCAACTCACCCGCCGGCGGCAACAGCAGCTCCCGAGCCGGGCGGCGCGAAACTTTCCTCTCCAGATGCATCGTCCTCCATGGCGTCGACGCCCGTGCCCACCGCACAGGGAGACGGACTCCAGTGGATAGCTCCGCCCCATTGGACATCGAAGCCTGCTTCGGCGATGCGGCGCGCAACCTATGTCATCCCCGGAGGGAACGGCACCAACGGTGAACTTGCCGTCACTGCATTTCCCGGAAACGTCGGCGGAAATCTCGCCAACGTGAACCGCTGGCGCGGCCAGATCCAACTCGAGCCCGTGGGCGAACAGGAACTCGCGAAGCTCCTCAATCACCTTGATGCAGGCAGCCTTCACATCGACGTGGTCGACATCAGGGCCGACACGGGCTCCGATCCCCAGCGGATCATCGGAGCGATCGTTCCCCTCGACGGCAGTACATGGTTTTTCAAGTTCAGCGGACCTGATTCGCTTCTTACCGCTGAAAAGCCGGCGATCATCGAATTCCTGAAAACCATCCGTCCTGCAAAATCATGAGCGAAATCCGCAATGCCTTTGTCGCCTTCTTCACGTCGCTCAAGCTGACGGTGGTTCTCCTCGCCCTATCGATCATTCTCGTTTTCTGGGCGACACTCGCTCAGGTCAAACTGGGCATCTGGGGTGTGCAGCAGGAGTTTTTTCGGACCTTCTTCGTGCTTGGAAAAATCCCCGGCACGGAAATTCCGCTCCCTCTCTTCCCAGGCGGCTACACACTCGGCGGCTTTCTTCTGATCAACCTGCTCGCGGCGCACGCCTACCGCTTCAAGTTCAGCCTGAAGAAGTCCGGCATTCTGCTCACCCACTTCGGCCTCATTCTCCTCCTACTGGGTGAATTGGCCACGAGCCTTTGGCAGAAGGAATTCATGATGCGCCTCGATGAAGGGCAGACGGGCAACTACGCCGAGAGCACACGCGAGACCGAACTCGCAATCGTCAATGTGAGCGATCCCGTTTGGGATGACGTCGTCGCGATTCCCACGGAGCGCATCTCGTCCCTCGACACAATCCAGCATCCCGGCCTGCCGTTTCGTGTGGTGACACGCGCCTACTATCCCAACGCGATTGTGGATGCGTTGCCATCGCAAACAGAGCCTTCAAAGATCCCTGAATTGCCCGTTCGGGCGACCCGCGACATCGGCACACGCTCGGTTGTCCGTCCCCAGCCCATCACCTACCGTGAGGACCAACGGAACTGGCCTACGGCCTTTGTAGAACTCGTCGGACCCGAGGGTTCACTGGGTACATGGATGCTCTCAGCCATGCTCATCAACCCGCAGACCTTCGAGTACGGTGGGCGGACATGGACGATGCAGATCCGCCCCGAGAGGAAGTACCTGCCGTTTTCACTCACGCTTCTCGATTTCAGCCACGACCGCTACGCTGGCACAAACATCCCGAAGAACTTTTCGAGCCGCCTGCACCTTCACACCGATGACGGGCGCGACGACCGCGACGTCCTGATCTACATGAACAATCCACTGCGTGCCGGGGGCATGACCTTCTACCAGGCCAGTTTCGACAACGACGACAAGACCACGATCCTCCAGGTCGTGCGCAACCCGGGCTGGCTCGTCCCGTACATTGCCTGCGTCGCGATGGCCGCCGGAATGGTGATCCAGTTCTGCATGCACCTCGTCGGTTTCGCCCGCAAACGTTCCAAGGCCAGTACCCGGGCCATTGCCCGCACTTCCCCCTCAGCCAGCCCGTTGACATGAGCACCACCTCCGCCGTTGCCTCGACGCAACAACGCCCGGCATCAAGTCCTCCTCCTCCCGCACCGCCGCCGCGCAACAAATTTGCCGGCTGGGTCGCGGCAGCCGCCGTTATCCTCGGCCTGGGTTACCTGATCAGCCCTCTGTTCAAGCAGGACACTGCCGGTGGTTTTGATTACGTGGGATTCGGCCGTCTTCCCATTCTCGTCAACGGACGGCTCAAGCCAATGGATTCCGTCGCGCGGACCTCGCTCCTGATGCTTCAGGACCGTCAACGCGTGAGTTCCCCCACAACCGGAAACCTTGTCGATTCGCCCGACGAATGGCTGCTCGACGTGCTTTTCCGGCCAGAAATCGCGGACACCTATCCAGTCTTTGCAATCGACAACCCCGACCTGCTTTCGCTTCTCGGTTTCACCGAGGAATCGTTGAAGATCAACTACACAAAATCGGCCCATCGCATCCTGGCTACGGTCGGTTTCATGCCTGGCACCTATCGTCGATTCTCGTACAAACAGCTCGAATCCAAGCTGGCCGAAATCGACCGGCAGTCTCGCCTGGCCGAGCCAACAGAGCAATCCCTGCGCACGCCGTTTCAAAAAGGGGTCATTGAACTTCGAGACCGGTTGGTCCTGTACAACCGCCTCAAACACTCGCTGATTCCGCCCGGCAGCACAAATCCTCTCTCCGAGTATGATGCGTTTGTGAAAGGTATTCCAGCAGGGGCCGCCGCGATACGCGCGCGCCAGCAGGGTCAATCCCACGACGAGGCCGCCGCCCGCGCGACGCTCGAGGCCGCGCAGCGCTACGAATTCATGGGGCGCATGGGTTATCTGCTGGCCATACCCCCGCTCGCGGGCTCAACCGATCCAAACGCATGGAAATCCGCCGGGAACGCCCTCCTCGAATCCTTCCAAACAGGCGACATCAATCCGACGGTGCTCGCCTATGCAGGCATGGCGACCGCTTGGCGAAACCGCCAGGTCGAACAATTCAACACCATAGTGAAAATGTTCCGCGAGATTCTCGTGAAGCGTTTTCCCGAGCGCGTCTCGAAGACGGATGCCGAGGTGCGCTTCAACTCCGCCGAGCCGTTTCTCCGATCGATGACCCTGTACGGGGTGATCTTTTTCCTCGGCATTCTTTCGTGGATGCGCGCACCGGATCTGCTGGGGCGATCCGCATTCGCGCTTCTCATCCTCGCATGGCTCGCAACAACCGTCGGCATCGGCACCCGAATGTGGCTGGAAGGTCGGCCTCCGGTGACTAATCTCTACTCGTCCGCACTCTTCGTCGGCTGGGCCGCCGTCGGACTCTGTGTGCTGCTGGAGCGATTGTACCGCAATGGACTGGGTCTCGTCGCAGGAGGAATGATCGGCTTCGCCACGCTTCTGATCGCGCACCACCTGTCGCTCTCGGGTGACACTCTCGAAATGATGCGAGCCGTGCTGGACTCGAACTTCTGGCTGGCAACCCATGTGGTCACCATCACCGTCGGTTACTCGGCAACCTATCTCGCGGGATTTCTCGCCTTCATCTATGTCGTGCGAGGTGTCTTCACGAACGGCCTCGACGCTGGCACCTCCAGTGCGATCAAGAGCATGGTGTACGGCATCATTTGTTTCGCAGCCCTGTTCAGCCTCGTCGGCACCATCCTGGGCGGCATCTGGGCTGACCAGTCCTGGGGCCGGTTCTGGGGATGGGATCCCAAGGAAAACGGCGCCCTCATCATCGTGATCTGGAACGCCCTCATCCTGCACGCCCGCTGGGGCGGTTGGGTGAAGACCCGCGGGCTCATGGCCCTCGCCATATTCGGCAATATTGTCACGAGCTGGAGCTGGTTCGGCACCAACATGCTTGGAGTGGGCCTCCACAGCTATGGGTTCATGGAGGCAGCATTCTATTGGCTGCTGGCATTCTGCATCACCCAACTCGCCCTCATCGGAGTCGCGAACATCCCCCTGAGGTACTGGCGCAGCGGTCGCCACCTCTCCGCGTAAAGATCGCCAAAGCGGGCGCCGTTTTCAGTCGACGCCCGCCAAAGGCTACGGAAGCCAGGGAAAATTTCTTGAGTTGGGCTTCCGCTTCTGGCGCTGCGCGCCGTGAAATTCCTTGGCCTCCTCGCTCATATAGTAAAGCAGCGTCGCGTTGCCGGCCAGTTCCTGGATGCCTGCCTGCCCATCCAGATCGGCATTGAACGCACTCTTCAGGGACCGAATCGCTAGCGGACTGTGCGCAAGGATCTCCCGGCCCCATTTGACCCCCTCCGCCTCCAGCTCCGCCAACGGCACCACCGCATTGATCAACCCCATGTCGAGCGCCTGCTGCGCATTGTATTGACGACACAGATACCAGATCTCGCGCGCTTTTTTCTGTCCGACGAGCCGGGCGAGGTAGCTTGAGCCAAACCCAGCATCAAAGCTGCCCATGCGCGGGCCCACCTGGCCAAAGATGGCGTTGTCGGCGCCGATCGTCAGATCGCAGACGACGTGGAGCACATGCCCCCCACCGATCGCATACCCCGCAACGAGAGCAATCACAACCTTCGGGATCGAGCGTATCAGTTTCTGGAGATCGAGAACGTTCAGCCGGGGCACACCGTCCCCACCAACATAGCCGGCATGCCCACGAACCGACTGATCGCCCCCGGCACAAAAAGCGTACTTCCCATCCGTATGCGGCCCAGCTCCGGTCAGCAGAATCACGCCGATGCGTGGGTCCTCCCGGGCATCTATGAACGCGTCATACATTTGAAAGACCGTCTCCGGCGTGAAGGCGTTCCTCCGATGCGGCCGGTTGATCGTCACTTTGGCGATCCCGTCCATCTTGTGATAGAGAATATCCGAGTAAGTCTTGGCGGCTTTCCACTCCAACGAATTCATAGGGATTCCACTCTGGATGCCTCAGGACGCAGGTCAATGCACCACAGTTGCAACCGGCCGGTTATAAAGCGAGAAATGGGCTTGGAGCGCGGGGATTGTTGAAGAAACAATGTCGTCCATGTCGGAACCGCCCGCTCAATCCAAGTCCAAGCGTGGTGTTCAGTTCGCCATGCTCACCGGCGCGCTCGGCGTGGTATTTGGCGACATCGGCACGAGTCCGCTCTATGCGTTTCGTGAATCGATCGAACATCTCGCTCCGGCGGATCGCATCGGCGGCGTGATGGGCGTGCTTTCCCTCATCTTCTGGTCTCTCCTGATCGTGGTGAGCGTCAAGTACATCACGGTTGTGATGCGCGCAGGGAATCACGGTGAGGGGGGCATCTTTGCCCTGCTGGCGTTGAGCGGATTGGAACGCGCGAGACATTCAACCGGCAGGATCGGTTTCGGTGTCACGCTCGTCCTTCTTGGAGCTTCCATGCTCTGTGGAGAAGGCGTAATCACCCCAGCCATCTCCGTGCTAAGCGCGGCGGAGGGGTTGAAGCTGGTGCTGCCTGCCTCGGAGGCCTATGTTGTCCCAACCTGCATCGCCATCCTTGTTGCCCTATACTGGGTGCAACACAAGGGAACCCATCGTATTGGTCAGTTGTTCGGTCCCATCATGACCGCCTGGTTCCTTGTGCTTGGGATACTGGGTATTACTCATATTCTGGACACGCCGGCGATCCTCAGGGCCCTTAACCCGGGGCACGCCTACATGCTCCTCCAGAATCATCCGCGAGAGGCGACGGGCATCCTGGGTTCTGTCGTGCTGGCGATCACCGGGGTTGAAGCCCTCTACGCGGACATGGGACACTTTGGTCGACCCGCGATCCTTCGTGCGTGGTACACCCTCGTGCTTCCCGGGCTTGCGTTGAATTACTTTGGACAGGGCGCCTACGTTCTCTCGCATCCGTATGACAACGGAAATCCCTTTCTCTCGCTCGCCCCCGAAGGTACGGCGCGCACCGCCCTTCTCATCCTGTCGGTCATTGCCGCGGTCATCGCAAGCCAGGCCTTGATATCAGGCACTTTCTCCCTCGTGAGGCAGGCCATCCAACTCGGGTATTTTCCCCGTCTGCGTGTGCGTCACACCAATGCCGAGCATCGGGGCCAGATCTATGTCCCATTGGTCAACACGTGCATGGCCATCGCCTCGATCGCAACGGTGCTCATGTTCAAGACGTCCTCCGCGCTGGCCGGTGCCTACGGCATCGCCGTCACGGCGACCATGTCCGTGACGACCTTTGCACTCTTTTTTGTCGCGCGAAAATCCTGGCGCTGGTCCTTCGGTGCTGCCCTGGCGATGTGCACGTGTTTCGCGGCGGTGGACCTTGGTTTTCTCGCAGCCAACGTTCCGAAGATCATCCACGGCGGATGGCTTCCCCTTGCGCTGGCCGCCGGCATGTTTGCCATCATGCACACGTGGAAGACCGGAAAGACCGAAATCCGCGAGCGTGTCTACGGCAACGCCATCACCGAGTTGGAGCTTTCGAGCATCGCCAAGAGCAAGAACATCGTGCGTGTTCCCGGGAGCGCGGTTTTCATGGTGGGAACCCCAAAAGGCACGCCGCTCGCACTGCTCCACCATCTCAAGGCCAACAAGTGCCTTCAGCAAACGGTACTCCTGCTGACAATCATCACCGAGGAGGTGCCGTCGGTCGACGACGAGGAACGCATGACACTGAGTTCTATGGGCGAAGGGGTGTGGCGCGCGATCGTGCGTTACGGTTATATGGAGCTGCCCGACGTCAGCCGACTCGTCGAACGCATCATGGCTCAGGGCATTCCGGTGAAGCCGCAAAGCACCACTTACTATTTCAATCGCGAGATGATCCTCAGCGGCGGCAGCGCGCGCATGTTCCAGTGGCAAAAAAATCTCTACGCCTTCCTCAGCCGCAATGCGACCTCCGTCAAGGACTACTACCGCATCGCCCCCACACAGATCATCGAGATCGGATTGCCGGTCCAGTTGTAGACTTGGATTGGCACGCCATGCAGCGATGGCGCGCCCGCCTCCGGAAAGATGCCGATCGTGCCATCGACAGAAGGCAGTGCAATTCCGGGGTCACAGAATGCAGTCATGGCGAGACTTGGTCCGCTACAGACGCAAACAGCTTCTTGCGAAATGCCGCGTCGGCCCTGCGGTCGGAGCGGATCTCAAGCAGTCGCACGCCTTTGGCCGGCAGCGTCGATATCCGTTGCTCAAAGGTTTTCCAGTCACTGACAAGCTCATGCTCGATGCCGTACGTCGCGGCCCATCGGGAAAACTCAACGCCCTGTGGCGTGGCAAAATAATCCTCAAAGGGGGGATCAAACGCCGCTATCGGGAGGTGTTCAAAAATTCCCCCGCCTCGATTGTTGATCACGACAATCGTCAACGAACCGCGGAACCGGTTGAGAAGGAGCCCGCCGTTTGTGTCATGCAGCAGGGCCAGATCTCCCGTGAGCAGCACCGACGGCCGATTGTCGTGAGCCATGCCCAAAGCCGAAGACAGCGTGCCGTCGATACCATTGGCACCACGGTTGAACGCCAGCGTCTGTCGTCGGTGATTCGCAGGCCACAAGTATTCGGCGTCGCGCACTGGCATGCTGCCGGCGACAAAAACAGGTGTGCCCTCGGGAAGCGCCCTGGCAAGCAGCCACACCGCCTTCCCTTCAAACTGACCACAGTCCTCCATGCCCGCATCCAGCGCGGCACGTGCAACAGCCTCGGCCAGGCGCCAGGAATCCGCATAGGCCGGATCTGCCGGCGGAAGCCCTTCCGTCACCATGGTCTCGACGGGCGCGACAATCTGCCTTGTGCGCCCATGCAGGGAGTCTCGGTTGTCCTCGGTAGGCGACACCAACAACACTTCGCACAGGCTCGATTCCATGAAGGCACGCAGCACCTTGCTGGTCGGCCAGCAACCAAGGCATAGGACCTGACGGGGAACGAGTTGCCGCGCTGTCCTCTCCAGCCGGAGGATGGCGTCGTATGTCGTGACGATCACCGCCCGTGGATCCACTTCCTCCGTTCGCAGGGTGGACAGCGCATCCGCAAGGATCGGCCAGCCTGTTTCAACGGCAATTCGTCCCACCGCCGTCGCATAGGCCGCGGGATCCTCCGGAACAGCCGCGCCTGCAACGATCAATCCACGTGCGCTGTTCGCGCGAAGCACAGTCTTGATTTCCGACTTGATCAGTGGAGACGCATCCAGGTGCTCAAAAAAAACGTCCCCTATCCTCTCGTCGAGTTCTCGTGTCCTGCCGTCGGGAGTTGGAGCAAGCGGATCCCGAAACGGAACATTCAAATGCACGGGGCCTGGAAAGGGACCGCTCGCGCGCCTCCATCCCTGCGCCACCTGCTGGCGAAGGTACCGCAACCTATCCATGACGGGTTCCGGCACGGCCAACTCATGATACCAGCGGACGTAGCCGCCGTAGAATTTTTGCTGATCAATTGTCTGACCCGAATGACACGCTCTCAACTCAGGCGGACGATCCGCGGTGAGAATGACCAAGGGGACTCCCGATTCATGCGCCTCTATGATTGCGGGATAGAAATGCGAACCCGCGGACCCGCTCGTACACACGAGGACCACGGGCTTCCGTGCGCGGCGAGCCAGTCCCAACGCAAAGAATCCCGCAGAGCGTTCATCGAGCACGGGAATAGTCTCAACACCAGGGTGACGGGTAAGCGCCACAGTCAAGGGTGTGGACCTCGACCCGGGCGAAATCACCGCCTGGCGCATTCCCAACCGCACCAGCGTTTCAACCATCACGCTGGACCAAACGGTATTCGTGTTGCGGAAGTCGATTGTCGCCAAGCCCATGCCCCGAGCGTTCCAAAAATTCTTGAAAGTGCAAAGCCCAAGCCGCGTTCCTTCAGTCAATCGTCCCTCGGAGTCGCCCGGTTCACCATCCTATGCGCGCGGGATCCGGCCACCGCCAGCGATTCCAGCCAGGCGAGGCGAATGGAGGAATCCGTGGCATGCCGGACAGGTAGCAATCGCAATTCGAGCGCTTCCCCCGAACGCACCAGCCATCCCCATCCGGATGGGACCTCATTCATCTCGATAAGATCCGGTTCCGTGACCAGATACAGGTGGTCAGCCAGCCGGTAGTGCCGCATCCTCGCAAACTTGACGCCATGAATCAGCTTCTCCTGCACGGCATCCAGCTCCCGTTCCAGTTTTTCCAGCGTGTCATGTCGGAGTCCTCGAAGATCAAATTCCTCGAACTCCGGGAACAACTCCTCGCTCCGACGAAGGTCGGGCCTGTGACTGGCGATCAGCGAACGCAGCGAGTGAACCCGCTCGGCCAGCTCCGCGCGACGCCGCCTGAACCGCGGTTCGTCCGCTTCATCCCGCAGGAAATCCGACCTGGCCTGCTTGCACTCAAAAACCGCGCACACGCCATGATCACCGGTCGGATGTCGGGACAACGCCACAACATCCGCACGATACCCGCTTCGAGGTACACGAACCTCAAAACCCGCAAGCGGCAGCCGGTTCGCCAGCGCCCATTCGAACGCGAGCCGCTTCAGTTGCCGATGCGCAGGAGTCTCGCCTCCGGGCCTTCCAACAGGCAAGTCCTTTGGTGCATCGTCCTCCATGGCTGTTCATGAAAAACGGCATCAGTGTCCGGGCAAGCGCACAGAACGCAGACCTCGTCAGGATCCGGGCGAGGCTTCCCCCCACCTACCAGTCGCTGCCTGAATTCAGGCGGCCAGGAAGGTAACTGGACATGCGCCCGACATAGTCAGCGACATACGGATTGTCCGCATCCTTACGCGAAACCTTCTCAATCTCTGGAATGGCGGGGCGCGCCCGTGGTCCCCCACGATCAAGCGCATTCAATGCCGCAAGGCGGATCAGCGCAGACTCATGCTGCAGGGCAGCCTCAAGGATCGGCAGTGCGCTATCAAAATCGTTGTCGACAAATCGCAATACTTCCTCGGCTGCCGCCACCCGCACGCTGGGCGATGCGTCCGAAAGAAGTTCGCGAACCGCGCTCATCGCGGCACGGCCCTTTTCTTCGAGCGCAAGGATTCCGGTCACCCCCCACCAGCGCATCGCAGCGTCTCGATGCTTTAAGAGCTGGAGCAGATCGGGAAGCACCGCCGGATCACGGCGGTTCGCAAGGTCGGCCGCGCGGAGCAATTGGGAGATCGGATTTTTTGTTTCATCGAGCGCGATTTTCCACGGGGTGCTGTCAGAGGAGCGCACAAAGGCCTCGGGCTCGGGCAGGAGACCGAGATCGCCCGTGCGCAGCATCCACTCGCGGCATTCCGTACGCATCGCCGCAAGCTTTTCCGCGTAGTGCGCGTCGTCCGCGAGGTTGTTCAGGCACCACGGATCCGCGACCACATCATAGAGTTCCTCCGCGGGACGCGCCCTGAAAAAGCGGTCCGTTGCAGACGTCAGTTTTCCCTCAGCGTGCAGTTTGGCCCACGCACGCATGCTCGCATGCTGATTGTTGTAACTGATGAACTGCCCCGCTGGAAGATGCGGAAGGAAATTTCGCAGGTACTGGTAGCGGCCGTCATGCACCGTGCGGACACAATCCGATCGCTCAATCATGCGGTCCTTGCCTCCATAAATCAGCCTCCTCGCTTCGCCGGCACGATCACCAAGGAAGGGAACTCCCTGCAACGAGGCAGGCAAAGGCAATTGCGCCAGCGTCAACACAGTCGGGGCAAAGTCGACAAACGATACGAGCCTGTCAGTCGTGCCGCCCGCCTCCGTGGGAGCCAGGTGCTGCCACCTTTTTGGAAACCGGATCATGAGCGGAACCCTCATGCTCATGTTCCAAAGAGAACCCTTGATCGACGGCATGCCGGTACCATGGTCCGAGAAAAAGAAGACGATCGTATCTCCGCCGAGACCCGCGTCATCCAGCTCCGCAAGGCGACGGCCAAATTCCGCGTCCATGCGTGCGATGTTGTCATAGTGACGCGCCCATTCCGCGCGAAACTCGGGAGTATCAGGATGAATCGGGGGTATCACCACCTTGGCAGGATCGGTCACCAGCGGAGGCATGGTGGCTGATGCGGGTGACTCCGCTCCAACGCTGAAGATATAGCTCTGGTGGGTCACCATGATGTTGAAGACCGAGAAGAACGGCTGTCCAGCCTTCCGGTCCCTCCAATGTGCCGTCCGGCTCAGTTCATTCCATGCCGCCTTGGGCGGCGCAAAATTATAGTCGGTCTTCACATTGTTCGTCGTGAAGTAACCGGCATCACGCAGGTATTCCGGGAATGCCTTCACCTCGGCAGGAAGTCGCGTGGAGGCACGCATGCCACCAGACGCAAGCCTCGAGGGATAAACTCCGGTGATCAGGCACGAGCGGCTCGGTGCACAAACACCTGTGTAGGAGAATGCCTGCGTATAGCGAACCGCCTGCTTCGCAAAGGCATCAAGGTGGGGCGTGCGCGCAAGGGGATCACCATAGGCTCCGAGCAGCGCATTCGTATCCTCACAGGTGATCCAGAGGATGTTCGGCCGATCGGCTGCAGACGCCACGACCGTCAAGCTGACAAGTGCGACTACTCGAAAAAAACCCATTGCAGGCAGTAGAAAGGAGAAAACTTCCCATCGAGAAAACCCAGTTCCACTCCGGCGAGGTCCGACAAACAATTTTGTCATAGCGTATTGAATGCCGGTTGATTCCCATGCGCAAGAGCCCACTGCCAGAACGCTTGTTCGGAAAATCCGCCCCCCTTGAGCACGCGATACTCATGGCTGACTGAGCTGTGATCCATAAATGCCATGGGCATTCAGCCCGATGCTCCCAAGCCCTCAGTCACCGTCTCCCGCTCGTCGCGCGGCAAGCTGAGCTTTAATCGCATAGGCTTCCTCTTCCGTCATCGCGATCTTTCGCGCCACGAAGATCGCCCCCAGCGCCCCGAGCAGTGGCATCACCACATAGGCAAACTTCATCGCCGCGAGTGTCGCGGGCGTTTGCGCTCCCAGCTGGGCATCAAATCCAATCCACACGAGCGCAAACCCGGAAAGCAGGAGTCCTGTCGAGTAACCCACCTTGCCAATCCACGTGACAAGTGCACTCAGCATCGCCTCGCGCCGCACTCCGTTCGTCAATTCGTCTCGATCCGCGATGTCGCCCAACATCGAAAAGGAGGCAATGTTGATTCCTGCAGTCGCCGCGCCATTGGCCGACGTGATGATCAGTTGCCACCATGGCTCGCCCGGGCGGTAGAGCACCAGCTTCAACAGGCAACCCGCCACCATGACCAGGCAGGAGGAGACAAACACCGATTTCTTTCCCCAACGCTGGATCAGTGGCGGGAATACCGCAATGGAGACAATCAGACCCGTGACGTGGTACGCGCCGCCGATGAAGCCCAATGCCACCGCACTTGCCTTGATATCGCCGCCGAACACATAGTACGTGTTCATGTAGAACACGAAGATCGACACGATCTGGTAGCCAAAAGTATAGAGAGCGCGCGCCAATGCCAGCCGGACGAAGTATGGCACGCTCCAGGCAAGCTTAAGGCTGGCAATCATCCCAAGTTTCGTTTGTCCGACAACAATCCTTGAATAGAGGCGCTCGTGGCATAACCACACTGGCATCAAAGCGGAGATCAGAAAAAAAATCGCAGAAAAGCCCGTGACCCACCGCAGTCCGGAAAGTACATCCCGAAAAACGTCGAGTTGCGTAAGTGGAAAGAGCCACTGGCTGAGGATGTTGACGACATAGCCAAAGGCCAGCATGAGGGCCACGAGGCGCGTGCGCTCATGGTAGTCATCGGTTGCCTCCAGGGCCAGGCCCGCCAGGGGAATACTGTAGAGGGTGTGCACCGCATAGAACAGGAGCGAGAATACCATCACGTGCACGTAAAGGTGAACCGGACCCGCGTCGGAAGGAAAGAACCAGATCGCTGCAAAAGCAGCCGCCAGCAATGGCGCGGCTATGAGCATCAGCGGTCTGCGCCTTCCCCACCGCGAGCGGAAGTTGTCCGAAAAGGATCCCACCAAAGGATCCGTGAACGCGTCAGTCAGGCGGCCCAGAAACGCAAGCGTGCTGAGCGCCGCCGGACTCATCCCAAGTATCATGTTCAGAATGGGCGCGCTGAGCACATGAATTGAATTCTGTGTCGCTTCCTCGACCATTTTTCCAAGGCCGATCCCCAGCCGCTGCCGCCAAGGGATGACATCCTCCGGCGAGGTCCGATGAGGACGTCGGTCGGGCAGCGAACTCTTCTCAGTGGTCGGACTCATTGCCGTCAACAGGCAAACGTCGTCCATTCCCGCTGCCAATGTCGACTCATCTTCGACATTGCCACTTCGACGTTGCACGTCGGACCGACGTACACGTTTAAACAAGCCGGTAACTTCACCCTCGCATTGGCATCCCGAAGCCCGTCACTTCAATCTCCCCAAAAGCCTGGCTCGTACCGTTCACGACTTTGCCCCACAATCAAACCCGATTGCTGTATTCTTCCTCTGAATCCCATGATCCGCGGCCGCCATTGCTTGCCCAATCCCTCATCGCTCTGCTCCGAACTTCGCCTTTGCATCCTGATTACGACTGCCGGCATCGTACCGGTCTTGCACGCACAGCAGGCCTCGCGCGATCACGCTCCTGAGTACATCACGATACCCGCGGCCGCGCCGGACGAACTCACGCCGGGGATGCCCATCGATGGTCGGAAATTCACAACATGGACGCGTTCGCAAGGTGACATGGGCTCGCGCAGATATTCTGCCCTTACGCAGATCACGCAGGACAACGTTGCGCAGCTTGCCCCGGCGTGGACTTACCATTCGCGCGACGGCGCGCGCAATATCCAGGCTACGCCCATCATCGTCGACGGTGTGCTCTACGGTCCCACCGCAGGTCGCAATATCGTCGCGCTAAACGCCGCAACCGGACAGGAACTCTGGCGCTTCAAAATCGACCGCGTGAACCGCCCAAGGCTTGAAGATGAACCCGCACGCCGCGGGCTGGTGTATTGGAAGGGACAGGACACCCACCCCGCGAGATTGCTGTTTGGGAGCGGGAATTGGATCTATGCGCTCGATCCCAGGACAGGCTCTCCTATTGCCGAGTTTGGCAGCAAGGGTCGTACACCCATCCCCACCGGCGCCACGGTCTCGGGCGTTGTCCACGAGCATGTATTTGTCACCGCCGGACTCTATGGCGACATCTATGGTTATGATGTCCGCAGCGGCGCCGAAGTCTGGAGATTTCACACCGTGCCACACGAAGGAGAGTTTGGAGCGGACACTTGGAAGGGCGTCAATCGAAGCGTGTACCAGGCAAACTGCTGGGCTGGGTTGTCGCTCGACGAATCGCGCGGCATCATCTTTGCCGCCATCGGCGCTGCACAACCTAATTTCATCGGCATCGACCGGCATGGCGACAATCTCTTCAGCAATTGTGTGGTCGCGCTCGACGCGCAGACGGGAAAGCGTCTTTGGCATTTCCAGGCCATCCGCCACGACATCTGGGATCTCGACAATGCCACGCCGCCCACACTCGTCACTTTGAATCGTGACGGTCGCCGCATCGATGCCGTGACCTGCGCAACCAAGGGTGGCCTGCTGCTTCTGCTCGATCGCACGAGCGGCAAACCGATCTTCCCGTTTCGAATGAGGCGCGCGCCGGTGTCCACCTTGCCGGGGGAATTGACTGCCGAGTATCAGCCTGATCCGCTTCTGCCAGAACCGCTCTCATCCCCGGAGTTCAAGCTTTCTGATATCACTCAGCGAAGTCCTGAAGCCCATGCCTTCGTTCTCGCCCAGGTGCAACGAGCAAACTACGGCTGGTTCGAGCCATTCAGCGATGGAAAGGCCACCCTCTTCCATGGCACCCGTGGTGGTGGCGAATGGTCCGGAACCGCAGTCGATCTGTCGACGGGCCATCTCTACGTGACCTCGAACCGGGTGATATCCAAAGTGATGGTTTTTTCCTCGTCAGAGGGGAAACGCGATCCAAGCCATCCCCCCTCAAATGGCGAAAAGCTTTATCAGCAAAGCTGCATGGCCTGCCATGGCGAGGACCGGCTCGGCACGGGAATGATTCCGCCGCTCGTCGGGCTTCGGAATCGGATGAGCGACAGCGAAGTCACCGCGCTGCTTCTCAGCGGCAAGGGCGCCATGCCACCGGCACCACCGATGAGCTCCAAGGAGCGCCAGGATCTCCTCGATTTTCTCTTCCGTCGAAATCAGCCGCCGACACGGCTCGACACCCGCCAGGCCAACTATGCGTTCGATGGTTTCAATTTTCTCGTCGATCATGAGGGCTACCCGGGGATCAATCCGCCCTGGGGTCTCCTGAATTGTTATGACCTCAACACGGGTCGCATCCTCTGGCGTGTGCCGCTTGGAAACTATCCCGAACTTGCCAAGCAGGGCATCACTGGCACCGGCGCACAAAATCTTGGCGGGGCGACGGTCACCGCCGGTGGACTCGTCTTCTGCGCTGGAACACCCGACGAAATGATACGTGCCTTCTCAACCGACACCGGCAAGGAGCTCTGGAAGGCCAAACTTCCCTTTGCCGGCTACGCCGCACCTGCCGTCTATGAAGTTGATGGACGTCAATTTGTCGTCGTCGCAGCCACGGGCGGAGGGAAGGTGGGTGGCCCGCAGGGCGATGCCTATGTGGCATTTGCGCTGCCCCTTTGAAAATGTCCCATCTTGCGGACGGACGCCGTTGTCGCGCGTATTTGTTTTGACCTGAATCAAGGCGCATCCACCAAGGATGGTGTAGTCTGCCGACATGATCACGTCGTCCCATTTCCACCGCTTTCGAACGCGCCTGGCGCGTCGTCACGGCCAGTGGCGGCTGATCATATTGCTTTTTGGCGGGGTGCTCGCCACGGGTGCGCACTGGGATGCTCTCCAGGTTTTTGCCTGGGGCAGGATGTTTGCCATCAGTCTCGAAAATGAGACTCCCGCCGAAGCGCTCGCCACCTTGTTCTCCCCGGAGAAACGTTGCGACATCTGTCGGGTTGTGAGTGAAGCCAAGGCCGATGCCTCCGACGGATCGGAAACAGCCGCCTGGTTCATCAAGGCGCCCCTGATCATTCCCGCTTTTCAACCCGTCATGGTTTCGGCGCCGCTCATGAAAGCCCGTCAGCGGCTGCTCGATGCGCTGCCGTTGCAGCACTTCGGAGAGGCCCCACCGGTTCCTCCTCCGCAGGTAATCGCCTGAGTTGCTGGCGGAGCTGCGCCTCCGCTCCCAGGACATCGCCGCCGCTGTGCGGCGCAATTCCGACGGACATCGTCGTCCGGCAAGATACGCCGGTCGCAAACGTTCGCGGCTGCACGAACCCGACTACCATGAAATCACTTTCCCACTCCTTCGCCAACTATCTGCGCACAAACGCAGCGTTTTCCACACTGGCGTTTGCGCCATGGCTTCACGCCAATTCACACGAACATGAGCACGCCGTCGAACTCGAACGCGTGGTCATCTCTGCACGACCAAGTGAGCGCCCGCTTGCGATCGTCACCGATCCCCGCGCCCCGGCGCAACCCATCCCCGCCCAGGATGGAGCAGAGGCATTGCGGGGCATGGCGGGCATCGCGGTCATCCGCAAAGGGGGCACCGACGGCGATCCCGTGCTGCGGGGCATGGCAGGCTCCCGACTCGGGATCCTGCTCGACGGCGAAAACATTCTCGGCGGTTGCGGCAATCGAATGGATCCGCCGACCGCGTATGTTTTCCCCTCCGCCTACGATCGCATCACGCTCCTGAAAGGCCCGCAATCCGTGCTTCACGGTCCCGGGAATTCCGCGGGAGTCGTGCTGTTCGAGCGAAACACGCCCCGGTATTCGGAACCCGCGACAAAAATCACGGGTGCACTGACGATCGGATCCTACGGACGCAATGACCAATTCCTTGAAGTGCGCACAGGGCAGCCACGGGTGTATGCAGAACTTGCCGGCACACGCACCGCTTCGGATGACTACGAGGACGGCGATGGCAGGACCATTGCTTCGGCCTACGAACGATGGAGCGCCCGCGCGGCATTCGGTTGGACCCCAGACGCAGGGACACTCGTCGAACTGTCATCGATCGTCAGCGATGGCGAGGCAGCCTATGCGGACCGTGCCATGGACGGCTCAAAGTTTGCGCGCCGCAATCTCAGCCTGCGAGCCCGCAAATCTCCCGGCACCGGAATCATCGAACAGGTCGAAGCCAATCTGTTTTTCAATGCGGTCGACCATGTGATGGACAACTATTCCCTGCGTCCCTTTCAACCCAGCGCGATGATGCCGGGCCGCGCCGCGTCCAATCCAGACAGGCAAACGATCGGTGGCCGTATTCTTGCCAAGCTCTCACCGGACTCCGCTGACCATTGGAAACTCTCCGCCGGCACCGACTACCAGTCCAATCGGCATCGTGTGCGCAACACCTCGGACAACTCCACCGATCCCTACCGCTCCAAGATGCGGGAAAAGGACGCCACATTCACCGTGACGGGAGTATTCGCCGAAGCCACGCGACACCTTTCTGAATCGGATCGAATCGTCACCGGTGCGCGACTCGACGCATGGAGAGCCAGGGACTATCGTAAGGCCGTCGCGACGGGCATGATGGGATCGGCCGTCAATCCCACTGCCGGACATTCCCGCAATTCCCAGCTCCCGTCGTATTTTCTTCGCTACGAGAACGACTGGCGGCCCGGCGCATCTGTCTACGCCGGCATTGGCCATGCGCAGCGGTTTCCCGACTACTGGGAACTCTTCAGCAAGGAAAGCGCCGTCTCCGTCAGCGCATTCGGAACGCGTCCTGAACGCACCACGCAGTTCGATGCCGGAGTCACCTACCGCTCGCGCACGGTGCAGGCGTCACTCGCAGTCTTCGCAAATCGGATCGACGACTTCATCCTGATCGAAACCGCCTACCCGAAGCCCTCCGGCATGATGGGTACACGGCGCGCAACGATCGCGCGCAATGTCGACGCCGAAAGCCTCGGTTCGGAGGCGAGCCTGAGCTGGCTGTTCTCCGAAGGTTGGACCCTGGATGCTTCCGTCTCGATGGTGCGGGGTGACAACCGCACTGAATCACGGCCACTCGCCCAGCAGCCGCCGCTCGAAGGTCGGCTGGGGCTGAGTTATGCCACGCAAACCTGGAGCGTGGGATCGCTCGTCAGATCGGTGGCCCGCCAGAACCGTTTCGCCCTCAATCAAGGCAATATCGTCGGGCAGGATCTGGGTCCTTCCTCCGGATTCACCGTCATTTCCCTGAATGCCGCCTGGAAACCCAACCGCCATTGGCAGCTCACAGCCGGCATCGACAACGCCTTGAATCATGCCTACGCCGAGCACCTTAGCCGCGGAGGAGCCCAGGTGTCGGGTTTCCCTGCCCCCACGCTTCGAGTCAATGAGCCGGGCCGCACGCTGTGGGCGAAGCTTGATTGCAAATGGTAGCCGAGACCTGCTTCGGGTGATTGTGTTTTGCGAGGGATCCTCTACCTCTTCTCCTTCCATGAGCGATCCCTTGCCATCGTCACTCTTCGACCGCATCGGCGGACGTGAGCCTTTGTTGAAACTGCTGCGCTACTTCTACGCGGATGTCCGGCAACACCGGCAAATCGGTCCGATCTTCAACGCTCACATCTCAGACTGGCCCGCACACATTGCGAAGATCGCCGACTTCTGGTCCGGAGTTACCGGCGGGCCCATACTCTACAGCGGACCCATGCCCTGGAAGCACGTCCCCCTCGAACTCCAGGAGCCCCATTTCCAGGCATGGCTCGATCTCTGGCGGCGCCATTGTCGCGCCCATCTTTCCGAAAACGAGGCGGCAGAATTGATCCAACGCGCTGAGCTGATCGGTGAACGACTACGCGAAATCGTCGCGAATTTTCGGCCGTCAGCCGATGCCAAGGCGACCAATGTCGCCAACCCCTAATTTAACCGACCATTATCTAAAATTAGGATTTGACCCTTTTCATCCATTTTCCCCCTGATTACATGAAAACTCTGACTCCCCTCCTCCTTTCAACGATGGCAATGCTAGCTGCAGGATTACAGGCTGCCATGCCGCCCGAGATAAGACTTTGGCCAGGCGCAGTGCCAGGCGACGCTGAATTCAAAAAGCCAGCTAATTACAAGGAGCCAGACGGCAAGGGTGACACGCTTCGCATCGGTTGGGTTGCAGATCCTTCTCTCACTCTCTTTCCGGTCACGGGTCCGACCGCACAGCCAGTGACCGTCGTGGTCTGCCCTGGAGGAGGGTACAACATCCTCGCGTGGGACAAGGAAGGCACCGAGATTGCTGCCTGGCTGAATTCCCTCGGCGTGAGTGCAGCCGTGTTGAAGTATCGCGTTCCACGTCGTGACAAAGATGCGCCCCACAAGGCGCCCCTGCAGGACGCCCAGCGCGCCCTGCGCCTGATTCGGGCAAACGCGAAGGCCTGGGGTCTGCCAGTGGAAAAACTGGGAATGATCGGCTTTTCTGCCGGAGGGAACCTGGCCGTGATGGCAGCCACGCATTTTGACGACACCACCTATCCGGCCCAGGATGCTGCAGATGCACTCTCCTGCCGTCCAGACTTCGTATTGCCGATCTACCCCGCCTATCTCGGGAACGAAAGAACAGTCGGACCACTCAGCCCGCTGGTGACCGTCACGCGAAACACGCCTCCGGTGTTTGTTGCAGTGACCGACGACGATGTGCTGCGCGGAGTGAACGCGGCGAGTTTCTACATTGAACTCAAAAAAGCGCACGTTCCGAGCGAACTCCACATCTTTGCCAAAGGCGGCCACGGCTATGGCCTTCGCCCCAGCACCAACCCCGTGAGCCAATGGCCAAAACGCGCCGAGGAATGGCTCCGCGCAATGAAGATTCTGCCCGAGTAAAGAGTCGACCCGATTGCCGCCGGCCCAGGCGAGCGCAGGATTTGGACTTTCCTCGCGAGGGGCTCTCGTCTTCAATGACGGCCACGCCTTGTCCCATCGAGGCGGCTTCAATTCTTCACATGAGCACAACCAAGATCACTGCCATTGCTGCCCGCGAGATCATTGACTCCCGCGGCAACCCAACCGTCGAGGTCGATGTCCGCCTCGCTTCCGGCGCGCTGGGCCGGGCCGCTGTCCCATCGGGAGCATCCACGGGTGAACACGAGGCCCACGAACTCCGCGATTCCGCGGCTCCCCTGAAGTCGCTGCCCAAGGGCACCGATGGCAAGAAGCGCTACAACGGAAAGGGCGTGCTCGCGGCGGTCGGGAACGTGAAATCAGTCATCGCTCCAGCACTCGTCGGCAGGGACGCCCTCGACCAGACCGGCATCGACCACGCCATGATCGCCCTGGACGGCACGAGCACCAAATCCAAGCTCGGCGCAAACGCGATCCTCGGCGTCTCGCTCGCCACCGCCCACGCCGCAGCAGCCGCGCTCGGCCAGCCGCTTTACAAGTATCTCGGTGGACCGAACGCCAAGGTGCTTCCCGTCCCCATGATGAACATCATGAACGGCGGCGCGCACTCGGATGCCCCCATCGATTTTCAGGAATTCATGATCATGCCCGTCGGCGCGCGCTCGTTCCGCGAGGGACTTCGCATGGGCTGTGAGGTTTTCCACGCCTTGAAGAAGGTCCTCAAGGAACGCGGACTCTCGACTGCGGTCGGCGATGAGGGCGGCTTCGCCCCGAAGCTGGAATCCGCCGAGGCCGCCCTCGACGCCATCGCCCTCGCAGTCAAGAGCGCGGGTTACAAGCTCGGCAAGGACATCGCCCTCGCCCTGGACGTTGCATCCTCCGAATTCTACGTCGCCGCAAAGAATCACTACGTCTTCAAGAAATCCTCGGGTCGCATCCTCTCTGGCGAGGAAATGGTGGAGTTCTACCGCCAGCTCACCGCGAAATACCCGATCATCTCGATCGAGGACGGCTGTGCGGAGAACGACTGGGCAACCTGGAAGAAGCTCACCGACGCCATCGGCGACCGCGTGCAGTTGGTGGGCGACGATCTCTTCGTCACCAACACCTCCTTCCTCAAGAAGGGTATCGATACCGGCACGGCGAACTCGATTCTCGTGAAGGTCAACCAGATCGGATCCCTCACCGAAACCTTCGACGCCATCGAGATGGCCAAGGAAGCCGGCTACACCGCAGTGATCTCGCATCGCTCCGGTGAAACCGAGGATGTCACGATCGCCGATATCGCCGTCGCGACGAATGCCGGCCAGATCAAGACGGGCTCGCTCTGCCGCACCGATCGTGTTGCGAAATACAACCAGCTCCTCCGCATCGAGGAGGAACTCGGCGCTTCCGCGATCTACGGCGGCAAACTCTGACGGACCCCTGAGCGGACCTTCTCCCAATACTTCACATCCCGGCCGGACGCCTTTTCGCGTCCGGCCTTTTTGTGGCGCGACATCGCGGACCCAGTCCGCATCCTCAAGATCCTTACCGGTGTTGTACAGGCAAGAGCCGTCACGAAGCGTCGGATGACGGCAACCCACGAGAGAAACGGTTTCTCCTGGCGAGTTTGGCAGGAAAACAAACGCGATGGTGCAGCGAGGTCAGAAATCAGCCTGTGCAGATCCGTGTCGATTTCCCTTGCGAAAGGATGGCATTCGTAAGATTATCTTACCATGACGACCGTACTCTCCCAGAAAGGCCAGTTGGTCCTGCCGGGCCCGATTCGCGAACAACTGAAGCTCTCGCCTGGGGACGACTTCGAAGTGATGATCGAGGACGAAGACACGATTTGCCTGCGGCGTGTCACCCACCCTGCCAATCGCGGTTTGGTGGACCTCCTGCTGGCGTGTCCGGGGAATTTCACGGTTCCTCCGCGCGAACGCGACGACTCGAGCCCCCTTTCGCTGTGAGCTTCCTGGTCGACACCAACGTCTTCAGCGAGCCAGCCAAGCCCAAGCCGGAGAAGCGCGTGGTGACGTGGTTGCGAGAGCATGAACAGGATCTCTACATCAGCGCCATCACGGTGGGGGAGCTCCGGCGGGGAATTGAGCGTCTGCCGGAAGGAAAGAGAAAGGCTCAATTGCAGGTTTGGCTGGTTGATCTGTGCGACCGAATGAAAGGACGGGTGCTCAGCTACAATACGAGTGCGGCACATGTATGGGGTCAGCTAAAGGCCAGATGGGATCGTGAGGGAACCTCCATTCCGTCGCTCGACAGTCAGATTGCGGCGATCGCGCATCGACACGGGCTGACAATTGTGACGCGCGATACCAGCGACTTCAAGAAAGCGGGCGTGGATGTGCTCGATCCTTTCGCATGAACGCGCGGGCGATGTCCCATCGCGGCTTTGCGCAGGACGGGTTACATTGAGGTGCCCAAGGAACCACTGAGCCTTCAAGAAATCCGCGCGACGCATCCGCAATTTACGGCGGCAAACCCTGACGGAGCTCTCAGGGAACCTCCTCCCAACGCTTCACACACTGGCCGGACGCCTTTTCGCGTCCGGCCTTTTTGTGGCGCGACATCGCGAATTCACTCCACCTCCTCATTCTCCTCAGGATCAGCCAGGATCTCCCTGATCTGGCGAACGATCTCAGTCTTTGGAGTGTCCTTGCGGATATAGCCGTCCGCCCCGGCGTTCACCGCTGCCATCACCGTGGAAGATACCGCCTCGCAGCTCAGGAAGATCACGGGCACATCCGTATCCACTGCGCGGATGCGCTTGAGCAGCTCCAGTCCGGAAGCTCCTCCCGGAAGGTGCAGATCGAGGATGATCACGCCCGGCTGATGCTGCTGATGAAGTGCAAACCCCGCATCCGCATCCCCTGCCACGAGCGTGTCTGCCACGCCAATTTCCTTCAAGATCAGCGAAACGAACGTGCGCACATGCGCCTCATCATCGACGACCAAGGCAAGGTTGGGTATAGCCACGCCTTCAATTGGCTAAGTGCCGCCCTGTCAGGAGCAAGAGCTTTTCGTGGTAGGCGATGAGCATCAAATCGTCACTCAAGACCTCCAATCCAACTCTATCTCCTCGGCAATGATCCAAACCGGATTATCCAAGAATCTGTATTTCTACGCAATGGCAATCTGGGTATGCTCCAAGTCTAGGCGCCTTCAAGAATGCAGCCACAAGTAACGCAAGCTAACATCCTTCCTGCACACTCACGCTTGACCGGACCACAAGTGTGACCAAAGGTAACACCATGCCTACGACTGCCACGATTACGCTGAAGGTTTCACTCGCGGAAAAACATCGGATGCAAGCAGAGGCCCGTCGGGCCAAGAAGAGCCTGAATGCCTACCTGCTCAGCAAAGTCGCCGGCGGTGATGTGAGCCGCCAGGGCCGGGTTGACTATGAAAAGCTCACCGAGCGCCTTGCGGGCCGTTTCGAAGGTGAGGAGCTCTGGCGACTGATTCCGGGCCGCGAATGAGGCCCTACCTCGACACGTCTGTGATGCTCTCATTGCACCTGCGCGATGTGCATTTCGCGGCGGCAGCCGCCCTCATGCGGTCAGCACGCAGGGTCGTGTGGACACCTTGGCAAAAGCTGGAATTCGGCAACGCAATCCGCGCCCTGGTTGCACGCGGGCTGCTCACTCTCGCCGATGTTCGCGGGGTCGAAAACAGCATGCGCGCATCTGTCTCGGCTGGCGACATCGTTCCATGTCCGCTTCCTGCCTACAGGCTCTGGCAGGAAGCTGAAAAACTCTCCCGCGCCCACACACCCGCGATCGGCGTTCGCACGCTGGATTTGCTGCACGTTGCTGCTGCAAGTTCAGTACGCGCCACCCACTTTTACACGTTCGATCAGCGCCAGCATACGCTGGCACGCGCCGCTGGTCTGTCAGTCAACTGACTCTCGCGCCTTTCGCGCTGCTCTCTTCGCTCTATCTATTCGATCCGCCGGATACGCAGATTGGCGGCATGGAAATCCAGGGCTTCGCGGATGTGGAGGTCCCAGTAATCCCACGTGTGCGCGCCGGGAAACTCGCGGTACTCGTGGGGAATCCGTTCGCGATTGAGATCAGCGTGCAGGAGACGGTTGACGCCGATGAGGTAGTCGTCCGTTCCGCAATCGATGAGGATTCGCGGCAGGCGTTTCGCGCGGCGGGCACGGCGCGCCAACTCGACGATGTCGTGCGACGTGCCTCGCGGCGAACGGCCGAAAACACGCACCATCTCCTTGACGAAGGCCTCAGGCCAGCCGCGGTCCCGGGCAGCCTTGCGGTAGGCGGCAACTCCCGGGCGGTCGCCCCACCCCACCGCCCCCGAATGACTGTTGACGGAACAAAAACGATCCGCGTACCCAAGCCCCACGCGCAGTGCACCATAGCCTCCCATCGACAGCCCGCCAATCGCTCGCGCACCTCGTGAGGCGCGCGCATGAAAGTGCCGCTCGATGATGCGGGGCAGCTCTTCCCCAAAATGACGCGCATACGGCGGACCGTCCTCATGATCGGTATAAAACCCGCGATACCCGTCGGGCATCACCACGATCAAGGGCAGCCCCGCGAGATAAAACTCAATCCGGCTCCGCCGCATCCACATGGTCGCGTCATCAGAAAGACCGTGAAGCAGATAAAACACGGGAAACGGACCCTCGCCCCTATCAGGCAGAAGTATCTCCGCGCTCGTCTGTTTTCCTAAAAGTTCGCTGCGCCAGTGAAAGGTTGTCCAGGCCACGGGAGTTCGATGTATCGGTTTTTTGGATGCAAGGGCTCGCGCGGGCTCAATCCACACGCACGATGTATCCGCGTAGGTATTCGCTTTCGGGCATCGTCACAAGCACCGGATGATCCGGCGGCTGGTGGGCAAACTCAAGGACGCGCACCTTTCGCCGGGCATCGGCCGCCGCATCGGCCAGCACGCCGCGCAATTCCGCGTCCTGCATGTGATGCGAACAGGTATAAGTCGCGAGCACACCACCCGGCGCGAGGGAGCGCATGGCGCGAAGGTTGATTTCCTTGTAGCCGCGCAACGCGCCTTCGAGCGCGCTCTTCGATTTCGCGAATGGGGGCGGATCGAGGATGATCACATCCCAGCGCGGTTCGCGTTCTCGCGCGGGTTCGTTGAACCAGTCGAAGACATTGACGACCGAAAACGAGACAGTCAGACGTGCACGCTCCGCGTTGCGCCTTGCCGCCTCGATCGCATCGGGCGCGCTGTCCAGCCCCAGCACCTCGGTCGCCCCGGCGCGCGCGGCATGGAGACCGAATGCGCCCTGGTTGCAGAACGCGTCGAGCACGCGCTTGCCTCCGCAGTACTTCGCCACAGCCGCGTGCTGCAGACGCTGATCGAGGTAAAATCCGGTTTTCTGCCCATGCTGCAAATCGAGCCAATACTCGAATTCACCAATTTCCACCCACCGCGGCGCCCAGGCCCGCCCGGAGCGCGTGCTCACGCCCATCGGCAGACCTTCCAGACGGCGGATGGTGGCATCATTGCGGAAAATGATCTCAGACGGATTCAGAAGCTCATCGAGCAGCGCGCCAATGATCTCCGTGCGTTTCTCAAGCGCGAGTGTCTGGATCTGCACCACCAACGTGTCGCCAAACTGATCCACGACCAGCCCGGGAAGGTCATCCGATTCGGACCAGACCAGTCGTCGGGTACGGTTCTCGGCAGGCACGCCTCCATTATCGCGGCGCGCAATCGCCTGCAGCAGAGCACTTCGGATGAAGCCCGCATCCAGGACCACACGTTCCCGGCTGATCCGGCGCCAGACAATCTGCGAGCGCGAATTGTAAATGCCGGAGCCAAGAAAACGCCCGCTGCGGTCGCGACACTCCACCACCTCGCCGTCCCATTCAGGCGGCAGCAGCCCTTCGGTTTCATTGGCAAACACCCACGGGTGCCCCATGAGCACCCGTGCCTTTGCGTTTGGCTTGAGCTTGAGCGAAGGAACCGGTCTCGACATCACCCCAGCATCAACGCACGAACTGCCGGGAGAAGCTCAAAAATCAAGGGGACGAAGCCAATGTTATTTGCCATGACCAATCACGGCAGGATGCGTTGGCTTTCCCACTACACCGAAAGCCCCCAAAACCGGCGGACTTACCTATCAGGGCGTGTCCGAGGTTTGACTGATGTGATACCCCTCAGAGTCCTGATATCCGTCGGGCGCCGTCCAAACTGCGGTTGCGAGGAAAACAAGCCCGACGACAGAAGCGAGTCCAAGGATGATAAGGAAGGTGAGCATGGGATAAAACTTGGGGGTCGTGAAACTACTTACGGACATTTCATCGAAGACAAGTCTATTACGCAAAACTACGCATAGAAAATCCAAATTCCATTAATTTACATTTTTATGCCTGCAATCGATCGACGAGTATGCCCAGAGCCTACTTTGCGCTTTCCCCGTCGCATCGCCCGGCCTTCCTTGATCCCTCTGACATGTCCGCCGCCGAAGAAATCGCCCGCCGCCGCACCTTTGCCATCATTTCGCACCCAGATGCGGGCAAGACCACGCTAACTGAAAAGTTCCTGCTTTACGGAAATGCGATCCATCTCGCAGGAACTGTCACCGCCAGGAAAAACCAGCGGGCCACGGCCTCCGACTGGATGGAACTCGAGAAACAACGCGGCATCTCCATCAGTTCGACCGTTCTCCAATTCGACTACCGGGGTTTCGCGGTCAACCTGCTGGATACCCCCGGCCACAAGGACTTCTCGGAGGACACCTACCGCGTGCTCACTGCGGTGGACGCCGCCCTGATGGTCATCGATTCTGGCAAGGGCGTTCAGGCCCAGACACGCAAACTCTTCGAAGTTTGCCGGCGCCGTGGAGTGCCCATTTTTACGTTCATGAACAAGTGCGACCGCCCCACGCTCAACCCGATCACGCTGATCGACGAGCTTGAGAGCGTGCTGGGTATCCAGGCATCCCCGGTCATCTGGCCGCTGGGCAACGGCCCCACCTTTCGCGGAGTCTTTGACCGCCGCAATCGCGAGGTGCACCTGTTCGAACGCGTACCCGGGGGCGCCTATCACGCGCCCGTGAACGTAGCCTCCCTCGAAGATCCCGTCGTGCGCGAGAAGCTCGATGACTACACGTTCAACGAAGTGCGCGAACAGCTTGAAATGCTCGACGGAGCCGGCCACCCCTTCGACCTCACCGCTGTCCGCGGGGGTCGTCAGACACCCGTATTTTTCGGCAGTGCGGTCAACAATTTCGGCATTCAGCTCTTGCTCGACGGATTTCTCGAAAACTCCGTTCCTCCGGCGCCGCGTCACATCTCGATACCAGCCGCAATGGCCCAGACTCGTGCCCAAGCGTCGCAGACGGACGGAATCGTCCCCGTGACACACCCCAAGTTCTCCGCCTTTGTCTTCAAGATCCAGGCCAACATGGATCCAAAGCATCGCGACCGCATCGCCTTCGTGCGGATCTGCTCGGGGAAGTTCACGCGCGACATGACGGTCCTTCACCAGCAATCCGGAAAAACCGTCCGCCTGTCGTCTTCGCACAAGCTGTTTGGACAGGAACGCGAAACCGTGAACGAGGCATGGCCCGGCGACGTGATCGGGCTGGTAGGACATGACGCGTTCGGGATCGGCGACACCCTTACCGAGGACCGCTCGATCCTTTTCGATGAGATTCCTCGCTTTCCCCCGGAGGTCTTCACCTACATCTCAAACCCAAACCCGTCAGACGCAAAGAAGTTCCGCGCAGGTCTCGATCAGTTGCTTCAGGAGGGAGTTGTCCAGTCGTTCTCCGCCCGCCATGCGCCTCCCGGTTCGACGCTTCTCGCCGCCGTCGGTCCCCTTCAGTTTGAAGTGGTGCAATACCGGCTGCAGTCGGAGTACGGCGCAGAATCGCGCCTCGAACCCACACCATGGACACTGCTCAAATGGCTCGAGCCTCATCCGAGCCTGAAGAATCCCTCAGGCATCATCGTTGCGAGCGGTGTGAGCTTTGGCACGGACAAGTTTGACCAGCCGGTTGCACTTTTCCCGAACGACTGGACCATGGATTATTTCAAGGAAAAGAATCCCGAACTCAGGCTTCACGATCTTCCCCTGGAACAATCCGAAAACCACAAGTAGCTCAGCACCGCCTTTCAATCCATGTCCGTTCACCCGTTCCTCGCGTTTGCCGGCGCCTTTCTCCTGATCCCATTTCTTTCGTTTGCGGCCAAGGCCCCCGCACCCGCCTATCGAGGCGCCATCGTCGTTGATGCAGCATCCGGCAAGGTTCTCATCGAGGATCACGCTGACTTCGTGAACCCACCAGCGAGCGTCACGAAACTGATGACCTATCTCATCGTGCACGACCGCATCGCCGCTGGAACGCTTTCCCTGTCGACAGAGGTAACAATCGCTCGCGAAGACGCAAAAATCGGAGGCACTCAGGTTTGGCTTGATGCGGGCGAAAAATTCTCCGTCGAAGACCTTCTGTACGCCATGCTGATCCAGTCCGCCAATGACTGCGCTCAAGCCCTCGCGCGCACGGTCGGAGGATCACGCGAAGCGTTCGTTGCCCTGATGAATGAGCGAGCAAAAGGTCTCGGGATGTCCCGAACAACCTTCAGGACACCTCACGGACTTCCCCCTTCAAACCGGAAAATCGCCGATGGAGACCTGACGACTCCGCATGATCTCGCCCTGCTCAGCCGCGAACTTCTCCTGAGAACTGACATTCTTCGCTACACCACGGTGAAGGAGCGTACCTTCCGACCGGGGCAGCCGCCACCGCGCGAAATCATCATGCGTTCCCACAACCATCTCATCGGTAAGGTACGCGGCGTGGACGGATTAAAAACAGGATTCACAAACGGCGCGGGATACTGCCTGGCAGCAACCGCCGAACGGGACGGTAGGCGTGTGATCGCGGTGGTCATGGGCAGCCCGGATCAAAAGACGCGTGACATCAAGGTCGCCGAGCTGATTGAACGCGGATTCGCGCTCCTGCCGGCAGACTCGCGTTTCATTGCGGATACGTCTCCTCTTCGTCCCGCAGTGTCTGTGCGCGCACCGGCTCCACAATCGTCCACTACGTCGCCGTTCACTTCGTCGGCGACAGCAACTCCCTCCCGCACTCAGGCAACTGCACCTTCGGCCACCGACGACCAGGGTCCCACGGTGCGATTCGTTCCGAGACGCTAGCATACCTGTCCCCTCCCCCGAGATTTCCCACTGTGCAACCGGACCTCAATGCCATCGAATCCTATCTTCGCGCCCTCCAGGATCGCATATGCACGGAGCTTGAGGCCGAGGACGGCGCTGCCAAATTCCAGGTCGATGACTGGAAGCGGACCGAAGGGGGCGGCGGGCGCACGTGCACGCTTGCGGAAGGGGCGGTTTTTGAAAAGGCCGGCGTCGCCTTTTCGCATGTGCACGGGCGCCAACTTCCTCCGTCCGCCACGCAGCACCGCCCCGAACTCGCGGGCAAACCTTGGCAGGCGCTCGGCGTCTCGCTGGTCATTCACCCTCGCAACCCCTACGTTCCGACCAGTCACGCCAACGTCCGGTTCTTTATCGCGGGACAGGGTGAGGAGAACCCAGTTTTCTGGTTTGGCGGCGGAATCGATCTGACGCCCTTTTACGGTTTCGTCGACGACGCCGTACACTGGCACCGAACCGCACGCGACGCCCTGGCGCCGTTCGGTGAATCATTGTATCCACGTTTCAAGCACGCCTGTGACGCGTATTTTTTCCTCAAACACCGAAAGGAATCGCGCGGGATCGGCGGAGTTTTTTTCGACGACTTCAACGAACTTGGATTCGAGCGCAGCTTTGCCGTCATGCGCGCCGTGGGCGACGCCTATCTGCCCGCCTACCTTCCGATCGTGTCACGCCGGAAGACCGTCTCCTATGGCGAGCGCGAGAGGCAGTTCCAGCTCCTTCGGCGAGGACGCTATGTCGAATTCAATCTCGTCTGGGATCGTGGCACCCTTTTCGGCCTGCAAAGCGGCGGACGCACGGAATCGATCCTCATGAGCCTGCCTCCGCTCGTCCGATGGGAGTATGAATATCATCCGGCAGCCGGGTCGCGCGAAGCCCAGTTGACCGAGTTCTTCCTGAAGCCCCGGGCATGGGCGGACGCGCCTGCACCGATCGATCCCGGGCCATCCTCATGACCTCACGCACCCGATTCCTCACCGCCTGTCGCTGCGAGCCGCTCTCCCGCCCGCCTTTGTGGGTCATGCGGCAGGCCGGGCGATATCTGCCTGAATACCGGGCGCTGAAAGCCAAGTCGTCCTTCCTCGAAATGGTGAAAACGCCCGATCTCGCCATCGAGGTCACGCTCCAGCCACTCCGACGCTTTCCAGGACTCGATGCCGCCATCCTATTTTCCGACATTCTCGTCATTCCCGAGGCACTCGGGCAGCCCTACACCTTTCGCGATTCAGGAGGCATCGCCATGGCCTGGCGGCTCGAGACCAAAGCGCAGGTGGATGCTCTTGCTCCGGCGGCGGACGCCGTTGGAAAGCTCGGCTATGTCCCTGCTGCCCTCCGCGGCCTGAAAAGGGAACTCGGCGACAGCAAGGCGCTCCTCGGATTTGGCGGTTCGCCCTGGACCCTGGCCACCTATATGGTCGAGGGCGGCAGCTCCGAGGATTTCGAGAGGATCAAGATGCTGTTCTACACGGATCGACCGATGTTCGAGTCGCTCCTTCGGAAAATCACCGACACCCTGATCCTCTATTTCCGCGCGCAGATTGATGCCGGAGCAGACGCAATCCAGATCTTTGACTCCTGGGGTGGCATCATTGCAGGCGCGGACTACGCCGAGGCATCGCTGAAGTGGATTCGCGAGGTCATCGCCGCGCTGCCGCGGGACTTTCCCGTCATCCTCTATGCAAAAGGCACCGGGACACAGCTCACAGACCAGAGCTTCACCGGCGCGCAAGTGATCAGTGTCGACTGGACCGTCGACCTCAGGGTGGCGAGGGCGATCGTCCCCAACAACGTCGCTCTTCAGGGGAACCTCGATCCCGTTCTTCTTCAGACAACACCTGCGATCGTGAAGCGCGAAACACAAACCCTGCTCGAGGCGATGCGATCGGAACGCGGCCACATCTTCAACCTCGGCCATGGCATCACTCCGCAGGCGCGGATCGATTGCATGCAGGCCCTCGTGGACACCGTTTCGTCGTGGACGTGAACAATACCAGCAACCTGCCCGTGGCAGTCATCGGTGGCGGGGTGACCGGCCTCGCGGCCGCTTTTACCCTGGCCAAGCGTGGCTGTCCCGTGCAGCTTCTCGAAGCATCCTCGCGTGTCGGCGGCGTGATTCAAAGCGAGCGCTCTGCAGAGGGCTGGCAGACGGAAAGCGGCCCACACACCCTGCTGCTCAACGATCCCGAAGTCCGCAAACTGATCGACGATCTTGGGCTCACGGAAAGGATCGTCCCGGCCTCTCCGCAAGCCAGGCACCGCTTTATCCTTCGCAATGGGAAACCTGTTGCCGCTCCAGCGTCGCCACCGGGCCTGATCAAGTCGCCGCTCTTTTCTTTCGGCACCAAATTGAAGGTGTTCGCAGAACTGTTTCGGCGCCCGCGTATGCGAAGCGCTGACATCAGCCTTGGGGCCTTGGTGGCAGAGCATTTCGGTCAGGAATTTGTCGACTACGCCCTTCAGCCGTTTGTCAGCGGGGTCTATGCCGGCGACGCGTACAGACTATCCGCGCAGCATGCATTTCCCCGTGTCTGGCAGGATGACCAGGCATGCGGCTCCCTTGTGCGCGGAATGATGCGCACGGCAAAGGAGCGGCGGCGCCGGGGCGAACCGCGCTCGCAACTGATCTCGTTCGCACAAGGGCTGCAGGTGATACCGGACACCCTCGCGCTTGGCCTGCCATCCGACACGATTCAACTCCGCACCCAGATTGAATCCGTGATCTGTGAGGCCCCCCACTGGCGGGTCTCGGGCATTCGCGATGGCCAGCCCTACTCCGAATCCTTCAGTCGAGTAATCCTGGCCCTGCCCGCTCGCGCATTGGAAAAAGTCGCAACGGGACTTCCGAGTGACCGCCCCTTCGCGTCGCTTTCTGAACTCGAGCTTTCCCCAATCACCGTCGTTTCGCTCGGCTATCGCCGTCAGGATATCGGACACCCTCTCGATGGCTTCGGACTCCTCGTGCCTGCCCTCGAGAACCGACAGATCCTCGGCGTGATCTTCGTTTCTTCCCTCTTTCCCGACCGCGCACCTGCGGGACATGTCGCCCTCACGGTCATGATCGGCGGCAGCCGGCAGCGCAGCCTCTGCACGCTGCCTCCAGAGAAAATTCAGACGCTCGTGGAATCAGAATTGCGTCAATTGCTTGGCGCTTCCGGGGCGCCCGTCTTTTGCCGACAGCGCACATGGTCCGCCGCGATTCCTCAGTATAACCTTGGATTTGAGAAGGTTAAGAATACGATAGAATCGACGGAAAAGCGTTTTCCCGGCCTCTTTGTCGCAGGTACGGTGCACGACGGCATCTCCGTGCCGCTCGCGTTGCTTTCGGGGCTGCGAACTGCAGGCAAGTGCCTGGCGGGCAGGCCTTCCGGCTAGGCCTTTTCTTCCCCGGGGAGGCGCATCAAAAATGCGCCGCTTTCCCCTCGCCTGCCTTGACTAGCCGGGGTCGCAACATAGCCTCTGCCGCCCTTCTTTGGCATGCCGCAAGATCTCAAGGACACACTCCAGCTACCGAAAACCGGATTTCCCATGCGGGCGAATCTGGTACAGCGGGAACCCGCGCGTCTCGCCTGGTGGGAACGCGTCGATCTCTACGGCGAAATTCAGTCGCGGAGAAAGGGCCAGCCCGCATTCGTGCTTCACGACGGTCCGCCTTTCACGAATGGCGATGTCCACATCGGCACAGCGCTCAACAAGACCCTCAAGGACCTGACGCTGCGATACAAGTCGATGAGGGGCTTCAGGACTCCCTACGTGCCGGGATGGGATTGCCATGGCCTGCCCATCGAGCAGAAGGTGACGCGCGAACTGCAGGCCGCAAATCAGGTGGTATCGACCGCTGAACTGCGCGCGAAGTGCGATGCCTTTTCGGAAAACTGGATCGCTCTTCAATCGAAGCAATTCAAACGCCTCGGGGTGCTTGCCGACTGGGCAAATGAATACAAGACAAAGGATCCAAAGTTCGAGGCAGACATCGTCCGCACATTCGCCTCCTTCGTCGAAAAGGGCCTGGTCTATCGCTCCAAGAAACCCGTCTACTGGTCGATTCCCTTCGAGACCGCCTTGGCCGAAGCCGAGATTGAGTACAAGGATCACGTCTCTCCCGCAATCTGGGTGAGGTTCCCGGTTCCAGAGGACGAAGCTCGCAAGTTTTCGCTGCCCATTGGCAAGCCACTGAGCGTCGTCATCTGGACGACGACCCCATGGACGATTCCCGCCAACCTGGCGATCGCGCTCCATCCCGAGGTCGACTACGTCGTGGCCGATATCGGAGAGGAGCGCATTCTCGTCGCCGAGCGTCTCCTGCCTGCCGTCCTCGCTGCAGCAAAGATCGAGTCCGTTCCAGTCATCGCCGCCAAGACTCTCGGTGCGACGCTGGAGACTCTCGGCGCCCGCCATCCGTTCATCAATCGGGCGGCACCCGTCGTCCTTGCAGACTACGTCACGACCGACAGCGGAACCGGAGCCGTACACACGGCGCCGGGGCATGGTGCTGAGGATTATCTCACGGGCCTCAAATATGGATTGCCGATCTATTGCCCCGTGGGCGACGACGGCCGGTACGTCGCCGACGGCCAGATCCCGTCGAGCCTTGTCGGACTGACGACGCTTGAAACCGTCGAGGATCTCGAAGCCAAGCGGACCTCACCGGCGAACATCGCCGTCCTTCGACTGCTTTCGGAAACCGGAACGCTCTTTGCAAGGCAGCGCTACTCGCACTCCTATCCCCACTGCTGGCGATCAAAGACTCCGATCATTTTCCGCGCGGTTGACCAGTGGTTTGTCAGCCTTGACGGTGCAAACGAAGCATCCTCCTCGCCGCGCAAGGATGCCCTGGCGTCGCTCCCCGGCGTGCGCTGGGTTCCTGCCTGGGGCGAGAACCGCATCCGTGGTGCCGTGGAGGCGCGCCCGGACTGGTGCGTCAGCCGTCAGCGCTCCTGGGGCGTGCCGATCGTCGCGTTTTACGACGCGCAGAAAAAACCCTGGCTGGACGCGGCTGTTGCGAGGGCGGTCGCGGACAAGTTCGAACGCCGCGGCACAAATTTCTGGTATGACGCAACTGCCGCTGAAATCCTCGAAGGCATAAGCCTGCCTGCCGACTGGCCCGATTCACGTTTGCTGACCTGCGGGCGCGACACCCTCGATGTGTGGATCGACTCGGGATCATCCCACGCCGCCGTGCTTCGGCGCGCGCAAGGTGATACGCACTGGCCGGCCGATCTCTATCTCGAAGGCAGCGATCAGCACCGAGGCTGGTTTCAATCCTCCCTCTGGACAAGCGTGATTGCCTTCGGCTCGGCACCCTACCGCGCCGTGCTGACCCATGGATTCATCGTCGGCGAAGACGGCAAAAAGATCTCAAAGTCCGGGCAGTACGAGAAGCCTCCCACGTCCGACAACTTCATCGCACAATACGGCGCCGATGTGATCCGGCTCTGGATCGCCTCACAAAACTTCACTGAGGACATAACCCTTTCGGAAAAGATCCTGAACAACGCGGCGGAAGCGTACCGCCTGTTTCGGAATACCTTTCGCTACCAGCTCTCGACGCTTTTCGACTTCGATCCCGAGCGCGACGCTGTTCCCTCCGAACAGCTCGACACGCTTGATCGCTGGGCGCTGCACCAGACGGCGCGGCTGTTGCATGAGTGCACTGCAGCCTACGATGCGTATGAATTTCACCGCGTCTACCAGCTCTGCAACCAGTTCTGCGCGACCACGCTTTCGGCTGTCTACCACGACATCCTCAAGGACCGACTCTACACACTGCGGGCGGATCATCCCCTGCGCCGCTCGTCCCAGAACGCGATCCACCAGGTCTTCCAAACGCTCGTGAGGATACTCGCCCCGATCCTGACGTTCACCGCGGATGAAGCCTGGTGTCACAGCGAATTCCAGGCGGATTTTCCGTCCGACGGACAAGCCGGCAGCGGCCCCCGCTCCCGCATTTCGATCCACCTGCAGGACTGGCCTGCTGCTCCTGAAAACTGGCACCAACCGGAAATCGAAGCCGACATGGATGCCCTGCTCGACGTCCGCCGTCGCGTCAACGAGGCGATCGAGCCTCTACGTGCCGCTGGAAAACTCGGCAAGTCGCTGGATGCCGCGGTGACACTCGAAGTGCAGGACACCGCACTCCTTCGCACGCTGGAGAAGCACCGGGATTTTCTGCCTGAACTCTTCATCGTCTCCCATGTCGATGCAAGCGGGCGCGCCGCATCATCCTCCTCCGAACCGCTCGTCATCACCGTACGAAACGCGCAGGAACTCCGTTACATTCGCTGTCCGCGCTGCTGGCGCTCGGTTCCCGCGCTGGAGAAAACCAGCCAGGGGGACGAGGTTTGCCCGCGCTGCCGCGATGCCCTCACTCCGCGTTCGAACTCTTAGTTTCTAGAAACATGGCCCGCAATAAAAAGTCCGCCCCGAAGTCAACCGCTGCGTCAAAGAAGGCAGCGCCGTCGAAGAAGTCGACTGCGACTCCACCCTCAAAACGCACACCGGCAAAATCCGCTCAGAAAAAAACGACGCCTGCGAAAGCCCCTCCCGCAAGAAAAGCTTCCATGCAGAAAGCGCCCACGCCAAAGGAACCCGCCGCCAAGGCATCGCCCGCCACCGCTACGCCGGTCAAAGCCGCCCCGGCCAAGACAGCGCCCCCGCCTCCCGCGACACCTCCCGCCCAGGCGATGGCGCCCAAGGCATCTCCGAAGGCCATTGAAAAGGGCAAAGCCCGCGATGCCCTGAGGAGCCGCATTCTCGGGGCAAAGAAACCCTCGAGGCCCATTGCCTTTTCCCTCGATGAGGTGCGCGAAATAGCGAAGGCAATTGCTGCAAAGAGTCCTGCCACTACCGACAAGGAAGCCAAGACCCTGCACAATCAAAAGGTCGCCAAGGTGGATCTCGTCAAGGCCTCGGCAAAACCCGCCCAGCCCAACCACGTCAAGGCGGCAACCCTCTCGGACATCCTCGGCTTCAATCCCCACAAACAAGTCAAGCCGACGACCGACGACTCGGATATCCCTGAGAGATTCCGTCGCTACTTCAAGCTGCTGATCGACCTGCGCAACCACCTGACCGGCCAGTTGAGCCTTCACAGCGAGGACACGCTCAAGCGCTCCTCCAAGGAGGATGCGGGCGATCTGTCGAGCTACGGCCAGCACATGGCCGATGCCGGCACAGACACATTCGACCGCGACTTTGCCCTGAGTCTGGTTTCAAGCGAACAGGAAGCCCTCTCCGAAATCGAGGCGGCCATCCAGCGCATCAAGAATGGCTCCTATGGGATCTGCGAAATTTCCCAGAAGCCCATTGCGAAGGAACGTCTGCTCGCCGTGCCGTTCACCCGTTACTCCGCCGATGCCCAAAAGGAGATCGAGCGCAATCGTTACCGCCAGCGCACTGGAGCAGGCTTATTCGGCGAAGGCAGCGAGGAAGGTGGATCCATGGGCGGCGACGGCGGTGGCGACGACGAATAGGCCCGGTTACTGCATCCGGCACGGTCTCTCCTGATTGAAACCTGAGTCCTCCATCGCCGGCGCAAACCGGCAAAATGATGCCCGCAATAACGCACCCCGCCTTGCGACATCCGCGTCGTCCCGGATGTCGCAACGGTTTCGCGCCTACAGGATTTTCTGGGTTGTCGCAGGAACGCTGTTTGTCCTGGACCAAATCACCAAGGTCTCGATCAACGCCAAACTGCCCCTCGGAACCTACGGTCCCCCCGACGCAATCACGGTCATCGACGGATTCTTCTATCTCGTTCATGTCGGCAACACGGGTGCCGCATGGAGCATGTTCACGGGACGAAGCCTGCTTCTGGCGTGCTTCGCGGTTGCCGCGCTCGTCGCAATTTATTTCTGGCGTCATACCCTCTCTCTCAAAGCCATGCCGGTTCAGATCAGCTTCGGTCTGCTCTGTGGAGGCATCGCCGGAAACCTCCTCGATCGAATCCTCCACAAGCATGTCATCGATTTCCTCGATTTTCATTTTGGGAGCTACATCTATCCCACCTTCAACATCGCCGATTCAGGCATTTGCGTTGGTGTTGCCATTTATCTGATCTGGTCGCTCCGGAATCCTGAATCCGTGCGTTAATTTTCCGCCGGCCGCAGATTGCATTTGCCCTTGCGGCAGGATGCTTTATTACCTTCCCGGCAACCATGACTGAGGTTGCCATCCGTCCTTCCACCGCATCTGCGATTGATGCGGAGTTCTATCAGCCCGCTGCGTCGTTCTTCAGGTCCAATCTGCCCGTGGCCCTGACCTTCGACGACGTCTCCCTCGCCACGCTCTACTCGGACGTTCTCCCCCGGGAAACCGATGCAGGCACCTCCCTCTCGGAAACGCTGCGTCTGTCCATTCCGATCATTTCCTCGGACATGGACACCGTCACCGAAGCGCGCATGGCCATCGCGATGGCGCTGAACGGCGGCCTTGGCATCATTCACTACAACATGGCGGCGAAGGAGCAGGTCAAGGAGGTCGCCCGCGTGAAGCGACACATCCATGGGCTGATTCAAGACCCCATCACTGTAACGCCCGAGCAGCACCTCGGTGATGTCCTGTCGATGATCGACCAGCGACGCTTCGAGTTTCGCACGTTTCCGGTTGTCGACAACCAAGGCAGGCTTGTCGGGCTGCTTTCGGGAGCAACCGTGCGCGAGCGTTACCGATCGAAAAAGGTATCCGAGGCGATGGTGCCCCGAAAGGACATCCTGACCGTGCACGAACGCGCGCTCCAGCCCGACCCGATCGCCGCCGCCGATACGTTCTTCACGGAAAATGTGGGCATCCACAAGATGCTCGTCGTCGATGATGCCGACCGGCTCCGCGGCCTCGTGACGTTCTCTGACGTTGAGCGCATCACCGCAGAGGCCAAGTCGCGTCGCAAGCCCGCGCGCGACTCCGAGTTCCGCCTTGTCGTCGGAGCCGCCATCGCCCCCGTGCGAAAATCCGACGGATCACTCGATCGCGATCGCATGATCACCCATGTCGGCCACTTGATGGACGAATCCATCGACGCCGTTGCGGTCTCCACGGCCCACGGTCACAGTGCGGGTGTGGGGGACATTGTGAAGATGCTGCGGGGCGCATTTCCCAACCTGACACTGATCGCCGGAAACGTCACCAGCGCCGAAGGCGTCAAATTTCTCGCCGATTGCGGTGCCAGCGCAATCAAGGTGGGTCAGGGCCCTGGATCCATCTGCACGACGCGCATTGTTGCAGGAGTCGGCATTCCTCAGCTCACAGCCCTTTATGTCGCGAGCGCAGCCGCCGCGGAATGTGGGGTCAGAATCATCGCTGACGGTGGACTCACCAAGAGCGGCGACCTGGTCAAGGCGCTGACCCTGGCTGACGCCGTCATCCTCGGCGGTCTCCTCGCCGGCTGCCGCGAAGCACCGGGCGAGATCATGGAAATCAATGGCAAACTCTATAAGCAGTATCGTGGCATGGGTTCAGTGGCTGCCATGAAGGCAGGGAGCGCGGCGAGGTATGGGCACGACAAGACCGATGCCACACGCAAATTGACCGCTGAAGGCATAGAAGCCCTCAAGGAGGTTTCAGGCTCCGCTGACGATGTCCTTTCCAACCTGCTGGGCGGCATCCAGAGCGGCATGGGCTACCTTGGAGCAGCCACCTTGTCAGAACTGCGGGCGCGGGCGCGCTACATTCGGGTCAGCCCGGCCGGCCAGAAGGAGGCAGCCCCGCACGATGTGGTGGAAATAAAGACCCAAAACAAGGGCTGACAACTTTCGCGGGGGTTCTGCAAAGAATCTGTTTGCACTGGTCCCGTGCAGACCGCTTCAACTGTCGGGCAACAGGGGTGAAACCTCGGTTGCCTTACAGGAACCATGTCACTCCTCCCTTTTACAAGTCAGTTGGTCGCCGATGTCGGCATTTCCTTTGGCGACGAAGGAAAAGGTCGCCTCATACCGGAGATCGCTCACGAACTCTCGACCTCAACCGCGCCGGTTTCGGTAGTGCTCAAGGTAAACGGTGGCGCCAATTCGGGTCACACGGCCGCAGGCATCAAGCTGAACCTGCTCCCCTCCGGGGTGGTTGAACGCGACATACCACACCTCGCCATCGGCAGCGGAGTCGTCGCCGATCCACGCAAGGTGCATTGGGAGGCGCGTCCGCTGGAGAAAAAGGGCTACTCCGTGTACTCCCGCATTCTCGTGGACGAACGCACCCTTGTATCCGATCTCTCCCATCGGTTGCTGGACCTCGCGTGGGAAGACTATCGCGTCAATATCCTCGCGGAGGCCCCGCGCGGTTCAACGGGCCGCGGGATCACTCCGGCCTACCTGGACGAAGTTGGCCAATGGCAGATCACGTTTTCGGACTTCCTCGCCGGCAGGAACTACTTCGCCCGAAAATTCGCCCAGCGCTGCGACCGCGCGCTGAGGACCATTGAACACGTCTGCCGGGTCAAGGCAGAGACGTTTGAGACCTTCTTCGAGAAGCTCACCGCGGCCGAACTGCGCGCCAATGCGGAGGGCATCGATCTCGGGGTCTTTTCGAAGGAGGAGTTCGATTTCAACCGATTTCGCGGAGCCAGTCCATTCTCCCTCAATCTCGACCTCCTCACCGACGTGTATTGGCAGGCGGGCACGGCGCTTGCGGGAAACATTGGAGAAGTCCGCGAACTCATCCTCCGCGAAACCGACGCCGGACGCACCGTCATCGGAGAGTTCGGCCAGTCCTACTGGCTCGACAAGCGCCACGGCTACTCGCCCAACGTGACGGCATCGCACACCTTCGCTCCTGAGTTCTTCGAAAGCGCAGGTATTCCGGTGCAGGCGATACACACCTTTGGTGTCGCCAAGGCCTACGACACCAAGGTCGGCACCCATACTTTCCTCACGGAGATGGAAGAAAACCACCCCCTCACGACCAAACTAAAGCAGCTCGAGTTCGGCACCAGCACAGGGCGGCAACGCATGGTCGGCTGGTTCGATGCCGTCGAAAAAGGCGATGTTCTCCGCTACGGCGGATTCCAGGACCTGATGATCAACAAGGCCGACGCTCTCACCCATTCCGGGGAGTGGAAAGGAGACCTCTTGATCGCCATCGCCTACGAGGATGCGGCGGGACGACGCTACTCCCACGTTCCCAGGAACGAGGCAGTGCGAAAGACCCTGCGCCCCGTTTACACACGCCATCCCGGCTGGAGCGAGGATATTTCCAAGGTGCGCAAGTTTGCGGATCTTCCGGTCAATGCGCGTCGCTACGTGGCTGCAATGGTGCGGTCCGTGCTGAATGTGGCCTACGGCGAAGTCGCTCAGCGCTGGCCCCATACCCTGCCCAACCTGCGCTATCTCGGCGTTGGCCCCGATCCATCGCAGATCATCAAGGACGTGCCCGCAACCGCCGACCTTGTTCGTTTCTAAAAATCCTGCAGGCGTGCCTCCCCGACGCCCATCTCGGGTGCGATCAGCGCGAAGACTTCACCAAGCAGGTAGATGGAGCCGGTCACGACGACGATGTCGTCAGGTTCGCCGACTGAGCACCGTCTGCCTTGGGGAAAAAGGGATTCCAGAGAGGCACGCCTGACCTTGCCCGAAAACCCGGGCGGGATCAGTTTCTCAAGCTCCTCGAAGGGAGTCGCCCTCGCCTGATGAGGCACAACGAGATGAATTTCCCGGGCAAAGTCGGCGATTGTGCTCAGGAGCGGACCGGCCCTGGCTGCTCCCAAGGCACCCGTGATGAAAACGGGCTTGCGACCGGTTTCCCTGTATAGCGCAGTCAGATTTGCCCGCAGCACATCGGCACCCTCGGGATTGTGCGACGCATCGAGAATCAGCGAGCGGCCGCCCAGCGCTATCCGCTGCCACCGTCCGGGCCAGACCACATGTTGCAAAGCCTCGTCAACGCCATGCGTCGTAAGTTTCCACGCTGCTCCCATGATGCGTGCTGCGAGCGTTGCGGTTGCCGCGTTCCAGCGCTGGTACTCACCTTCCAGATTGGTTCCCGGATAGCGGGTCGAATCCTCTCCGAATTCCGCCCGAACCGAATGAACTGCACACCCTTGGTGGGCGGCCACCTCACGGATGACGTGCTCCGCCGCAGGCGGCAGCCTGCCAATGACAACGGGTCTGCCCGGCTTGATGATCCCGGCCTTCTCCGCCGCAATGCGCTCCACGGTTTCACCGAGCATTTCGCAATGATCCAGGCTGATGGACGTGACGATTGAAACCTGCGGATCCACGATGTTCGTGGCGTCCAGCCTTCCCCCCAAACCAACCTCCACAACGCTGAGGTCGCACTGCTTCCGAGCAAATTGCAGGAACGCCATCGCGGTCATGAACTCAAAGAAACTCGCGTGATCGTCCGGCGACCCGTGCGCAAGGTGTTCCGCGATCGGTTTCAGTTTGCTCGTAAAGGAGATGATTTCCTCTTCGGAAAGGATGCGACGATTCACCTGCACGCGCTCGCCCAGCCTGACCAGATGCGGCGACGTATAGAGACCCACCTTCCAACCGGCGGAGCGAAAAATGACTTCGAGCATCGCGGCAGTCGATCCCTTGCCATTTGTCCCCGTGATATGAATCACGGGCACGGCCCTCTCCGGATGGCCCAATGCGGCGGCAAGGAGCCGCATGCGATCAATGCCAAACTTCACTCCACGCGCCTTCAGCGAGAAGAGATAGGCCTGGACCGACTCATAGTCGGCAAAAGGCATGACATCATGCATGCGGGAAAAACTCGATCGAATCGATCCGGCTTAGCTCTTGGCCGCCACCGGCGCCTTGCGCTTGAGAAAGAGCGCCGTGAGCACTTCACGCAGGTGGTCGCGCATTTCGAGTCGGCTGACGATCTGATCAATCAGGCCATGCTTCAAAAGAAATTCCGCACTCTGAAATCCAGGTGGAAGAGTCTGTTTTGTGGTTTCCTTGATCACCCGCGCCCCCGCAAAACCGATCAGTGCACCGGGCTCGGCAATGTTGAGATCGCCCAAAGTCGCGAAACTCGCGGTAACCCCGCCCATCGTGGGGTGAGTGAGCACCGATAGGTAGGGCAGCCTGGCTTCCGCCAGCCGCCCCAGTGCGGCGCTGGTCTTCGCCATCTGCATGAGTGAGAAAATGCCCTCCTGCATGCGCGCCCCGCCCGACGCGCTAAACACAATGCAGGGAATCCCCTTGTTCAGGGCGGTTTCAATGGCCCGGGTGATTTTCTCGCCTACCGCTGAGCCCATGGCGCCACCGCAAAAACGAAAATCCATGACCGCCACGGACACCGGGATCTCATGAATGGTCCCGGTGCCGCAAACCACCGCCTCATTCAAACCGCTTTCGCGTTCGTATTTCTTGATGCGGTCCGGGTACGGTTGTGAATCAACAAAAGTCAGGGGATCGGCCGAGCGAATGGTCGCATCCGCCTCCTCAAAACTTCCCTTGTCAAAAAGCGAGGCAATCCTCTGTCGCGCCCCAATGGGAAAATGGTAACCGCTCTTGGGCACGACCATCAGGTTGGCCTCGAGTTCCTTGTTGAAGACGATCTCTCCGGAAATCGGACACTTGGTCCATAGTCCCTTCGGGATGTCCTTCTTTTTGACAACTACGGTGGAGTACTTCGGCTTGCTGAAAAGCGCCATGGCTCGATGGAAGGCGATGGAAGTCGGACCTAACCGTGACCGAACGTCGCTACGTCGAGCCTCACAACCCCCGCGTCGCGGAGCACACTTGCGCAGCTGTTGAGAGTTGAACCCGTGGTAAAGACGTCATCGACAAGGATGTAATGCTGGTCCGGCAGAATGCGGGAGCCCGGGGCCAGTGCAAAGGCATTTTTCAGGTTCTCCCTCCGGCTCCGCCTATCGAATGCTGTTTGCGTCAACGTGTCGACTTCGCGCTTCAACAGGCAGGTCACACGCGTCTGTCCACCCGCCGCACGCGCAAAGGACTCTGCAAGCAACTGGCTCTGATTGTACCCACGCTCACGTTCCTTGCGGGGGTGCAACGGGACGGGAACCAGCACGGCGTCTTTCAAGTGATTCAAAAAATGAGGGCTACCCCGTACTATCGTTTCAATATCGTTCAGAACATGCAGTCCGTGGTGGTACTTCAGCTCAATTACCATGGCACGTGCAGGGCCACGGAGAAGTACAGCGGTGCACCCTGAACCAAAATGGGGGCGAAGATCCGCACAATGGGGACAAATCCGTTCGCCCTCAACTTCGCCGAAAAAAGGATGTCCACACACCGCACAACAGGGTGGTGCCACACGGGCGATCAACGGAAGACATGCCGCACAAACATGCCTGCAGGGCGTATTGTCCTCAACCAGACCGCCGCAACCCAGACAGACCGGAGGAAAAACAAGATCGCCGACGCGGCCCAATCTCCCATCCAGCGCGAAAACTCTCGCCATGCGTTGCATGTCGGCAACCTGGTCAGATCATCGGGACACCTTGTACCACACTCGAGTCAGGCACAGGCCCTGCGCGGGTGCGGTTTCCACCTCGGGGGGTCTGCGGCCATCCTCAAGCATTGAACGAATCCGCTCAGGCGTGGCCTTGCCCACGCCCACTGCGACAAGTGCGCCCACCAAGGTCCTGACCATCTTGTAGAGGAATCCGTCAGCTTCAGCCACAATGCGTAGGTTTCTCCCCTTCCGCGAAAACTCAAATCGATCAAGTCGCCGCACCGTGTCTTCGCGGTCGCGTCCATTGAGTGCCGAGAACGCGGCGAAATCGTGACGGCCCCGCAGGTGACGCGCCGCCTCATTCATCGCGCGGAAATCCATTGGCTCCGGCCGATCCAATCCCCAGACAAATCGGCGGATGAAGGGATCCGGGTTTCCGAGGTAGATCCGGTATTCGTAGCGCTTGCGAATCACATCGAACCGGGCGTGAAACTCCGGCCGCACGGCCCGAACACTGCAGATCTGCAGGGCAGGCGGGATCCCGACACGCAGCGCAGCCAGCAGGCGCTGGGCGCCATGCCGCCAGCGTAGATCAAAATGGAAGACCTGGGCCTTCGCATGAACCCCAGCGTCGGTCCGGCCGCTGCCATGGATGCGGACTGGCTCCCCCGCGATGCGGCCAAGGCGGGCCTCAATCACATCCTGGACGGATCTCCCTCCCGGCTGGCTCTGCCAGCCTTCAAACTCAGAACCATCGTACGCGCAGACTACTTTCCAGCGCATGGGAGGAACCGGTTGTGAGGGTGACTTCGACATCTGCAAATCATGCTTGGTGCCACAGGTCTTCCCGCGCAAGCCGTGAGCCAGCCAGGGCGAATTTTCCCGGTCGCCTGCGGAAAATGAGCCCCCTAATCACTCCACCGGCGGCAATGGAATGCGCTGATCCAGGAAATCCTGAAGGATGAGCGTAGCTGCCTTGGAATCCACAATGCCACTACCGCGGAGGTCGCGCCTGCGAGCCTTGGGAATGCTGGCTTCCGCTTCATGGGAGGTCAGCCGCTCGTCGATCAGATGGACCGGCAGATTGACTTCGCCCTTTAACTTCGCCGCAAACGCCTCCACCTCCCTCGCCTTCGGGCCAATGGAATCGTCCATGTTCAATGGCCAGCCGATCACGAGATCGGTCACTTGCCGCCGTCGGATCGTTTCAATCAGGACTTTCCATCGCTGGCGCTCGTCCGGCTCCACGATGGCCGGCAGCGGCGTGGCGACACCGAGGTCATCGCCATAACTCAATCCCACGCGTTTTGATCCAAAATCAATACCCAGGCAGCGCATGGTGAATCCTCAGGGACATGGTCTCACTCGTGTTCCGCAACGTCGCCCGCGTTGTCGCTACAGCCAGCGCACGCCGTCCTTGGCCGACTCTATCTGTTTGAGCAACGCCTTGATCTCCTGTGCACGCGACTTGGGCGCAATCAAGGTCGCATCCCGAGTGTGTACCACGATAAAATCCTCCAGACCTATCGCCGCAATCAGATGGCCCTCCTCAGAGAACACGATATTGTTCGTGCCCTGCTCAAGGACAACCCTCCCGCGGCAGACATTTCCCTGCGAATCCTTGACGTGATGCCGTGAAATCGCAGGCCATGCCCCTACATCATCCCAGTCGAACGAAGCGGGAAGCATCACGACATTGCTGGATTTCTCCAGCAGCGCGTAGTCGACCGAAATTTTTCGCAGATCGGGATAGCTCTTCTTCAGGGCACTGGTGATCGGCTTTCCCTTTCGGGCTGCCACCCTGACCCCTTCAAGGCCGCGATACAGATCCGGCGCATGCTTCAGAAGCGCATCCACCACGGATCGCACACTCCAAACGAACATCCCCGCATTCCATACATAATTTCCCGAATCAAGATACTGCTGCGCCACCTCCAGCGATGGTTTTTCAACAAAGCGTCTGACTCCATATACCTGACGTCCATCGAATGTTTTCCAGATATCTCCACGTTCAATATAGCCAAAACCCGTCGCAGGCTCTGTCGGCTTGATTCCAATTGTAACAAGCACATCCGCCGATTGCGCTGCCGTAAACGCCACCTTCAGATCCGCAGCGTAGGCCTTGCGGTCATGAATGACATGATCCGCCGGCAGCACGGCAAACACAGCCTTCGGATCACGCGCTTCCACAAGCAATGCCGCCAGCGCGACCGCGGCGGCAGTGTCGCGCCCCATCGGTTCAACCACGATATTTCCGCGCGGGAGCTGGGGACAGCAGGCACGCACTCCCCGTGCCTGCGCTGCGCTCGTAATTACAAACGTGTTCTCCGGAGGCGCAATCGTGCGCACCCGGGTGAGTGTCTGTGCGAGCAGGGGCTCAGTTCCGACGATGGGAAGCAGATGCTTGGGGCGATGAGCTCGGCTCTGCGGCCAGAAGCGCTCGCCTTTGCCACCCGCGATGATCACAACAAATTTTTTGGGCATGCCGCGAAGAACCTGCAAGAGAGCCGCTCCCTGCGCAATTTCATTTGCAGCGATCGCTCAGTCGGACTTCTTCCCTTCCATGACCCGTCTCTCTCCCGCGGAAATGACCCGCTACAGCCGCCACCTCCGGCTGGAGGAATTGGGAGTTGCCGGCCAGACCAAACTGAAAGATGCAAAGGTGCTGGTCATCGGCGCGGGCGGCCTCGGCAGTCCTGCGTCCCTCTACCTCGCAGCCGCGGGCGTAGGTACGCTGGGCATCGTGGATTTCGACCGCGTGGAGTCCCACAATCTTCAGCGGCAGTTGCTTCATACGGATGCCAGCATCGGAACACTGAAAACCGAATCCGCCGCCGCCCGCCTGCGCGCCGCAAATCCCCACATTGCTGTCCGAGAGCACGCCTTCACCGTATCGCCTGCGAATGCCGTGTCGCTCTTCGGTGAGTATGACATTATAGTCGACGGCACGGACACCTTTCCCACCCGCTACCTGAACAATGATGCCGCGGTGCTCGCCCGGCGGCCGCTCGTGCACGGAAGTATTTTTCGCTTCGAAGGCACCGTCTCCGTCTTTGCGCCCCAGCAGGGCGGCCCCTGCTACCGATGCCTCTTCCCCGATCCTCCCTTGCCGGGGACCGTGCCAACCTGCGATCAATCCGGCGTGCTCGGAGCACTATGCGGCGTCATCGGCAGCCTCCAGGCCCTAGAGGCAATCAAGCTTATAACCGGTGTGGGCGACACGCTCGTCGGACGTCTGCTCACCTACGATTCACTCAACCAGGAGTTCCGTACGCTTCGGTTGAAAAAAAATCCCTCCTGCCGCGCCTGTGGTGCTGACGCGTCTCACCGCCTCGATCTCCGGGGCACTGCTGAAAATCCCGCCTGCCAAGCCACCATCTCCATGGAATCCTCCGGCCACGAACCGCCGCTTGAACTCAGTGTCCAAGAGACACAAGCCCTGCTCAACAGCAACCCGTCGGGCGTTGCGCTTATTGATGTCCGCGAGCCTTTCGAGGCGGCCATCTGCCGAATTGCGGGAGCCGAGCTCATTCCCATGCGACAGCTTCCCAACCGCCTGGAATCTCTTTCAAGCGACAAACATCTGCTCATCTATTGTCACCATGGAGGACGCAGCCTGCGTGTCACCGAGTTCCTCAGGGGGCGTGGATTTCGCCAGGTCAGCAATATCCGCGGCGGCATCGACGCCTGGGCTCGGCAGATCGATCCCGGAATGCCTCGTTATTGATCATTCCGCCCACACCGCGGAATACTCTCAGAAACCAGGAACAGACAGCTTTGAACGATGGGTCGCAATATAGTCGGCCGCGTACGCTGCAAAGGCACGCTTTAAGGTCATGGTGATCGTATTGTCACCGGTCCTGAATGCATACGAATCAATGCTGCGAACAGGCACGATGTCCTTTGTGGTCGAAAGCAGGAAGCACTCCTCGAATGCACCCAGCTCCTCCGGTCGGATTGCGCGCTCCTGAACTTTCACTCCCGCGGCCCGGGCAACCGAGTTGACAAGAATACCCCTCGTCACCCCTTCAAGGATGCCTGCGCCGGTGGGCGGGGTTACGACCACACCTCCCGCGACGAAGGCAATATTGCTCACTGCGGCTTCTGTTATCTCTCCGTCAAGGTTGCTGATCACCACCTCATCGGCACCTCTTGCGCGAGCCTCGCGGAGGCAGAGAATGTTGTTCAGGTAATTGCCCGTTTTCCACGCCGGATTGAGCGTGTCGCGGGCATTGCGTCGCAGTGATCTCGCCTGCGAAAGCACCAGCCCTGACCGAAGCTTTTCAGGTGGCAGGGAAGGGTTGGCCTGTACGAGCAGAACATAGTCGGCGCGATCAGCCAGGGCGACATCAAGTCCGATGGGGCCGCCGCCTCGGGTGATCTGAAGGCGCACATAGATATCCTGCACTTGACTGACCCGCGAACGAAAGGCCGCCACGGTCTTGCGAATTTCTTCCAGCAGGCCAGGGCGGGTGACAGGAATTGTCAGGAAGAGTGCCGACGCCGAACGCTCCAGCCGCGCCCAGTGTTCCTCCCAGGCGAAAAGCACATGTTCATAGGTGCGCCACACTTCATAGATTGCGTCGCCATATAGGAACCCTCTGTTTAGGGGCGCTATCGACGGCTCATCCGCAGGATGCAGCCGTCCATTGGTATTGGCCTGTACGTATGCCATGTCCCGATCCAGATCGCACGTCAGCGACCCGGCAAGGCACAAAAAAACCTCCGCGATTTCACGGAGGTCTTGAATTCTTTCAAGATACGATCAGCTCGCCGAGGCACCACGAGCCTTTACAAGCCCCAGGGCCTTCTTGATGTTCTGGACCGTCGGGAGGGAAATCCTGAGCGCGGCCGCAATTTCGCTGCCCGTCTTCCCATCCTGGACCATCGAACGAACCTGTGCCCGCGTCTCATCCGTGATCTTCGCACGCGTGCGGCGCCCCGACTTGCCAGCAGCCTTTTTTCCACCCTTGCGGCGCCCGCCGCGAGACCGTTGCGCCGCCTTGAGGGCACGAATAAAGGAATTGAGATCCGGGTAACCGAATTCAGCAGGCAGATTGGCCAATGCCGAAGTGCGCTCCGCGGTGATGGAACTTTCCATTTCTGCGAGTTTGATACGCGCAGCCTCGAGTTGATTCAGTTTATCAATGAATGCCATAGGCGGTATATGCAAATGATATCATCGCCCATATCAAGCCCATTTGCATGCTATATTTTGTCCAAAACTGACGGTACGATTGAGTTTACATCCCACGGAAGGTTTCCAATGGGAATAGCGGCGATCCACGGATGCGCCTGCTGGCATCCTGAAGGCAGTTCATCCGTTTCATTTGCACGGGCCATCAATCCATGAAAACACTATTTATTGTATTTCTATACTCCCGGAACTTTCCGGTGCTCCATCCGGGATCGCGACGCATTTCGCGCTGGAATCCTGCCGAGGGAGCGCAAAATCCAGGCATCTGTTCCCCCTGAGCTGCAAGATCCGCAGCATCGCAGGGTGGCTCGGAACTTCCCTTCCATGAGAATTTACAGGGGGGGCAGAACAGGGTCGAGTGCTTGACAAGGGTTTTTACCGCAGGCTAACTAACCCGTTCGCAGTCACGGTCACTTTCAATTGAGGTGGGCCTTTGGCCCGCCTTTTTTTTCACATTAAACTACACGCCCTATGAGCAACGAAATTCTATCTGTCCTCGAGTACATGGAGAAGGAGAAGGGGATCGGTCGTGCCGATATGATAGCGGCGATTGTGAATGCCATCAAGGCGGCCGCACTCAAAGGTGTTAACTCCGGTCAGGAGCTCAAGATAGAGATCAATCCCAAGAACGGGCAATTGAAGGCCTGGTCCGTGCTCAAGGTTGTCGACTCCGTCAGCAATCCGCGCACTGAAATTCATGTCGAGAAGGCCCAGGCAATCCAGCCGGGTGTGCAGATCGGTGAAATGATCGACCGGGAGATCGACCCGTCGACGCTGGGTCGGATTGCCGCACAGACCGCCCGTCAGGCCGTGATGCAGCGCCTTCGACAATTCGAAAAGGAGCGCATCTACGACGATTTCAAGGACATGGTCGGGAATATCGTGACCGGCACCGTCAGGCGCAAGGAGCGAAACGACATCTTCATCGACCTGGGCAAGGCTGAGGCCGTACTGCCGGGCAAGGAGCAGGTTCCCGGCGAGGAATACCAGCCGGGTGACCGCATTCGCTGCCTTCTGCTGGAAATTGAGAACAGCCCGCGAGGTCCTGAACTCGTGCTCAGCCGTTCATCCCCGCGTTTCGTCCGCCGGTTGTTCGAGGTGGAAGTCACCGAAATCGCCGATGGCACCGTCAAGATCGAGTCCTTCGCCCGTGAACCGGGATACCGCACGAAAATGGCCGTCACTTCAAAGGACCCCAAAGTGGATCCGGTTGGCGCCTGCGTCGGCGCGCGGGGCGCCCGCGTCAAGACCATCGTGCGCGAACTGAATGGCGAAAAGATCGATATCATCAACTATTTCGCCGACCCTAAACAGATGGTCATTGAGGCCCTGCGCCCTGCAGTGCCTCGCGACCTCCAGTTCGACGAAAAGAACCGCCGAATCCTCATACGTGTTGCCGCTGATGACCTTGCGGTTGCCATCGGAAAGGGCGGCAAGAATGTCCGTCTCACGTCGCGCCTCCTCGGATGGCGCCTCGAGGTCGAAGAATACAAGACCCAGGTCGCGGATCCCCGCGCCTCGGGAATCAATACACTCGTTTCCACCTTTGGCTTTGATCCCGCACTTGCCGGCCGGCTCTTTGCCATCGGTGTGACCTCCCCGGCTGCATTCGAGGGAATGTCGACCGATGACCTGGTCAGCGCCAACTTCTCCGCCGAGGAAGCCGAAGCAATCATGGCCCGCGTGCACAGTGAGGCCCACTGATGGTCGCACGTCCCACCCACATCCACCTGACACACCTGCATACCTGCGCGCCCGGAAATAAACGATGAGCATCCGTATCCACGAACTCGCCAAGCGACACAACATGGAAGGCAAGGAGATGCTGGCCTTCCTGAAGGAGCGTGGCTACGTATCCGCGGACACCCGTTCGGTTTCCAGCACGGTCAACAAGATCTACGAGGAGGAGGTGGACAAGGAATTCGCCATGCGTGCGGCGAGCGCGGCTGCCTCGGTCGCCCCGGTTGCCGAACCTCCAGCCGAAACCACAGAGACCGTCAAAGGCCCGGTGGGAACATTCGTCAAATCGAAGGAAGACATCGCCCGCGAGCGCGAGGAGGCAAAGGTTGCCGCAAGTGCCGCAGCGCGAGCGCCTGCTGCCCAGCCTTCATCTCCAGCGCCCACGCCGCCTGTTCCCGTCGTCCCTTCACGGCCGCCGCTCTCCGCGCCTCCCGCTCTGCCCGCCCGACCGCCTGTCACGCCACCGCAACCGGTGCGTGCCATCGCACCGTCACCGGTCGCACCGCATCCAATTCCACCACCCGCAGCGGTGCCATTGCGCACACCTGCGCCGAGCCCGCAGCCCGCGCCAATTCCGCCTCCTCCCGTCAGCAGAGCACCGGTTCATGCCCCACCCGCGGTCAGCGCCCCTCCGCCCCTGGTACCTCCGCCCGCACTGCCTCCTCGCACATTTCCGCCGCCGATGGCCCCAAAACCAGCGGCTGCCGCAGCACCACAACCCTTCGTTCCCCCTGTACAGCCCGCACTGCCCGTCGCCACATACACGCAGCAAGGTGACATTCGAATCATTCACATGAAACCACCGGTCGTCGTCCGCGATTTTGCGGCGGCGCTCGGACTGAAGCCTTTCAAGCTCATCTCAGAATTGATGGAAATGGGGATCTTCGCGTCGATGACGCAGAGCCTCGAAGAGCCCATCGCCAGCAAAGTGGCGGAAAATCACGGTTTCGTCCTTGAGATCAAGCACCGGGGCGACGCATCCAGCCAGCAGGCTGCAAAGGAAAAGGAACGCGCGAAGCAGGTTAAGCCCGAGGCCGACGATGCGGCGAACCTGGCACCACGCCCGCCGGTCGTCTGCATTCTCGGCCACGTCGACCACGGGAAGACCTCCCTTCTCGATGCCATCCGCAAGGCTCATGTTGCCGAAGGCGAAGCGGGAGGCATCACCCAGCACATCGGTGCCTACCAGATTGAGCATGCCGGAAGGAAAATCACTTTCCTCGATACTCCCGGCCACGCTGCATTTTCAAAAATGCGCGCGCGCGGGGCAAACGTAACCGACATTGCCATCCTTGTCGTCGCGGCCGATGACGGATTCATGCTTCAGACCGACGAGGCGCTCAAGCACGCCCAGAATGCCAAGGTCACGCTCATGGTCGCGGTCAACAAAATGGACGTGAAGGGCGCCAATCTCGACCGTGTAAAGACCCAGATGCAGGAACGTGGAATCGCAGCCGAAGACTGGGGTGGAGAGACAATCACGGTTCCGGTTTCAGCCCTCAAGGGGACGGGCATCACAGAGCTTCTCGATTACATCCTTCTTCAGGCGGACGTGCTCGAACTGAAGGCAAATCCGAAGGCCGAGGCCTCGGGCGTGATCATCGAGTCCCAAATCGACGTGGGCCGCGGGCCCCTTGCTACAGTGATTGTCCAGCGCGGAACCCTCAAGATCGGCGATGCCCTCGTCTGCGGTCCGCATTGGGCAAAGGTCCGCGCGATGTTTGACGACCAGGGCAACAATGTGAAAGAGGCTCCTCCCTCCACACCCGTCCGCATCATCGGGTGGTCGGGTACGCCGGAGAGCGGATCTCAGTTCCGCGCCGTGAAGAATGCCCGCGAAGCGGAAAGGCTCGCCGAGGAGGTCCAGCACGAGGCGCGCAAGGAGGCCTCAAGCCAGGCATCGCAGCCCAAGAACGTCTCCGTGGAACAGTTGTTCGCGGACATCGCCGCCACACAAAGCAAGACGCTCAAGGTCATCGTCAAGACCGACGTCTTCGGTTCTTCCGAAGCCATCCGGAGCGTGCTCGAAGGCATCAAGAGCAGCAAGGTGTCACTGGAAATCGTCTCAACCGATGTTGGCCTGGTCACGAAGAACGACGTCCTGATGGCCAGTGCCTCCAACGCGGTCGTCATCGGTTTCAACACTAAGCTTGAAAACGGCGTTACTCCGCTCGCCAAGCACCACAAGGTCAGGGTCGAAACCTACGGAATCATCTACGAACTCGCCGACAAGGTGCGCGACATGATGGCCGATCTCCTCGATCCTGAGATCAAGGAAGTCCGCACGGGCGCCGCCGAGGTGCGCGCGACCTTCCCTCTCGCCAAAGGTTTTGTCGCCGGATGTCTGGTCACCGAGGGAAAGGTCACGCGCAATTCCCGCGCCAGGGTTCGCCGCAAGAAGGACTCGGTCTACGAAGGCAAAGTCGATACGCTCAAGCGCTTCAAGGACGACGCCAACGAAGTCCGTGCAGGACTGGAATGCGGCATCAAGCTCGACGACTTCAACGGTTACGAGATCGGTGACGTGATCGAAGTCTTTGAAATCCAGAAAGTCAGGGCCTCGCTCTAGCCGCGGCGGCCCCGCTCACCATTCCTGGTTACCTCCGGCCGGCTCCCCGCCCGCCGGATTCCCGGCTGTCCAGGGCGAACGCGGCGCCATCCTATTCCTGTCCCATCGTGTCCAACCGCACTTTACGCATCAACGAACTCGTCCAGCGGGAGATGAGTGACTACCTTCGGAAAAAATACCAATCGGAGTCGGTCACTCTGACCATCACCGCGGTGGAAGTCGCCTCCGACCTGCGCACGGGCAAGGCCTATGTGGGGATCTTAGGCGATGATGCCCATTGCCTCGATCGCCTGCGCTGGCTAAGGCGACACAGCGAGGAAATCCGGCGCGAACTGGGAAAGCGTGTGATACTCAAATGGAACCCACGCTGGGAATTCCTTCTCGACGATTCAGGCGAAAGGGGTGCGCGCATCCTGCGTGCAATCACCGAAATCGAAGAGCACGATCGAAAGGCCCGCGAGCGCCGCGAAGGTGGCGAAACGGGCGGCAATCCGGCCTGAAGCGCACAAGCAGCCTTTGAAAAATCCAGCCTATTCACAACACTCTGCGGCCCTCGCCGCGCTCGCGTCTGACCTCAAAGGCCGGCCAATTGCCATCGTCGGCCATGCCCGGCCCGATGGTGATTGCATCGGTTCCCAGGTAGCCCTCGCAACCGTCCTTGGCAACCTGGGTTGCAACGCCGTCTGCGTGAACACAGACCGTGTGCCACGCGTCCTTCAGTTTCTCTGTAGCGAAATGCCCTTTCTGCTTCCGGACGAGGCGCCTGCCCATGCACCGGCGATTTTTGTGGATTGCGCGGACGTCACGCGCCCCGGGGAAATTCTTGCCAAGCGGTACCCACGGCCCTTGGCCAATATTGATCACCATCTGTCAAACACACACTTCGCTGAGCACAATTTCCTCGAGACATCCGCCGCGGCAACCTGCGAGATGCTGGCCGGCATGTTTCTCGACTCCCGACTGCCCATCGACCGGTTCACCGCCCAGGCCCTCTACACCGGAATTGTGACCGATACGGGACAGTTCTGCTTCAATTCGACCTCGGAGAACACTTTCCTTCTCGCAGCCGAACTTGTCGCACGCGGCGCACAACCTGCGGTCGTTGGACGCGAACTGTACGACAATGAGACGCCGGGTAAAATGCAGCTTCTCCAGCGATTCCTTGCGTCCTTGAAAGTGGAGAGTAGCGGCCGGGTTTGCATCGGCATCCTTCCGCTCGGCGTATTCGAGGAAACTGGCGCCAGCCTTGAGGACACCGAAGGATTGGTTGACTACGCGCGATCCATCCACGGCGTGGAAATCGGCGTGCTCATTGAAGAGCGCGTCGGCGGCATCAAGGCCAGTCTGCGCGGCAAGGATCCGGCCTACCGGCTCGATCAGATTGCGACCCAGTTCAACGGCGGCGGGCACGCCTGCGCGGCGGGGCTGAGCCTCAAGGGAGTGACAACCGCAGAGTTTTGCCCCCGGCTCCTGGCGGCACTAAACGCCCGGATCGCTGAAGTGGAGCACTCACGCTCTAAGACCTGATCATGATCGGAATCCAGAAAGACCTCGACGGGATCCTGCTGATCGACAAACCGACCGACCACACGTCGCACGACGTCGTGGCCCGTGTTCGTCGCAAGCTCGGCATGAAGCGCATCGGCCATGCGGGGACCTTGGATCCCATGGCAACCGGCCTGATGATCATGCTGGTGGGCAAGGCCACGAGCGCATCCCAATACCTGATAAGCCTAGACAAGGAATACAGCGGCACGATCAAGCTCGGTGAGGTGACCAACACCCAGGATGCGGAGGGCGAGGTTCTCGAACGTCGGCCTGTCCCCCCGTACTCGAAGGAGGAAATCCTGGCTGCGGTTAAAACATTCCTCGGAGACCAGTATCAGATGCCTCCGATGTTTTCGGCGATCAAGATCGACGGTGTCCCGCTCTACAAGTCCGCACGCAAGGGAGAGGACGTGGAGCGCGAGCCCCGCTTTGTCCGGGTCATGAGCTGGGAAATCACCCGTTTCGCACCTACCGAGCTCGATTTCGTCCTGAAGTGCAGCAAGGGCACCTATGTTCGCACCCTTGCCCACGATCTTGGAGCCAAGCTCGGATGCGGCGCGCACCTGGGCGTGCTGCGCCGGACCGCGACTCATTCCTTCCAGGTTTCTGAGGCACTGACAATCGATCAGTTTGAAGCGCTGTCGCGGTCGGAAATTGAATCCCGCCTCATTCCGGTTAGAACCGCAGTTCCACCGGGATTTGTCCTGTGAAAGCCAAGCTGTCGTTCGCCAGTCCTCAGGAAGCGGCTCCCTATCTGCACAAGCCGCTTTTTCTGGCAATCGGCATGTTCGACGGTGTGCACCGCGGCCACCAGGCAGTAGTCAAGAGCGCAATCGACGCCGCACGCAGCAACAGCGGCACCTCCGCAGTGCTCACCTTCTGGCCGCACCCCAGCGTGCTCTTCAAGCCCGACGATCCCGTGCGCCAACTGCAGCCACCGGAGTACCGTGAGCGCCTGCTGTTCTCCTTGGGGCTCGATGCAGTCATCACCCAGCCGTTCACCCGCGAATTCGCGTCGATCAAGGCAGAACAATTTCTCTCCTCCCTAAAAGGTTGGCTACCCTCACTCGTGGCAGTCTTTGTCGGCGACAACTGGCGTTTCGGCCAAGGCCGCACCGGGGATGTTTCCTTTCTGCAGTGCGATGGGAAACGTCTCGGAATCGAAGTCGTGAGCATTTCCAGGCTTCAGGCCGAAGGGGAGGTGATCAGCAGTTCCCGCATTCGCACGCTTCTTTCCGAAGGCGACATCACCCGCGCCAACGCCCTGCTCGGTTACACCTATTTCAGTGAAGGCGTAGTTGTGCCTGGAAAGAAACTCGGACGCACCCTGGGGTTTCCCACACTGAATCTCCCATGGTCCCCTGATCTGGCACCGCGATTCGGTTCCTATGTTATGCGTGTTAGAGGCGTGATGGACGAGGATGAGCCCTGGATCCCGGCAGTTGCAAACTACGGATTGCGCCCGACGGTGGAACAAACGTCTGAGCCACGTCTGGAGATTCATGTAATCGGAAATTGCAACCTCGATGCCGGTGACCGTATCTGCGCCGAATGGCTCTCGTTTCTGCGGCCCGAAAGGCGGTTTGCGGATGTCAATGAATTGAAGTCGCAGATCAAGGCAGACCTCGAGTGCGCCAAGGCCTATTTCGCGAATCGAGAAGCCTGAGATTTATCCTTGCGCACTCCCATGCCTTTCCTGCTTATTGCCAGACCGTCAGTTCGTGGACCTTTAGCTCAGTTGGTTAGAGCGTTTCCTTGACATGGAAAAGGTCACTGGTTCGAGTCCAGTAAGGTCCACCATCCGCGCAACGTGCTGAATATCAGCGAAGTCACGTGGAGCCGGATTTTTCGCTTTAGGAAGCTGGGGAAAACGCGTCAGGCTGAGTCCTTTTCTGGCAGGCGATGGAACTCCGTCCGCCCATTGCGTGCCATAGGTTACTATCGTCGCTTATTCCTGCCTACATTGAAAATCTCCACCTACCCCGCCCTTCGCGTCGCCATGGTCACGGTTCTGTCCTTCGTTGCAGGACTCGCCGGTCTCCCTGCACAACCCACCCCTGCCTCAACCGCGAAACGAGCAACTCCGCGCGCAAAGTCTGCACCCGACATCACAACTGTCGGGCCGGCGATCAATGAAAACAAGGCCACTCCTGTAAGCCGCATCAAGGCGGCAAGGGATTTCCAGGTGGAGCTCATCTATTCGGTTCCGGGTGAAAAACAAGGATCATGGATCAATCTCTGTGTGGATCCGAAGGGTCGTATTTACGCCTCGGACCAATATGGGGCCCTCTATCGCTTTACACCACCCCCACTTGGCCAGACACTCAACCCTTCCCAGATCGAGCGTGTTCCCGCCGACATCCGAGCGGTCAATGGCATGGTCTGGGCCTTCGGCGCGCTCTACGTCGGGGTCAATGATTACGACCAAAAAATTCCCTGCGGGCTCTATCGCCTCACAGATTCCGATGGCGATGACCAATTGGACAAGGTCGAATTGCTGCGCGAAATTGACGCCAGGGGCGATCACGGCGTGCACGCCGTGCTCCTCACAGAGGACGGCAAGGACCTGTACCTCGTCTGCGGCAATGGATCCAAACTGACATCATTCTCCCCCGATTCCCCAGTCCCGCACAACTGGGGCGAGGATCACCTTCTCCCGCGCATCCCCGACGGGCGGGGTTTCATGACCAACGTGCTCGGACCGGGCGGGATCATCTATCGCGTGACGCCGGACGGACGCGACTTCAAGATCGTCGCCTGCGGCTTCCGCAATGTTTTTGATGCTGCACTCAATCGCGAAGGCGAGCTCTTCACGTTCGATGCAGACATGGAATACGATTTCAACACGTCGTGGTACCGCCCCACCCGCATCAACCACGTGGTCAGCGGCGCAGAATTTGGCTGGAGAAATGGTGCAGGAAAGCGGCCGGAGTTCTATGAGGACAACCTGCCTGCAGTCATCGATATTGGACCCGGCTCGCCGGCGGGAACGGTGTTTGGCTATGGTGCAAAATTTCCCGCGCGCTACCAGAACGCCTTGTTCGCACTCGATTGGAGCTGGGGCAGACTCTACGCGGTATTTCTCGAGCCTGACGGCGCGACCTACAAGGCGACGAAGGAGGAATTTCTCTCCGGAGCACCACTGCCACTGGCCGATCTGATCATTCACCCGGGGGATGGCGCAATGTATTTCACCATCGGCGGACGCCGTGTGCAGAGCGGCCTGTACCGCGTGACTTACAAGGGTTCCGAGTCAACGGCTCCCGTTAGAGTGAAGGAGGAGAAGAATCCCTTGCGCGATCTGCGCCATCGGCTCGAAAAGCTCCACGGGAGCTCCAGTCCAAAGGGCGTCAACGTGGCTTGGCGGTACCTTGGACATGCAGACCGGAATATCCGATGGGCCGCACGAACCGCGATTGAACACATTCCCACGTCCGCCTGGGCAAATCGCGCGCTTCGTGAGCCGGACTATGCGGTGCGGGTCGAGGCTCTCCTTGCCCTCGCGCGTTCGGGAGGCATCAGCCCGCCGCATCGAACCGACGACAGTCCTCCGGTCGACCACGCGCTTGGTGAGCGGCTGTTGAAATCCCTCGTGGGAATTGACTTCGACCAGCTCGATTCGCAGCGCCGGCTCACCTTGGTGAGGACCGCCCAAATCATACTTCACCGCTTTGACATCCTTCCTTCTGCGTTGACCAAACCGCTCAAGGTCAAACTCGAAGCGAGATTCCCGGCAGATACTCCGGAGATGAACTGGCTGCTGTGCGAAACCCTCGTGTACCTGCAGTCCGAATCCGTGGCTGAAAAGGCGATGAAGCTGATCGCGGACGCCCCCACGCAGGAGGAGCAGATTGAATATGCACGCTCCCTTCGCATGCTGAAGAAGGGTTGGACGTTGCAGGCTCGCAAAGCCTATTTCGAATGGTTCAACAGGGCCGCAAATTTCCGCGGCGGCGCCAGCTTCAAGCAGTTTATCACCTTCATCCGCACCGATGCCCTGGCGAACTTGACCGAAGCCGAAAAATCCTCCCTTGACGATGTCATCAACAAGCCCGTCGAGGAACGCAGCGTGATTGAGACGTTCGGAGACATCTTTGAGGGACGCACCCCGCGCGATTGGAAGCTCGCTGATCTCGCTCCAGCGATCGAGACCGGGATGAAGAATCGCAACTTTGAAAACGGCCGGAGGATGTTCGGCGCCGCGGCCTGCGTGGCATGCCACCGCTTCAACAACCAGGGCGGCATGACGGGGCCCGATCTCACCGGGGCAGGCGGGCGTTACAGCGCCCACGATCTCCTCGACCAGATCCTCAACCCCAACAAGGAGATCAACGAGCAGTTTGTTCCGATAGTTCTCACCAAGTTAAATGGCGAGACCGTGGTCGGAACCGTTGTGAACCTGAAGGGTGACAACGTGATGATCAATACGGACCCCTCGGTTCCAAACCAGCAGGTTACAGTGGATCGCAAGGAAGTGAAAAGCATGGAGCCGTCGAAGATCTCCCCCATGCCTCCCCAATTGCTGTCCATGATGACTGAGCCAGAGATTCTCGACCTGCTCGCATACGTGCTGAGCGCCGGCAACCGCGACAACGAGATGTTCAGCAGCCCGCCGCGGACGCGCTAGGCGAGCTTCTCAATCACGCACGGAAGGGCCGATCGGGGGTCGGCCCTTTCCCGTAACTTTTCCGGCTCCCCGTCGTCTCTTCCTTCCGCAAGCCTGCACGACTCCCCCTCCATAAAGGATCGCGAATCACTCTCCGTTTCACCTGTGACGTTGCGTCTGCACCTCAGCCTCTGGATTCTTTTCAGCCTGGCATTTGCACCCTTAAGTTGGGGGGCAAAATCGAAGGAACTCCTCTCTGGACGCAAGGTAGATACGCTGTTCCGCGCCTACGAGGGAGATGCCCCAACACTGTCCCGCGACGGCCGCACCCTTGCCTGCCTCCTGCGCAGCGAGCGGCAGCTCGCAGTCGCATTCTACGACCTGGATCACAGGGAAAAGCCGCGCAGTCGCATTCTGATCGACGAAAAGGCCGACGCGGTCGTCTCCCATCTCGCATGGGCTTCCGATCGCCTGCTTGTCCTGGTTACGGCCACCCCCGCAATCCATTGTGTGGATCTCTCCACCCAGCGGAGCCGGCGTGTGCTCGATTCCACCAGCTTCAGCGACCCCGAAAGCACATCCCCACGACTCCCACGCTACATCGGCCTGGTTCCCAATGAACCCGGGTTCGTTTGGGTGGAAGGCATCTCCCGGATTCCTCAAATGAGCACGTTGGATTTCGAGATGGACCCGACCAGCGGGCTTTCAACGGATCCATCTTCGACTTACGACGACGAATTGTCCTCTCCACAGACAGATTCTCAGACGGATCTCTACAACATGGAGGTCGATGAGACGCAGATCTCCGATGAGGCGGTGAAATGGATCGAACTCGTGAAGCTGGACCTGGAAACCGGCAGGTTGACGAGCGTCTCAAACACGAGCGTCAGCCTCGATGCCACGCTCCTCTACGATCGTCTGGGCAAGCCGCGCATCCTTCAGGAACAGGCAACTGTAAAGCAGCGTTTTCGGGTGAAGAATCCCAAACGCAGCTTCTTCAGCCAATGGATCGATCTCGATCGCCTTGTCGGCAAGGAGCACCCGCTCGATTTCAACGTCACACCCCAGAACTACCTCGCTCACCGCTCGTTTCCTCTGGCATTCGACTCCAACCCAGAATGGCTCTACTTTGCGTCCAATATCGGACGGGATACCTACGCGATTTTCCAACTCAACCTAAAGGACAGTTCGATTCGCGAGATCGCCGCACCCAATGACGGCTTTGATCTGGCTGATCCAAACCAGCCGATGTCCGAACGGAACATGATTTTGGATCGTTCAAGTGGGCTACTCTTGGGCATCCGCCGCCCGTCATCATTTGCATCAACGCTCTGGATCGATTCCTCGTTCGCTGAAATGGAACAGGAGATTCGCAGGAAATTCCCGGGCCGCAGGGTTGAAATCATCGAGTCCGACGACGCTCGTGAACGCTTCCTGGCGCAAGTCTCAAGCCCGTCCGACCCCGGTCGCCTTTTTGTCTATTTCAAGGCCAACGGAGAATGCCTGGAGTGCCTGCGTTTGGCGCCGTGGCTGAAGCGTGAGGAGGCCAACACTGCGCGCACCTTCGATTTCGTTTCCAAATCCGGCAATCATGTATCCGGGAGGTTGACGCTGCCTCGAGCAACACTGCTGAACCCGAGTCCGCTTGTTGTCTGGTGCGGATCAGGACCCGGGGGCCAGATTGATTCCGGATTCGGTCGGGAGGGGCAGGTGTTCGCAGATCTTGGCTGTGTGGTCCTCGAGGTCGACTACCGCGGTTCGGGCGGCCGAGGAGTAGCCCATCGGGAAGCCATCATGGAGGCCTTTGACCGGGTTCCGCTTGAAGACATTCTTGCGGCGATGGAGTGGCTGCCATCGGTGCGTCCCTACGACGCGCGCCGCGTCGCCATCGCAGGTTCAGGCTTTGGTGGATTCCTCGCGCTGCGCGCCCTCGAGTTGTATCCGAGGACATTTCGTTGCGCGGTGGCCGTCAATGCCCCCACCCGACTGGATCAATTGGCAGAAGCACCGGCAAGCGAGCGGATGGAGGACATGCGCCGCTTCAACGACCAGACCCAGGCCTACATGAAGGCAATGTCCCGCTGGCAGCCAGGACAAGGTCGCATGCCCACCATGCCCATCCCCAAGCCACGCCCCGTCGACTTCCAACTCGAATTCAACCGCTGGCTGTACGACCACGGCAAGACACGTCTCGGGCAAATGTCAGTGGCAGGTGACGCAAGACTCATCACGCGACCGGTGCTCCTACTGCACGATCCCGACAATCCCTCCGTGTCGTTCGACTACGTCAAGTCCCTCAGGAAAACACTCAGCCGGCAGGGAGTTGACTGCGAGTTGAAGGAGATTTCCGGGGGCTTCGCCGCAGGCAGCCTTGCCTCGCGCGGAACAGCCTTCGACGCCATCGGGGAGTTTGTCGCTGATCAATTCTACAGGTTCGAGGTCGAGGTTGGTGAAGCGAAGGAACAGAAATGAGCCTTCCCAGCCGATTCCTCTTCCTCACAACCGTCCGCCTTGCAATGGCAGCCCTCTGCCTTGCCCCATCCGGCACTCTTGCGCAGGGGGAACCCATGAGCGACCGTGTGATCGAGCTTCCACCGCTCCTCGTCGAGGAACCCGCCAAGCCTCTCCGCTGGCGCCATGTGGAGTTTCCCGGGCTCGAGATGCTCTCGGTCGTTTCGGACGGCGAAACCCGAGCGTTCCTTCGCCGCCACCACAACCAGTCAGAGATCCTGCAGTGGATCCTTCCCACACGATTCCAGGGAAAATCCTCGGTGCCCGACGAGTACATTTTGTTCAATGAAAACCTGAGCCGGGCGCACTCGCAGGAGGTCATGAATTCGATGATGACCGCTCAACGCGATGCCGCGCGCCGCAAGCAGGCTAGGGAAAAAGCGGAGTCCGGCGATCATGAAACGGGAAGAGGTCACGGCCGTGGGAATCCCAAGATCAAGTTCCTTCCGAACCTGCGCCTGATCGACGTCGATACGACCGCAGTTTTTGTGGTCGTGCGGGATTCAGACAATCTCGCCTCCGATTTCACCTTTTCGATGGACCGCATCGCTTACCTCCTCGCCAGCCGGGTACCCGCGCTCCCGTCATGGTTCATGGCGGGTATGCTGGGGCTCTACGAGCGGGCAAACTTCAGCGACGATCAGATCGCCTTCCGACCCGCGGTCTGGACAACACCCGCTGAGCTCACGGCCCTCAAGGACAATGCGGAGCCCCTGCGAACGCTCCTTCCGATGGCGGAACTCTTCGCGGGCCGTCCGCGTCAGAATCCGCCGGATGCGCGAGCCGACAGATTGTGGCGGGCCCAGTGCACCCTGTTTCTCCGATGGGCGATCGCCGAGGACAAGGGATCCCGACGTGAGGCGCTCTGGCAGTTTCTCGACCGACTCGAAAGCGAGGCGCCCTCGGAAGGCCTTTTCCAATCGTATTTCAATGTTGGATACGCCGACATGCGAGACATTCTGAGCGACTATCTGCCTGAAGCCGTTGAGCAGCCGGTGACTCTCCGGGCCGGGAAGGTGTCGAAGCCGCCCGCGATCAATCTGCGCGATGCAACCCCGCTGGAAGTCGCACGGATTCGCGGGGACTGGGAGCGCATCCAGATCAGCTACGTGCGCAAGGCATTTCCGGGAGTTGTGGACAAGTACATTGAGCAGGCCCGTAAGACACTGCGCAAACCGTATGACCAGGGCGAACGGGATCCCCGACTGCTGGGACTGCTGGGACTCCTCGACCTCGATGCCGGCGACCGTTCATCTGCAACTCCGTTCCTGGAAGCAGCCGTCAATGCCAGGGTCGCACGACCACGACTCTACTACGAACTCTCCCTCAACCGCTACGCAGCGCTTGCCGAGATCGCAGCCGGCAATGCGCTGACCCGCGAGCAGATTGATGCCATCAGCGCACCGATCCTGGCGGCCTGGGACATGCCGCCCCAGAATCCTGCAGCGTGCGCTGTCTTGGCCGATGTCTGGAATCGGACCACGGAGGAGATCCCGCCAGACATCCTTGACCGTCTCAATCGTGCCGCGGCTCTCTTTCCGCAGGTCGAGGGCCTTGTCCTCCGAGTTGCACGCCTCAATCTCAGGCGAGGCGACCTCGATCACGCGGAGAGGCAGTTGCGTCAGACATTGACCCGCTTGTCCGATCCAAGACTGAAGCCAGCCATCGAAGCCGAGCTCACCCGCATCACCAGCCTGCGACCGTCAGGCCGCAACTCCACACCACCGCATTGAGCTCAAACATTGCGGGATCCGGCGCATCACTCTGACCTCAGGAAGAAACTATCCGGTGATTCGGAGGATTGGATCCGCAGATTCTAGGATTCACGCAGATTGGCTATTGGGCGGATCAATCATTACATCTGCTCCCATCGGTGAAGGCCGAAGACGGCTTTGCGCAGAGGAATCACTCGAGATCGCACGTACTCCTGAGAGTATCCGTGCTTCGCAAGAAAACTAATTTGCGGATCCACTTTCCTGGAAGCCTTGTTCTTGCATGCCTTCGTTCGCTGCGAGTGATTGCCCCTGCGTCAGCGGGATTCCCCGATTTTTGCAGAATGTTCGTAAGTCCTGAGGCAGAGGTGATTCAAACCGGTACGGCATCCCGGCGGCATGCAGATCAATCACGCTGCAATGCAAGGCCTGACGGGGCAGCCAGAGCCTTTCCTCAAGCGCGGGTGTCCATCCGTGCTCGATGAATTCAAGAAAGAGTCGGGGATCGGGTCCGTAGATCTTGTCACCGATCACCGGATGTCCCAGCCATTGCGCGTGTGCACGGATCTGGTGCTTGCGCCCGCTCTCAGTCACCACCCTCGCAAGGGTAATAGTCCCTCCCCCTGATGCGACGGCCAGAGGCTTGAAGTGGGTGATCGCAGGCTGACCGCTACCATCAGTTCTCACGCAGCTCTTTACGGTGACCGGGCAACCCTCATCCGGCCCCAAGGGTTGGTCAACTGACACGGCATCGTGCAGGACACCGGTCAGCAGCACCAGGTACTCCTTCGCGTAGCGTCTCTCCTGTACCGCCATCTGGAGTTGCCGGGCAACCGCCGCCGTTTTTGCAAAGATCACGAGTCCGCTGGTCTCGCGGTCGAGCCGGAAAACAAGATGGGAGGCAACGCTCCCTCCGCGATGTTCCCTTACCGCGCCAGCCAGACTGGACCAAGGTCCTTCCTTCGAGGGATGGCACACGACATCGCCTGGCTTCTCGACCACCAGCACGTGTTCATCCTCAAAGCAGATCCATGAAGCCAGCTCCCAAGGGGTAATTTGCCTCACCACCCCTTGCCGAAGCCGTCTCTCCCAAGGTCCGATTGGCTTGGAATACGCGTGATGGTTTGGAATGGCATTCATTTCCGGTCCCCCAATAGGCAGCAACCACCGCAGTCCATCGCGCTTATGATCAATCGCCGAGGATGCAGGCCCGGGAGCAATCGGCCCCCTTGCTTCGGAACGGAATGCTGCACAACACAATCCATCTCATGACTCTTTTGCAGCCCTGCGAAGGAGGCAATACCTCTGCCGGTCAACAGCTGTCATAGTCAAAACTCCCCACAAGATTTTTCGCAGACTGGCTCACATTAAGCTGACCCACAAATCTGACATTTTTGTGCCGTAGATGGTTGCAAACCCCTTCGAGGGGAAGCATCCTCTGCACGTCTGATCATGAAGAACGATTTTCCGAAGGCAGGAAGATCCGCCGGTCCAAAAAACGGCGCTGTCATTCAGGTTCTCCGTCAGGCAGGGGTAAATGTCAGGAAGTGGAACTCCGACATTGGTCAAGACGGCCACCCCCTCCGAAAGGAACCCAATAATAAACATGAATAGCAATAACAACGCCCCCGAACTGATCGTATCCGGTATCCACCTCCCACTTACGCCTTCGCTGAAGACGTTCGTGCGCGAGAAATCCGAACGATTGTTTCGCCATCAGGAGCGGATCATCCGACTCCGGGTGGAATTGGAATGCGACTCCAAACAGGCGGTAAGCAACCGGTTCACCGCCAAGGGTCACATTGAAATCCACGGTCCCGACATGAATGCCTCGGTATCGTCGGATGAGTGCCACAAGGCGATTTCACTGCTGGTCGACAAACTCGACCGAATGCTCAACAAGCGTGCCAAATCCTATAAATCCAGGCGGCACGCAAACGAGCCCATCAGGGTCACCCCCGCCCTCCAGACGTAGTGGCGCACCGGCTCCCGAAGCCGCCCGCCAGCAAAAGACCCGCCCTCCAAAGGCGGGTCTTTTTGTTGGCACCCCGGACCTCCAGATCACTCCGCCGGTGGTGCACCGAGCAGCGCCAGACACTCAATCGCAGCCAGCCCCCATTGAGCCGTGTCATTCGTCGAGACGCCGGGCAACTCCTTGACCGGGCGAAGCACCTCGGGACCTCGGATCGTTTGCACCGCATCTGCCGTGAATCGACGTCCGCCGGGATCCCGACCGAACTCGGACCATGCGCGATGGGCCAGCCGACTATCACCTGTAAGTTTCGCCGCATAGGCCGTCAGGCGCGAGTGCCCCTGAACCAGCGGTCCACGCGTGAGCTTCTTGCCCAATCGGCGCAACTGTTCCTCGTCGCTGGCATTGTAAAGTTCGCAATACTCAAGCCAGGCCTTTCGGAATCCCGGTTCATCCAGAAGCTGAATCAACTCAGCACACACCTCGACGAGTCCGAAAACCGCATTGAGATGGGAAACCCCGATGTCCTTGGCATTCGCAATCGAAAACTCTCCGGTTTCGAGGTTGAGGGCCGTTCCGGTGCTGAAGAATCCGTGGGGCTGCCGACCCAGCGATTTCATGCTGGCCAACAACCGATCCTTCATTTTTCCGTTGCCGGTGCGCTCCCATTCCGTGAGCCACGCCCCTGCAAGCGAACCCCAATCAGTGCCAACGCTGACACCAACCCGGGTGACATCCGTGCTCGCACCGCGGTCAAGATCTCCCGCAGTTTTCGCAACCTTGAGTTTTCGGCCCGGCGGAATACGCAGGAGCGCACGTCCCGCCTCAATCTGCTCGCGCATCAGATCCCCGACACGCTCGTCACCCGTCAGGTAGTAGTAGTACCGGCGGTTGACCGCCGTGCTGATGCGGAGCTGTTTGGCGCTGCAGCCCCAGTGGAGCACGTTGTGACGTGAACCAAGAGGCGCGAATCGTCCGACGTGATAGACATCCACCTCGCCCGTGTGCCGCGTCATTGCTTCGGCAAAACGAAAGACATCTGCCCGCCCCGTGCGCAGGTAATACAGCCAGAGCCAGATATCCGTTGATAGTTCGGAGTTGTCCCACGCAAAGCCACCCACGTCGTACCGCCACTCGTGGCGATCCGAATCGTACGTGTGCATCACGTCACCGTAATTCCAGAATCCGTACCAGCGGCGATCCTCACGCTGGCCTTGATAGTACGAAAAGTTCAGCGCGAGCCTGTCCTCGATCACCCGACGGGCTGCCGTGGAACGATCTTCCGGGGCCCACAGATTGCCGAAAACCCCACAGGCGTGAAGGTGCTCCGGTGTCGTCACCAGCTGCGGCGGATTGCGCAGGCATTCAGCCAGAGCAACAAAGCGCTGCCGGCTCGGTGTGGCCTCAAGAATCCACAGGTGCAGCTCACTCGTCCGCGCCACCCCGGACGGATTGTCGAATCCGGGTTCGTAATCCTCGTAGGTGATCTCAAGGCCGCCGTTGTACTGCTTTTCATACGTGTCCTGCCCAAGCCCGTCATGATAGGGGCGCAGGTCCATCGGAGCCGACTTCGGGGCCCAGAGCCACGCGGTCACTTCAGCCGCTTCCCGGGTCGCGCCGCGAATGTCCAGTTGCGCCGGATGACTCTGCCAGAAGTTCCGGATGCCAAAGGCGACGCCTCCCCTGGGCGACCCCACATAGCCGAGTCCCCCAGCACGCTGCCCCTGCGCCGCCGTCAGCCACGTGCACCCTTCACCCGTTCGCTTGTGCAGATCGAAGCCGTCGGCATTCGCCTGATGCAGGGTCCAGTCATTGTACGCAGCGATATAGCTCAGCCGGGTGCTGACCGTCTTCGCCCACGTCTCGATTGGAGGAGTAGCCTCGCCGGCGAGCTGCGCCTTCCGCACCGCCTCACCCGGATCGCGCCGCAACCCCGTGATACCTCGTATCGCCTCGGCGAATACGCCTTCTCCCTGACCAGAAAAGCGCACGTGCCGGTCATACAATTCTCCCTCGATCGGAACGGAGAACCTCAGGCCAATACCACGGATGAAATCCTTATGCTGGTCGCCATCAAAAATGAACGTGTGCATGACGCGGATCGCGTCACTTCCGGCGTAGAAATACAGTCGCACGACAAACGGCAGCCAGGTCCGGCCGTCCCCGCCGGTAGAACGATGTCTGCCTTCAATCTTCACGACCGCTCTGACCGGACCGCTCTGCTCAACCGTCACGGCCGTTGCCTCGCCGTCAAAGGACTCTACCTTCCCCGAGAATTCAGTCGAATCCTGGTTCAGCACGACCAGCCGTCCGTCCTTGAAGGCCTCGCGCCCTTGACGAATTATGGAGGGAATCAGCACGCGCCCTGATTTCGACACACGAGCCTTCATGGTCCCCGTGTCGATTTCATGGTGATCCCCCGTGTCTCGCACGACAATTGACATATCCCCCTTTGCAGGTTCACCAGGCGCGAGTTCGAAGCCTTCGGCCGAAATGTTTCCCGCAATGGCGTGGGCGGTCCATTTCAGGCTGCCATCCGGCCACGTCGCCAAGGGCCAGCTCTGCACGGGCACGGGAATCCCCTCGTTTGTCTTCACGGCAAATGTGGCGCCCGGACGATGTTTTCCTCGAGGCCACGAGACCCCAAGAGTTGAACCGAAGGATTCAGCGGGTCTGCCGCCCTCCAGCCAGCGCAATGCCACGGTTTCAGTTGAGGATACCGGAGGCTGAGCAACCACTGCAAGTGGCGGCGAGGAAGTTCTGGCCTGAAGTTCCGTGGCAATCCTGGCCGCCGCTGTGGCCAGTGCGGATTTGCGAACAAAGTCGCGGCGAGTAAGTGACTTCATGGAGATGGGCGGATTGGGTGCTGAAAGTTTCGGTCCGAAGGAGGAATTCCGCAATGCGGCAGCACGGATTCCGTTCCTCGATCGGTGACGCTCGTCATCAAGATGGCGTTTCGTTTCATGGGGTGCGACCTCAAGCAGGATCCGACTTCGCTGAATCGGTGTCGATTCACCACTTGCCGGAAAATTCTGACAGTCATTTTTTCTTCGACGGGAATGTCCGTTCCGCTAACTTCCAGGACGATGCCCGCACCCACTCTGCGATCCCTGGCACGTGAACTCGGTCTCTCGCGAACTACGGTTTCCGACGCCTTGTGCGGCTCGCTACGGGTCAAGGCAGCCACGGCAGAGCGCGTCCGGGCCGCGGCAAAGGCCGCCGGGTACGAACGCAATCCACTCACCGGTGCGGTCATGTCGCAATTGCGCCGATCGCGTACCCAGCAATTCCGGGGCGTGCTCGCTGCCGTGGAACTGGTGGAAGACGTCCGCTCTGAAATTGCAGTCCGCTACAACGCCGCGCTCCTCGCTGGAATCTCGGAACGCGCGAGCGAGCTGGGTTTCAATGTCGAACGTTTCGTTGTCGGCCCTCAGGGCGTGCGCATCAAACGGCTCGACACCATTCTTCACACCCGAGGAATCCAGGGTGTAGTCCTTCTGCCGGCCAGCGGATTTCCCGACCTGACCGCGCTCGACTGGAATCGTTACACCGCTGTCTACACCGACTACTTCATCGATCATCCCCCGCTGCATTGCGTGTGCTCCGACCACTACCGCTCGATGATTGCGCTCCTGCGTGATCTGCACGAGCGCGGTTACCGCCGGCCCGGGCTGTTCATGGAGATTCCTTTGAGCGAGCGGCTGCAGTACCGTTGGGAAGGCGCATTCCTTGCCGTCCAGAATGCCGTGCCGGACATCGTGGCGGTGCCGACCCTAAGGCTCCAGGAGATCACCCGTCCCAGCTTCGAAGCCTGGTTCAGGAAGTACAATCCCGACGTGGTCATCGGTCATTCTCCAGAGGCCGTCACTTGGATGAAATCCACAGGCGCCCGCCTTCCCAAGACCCATGGCTTCGTCTGCCTGAATGTCCTCCGCACGAACGGAAACTGTGCCACGCTCGATTTGCAGACCGCCGAACTCGGAGCACGGGCCGCAGAACTCGTCGTCGGACAGTTGCTCCACAACGAACTCGGCATCCCCACGCAACCTTCGCTGACCACCATTCCCGCCCGATTGATCGACGGCCCCACCCTGCGCAGCGCACCCCGGCAACGAAACCCTCGCCAGCAATCTCCGTCGACAATGCCACCCACAAGCAACTCCCCCCGGCCGCTCAGCCTACAGGAAGCCTAGCCACCGCGCCGCTTCAAGCTCTGGAGACGCGATCGATTAGTTCGGCTCTCAGACAAAGATTCAGCTTATAGGAGGAGCACGGCACAGGCCATGCTTTTCCTCTCAGCGCCCAAAAAGGGTCGCGATGGAATTCAGATCCTTGAGCGGTTGCTTCTTGGATGTAGCTGATTGAGCCGGTGCAATTGGGGCCGTCGGCTTGATCTTTGAAGCGGGCGGCAGGCCACAGGTACCATCTCCGGCAAGGGCGCGATCCAGTTTCACCGTGGAAATGGATTCCGCGGTTCCCAGTTCCTGGGCAAAGAGACTGACACGATATTCCTCGACGAGCCATCGAACCGGATCGTCGAATGCGCGCCTGGCCGCCTCCGCAGCATAGGGCGCCAGTTTCGCCGCGCGTTCGCTGTCTTTCGCCGGATTCTGCCGCCAACGTTCGGCGCGCATTTGCATGGCCCGCAGATAGCGCGGCAGATGCACCAGACGTTCAAAGGGCGTCCTGACAAGAAAGTCTGGAGGCAGCAGCGTGTCGAGATCCCGGGTCAAACCGGGATACGGACTTGGGGCGACCATGAGCGCCTGGCGCAAGCTGAGGACCTCCTTGAGACGGTCCGTCAGGCGAGGGACAATCCCACGCAGATCGGCCTTGGCCCCTTCCGCGGCTGACTGAAAAGATGCCCTCGTCAGCAACGCGACCCGCACGGGTTCAGTGACCCAGCGTCGGATCGACGCAAGGGCATCCTCCTGGAGTTTCTCCACGGGCGCAAGCGTCGCGCTGAGTGGCCCCACCGCACGCAGGGCGCGCAGTTCCTTCTCCAGCCATGCAAGTTCGTATCGCAAATGCAGCTCCAGCAATCGGCCCAGTCCTCGGCGAGTCGCGACTCGGGACTCGTCCTCCGAGCGCAGGAGACGAAGTGCCACACCTGACTCACCTGCAACCAGCGCCGGAAAGGCAAACACCGGAACTCCGGCCTGCTCGGTGACCTTCACGCGGGCGGGAATATCTCCGAACTCCCACACCGTGGATTCGGATTTCTCCCATTGCAGTCGCGCTGCACGCCAGGACTCCGGATCCTCACGAGCGACCGCCGCCGAGGCCTTTCGCGCGTGTGCGACAAGCGCAGCCTTCACGTCATCCAGATTGCGACTCGCCACAAGCTCACCGCCGTCGGTATCCCTCACACATACCCGCACGCGGAGATGCTCCGGAAACGGCCGCTCTGCCCAGTAGCCCGGATCAATGCGCAACTGGTAGCGATCAAACAGGTATTCCGCAAGCACCTGGTCGAAAGGCGATGCATGGTCGCGCAACCGCGCCAGCGAGGCAACGCCGAGCGTTACGGCCTTGACCGATTCCGCCAGGGGAACAAACAACCGTCGGCACTCCTTGGGCAGCGCGCGCAAGCGGTGCTCCACCTTCGCGGCGAGATGTCCCGGCACGGCCCAGTCCAGCATCGCCGACGTCAGTCTGGCGGCATCGTTACTGCTGACCTCAAGGTTGACGCCATCATCGGCCTCTCCCGGCTTGTAGGCGTAGTGAAGCGGAAGTGCCCGATTCTCCAGCGGCACAGCCTCGGGAAACGCCGCTTGGTCAGGCTCGAGTTCTCCGGATTCGCGAAGGTCGTCGGGCCGAATGTGCAGAAAATCGGGCTCCAATCCCCGGCGATGCCGCACAAGGTCCACCAGTTCCGCGACCGATGAAACGCCTCGAGGTGCGTCTGAGGAGCCTGATTCGGGCGCACGCGTCTCCGATTCAAGGGAAAGTGCGTAGAAACGATAGAGCGCCTCATCCAGATTCAGGTAACCCGCATCACGGGTACGGGTCAGAACGTCCTCCACCTGCTGGCGGATCTCCCGATTGTGCGTCAAGAAATCGAACGGCCACCTGATGGTGTCTGCGACGAGTCCCTCGCGAATGAAGATCTCCGTGGCATGCGCCGGATCAATGCGCCCGTAACTGACCACGCGGACGTCGAGTTCGAGCCCATGGAGGCGCGTGCGCTGCTTGACCATCACGCGTCCGCCATCCGCATTCCAGAATGGCTCGCCATGGCTGGTCTTCAGGATGTGTTGCCCGAGATCGAGCACCCAGGCGGGATCAATGCGCGCGCAGGTTCTCGCGTAGAGACGCGACGTCTCAACGATCTCTGAACTCATGATCCACGGGGGAACACGCGATGGTTTGCTCTTGGGTTTGCCGTCACGCCCGCGTCTCCCGGCATCCTCCCGCCGATGCAGCACCGAGCCGGGAAACAGGGCCACACGCCTGTCATGGGTCGCCTTGTAATTTCGATTCTCCGGATCCCACTTGGCGATATTCCCAAGCAATCCGGCCAGAACACTCCGGTGGATCGCCCGATACCCTGCTCCGCCGTAGCCCATCATCGTTTCGCTCGCTGACGTCTCCGATGCTGGGAGACCGTCTAGCACCGACGAAAGCGAAAAGTCATTTCGCTGCCCAAGGACATCCATGAGTTGGAAATGGATGTCTCGCCATTCACGGAGGCGGACGTAGCTGAGAAAGTGCTCGTGACAAAAGCGTCGCAATTTCGACTGTGAAAGACGGTCGAACTGCTCGTGATAGGCATCCCAGATCGCCAGCAACGTGAGGAAGTCCGACTCCGGATGGCGAAAGCGTCTGTGCGCCGCATCCGCCGCGGCCTGCTTGTCCAAGGGGCGTTCCCTTGGATCCTGGACAGACAATCCCGCGGCGATGATCAGTATTTCCCTGAGGCACTTCTCCGTCCGTGCCTGGAGGATCATGCGGCCCACCGTCGGATCGACCGGGAGACGCGCGAGTTCACGCCCGAGTGCGGTCAGCGTGCGACCTCCCACCAGCGAATCAGCCGTACCTACCTCCGGTGCACCCTTCGTCCGCTTCCGTTCATCCGAGGTCATCGCTCCGAGTTCCTCGAGCAGCGCGTAACCGGACCGGATCGCCTTGCCGGAAGGAGGATTGATGAAAGGAAAGCGTTCGATGTCTCCCAGGCCAAATGCCTTCAGGCGGAGGATGACGTCAGCCAGATTCGCCCGCTGGATCTCCGGCTGTGTAAATTTCGGCCGTGCGTTGTAGTCGTCTTCCGAATACAGGCGGATGCAGACGCCGTCAGCGACACGCCCTGCGCGGCCCGCGCGCTGGCCGGCGCTCGATTGGGAGACTTCTTCGATCGGCAGGCGTCGTGTGCGCGCCTGCGGGGAGTACCGGCTGAGCCGCGCCATCCCGGTATCCACGACAAACCGGATGCCGGGGATGGTCAGCGAAGTCTCGGCGATGTTTGTGGCAAGAATGACCTTGCGGCGAGAACTCGGTGCAAACACGCGCTGCTGCTCCGCATTCGTGAGCCGTCCATACAGGGGAACCACATCAATGCGGGCGTCTGAATTTACTCCCCGACCTTCTAGCATCTCACCCAATTCACGGATGTCTCTCTCGCTTGGTAGAAATGTCAGGATGTCACCGGAATCCGATTCCGTAAGCACCTTCTCGATCGCCTGCGCGGCGCCATCGACGTAGTGCAGTGCTTCGACCCGGGCGGACCGCTCGGCGTCGCGGTCAGGCTCCTCAGGATCCTCGACATAGTCACTGCCCAAGCCGTCCAGCGGAGAATAGATCACCTCGACAGGATAGGTGCGCCCAGAAACGTGTATGATCGGTGCGCCGTCAAAAGCCTCGCTGAATGCCTCCGTGTCGATCGTGGCTGAAGTGATGATGATCCTGAGTTCGGGACGCTTTATTCGCAGGGTGCGCAGATGACCAAGCAGAAAGTCAATGTTGAGCGATCGCTCGTGCGCCTCATCGACAATGATCGTGTCGTAGGCACGCAACATCGGGTCGCTCTGAATCTCCGCCAGCAGCATGCCATCCGTCAGAAACTTGATGACTGTGTCGCGCGAGGTATGGTCATCGAAACGGATCTTGCAGCCGACCGCTCCACCCCACTCGACGCCGAGTTCCGCGGCCACACGACGCGACACGGATAGCGCGGCAACCCTTCGCGGCTGGGTGCAGGCGATCATGGCATCCTGTCCCCGCCCTGCTGCGAGGCACATCTTCGGAATCTGGGTCGTTTTTCCAGAACCTGTTTCTCCCGCAAGTATCAACACCGTATGCTTTTGAAGGGTGGCAATGATTTCCTCTGCGCGGGCGCTGATCGGCAGGTCCGGCGGGAAATCAACCCGGAAGGCAAACGGCTTTTGGTCTGGCTTTGACACGGTGTAATCGTGGAAATGTCCCTTCCCTAACGATGGCTGGCAAGTTCGACGCTCCTCCTCCTCTTCCCTATGAAGTACTCGATCGGGTTCTCCGCATTGCGCAAACGGATGGCCGCCTGCTCCTGTTCATCGCCGGAGGCTTCGCGCTCATTTCAGCCTATGCCGGCGATGGAATTGGGGCAATCGTCGGCTGCTGCGCCGCCGGAGCCGGTGCTTGGGAACTTCATGGTGCCGGACGATTGCGTTCAGGGATCAGTGACGGCACAAAGGACCTTATCAAGAGTCAATTGCTTCTACTGCTCGTGATGCTCGGGTACGTCGGCTTCCAGCTCACTCATTTCGAACCGGAAACGATCCTTTCCGCGGTGACGCCCGCCTTGAAAGAGCGGTTCACCGACATGGGAATCACGTCCGATCAATACCTGAGCATCCTGAAACAATCCTATTTTGTCGGTTACATCGCCGTCGGGCTGGTCTCGCTGGTCTATCAAGGAAGCCTTGCGCTTTTCTATCGCCGATCGCGCAACGCCATTGCCCAAGCCCTCGACGACACGGAGTAAACTCCCTCGCCTATCCCAATCGGCAAACGACCATAGAAGTTCCTCACGCACCCGAGCAGTGGCGTAAGGGCCTCACGCGGCGCCGAACGCTTGCATCAAACTTGTCCGCAGGCACAATTCTGGAATGTCCAAGGAGCGTTATATCCTCGCCAAACAACAATGGGCAGAAAAACAGACCGCCCGCGGTTTTCGTCCGAGGATTGAAGCGGCGGGAGAACGACTCCCGCCGGGACAGAGACTGACCGACGGATTTCCGGTTCTCGACCTCGGCGTGCAGCCGGATATTCCCTTGGCTGAGTGGCGGCTGACGATCGACGGTCTGGTCGAAATGCCGGTCTGTCTCTCTTGGGAGGATTTCAACGCGCTTCCCCATGTCGCGGATACGAGCGATTTTCACTGCGTCACAACCTGGAGCAAGTACGACTGCCGATGGACAGGCGTCGCGTTTACCACCCTCTACGAAATCGTCCGGCCCAGGCCGGAGGCGCAGTTCGTATACTTCACCAGCTACGACGGATATTCCACCAACGTCGCGCTGGAGCAGTGCCTTTCCGATGATGTGCTCATCGCGACCACTTTCGAGGAACGCCCGCTGCCGCGCGAGCATGGTGGACCTGCACGTGTCATCATTCCCAAGCTTTACGCGTGGAAGGGCGCAAAGTTCATCAAGGGCATCTCTTTCCTCGCTGAGGACAAATTGGGCTTTTGGGAGGTGCGCGGTTATTCCAACACTGCCGATCCGTGGAAGGAAGAGCGCTACGCCTGACCGCAAACTCGAGGGGTTTGGCCTTCAGGATGACAAATCCTCGGGTCGATTGACATTGTGAAACCAGAGTTCCTCCGACTCCCGGAGGGGGTGTACTGAAAGCATTCCCCTCTGCCGAGCCTGCCCGAACAAGTGTTGGAGTGACCGCTCTCCTCTCTCCAACGCGACAAGCCATTCCGATTTCCACGCGGTTGGAATCACCGACGCGAGGGGTTCGAACACTCCATCTCTGCGGCATCCACACGCACCCAGCGACACGCCGCAATGGGCAATCAACGTCGTCAACCACTCCAGAGGCAAATGGGGAAGATCAACTGCCAGGACAATAAGGTTTGTCGCGCAGCTCTGCTCCAGTGCGGCCACAATTCCCGCCAGGGGTCCGGCCCCTTCAATCCGATCATGCACGCGATGGGGCAACCCCGCAGCCCAATCCTGATCCGGCCTGACAGACAGGAAAACCGCACGCGCGCCCGCCTCTTCCAGGAGTCTGCTCTGCCGTTGCCAAAGCAGGCTACCGTCGGGCAAACGGAGGCACGCCTTGTCACGTCCCATGCGGCTCGATCGCCCGCCGGCGAGAACAACCGCGTCAAAGGTCAACCCACCCGCAAAACTCACTCTCAGCCCCTCATCCACGCTCCAGAACCGTCAAAAAACCGCCCCGGGCCGCGCACCTGCACGACAGCAGGACGCGCAGATTCTCAATCGGTAAAAATGTACCTGGCCCGCGAGTACGAATCGGCATGAGCAAATCAAAACCTCGTTTCCGAAAAGAGTCGAGAGCCAGAGTCTCTCAACTCAAGTGCCAGCCCGACCCGGGATTCGCAGGAGTTGCGCCACTCGAAATCACGGGTAGATTCACGGCGATGAATGTCCGCCACGACGTCGCGAAACACAGGTTCATGGTTCAGCTCCCGGAAGGAGAAGCCGTGCTCGACTATGTTCCCGGTCCGAGCGGACGCGTCGACTTTGTGCACACGTTCGTTCCCGCCACCCTGCGGGGCCGCGGTATTGCGGAAGCCTTGGTGAAGGCAGCCCTCGATTGGGCGCAGTCACAAACGCTCGATGTGTCGGCATCATGCAGTTATGTTGCCCGCTACCTCGAACGTCATCCCCAGCGCGGAAGATGCCTCCCCGCCGAAGGAAAATGACGACATGAATGATGCGCAGGGGTCGCAGACGCTCTGCGCTCGACCTTGCCATCCCGACTTTCTTCCCTCTCCCCGTGGACTTCAAAGATTACTACGCGACGCTCGGTGTCCCGCGCAATGCATCCGCCGAGGATCTGAAAAAGGCCTTTCGTCAACTTGCGAGGAAGTACCATCCTGACGTGGCAAAGGACAAGCGGGGGGCCGAGGAGAAATTCAAGGAGATCAATGAGGCCTATGAGGTTCTCAGCGATCCCGAGAAGCGCTCGCGCTATGACACCCTCGGCGCCAACTGGCAGGATGGCTTTGCCCCTCCACCCCGCCGCGGTACACGCCGACAGGCCGCACAGGCCGGAGCGGAGCAGGCCTACGAATTCAACTTTGGAGGAAGCACCGGCTTCAGCGATTTTTTCGAGCAATTCTTCGGTCAGCGGAGCCGCGGCAGAAGGATGCCCACGATGGACGAAGACGATGCCCTGCGCGGCGGATCGCGAGGTTCAATGCGCGGCCGCGACATTGAGGGCGACATACTCGTGACCCTGCGCGAGGTGCTCAACGGGGCCGAGCGTGCAATCAGCCTGCAACGAAGCGATCCCTACACGGGCGAAGTTGAAACGCAGACGCTCAAGGTGCGGATACCCGCAGGCGTCCGCGAAGGACAGATCATCCGCGCCCGGGGAAAGGGAAGTCCGGGAATCGGACGCGGTGAGGCGGGCGATCTCCTGCTTCACGTGCGCCTCGCCGCCGACCCTGATTTTCGCGTCGAAGGATCGGACCTTCACTGCGAGCTTCCCGTCGCCGCCTGGGATGCCGTGCTCGGCTGCACCGAAAAGATCCCAACCCTCAGCGGCCGCATTGCCCTCAAGATCCCGCCCGGCACCGCAAACGGACATTCGCTCCGCGTGAAGGGACATGGGTTGCCGACGACTGGAAGTTCGGCTCGAGGGGATCTCTACGTGACCGTGTCGATCTCGATTCCGGAAAAGGTGACTCCCGAGGAGCGCGCACTTTGGGAAAAGTTGCGCGCTCACTCGGGCGCACGGTTCTGACCTACCCGCTCCGACCGTACCTGGCGGTCGGGAAAGGCAAGGCGGCGTCAGGCGGCTTTCAACGAGCGCGACTTGTGATCGTAAACGATGCGACGTCCCGTTTCGTAGGAACGCACGGCCATCAACACCGCAACAGCATGATGGTAACCGGCGTCGATCGAGGCGTGCGGTGTCTTGCCATCGCGCATGCACTGGAGCCAGTTGAGGAAATGATCGGGCTGGTCGATTGGCTTGACATCGTTCTGGCCGCGGATCCGACCATCGCGGCGGCCGCCGCCCTCCGCGCTGTAGGTTGGCGCATTCCAGTTGTCCATCTTGAGCACGCCCTTATCGCCGAAGAATTTTCGTGTGTTCCCATACCCATTGCCAAAATTGTTCGAGCTCGTGAGCTGAAATCCCTCGGGATAGATCCAGCTCCCCTGCACACAATCCGGAACGGTGAAATTGTTTTCATCCTTCCAACTGAAGATTCCGCCGTTGCACATGCATGATATCGGAATGCTGCACGCCGTGACATAGTGCGCGAGATCGAGGAAATGCGCGCCCCATTGGGGAATCGGTCCCTGGCAGAATTCATAGTATCCATACCAGGCCGCATACTGCCGGGCATTGAACGGTCGCTTTTCGCGGTCTCCCAGGAATTCGTTCCAGTCCAGGTCCTCCTTCCTCACCTCGGGTTCGCGGGAAAGGTAGGGATACCAATACGGTTTCTCACCATTGCGACACTCCTCGATCTTCGACAGCTTGCCGATCAATCCGCTCGTAACCACCTCGCGCGCGCCGACGACGGCCGGAAGGCTGCGCAGTTGCGTACCCACCTGCACAATCGTGCCCGCCTTCTTGACCGCATCATACGCGCGCACGAGTTTGTCCATTTCGGTCGCCAGCGGTTTCTCCACATAGATGTGTTTGCCCGCCTTCGCAGCCGCTTCAAGATGCGTCGTGTGGTGAAAGTCGGGAGAGGCAATCATCACCGCATCCAGATCTTTCATCGCGAGCAGGTCGCGATAGGTGGTGAAGGTCTTTGCCTCACGACCAAACCATTCCTTCACGAGGTCATTTGCGTTGTCGCGTGCCACCCGCCAAGGGTCACAGAGTGCCACGATTTCAAAATTCGTTTCCTTCACGAACTTGTGGATGCCGGGCATGTGGGCCTTCCGACCTCTCTCGCCGCATCCGATGATCCCGATTCGAATGCGGTCATTCGCTCCAATCGACCGCGTACGCTCCGCCGCAGTCAGGCTAACCAGGCTGCCCGAGAAGGCGGTTCCCGCAGCCAGCGCGGCGGAAGTCTTGAGAAAGTTCCGGCGTGGAACCGGCGTTGCGACTGCAGATGAAGGGTGAGAGTTATTCATGGGTGGAAATGCGAACGCGAAGCCGGATCCATAAGGCTCCTCACCCGTAAATTCAAAGTGAAAAATTAGGTCAAGATGCGCGGCAAAAAGTCAGAGTTTCAGACAAATCCCCATGTTGCTCACAAACTCCCGCTGATTCAAAGACACCTCGCAGGTCTGGAACCAACTGTATTTGCGCACTTTGTCGACCGATGCCCGGGATATGCCCAAGATGTTCACACGGCCTTCACAAACCCGGAGAACAATCTACGCATTCCTTCGCATCGTGATGGGGAAAAACCCTGATGGAACTTCCACGTAGTTTCACGTATCTTCCGCATCATGAAGATCAGTTCCAGAGAAGAAATCATCCAAGCCTTGCCCGCAGAATTGGAAATCGCAGCCGAGACGAATACGGCGCGCAGCGACATGGTTATCTTCAGGTTCCCAGCCCCCTCCGAACGACTCTTTCTCGACATTTCGCTTCCACAATGGCTCTCCGTCGATCGTACCGCCCCCGCAGTGGAGGCGGTGGTCAGCCAGCTCTTTGGTGTACTCAAAAAACTCGGCGTGCAGATCAATGACCTTCGCGAGTGGCTTTTTAACCAGTCCATGACCGCGATCGACCGCTGCATCAGTGGGGACACCTATGGCAATGTCATCGTCGCCTCCTCTCGAAGCGACACCGGTGCCATCAGCTTTCACTGCAAATTTCTGTGAGATAGTTCCGCCGTAGATCGAAGGTCCGCCATTCCCAAGGATGGCGGACCTTTTTGTTTTCCCTCATGCGACCCATCTCCGAGGTCGTCACTCAAAATTTTCCACTTACGGCTCGCCCTTGGCATCGGGGCCATCGAAAGTTTGGGATCATTCATGTGCAATTGCTGCATTGATTCTCCATGGCTACCATCCCCGCGAAACCTCGCATCCTCACAACAACCGTCGGCTCGTACCCGGTCCCGGACTGGCTCGCAGCCCTCCCAAGCGAGCAGGCGGTCATCGACGCCACCCGTGTCGTCTTCGACATCCAGCGGCAAGCGGGTATCGACCTCCCGACCGACGGCGAACTCTACCGATTCGACGTCAACCACCCGGACACGAATGGGATGATCGAATACTTCATCCGTCCGATGGCCGGCATCTCGTCGGTGGTCGGCCGTTCCGTGACAGATGAGTTTTCGCGCCACCATCCCATGGGATTCCGGCGCAAGCCCGCTGGTGTTGCCGTGGGAGCACTCGGCGAAGGATCCCTCAATCTCCTGGCCGACTGCCAACGTGCCGCCGCGGTTGCAGGGGGCGCCTTCAAATTCACGGTCACAAGCCCTTACATGCTGGCCCGCACGCTCCTTGATCACCACTACGGCAGCTTCGAGGGGCTCACGATGGCACTGGGCGAAGTCCTTGCCGCACAAATGCCCGGCCTGCCCGCCGCCTGCATCCAGGTGGACGAGGCGAACATTCCCGGCAATCCCTCGGACGCTCCGCTTGCCGCCCGTTCTATGAATCTCGTGCTCGACGCCATCGACAAGGGCACCGAACGCGCGGTCCATTTCTGCTTCGGCAATTACGGCGGGCAGACCATCCAGAAGGGAAACTGGAAGAAGCTCGTCAATTTCCTGAATGCCCTGCACACGGACCACCTGGTGCTTGAACTGGCACATCGGCCGTCCAGCGATCTCGAAGCGCTCAAACACATCGACAAGAAAATCGCACTGGGAGTCGGCGTGATCGACATCAAGGTCAATCACATCGAAACCCCGGACGAAGTCGCGGCCCGCATCGCAGCCGTCGAAAAGAAAGTCGGCTCCGGACGCGTCCGCTGGGTCCATCCGGACTGCGGCTTCTGGATGCTCAAGCGCTCCATTGCCGACCGCAAAATCGAGGCGTTGGTCAGAGGGCGCGATCTCTATCTCGGACGTTAGCCACAACCGAAGTCATCAACGATCAGCGAGCACTCTCGGGGCTACGGAGCAGGCTTTCGGCGCCCGGCAACATTCCGAGAGCACGCTTCTGGTATCCCCTTTCCCAGAGCTTTTCCCAGCCGGGAATAGGGGGAAGTCGTTCACATCCTTCCCAAAACTGAAGGGGTACGCTCCGTCGTGACCGGGATAGCCCGGTGCGTCCCAACGCCAGCCCTTTCGCCATTTCATCGGAAACGTGTTCAGAATTCAGCAGCTAGAGAACGAAGTAGCGACCGCGCGACAGGAATGTCCTCGCTAACGACTCCCTTGACGGTGGCGACCTCGCGCAAGATGGCGTTCAGTGTCCCAATCCGGAACGGCTCGTGGTCGGGGATCGAGATGCGATGGTGCGGCGGCGTCGCCGTCTGCAAGATGATATGGCTGCCGACCTGGCTAACTCTCATGAAGTCCAAATTCCATGACCTGCCCTCCTAACCCTGCCCATGAGCTTGACTTGAGCCTCGGTCGAGACTCACTCGGGACTCATGAAGACGATCAAGATTTCCGAGGCCAAGCGCAATTTCACCCGCATCTTTGCCCGCGCCAAGCGCGGAGAGACCATCATCCTTCAGAATGGCAGCGACTACATGCAATTGGTCCCCTGCGCCGTCTCGGATCCGGCCCCCATATACCCCATCGGTGCCTTCCGCCACACCGATGAGGAAGTGGCGATGATCAATGCCGCACCCATCGATTCCGGCCCTCTTCGTGACAAATGAAAAACAAGCACGGCGTCACTCTGAGGCAGTGGGAGGTGGTAAGTGTCCGCTTCCGACCCACCGACCGCGACGAGCATCCCGCCATCGTGATTTCCAATGACGAGCACTGCGGCGACACCCGCTTGACGCGACTCAACGTCCTCTACGGAACCAAGATTTCACCGGGCAATCCGCCCCGGCCACACCAGGCCTTGATCAATTCTGCCGAGGGGCTCGAATTTCTGACGGCGGTGGATTGCAGTTATTTCTACACCGTGGAGAAAGATGCTATCACCCGGTCCATCGGTACGGTGGGAGTCGAGCGCCGACGAGCGCTGAAACGAACGATCATTGCCGCCTACCGACTTCAGTAATCGCCGCGCCCGCGGCGGCGTGACGACCAGCCTGAGCGGCAACCGTGAAGGCGATTCCACGGCCAGAAGTGTCGAGTGCCCTGTCATCGCCAATCCAAGTGCCGCCAACCTCGGCGGCGACACGATCATCGGGCTGAGTTCCATCGTTGGCTCGAATGCCCGGCTCGTGAAATCGATGTCTCCTCACAGCATCGCCTACTTTCAGGGCGTCCCAGCCTCGATCATCCGGACCCGCACATCGAGGAAAGCGCTTCTTGAGGATGTGGGCGATGGGGGTGATCTGGCTTCGTCCGGAGCCAATGAACTCAGAACCGCCGGTCTCGTTCGGCCAGGGCCTTTGCAATCCGCCGGGCCAGCCCTGGGCCTTCAAAAATCATTCCCGAATAAATCTGCACGAGTGATGCCCCGACATCCAACTTCTCGCCGGCACTAGCCTCGTCTTCGATGCCCCCCACGCCGATTATCGGCAGCCGCCCCTTGGTTTGAAGGGACACATAGCGGATCACGTCCGTCGACCGCTGCCGGAGCGGCCGTCCACTCAAACCGCCGCTTTCACCCACCGATGCAAATACGCCAGGACGCGCAAGCGTCGTGTTCGTTGCTATGATCCCATCCAGTCCGAAATCGGCAATGGCACCCAAAACCGCATCAATCTGCGGCCAGGAAAGATCGGGTGCGATTTTCAGCAAGACAGGCACCCTCCCGCGGCCGGGGCCGACCGCAGTGCTGTGATTCTCCGCCATGATCGCCCCAAGCAACTCCCTCAACCGCCCTTCATCCTGCAATTTCCGCAGATCCGGCGTGTTCGGGCTCGATACATTCAGAACGACATAGTCTGCCAGCGGAGCAAGGCGACGAAAGCTTGTGACGTAATCCCTCGTCGCGGCATCGAGATCCGCGACCTTTGATTTACCCAGATTGATGCCCAGCGGTACGCTCCGATGTCCCGGTCCCGGAAGGGATTTCAAGGTCTCTGCAACTGCGGCTGCGCCTTCATTGTTGAACCCCATCCTGTTGATGACCGCTTTCTCCTCCGGATATCGAAAGACGCGGGGACGTGGATTTCCCGGCTGGGCGAGCGCCGTGACCGTGCCGACTTCCACATGCCCAAAACCCAAGGCGGCCGCCGCAGGCCAAGCCCTGGCATTCTTGTCAAATCCGGCAGCCAGGCCGACCCGATTGGGAAAATTCAGACCAAAGAGAGATACAGGGCGATGAAGCGAAGGAGCCAGGCGACTGTTCACCTCCATTAGTTTGCGCAAGGGCGCAAGGCGTCTGAGCCATATCATTGAGTTGACAGCGAGCTCATGAGCGCGCTCTGAATCCATGCGGAAAAGGGCGGGACGGAACAACGACTTATAAAGAAAATCCATAAAATTCCAATTTTTGGGACACACGCCGATAACTCAAGACCGAGGAGGAAGCGAACCAACCTGAGAAAAAAATAACTTCCCGGTTTGACTCTCGTCGAAACCCGCGTTTTTGCTGCCGAAAATTTTTTCACGCTTCTTCCTTTCATTCCATGGCCAAATCCTCCGGCATTCTCGATTGGTGCGTCGTTCGGCTCGGTGAAGACCATAATTGGTGGGTTCGCGAAGTCAGCGACCCGGTGCGTTGGGATACCGACGGCCTGAGCATCATCGATCCCCGCCAGGTCGCCCACCTGCTTGAACTGGTGGAGCCCTTGCGCGACTACGGATTCGACCAGGACGTTATCGATGCCGCGTTCATCTCCTTCAGGATCGACAAGGACCTCGGCGACGGACGGGTTCGCCTGAAACGGGTCAAGGAGTCGATCTTCGAGTCCGAGGAAAAGCTCTTTGCGCTGCCCGACATCCTCGACGAGGAAAACGGACCCTACGCCGATCTTCTGGATCATCTCACCCGTTGCCGCGTAAAGATGCTCAACGACCTTTTCGACTTTGAGCAGAAACTGACCGTCGATGAGGTGGAAGACGAAATCCGAGAGGACCAGAACGCGGAGTTCATGGAGGGCAAGGCCATCCACTCCTTCGAGGAACTTTGCACAATCCTCGATTTTGCACCCGCCGGCTGGGACAACGAGGAGGAAGGAGAGGAAAAAGCCAGCGTCGGTGATGATGATGACGACGATCTTCCCGAGATCGATGAAGAGGACGAGAAGGCCCTTGAAGGGGATGCCTCATTAAAATGGGACGAGGATGATGAGGACTCCGATTCCGACGAAGACTTGGACGAGGAGGATGAAGACGGTGACGAGGACGATGAAGACGAGGACGATGACGATTCAGATGACGACGAGGATGAGAAACCTCGCAGGTCGGCAGGTGCCCGCAAGCGTCGCTGATTTTGTCCTCAGTACCCTGTAGAAAAGCCCGCTAAAAAGCGGGCTTTTCTCTTGCGCAGGTTCTACCTCTCTCCGAGCACGGAAGCCATTTCCTTTGCAAAATAGGTCAGAATCATGTCCGCACCCGCACGCTTGATTGCAAGGAGCGATTCATGTCGCACCTTCGGCAGATCAAGCCAGCCGCGTTCAGCAGCCGCATGGATCTGCGCATACTCACCCGAAACCTGATAGGCGGCGACCGGTCTCTGGGTTGCGTTCCGCACCTCGCGAATGATGTCCAGATACGCGCCAGCGGGTTTCACCATGAGGATGTCCGCGCCTTCTGACTCATCGAGCGAAACCTCGAGCAGCGCTTCGCGACGGTTCGCGGGATTGATCTGATACGTGCGCTTGTCGAGCAGATGGGTCCCGGCCGCTTGGGCGCTTCCCACGGCATCTCGAAAAGGACCGTAGTAAGCAGAGGCAAACTTCGCCGAATAGGCCATGATCGCAGTCTGCGTGTAGCCTGCTGCATCGAGCGCCTTTCGAATCGCTCCGACGCGGCCATCCATCATGTCTGAAGGTGCCACGAAATCCACCCCGGCGGCCGCATGTAGCACCGCCATGCGCGAGAGAATTGCGACAGTCTCGTCGTTCTCAACATCAGTGCCGGCAGCATTCAGAACGCCGTCGTGACCATGGCTCGTATACGGATCCAGGGCGATGTCCGTCATCACCGTAAGGTTTGGGAGCGCCTTCTTGACCGCCCTCACCGCACGCAAAACCAGTCCGTCGTTGTCCAGCGCTGCCGTGCCCCGCGCGTCCTTCAATCCTGCAGCCAGCTTGGGAAACAGCGCCACCATGGTCACTCCAACATCGGACAGCGCCCGACACTCATGAACAAGTGCCTCACACCCATATCTGAAAACACCCGGCATGGAAGAAATGGCTTCGGGCGGCGCGTTTCCCTCCACGACAAACAGAGGGGCGATGAAATCCGCAGGCCTCAAATGGGTTTCCTCGACCAACGCACGGATCGCAGGAGAGCGCCGCAGTCGGCGCGGACGATGAATCAGGTCAAGCTTGGAGACGGCACACATAGGAACGTTGCCAGACACTGAAGCACGCCGCTACGCGCCTCGCCACTCGTTTCTGCTTCAAGCCGGTGCCTGGGTACTCCTCTCGAACGGGGTTGTCTCTGGCCCTCCCACTCAATTGGAAGGATCCCCGCGCATCGTGCAAAAAGACGTTCCGCTTTTAAAGATTACCTGTTAGCCTCCTCGCTTATCTCCATTTCATGGCCTTACGACTCTTCGACTCAATGCAGCGAGAGCTTCGCGAGCTCCGGCAGCCGGATCCCGCAAAGCCGGGGGACCTTTTTACGTTCTACAACTGTGGACCTACTGTCTACGCGCCGGCGCACATCGGAAATTTTCGCACGTTTCTCGTAAATGACGTCCTCCGTCGCATGCTCGAACTCGAGTTCGGTGCTGACCGGATCAAGCATGTGCGCAACCTGACTGACGTCGACGACCGCACCATCGCGCAGGCGCAAAAAGAGGGCCGCCCCCTCGCGGAGATCACGCGCAAATGGACGGAAATCTTTCACCACGATTGCGCGGCGCTCAACTGCCTGCCCCCGCACGTCGAGCCCACTGCGACAGGACACATTCGCGAACAGGTGAACATGATCGAGGTGCTGATGGAAAAGGGAAATGCCTACCGCGCGCCCGATGGATCCGTTTATTTCAGGGTCAGCTCCTTTGCCGACTACGGCAGGCTTTCCCGCATAAAGGAGCGGGAACTCAAGGTCACCAACACGCTTGCCGACGCCGACCACAAGGACGACTTGAGCGACTTCGCGCTCTGGAAGGCCTACAAGCCCTCGGAGGATGGCGATGTCAAGTGGACGGGTCCGCGTGGCGCGGAGCCAGGCCGTCCCGGTTGGCACATCGAGTGCAGCGCCATGAGCAAGAAACACCTCGGTGACACCATCGATCTGCATACCGGCGGAGTGGATCTGCTCTTTCCCCACCACGAAAACGAAATCGCCCAAAGCCAATGCTGCAACGGCACGACCTTCGCGCGGCATTGGTACCACAGCGAACATCTGCTCGTGAACGGCACCACCATGAGCAAGAGCAAGGGCAACTTCTTCACGCTCTCCGATCTCACCGCTAAGGGCTATTCGCCGATGGCCATCCGCCTCGCCCTGCTCTCGGGGCACCCGCGCAAGCAACTGAATTTTACCCTCGATTCACTTCACGCCGCCGAGAGTGCACTCAGGAAACTTCAGTCACTCGCGGACAGAACGATTGCCTCCGCGGGAAAAACCACGGCCGATTTCTACAATGCGGCTGAAATCCTTCGACATCGCGCCGCCCCCGAACTCGCATCGCGCGGCCTTTCGAGCCTGCGCGAGGATCTCAACACTCCAGGAGCCCTGGGAGAACTGTTTTCAGAGCGGACGTCTCTCGATTCAGGTCGCGACGACTCCCCGATCGGCGAATTCCGGAGCCTCGCACGAATCATCTATGCACTTGGCTTGAACCTCCATCCGGCCACAGCATCGACCGCAGAGGCCCCAGCAGCCGTCAGGCAACTGGCCGAACAGCGCTGGGCTGCCAAGGTTGCACGCGATTTCAAGGCGGCGGATGCACTCCGTGCGGAAATCGCCGCGGCAGGCTGGTCGATGCTGGACCGGAAGGACGGATTCACGCTCGAACCCAAGAAGTAGCCGCATTTTCCTTCCGACCGCTCCCTCACCCTTTTTCCTCCCTTCACATGGCAATGTCTCCGCTCGAAGAACTGCGTCACTCCGCATCACACATCCTGGCAACCGCCGTCCTGCGCCTGTTTCCCGATGCCAAGCTCGACATCGGCCCCCCCACCGACTCCGGGTTCTACTACGACATCGATCTCGATCACAAGCTGACGCAGGACGACCTCGGCAGGATCGAAGCCGAGATGAAGAAGATTGCGGACGAGAACCAGCCATTCATTCGCAAGGAGGTCAGCCGCGCTGAAGCCATCGACATCATCCGCCAGCGCGGACAGGAACGGTACAAGCTCGGGCGTCTGGCGGACATCCCCGAGGGCGAGGCGATCTCGTTTTATCAGAACGGCGAGTTCATCGACCTTTGCGCGGGCACCCACGTCCGCTACACCTCAAAGCTGAAGGCCTTCAAGCTGCTGTCGATCGCAGGCGCCTATCACCGAGGCGACGAAAAGAACGCTCAGCTCCAGCGAATCTACGGAACCGCATTCCCAACCAAGGAGGAACTCGCACAGCACCTCGAACGCCTGGAGCAGGCCAAGGCCCGCGATCACCGCAAACTTGGCAAGGATCTCAAGCTCTTCGTCATCGACGAGGATGTCGGACAGGGACTGATCCTCTGGACGCCCAACGGTTCGATCCTTCGCCAGGAACTCCAGAGTTTTATCGGCGAGGAGCTCCGCAAACAGGGCTACAGCCAGGTCTTCACGCCGCACATCGGCAAACTCGAACTCTACAAGACCTCCGGCCACTTCCCCTACTACAAGGATTCCCAGTTCAGCCCGGTCGTTGAAAACGAGTCGCTGGCCTCCATCATCCGCGAGGGCTGCAGTTGCGCGGACATGGTAGCGCGCCTCGATGCCGTCTCCGCCAAACTGAGGGAGACCGTCAACGCACGCTCTGGCAAGGAGGTCATCCCTGCGGACCGCGTGCTCGACGCGGACAAACTGCTCGACGGCTTCATGCTGAAGCCGATGAATTGCCCCCATCACATCAAGATCTTTGCCTCGCAGCCGCACAGTTATCGCGATCTTCCCGTGAGGCTGGCGGAGTTCGGCACGGTTTACCGCTGGGAGCAGAGCGGTGAACTCAATGGCATGACGCGCGTCCGCGGATTTACCCAGGATGACGCGCATCTCTTCTGCACGGAAGCACAGGTCGAGCAGGAGGTGCTGGGTTGCCTTTCCCTCGTCAAGATTGTCCTGACGACACTCGGCATGAGCGACTACCGCGTCCGTGTCGGACTGCGCGATCCGGACTCCAACAAGTACACCGGCTCTCCGGAAAACTGGGACAAGGCCGAGGCTGCATGCAGGCATGCAGCGAAGACCTTGGGAGTCCCTTTCACCGAGGAGCCAGGCGAGGCCGCCTTCTACGGGCCAAAGATCGATTTTGTCGTCAAGGATGTCATCGGACGCGAATGGCAGCTCGGAACGGTTCAGGTTGATTACAATCTGCCCGTGCGCTTCGGGCTCTCCTACATCGGAGCCGACAATCAGGCTCACACGCCCGTGATGATCCACCGCGCGCCCTTCGGCTCCATGGAGCGCTTCTGCGGCGTTCTCATTGAGCACTTCGGCGGAGACTTTCCTGCGTGGCTTGCGCCAGAGCAGGTGCGGCTCGTGCCGATCAGCGACAAGGTCATCGACTATGGTCAGAACCTGCTTCGCCAATTGAAGGCAGCGGGCATTCGTGCCTCGCTTGATGAGCACAGCGACAAGCTCGGCGCAAAGATCCGCCGTGCCGAACTGGAAAAGGTCCCCTACACGCTCGTCCTGGGCGCAAAGGAAGCCGAATCCCAGTCCGTGAGCGTGCGCTCACGCGCGAAGGGCGACGAGGGCGTGCATGCTTTCACTGCCTTCCTCGACCGCATCAAGACGGAGATCGCGAACAGGGCCTTGCCGGAAAAGAAAAAATGAACCGTTGAGCGATCCGCTGGCAAAGCGGTTCCATCCCTTTCAATGCTTGATTCGGACTAGCTGCCGCTCGCTGAACATCTGTGCCGATCACCATGACCGCCTGGCGCGAAGAATTGAATGCCATCATCGGTGCCCGCCACGGCGGGCAGGTGGCCAGCGTGCTGTCTCAACTGCAGGACCTCGATCTCCGGTACCCCCACATCGCCGAAATACAATATCAGCTCGCATGGACGCTCGAAAGCATGGGACGCTATGCCGAGTCCGCAGTGCGATATGACAACGCCATCTCTTTCGGCCTGCCCCCCAATGAGCTATCAGGCGCATGGATCGGACTGAGTTCCTCACTCCGTCAGACGGGCAACCCGAAACAGGCAGTCGACATCTTACGTCGGGCCAGAAGCCAGTTTCCAGAAAACCGAGAGATTGATGCCTTCCTGGCTCTGGCGCTCCACGCTGCCGGGCAGCATGACGAAGCCATAGTCACCGCCCTGACTGTCCTGATCGAAACTTCAGAGGATGTCGGAGTGACAGCGTATCAGCGGTCGCTTCGACACCATTTGCGGTACCTTAGTGGGTCGGGAAACAGCTCCTAATCCGATTCTTCGTCGAAAGTGGCGACCTTCTTCAGACCGCCGCATCACCGCGCTCATCGGTGCGGATGCGTACCGCCTCCTCAAGCGCGACCACAAAGACCTTCCCGTCACCGATCTTCCCGGTCTTTGCTGCCTTCACGATCGTATTGACCGCCTTGTCGGCAACATCGTCCGTCACGACAATCTCAATCTTCACCTTGGGGAGAAAATCAACCGTGTACTCGCTGCCGCGATAAATCTCCGTGTGGCCCTTCTGGCGGCCAAATCCCTTTACCTCGCTGACGGTCATGCCTTCGATGCCGATCTCGGACAACGCAGTCTTAACTTCCTCGAGTTTGAAAGGCTTGATGATGGCGATGATGAGCTTCATGCGAAAGGTAAATGGATTTGGGTTGTCAGCAGGGTATGTCCGAACGCGGGAAGCGCAAGCGTTCCTTACTCCGGAAGCACCGTTTGGATGTGGAGCTCCTGAAGCTGCTTCGGAGTGACAGGCGTGGGACTCTGTGCCATGAGATCCTGGCCTTTCTGAGTCTTCGGAAAAGCAATGACGTCACGAATGCTGGTCGTGCCGCAAATCAGCGCCACCATGCGATCGAGTCCGAATGCGATGCCTCCATGCGGAGGAGCGCCGTAGGTAAATGCCTTGAGCATGTAGCCAAACCGGCTTTCGACGACATCCGCCGGGATCTTCAGCACATCTTCAAAAACCTTCTTTTGCAGGGCCGGTTGATGGATGCGAATCGATCCGCCGCCGAGTTCCATGCCGTTGAGCACGACATCATAATGCTGACCGCGCACCCGCTTGGGATCACTGTCCAACAAGGCGGTATCCTCGACCACGGGTGCCGTGAAGGGATGGTGGGTGGCAAGGTAGCGCTTCTGCTCCTCATCGTAGCTCATGAGGGGAAAGTCCACCACCCACAGAAAGCGCCAGTCATCCGCACGCAGCGTCAGTTTTCCCCGTCTTTGAAGGAGCGCAGCCGCTTCCAGTCGAATGCGTCCGAGAATCGCGCAGGCCTTCTCCCACTCCGCTGCGGCGAAAAAGACGATGTCGCCGTCCGAAATGGAAAGCCGTCGCGTAAGCTCCGCCCGTTCCGCCTCGGAGAAAAATTTCACGATGGGAGACTTCCACTCGCCGCCTTCGACCTTGATGAAGGCAAGCCCCTTCGCTCCGAGTGATTTTGCGATGTCTTCCAGATTCTTGAGTTCGCCCTGCGTCACGTCGGCCAGTCCCTTGGCATTGACGGCCTTGATCGAGCCGCCGCCGGAGACGGTCGACTGGAACACCTTGAATGCGGAATTCCTGAAGGTCTCGGTGAAATCGGCAAGTTCGAGTTCGAAGCGCACATCCGGCTTGTCGACGCCGTAGCGGTTCATCGCATCGACGAACGCCATCCGTGGAAAGGGCGTGGGCAGATCATGATCCAGCACATCCTTCCACACCTTCTTCAACATGCCTTCGAAGAGGGAATATACGCCCTCACGCGTGATGAAGGACGCTTCCACATCCACTTGCGTGAACTCCATCTGACGGTCCGCGCGCTGGTCTTCATCGCGAAAACAGCGGGCAATCTGGAAATACCGCTCAACTCCAGCCACCATCAGGATCTGCTTGAACTGCTGGGGCGACTGCGACAACGCGTAAAATTGCCCGGGATGGATGCGTGATGGCACCAGATATTCGCGTGCACCCTCCGGGGTGCTCTTGAACAAGGTTGGCGTCTCCACCTCGATGAATTCCTGGCTGTCAAAGTAATCCCGGATAGCCTTCGTTACACGATGGCGCACCTGGAGGTTCCTGCGCATCTTTGGACGCCGCAGGTCAAGGTACCGGTAGGTCAGCCTCAAGTCCTCATTCACCTTGTCGCCCCCTGCGTCATCGAGGGGAAACGGCGGCGTCTCGGAAATGTTGTGGATCGTGAGCTCCGTTCCCGCCAATTCAATCTGCCCGGTCGGCAACGACGCATTCACGGTTCCTTCCGGTCGGGCAGCAACCGTACCCGTGACACCGATCACCGATTCGGGCTTCAGATGGGCAGCCTGCGCTCCCAGCGCGGGATTCACGTGCGGATCGAACCGGACCTGGGTGATACCCTTGCGGTCGCGCAGGTCGATAAAGAGGATCCCGCCGTGGTCGCGGACGGAATCCACCCAGCCGAGCAGGGATGCGGTAGATCCGAGATCGGCAGATGTGAGCTGGGCACAGTGATGGGTGCGCTTCATGGACGTATGAAGGGACAATCTAAGCGGGCCGGTTATGGCCCCGGCAACCTAAATTCCTGACGGAAGCAGCGCCGCATCCTGCATGCCATGGATGATCTTCTTGTCTGGAGGACAGAAGGTTGCGAGTGCGCCGCTCAACTTCGGCACACCGTCGACGACAAAATAATAGGGGCATAGGCGGAGTCGCCCAGAGGATTCAATCACGGGGTGCCCGGGTTCATTCGAATACAGCGGATGCTGCGCTCGTCGCGGCTTTCGATACTCCTGCAGGATGTGGAGATGGACCGGGGCATCCGCCATGGCGATATCCAGACCTGCCTGCCATTCCTCCCGCGAGCAGTCGCTGCCGAGGATCACGCTCCGCGCCCCCCAGGCAGTCTCGTGATAACCGGAAATCTTGATAATCAAGTCGCGCTCCTTTTGCGAAGCACCTGCAAGCTGACGCCAATCCGTCAATGCCCTGCCTCCTACCTTTGGCCCCTCCAGCACCGCGCCTGGAGGAAGGGGCACGTCATCCATCACCCATGTCCCCGGAATGATTTGGCGAAGGAGTTTTAATGTGCGTCCGCTGAGATTCTCGGTCCAGAAGTCAGCCAGTCGGTGATGATGAAAAAGCGCAAACGACAGTTTCTCCTCCTGGAAGGCACGCATCGGCGGGGCAATGGCAACTTCTCCCGCTGCCCACGCCTCCAGGATGTACTTGGATGTGCGTATGTTTTCGAGATCGAAGAGTTCGAAGAAGCGATAGATGACGTCGATCTTCTCGGGGTTCCCCTCGACATCAAAACACAGCGTTGTGCCCAACGGGAAAATGTCATCCGGATCGAGACAGAAGACCCGCTTGCCCTGCAACTGCAACTGGTGCGCGAGCCACTCCATTTCAGGGCGATAGGTTCCCGCTTCGTCGGATACCACAAGGGCAATCAGCGGATTCCTTACCTCTGTGCGAAGGGATGCCAGCGACGCATGAAAGTTGCTCACCATCGAGTCATTCCCGCCCAGGATGCCCGACTCCGTGGGTGCGTTAATTGGGACACCCGCCGGGCTGCCATGGGCATACAGTCGGTTGAGAAAAGCCGTGAGCCCAATGCCCCCCGGAACCGAATCCAGTTCGGTCATCACAAACCCCTCCTCCGTCAACAGCAGATCCGGACGCAACACCGTCGGAAACGCACCGCGATTCCGGGGATCCCGCCCGTGAGCGACAAGTGTTTCGGGTTTCCCCCGATCGAGGTATTCCGCCACCCAGGGCGCAAGCAGCGGTTTGTTTCGAAGGAGATTCTTTCCCGACGCGGAACGAAGATAGAGCGTCTCAAGCGCCTGATGGTATTCCAGACACGCAGCTCCAATCTCTTCCAACTGCCTTGCCTGCTCGGGAGTCAGCTTCCATGCCATGGGCGACAACTGCCAGGTCTTCGCCTCAAAAAGCGGCTGATTGGCGAGGGCACGCTGAATCGTCTCGTGGGAAAGTTCGGGCATGGTGCGAAGGATGCGTAGGCAGGTGTCCCTAAAAATAGAACAAGCCACTCATTCCAACAGATACCCAGGTCGCATTCAATCGAAACCGGCCATAGACCTTGATCCCGATGCAGACCTCGTGCTTTCGTAATTTTCCGACAATTCCAAGATATGCCCCGCAAGCCAACTGCCATGAAAATCCGCCTCATCCCCGTCTGGTTCGCATTTGGATTGCTGAGTGGATTCGCGAATCCTCCCGCCGACACGCAGCACAGGCTCGATGAATGGGCGGGAAATCAACCTGGAGGGGCGTCGGTGGCGTGGGTTGACCAGGATGGAGAGGTTTTTTTCACCACCGGACATTTCAATGCCAATTCCTCTCCGGCGATCACCCCGGACACGTTCTTTGAAATCGGCTCGATCACCAAGGTGTTCACCGCGCTCCTCCTCGCGGAATCAGAGCGTCAGCACAAGGTGAGTCTGCTGGATCCGGTGTCCAGGTATCTCTTGCCCTCTGCCGATCCCGCACAGGAATCCCTGCAGAAGATCACGTTGTTATCGCTCGCAACGCATCAATCGGGTCTCCCCCGCCTGCCGGCCAATCTCTCAGGCGGACGGGCGTCGAGCCTTGATCCCTACGCGGACTACAATCGAAACGATCTGCTCGACGCCTTTCGCCTTCACGCCAGGAAGGCGGAAGTGGGCCGGTCCATTCTGTATTCAAATTTCGGATTCGCTGTCCTGGGCGAAGCCGTCGCCTCCGCATGGGGCGTCTCCTATGATGCAGCCCTTCGCTATCACCTATTCACTCCACTCGGAATGAAGCAATCCCGGCTGGGTCTGCTCGGCACCCCTTCCCCCGAAGGACTCGCGACCGGGCTGAGCGGCGGCGGGCCTGTGCCCGACTGGAAATTTCAGGCATTTGCTCCCGCCGGGGCTCTGCGCAGTTCCGCCAGGGAGATGGCCCTGTTCATGAAAGCCGCACTCGAACTTGAGCCATCCCCGTTGCATGAGGCATTTGAAGCGACGTTCGCAGTCCGCGCTCCACATCCCGACACGGGCGGTGACATCGGACTGGCTTGGATGTTGTTCAAGCGAGGGTCCGATTCCTTCGCCTGGCACAATGGTGCTACCGCGGGCCACCGCTCCGTCATCGTGCTCGATCGCACGCAGAAGCGCGGCGTGCTCATACTGTCCAACCTTTCCAAGCCGCCCGAATCGCTTGCCTTCCCTCTCCTCGGGACCCCGCTTCCGGCACCCAACACCCGGATCGAAAACGCCGCCGAATACGTTGGCTTATATCCGTTGTCTCCGGCCTTTTCACTCAGGATCACTGAAAAGGACGGCTCGCTCCTGGTGCAGGGCACGGGCCAAGGCCAGCTCTCCCTTCGCCCCACCGCGGTCGACCGGTTTGCAGCAATCGGTGTGGCTGCAGAGATCGAATTTGAACGCGACGCAAACGGCGGGGTCACTGGACTGACGCTCCACCAGAACGGGGCCCAGACAAAAGGTCCGCGGCAGGCCTTGCCGCCGCCACCCACGGAAACATCTCTGCCCGCAACGGTGCTCGCCGAGTACCCGGGAGAGTACCCGGCCAGCTATGCGTACGTTTTTCGAATCACCCTCGAGGAAGGCACCCTTTTCATCCAGGCCGCCGGTCAGCCCAAACTCCCCTTGACGGCCTCGGGCAAGGACGAGTTCTTCAGCAAGAGCATCGATCTGCGGATCTCCTTCACACGAAATGAAGGTGGAAAGGTCAATGGATTCATCCTTCGACAAGGCGGCGCGGAAGTGAAAGCCAACCGAACGGTAAACTAGCCGGAAGCCCTGCGCGCAGAACTGTATCCATCCTTCCACTACCCAGCAATTCCTCCCTCCCAACGTTTGCGGCCGTGCTCAACTCAGGAGAAAGCGTGATCCATTCGCTATCAACGAGCATCTCACGGAATTGGTAGCTGCGGAGGGATCAATGCCTTCAGGTCGAAGCCGAGCATCGAAGCTCACCGCACCTTCTCCGCGATCAACCAGCCAAGGCCGCGCCGACCAAATGAGAGAAGCCTGCTCCCAAGATACTGCTCCGCCTGTAGTGATCATGCGGTGAAATCAATCCGCACACTTCACGGCTGGAGGGAGCAAAAGATGCGACCTTTCCCACGGCCCGAGCCGTCGCATTGACACCACCTTTGGATGCCATCACATTGGCGGTATGACGCGAACGCAAATCCAACTCCCCGACGAAACCTATGCCCGCGCCAAGAAACTCTGCGAGGCGCGGGAGATCCCCCTCGCCGAACTCGCCCGGCGCGGCATCGAATACATCCTCAGCGTGTATGCCCCGGAGCCGGACGCGAACCGCGACTGGCAGCCGCCGAAGCCACGCGACCTCGGCTGGAAGGGCCTGAGCCATGGGCAAATCAAGGCCGAAGCCCAGCTCACCAACACCGAACTCCGTCTCACCCGGCGCAGGAAGAAGTAACCGCCATGCTCTCGATCGACGCGAACATCCTGCTCTACGCTGCCAACTCCGCCTCGCCGTGGAATGCCGCCGCGTACGCTTGGCTGACCTCCATCCAGCGCGAGGAAAACGTGGCCATCTCCGAACTCATCCTCGCCGAGTTCTACGGCCTGCTCCGCAACCCCGCCGTGGTCAAGCACCCGCTTCCCGCCGACGACGCTGTCGAGATCATCCAGAGCTACCGCACCCATCCGCGCTGGCGCCTCATCGGCTTCCCCATCGAAAGCCGCCCGCTGCACGATGCACTCTGGCAACGTGGCCGCGCCAAGGACTTCGCCTTCCGCAAACTCTACGACGCCCGCTCCGCCCTCACCATGACCTCGCAAGGCGTCACCGAATTCGCCACCGCCAACGTGAAGGACTTCGAGGGGCTGGGTTTTCGCAAGGTGTGGAATCCGGTGTTCGAATAGGATGCCCCCCCTGCACATCAACCGCCGTCCCAGCACGTCGATCGAACGATGTTGAGCTCAGCGTTGAAACAAGTCAGCAACCGCGACCACACCTGCGACTTCGCCAACAACAACTGACAGCCATGCCTGCCGAAACCCCCGAACAAAAAGCCCGCCGCGAAATCGATGCAAAGCTCCTCGCGTCCGGCTGGCTCGTGCAGGGCCGCGACGACATGGACCTCACCGCTGGGCGCGGCATTGCGGTGCGCGAGTTCCCCATGAAATCCGGCTTCGGCTTTGCTGACTATCTGCTCTATCTGGACAAGAAAGCCCTCGGAGCCATCGAGGCCAAAGCCTCCGGCTCACTGGCCGGGGTGGAGGCCCAATCCGCCAAATACGCCGCCGGACTGCCCGACAAGCTGCCCGCCCACCGGCGCCCGCTGCCCTTCCTCTTCGAGTCCAATGGTGCCGTGACCTATTTCACCAACGGCCTCGATCCCAAGCCGCGCAGCCGCCAGGTTTTCAGTTTTCCGCGTCCCGAAACGCTCGCCGAGTGGATCGAACAGCCCGCCCAGCTTCGCGGGCGCCTGCAATCCCTCCCGCCGCTCGACGAGGGAGCGTTGTGGAAGGTGCAGCACCAGGCCATCACCCATCTGGAAAAGTCCCTCGCGAGGAACGATCCCCGCGCCCTCATCCAGATGGCCACCGGATCGGGCAAGACCTTCACCGCCGTGAACACCGCCTACCGCCTGCTCAAGCACGGCAGGGCCAGGCGCATCCTCTTCCTCGTGGACCGCGCCAACCTCGGCAGACAGACCTACGACGAGTTCGCCGACTTCACGCCGCCCGACGACACGCGGAAATTTCCCACGCTCTACACCGTCCAACGGCTCACGAAAAACACCATCAACCCCGCCGCCCACGTCGTCATCACCACCATCCAGCGCCTTTACTCCATGCTCAAGGGCGACGCCGAGTTCGACGAGGGCAACGAGGAAGGCTCCGCCTTCGACACCGCCAAGCCCTGGCTCGGCGAGCCCCCCGCCGTCGCCTACAACGCCGCCATCCCGCCCGAGTTCTTCGACTTCGTCATCGTGGACGAATGCCACCGCTCCATCTACGACCTCTGGGCGCAGGTGCTTCTTTACTTCGACTCCTTCCTCATCGGTCTCACCGCCACGCCCGCCGGGAAAACCTTCGGCTTCTTCAATCAGAACCTCGTCATGCAATACGGCCACGAGCAGGCCGTCGCCGATGGCGTGAATGTCGGCTTCGATGTCTGGCGCATCCGCACCCAGATCACGGAAGGCGGCGCCACCATCAAGGCCGACACCGGCGTCTATGTGGACAAGCGCCACAAGCTCACCCGCGCCCAGCGCCTGGAGTCCCTCCAGTCCGACCTCACCTACACCGCCAACGAACTCGACCGCGACGTCGTTTCCGAGAGCCAGATCCGCACCGTCATCCAGCAGTTCCGCGACAAGGTGCTGCCCGAGGCCTTTCCTGATCTTGTGGACAAGGACGGCCAGCGCGTCGTCCCCAAGACGCTCATCTTCGCCAAGGACGACTCCCACGCCGACGACATCGTCCGCATGGTCCGCGACGAATTCGGCGAGGGAAACACCTTCTGCGAAAAGATCACCTACCGCACCGGTTTCACCCGCGTCACCAAAAAGGCGAAAAACGACGACGGCACCGAGAGTGAAGTCACCGACTGGGTGAAAAGCTCCAGCCTCACGCCGGACGAAATCCTCGCCAACTTCCGCACCAGCTACTACCCGCGCATCGCCGTCACCGTGGACATGATCGCCACCGGCACCGACGTGAAACCCATCGAGTGTGTCTTCTTCATGCGCAACGTGAAGTCCGCCGGTTTCTTCGAGCAGATGAAAGGCCGAGGCGTCCGCGTTATCACGCCGGACAAGCTGCGCGCCGTCACCCCTGCCGCCCGCGAGAACCGCGCCAAGGAGCGCTTCATCATCGTGGATGCCGTCGGCGTCTGCGAGCAGGACCGCACCGACTCCCGCACGCTCAACCGCAAGCCCTCCGCCACGCTCGAGCAGTTGCTCGAATACGTCGCCCAGGGCGGCATCGACCCCGAGGAACTCACCACCCTCGCCGGACGCCTCGCCCGACTGGAACGCGAGTTTACGCCCGCACAGCTCGCCGAGGTGCAGGAACTCGCCGGCGGCAAATCGCTGCCCACTCTCGCCAATGGCCTGCTCGACGCCTGCGATCCCGACTGCCAGTTCGATGCCGCCCGGCTCACCTTCGCCACCGACACGCCTACCGAGGAGCAGTTGAGCAAGGCCGCCGAGCAACTCGCCCAGGCCGCCACCGCGCCCTTTGCCAAGCCCGCCCTCCGCCGCCGCCTGCTGGAGATTCGCCAGCAGAACGAGCAGACCATTGATAAACACACCATCGACACCGTGATCGAGTCCGGCTTCGACGCCGCCGCCGTGGAAAAGGCGCAGGCCAAAGTGAAGGACTTCCGCGCGTGGATTGAGGCGAACAAGGATCACCTGACCGCCCTTCAAGTGCTCTACGCCGGAATCAAGCCGCTCAAGCTATCGCTCAAAGACCTCCGCCAGCTCAAAGACGCACTCGCCGTGCCCCCGCTCGCCGCCACGCCCGAACAGCTCTGGCGCGCGTTTCAGGCGGTGGAAGGCGGGGATGCGTATGTCGCCGACGGCAGCCGACTCGCCGACCTCGTGAATCTCGTCCGCCACGCCATCGTCCCCACGTTCAGCCTCGTGCCCTACGCGGCGGAAGTGCGCACCCGCTACGGGGCGTGGTTGGCGGAGCGCGCCGCCACCTTCACCGCCGAGCAGCGCGAATGGCTCGACCGCATCGCCGAGCACATCGCCACTTCGCTGGAAATTCAGCCCGACGACTTCCAGGACGGCTGGTTCGGCCAGCACGGCAGCCTCGGCCGCGCCCACGCCCTTTTCGGCGACCAACTCCAACCGCTCCTCGCGGAGCTCAATGAACGGCTTGCGGCATGAGTGAGTCGCTCATCCCACCGCATGGCGGCTACCAGAATCTGAAAAGCTTCCAAGTCGCCCAGCTTTGTTATGATGTCACCGTCCGGTTCTGCGACCGATACATCGAGAAGCGCAGCCGCACCCACGATCAGATGGTCCAGGCCGCGCGCAGCGGCGCGCAGAACATCGCCGAGGGCAGCGAGGTCAGCGCCACTTCGAAGAAGATGGAGCTGAAGCTCACCCAGGTGGCCCGGGCCAGTCTGGAGGAGTTGCGGCTGGACTATGAGGATTTTCTGCGGCACCGCGGCCTGCCGCTCTGGGCGGCGCAGGACCCACGGCGGAAGGCGCTCGTGGCCCGCCGGTGCCGCACCGCCGATGACGTGGCGGCCTGGGTGAAGGAGCAGCATGGACGGGATGGACAGGCGGCCTCGTCCATTCAGTCCATACCGTCCATGAAGTCCACCTACCCCGAGATCGCGGCGAATGCCGCGCTGGTCCTGCTTGGAGTGGCCTGTGCGCTGCTCGACCGCCAGATTCAGGCTCAGGCCGCCGCCTTTGAAAAGGAAGGCGGCTTTACCGAACGGCTCTACCGCATCCGTCAGCAGCGCCGAAACCGCCCCAGAGAATAGAACCCACCAGACCCGCGCCCCCCACCCGTCCATGCCGTCGTCCCAGCCCATCCAGTCCATCTCGTCCATCCAGTCCATTCCCCCGCTTCAACCACCACCGCTCCCTGCCGAGCACAATAAACAGCCCGCGGCATGAGTGAAGAAAATGGAGAGGAACTGCCCAATGGGTGGGTGAAAGCCGCACTTTCTGAAATCTGTCGGATCAACCCGCCTTTGGACCGCTGCATTCTCTCAGATGACATTGAAGTGGGCTTCGTCCCGATGAGAGCCGTGGAGCCTGAAGGCAGAGGTTTGCTCAGGCCGGAAGTCACCACTTATGGCAAGGTAAAGAAAGGCTACACCGCGTTCATTTCGGGTGACGTCATCATGGCCAAGATCACGCCTTGCATGGAAAACGGGAAGACCTGTGTTGTCCCGGAACTCCCAGGCGCAGCCTGTTTTGGTTCGACAGAATTCCATGTCGTTCGCTCAGAGAGTTCGATTCCGCCCCGGTGGATTGCCAATTTCCTTCTGCAGCACTCCACACGACACGAGGCACAAAGGCAGATGATGGGAGGTGTGGGGCAGATGCGTGTTCCATCAGGCTTTCTTGAGACTTTACACCTCCCAATTCCCCCCCTCGCCGAACAAACCCGCATCGCCGACAAGCTCGACGAGCTGCTCTCCGATCTCGACGCCGGGGTGGCGGCGTTGGCGGGGGCGCGGGCGAAGCTGAAGCACTACCGGGCCGCCGTGCTCAAGGCCGCCGTCGAAGGCGCGTTGACCGCCGACCTGCCTTGCCGGCAGGCAGGGTGGCGCGATCCAAAGTTCCGTAACTGCTCCGGCAGCAGGGTCCCAGAAAACAGCGATGCTTTCTTTGCCTATGTTTTGGAATGTGAGGATGGGAGTCTCTACAAAGGTTTCTGCCAGAACCTGTGGGCGCGTATCGACCGCCATCTGGACGGACGGGGCGCGGAATGGACGAGTAAACACAAGCCAGTCGCGCTTGTTCATTTCGAGAAGTTTGACACGATGGCGGAGGCGCGGGAGCGGGAGGTATATTTCAAATCGGGCAGCGGACGGGAATGGTTGGCTGCTTTGTGGAAGGAAAGAAAGCCCGCCACCGAATCCGCCGCCGACCTCCTCACCCGCATCCTCGCCGAACGCCGCCGCCGCTGGGAAGAAGCTCAACTCCAGAAGTTCAAGGAACAGGGCAAAGCCCCGCCCAAAAACTGGCCTGCCTGCCGGACAGGCAGGAAAGCCAAATACCAGGAACCCTCCGCCCCCGACACCACCCACTTGCCCGAACTGCCGGACGGGTGGTGCTGGGCGAAGCTCGATCAGGTGGCCGCGATAGCTGGCGGCGTGACAAAAGGGCAAAAGTTTTCCGAGAAAGCTGAGACTCGCGAGGTGCCGTATCTCCGTGTCGCCAACGTCCAACGCGGCTATCTCGACTTGTTGGAAATTAAAACCATCCGGGCACTCGCGGCTGAAGTTAAGGAACTGGCCCTGCGACCAGGCGATGTCTTGTTCAACGAAGGCGGAGATCGCGACAAACTTGGGAGGGGGTGGATTTGGGAAGGGCAAATCGAGGAATGCGTTCACCAAAACCACGTCTTCCGAGCGCGACTGTTTCTCGATGAAATGCAACCAAAGCTCGTATCTTGGTGCGGCAATTCTTACGGCCAGCAGTGGTTCATGAAGGCGGGAAAACAGTCAGTTAATCTCGCCTCCATCAATCTAACTGTGCTGCGGTCCTTTCCTGTTCCTCTTCCCCCCCTCGCCGAACAAACCGCCATCGTTGAACTCGTCGAAGATCAGCTCTCCGTCATTGACCACCTCGAAGCCGACCTCGACGCGAAGCTCAAGAGCGCGCAGGCCCTGCGGCAATCCATCCTGCGCAGCGCCTTCGAGGGCCGGCTCGTCCCCCAGGACCCAAACGACGAACCCGCCAGCGAACTGCTCAAACGTATCGCCGCCGAACGCGAAGCCCGCGCCAAGTTGGCGAAGGCTACCAAACGTCCCCGGGCCGTCGGGGAAACTGCGCGTTCCTCACGATCACGAAAACCATGACTACGTGCCTCCGTGTCATCTGCCACCCCTCCGGGGTGGAAACGAATGGGTGGATCCGATTCCGGGGGTGTCGCTGCGCTCAACCCCCGGCTACGATCTCCAATCCCTCCGGGATCCTTTGGGGCACCAAGGATGCCAAACAGGCACCGACCACAAACCACCAATCCACCCGAAAGCGAAACCCGCGCCGGACAAGCCATGACAGCCAACTCCGTGCGGAACCCGAAGGGTTCCCAGATCGTAGCCGGAGGTCGGAGCAACGCGGAGACCTCCGGTTACGGACCCCGAACGAACAATACACCGCACCCCGGAGGGGTGCCAGAACCACAATAACCGCAGTAAACATCATATGGGATCGACCTTTCACAGCCTGCATTTCCACATCATTTTCAGCACCAAGGACCGCCGCCCGCTCATCCGCGCGGATTGGCGCCCGCGCCTGCACGAATATCTTGGTGGAACTGTGCGCGGCCTCGGAGGCGTCGCGGAAGCGGTGGGCGGGGTGGACGACCACGTTCACCTCCTCGTCAGCCTCGGAACCACTGTGGCCGTGGCGGACGTGGTCCGCGAGCTGAAGAAGGCTTCGTCCGTCTGGGCGCGGCAGCACGAACAGGAGTTTGCGTGGCAGGAGGGATACGGGGTCTTTTCCGCAAGCTGGACGCACGCGCAGGAGCTTCGGCGTTACATCGCAAATCAGGAAGAGCACCATCGCCAGAAAACATTCGCGGAAGAATTCAAACGGCTCCTGGAACGCAACGGCGTGAACTACGATCCGAAATATTTGCCATGACCTTGTTGCCGAATACCAAATGCCATTCCTGCCACCCCTCCGGGGTGGAATTCCGTTTGATCCGACATTCCGGGAGTGTCGCTACGCTCGACCCCCGGCTACGGTCTCCGATCCCTTCGGGATCGTTTGGGGCACGGGCATCAATGGCTGCCTTGAACTCATATAAGATGCCAGGATTCTAAAGCACAATCACACCATCCCTTTCATGGACACTTCCACCATCGGCAAACGCGCCTGGAGCTACGCGGGCGTTCTTCAACAGGCGGGCCTCTCCTGCGTGGAATACGTGGAGCAGCTCACCATGCTGCTCTTCCTCAAGATGGCGGACCAGCTCACGGAGCCGCCTTACAACCAAAAGCCCATCGTGCCGCCCGAGCATGGCTGGAAGGCATTGAAGAAACTCTCCGGCGCGGAGCTGGAGGCGCAATACACCCGGTCCATCGATGCCCTCGCGCTCAAAGGCGGGATGCTCGGCGTGATCTTCAAGGGCGCGCGCTGCGACATCCACAACCCCGCGCTGCTCCAGCAGCTCATCGTCAATCTCATCGACAAGGAGGACTGGATGAGCCTGCCGGTGGACGTGAAGGGCACGATCTACGAGGAACTGCTCCAGCGCAGCGCCTCCGAGTCCACCAAGGGCGCCGGGCAATACTTCACCACCCGCGCCGTCATCCAGACGATGGTGGAAGTGATGAAGCCCACGCCCAAAGACCGCATCTGCGATCCCGCCGCCGGCACCGGCGGCTTCCTGTTCAACGCCTACCAATACGTGCTCGACCGCTACGGCAAGGATCTGGACCGGAACGAGAAAAAGGCCATCAAGGAGGAACTCGTCGAGGCGATGGAGCTGTCGCCCAAGGTCGGCCGCATGTGCGCGATGAACCTCTATCTGCACGGCATCGGCGGCGACAAGGTGGTGGTCCACTCCGGGCACGACAGCCTCGCGGCCTCGTGGGGCAAGGAATACACGATGATCCTCGCCAATCCGCCCTTCGGCAAAAGCCAGGCCGTGGAATTCGTGAACGAGGAAGGCGACACCGAGAAGGAAGACGCCACCATCGTGCGCGAGGATTTCTGGACAAGCACGAGCAACAAGCAGCTCAACTTCGTGCAGCACATGTTCACCCTGCTGAAGGTGGACGGCCGCGCCGCCGTGGTGCTGCCCGACAACGTGCTCTTCGAGGGCGGCGCAGGCGAGAAGGTGCGCCGGAACCTGCTGGAGAAATGCAATGTCCACACCCTGCTGCGCCTGCCCACCGGTATCTGGTATTCCCCCGGCGTGAAGGCCAACGTGCTCTTCTTCGACAAGAAGGAAGGCCGCAAGGAGGCGTGGACGAAAGAACTGTGGGTCTATGACCTGCGGACCAACAAGCACTTCACGCAAAAGCAGCGCCCCATCACGCGGGCGGACTTCGATGAGTTCGTGGCCTGCTATCAGGCCGGAGCCTTCCACAAGCGCAAGGAGACCTGGAGCGAGGGAAACCCAGACGGTCGCTGGCGGCGCTACGGCTATGACGAAATTCTCAAGCGCGACAAACTGAGCCTCGACCTCTTTTGGATCAAAGACCAGAGCCTCACCGACACCGACTCACTGCCCGCCCCCGACATCCTCGCCGCCGAGATTGCCGATGAATTGGAATCCGCCTTCGCGCTGTTCAGCAAGATCGCGGCGAAGCTGCCGAAGTCCCAAATCTGACGGGCTACCGCCGAGCACTTCGAAAAAGTAGATGCCAGAGCCCGTTCCCCGTCCGGCTTGCTTGCCTGCTGTGGTTTTCCCGTGCTGCGGAGGGTTCACGCGTCCGCCGGAAGGGGGCGGTGCTTCGCGGCCGACCATGGCCTGCTGCTGCGGCGCGTAGGAGGGTAAACCGTGGGGGCTGGTCCTACCTCCTAACTTGACGATGAGGAGGGGAAATCTGAATGCGCGCACGGCGCTGTCGGCGGCGGGAGCCGCGCTCCCCACGCCCCTCCACGGGTAACAAATTTATGACGCATCTTCGGTAACTGCAAATTTTGAGGCAACACGGCAGGGAGCGTTAGTTGTCGCTAGAGGTGTACTACCTGAATGGGATTGCCGCTACTTCAACTCGCGCGGGCCGTACTCGTGCACGCAGGTCAATTTGCCATATCAGCGTCGATAGCCGGCCAAGGTCTCGCCCAGCAGCCCCGGCGCCCGGCCCGAATAGATGACTGCGAGAAACAGCGTCGTCTGCTCGTGTCTCTCGTAGTACACAAGGTACGGAAACTTCCTGCAACGATAACACCGGAATCCGTGCGGGCCAGGGGCGTGGTCGACCATGCCTGAAAGCACGGTATTCACACCCGCCTTGACCTCGGACTTGAATCGGTCCGCCAAAGGACGCCCAATACCCTCGTAGTGCCGCAACGCCGCCTCTAAGCTGGCTTTGAACTCCGGGTGGTAGGCCGCCTTCACAGCGGCTCGCCGAATACCTCTTCGCTGGTTAGACCCTTAACCTGCCCCGACTTCAACTCGGTAGAGCGTCGGCGTAGTTCGCGTACTAATGCCTCCGGCCACAACTCGGACCCGCTTTCCTCCACGCTATCGAAGAGCAGCACGGCGAGTTGCGCGCGTTCCGCCGTCGGCAAATCCAGCGCTTGAGTAGCGAGAGTAGTACCCTGCTGGGACATGCCTCGAAAGCTAGACGTTCTTCCGATGAAAACAAGGGCTTTGTTGCATCTTCGTCGCTAGCCCGAGTTCGTCAGTTTGGGTGGTGGGCGAAAATAGTTTGAAGACAAACCGTGGGGGCTGGTCCTACCTCCTAACTTGACGATGAGGAGGGGAAATCTGGATGTGCGCACGGCGCTGTCGGCGGCGGGAGGGCTGGCCGAAATGGATAAGTGGCGCGCGGCGTACCGGGGATGCCTGGCATCCTCGCACAAGCGATCGCCTTCTTGAATCCCGAAGTTTCATTCAGAAAAGGCAGGACTCACGCGAAGACGCGAAGAAACCCACTGATTTTGGAATACTTCGCGTCTTCGCGTGAGTCCTCCGAAATCTGCAATCAAAACGCTCCGTTTTCCCGAAGTCTCCTGAGACGGTCCGGTCAATTGGAGGGCATGCTCTGATGCGTGCCCGCAAGATTGCGGACCGATCAGCGCGATGGAACCCTACGTCACAACCTTCCGAAGACGGGAGAGCGCCGTCTTGCACGTCGTGGCAATCATTGTGATGTCCAGGCTGTAGGCTACAAACCGGTATCCTTCCAGAATCAGTTTCTCCGCAGCTTCAGGATCGACAGGGACTGCATGGATCCCGGGCACGATCCCGTTGCGCGCACAGGCTGAAAGAATCTTCGCTCTCGCGGCCAGGTAGTCAGGGTGAGAGAATTGCGCGGGAATGCCCATCGACGCCGTCAGGTCATAGGGACCGATGAACACCGCATCGATGCCTGGCACTGACAGTATCGCATCAATCGCGGCCACGGCGTCGATGTGCTCGATCTGCACTGCCACCAATACCGCCTCATTGGCTCGCACGAGTTCCTCCTCAACACACAAGCCATAGCCGTTCGCCCGGCAGAATCCCACACCGCGCAATCCCTCCGGCGGATACTTGCAGGCCTGCACAAGAAGCCGGGCTTCCTCCGCAGTCCGGACGAGTGGCGCAACAACACCGTCCGCGCCCGCATCCAGGAAACGTTTCACCCACGCATAGTCGACGCCATGCAGTCGCACCAGGGAGCCGCACGCGGGATTGCCCGATCGGATCGCCTGAAACAGACGCTGCGCCTCCGGAAGATCAACCGCGGAGTGCTCGGCATCCACACAGATAAAGTCGAAGCCGCAGGATGCCATCAACTCCGCAATCATGGGGCTTCCGCTGTTGAGCCAGCTGCCAAGAAGGGCACGTCCTTCGCGCAATTGCTTTCGAAGGTTGGTTCGGGAAGAGCACGTCTTCATCTTGAAAGGAGAAAGTCCCGCACAGGAATCTTCACGACCAGTTTCAGCACCTCGGTCTCCGAGCAGTCCTCCCTCACCCCACCCCGGTGCGCATCGATCGGCGTGAAGATCGAAAAAACGCCCGCACGGGCTACAACCCGGCATGCGGGCGCCCCCGGATTGTAGAAGCACAGGTCCTTCGCTTCGTCGTACTCGCCGAAGGGTTCCAGTGTTTCCCTGGGGGCCCACTCAAGCCCCTCGCATCCCGCGAGCGTGTATTGAAGATCCACGTACATGCGATGTGTCTCAAATCGGCCCGTGGCAGCAGCAGCGGTCGGATAGCGAAGGATCAACGCACGAACCCCGCCACCGAGATCAAACGTACCTTCCTGCGGATTTGATGGGAGAGACCGTATCCATGCGACACCCCGCATCGTCACCGGGCCACATGCCTCCAGCCCAAGCCTTTCAAAGTCAATCAATCGTCCACAGATCATGAGTAAGCGGGTATCCGGGATGGCTCAGGATTTCCCGCCGCTCCATGCGTAGCCGTAGAGCAGCGCCCGATGGAGCACGAACCTGATCTTCGCTGCAGATTGCGGCGCTTGCCGCCCACCCTTCCAGCGAAAGGCGACCTCTCGCTGGTCGCCAGTGACGGGCACGCACTCATCAAGTGAAAAACCCGGGCAAACACGTCCCGTGGAGTCCAGCAGTTCGGCACGCAACGAACCTCCCTCCTTGACGCGGACATTGACCAACAGCTGTCCTCCCGCAGGCTTCACCGGCCGCGTGATGGCTTCGCCCAGGGTGGCTCCACCCGCGGACGACACGAGGGCATAGAGTCGGTCGAACTCCCAGCTGGCACGACACAGCGCCGTATTGAAGGGCAACGTGGGCGTCTGGTAGCCGATGACACTTTCATTGCCCACCTCGATCCGGGGTTTGAATCGCGTGTCAAAGATCTCGCCGTGAATTCCCTCGGAACCGGCATAGTAGACGTACATTTTTCCGCCCTCGACGATGGGATGATGCATCTGCCACATCATGCCTCCGCCGTAATCCCCCAGGGGAGGATTCGGCAGCGCGGCACGGCGGTCGGGACGCCACCAGTGAAAGCCATCGCGCGACGCCGCAAGCTCAAGGCTCATTGTCTGGATCGCGGCATCGTAATAGTTCACCAGCGCCACATAGCCACCCTCGACCTTGACCGGGCAGATTTCGAGAAACTGGGCATAGTCCGGATCGCGCCAGTCGCGCGCGAGCACGAGCGTCTCCCCGCCCCAATGGCTTCCATCCGCGCTCGATCTGCGAGCCACGCTCCGCAGCCCGCCTCTGGGATTGTTGTCATAGGTGATGATGCGATCACCCTCGCGCAGCTTCGGATAAACCTTGAAATAGGAGTAGTACGGACCGTCACGGGAATCACGGTAAACATAGGAGACGTCACCTCCCCCTCCGCTTGCGGCCTCAAGCGGGCCCTCGGTCAACACCCATGCCTTGCCGTCCTTCGAATGATAGCGATAGGTGCCGAGTCGCTCTTTGGGCCCCGGCAGATGGCCGACCTTGTTTTCCTTCATCCCGCCGTACAGCGGTCCCCTCATGACAAACATTTCGTAGGGCCATTCCCTGTTCATCTGATCGATCAGGACCGACGCATAGACGGATGTGCCTCCGGAATCCAAATCGAAGAGGATGTTCGTCTTGTCATACCCCGGCCATTTCACAAACGACAGCTCGGGCCTTACCCAGTGAACACCATCCTTGCTCTCGAGATAGGTGAGCCGCCGCTGATGCTCGTGGTGCGTGGCAAGGCCATCGAGCGTCGCCTCAGCAGGCGTGGAGACCTGCCAGGCCTTCCACTTCCCATCGATCGGATCGTGGAGCACCGTGCCATGCGCCATGATACCACCGGCGTCCCACGGCATGGCCGGCTCGAGCAGCGGATTTCCGGGATCGGGCACGCCGAGTTCCACCCGCCAAGACACCAGGTGCAGCGACTCGAAATCGTCCGGCATGAGCAACGGAAGCCGACCGGGCCCCGCTGCGGCACCGAGTTGCATGCCGCCTCCGAAGAAAAACAGCACGGCAACAAATCCTATACGAAGGCGACAGGTGGCGACAGGGTGAGTTCGCATGGAGATGGGGGAACCGAGGATATTCCTATTCAGTTATCCTGAAGCTCTATGTCATGCCATCAGAACCTCCGCTCGAGGGAAAACACAACGCGGCGCGGGGAAGTGCCGCTGTTGGCCGTGCCCGTGATGACGCGCTGATCCAGTAGGTTCTGCACGCGCAGCTGGGCATCCCATGAACCCCGACCCTGTTTCCGAATGACCCGCACGCCGACATCCCAACGCAGGCTTCCGCTTTGCAGCACGATATTGTCCGGGTTGAGCACCACGTCGTCGGTATACCCGAAGGCGTTCTGGACATACACCGACCACACCGGGCTTCGGTAGGCCAGATAGTTGCCCATGAAGTTCAGCCTGACAGGGGTATCGCCACGCTGGCGCCGCTTGACGACCGATTGATCCGATTGAACAGCAAAGATCGCAGTGTGCGCAAAGGCACCCGAAGCATAGAAGGAAAGCCTTTCAGTCGGCGCCCCGGAGAACTCCACCTCCACGCCTTCCGCAGTGGCACTGGGATCGACCACATTCTCGCGCCAGTTGTACAACGGACTCAATTCGTCGTTTCGATTGGTGCGGAAGTTCACCGAGCGAATATCACTTCCCTCGAGAATCTTGTAGTACGAAACGTTGAAGGTGTATTTGCCGCCAAACAGCTCCGACTTGAAGCCGATTTCATCAAGTTCCACGGTGCGTGATGCCGAGATCCGCTCCGCCGGATCACGACCCGCAACACCGAATGTGCCTTCCGGGAACCGAAGCACATTCCGCTCCGGATCCTGCTGTTCCGCATGGACTGCAAAGAGATTGGCTCCGGAGAAGAGCCGATAGGCTGCGCCCACCCTCCAGGTCTTGTCCGTGGGTTCAGGACGCGATGCCGTGAAACTGTTGTTCCTCAGGTTATGAATATCCTCCTCGATCTTGTCATAGCGCCAGCCGCCTGTGACCTGCACCCTGTCGTCCCAGGCCTTCAGGGTATGCTGCACGTAATAGGAGGTCTCCTTGACATCGCGCGTTTCCGCGGTCGTCACGCTCTGCGCCGGCAGATCACTCCGTTTCAGATTCAGGAAAGCGCTGTTGTCCAGAATGCGGAAAATGCCTCCGGTATTGGCGCGCTTGAAACGGTCGAAGATGTCGCGGTGGGTGAATTCGTAGCCTGCCAGAGTCTGGTGCGACATCTTCGCGAAATCATATTCCATGAGAAAGTCGCCCTGATAGGACACAAATTCCGTATCGCGCTCCGTGGTGTCGTGACGCAGGGCCATCGTCCAGTCAATCGGCGGCCCCAAGGGGTTTGCGGGATCGAAGACAAAATTGCCGAACCCGCGCAGGCGGGTGAGCTCGCGGTCAACCTCGGTCTTGACCCACAACAGGCCCTGGCGCGTCGAGAGCCAATCATTGAACTTGTGATTGACCTGGGTCATCACCTCGTAGTCCTGGGCGTCAGGATCAACCCAGGATGCCGTCTGCGGCGTGTCCTGCGGCATCATGCGGGTCTTGTGCAGTGCACCATCCTCCGGGAATGTCCTGAAGACCTGCCCGTTCGGTGCGCGATAGAAGAACTGTCTCTCGTCCTGAATCTCGAAGAACTCCGCCGAGGGTGTGCGGCCGGACTGCAGCGTGCCTTCCACCAGGAGATCCGTGTTCTCCGTGAATTGCACGTGTACGGAGGGGAAGAATGCAATCGTGTCGTAGCGTTCGTTGGGAAGATAGATTTCTCCACCCGTGTAGGATGCAATCGCGCGGTAAAGCACTCGGCCGTCCGAGGTAAGCGGCCCCGTCGAGTCCAACTCGGTTTTGTTGTAGCTGAAATCGTCTATCGTGAAGCGCACCGAGCTTGCCGCCTTCTTCTGCGGCTTCTTTGTCACAAGGTTCACCACGCCACCCGCCTCTCCGCGCCCGGTCGTGGCCGAGCCCAACCCTTTGATCACTTCGATGCGGTCAATGTTGGCCATATCCTTGCGGAACTGCATCGAAGTGCCGGTGGTGTAGCGGAAACTGTTGCGAAACTGGCTGAAGACATCAATCGAGCGGACCTGGAACTGGTCCTGGCCACCGTTGCGGACGGTGACGCCCGGGAGGAATGCCACCGCCTCGCCCAGCGTCGGCGCCGCCAGTTCCTTGATCATGCGCTCGCTGGCAATATTCACCGTCTGCGGAATGTCGCGAAGCGGTGTGTTCAATCGCGTAACCGACGTGGCCGAAGTTACACCGTAGCCGCTGGCGTCCTCCTGGGCCTCCACGGAAAAGGGTGACAGGGTGACGACGTCCTTCTCATCGGACGCTGTGTTGGAGACAGTCTGCGCGGTGACCTGCCCTACATAGGCTAGGATCAAGGTCAGCATGGCAGGCCGGAAGAGAACAGCACCGGGAATAGCTCCGGGGGTGAGTGTGTGCGGTTTCATGAGGTTGGAGTGGTTGGATTCGGGGCCTCCGGCGTGGGCATCAGGACCGGAGAGCGCACGAACGATGCATGGATGCGAATGCGTCATTGACCTGCAAACCACCCGACGTGTTATGATAACTTTCCGTGAGCACACGGCCTCCAGGAGCAAATCTTCAAGCGGTTGCCAAAGCCTGCGGCGTCTCCGCCATGACCGTTTCACGGGCCTTGCGAAATCACCCCAGCGTCGCTCCGACGACAAAACGCCGCATCACCGCTGCAGCCGGGAAACTGGGCTACTCGCCCGATCCCTATATGGCACGCCTCATGGCCCGCGTGCGCAGTCACCGGCACCATCGTGCGGAGGCCGTCATCGCGGTTCTTCGCGATTTCCACCAAGGCGACGATCTTCTCGATTCAGCCTACCACTATGCCCCGCTGGACGATATCACCCGGCATGCAGCCCGCTACGGCTACCGGGCTGAGGAGTTCCGGCTCGATCGCTCGAAGATGTCACCGCATCGACTGCGCCAGATCCTCGAGGCCCGGGGTATCGAGGGCGTCATCGTTTCGCCGCAATCCTCCCAAAGCATCGGCAGGGACATGGACTACACCGGCCTCGCAGCGGTGACGCTCGGCTACGGACTGCCCAATCCAGGCCTCCACCGCGCCAGCACCAATATGACCCGAGGCATTCTGAGCGCCACCCAGGAACTCGCGGCACGCGGCTACCGTCGTATCGGGCTCGCCGTTTCGGAGTGGATCGATCATCGGTCGGATCACACCTATACCGGTGCCATGCTCAACTACCAGCGACAGGCGAGGCCGCGCGATCGCGTTCCCCTTCTCCTCTTTCCGAAAAACAACATCGCCGAGGACAGGAAGTACTTCTGTTCATGGTTCCGACGGCACCGCCCCGACGTCATCATCTCTTTCGACACCTATGTCCCGGACTGGCTCACACAGGATCTTCGGCAGCACATCCCCAACGACTGCGGCCTCGTTGTCCATGACTGGATCGAGCGCTGCTCGCACTTCGCCGGCATCGACCACCGCCGTGCGGACGTCATTGGCGCGGCCATGGACCTGCTCGCAACCCAGCTTCTGAACAACGAGCGGGGTGTGCCCGCGGTCGCACGGCAGGTCCTGATCGAGCCAGCGTGGATCGACGGGCCCAGCATCCGGCCACTTCGAATCCCGTCCTGATGTTATCATAGCACGGCCTTGGAGTTTGCCATGGACGCGGCAGTCGAAAACATCGCCTGTTTCGTCTCGCATGCCATCCCGAACCCTGCCCCGATCTTCCTCCGCGCTTCCGTTGGTTCTTGTGACCTCTTCAACCCGCCGCGAAGACCTCGCGCCCTTGGCGGGCAAGGCCCGTCTGATCATGGGACCTGGCGGTGGCGATACCATGCCTAGAAAAGAGGTGCTTCGCCACGCTCAGAAACTTTCCGCCATCATATGTCGCGGAGAACTCCAGATCGACGCCGAACTCCTTGAGCGCGCGCCCAACCTCCGCATTGTCGCAAGCGCTTCGGTAGGTGTGGACAAACTCGACCTGCCGCGCATGGAGCAGTTGGGCGTTTTTGCCACCAACGCACCGGACTACTTTGTCGAGGCAACGGCCGATTATACGATCGGCGCCATCATTTCGCTGCTGCGTCGCCTGCCGGCGGCGGATCGCTATGTGCGAGCTGGCCGGTGGCGCAGCTTTCAGCCGGGGGCATGGGACGGCGCCCTCTTGCACGGCAAAGTCCTTGGACTGATTGGATACGGAGCCATCGGACGCGCGGTCGCGAGACGCGCTGAGGCATTCGGACTCAACGTGGTCCATCATCGCCGCACCGTGTCACAGGAACCTGGATACACCCCGCTCCCCGAATTACTGGCCCGCTCGGACATTGTCTCCCTGCACGTTCCCTTGAACGACGATTCCCGAACGCTCATCAATGCCGCGAGGATCCGACGGATGAAGAGGGGCGCCTACCTGATCAACGTCTCGCGCGGACCGGTCGTCGATGAAAAGGCATTGATATCCGCCCTCGAGTCAGGCCGCCTCGCCGGCGCGGCACTCGACGTGTTTGCCGACGAACCCCGCGTGCCACAGGCCCTGCGCCGCCTTCCCAACACCCTTCTCACACCGCATTTGGGCGGAGGCACTATCGAGAGCCGCCGGCACTCAAGCCTCACCTGCGCAACCGCTGTGGCACGGGTTCTTTCGGGGCAGCGGCCAGAGAATCTGAAGAACAACCCGTCCGACCAATCTCTCCAGAGATGGCTCCTCCCTCCCGGCAATCGAATCACCGCCCGATGAGCACCCCATACGTCCATGAACCCAGTCTCATTCGGAAAATCAGCCTCCGTCTGCTGCCGTTTCTGATGCTCCTCTACCTGGTCGCGTACATCGACCGGGCAAACATCTCCGTGGCCGCCCTGCAGATGAATGCGGACCTTGGCCTGAGCGCCAGGATGTACGGGCTGGGTGCCGGCCTTTTCTACGTCACGTACATTCTCTTCGAGGTGCCGAGCAATGTCATCCTTGCGCGAGTGGGCGCTCGCCGCTGGATCGCTCGCATCATGCTGACCTGGGGAATGATTGCAGCGGGCATGGCCTTCATCCATACCGCGGGGCAGCTCTATGTGATGCGGCTCCTGCTCGGTGCGGCCGAAGCGGGCTTCACGCCGGGCATCATCTACTACCTGAGCCGCTGGTTTCCCTCCCGCCACCGCGCCGGCGCTCTTTCCTACTTCTATATCGCCGCGGCACTGGCATCCGTTGTTGGCCTCCCCCTTTCAGGCGCGCTCCTGAATCTCGACGGCTGGCACGGCTTCGCCGGCTGGCGCTGGCTCTATTTCTTGGAGGGCGTTCCAGCAATGATGCTGGGGGTCGTGGTCTTCTACTACCTTCCGGACCGCCCCGCGCGCGCACGCTGGCTTTCGCGCGACCAGGCTGACTGGCTCGAGAACACGATAGCCGACGAGTCCGCTGCGGCTCCTGCCGCGAGATCGCACGCCGCCGGATTGCGCCGCGCATTCAGCGATGGCCGCGTGTGGCTCCTCAGCCTGTTCTGGCTGCTGCAGGCATTCGGCACCATTGGGGTCACCCTCTTTCTTCCCCAGATCATCAAGAGTATCTCCAACGCGGGCAACTTCCTGGTCAGTCTCCTCTCCGCCCTGCCCTTCGTCTTCGCCTGCCTCTTCATGTATGCGAACGGCCGCCATTCGGATCGCACGGGAGAGCGGCGCTGGCACCTGGGGCTGCCGCTCATGGTCTCCGGTGTCCTGCTCGCGACAGCCACATTCAGCGACAATCACACCTTCGCCTACATCCTCCTCGTCCTCGCAGTTGGCTTCAACTGGGCCGTCACGCCGGTTTTCTGGGCGGTGACAACCGAGTACCTCGCAGGCGGCGTTGCCGCAGCGGGCTCAATCGCGCTCATCAACTCAGTGGCCAACCTCGCCGGCGTCGGTCTTCCTCCCGCAATGGGATGGATCCGGGATCACCGGGGCAGCTACGAACTCGCCCTGCTGGCAATCGCTCTCGCCCTCTTCCTCGGCGGACTCCTGGGGCACGCCCTCGCTGCAAAGAAACCACCCGCCATCGCACATCAGGTTTAGGCAGGGATCAAACCCTCTCCGGCTCTCGCTCTCTCCTTTTCAAGCAGCCGATCTCCTGTCCATACTTCCGCGACCCAAATGAAAATCACACGATTGGAAACTTTCCATGTTCGTCCACGCTGGCTCCTGGTCCGCGTGCATACCGACTCAGGACTGAGCGGCTGGGGCGAGGCAACCCTCGAGGCCCGTTCTCTCACTGTGGAGACGATGGTTCATGAAATGAGCCAATGGCTTGTGGGACAGGACCCTCGCCGCATCGAACATATCTGGCAGACTCTCCATCGCGGAAGTTTCTATCGGGGCGGACCCGTTCACGGGTCGGCCATCGCGGGTATCGACATCGCCCTCTGGGACATCCTCGGAAAGAGCCTCGGCGCTCCCGTGCATCAATTGCTTGGTGGACGAGTCCGCGACAAGATCCGCATGTATGCGTGGACCGACGCCGGCACCGCGGATGACTACGTGAATTCGGTCCGCGATCTGCGAGATCGCCGCGGGCTCACCGCATTCAAGTACAATGCCACGGGGCAGATGCGCCCGATCTCCTCGCCTGCCGCGATCGAAACCGCGGTCACACGCTTCAAGAACCTTCGAGCCGTCGTGGGACCTGACATCGACATCGCCGCAGATTTCCATGGGCGCCTGACTTTCGCGGATGCAAAGCGTCTGTTGGGTCGGCTCGAGGAATTTCATCCCCTCTTCATCGAAGAACCCATCCTGCCAGGGGACCCGGAAGGCATGCGCCTGATCGCCGAATCCACCCGCATTCCCATCGCCGCCGGAGAGCGTCTGTTTACGCGCTGGGACTTCCAGCCGCTGTTCGACCGGCGAGCCATCAGCGTCGCCCAGCCTGATCTCGCCCACGCAGGTGGCATTTCCGAAACCCGCCGCATCGCGGCACTCGCGGAGTCACGCGACATCCTTGTTGCGCCTCACTGCCCTGTGGGACCCGTCGGACTGGCTGCATCACTGCAAATCGACGCGGCCTGCCCCAATTTTCTCATCCAGGAACACGTCACGCTGGGTGAATCCCTGCTCGTCAAACCGTTTGTCACCGACAGCGGATTCCTCAAGGTGCCGGAGGGCCCGGGACTCGGGATCGAAATCGACGAGAAGAAGCTGGCTGCCGAAAAGTTCGACGGCGTCTGGCACAATCCCCGCTACACCGCCGAGGACAATGCATTCGCCGAATGGTAAGGCTTTGCCCGCGGTGCCGCTGCTGCTTTCCTGCGATTGGGGGACCTCGAGTTTCCGGCTGCGGCTCGTAAACCGGAGAACGGCCCGGATCGAGGCCGAGCACGCAACAGAGGACGGCGCCAAACCCATCGCTGCGGCCACAACCTCTGTCGCAGCACGCCACAGGGCCTTCCGCGAAGTGTTGCAGCGCGGCCTCGACACGCTCGGGGTCGCGGATCGGACGGATATTCCCCTCGTCATCTCTGGCATGGCCTGCTCAACGATCGGCTGGCAACCGCTCGGCTATGCCTCGCTTCCGGCCCGACTCTCGGGGAAGGATTTCGTCGTTGCCGACAGGCGCATCCAAGGTCGCCAGGTGCGATTTGTCTCCGGACTGCGGGCAGCCTGTGATGTCATGCGCGGCGAGGAATGCGAACTGACGGGGCTTTTCGCATCCCCGAGCCGCCAGTCACTCGCCCTGGACTGCCTCGTCGTGATGCCAGGCACGCATTCGAAACATGTCCGCGTCCGAAGGGGCCGCATCACCGATTTCTGCACGCATCCCACGGGGGAGCTCTTTGAAATCCTGTCGAAACACAGCACGTTTGGAGGCAAGCCTGGTCGGACATTTTCGGCGCGTTCCTTTCGTGCAGGCATCGAAGCGGTCCAGCGCTCCGGGGTGGGTCCCGCACTCTTCAGGACGCGCGCCCGGACCGTACTTGGGTACATGCCTGCCGAGCAAAGCGCCGATTTCCTCAGTGGAGCACTGATCGGAGCCGAGATCGCAAGCCTTCCGCGTGACATTCCGATTGTGCTCGCGGCCGCGCGAACCCTTGCCCGCAGATACGCTCTCGCGGTGCAATTGCTCCGACCGCAGGGCCTGCTCATCCGCATCGCACCGGCCGAGGTGGCACACGCTGTGGTGCGCGGTCATCTGCAGCTTGCGTCAGGCCTGTAGGCCTGGGCGGCGCCCATTCTGGCGCCGGCGAACCCTTTCGATCTGAATCATTTCCCTGGAGAAGCTGCCCGGGTGATCCTGCCCGTGATAACCTGCCGCTCGCGCTTGAGCACGAGGTGAATCACCCCGGGTTCCACAGGATCCCAAACAAAAGCCTGCCCTTCCGCGGTCACCGGCACGGTCGCCACCCATTTAAGCGTCGACCCTGCATCGGGAAATTCGAGCACACACAACGCCTTCTCATCATGGCCCGAAACGAATAGGAAGCCTCCGGGCCCGATCGCACCACCCGAGATGCCGAAGCCCCGACCACCAAGATACGCGATCACCCCCGAAGGGAAAACCCACCCCCTGCCCGTTGGCGCCCAGTCGTCCGTGTACTCAACAAGTCGCGTCCACTCCGGCCCCTTCCCCGGCTCTCCCCCTCGCCCGGCATAGTGGACGAAACACGCGATCCAGTGATCCGAGCGACGGTCTATCCACGTGAGCGAACCATCAGTCCGCCCGAAACTGACCGCTCCCACATGCTTGAGCGTCGCTGGATCCCAAAGCTCCACCGAACTCACATGAGGCACCGCCGGATAGTTCGAATGCGCACCGTGAAGCTGCCCGATGTACACAACTCCGGCATTGATATGCGTCAGCGGCTGACCTTCTGGACAGCTCCAGGTGGCCACGCGCTCACCCGTCGCCTTGCGGTATTTCCCGATGTCGTGATTGGATATCACATAAAGGTAATCCCGGTCCGCCGCCACACCTTGCCTGGCCTCCGGTGCAGGAAAACGCCGGACCTCCTCGAACCGCCATCCCTCCGGGCCCGGCACACGCTCAGCCGCCCAGACGACTGCAGGCAGGAAACAAAACATCAGAAGAATGGCGCGCTTGATGGTCATCGGAATGGGATTGGATTGCATGGCGGACGGCACCGCACGTGGCAGCGAGAGCACGATGGGACGCACAGTTCGATCAGGACAGGCTGGGTTGATTTGACGAAACACCTGCCAGTTATCCAGAGCGCACCGGCGCTGGCAACCCTCGGCCCGTGTTATGATAGCACTTCCCCGCGTCTTTCCTTTCCAACCGGCACATCCCCAAAGCCGTGAACACGCTCGCAAATCTTCCGAAGAATTGATTCCAGATCGCCGCCCGCTGCCTTGAACTGGTCTGCATCAACCGTGAGAGGTGCTCCCAGGACGACAAGCGGAGCACCGTAGCTGGGTGTCTGCATCGCCTGCTCGAGGGTGAGCCCACCGACAGCCTGCACCGGAACGCTGACCGCAGCGACCACTTCGCGCAGGCAATCCAGGGGGCTGGGCATCCTCAGCCCTGCAGCGGCGATTCCGCGCCGCTCATCATAGCCGATATGGTGAATGACGTAGTCACAGCCAAAATCCTCCAGCAGGCGCGCACCGGCCACCCAATCCTCACAACCGAGATTGTCACCCATCACCTTGACATTGTGGTCGCTCCCCGCCTTCACCACACAGCGCAGCGTCTCCCGGTGGGCCCGCGCCATCACGACCACATGCGTTGCGCCCGCCCGGGCCATCATCTCCGCCTCGAGATAGCCCCCGTCCATCGTCTTGAGATCTGCGACGATAGGAGTCGTGGGAAACCGCTCGCGCAGCCTGCGGACGCCGTGAAGCCCTTCCGCTAGGATGAGCGGAGTCCCTGCCTCCAGCCAATCCACCCCGGCCCGCACCGCGATTTCGGCCGTGCGAACTGCTTCATCCAGGTCGATGATGTCGAGGGAAATTTGTACAATTGGACGCATGGAGAATGAAAGGGGAGCTTCGAGAAACCACACCTTACTGATCCGAGCCTCCCGCTGGCGATCCGATTCCTCTCCAGCCTTCAAGACCGCGGCTATTGGTCGATGTTTGCTCGGCCAGCATTCCGCATTGCCAATTGTCAAAATCCCTTCGGCGATGCTCGCGCTCCGCCTCATCCACAGTCAACTTTTTCGTTACGCCTGTTTCCTTCATGAAAATCAAATCGGCAGAGTTTCTTGTCAGCGCGCCCAATCTGGATGCTGCCCCGAGGTCCAGTTTTCCGGAAATTGCCTTCATAGGACGCTCAAACGTGGGCAAGTCATCGTTGATCAATCTGCTGACCGGCCACCGCGATCTCGCAAAGGTTTCCGCGACTCCGGGCAAGACCGTGCTTATGAATTTCTTCAGAATCAATGGAAACTGGCTGCTCGTCGACCTGCCCGGATATGGCTACGCCAAGGTGGCTAAGGCGGAACGGGCCGGATTCAATGAGGCCGTGAACGACTATCTTGAGCGGCGCGAGAACCTCCGCCTGCTTTTTGTGCTGATCGATTCACGCCTCGCCCCCCAGGCGATCGATCTGGAGTTTATCGAGTGGATCTATCAGCTCAAGATCGACTACGCCCTGGTTTTTACCAAGACGGACAAGCAGTCGCCTACCCGGACACGTGCTGCGGTCGCCACGTTCATGGCAACGCTTGCCAAGCGGGGTTACCCTTCTCCGCCCTTCTTCCAGAGTTCGATCATCACCAAGGAAGGGCGCTCACAGCTCCTTGCGGCAATCGACGCCGCAATCCAAACTTAGCCTTCTGTGAGGCTCAACCGGCGCTGCCAAAGTCAGCGGCAGCGATCAAAATGCCGTGACGACCTGATACACGCCGAGCGATCCCATTGCCGCGGCAGCGATCAATAGCCCCGCAAGGGAGGCGGGCGCGGCGCGCAAACCACGATGCGGATTTGTGAAATGGAAATAGACCGCCGCACCGGCAAGAAACGGAAGCATCATTCCCTGCCCGATCGCCCCAACGAACACAAGGTACACGGGATTGCCCGCCCACAGAAAGACTCCGGTGAAAAGTACCGGGAGGATGACACATCCGATTTTGATCCACTTCACCCGCTCGGCCTGATCGCGATAGGTCTTCAAGCGCCACAATCCAAGCGCATCGGCAAACAAACGCGCATTCGACGCCGTGCCTCCGAAAATGGTCGAATAAAGCACCGCGAGCGCTCCAACAACAAAGAGCCAGATGCTCCATTCGCCGAAGGTCGTCCGATACATGTGCGAGAGCGTCTCGATCATGTTGGCATTCTCAACCGTCATGTTCTTCGCATGAAGGACCGCCGCACCCAGGAGGTAAAAGGCCACGGTGGTTGACGTATAGAGCACAAACGATGTCCACGCATCAATGCGCATCACCCGCAACCAGGCCTTCGCCCGCGCCTGCCATTCATTTGTGCCGTCATCCGGACCCAGTCGACGCCCGTAGCCCTTCTCAAGACACCAATACGGATAGTAAATCAACTCGGAAGCTCCGACTCCGATGAGACCGAAACATCCAAATGCCGTCGCCACGTTTGCCGGCAGTTGAAACGAAAACCCACTCGCAATCTGCGATCCCGTGATCGCATACGGTGTCGACTGAAGCGTTGCCACCGCGATGACGGTAGTGATCGTGAATCCAGCGACCATGGCGGTGGAGGCTATCTCCACCAGGCGGTACCGTCCTATCACCAGCAGAACGGCACAACTCATGCCGACGGCGATCGCGAGTGGCTCGACTGCCACTTTAAGCCCCGCCAGTTGAACCGCCGTTGCGGCGCCCCCCACCATGCCGGCGACTTGGGGGACCAGACAGACATACATCGCAAGCCAGATCCACAGAACCCAGGAAACCACGAGGCGCGGACCCGGAAGTCCATTAAGTGCGACAAGCGTCGTCATGCCCCGCGTAATCGCATAGCGTCCGAGTTCGATCTGAACAAACACCTTGAGCAAACATCCCAGGATGATGAACCACAGAAGCCGGAACCCCACTTCGGCTCCCAGCTTTGGGGTGACGATCAACTCTCCTGAGCCGACGATGATCGACGTGATGATGAGCCCGGGTCCCAACTGCCGGATCAGTCCCTTGAGCGAAGTCGGTGCCGGTTGAATTTCAGAGTCGGGCTGTGATGCCATGGGGCCGCGTCAGAGTTGCGCATTTCTCCGCCGATACAAGCGGCAACGCTTCCTTCCGCAAAGATTGTCGAATTTGACCCGGAAAGTCTGAAATTTCAGCTAGTTCCAAACTCGATCCCCAATCGAAATTCAATTCGTCCACGGAGCGACCTCCTACCACAAATCGCATTTACCGCTAACCTCGATATCCGCAGATTGAGCCGATGCAAAAGCGTCCGACCATAAAGGATATCGCGGCGCGCGTGGGTGTGCACCACACGACAGTTTCCCTCGCACTTCGAAATCATCGCAGCATACCAAAGGAGACACGCGACAGGATACGCGCTGCCGCCGAATACCTCGGCTATCGTCAGGATCCCATGCTATCGGCGCTGATGAGATACCGACGGTCCCTGCGACTGCCCGCGGAAGAACCGATCGTGCTTTGGATCACAAACTACCCGCTGCGCGATGGCTGGCGTCAACCCCGCCTCTTCAGCGAACTCTTTGACGGCGCCGCGCAGCGTGCGAGCCAGCGCGGCTTCAGGCTGGAGGAAGTCTGGCTCCGGGAAGAAGGCATGTCCGTTGCGCGTGCCGACCAGATCATCCGCGCCCGGGGAATCAGCGCGCTGATCCTGGCCCCGCAACCCCACGCAGGAATCTCCCTTGATCTTAGCCCGGGGAATCAGCGCGCTGATCCTGGCCCCGCAACCCCACGCAGGAATCTCCCTTGATCTTAGCTGGGACGAATTTTCCGCGATAACCATCGGTTACACGCTTTCATCCCCCCGCCTGCATCTCGTCAGCAACCACCACTTCTCGTCGATGAGTCTGCTTGCTCACAAACTGACAGAGCGCGGCTATCGGCGAATTGGTCTCGCCCTTCCCCGAATTGTTGATCTGCGGGTCAACCGAGGATGGCTTGGCGGATATCTTGCCCATCAGGCTGATCTCCCTCCTGAATCCCAGCTGCCCCCGCTCCTCTTCGATACGCTCTCGGATTCAGACCTGACCCGTTGGCTTAAGTCCAATCGCCCCGATGCCATCATCTCCGCGATCTCAGAAGGCGAGCCCGTCTGGAACGCCCTCTTGCGACTTGGAATCCGAATTCCAACCGATCTGGGCTATGCGCTCACCTCGCTCCATACCGCTGACGATGGACGGGCTGGCATCTATGAAAATTCGGGCTCAATTGGAGCCGCAGCCATGGAGCAACTGACAGCCCAATGGCAAAGAAACGAACGCGGCATTCCCAAAATCCCCAACCGCATACTCATCGACGGAACTTGGATGCCCGGCTGGACGATTCGCTAGGGGATGAGAAGGCCTCCCCGGGGTGCGCAAGCGGTGCTCGCATGCCGCAACTCTCAAATGTGAGTAATGGAGCTATTCTCTCCTTCGCCCCAACTACCAAGACTACCCTGTGCGCATCCAACAAACTCCGTGCCACCATGAAAACCTACCTTCGCTTCCTCCTCATCCCGACCATCTTGTCGCTCAAGACTGTCGTCGCACAAACCCCTTCCTCAACCAGCCGGGCGGCACCCGCCGACGATGAAACAATCGAGCTCGCCCCCTTTGTCGTTTACGCTCTGTCAGATGAACGGAATCGCTCGGCTGAAGAAAAACGCGACGCCGACAGTATCGGTGACTTCCTTTCGACCGACAGGCTCGGACAGTATGTCGACACCAATATCGGAAGCGTCGTCGAACGGCTTCCAGGGGTCTACACTTCCGGGGCCGGACAGAGCGGCGGCAGCGGCATTTCGATCCGAGGCTTTGGAGGAGGGTTCAATTCGCTCCAACTCGATGGCGATCGGCTACCTTCCAACCAGGGCGGTACCCGTGGTGTCTCCATAGACAACATTCCCGCAGAGCTCATCGGCTCCATCAGCATCTTCAAGGCTCCAACACCGGAACGCGACGCCGATTCCATCGGAGGCGTGGTCAATGTCGAAACCAAATCCGGCCTCGATCTCTCCCGCCGCCTCATCACCGCGCGCGCCTTGTATGGCATGGACGACTATGGCGACGGATGGCAGAAACGCGGGGCCGTGACCTACAGCAACAGGCTGAATCGGAATCTTGGCATCTTCCTCTCCCTCACCCGAGCAGAAAACGAGAAAATGCGGGATGAAATCAGGGCCGATCCTGAAGACTATGTCTTTGATCAGCTTGTCACCAAGGACAGCGCCTTCCCCAGAATCACGGACTCTGCTGCCAATCGCGTCTTCCTCCCGAGTCGCGTCGACTACCGCCGTACCATCCAGTCGAATCAGAATACAGGAGCAAACCTGAACCTGGACTGGCAGGTGCGGCCTGACTGGCGGCTCAGCCTGAGGACGTTCTACTCGCAGTTCAACGAACAGCGCCCCCAGATCCGGAACCTCTGGCGTTACGACCGCTCAACCGGCAACGACCCGGTCAATCGTTCGTATCCGCACGCCGAATACGTCTATCTCGACGAATCAAGCGACACCTTTTACTTCGGCAATGAGCAGCGCATAGCGCGCCGTGTGGTCGATCAGGACGAGGAGGAGTCAATCCGACGTCTTCAAGTGGAGGGTCGCCATCATTGGCACGATGCTGATCTTGACTACAGTGCGAGCTTTGGTCGCTCCAGGCGCGATTTCGTCAATGACACTTTCATCTTCACGGCCGACGACATCCAGCTTCGCGCTCAGGTGGCAGACCTCGGCAATCCCAATTTCTCTGTGATCAATCCAGGCGACTTTTTCTACAATTCATCGGCCAAGCCTCATGTTCCCGATTTCCTCGACCCCGCCACCTACGGACCGACTACGCGCGGCTATTTTAATATCACGGAGCGCCGCGCCGAGTCCATCAAAGCAAAGGATCGCATTGACACCTATCAGGTGAACTACCGACGCACCCTTTCCGGTGATTTTAATTTCAAGGCAGGAGCAAAATACCGTGCACAGCGAAAGGACAATCAGCGCGACTTCATCATCAATCCCGGTTTTGTCTTCAATGCGGCCAATGCAGAATTCTCCACCGAGAATGGCTTTTTCAACGGGCGCCAGGACCTCGGACTTTTCCCCACCTATGACAGTCTTCGAAAGCAGAATCCGACCGACCCAAGGACTTTGATCTCCAACGTGCTCGGCAGCTCGTCAGCCTCGGCTGACAATCGCCGCGACAGCACAATCCAAGACCTTGCCGCCAAGGAAGAGGTGAGCGCGCTCTATGCCCAGGTGAGCCGTGATTTTGGACCACTCACAGTCCTCGGCGGACTGCGTTGGGAACGCACGGAAACCGACTACCGCGGTTTCACTGCAGACGTCACGGGGAACCCGGCAATTGATCTGCCACGCGCGGTGCGCGGAACCGGAAGCTACGATGGCATCTACCCAAGCATCCATCTCAACTATCGCCTCAGGCATGACACCTACCTTCGCGCGGCTCTGGGGCGCACTCTCTCCCGCCCGGAATTTGAGGAATTGACGCCGTCCTCCTACGCAACGCTCAGCACCGATTCCGATACCGGGCGCACCATCGTCAATCTCCAACGGGGCAATTCCAAGCTCAAGCCGACGCAATCCACAAATCTCGATATCAGCATCGAACACTATTTCCCATCGGGCGGGGTCGCATCATTGGCCGGCTACTATAAGGAGCTGCGCAATTGGATCTACGATTCGACATTCATTGCCCCTCCGGCCAATTTTCCCGAGTACGCCGCCATCCCCAATCTCCAATCGGTCCGCGTTACATCCACCCTCAGTGGCGATCTCGCAAAGGTCTACGGATTCGAGGCAAGCATCGACCGGAACATCGCTTGGGGATTCTCGGCATCCGCCAGCTTCACCATGCTCTCGTTCGAGGTGAACAAGGAACAGACAGGACTCGATCGCGTCCCGGGGCAGTCCGACCGGCTGATTCGGGCAGGGTTGAATTACGAATCGAAGAAGTTCCTAGCTCGGCTTTCGCTGCGTGACAGCGGCAAGATCCTCGATGAACAGGTTTCCTTTTCCACGCCAGCCGCCATCGCCTACTTCCAGGCGCTCGGCGTAGGCAACCTCACACGCGACAGTTCAGGTGGGTCCGTCATCAATCTCGGACTTTTCGACGTGGGAGGTACTGCGATGGACTTCGTGGCCGAATACGAAGTCATGAAGAAGGTGAGGATCTTCATTCAGGGAAGTAATCTTCTGGGTGAAAATTCCCGAAGCTACCTCGACAACATCAAGCGGCTCTCCGAGAAAAACGAATATCGCTCATGGTCGGCACTCGCAGGCATCAAGGTGAGCCTGTAGGTGAGCCACAAGCAGAGCGGAGTTTTTCCGCCACCGCTTACGCCATTGCCATTCCCGCCGTCGCGATCCCTAGTTGCGCGACCGGCATGGCAATTTCACGGAAAAGAATCTTCAGGCCCAGCGCTCCGCTGCCCACGACCATCTATGTTCGCCAAGGATACAACCGCATTCTGGCGGAGGAGTTTGAAGCCCTGAAGGCCAAACGCGCCGACCTCGTCAAGGACAAGGTTGAGGCCCACAGTCAGGGGGACCTGCGCGAAAACTTTGGATTCAAGGCAGCAAAGGAGGCAATTCGCGCCGTCGATCGCAAGATGATGGCGCTGGATCGTTTTGTCGCACGAAACACCTTCATCGAAGTCGATCCCGCCACTTGGCTCACAAAGCCGACCGACACCCTGCAACTCGGTCACGTCACGATGATCGAAAAGGAGGATGTCACCTCGCGCCGCAAGCATCGCTTCACGTTTCTGGTGACCACCCATGGGGAATCCGCCGTCGACGAGGAGTCGGGCATTGAGTGCCTGCCGCATCATTCTCCACTCGCGACGGCCTTGCTTGGGCAGCCAGTCCGCGCGCGCATCCGGGCAAACCTGCCGGCGGGTAGCGCGGATCTGATCATCCTTTCAATCCGCAATCCAACCCAGGCAGAGCTCGACCGCCTACTCAGGGAGATCAAACCGCCGGAGATCGAGGACGACGGAGAATGAGGGGAGTTGCCGCCACCGATCTCAACCGAAGACGGGCGTGAGCACCAAATTCGCGCCGGGCTCGGCAACGTAGTTCTCACCCTGACTCCAGGTCAGATCATTCAGGAGCAGCTTGAACGTCACTGTCCCATAGACCGGTGTCAGCTTGATGGTCCATTGATCATCAAACGCGCATTCCAGTTGCACACCCGAGTTCCAGGTCAGGCCCGCGCCTTCGCCTCGGATAAAGACCTGATTGCCGAAGCCGACATCGGCCTGCACCGTGATCATAATCTCCTCCGGTACGCGCTCCTGGACCGGCGCCTTGGCGGCGGCGGATGCTTTGGCCGGGGCGGGACTTGGCACCACCGGTTTGGGAGGCACCGATTTTCTGCGGGGAGCGACAGCCTTCGTAACCGGCTTCGCCCCAACCGGCTTCGCCGAAGCGACACTCGGTGCCTTGCTCTTCTTGACCTGTGGGGCGGCAGGCTTTGCGGATGCTTTGCTCTTCTTGCTCATGTCTGTGTAGCTGTTTTGGACAACGGTACCAGAATGAAAGAGCAAATTCCATGCCTGCAACCTGAAAAGCATACATGAGCAGGTCGGTGCAGGGAATCAGCTGACCGAATCCAGCGCACAGGTCCCGTTCTTGCCGTGGTCATCTTGCGGCCCGTGCAGGTCGAAGTATCCGCACGGCAGGTTTCCGAAATGCACCCATGGCACGCACCGGCCGATTCCAATCGACTAGGAAATCTCGAACAGATGTCCCTCAGGATCAGCGCTGCGAACCCGTGGTTCCCGATGCCCTCAATTCTCCATCCACGGGATCAATGTACTCAACGTGGCCAGCGAGTGACACCAGATCGGGCAGATCATAAGTACGCAGGACACCATGGATCGTGGACTCCAACTGGCGGTGAGGGATTCTTGCCACCACAACCCGTTGCCATGAATCGATTGCGCGATGGAGCCGTACCGAAGAGAAGGCGGTGGGTTCGACGGCTGCGGCGTGAAGAGCGGGGATCGTTGCATCTTCGACCGCGACAAGGTCAACCGGACCGGATGGCCCTTCGGGTCGCATTCGCCAGGCATTCGCCACCGAGAGAATATCCTCGGCACGCAGGCCCACAAATGACTTGCCCATCATATACGCCAGCAGGAATTCGGCTCCATTGTCGCCAGCGACCGTAGCCGGCTTCGTGCGCCATGCTCCCATGCCTGTTTCTCCGAAACCACGAAGGTCCACGGCCAAGACCTCAGTCCCGGCTGATACAAGTCGGGAAATGGGCCCACCATCGCCCGCATCCGCCTGCTTGCCACCGCCATGAACATACAGGCAGATCCGACCCGAGGGATTCTCCGGAATGAATCGGAGGCCCGGCAGCGGAACATCACCCTCGCGCTTGAAAACCAGTCGCTCAATCCGGATGCCTGAACGTTCGAAAGTCCCCTTGGATTCGATTTGAAGCGGGGCCAGTGCATCCCCTTTTCGGATACCCGCCACCTGCCGCACACGCTCGCGCCGCGCAGTATCGGTCAAACCGTTCCACACAGGTTTCCGCGCCTCTGCAAGCGCCGCCGCACGTTCGCGGTTGAGGTCGTAGTAGGATCTCGCTCCAGGCAGCTTCAGCACAGAACCTTCCGGAGCGCAGTGCAGTTCCTCGTTCTTGAACTGATGCGCTTCCTTCTCGAAAACTGGCTCGTCAATGCCTTCCATCCAGCGCCGCATCCAACGCACCGTCCCCTCACGAAGCTGCACACTGTAGCCGTGCGGTGCATCGGTTTCGACCAGATCAATGCGCTCGGGATAACCGAGCCGGGTGTACACACGTTTCGCATCGCGGAAGGCCTCCCAGGCTCCGGCAATTGGCACGTAGTCCCGCGTGGCCGACAGGATCAGCACCGGGCGCGGCGCCGCCATGACGAGATAATCGGGAATGTCCATGCCATAGGTATACTGCCCAAAGATGTCCTGCTCCGGATCACCCGGGCCCGGATGCTCATTCTTGCGCGCACTCGTCGTGACAAAACAGCCGGGGGTTGCAGCCACCAAGCGGGGCTCAAGCGCAATCAGATACGACGTCATCATGCCGCCGCCGGAATTGCCCGCACAGGCGATCCGTTTTGCATCAATGTCGGGGCGTGTTTCGAGATAGTCGACCGCACGCATGCCATCCCAAATCATGTCGGTCGCGAGGTTTCTGCCCAACAGTATGGGAGCCGAAGCCAGGACCGTGTGCTCATTGGTCGGGTCGACCAATGGGTTCAGAGCACGTCCATCGCGAGGCTTCGCGTCGCGTCGCACCTGCAGCCGTTCACCCTGCCCGATCGGGTCGAAACAGAAGACCGCAATACCGTGTGTAGCCAATGCCATTGCCGGCAACTGATATCCTGCCTTGCCGTTTGAGGAGTGACCGCAGGGCATCAGGACCGCTGGAAAAGGAGCCTTTCCGTCAAGCGGAAGGTAAAGCAATCCCGACACAACAAAACCGGGCTGGCTCTCATAGAGGATCTTTTCGATGCGAAATCCCTCGCCGTGCAGTTCGCCTGTGACACGAGCGTTGAGCGGTGTGCGCTCCGGAAATCCTCCCAGCGATTCAATGAAGTGACCGCGAAGTCGGCTCTGATACGCCTGGATGTCCTTCGCGTTCTTGAGCGATTCGTAGGCCTTGCGCCGCGCGTCGAGCGCCACGAGCGACTCCTTTCGCAGGACATCACGCAAGGGCCCTTCACCGCGTTTTGCCACACTGCCCCCAAGCACCCTCATGGGATCCGGCGACGATGCAGGCGTCTGCGCGCTCAGCCCGGACATCCCTGCAAGTAGCGCTATCATAAGCGCGCACCACGCAGGACCTCGCAGCATGCCGTCTCTCAGCGGGCGATTGCAAGGAGTCCGACGACCACCCCAGCTCAGGCGATCGTTCTTTTGGTTCGAAGAAGTACAAATCAGGTCTTTCACGGTCATAAGAGGTCCCGACAAGAAGGGCGTGAGGCGCGTGAAGCGAATCGCCCTGCAGCGAGGAAGCAATGGAATTCATTGAGCAGACTGCCTCCGAAGCACGGGCACTCAACACCTCAAGGCCTCGCCCCAATTCGCGCCCGTTCATGGCTTGGAGCCAAGACTCATTCTGCGTCCGTCGCCGGAATAGGCAACGGAACCAGTCTGCGTAAATCAGCGCGATCCGCGAGTTAACTGGATTGAGAATCGGTCCATTTGCTGCTCGGGATTTGACACCAGTCCCGAACTGGAGGGGCACGCTTCGTCGTGACAGGGATCTCCCAGCGCATTCCAACGCCAGCAAATTCGCCAATTCATCGACCCCGTGATCCCATGCGACAACGATGCTGGGGCGGATCCTGAGCACAGCCCATTCGATCCGTTCACGACGATGTCTGCCCCTGCGATGGTCAATATCCATGACCCGAAGCCTTACGATTGAATCCTTCGCGATAAGCGGACACCTTGATGGGAAAACGCCATCGACGCTCGCCCACGACACCATGCCATCAAGACCTCAAAATTTCACCCGACTTCTCGCCAGCGCCATGGCGATCGCCACAACCTGGGCCAGTTTGCCGGCACAGGACGTGCAGACCGAATGGCCTCTCGAACAGGAGAGTTTGCAACGTACCGAAGGCGTAATCGCTGGGGAGATGCTTCAGTTCGCCTGGAATAGTTCCGCCCTATTTCCCGGTACACACCGCACGATCAGCGTTTACGTGCCTCGCACCTATGAGGGAACGACATCGGCCTGTGTGGCCGTGTTTCAGGATGGGGGCGGGTTTAGTTTTCAGATCGTCTTCGACAACCTCATCCACGCAGGAGCAATGCCGATGACAATTGGCGTAATCGTTCCGCCGGGCAAGGTGCCAGGTGTCATCAACCCTCACGGCGTTCGGCATAACAGGACCTTCGAATATGACTCCCCCGGCGATCGCTACGCCCGTTTTCTGATCGAGGAGATCCTACCCGCTGTTGAAAAACTCACCACCTCTGACGGGCGGCCTATTCGTCTCTCGCACGACGGAAACGATCGCATGATCGCCGGTGCGAGCAGCGGAGCCGCCGCCGCATTCAATGCCGCCTGGGCACGGCCGGACGCCTTCTCCCGCGTGTTCAGCGCAATCGGTTCGTACACCGGTCTGCGTGGCTCCTATGTCTACCCCACTCTCATCCACAAGACCGAGCCAAAGGCTCTCCGCATTTTCCTCCAAAGCGGCACACATGACATGTGGACATCCTTCGGGGACTGGTGGAGCGCAAACAATGCCATGGTGCGCGCGCTGAGTTTTGCCGGCTACGAATTCGATCATGAGTTCGGCACCGGCAAGCACAGCCAGGCCCACGGTACCGCGCTATTCCCACGCGCCATGCGCTTCCTGTGGAAGGACTGGCCCTCGCCCGTGCAACGCAGTGCTAAATCCCGCAACCAGGCGTTGGGCAGGGCCTACTTCCAGGATCAGAAATGGGAAACCCTGCCAGGCAATTTTCCGGACGCGATCCGCATCCGTTCGAATGCGAACGGCACCATTTTTGTCACTTCACCAGACAAGACCTTCCGAATCGATTCCGCCGAGCCGACCCTCGATCTGAAGGGTTTCACTTCGCTTTGGTCTTTCACAGCAGACGGAACCTCATGGATCGCCAGCGACGGTGAAGGCTCGATCCTGTTAATGGGGCCGGACCACACCCGTATGCGCCTCGCGAGCGATCTGCGGCCGGAGGCCATTGCAGCGACGCAGTCCGGCCCAGTCTACGCCGCGGCCGCTGGAAAAGTCTGGCTGTTGCGGGCCAACCATGAACCTCGCGAGGTAGATGCCGGCCCGATCAACATCAGCGCATTGACCGTCACAGGCGACGGAAACTGGCTGGCCGCGTTCGAAAGCAACACGACACGTGGCTTCAGTTACCGCATTGAGAGTGACGGTACGCTGAGCTGCAAACAAACCTTCTACGTTCTGCACAAACGCGACGCCGACAATCACCCGGCAACACGGGACGCAGTCGCCGAGGCCTCGAGGTTCGGTTATCTCCACATTGCTACCGCACTTGGCGTCCAGGTGTGCGACGCCAATGGCCGCTGTGCCGCAATTCTTCCGCTTCCTGGCGGTGCTCCAGCGATCTCGCTTTGCTTTGGCGGCGAATCGTTTACCGTCCTCTACGTCCTCGGCGCGGACGGGAAGATTTATTTCCGACCTACACGCAATCCTGGCGCGGCTCCATTTCGTCCGCCGGAAGCGATACTCATGAAGGCCGGTTGACGGCAAGCCTCCACGCAATGAATGCCCCCGGGCTGCAATTGCGCAATTGATGGCCAAATTCATGCGTGCAAGCTACGCCATTTTTGCCTCACGCCTGCACCTATTCCAAACCCATTTCATCCGCAGATTTCGGCATTCACGCAGATACACGCGTCGCTCTCCCACAACCAATCTGCGCGAATCTGCGCCATCTGCAGATCCTATCCTCCAGAATGAACAAGCGGAAAGGCAGTACCAAGGCGGACCCCTGGCTTCCTCCTTCGAGCCTTCGGTACTTCGTGCGAGTCATTCAAGCTGCTGGTTAACGTTGGCGGGACGGGACCACACGAAGACGCGAAGGGAAGAGCCAAACCAGCGCCCGGTCCTACGTTTTGACCTGATCCAAGAGCTTGCCTCAAGATGAATGCAATAGAATCGAGAAGCAATAGAATTCATCGCCCACGCTGCCATCCAAGAGCGGCATACTTCACCGAATGCATCTTTCCATTGGCTGCCGATCATAGCTTGGAGATGAGAATCAGGGATGAGCGCACGAAACGCTTTGAGTGTAGTTGAATTACAAATCCTCTCGATCCATCCCGCTGCACGTGTCCGACTGATCGAACGGCACAGCCTGCCAATCCTGCAAAGCCTCGCACATACCGGGCGACCCTAGCCCAAATGCCTCCCATTGGGCTTGGCAACATTCTTGAATCCAGCGCCTGCGCTACAACGCTCGCATCTCACTGGGGGCACAATGGAGATGTTTTCGGAACGCCCTCGTCAGGTGGCTGTGGCTGGAGAACCCCGTCTCAAATGCGATGGTCGTAATGTCCTTATCGGTATCCTTAAGCAACCGCTGAGCACATCGAAGGCGCTGGTGAATGATGTATTGCCACGGCGTCCGTCCAAATGTTGCGCGGAATGAGACAAGCATCTCATGCGTGGTCTGGCCAACCAGTCCAGCCAGTTGCCCGATGCACAGACTTTCGCCCAGATTCTCATGAATGAATTCCCGCAGGATTCGGGCATGCACGGGGGAATAAACCCTCATTCTTGCAGGACCCGACCATGTCGATCCCCCTCCGCCATAGTGGCGATAGAGATGGAGCCAAATGAGCTCACTCAGACTCCCGCAAAACATCTCCGCCACATCCGAGCGTTCTCGATTTTCGGACAACAATTGGAGCAGGCTCGCATGCAACCACGCATCGTGCGTCGCAGCACCCGCTGCGAGCTCAAATGGCTGCGGGACCTGATCTCTGAATTGTGCGGGCGCATGACTATCAAGTGTGAGCACCGCGTAATCAATGGTGTCTCCATGTGCCCGACTCGTATAGCTCCGGCCCGCCGGGATCATCCAGCATTCGCCCGGCAATGCGGGGCCGCAGCTGCCTCCATGTCCCTCCTGCTCCGTCTCCAGCCAGTTCATGCATCCACCGAGGTGCACGATGACCGTGTGCCTTGATTCCTTGAGCCTCCACTCGGTCGGCCTGCGAATATTGTCGTTTGCAATCAGCAGGTCGAATCCGGGCCATCGGCTATGCGATTCATGCAGCACGGTGACCTCGTCGGCGGGATGGTAACGGACGGCGTGCATTCAGCGATGGGCTTCCGGCACCCATCCTCTCCGCCTGCAATTACACGGCAATCTTGAAAGCAATCCGGAGATTGTGAAAGCGAAGCCCCCCCAGGTTCTGCTAGACTACGGTTATCCCGGGAACGCTCCGTATCCCCCGTACAATTTCCCATGAGCAACAAACACTCCCTCAAAGACAAAGTCGTACTCGTTGGCGGTGGCGCCAAGAATCTCGGTGGCCTTATCAGCCGTACTTTTGCGGCGGAAGGTGCCAAAATTGTTGTCCATTACAACAGTACCGCAACTCGGCCGGATGCCGATAAGACCATCGCTGCAATCCGTGCTACAGGTGGGCAGGCCGTGCCAATCCAAGGTGACTTTACGAAAGTCTCGGATGTGGTGGCTGCCTATTCCTTCGGAAGGAAGGAATTTGGAGGAATCGACATCGCGATCAACACCGTGGGCAAGGTCCTCAAGAAGCCGTTCACAGAAACGACCGAGGCGGAATATGATACCATGGCTGCCATCAACTCCAAAGCCGCCTATTTCTTCATTCAGGAGGCTGGCAGGCAACTGAATGACGGCGGCAAGATTTGCACGATAGTCACGTCGTTGCTCGCAGCCTACACGGGCCTCTATTCGACCTATGGTGGCATGAAGGCTCCCGTGGAGCATTTCACGCGGGCAGCCTCCAAGGAGTTTGGACCTCGCGGAATTTCCGTCACTGCAGTGGGACCGGGTCCCATGGATACCCCCTTCTTCTATGGGCAGGAAACGCCCGAGGCCGTGGCGTATCACAAGTCGGCGTCCGCCCTTGGCGGCCTCACAAAGATCGAAGATATTGTGCCCTTGGTGAAGTTCCTGGTGACCGACGGATGGTGGATCACTGGGCAGACGATCTTCGCAAACGGCGGATACACGACCCGCTGACTTCGGTCCAACCGCTTTTCCCTTCCGGTGGAATCCCATGCCCATGGACGAGGTCACCCTGCCTCACCCCTTGGATGATTTCGTGGCGGCAGTGAACCGCCACGACGAAGCGGCATTCCTATTGCTCTTCCCGCCCGATGGAACTGTCGATGACTGGGGTCAACGCATGGAGGGACGCGCGGCCATCCAGCGGTGGAGCGCCGAGCAATTCATCGGAGCCAAAGGGGTAATCACGCCGAGGTCCTTTACCCGAAGGGGTAACATCGTTCACGTCAAAGCTGACTGGAAGAGCAGCTTCTACAGCGGCGAGAGCGAATTCATTTTCACGTTGGAAAATGGGTTCATCCGCGAAATGCGTATTCCTCCTCACTGAAATGCACACACTGATAATCATCTCTACGGGATTGCTGGTGCTGGCTGTCTTTCTGCTTTTCGGCCGCTATGCAGGAGGATCCACGTCAAGAATGGCCCGATCGGCAATTTGGTTTCTTCCGTTCTGGCTGGCTGCATCGGCCATCAACCTGTGGATTGGAGTATCCACCGCCGGTTATACGCTGGCCCAAGAGTTCCCGATTTTCCTGTTGGTTTTCGGCCTGCCGGCGATGGTCGCAGTCGTCGTATGGCGTGTCGCGCGCTCCCCATAGACCGCCGGTATCGTCGCCCAAAGTGATCAAGGAAATCAAATCCGGATCAGGCCAAGCGTCGTAACTCAGCCAGGCAATCCTCGATTGCATCTCACTGTAATCTACGATTCGCGCGGCCGACCAGCGTGCTGACAACTCATTTCGCAAACCTCCGATCCATCGTCTGAATTCACATCGCGTTGCCTAGGATGGCATAGAGGTTAAGTTCGTTTCGATGGAGGTGGGCAAGTCCGAATAATCATCATGGGCCCGGATGGCCACAAACAGCCTTCAGCCCTCCGCGAGCGATAGTATCAGTCTCAAGCCGGCGCGGTAGGTGTTCAACGGGCAGGGCACGAAGATTTGTCTACACGCCTTGCCGGCCTGAACTCTGATAGTCGCGCAGGCCTTCCAGGTCTGAATGGGGTCCGAATCGGGTGCTGGAAGCTACCAACACTCTTCGGTCTCGATCCGGGCACGACGAAGCGTGCCCCTCCCAAGTGTTGGGAATGTCAATCGCCTGTCCGGATCAAATGCCTGTGATTGCCTTGGAATCCCTGCACTCTGTGCAACCGGTGGTCCGCATGGATTGATGCCCTCGGAGAGGATACCTTGGTCATTCGCTTTCTCTGCGAATCTCACAAATGGACACAGATTCCCTGGATCAACGTCATGCCCACCTCCCTGCTCGTCGGGTTTGTCAATCTGCGTCAGTCCGCGCAATCTGCGGATGAATCCTTCTGAAATCAGGGTTACCACCCACCCCATTTCTTCGTCTCCTCACGCCCTTTGCCTCTTTCCCATGAACCTCATGACCATTCTCGAAGCCCTGAGCTACATCGTCACCATCGTGGCGCTGCCTTTTGCAATCTGGGTCTTCATCAAGGAGCAACGCAAGGAGCGCGCGAACGACGACAAGGAGGTCTATCTCAAGCTGGCCGACGACTATGAACGATTTCTCAACCTCATCCTCCAGAACGCCGACCTTCGCCTGCTCGCACCGCCCGCCGAACGGCTCCAGCTCAATCCCGAGCAGTTCGAGCGAAGAAACGCCCTCTTCGAAATCCTCATCGCACTTTTCGAACGCGCCTACATCCTCGTCTATGAGGAAAAGATGACCGCCCAGGATGCACGCCTGTGGCAGACCTGGGAGGACTACATGCGCTCCTGGTGCCGCCGGGTCGACTTTCGCGAGCAGATGAACGTGCTCCTCGACGGCGAGGACCTCGATTTCCAGGCATATATCAGACGGATCGCCCGCGAGGAGGAATCGCGGAAAAAGTCCTAGCCCCGCGCAGCGACCGCGATCGGATCTGTTCGGGCCGCTCAGCGCCCGTCCCCGCGGGCGATACCTTCCGCCTCGCGATACTGCCTCCGAAAAATCGTCCCGAGGCGGCTGGCCAGATTGACCTCATCGACCTTGTTCTTCGAATTGAGCGCATTCTTGATCGTGCCTTTTGCCTCCGCATAGTTCACGGTCGAAAGATCCTGCAGGCGCGCCAGTGCCGCCGTCTTTCGGGGTTCCGGCGCCTCGAGGATCGCCCGCCAGGCCGAGGCAAGCTCCGTGTGCGAGTCCAGCGCCATCACTCGAATGATGAACGCCATCTCCCGAAAAATCCCGCCCGTCCACTCCTCATGATAGATCAACGGGTCCTTCGCTCCGAAGGGATCGTCGGACGGATCGCTGCAATAGGCCTTCCACTCCGTCTGACGATAAAAGTCACGCCGCACAGGAAGCCGCCTCAATGCAAAACGTTCGGGACCGCCTGGCGTGCCGGGACGAAAATTCCACAGCTTCTGCCCCTCCATCGACAGGCAAAAATCGATGAAGGCAAGGGCCGCCCCGCGGTTCGGCGCACCGCGCAGCAGACCAATCGGATCGACGGAACTCACTGTCCCACCCACGGGAGAAACATAGCCGACCCGGTTGCTGCCATCGCGCCGACGCACGGCCTCCTCCTGCTGCCTCCCGTAGAAATCGATGCAGAGGCCTGCGGCACAATTGCCCGCCGCGACATCGATCGGAGGTTTCTGCGAAGTATCCGTAAAGTAACGCGCATTCGCCGCCATTATCTGAAGCAAACCAAGACCGTCGATCCATCCTTCCGCCACCGCACGGCGTTCGCGATCACGCGCATCCCCGGTTCCTTCGGCAACCTCAAGCGAGCGGAGCCGTCGCTGCATCTGCTGCTGAATGACGTTTTCAAACGCCTTGGCGATGGAGCCGCTCTTGGTCGGATCGGCCAGCGCCACCTCGGACCGCAGCCGCGGATCTTTAAGGTCATCCCAGATCTTGGGATCCTCCTTAATGCCGAGCCGTCTCAAGGAATCGCGATTGAAGACGATGCCATAGGCGCTCAGCACCGTGCCGATCCATCGTCCTTCAGGATCCCAATACTCCTCTCCGGCATATTTCCGCGGAATCGTGTTGTCGTTGAACCATTCCGGATGACGCTGGAGCACGCCGCAGTCGACCAGTCGTCCGGCCTGTGCCTGCCGCTCAAAATCGAAGGTTCCTCCTCCGAAAAACAGGTCGATGCGGCAGCCGACATCGGACGCAAGGAACTCCGCCCTCGCCTCGCGCACGATCGCGGGGGAACTTGCATCGACGCGGGGGCTGCTGAAACCGGCCTGTACGTCGTTGCTCCAGGGCTTTCCGAGTTTCCGGGTCCAGTGGTACTGAAACGAGGCTGTGTATTCACTTTCCAGATACCGTGCAATCTCGCTGGTCCCCCCGATCACGCGCCAGTCCACAAAGACCGTCCGACCCGTTCTTTCCCTGTACCATCTCTGAAATGCCTGGCCGAATTCATGACGGATCGCCTCGTTGTGAGGCGTGATGATCACGAGCGTCTCGTCCGCTCGCTCGCCCGCCGCCTTTTTGGGGCGCAGGATGAAGGGCAGCGCAATGACTGCAATCAGCGCGGCGACGATGAACGTCCGTTTGAGCATGCCATGCGGGCCTCAGGAGAGCAGGATCACCACATCCTGTGGATTCACCACAGCGTGCAATTCGCCGCGGCCGTTCTTTCCCTGCTCCGTCGGATTCAACTCATAGATCTTCAGGCGATTGGAGCCGGCGACAAAGTCATGCTGGGCCACCTCGCCCAGGTAGACCGATTCGCCTACCTTGCCCCGCACCGAATTCCGGGGCGAAGGGGTGCCCGTCAGCGTCCAGCACTCCGGTCGCACCGACACCGTCACTTCCTTACCAACGACAGCCGTTGCCGAGGCATCGCCCAGTAGATTTCGCGGGGTGATCCCACCTGAAGGATGTGTCCACCTTCAAGGATGGCCATTCGGTCGGAGACCGAGAGCGCCTCCTTCTGATCATGGGTAACGTAGACGGTTGTGAGTTTGAACTCCTTGCAGACGCGCCGGATCTCGGTCCGCATTTCGAGCCTCAGCTTGGCATCAAGATTGGACAACGGCTCATCCAGGAGGAGGCATCGCGGGCGGATAACGAGGGCGCGCGCAAGCGCAACGCGCTGCTGCTGTCCGCCGGAAAGCTGATTCGGCTTTCGGTCCGCATAGGCGCTCATGCGCACGGATTCCAAGGCCTCTCCCGCACGATTCCTGGCCTCGGCCTTGCCAACCTTCCGCTCATGCAGACCAAACGCGACATTCTCCGCGACGGTCAGGTGAGGCCAAAGCGCGTAGCTTTGAAACATCATTCCGGTGTTTCGCTTGTGAGGCTCGAGACGAGTCACATCCTCATCGCCGAAGAGGATGCGCCCTTCGTCCGGGATATTGAACCCCGCCAGGCTCCGCAGCAACGTCGTCTTGCCGCAGCCCGAAGGTCCCAAAAGAAAAAAGAGTTCGCCCGGTTCGATCGCGAGATCGAGTCCGTGCAGGGCAACAACATTGCCGAACCGTTTGGTGAGCTTCTCGATACGTATCGCTATCATGCCGCGTTCATGGGCGCGCCAGAACCAACGTTTCGCGGGCTTGCGAGTCAAAGGAAATAACCGCCGCCCTCCCGCAGGCAGGTCTTGCACCGCGGGGCAGTCCCCGCTTGCTGGAGGACACTCCACCCATGCCCGCCGCTCCTTCCGCCCGCCACTCCGATCTCGAGACGGTCCTTGTGTCCGAACAGGCCATCCGGCGGCGCATCCGGAAGCTCGGTGCCGAGATCAAGGCCGTCTACGGCGACGAGGAAATTACCGCGGTGGCGATCATCAACGGTGCGATTCTTTTTACAGCGGACCTGCTCCGGGCAATTTCCAATCCGGTGCGTCTGGACTGCCTGCGGGTTTCAAGTTACCGCAACGAAACGAAATCAATCGGCAAACCGAAGCTCCTGCAGGCTCTGACGCTCGATATCGCCAACCGGCATGTCCTCTTAATCGACGATATCCTCGATACCGGGAAGACCCTTTCAATGGTTACAAGCCTGATTCAGGAGCTTTCCCCCGCAAGCGTGAGGGTATGCGTGCTCCTCGACAAGAAGGTTGCACGCCAGGTGCCTTTCGAGGCGGATTTCGTGGGATTTGAGATTCCGGATCGTTTTGTCGTGGGCTACGGACTCGATTTCGCGGAACGCTACAGAAATCTTCCGTGCATCGGCGTGCTTAAGCCGCATCTGCAGAATCCCCCTGGATCGGGCTGACATGGCTACCGGTTTGCCAAAATCGTCATTGCCCGGCTCGAAGCTCTCTCCGGACTTCTCCTACGCGGGCGTACACGGCGCTCCACGTTTCCACCGCTCAGCGTGGACGACGATTTTCTGATCGCCCGGCGCCAAATCCGCCGCGCCTGCGGGGTTCAGGTTTGCCGATGCGCAATCCCTTTTTCTTGTAGTCACCGCTACGCAATGCGTTGATCTGGTCCCGCAGCAGCGCCGCACGCTCAAACTCAAGGCGCTCGGAAGCAGCGGTCATCTCTAGTTCCAGTTCGGCAATCACCGCGGCCACATCCTCCGCTCCGGCTTCCGCGGCCACATGATCACCGGCCTCGTCGGACTCACTTCCGCCAGTGACGTGCAGGCTGGCCTGCGCCGCGCGTTTGACGCTGCGCGGCGTGATTCCGTGCTCGGCATTGTAGGCGAGTTGTTTTTCGCGGCGTGCCTGGGTGACCTCAACCGTGCGCTCAATCGATGCCGTTCGCTTGTCGGCATAGAAAATCACCCGGCCGCGTTCATGCCTCGCCGCACGCCCCGCGGTCTGGATCAGAGAGGTTTCACTTCGCAAGAAACCCTCCTTGTCCGCATCGAGGATGGCCACCAGGGCTACTTCCGGAAGATCGAGTCCCTCGCGCAGGAGATTGATGCCCACCAGCACGTCAAAATTTCCGAGCCTAAGGTTTCTCAGAATCTCCACGCGCTCGATCGCGTCGATGTCACTGTGAAGGTACTCGACGCGGATCTTCGCCTCGCGGAGAAAACTCGTCAGATCCTCGGAGAGTCGCTTGGTCAGCGTGGTGACGAGCACACGTTCACCCTGTTCAACCGCACGCCGGATCTCCCCGATCAGGTCCTCGACCTGCCCCTTTGTCGGGCGAATCAAAATTTCCGGATCAAGCAGACCTGTGGGGCGGATCACCTGTTCGGCCACGACCGAGGATACGCCAAGTTCGTAGGCACCTGGGGTTGCCGAGACAAATAACGTCTGTCCGGTGATCGCCTTGAATTCCTCAAAGCTCTGCGGCCGGTTGTCCAGCGCTGAGGGCAGCCTGAAACCGAAATCCACGAGCACCTGTTTGCGCGCGCGATCGCCGTTGTACATTCCTCCGATCTGGGGGACGGTGGCATGGCTCTCATCCACCATGAGCAGGAAGTCCTTGGGGAAAAAATCGATGAGACAGAACGGACGGGAACCCGGCTTACGTCCGGCCAGGTGCATCGAGTAGTTTTCGATCCCACTGCAGAACCCCATTTCCTGAAGCATCTCCAGGTCATAATTGGTCCGCATGCGGATGCGCTGCGCCTCGAGGTACTGGGCCTTGCTCTCGAAATAGGCCACCCGTTCGTCGAGTTCCTTCTTGATGCCCTCAATGGCCCCGTCCAGCTTGCCCTTCGTCGTCACGTACTGGTTGGCCGGATATAGGTCAAATTCCTGCAGGGGACGGATCACCTCGCCCGTCAGCGGATCGAACTCCTGAATCGACTCAATCTCGTCGCCCCAGAGCTCCACGCGCAGCGCCTGTTCGCTGTACGCGGGCATGATGTCGATCACATCACCCCTCACCCGGAAGCGCCCCCGCTTGAGGTCGTAATCATTGCGCTCGTAGAGATTGTCCACGAGCCGCTCCAGCAGCTTTCCACGCCCGATCGTCGAGCCGCGCCGGAGATCAATGCGCAGCTCCTGGAAGTCCTCCGGTGACCCCAGTCCATAGATGCAGGAGACACTTGCAATCACGATCACATCCCGGCGCGACACCAGCGAACTCGTGGTCGCGATGCGAAGGCGCTCAATCTCCTCATTTATCGAGGAATCCTTCTCGATGTAGGTGTCGGAGGATGCCACATAGGCCTCGGGCTGGTAATAGTCGTAGTAACTGACGAAGTACTCGACCGCGTTCTCCGGGAAAAAATTCTTGAACTCGGAATAGAGCTGGGCCGCGAGGGTCTTGTTGTGCGAAATGATCAGGGTCGGACGCCCGCACTGCGCGATGACATTCGCCATCGTATAGGTTTTTCCCGATCCGGTGACGCCGAGAAGCGTCTGATAACGATGGCCGTCCCGAATTGATTTCACCAACGCAGCAATGGCCTGTGGCTGATCTCCGGTGGGCTGGTACTCGGCACTGAGCTTGAACAACGACATGCGTGAAAGCCCACACCCTCGCCCCATGCGCCTAAGTCCGCAACCTCGGGAATCAATCTCCAAAATCCGCACCCATGCACAGCCAAAATGCTTGCACCGAGTCTGGCGCGAACTGAATGCCAACGCAGTGTGTGCGCCAGAAGGACTGGTCGTTCCGGGAACTCAGCGACTCCCGACGGGCGTAAAGAGGATCACCCAGACTCCAGGTTCCGCCTCGCGCGTTTCGTGGGAAAAGCCCCTGGCTCCCAGAAAATCGTACAGGGGCACCGGCTCGAACGGTGCGGTCAACTCGAGCGACTGACCCGGCTCAAGGCGCGCAAGTGCGTCGAGGATCGCCGACATCGGCGGCTGTCGCCGGGCGCAGATCGGGCGAACATCGAGCGGAAGCGGTTTTTGGGACTGCATTGACCCAGAATAGCTGTTCGACAGGCTTATCACCTTGATTCATCTCAAGAAAAGCACCGAAGCTCTCCGGTATGGCCGTGCCAACTTCTGATCTTCAAGGACTGCGCACCGCAGCCATCATCGCGACTCTTCGCAAGAGCCGAATGTTTGCGGTCCTGACGCAGGAAGACATCGCCACCATCGCAGCCGGCTGCACGCTGCGTTCCCTTGAAAAGGACGAATTGCTCTTTCGCCAAGGTGACAAGTCCGAAGGATTCTACGTCGTTCAAACCGGCCGCATCTGTGTCTACCGACTCACGCCGGACGGCAAGGAGCAGATAATTTGCGTGTTTCAGCCGTCCGAGAGCTTTGCTGAGGTCACGCTTGCCACATTGGAGGCCTACCCCGCAAACGCGGTCGCTCTGGAGACCTCCCAGGTTGTTTTGGTACGTCGTGCACACTTCCGCGAACTCGTTTGCCGAAAGCCCGAACTCGCCCTGCACATGCTGGCGTCCATGAGCCTGCACCTGAAACATCTCGTTC
>JACTNC010000043.1 GCA_014584295.1 Verrucomicrobiota bacterium
GGTTCATCTTTAAGGACGGCACAGATTGCTCTCCGGAGGGACAGCTCACCGATCATCGCGCTATCCAGTCGGGACGCATCAGCCATACCATCATTGATTACCGCGCGCTGGGGTTCCCAACCGATATATCTGCCAGTTGAGAAACGCTCCAAGGAGAGTCAAACGATGGGTGATGAAAATTCACTCCCGCTAAACTGTCGGCAATGTTTACAAGTCGGTTGATATTCTCGCAAAAATGCGGGCTAATTTGGCAAATAAGCAAATATACAAGATGTTTAACAACATTATTTTCCAAGTACATCGTTCGACGATATAAAAACAGGCGAATAGTTAGGCACGTCCCCTGCTTGCTGCTGAGCAATTCCATCCCGGAGAGTGCGTAGATTTACGTGATCTGGCTCCTCCTTGGGTTCTTCTCAGATTCAACCTTCAACTAGCCCAAATAAGACATGAAGTTTGTCCTTCCTGCCACATCGCTCGCCTCTGCAATTTTGATTGCAGCACCGGCTTTTGGCCAAGTCGTCGTAAACTCGTTTCAAGCGCCCGTTGCTCCCGGTTCGGAAGTGGCGGATACTTGGTATGCCAATGATGTCCGCCCGGGCGGTACTGCCTCCATCGTAGACCTGACTGGCATCGGGGGAAACCTCGAGAACAACCAGCCGCTACCCACAGGCGCCGCTCGCCTGACAACTGATGGGACAAATGCCGCCAAGGCCGAGGTCACCACATACCGCGACTTCGGTGCTGCATCGACCGTGCTGAATGACATCAGCCTGGGTTATAGCTATTTCAAATCCCCGACTGCCGAGATGTACGCAGCGCCGTCCATGAAGCTCCTCATCTACGCACCCGGCGGGTCCGGCGACAATTATGGCGCACTCATCTATGAGCCCTACTGGAACCTCGTGCCTAACGGCCTTGGCACTCCAACACAGGGCGACTGGATCAATGTCGCCATCGACGAAAACACGGGAGCAGACGGATTCTCAAACGCCGGAGGCTGGTGGTGGAATGGCGGCTTCGAGATCGGCAGTGGAGCCGGCGGCCCGCCGCTGAGGTCCCTCGCTGAATGGGCCACCGCCTTCCAAAGCAGCGACCCGACCGATTTTGCCAACGCTCGCGTGATCGGCCTCCAGATGGGTATCGGCACCTACAACATCAATCAGGACGACTATTTCGACAATGTTTCAATCATTACAAATGGCCTCGAGCGCACGTACAATTTTGAAGCTGGCAGTACTGCGAGCGTGCCCGACACCGGTGCAACCGCGCTGATGCTCGGCGCAGGTCTCCTCGCGCTCTTCGGAATGAGCCGTCGGAATCGCGCTTCCTGAAAGATCTTCCAATTCTGACGCAAGAATCAAAAACCCGCCCTGCATTGGGGCGGGTTTTTCTTTTATCCGCAGGCCACAGAGTTCGCTTTCCTGCAGCCCGCTATTTCTTCACTTCGTCCCAGCCTGCGGCGAGCGACACTTTTTCCAAGGTCACCTTGGGCGCAAAGTCAGGTGCAAGAGCGCCGGCCTTCGCGAGAAACTGCAACGCCTTGAGCACCGTCCTGACCTCATCCTTTTTCGCCTCCAGTGCTCCTCCGGAGAGGGACGCGATCGAATGGGCATATGCCTTGGCCAGCGACTCGACCTCCGCCCGGGTCGCTGCATCGGGTGCGTAGACAAGCGACTCCGCCAGCCGGAGCATGCGCGCATTTGAGCCCGCCGCCAATCTCGCGCCATCGCTTCGAATGCTCGCCGCAATCTCAGCCCGTTTCGCCGTCGTCTCGATCGCCGTGTAGGCAAAATCCGTCGCGCCCGCCTGTGGCCGGGGCGGCAACTCACGGATCCAGATGTTTCGGAAACGCACGAGGTCACCGTGATCCTGAAGCCTGAGCGGACCCTTCTCGGGAAACGGCCTCGAATGCGTGCGCTTGATGTGCCCGGTCGGCCCCTCCAGCGGCGTGTGATCCTGCACCAGCACTCCATTGCAGAAAACCGTGACATATCCCGGATCCACCAAACGATCGCCCACATAGATGGGTCGGCGGAAAACGATGTCTATGGATTGGAACTCCCCGGTCGGTCGGAGTGCATTCGCCATCGCAGGCTGCACGCCATACACTGAGGCCGCAAAGCCATCCGCGTAGGTGGGATTGTCGTTGTTGTCCAGCACCTGCACCTCAACCAGCCCATGGAGAAAGATGCCGCTGTTGCCGCGTCCCTGGCTCTCACCCTTGATCACCGTCGGGGACGCCCATTCGACGTGCACCTGCGCGTCGCCAAACTCTGCACGCGTACGGATATAGCCGGTTTTCGGAACGACCTCCAACGCTCCGTCCTTCAAGGCCCACTTGATCGGCCCCCCCTCCGGTTTCTCGGAAATCCAGTTCGCGAGCGACCTCTCCGTTCCGTCAAACAATACGGTCGCATCCGAAGGCGGCCGCCCCGGACTCCTCTGCGTGGAAGGCGTGCCAGGCTCGACGCGCGGAGGCTGCAGGCGATTTCGATCATGAACCGCCCACGGATGAAGCTCATCCGGCGGATCGCCATAGAATGCCTGACCCGTGCTCGCCGCCCGGGAGGGAAGCGCAAGCAGGAGGGGCGACAGCACAAGGAGTTGGATCCGGAGCGGAATCGAGATGGGATGTTTCATGGGTGACGGTTCAGCCAACCGAATGATGTCTTTAGCCGCAAACCTGGAATCAAGCGGGAACGGATGAGACCTGCCTATGGGTCGTGGACTTCAATACCCATGGAGCACCCGTCGACAGAGCTACATTCGAGCATGTCGATCTTGGCGATTCACCGCGCTTTTCAGGTCAGATTGGTCAACCTTCCCTTTACGCCGCGGCGCAGCAACAAACGCTCGCATGCGCGCGTCCGGAAGACACGCTTGGCGGAAGGATGTCACAACCCGATTTTACCCAGGCTCCTCAAACCGACCCGATCGAAGTCTACCGCTATCGCGACGGCTTGTACGCCAGCGACCTCGTCACCGCAGCGCTCACGGAATTCGACTTGTTCACTTGGCTGAGCGAGTATCCGTCCGACCTCCCAACCCTTTGCGGCGAGCTCGGTATCGTGGAGCGCCCCGCAGATGTCATGCTCACCCTGTTCACGGCCAACGGCTGGCTGACACGCTCGTCCGAGGGTTTCTATGAAACCACGGCCGCCGCAAGGGAACACCTCGTGCGCACCTCCCCCTGGTTTCTGGGTCCCTACTATGCCTCCCTCAAGGACCGGCCCGTGGTCAGGGATTTTGTGAATGTCCTTCGCACCGGAAAACCCGCCAACTGGGGCAGCTTCTCCCACGAGAAGGAATGGAGCCAGGCCATGCTGACCGAGGCGTTTGCCACCCGATTCACGGCCGCAATGGACTGTCGCGGACGTTACCTTGGCCTCGGTCTGGCGCGCGCGGTCGATACCACCGGACTCACCCGTCTGCTCGACATCGCCGGCGGCTCGGGGATTTACGCGTGCATTCTAGCCGCTCACCACCCGCAGCTCTCGGCCACCGTATTTGAACGCCAGCCCGTCGACCAGATCGCAAAAACCATGATTGCAAAACGCGGTTATGCTGACCGTGTCGCCGTAACGGCCGGCGACATGTTTTCCGATCCGCTGCCCGGAGGTTACGACCTGCACCTCTTCTCAAACGTCCTTCACGACTGGGATTTCGACAAGGTCCACGCCCTGCTCCTGAACTCGTTCCAGGCGCTTCAGCCGGGTGGCATGCTCATGATTCACGACGCGCACATCAACGCCGCGAAAACCGGCCCGCTGCCCGTGGCCGAGTATTCGGCCATGCTCATGAGCGTGACGGAAGGCAAATGCTATTCCGTCGGTGAAATGGAAACGCTCCTGCGCGACGTCGGCTTCCAGGACATGCAGTTCAGGGAAACCGTCGCCGACCGGAGCGTGCTCACCGCACGCAAGCCGCCTCAGGCCGGCGTCACTTGAAAGCCTTGCGCAGGAACTTGAGCCCACCCAAGGCAATATCGTCGCGCCTCGGCTCAATCTTGCGCCAGATGGCGGCGGCGCGCGCGATGACCTTCACGTCGGTGGTAAAGGATTCGATGACGACATCGCCCTTGTAGCGGATCGCCTTGAGCGCCTTCACAATTCCCGGCCAGTCGATGTGATCGCCCCCCGGTGTTCCGCGATCGCTTCCACAGGCGTGGAAATGTCCCAGAAGCGCGCCAGCCTTCCGGATCGCTGCCGCCTGGTTCTTTTCCTCGATGTTCATGTGAAACGTGTCGAGGTGGAGCTTCACTGCCGGGGAGTTCACCGCGCGGACAAGTTTGAGTCCCTGCTCGCAGGTGTTCAAGAAATCGGTTTCAAAGCGATTCAGCGGCTCGATGCAGATCGTCACGCCCTTGGCCTCCGCATGTTTTGCCAGCGTCTTCACATGCTTCACGACGAGCGCCCACTCCTTCTTCTGCTGGTTGGGCGGAACCGCATCGGCCTTGCCGACGACCGAGTAGACGGGTCCGATCACGGACGGACACCCCAGTTCGGCGGCCTGGTCGATGATCGCCTTGATGTAGCGCAGCGCGGTTTTCTGCTCGGCAGGCGAGCCACGCAGATCGCGTCCGGGCCCCATCGCCGCGCACACGCTCCCAATGGCAATGCCTGCCCTCTCGGCCGCGGCACGCAACTTTGCCGTGTCGATGTGGCTCGGATCCTCGATGGGAATCTCAATCGTATCGAACCCCCACTTCTTGAATTTCGCAAACAGGGAGGTGTTCGCGGTCGTGAAGGGCGATGTGTACAGGAATGTGTTCAGGCCAATTCTCATGGAAGGAAGTTTTTGAGGACGTGAGTGATGACGATGTTCGCCGGAAGCCCCTAACCAAGCGAAAGGATGCCCGCGGGCTCAAGCCAGAACGAAGGCGGCGACAATGAACGGCGCAACCCTTCCCACCCGCGCGACATGAATTTCCTCAGCGAACAAACGAAATTCCAAACCGGGTCTGGTCCGATTTCTGCCGATAGGTCCGAAGACTCTCACCGTAGCCATTGAAGTATTGCAGGAGGAAGTACGATTCAAACTCCAGCAGGCGTGTGCGAAACGGTACCGTCAGATCAAGTTGATAGGTGAAGTGATCGAAATCCTTTCCCGATCGGAGGGTGGTCATCAGCGCCGGACCGTCATTCCGTCCAACCACCACCCTAAGCTGGCCGTAACCGCGGTAATCGGCGATGTCCGGATTGTTGTCCAGATCCCAAATGTAACCGAAAATTTCCGGCACGGCAATTACCCGCCAGCCATCCGGCCTGCCCAGCACAAATGCAGTTCGGAGATTGAGCGTGTTGACGCTCCGGGAAAACGGTCCGTCCCGTCCGTTGGATTCATGCTTATAGCCTGCCTGAAACCCGAGCCAGATGAAACGGTCGGTGGCCGTGGTCGGCATCGGTTCAAGCGACTCGAACATCAATTCCGGCATGTAACTCGTATCGTAGAAGGGGCTCGATGGACTCGTGATGTCCCACAGCGATCGCTGCGTGTAGGCAAATTGAAGGGTCTTCGGCGAGCCGCTGCTACCCATGCTCAGCAGACGGTATTTGAAGCTGAACTGGAACTTGGCCGAGGGTTTCTCCGCACCATAGAGAAAATGGATTCCTTCATGCGCGCTCAGTCGCCCCGCAAAACTGCGCTCAATCGCCGACGCGGCAGGTTTCTTCACAGCAAAGTTTGTGAGTGGTGGGGGCGATTGCGGCAATGCCGTCGGGGCTTCACCCTCAATCATGATCACGGTCTGGAGCACACCGCCTCCGCCCGGACTGAGTATCTCAAGGATCGCTCTGCCCTTCGCACCCGGGGGCAATGCCAGGGCATAGGACTTGACCGCAAAATTTCCCGGCAAAATCGATACGGGGGCCAGTTGCACCGCCGTCAGGACAACCTGCCACGTGCGATTTTCCGCCAGCAGCCTCGCAGCGATCTCCCGCGGGGGATCGAACGCAATTTCCTCCGCAGAAGGATTCAGTGTCACCCAATCAACTCCAACAGTTGACTGGGGCATCACGGATTCCCTCGGAGGAATCAGGCTGTTGACTCCTGCAGACGCGCTCCGTGCCACCGACGGGAGAAGATGCCCCGCAAGAAAAACGATCGACGCGAGAATGAAGGAGACAGGACGGAGTTTCATTCTGCGGAATCTTTCATGAAGTCAGGATGGGGATTTACTTCGGCCACTCGTTCGGAAATCGCTCGCTGCCGGAATCCGTCGACACGCCCATCGGAGTGCCCGCGCAACCGCTCATCGCTCTAGTCGGACGTCTCATCCGGTTGAGGCTCTGCATCGAGGCCGGGCAGAAGTCGGGCCGCTTCATCCGCGGGCAAGCTCTCCACGCTGCGCAACCGGCGCTCAATCGCGCGCGAACGCACCCCCGTCTGGTCAATCTGCGTGCTCGCCTCATCGAGCTTCTTTTTGACCTTGGAAAGGATCTCCGCGAATTTTCCGAACTCGGTCTTCACCGCGCCCAGCACCGACCACACTTCACTGGATCGCTGCTGGATCGCCAGCGTCCGGAATCCCATCTGGAGGCTGTTCAACAGCGCAGCCAGCGTCGTGGGACCGGCGATCACGATGCGGTGTTCGCGCTGCAGCGCTTCGGCCAGGCCGGGGCGACGCAGCGCCTCCGCGTACAACCCTTCCGTGGGAAGATAGAGGATGCCGAAATCGGTCGTGTACGGCGGCGCCACATACTTGGTCGAGATGTCGCGCGCCGAACTGCGGATGCGCGTCTCCAATGCATTGCCCGCCTCCAGCACCGCCTGTGCGTCCGCTCGATCCGCCGCATCCACGAGTCGCTGGTAGTCCTCCACCGGAAACTTGGCGTCGATCGGCAGCCAAACCGGCTTGTCGGATTTTTCGCGACCAGGCAGCTTGATCGCAAACTCGACGCGCTCGCTGGTGGCGGGATTGGGTGCGATGTTCGCAGCGAACTGCTCCGCCGTCAGGACCTGCTCCAGAAGCGCGGAGAGCTGGACCTCGCTCCAGGTCCCGCGCGTCTTCACATTGGTCAGAACCCGTTTCAGATCGCCCACCCCCGAGGCGATCTGCTGCATCTCGCCGAGGCCGCGCGTGACACGCTCAAGGCTCTCGCTCACGACCTTGAATGACTCGCCCAGGCGCTGCTCAAGCGTGGTCTGCAAACGCTGGTCAACCGTCTGCCTCATCTCATCGAGCTTGGCCGCATTCTGGGTCTGCAGTTCGGTCAGTCGCAGATCCAGCGTCTGCCGCACCTTGTCAAGCTGTTCGCTCACCGCGGCATTCAACTCCTTCAACCGTTGCGAGAAGTCCCCAAGCTGCGTCGATTGATGCGTCCGTGAATCCGCAAGCGCCTCCTTCACACTCGCCTGAAACGTCGTGATGAGCTGACGGGTTTCATTTCGCGCTGTCGAAAGGGATTCGGTCAATTCCGCGCGCAGGCGGGTGATTCGCGACTCCGCCTGATCCGCGGACTCGCGCAGACGCGTATCCACCGACTGACGAACCGCCTCCATTTGCTCACGGGCCTCGCGTCGCGCCTCGTCGGCCCGGTTGCTGGCGGCGAGGTGATTCGCCTCTATGCGACGCGACAGCTCTTCGCGCAGCGCCCCGGCATTCTCGTTCGCCTCCTTCCGCGATTGAACCGCTCCTTCCTGAGACGCCTGCTCAACGCGTCGGAGGGCATCGGCCATGCCTTCAAACCGGGCATCGATCACACGATCAAGCGCCTCACCACCGCGACTGCGGAACGTCAGAATCAGCAGCAGCACGAGAATGGCCGCACAAAGGACCGCGACGGCGATGAGAAGCAACAGCATGGCAGGCAACCGGTCTGCATCGACAGGCCGTCGACGTCGAGACCGATCCTCTCGAAACCGACAGGGCAATAGGAACCGGCCGCCGCGACTTTGGTTTGCCTCCTGAACAGAGGTCCGTCGATCCTCTGTTACGGTGAAACTTCGGAATTGGCTTCTCGGTTGGGTGCTCCTCGCAGCAGTCGTAGTCGCTTATATCCCAACGTATCGGGCCGGTTTCGTCTGGAATGACTCGGACTACGTGACAGCCCCACCGTTGCGATCGCTGGACGGCTTGGGGAAAATCTGGACGAAGCTGGGCGCCACCGAACAGTACTATCCGGCGCTGCACAGCGCATTCTGGATCCAGCATCGCCTGTGGGGCGATTCCCCGGTCGGTTACCACCTGACTACGGTCGTCCTGCACGCCCTAGCGGCTCTGCTGCTCTGGCGCGTTCTGCTGATGCTCGGAGTTCGAGGCGCCTGGATGGGATCGATGCTGTTTGCGTTGCACCCGGTCTGCGTCGAATCGGTCGCATGGATCGCGGAGCAGAAGAATACGCTCTCCCTGTTTCTCTACCTGGCCGCCGCCCTCGCCTATCTTCGCCATCGGCACAGTCCCTCGCCGGTCCGCTATGGCGTTGCGACCGGAATCTTTGTCGCCGCCCTGTTGAGCAAATCCGTCTGCGCCACACTTCCTGCCGCATTGCTGGTGGTCCTCTGGTGGCAAAAGGGACGCATCACCTGGCAGGACGCGCGGCCCCTCGTGCCGTGGTTCATCGCCGGAGCGGCCTTCGGCCTGTTCAGCGCATGGGTCGAGCACACGATCGTGGGTGCGAAGGGAGAAAGCTTCGATCTCGGCTGGGCCGCCCGCTTCGCGCTGTCGGGAAGGATCGTCTGGTTCTACCTGGGCAAACTGCTGTGGCCGGCCGATCTCATCTTCATCTATCCACGTTGGACAATCGATGCCTCGGATGCGGTTGCCTGGATTCCCTTCGTCGGAGGGCTCGCTCTGCTTGCGGCGGCATGGTTGTACCGCCGACACAATCGCGCGCCGCTCGCAGCCCTGCTGTTCTTTCTTGGATCCCTGTTCCCCGTCATGGGATTCATGAATGTCTACGGATTCAATTTCTCCTACGTCGCGGATCACTGGCAGTACCTGCCGTGCATCGGGCCGCTGGCACTCGCCGGCGCAGGACTCTCTCAACTCTCCGAAATGGGACGCCAATCCGGGCGGATCCTGATCCGTGTCGGTAGTGGCGCGCTGCTGATCGCGCTTGGCACGCTAAGCTGGCGACAGAGCGAATCCTATCGCGATGTCGAGACCCTTTATCGAGCAACGCTGGCAAGGAATCCGGACTCGTGGATGAGTCACACCAACCTTGCGCTGCTGCTGCTGGATGCCGGCAAAGCGCAGGAAGCCCTCACGCATCTCGAAGCAGCCGTGCGCCTGCGCCCGCGTTCGGCCGAGGTGGCCAACAATCTCGGTGTCGCTCTGCGACAGCTCAACCGCCTGCCTGAAGCCGAGACATGGTTTCGATCGGCCGTCCGCCTGCGGGCGGACTATCCAGAGGCGGAATACAATCTCGGCATGGCCCTGCTGTCTGTCGGCAACATCGCGCAGGCGCGGACTCATTTCGAACGCGCGGTCGCCCTGCGTCCGTCGTATGCGGCCGCGCACAATCAGATCGGATCAATCCTGCTCGGTGAAAGGAAACTGACCGATGCGCTCAACGCCTTTGAGAAGGCACTGGCCGCGGCACCTGACTTCGCGGACGCTGAACACAATCTTGCGCTGACACTCATCGCACTGGATCGACGGCCCGAGGCCATCCGCCATCTGGAAGCCGCTCTGAAACGAGATTCGAACCGACCCGAAAGCCGCTGGTTACTTGCCGTGATGCTGGTCGCCGACAAGCGGCCGTCAGAGGCCATGCGCCACCTCCGCGAACTGATCGCCGCCCAGCCCACCCGCGCCGAGGCCTATCTCCTCCTTGCTCAACTCCTCGATGAGTCCGGAGATCATGCAGAAGCCCTTCGTTTCGGCCGCCAGGGCCAACGCCTGAAGCACGCCCAGACAGAAGCACCCCCACCGCCGAAGTGAGACCCAACCTGATTGCCGCCATCTGCATTCCCTTGGAGGGGCACGCGTCGTCGTGACCGGTTTGAAAATGCCACACCGCGACCTCCAGGGCGACGCGATCGACTCCTGCAGATCGCCCTCTGCTTTCCTCCTTCGTGTCTTGGTGCCTTCGTGCGAGTCATTCATGCTACGGCTTGGACATGGAGGGATAGGTTCACACGAAGCCACAAAGACACGAAGGACTGATGAATTGTCCACGATGCACCGGACAACCGAGGAGGGGCACGCGTCGTCGTGACCGGGGTCGTCCATCGCATTCCATCGCCAGCCCTTTCGCCATTTCATCGCGTTCGTGTACGCTTGCGACGACGATCCTTCGTCCGGCCTTGATCGCGTTACGCATCGATCCGGGCACGACGAAGCGTGCCCCTCCAATTTCCCAGAAAGTTCAATCTTCGCCCCAGCACCTTCTCCAAATTCCGATTGATCTCATCCACAGATTTCGGGATGGACGCAGATTCAAGCATCGATCCACCTGGAACCAATCTGCGTCAATCAGCGCCATCTGCGGATTCCATTCTCCGAGATGACCGATCGGGAAAGCAGTCAAACTTGAGACATCCCTCCGCTTTCTTCCTTCGTGTCTTCGTGCCTTCGTGCGAGTCATTCATGCTACGGCTTGGACATGGAGGGATGGGTTCACACGAAGCCACAAAGACACGAAGAACTGAAAAAATCCCGGACAGGTGAGGAGGGGCACGCGTCGTCGTGACCGGTTTGAAAATGCCACACCGCGACCTCCAGGGCGACTCGATCGACTCCTGCAGATCTCCTCCTGCTTTCCTCCTTCGCGCCTTCGCGGCTTCGCGCGAGACATTCACGGTCCGGCTTTGTATTGAAAGGGCGGCAAGAAAGGGGCAGGTCATGTGGTTTGTATTTAACAACTGAGAAAAAAGAGGGAATGTGTACGTGGGTAGGAACAGAGCAATCTTCGGAGGTAAACGACTTTATTCCGGCGCGGATTTCAGATTGTGATGACTGAGTACAACCTACATGACCTGACCCCATATGACTCTTATTCATGCAGGCAAGCATCCAGGCATGCCCTCGCATTGGCGGGACCACCTCAGTAGGCAGCAAGGAAGACGGAGGGCTTTGATTGCAGATTCCGGAGGGCTCACGCGAAGACGCGAAGGCGCGAAGGATTCCAAAGTCAGTGGTTTCTTCGTCTCTTCGTGCCTTCGTGTGGACCCTGCCTTTTCTTCATAAATCCTCGGAATTCATGCAGGCATCAGCAGGTGTGACACGGGTAGCCGTTGGGCGCAGCGCCTTGCTAGCCATATTAACTGTCTGTGAAATAATCGGAATCAATCTTTTGAACCTGGTAGGTCGCCACTGGGTTGACGCCTACTCCGAAATCAATCATCAGCTTCGCAAGCGTCGCCCCATCAATCAAAATGATCTTCGAGTCGATGCGGGACACGAAGTCTAGGGCGTCTCTCGTAAACTCGGATGTAGTGATAAAAATGCCTTTGCGGGCACGCTGCCCTTGTAGGGCACCGGCAAATTTCTGAACCTCGGGCCGACCGATTGTGGCTTCCCACCGCTTGGCTTGGATAAAGATATTGTCCAATCCAAGGTGATCTTCTTTGATGATTCCGTCGATTCCTTCGTCTCCACTGCGCCCGATGGCGCGTCCAGCGTCCTTCCGACTCCCGCCGTAGCCCATCTTGACAAGAAGCTCGACGACAATCTTCTCGAAAAGAGTGGGGTCACAGCCGCGAATACTCGCTAGAATCTCACTCGCCAGTTCTGATCGGAGTCGTTCATAAGCCGATTCAAGTGCTTCGTGGGGAGTCTGCCCGAGCGCATGAGCAGGCGTCTCATATCCGATTCCATTCTCGTCAGATTTTCCACGTCGGATGCTCTTGAAATCAACAAACTCGGGGAATCTCTCGAGATACTTTTGGTTTATCTCACTCGGATTCTCTTCCAGAACTGATTTGCCTCGATCCGTGATCTGAAAATATCCCCTTCTGGGCGATCCTAGGAGTCCAGCCTTCTTCAAGTAGGTTCGTGCCCAGCCAACGCGATTTGTAAAGACGGGCTGCTGTCCGCTGGGAAGAAATTCATTTTTCTCTTCCTCCGTAAGAGCAAATTCACCAGCCAATGTGGCGATGGCCTCCTTCAACTGGTGCTCTTGGCCGTCCCCTGCGAAACGAAGGAGAGGTAACATACATGCTTGGTAATCGGGGATAGGCATATCTTGTTGGTTAACGTCAAAAATGAACCACGACGGCGGTTGGCGCGCTGCGAAGCGGAGTCGGCTCGGATGATTATTTAGACAGAACGATGCGAAACAACACGATCTTGCTTCCAAACGGCCATCAGCACCACATTGATTGCCGCTGCCGCCACGTAGATTGTGGCGAATATCAAATGGCCGCGATCGACGAGGGCAAGTCCGGCACAAGTGAATACCGCAAATCCAAGTGTCATGCGAACACCCATAGGCACAATCACTCGCGCTCGAGGTGCAATAAACATACCCCAGGGGCAAAGCCTAAGACGTCAGTTCTTGACTCTTGACACACGTTTGTCGACACGCGTTGAACCTGCTTTGTCGATAAGAAGCCGCCGGGCGAACGGGCTGGCCGAAACCGGTTCCCCCATTTGCAGCCGCTGCGCCGGCCCTGCGTTGCTCTCAGAACTCCTGGCTCAATTGCCAAGACAATCGTCTGTCCGAATGAGATGCCAATGGCCACTCCACCAACTGCACCCATTTCCAATCCAGTCTATCCGCTAATTCCACAGATGGACGCAGATTGCGACATCATTCCACCAAGAGCGAATCTGCGTGAATCCTGAAATCTGCGGATCCCGGTATCCGAACTGCTGGGCATTCCTCAAGCCTGGAACGACGAAGTCGAACCGCTCTGACCCCAAGCAACGTCACAGACCTTGCAAGTCGGCATTGGGCGGAATCGTGAGCCGGAAGCTCCGGCTACTTTTTCCAAACAGGGCACGACGAAGCGCGCCCCTCCAGGGTGGAATCGCGTGAATCACCCTCCACAGGGCTGAGTTGCGCGCATCGCGCCCCAGAGGGGGATTCCCAGCATCGCCCTGGCCTTCTCAATCCTTGCGACTCTGAATTCTCGCTACGGAGCGCCATACGGCTTGGATCAATGCCTGTCGTTGTGCATCGTTTACCAATCCCGTCTTTCCGCATGCGTGCACTTCTCCGACTTCCTTCATTTGGTGTCGCCTCGGCCATTCTGCTTGTCCTCATGGCTCTTATTTTTGGCGGCTGCTCGAAACGGGAGACTCCTGTCGAAGCGGGTCTTCGCACCCACACCCTGCACATTGCAATCAGTGCGGAGCCCCGGGACCTGGATCCACACATTCTTGTCGCCTACAATGACATGACAGTCTGTCTCGCCGTGTTCGAGGGACTTGTCGCGGTCGACGAAACGACTTCCCGCCTCGAACCCGCCTGCGCCGAGCGATGGCAGACCTCGAGCGATGGCACCACCTGGACGTTTTTTCTGCACAAGGGAATGACTTGGTCGGACGGTCATCCACTGACAGCCGAGGATTTTGTCCATTCCTTCCGGCGCGCGCTGTCCCCGCGACTGGCCTCCGAATACGCCTACGTGCTGTTTCCAATCAAAGGGGCCGAAGCGTATAACTCCGGCAAGAATCCGGATGCCTCAAGCATCGGTGTTCGCGCCCTCGACAGCGACACGCTTGAAATCACCCTCACTGCACCCACACCCACGCTGCTCGCCATCCTCGCGCTTCCGGTGAGTTTCCCCGTTCCCCACCACGTCATCGAAAGACTCGGGGGCATCGACGACCGCGCAAACCGGTGGACGCGGCCCGGCAATATCGTCTCGAATGGCCCGTTCCGGGTGCAAGAATGGACGCCGAACATGCGCATCGTCACGGTACGCAACCCGAATTTCCGCGACAACGCATCCACGCGGCTCTCCTCGGTGATCTTCTATCCGTACGAAAGCGCGACCGCCCAAGAGACCGCGTTTCGCGCGGGACAGATCCACCTGACCAGTGAGATACCTATCTCGAAGATTGCATCCTACAGGAACGGACCCGAAGCATCCTCACTCCGGCTCGATCCCTTTCTCGAAACCGGATTCTTTCGGTTCAATGTCGATCGCGGCCCGCTCAAGGATGTCCGCGTCCGATCCGCTCTGGCCCGTGCGGTCGACCGAAGGACGCTCGTCGATCGTGTTGCCCTTGCCGGGCAACAGCCCGCTCACAGCCTCACTCCACCCAACACGGCCGGGTACACCGCCGAGGCCGGCATTCCGGATGACTTCGATGCTGCACGCCGCCTGCTCGCCGAGGCGGGATTTCCCGGTGGAAGGAATTTTCCGACGCTCGAAATCATGTCGTTCACCAATGAACTCAACCAGCGCCTGATGGAGGCGATCCAGCAGATGTGGAAACGGGAGCTGGGGGTGAACGTCACACTGGCCATGAAGGAGCAGCGCGTGTGGCTCGACGATGAGCGGGAGCGGAACTATGCGATTTCCTGCGCACGTTGGATCGGAGACTACGTTGATCCCAGTACATTTCTTGACATGTTCCTCTCCAACAGCGGCAACAACGCGACCGGTTGGAGCAATCCGGACTACGATCGCCTGGTGCGCAGCGCGGCCTCGGAAACCGATGGCGCCCGCCGATACGCAATGTTTCAGGAAGCCGAGGCCATCCTGCTGCGCGAGGCTCCGATCGCACCGCTCTATCACGGGACGCGTCCCTACCTCATCCACCCGGCCGTTAAAGGCTGGGAACCCGCGCTCCTCGGTTTTCATCGCTACCAGCGCGTTTCGCTTCAGCCCCACTAGCGCTGCTACCAGCGGCAACCCTGCGCAGTACACATGGGGCGGCTCAGTGGTCCGCTAGTTCATCCATGCGCCGCCGAAGTCGATTCACGGAGACCACGTGAAGCCGGAGGCCTGGTGACAAGGGGCGGGCGTCCATTGAGCCCACCTTGCTCACAACATCGATGAACTCCTCCAGAATGACTCGGAAGCGTTCGGTCTCTGAAGATACGACGACACTCCTACGTGCGGCTGTGACAAACTCATCCTCAGACATGACTGCCGATGAGTCGCGTTCAGCGACAAAGGCGGCGAAATCGGCCATTACAGCGAGCGTCGTGGGGATGTCGACAAGCATGGCCTGCTTGCTGGAAGTACTCACGGCGAGCTTGGCCCGGATCGGCCGCGGGCGGCCGGCAATCGGGATGTCGATATCATTCAGCTTGAACGATGAACCACCCGACTCCGTCAAACGCTCGAAAATGGGCGGATGATTCTCCGGATCGAGATCATCCTGGTTTTGGGGTATGCCGATCACGAGCCCTGCAACTCGCAGGGCACCTTGCTCTCCTGCCTGCCGGTGAAGCGAATGGGTTGGATCGTTCATCGCACTGAGCAGCGGCCGCACAAAGTTGAAATAGTAACCTGTCGCGAGGCCGCGGGCGAGGTCATACGTCGAGGCAGAGCTGCGCGCACTTTCGACACGCCGGAAGATCAGGATCGCAGCCAAAAAGAAGGCCCCGATACCACCGAGAATGGCCGACAAGGGTTCGAACCACTGAATGTCCTCCTCAAATAGTCCGAACAAGGCATCGTAAAGCCAGATTGCAGAGACGATGAACGAGAGCAGAAGGAATATCGCGCCTGCGGGCGGCCAGGCTTTGACAACCGTCTTGCAGCGAGTGAAGAATCCGTGACTGTGCATCGCAGGCTTAAGCGGGCGGTGGCTGGGAGAATCCGAATCGGTCGTATGGCATTTGCTTGCGCATCCACCATTAGGTACCTGCAGTCCGTGCACCAAGTCCATTTTTGTGCGAAATCTGCCAACCCGACAAAGGCACAACGAAGAAGTCGCGCCGGGCTTGCTGAGCCAATGGTGCCCCTTGCGCGTCGGCGATGAGCCTGACCAGCTCCGCCAGGCCCCCCCATCTGAAATCACCTTGAGCCAGCCCGCGACACGGGTCTTGCCCGGGTGAGTTTTCCCGAGGTAGTGTGCGCTCATGGTCTGTCGCGCGTTGTTCGTGGGTCTGTTCCTGTGCCTTCCTGGACTCTCTTCAAAGGCGCACGCCGTCGACTTTGTCCGCGTCTGGCCTGGCTATCGCTCCGCTGCCTCCTTTGAAACGATCGGCGAATTCTTCGGACGCAAGGAGTACACCGGTGGACGTATCCTCCTACGGACGCAACCGAACGATCGCAGCGGTTACTACTTCCTGATTCGATTGCGAAAGTCAGACCCAATCCCCGGCGCGATCCTGCGGATTCAGATCATCTTTGCAGACAACCCCATCGCCCGGACATTCACGCTTCCCGTTGACATTCCTGCCGGTCATCCCGTTCTCAATGCCGGAATCACAGGCGCTGACTGGCCCGCCGCGGCAACCAAGCCCGTGGCCTGGCGTGTGACGCTGCAGCAGGCCGATGGCACTGAAGTTGCTTCACAGCACAGCTTCTTGTGGGCGCAGCCCTGAACTCGCTGTAACAACCGACTCATTCCCTCCACCCGCTCCCCATGCCGGATCTATTCGACGTCTACGAACTCGGACGATTCTACGACGAAATGTTCGCCGGCACCGGCCAGCCGCGCCCCCATTACCAACGGCTGTTCGATCGGTTCGCGCGCCTTGATGGCATGAGCAGCCTGCTCGAACGCCAGCGTACCGCCACCCAGACCTTCATCAATCGTGGGGTCACCTTCACCGTCTATTCCAATACGGAGGGAACGGAAAAGATTTTTCCCTTTGACCTGATTCCCCGCATCGTGCCCGCGCACGAGTGGGCGACACTTGAAGCAGGCCTGACCCAGCGGATGCAGGCCCTGAATCTTTTCCTGGCGGATATCTACGGCGCGCAACGCATTCTCCGCGAAGGCGTGATTCCCTCCGAGATGGTGGAATCCTCAAAGCACTTCCGCCGCGAAATGGTTGGTCTCCCGCTGCCCCGGGGACTCCACGTGCACATCAACGGCACGGACCTCATCCGCGACGAAAACGGCGCCTACCGCGTTCTTGAGGACAACCTTCGCACGCCATCGGGAGTGAGTTACGTTTTGGAAAACCGCCAGGTGATGAAGCGGGTGTTTCCCAATCTCATCCGCGACTACCGCGTCCGGCCGGTGGAAACCTACACCAGCGATCTTCTCGCCCTGCTGATGCGACTGGCCCCGGAACATGTTCCGGAACCGACAGTGGTCCTGCTCACTCCCGGCGTATTCAACTCAGCCTATTTCGAACACGCCTTTCTCGCACGCCAGATGGGAATCGAGATCGTCGAAGGCAGCGACCTCGTCGTTGAAAACGACCGCGTCTACATGCGGCGCAGCGATGGGCTCGCACCGGTGCATGTGATCTATCGGCGTCTTGATGACGATTTCCTGGACCCGACGGTCTTCCGCAAGGACTCGCTGCTCGGCGTGCCGGGCCTCGTGAATGCGCACCGCAAGGGCAATGTCGCCCTCTGCAATCCGATCGGCACGGGCGTCGCGGACGACAAGGCCATGTACCACTACGTGCCGCGGATGATCAAATTTTACCTCGGCCAGGAGCCCATCCTGCACAATGTGGAAACGTATCTTTCGTCGGACAGGAAGGACCTCACCTACATCCTGGAGAACCTGCCGAAGCTGGTGGTTAAGAGTGTGAATGAGGCTGGGGGCTACGGCATGCTGGTCGGGCCCCACAGCAACCAGGCGCAGATCGAGGAATTTCGAGAGAAGATCCTGGCGAATCCCCGGAACTTTATCGCACAGCCCACCATCGGACTCTCCCGATGCCCGAGTGTGTGCGAGAGCACCATCGAGGGACGCCACATCGATCTCCGTCCGTACATTCTCAATGGCGAGTCGATCAAGATCATGCCCGGCGGACTCACCCGCGTCGCGCTGCGCAAGGGCTCGCTCGTAGTCAATTCGTCCCAGGGCGGTGGCTCCAAGGACACGTGGGTTCTCGCAGCCGACGATCAGGCGTCAGCCCCGATTCCGCGTCTCCCCGAGAAATTGATCGTGTGATTCCTGACATCGCAATCTTCCCTCCATGCTCTCACGCGTTGCCAACCTGATCTACTGGATGGCCCGTCAGCTTGAACGGGCCGAGAACACCGCGCGAATTGTTGACGTCAATTCCCAGCTCGTGCTCGACCTTCAATCACGTCAGGCCGCGGATGATCCGAAGTCTTGGGAACCGCTCGTATACGTATCCGGAGGAGAGGAGACGTTCTTCGAACTCTACGGCAAGAAGGCGACCGAGCGAAGCGTCGTTGAGTTCATGCTCTTCGATCGACGCAATCCTTCGTCGATCATCTCCTGTGTCAGCCAGGCCCGCGAGAATGCGCGCTGCGTGCGGGATCTGCTGGCTGCGGAGGTATGGGAGACGCTCAATACGTTTTACCTGAAACTGAAGGACGACGATTTCGCGCGTTACGCGCAGCTTGGTTCAGCCGAGTACCTCAATCGTGTAAAAGCTCGCATCCACCTGTTCAACGGGGTGGCAGATTCCATGTTGCCGCGTGGCAGCGCCTGGTGGTTTTTCCAGCTTGGCCGACACCTGGAGCGCGCGGACAACACGTCGCGCATTCTCGACGTGAAGTACTTCATGCTGCTTCCGGAGACCTCCCCGGTGGGAACTGCCCTCGACATGGTCCAGTGGGCGTCCGTCCTGCGCTCCTGCTCGGCATTTGAGGCCTTTCGTCGCAGCCGACGCGGTCAACTCTCGCTGGAACGCGTGGTCGATTATCTGCTCCGCGACGATCAGTTTCCCCGAAGCATTCTGTACTCGGCCAAGTCCGCAGCTCACGCTCTCGCTCAGATTGTCGAGGGCGCAGCCCACCTCGCAAACAACCGCGCCAGCACCCTGACCGAGGCATTGATCCGCGATCTTGAGAAAACGAATACGGAGCAAACCATCGCCGACGGCCTGCATGAATTCCTGGATACCATCCAGCTCCGCCTAAACGAGGTGCACACCGCGGTGCAGCAGACGTTCATCGATTATCCCACGAACCAGGCAAGGATTGTCGCCTGAAGGACCGCTCAGGGAAACCAGGATTGCGTTGCAGAGCGCACCGCTGACGTTCCCACTTGGCGAGGCATACTTCATCCGCGCATGTCATCGTCCTACTCAGGTCCGTGGTCAGACTGGATCGACTTTCCTGATTCCTGGCGCACCAACCCGCGCGCGCTGGCGGAAACCCTCGACGGAGGACAGGCCTTTCGCTGGCACGCCAGCGGCCTCAAGAATCAGTGGACCGGGCAGTGGGATCGGTGCCTCGTCCAGCTCCGCCTCAACCACGACGATCGTCTCCAGTGGCGCACACCCCTCGTGAAAGACGTGCCACTGTGCACGCGCGGGCAGGTGGAAACCTATCTGGGTTTCGACCGCGACTGGGCCACCATCGTCGACTCGCTGCCCTGGCGCAGCGATCCCCATATTGCGCGTTGTCTCCGTGAGTTTCCCGGCCTTCGGATCCTCAGGCAGCCCCTGGCTGAAACCCTCCTCGGATTCCTTTGCAGTGCCACCAAGCAAATCGTCCAGATTAAACAGATGATGGCGCTTCTCGCGCAGCGTCATGGTGCACAGATCCTCCCGGGTGTCCATCGGCTGCCTACGTGGCCGGAAATTGCGGCATCGTCGGAGCGGGAACTGCGCAAGTGCCTGCTGGGTTTCCGGGCGCGGTACATTCATCAAGCGGCAACCTTTCTGGCCGCAAATCCCGGGTGGTTGGAGGAAACGGGAAAGGCCGACTACGCCGTTGCGAAGGCTCGGTTGTGCCAGCTCGACGGCATAGGTGAGAAGGTCGCGGACTGCGTGCTTCTCTACGGTGCAGGAAAACTTGAGGCATTTCCCGTCGATGTTTGGATCCTGCGCACCTTGGAGCTGCGCTATGGACTCAAAGGCTGGAAGCCGGCGCAGCTGGCCAGTTTTGGTCGCATCCATTTTGGGCAATATGCCGGCGTCGCGCAGCAGTTCCTTTTCGCCTGGGAGCGAAGCCAAAAACGGTCCGCAAAATCGAACTGAAGGGAAAACGGTCGTTCCTCCAGATACGGTGTGAGCGCAAAAAGGGCAGCGAACCAGGGCTCGCTGCCCGAAATATCAACGGATCCGACCAGGATCCCGGTTGCTCAAGATTGGAAGTTTACTTCCAGTTCAGCACCAGGCGGGTGAAGTAGCTGGTATCCAGCTTCTCGAGTCCGCGGGGAGGCTGGCTGGTATAGTCATTCAGGATGCCCAGGCGCAGCTTCCATGCGGGATTGGCGAGCGGGAGCTCGAGGTAGCTCTCATGAATGAGCCGGTAATTGCCAAAATCATTGAAGCTCGGCACGTAGGAAACGCGGTTGACCAGAAGGGAGTTGTCTATCTGGAGGCGGTGGTTGAGGCCAAAATCAAGACCGGCATCCTTGACATCCTCCGTCAGCGGATCGCCATAGCCCTCATAGCGGAAGGACACACCCGCGCGGCCCGTGAGGGTCTGTTTTGCTTCCTTGATGAAATCATATCCTAGACCCGCCGCCGCGACATTGTAGAGGTCGATGTCCTTGATGCGGTCGAAGCCGCCTTCGTCGCGAACATACCACGATCTGCGGCCGGAGAAATTGTTCTGGTAGTCGACACCCGCCTTGAACTGGTCAGCGGACTTCGTGCCGTCGCTGATCTGACGATCATAGGCCGTGTAGAACTGAAGCGTATCCGACGGTCCAGCGAGAACCGCCCGGAAGCTGAAAGCGGTGCCAGTCTGTTCCTTGTTGCCGGTCTTGCCCGTTACGTCCGCCGCAGCCTCATAGGACCAAACCCGCTGAAGGGCGACAATTGCCGGATCAGTCGCGCCGGGCGCCCAGGTCGCGGCAACCTTGTCGACCGTCGTCGTGATCGTGCCATCCTTGCCAGAAATTTGCACGCCACCGTCAGCGGTGGGGGCGAGTTTCCCCTCAAGGACGGTCCCCGCCGCAAGGCGAACATTCAGCGGCTCTTCCGTTGAAACGGATGCAACCTCCGCTTGCTTGATCTTGAGCGTACCCGCATAGGGGGTATCAAGAGTGACTTCCGTTCCGTCAATCTTGACAACCTTGCCGAGCAGTCGCGCACCACTCTTGGTTACCACAACATCGGCATGCACCGCCGTGGCGAACAGTGCAGCGAAACCGAAACTCGCACTGAGTACGTATGACAAGCAAGTTAGCTTAGTTCTATTCATGGAGAAAGTAGACGTTGATAGGTTGTTTTATTGCAGTCAAAACCCAATTGGGCGACCGCGGGCGATCACGGACGCTGCTTCACGCAGCAGCCGAATCCATCCTGCAAGCTCGACAGCAGGACAAAGCATTCGTTGCGTTATTCCTGCCAAAAGGGAGCTCGCGATTGGAGATTTGGCCAAAATCGAATACCAATCAGGGCCGCAGTTTTACGATAACATAATAATCATTATTTATTTGTATAGCTCCTAATACTCTTCATTAGCCGGCATCGGATTCATGCAACATTCCTCCACTTATTCTCCACTGCTAATCGCCAGTCGCTGGAAGGACTATGCCCTCTTGAACGCAGGTTCAGGCATGAAGCAGGAAAAGTGGGGCGAGTACACGCTCGTTCGCCCAGATCCCCAGGTGATCTGGCCCCAGCATGGGAAAGCAATGGGAGCCAAATGGGAAAAATGGGACGGCTTTTACCATCGCAGCGATCAGGGCGGCGGGCGTTGGGAGTTTCGTCGCGATATCCCGGAATACTGGACCATCCAATACGCCCCGCTGGGCCTGAAATTCAAGATTCACCCAACCTCCTTCAAGCACACCGGCCTTTTTCCGGAACAGGCGGTCAACTGGGAATGGTTCTCGTCAAAGATCAAGGCGACCAAGGCGGGTGGCCGGGAGGTCTCAGTCCTCAACCTCTTCGGCTACACCGGAGCCGCCACGGTCGCAGCGGCCGCCGCAGGAGCCAGCGTCTGCCATGTGGATGCAGCCGAGGGAATGGTGAAATGGGCGCGCGAAAATGCTGCGCTCAGCGGACTTTCGAAGGCACCCATCCGATATATCGTCGATGACTGCCTCAAGTTTGTCCGTCGCGAACAGAAGCGTGGCAGAGTGTACGATGCAATTATCATGGATCCGCCCACCTACGGGAGGGGATCGGGCGGCGAAATGTGGCGCCTTGAGGACAGCCTGTGGGAGTTGCTTTGTGAGTGCCGCTCTGTCCTGCAGCCACGGCCCCTGTTCGTCTTGGTCAATGCCTACACCGCGCGACTTTCACCCACGGTCGTCATGAACCTTCTCTCCGAACTCATGCACGGCCGTGGCGGTTCGTTTTCAGGGGGTGAGGTGGGCCTCCCCATTCAACACGACGGCAAGATACTCCCCTGCGGAATATATGGACGCTGGGAGGCCGATGCCTAGTCTCCCACACGTAGTTCGACCCGATCTCATGTCTTTTTCCGAGCGCTATTTCAAAGAAGTCATGCGACGTCTCGACGACGCCCGCCAATCGAACTCCAAGGTCATTGCACAGGTGGCACCCTTGATTGGCCAATCGGTGGCCCGCGGCGGCGTGCTCCATGTTTTCGGGAGCGGTCACAGCGAAGTCATCGCCCGCGAGATCATCGGGCGCGCGGGGGGGCTGGCATGCGTCAGCGGCATTCTCGATCCCACCAGCGGCTTCATCGAAAACCTGGTCGGCTACGGCTCGGCTCTGATTGCGCGCCACGACCGGCAGTACCAACTGCTCCCTGGCGAGACGATCATCGTCATTTCAAACTCCGGGAAAAATGTTTCGCCCATTGAGGTCGCCCTGTACGCGAAGGAAAAGGGACTCCACGTGGTCGGGCTGCTTTCACTTCCGATGTCGCGCAACACGACCACCGTCCATCCCGGAGGCAGGCGCCTGCACGAGATCGCCGATTTCGTCCTGGACAACGGCGGTGTGCCTGGGGACACCCTCATCGACGTGCGCCCGGAGCCGGTTTCCCCTCACGCATCACAATCGAGCGCAGGCTCAGCCCCGCTTCTCTCGGGTCCGACCTCCACGGTAATCGGCGCGATGCTGATGAATCTGCTCATGCTGGACGTCATCGAGTGGCTTCAGGCAAACGGCCACACACCGCCCTTGCTGCGGAGCCAAAATCTTCCGGGTGCCATCGAATACAACCGCGCCGTCGGCAAGCCCTATCTGCACCGACTCAGCCGCCAACTCGCCTGAGAGCCTGACCGGCTGCGATCAGGGTTCCGCGATCAAGGTCACGAGGACAAACCCCGGCCGCAGGCCCAGGTAGCCCTGACGATACCTGCCTTTCAACCGGCCCTTCACCGTCTCGGCATAGTCCGCAGAGACAAACAACAGCGAGGCATCACAGTCGTCCGGAATCGTCGTCCAATAGCCCACTTCCTTGCGTTCACGCAGGTACCAGGGAAGCGGCCAATATTCCTCGCTGATCACCTTCACGGGTCCCGCAGGCGCGCGCTCTGCCAGCGCAGGGACTTTTTTCACGTCCGGTGAACTGTGCACATAGGCGAGTGGATTGCGCTCCGACGAGGCATACCGAAAAACGCCAAGGCTCGTCTGTCGACCCAGCAGCCCGAGACACAAGAGAAACACGAGCACAACGGGTATTTTCGCCACACGATGTTCCGCGATACGCGCGAGCAGCCACGCTGCAAGAATGGCCATCGGCGGAATGAGGTGAACGACAATCCACGGGGTCTTGTAGGGAGTTGCGGAGAGAACGACCGCGACAATAACAAGGTAAAGGGCGATCCCCCGCGCAAAGCGGTCCCGAAGAATCAGGGACGCGACACCGCCACCCAAGGCGAGCCCAAGGAACAGGGTCTGATCCCAGAGCACTCCTGCGCGTCGCTGCCACCAGAACAGATCGGCATAATACCACCACGCCTTGTCATGCGCCCCACCCTGACCCGCAACCCGCGTCGTCATGACGGCATAGGTGCCAAAGGCGTCCTTCAATCCCTCGAAGTGAGTGAAAAACGACGAATAGAAGCACACAAACATCGCCGTGAACCCCGCGATCCCCCATGCAAGCAGCGGCAACAATCGGCCGATATTCGCCCCTACGCTCTCCGCACTAGACGCATCGCGTCGCCGCACGATCAGCCACGCGGCAAGGGCGGCCAGCACAAAAACAGGCGCGCTCGCCTTGCTCGCCTGCATCAATCCGACAAACGCCCCCGCGGCCAGCGCCCAGGGCGCGCGCCGCGTGCGACAGGTCCGCACCACACAAAACCAGGCGGCAAGGCCGAACGTGACGAGCAGCGTTTCCTGAATGAAATAGCGACTGTAGTAAACCGAAGCGGGCGCGAGTGCCATCAAGCCCGCCGCCATGAGCGCAGTGTGCCGGCCCAAAGGAGCCGCCACCGCGGCGAGCAGAATCACTCCAACGATACCGAAGATCACGGGCGTGGCGCGCACCGTCGTTTCGGTGAGCGCCGCAAGACTCCGCTCCCCGCTCAACCAGGCAGGTACCAGCGCAAAATAGTAGAGCGTCGGCCCATGATGATCCTGCGGATCGAAACGATACTCGCCCGTCTCCAGTAACGCTCCCAATTTCACCGCCTGATTCGCCTCGTCGGCATGCATCGGGCGCGCATCGAGATCGACAACGCGCACGGCGACCGCAGCGGCGACGACGAGCGCCATCAGCACCCAGGGCATCCACCTTCGGGTCAACGGGGCATGCGCTCTCATTCTGCCTGAACAACTATCTGAAACTAAAAACGCGCCGAGCGAAAATGCGCCCGACGCGTCCAAATATCTTCAGCCTTCCCTCGAACGCCTCGTCATTTCAAGGGAAGGTTTTTCATATAGGCGATGCTCTTCGGGATGTTGTCGAGCGGCGCCAGGGTTTCATCTTCGATGAAGAAGTGCTTGATACCGAGATTAACCGCCACGTTGAAGAGCTTCGGCCAATTGATTTCGCCCAGACCCACGGCCACCTTGTCGGTAGGCGGAGCCTTCCCCAGAATCTGTCCACGCGACGCACCCTTGCGCATGTCCTTCACATGGAGTGCAACCCAGCGGGTCGGGTACTTCTTGAGCAGGCTGACCGGATCGACGCCGGCATGATAAACCCAGAAAACATCCATCTCGAAAGAGACGAGTTTCGGATCCGTTGCACCGATGAGCACATCAAACACGGTGTCGACTCCAGGAGTCTGTGACTTGCGGAATTCAAACCCATGGGGGTGGTAGGCGAATTTTATGCCCGCCTTCTCAAAGGCCTTCGCCCATGCGTTGAACTTCTCCGCTGCACGCAGGGCAGCGGCATCATCAAAATCATCCTTGTGCGGAATCGATGGCACGATCCCGTACGTCACACCCAGCACCTTCAGGTCGCGGATGACCGCATCAATGTCCTTTTCGAGGAGCGAATACCCCACATGGGCGGCGACAGGCTTCAATCCGCGCTCATCTAGGAGCTTCTTGAAATCCGCTGCCGGAAGATTCCCCGTACCCGCCGTCTCCACTTCCTTCAGCCCCCATGATTTTACAAGATCAAGAGGCGGGATCGCACCCTCCTTTGCAGTCATCGCCCGAAGGCTGTAGAGCTGGATTCCAATATTGTCCCTGACGACTTTGGCCGTATTGGCGGCAAAGGAGGAGATCGTGATACCAAGGCTCAGCGCAATTGCTGTGATGGGGATGCGGAGTGACATGTGTCTTTCATGCTTGTCCAGCAACCACAACGGGGCAAGTCCCGACTCCCTGGCAAACTGACCCACCCCAGAAGGCGAATGCCAGAGGTCCACCTGCGCAAATTTGCTCGCGCCTCGCTTCAGCAGCGCCATGCATTCCTTCCCTCACCATGGCACACTCCCTCCCAACCCAATTCACCCACGTCACCGCCCACACCAAGGCGAATGTCTATTTTGACGGCAAGGTGGTCAGTCACACGCTCATCATGTCCGATGGCGCCAAGAAGACCCTCGGGCTCATCTACCCAGGCAGCTATCACTTTGGCACAGGTGCGCCGGAGCGCATGGAAATCGTCGCGGGCAAGTGCCGCGTGACACTCGACGGCAGCAAGTCGGAAACGGAATATGCCGCCGGCTCGACCTTCGATGTGCCCGGCAAGAGTGGATTCAACATCAGTGTCGATGCGGGAATCTGCGAATACATCTGTTCGTTCCTCTGAGTCTCCCCTAAACCCACGCAATCGCATGTCGAGGAATCGCCTTCCATTCGCGCTCGTCCTTGCCCTTCTCGGCAGCTTGATGGGACTCCATGCCCGGGCCGCAGAAGCTGAAGTCGCCCGTACCGGAAATACCGGAGCCGAATCAGGACTGGCGCCCGGAATGTACGCCGAATTCAAGCTCACCCACGGCACAATCATTGCGGAGCTTTTCTACAAGCGGGCGCCCCTGACTGTCGCGAACTTCGTCGGGCTCGCGGAAGGTAAACTCGGGCCAAATCCAGGGAAACCCTTCTTTGACGGCCTGATCTTTCACCGCGTTGTGCCGGATTTTGTGGTCCAGGGAGGCGACCCCCTTGGCAACGGCCTCGGAGGACCCGGGTATGAACTTCCGGATGAATTTCGGAGCGATCTCCGGCATGACGCAGCCGGCATTCTCTCCATGGCCAATGCGGGACCCGATACGAACGGTTCGCAGTTCTTCTTCACGCTCAAACCCGTGAGGCGGCTCGACTTCCTTCACTCGGTGTTCGGTCGCATCGTGCGGGGACTCGATTTCCTGCCGCGCATTCGGCAGGGAGACGCAATGTCGGTCAAGATTCTGAGGATCGGACCTGATGCGGAGGCGTTTCCCGCCGACAAGACGGCGTTCGAAAATCTCATCACGAAGGCGCCGCGCTATCCTCATCCCTTTTTCGACGATCGCGACCGGCTGCTCCCTCAGAATCCTCCTCGTGCACGAGGTTTCGAGGCCAAGCTGGCAAACCTTCATCGATTCACGGGGCTGCCCCTCTATGTGCGCCTCTTCGCGGCACGCGAGCCCTCCGATGCGAACGCAAAGCCAGGCGCCATCGCCCGACGCTATGCCGAAAGGTTCGGCGTAAAGGATACCGGCGTCACCGCAATCTACTACGCGGACCGGCGCGAATGGGCGCTCTGGGTCGCGGACAAGCTGCTTCCTCAGTTCAATTCCAGGGGGCTTACTCTCCACGATGCGAAACAGGCGGTCATTGCACCCGCCCGCCTGCGCAGCGAAGCGGCATTTGCCGCAGCCTCCTCCGGGAGTGCGACGCCCGCCGACGAATCGCAAAAGATCAAACTCTTCGTCGACGAAATCATTCAGGGTTTGCTGGACGAATTGCTGCCCGCGCCACCGCCCGCTGTTTCGTCAACGGGTTCATCATCGCGCTGAAGCTGCGGAGGAGGCCCAGCCGTCAAACCGCCCATCCACGGGTGTATTTGGCGCGCGTCAGCCACCGGGAATCACCGCCGGAAACAAATCGGGTTTTCGCGGGATTCCACTTTGCATTCGCACCATAGTGGTAGCCAAAGTTCATCAGATGGCAGGCGATGACGCTGCTGGCGCCGATCGCGACATCCGCAATCGGACGCTGACGAGAGCGGATGCAATCGAGGAAATTCTGCGCGTGATCCTTGCTCACGGGAAGCTTCACCTTGGCGTCGGCCAGATACTCGCGCTCGGTGAGCACCACCTCGCGGTCGAGTGACGTCGTCTTGTCGACCTCCTTGTCCCAGAACTTGTGCACCGTCTTCCCTCCCATGATCAGTTCGAACTTGCCTCGGTTAACATGGATTTCCCCTTCCGAGCCGTAGAACGAAACTCCTCGGCCATTGACATGGGTCAGGACAACGCCGTTGCCATAGACAAGCTGCGCACCACGCTTGGCAGTTTCCCAATTGAGAGGGGCGCGGATCTCGACCGGTCCGCTCCCATCGGCATCCAGGGCCCATTGCGCGATATCGATGTGATGCGCCCCCCAGTCCGTGATCATGCCACCGCCAAACTCCCAGGTCATTCGCCACATTGGGAAATGATGGTGCACGCCACGCGGACTGAGAACCGAGTTATAGACGACCAAGGGACCCGGTCCGCACCACATTTTCCAATCCAGGCCGGGCTCCATGGGCTCTTCCGGCAACGCATACAGTACTGCCGGGTCGCCGAAGGAAACATTGATCGCTGCCACACGCCCGATGATGCCGTTTCGGACCAGCTCCGACGCGACACGAAACTCCTTCGATGAACGCTGCTGGGAACCCGTTTGAAAAACGCGATCGGTCTTGCGCACTTCCTTCACCAGCTGCACGGCCTCGTGGATGTTGTAGGTGAGCGGTTTCTCACAGTAGACATCCTTGCCCGCCCGAACCGCCGCAATCGCTATGAAGGCATGCCAGTGATCCGGCGTCGCGATCACGACCGCATCGATATCCTTTCTCGCGAGCAGCTCCCTGAAATCGTTGTAGGCAGCACATCCCTTGTAGCCGGCACCCGTCTTCGCCGCATAGGCGGCGTCGACCTTTGCCCGGGCGTGCTCGCGGCGCGTCGTATCGACATCGCACACCGCGACCACCTGGACATCGTCATTGCCGAGGAAATATTCCAGGTGCCTCTGCATCACGCGTCCCATTCCGATCATGCCAAGAGCGATCCGGCTGTTCGGTGCGCCTCCCTTTGCCCACAGACCTCTGGGCAGGACAAGCGGGGCGGTGGCGAAAAGGGTGGACTGGATGAATTGGCGGCGGGTCGGAGTACTCATGGGTTTGCCCCGAATGATGTGCTGCCGCGCAATTTTCGGAAAGGCAATTGTGCGCGTCAGCCCTTGGGTCGCTGCCGCCCTAGCAGCGAGGCCAGCCTGCCTCGAAGGGCATCCGCGTCATAGGTCTCCTGCGCCGCAACCGTGAGGTATGGAAGCCCGTTTCTCACAAACGTGTTCTCCACAAAGTAGCGTCGGTCCGCACGGGTTTGCCCACGCAAACGCTCCTCCTGAAGCGCCATCCCCGCAAGCGGCGAGAAGTCCTCGGCCCGCACGAGCAGGAAATCCACGCTCTCGCCGCGCATACGCTCGCCCGCCGCGCGGCGACGCGACGCATCAAGCCCGCGTCTGGGGACGAAGACTTCCGCAAGCCGGATCTTCACCAGGACGCCCACACCTTGCGGAAGTAGCGGGGCCATGATACCAAGGAATTTCCGCTCCGCCGGCGACAACACGGACCCCAGCTTTTCGTAGTCCGCCGAGGAACCCTTCCCCCCGCCCTCACCGCTCCAACGTACCTTCATCAGCGCAAGAAAGAGCGCGAGCGCGCCCACAACCATGATCACCAGCATGAGAATCTTCATTCGAGACGGACTCCCATTGAGCGGATTTCCCTGCCAAAGATCGAGCCCGACAACTCGCCGAATTCGGAATTTCGCAGGCACTTTCGCCGCCTGCCTGTCATGATCACGGCTCACAGGGAGCACGCGGCGCACACCTCAAGGTTTCGATGGATTCAGCGTAAGAAACGGCACCTAACCGCCCGATTCCGCAACAAGCAGGTCTGCATCCTTGCGCATCTTGCAGATCATTGAGCGACGCGACGCCAACTGGCGTTTGCGCGACTCGATTTGAGGCTTCAGGACGTCGAAACTGGGGCGCGCCGTGCGACCGTCGGGCAGGATGCGAACGATGCCGAGTTCCAAGGCACGACGGAAAAGCATATCCCTCGTCTGCACACCGAGTTTTCTCATTAGACGCTTGCGATGTGCATGCACACTTGAGGGCTCCAAGCCAAGCCGCTCGCCCGCGCTCTTGTCGTCTGAGCCGTCGCCAATCACCGAAAGCACCATGCGTTCCGTGTCGGTCATCTGCGCGTAGAGCAGGTGATGCGCGGCATCACTGCTCATCATCAAGTCGTGAAACGTCGGACTCAGATACCGGCGGCCCTGGGCGACGTGGGCAAGCGCCAAGGGAAAACGATCGGGCGCATCGCACACCGGGTCGAAGACGGATATCCTCCGGAATTGTCGCAGCAGCGCCAGCATCTCCGCATCCCTGCGCAAGGTGACCAGCAACAGGCCCTGTACGCCCGTAGACTGAGCCATCGAATAGATCAGTGGAACACCGTCACCATCAGAAAAACTGAGCCCGGCTATCACGAGATCATACCGATGCTGAGCAAGAGACTGACGTGCGGCCTCAGAGGTGAAGGCTGTCTCCGTTGAAGCGTTGGGATAGAATTCATGCACCGCCTCCGAAAGGAAGCGGGCGTAGAGGCAATCCCATTTGACAATCAGAACACGATCCATGCCTCTGGATTAATGCAATGAATTGTCACTAATCCAGTTGTTTTCACGCGTTTCCTGGGATCTCCATGCCCCAATTCAGGGGCGCCTCATGCTTGGAGAGAAATCAGAACAGCGCACCGGCCACAACACCGACCGCCGTGATCGGGCCCTGATCCGAGAGGCCATCGACAGCACGGTCGACCTTGCGCATGACGCCCTGAGCCTCCTTGAAGAGGCTGTCGTCGTTGATGAGCTTGCCCAAAGTGCCTTCGCCTGTGGTCAGCTTCTCCGAAAGGATGCGCAGATTGTTGCTCACCACCTTGATGTTCCTTGCCGCCTCCTCGTCGTAAATCAGGGTGCCAAGGGTTCCTTTGCCGCTCTTCACTTGATCGATGATACCCTGCGTATTGGTGATGAATGTCTTTGCATCCGTCGCAGCACCCCGGATGTCGCCGAGCGCGGCAACAAGCGAGTCATACGCCGCCGTGTCATTCACCAGCTTGCCGAGCGTGCCCTGACCGGTGTTCACCTTGTTCGTGATGTCCCTGAGATCACTCGTGATCTGACCAATCCTCGCGCTGTTTTCGTCGACGAGCTTGTCGAGTTTGCTGAGCAATCCGGGTCCGTCCTTACCTCCGCCGTTCAGTGCGCCTGTAAACTGGCTGAGTGCCCCGTCGATCTTTTTCCCGATTTCGCCAATCTGCGAAACGATCGCGTTCAAATCGGGCGTGTCCACGGTGCGGATCTGATTCTCGGGCTGCAGAAACCCGCTGCCCACGGTACCCATGTCGAGCGACACATAGTTCGCTCCGAGCAGGCCTGCCATTGCGATGGTCGCAACGGAGTCCTGCGCAATCTGGACCTTGGGATTGATCAAGAGCACCGCTTCGGCCTGACGGCTGGCGAGTCGCGTCTCGGCAATCGTGCCGACCTTCACTCCGGCCATGCGCACTTCGTCGCCGGCCTTGAGTTCCTTCAGATTCGTGAAGTGCGCGATCAGGCGATACCCGCGGTCACGCCGCACCTGCCCGCTCGTGAGCGCTTCAAAGGTCACCCAGATGAGGGCTACCCCGAGGATGAAAAACAAGCCCACGCGGGCTGACATTTGTGCGTTAGTCATGGTTCACGGTCTCCAGTTGCTTGAAACGAGGATTCCTGACATCGATTTCAGGATTGAGAAAGGCTTTGACCACCGGATCGCTGCTGTTCTTCAGTGCTTCCGGTTTCTCCACGGCCCTCAGGCGGCCCTGATGCACCAGCGCCACGCGGTCGGAAATCGTCAGCGAAAGAGCGCGGTCGTGCGAAACCACCACGGTCGTGACGGAGATCTCCTCCTTCAGCGTGGCAATGATCTCCGCAATCGTCGCACTCATGAGCGGATCAAGTTCGCTGGTCGGCTCGTCGTAGAGGATCAACTGCGGCTCCATCACCAGCGCGCGCGCGATCGCAACCCGCTTCTTCATGCCACCCGACAGCTCGGACGGAAACTTGTGAGCGGCATTTTCGATCGACAGGATCTTCAGCGCACGCATGACGCGATCGCGGATCTCCGGCTTGGGACAGAGCCGATGTTCCAGCGGATAGAGCGCAAGATTGTCATACACGCTCTGCGAATTGAAAAGGGCCCCACTTTGGAAAACCAAGGCGACCGCAAAACGATCCCGGGTCTCCGGCAGGATGGGATCATAGCCATTGATCTTCACGGTGCCAGATGTCGGCGACTCCAGCCCGGCGATATGCCTGAGCAACACGGTTTTTCCTGATCCGCTCGGTCCCATGATCGTGAAGATCTCGCCGGGCTTCACATCGACACTGACATCGATCAGAACCTGTTGGCTTCCGTAGGTCTTGGACAGCTTTTCCACGTCGATACGAACGGCGTTGCGGTCATCACGCACAAGCACCGGCCGGCGCGGTTTCTGGGTCATCTTGCCCCGTGGAGCAGAGGGTGACGAGGGAGGAGGCGTGCTCATGAAAGGGCCTTGGTGATGAAGTAGTCCAGCGTGAGAATCGCAATGAGCGAATACACGACCGACTTGGTCACGGCGAATCCGATTTCACGCGGCCCTCCCCGCGTTCTCAGGCCCGTGGTGCACGCGATCAGCATGATCACAAAACCGAAGATCTCCGCCTTGATCAGGCCATCCATCACATCACCGACAGACAGGTACTGCTTCAGGTTCTGAAAGTACATCTCCGTCGGCACACCGATCATTTTCACCTGTGCGCTGACGATTGCGCCTCCAAACCAGCCGATGATGTTGCCCATCATGGTGAGCAGGGGCATGACCAGCAGCACGGCAAGCAGCCGCGGCAGGACAAGCAGCCGGGCCGGCGGAATGTTCATGGTGACGAGCGCATCAATCTCACCCGAAACCTTCATCGAGGCCAGTTCGGCGGTCACCGCCGATCCCACGCGGCCGGCGAGAAGGATCGCCACCATCACGGGTCCGAGTTCGCGGGCCATCGACTCGCCGACAAGCGTCCCTATGAGCTGCTTCGCCCCGAAATCACGCAGCGTGATGCCGGCTTGAAGGGCGAGAACCGCCCCAATGAAAAAGCACAGGATCGCAACGATCGGCAGGGTCGTGTAACCGACCAGATATCCCTGTTCGGAGACGCGCTTTAGGATGCGCGGTGCGGCAGGAAGCGAGACAAAGGCCTTCCCCGCGAGGAGAAGCGCGCTGCCCAGGGCTTCGAGAAGGGCGGTGATGCGTTTCATGGTTCGATGGCGGGTGTCCGCCTGGCTCTTTCAGAATTGGATTCACCTACAAACGGCCGCCAGCCGCGATCGGAATCTCGTTTGAATCCAAACAGACCGAACAACAGCGAAATGCGCCGACCCACAGAGGTTCGGGTGTCACTGTACAAGGGTCCGATATGAAATTCGCTCGCCAGTTTCGCCGGTTCGCGGTGATACGTGATGGCGTCCCAAAGGACAGAGTGGCGCACTTCGCCGTCGGGTTGATGATCGTAACGGTACAGCGCAAACAGCGGTGACCAGTTGATACGCGTGGGTCGGTTCTGCGGAAGAAAAACCTCCAGAGGGCTTAGCACCTGGACCTGCCGCCTACCGGCTCCGTTGTCCCACACAGAAGCCAGCGGCCATAGGTGGGCCTTGATCGCATGCGGTGCGGACGGGTTTCTCGCGCTCCTTTGTTCCGTTGCGTTGTAGAGAAAATAGAAAAACTGCGTCTTCGTCTGGTCCACATCGCCCTCGTGGGTTGAGAGTCGCCGCCAGAGCGGCCAGAGCACCCATTCCTTGTCGACGCCCTTGATCACCGACCGCGTATAGAAGGGCGCCCAGCGGTTCACCACGCGGTCATCGCCCCGGCCTTGAACGAAGAACGGCCAGAAATAGTTCCGTGCATGATAGCGATACGGCGAGGTACGATCGACGTATCCAAAAAATGGCCACAGCCAGGTTTCGCTGCGGTATCCATCGCTGCGATCGCGCGCATAGAAGGGCAGGATGCCGAACTTCTCATCCGGCTGCTGCTTCTCCAGGCCGGACTGGTTGTTGTAATAGAAGGGCCACAGCACAAACTGCTCGCGGTACACCCCCGGTTTTTGCCGCCCACCAAAGAGCGGCCAGAGTTCGAATCCCGAATGCCCATCGCCACTCACCGTCTTGATGAAGGGCCAGGGGGTTGTCGTCGTGGTCACACCCCTCTTCTCAAAACGCCCATAGAGCGGAAACAGGACCCAGGACAGGCGGTCCTGGCCGAAACGCTGCTTCACTTCCCCGGCGATCGGGAAAAATGCACGGTAGTCCAGGGATTCGTTGCCCGTGCGTCGCGAGAAGTAAAAGGGCCAGATATCGAATCCCCGGTAGGGCACCTCCGCGGGCGATCCCGTACCTTCGCTGCCGGCGGGTGACACACTGAGATTGATCAAATTCAGGAAGCTCCAGCGGCGCGATCCCGCCATGCCTTTCCTGTAGGTAAAAAACGGATACAAACCATAGGCCTCTTTCAAATTCCCGGCGGGATCCCGCCGCGTCATGTAGAACGGCCGAAAGCCTGCCACGTTATCCATGCTGCCCGGCACATACTCCGATGGTTGCGGAAGAAGGAAAAAGAGCGGTCCCATCGCCGTCCACGACTCTGCGCTTGTCGAGGTTTCGTCGGAATACCTCCCCACATAGAAGGGCCAGGCATTTACTTCGCCTCCGCGCAGCCCCTGAAAAAAAATGCCGCCAAACAACGCGGCAAGAGCCCACGTCGAAACGTGCCGGAAGGCGGCAAGAAAAGGCGTGCGGCTCATGGTGTTCAAGGTGGCATTCGGTCGTCTCTGCATTCATGTCACCTGCGCCCCATCGGACACAGGTTACCATGAATAGTTAGGCGCCTAATCAAAAATATATCGGATGCAGAAGGCAATCGCTTTGTCACTCCACTCAACCCAACTTTGCCGACAAGGTTCCATAAACACCCGAAATTCAATCTGATCGCCCCGCCCTTAAGCTCAATTGATTATGAATTGCATCGACCATCCCTCTAGTGGATCACCTCATCATCGATTCCATTTCCATGCGTATTAGCGGTGGTATTGCAAAAGGCGTGCCGCTTTCGGTGCCGGCCGGCGATGCCGTTCGCCCTGCCACCGATGGGTTGCGCCAGGCTCTCTTTTCAAGCCTCGGGGCACGCGTCGAGGGAGCGAAATTTCTCGACCTGTTTGCCGGCAGCGGTGCCTACGGCCTTGAGGCCTTGAGTCGCGGAGCCACCCGCGGTGTCTTTGTCGAGTGCAGCCCGCGCAGCCTCGCCTGCCTGCGACGCAATCTGCTGGCCGTGGCAAAATCACTGGGAAAGTCCGCAGACCAACTCGCAGCCATTTCCTCGGCGGATGTCGGCGTCTGGAAGCCCCACGCTGGCGATCCGCCCCCGGATCTGATCTTTGTGGATCCGCCCTATGACTCGATCGCGGGACTTGCTCCCGCACTGCTCGGGCGCCTTGCGGGATGGGTCGATCCCGCAAACGACCCATTGCTGTTTTTTGAAACCCCCGGAGAGGTCTCAATCGTATCCGATGAATGGATACAATTCAAGCGACTCGGCGGCACCAAGCCTCGCCAGCCCGGCATCTCTGTTTTCCGCCTGCGCCCGCCAGCTTCCGGTTGAATTGACAAATCAAACGCGGCTCGGGTTAAAACAAAGTTCTCGTCTTCTACATCCGCCCCTGTCGCGCAGCGACAATTCCGAGTGCCACCACCAGGGCAGTCTCAGTGCGGAGTACCGGTTCGCCGAGATGCACCAGCGAAAATCCATGCGCGCGCAGGGAATCGCGATCACTCGCTCCCCAGCCGCGCTCGGGACCCAAGGCCAGGCACACCGGACGCCTAGGCTCAATTTCCACCTCCCCAAGCCGCATGTCCGCCTCGTAGTTGTCGAGCGCCAGCAATTTTGGGCTTGGTCCATTCTCCAACGCCAATGTCCCACCAGACTGTTCGCGAGCGGCCTCTTGCAACGATTTTGTCCACGTCACCTCCGGGATCCGCGTGTCAAACGCCTGAGCAGCACCTGCGAGAAGGTGACGCCTCCACTCTCCCGATGACCATAGCGTGCTGGCCGCGTAATTGGGATCACTGCGTTCTGTAGAAACAAAATGCAGCGTGCTCACCCCTAGCGTCGCCGCCTCCATCAGAATTTTGCGCGCCGTCTGCGGCCGCGGCAGCCCGATCATCAGCGTCAGGGGCACGCGGGGAGGCAGGGTTGCTCCCCAGTGGAATTCGAGTTCGAGATGGCCGCCGGTGATGCTACGCACGACGGCCTTACCACGCGGCCCGTTTACCCGGCCGACATCAAAGGAATCGCCCTCCCGCCGCCGCAGCACATCAAGCACATGCACTGCACGCGCGTCCGCGCGCGGCAGGGGCGACTCCGTTTCCGTCGTTTCAAAGAGGACAAGGTTCACAACAAATCGGTTTGCAACTCTATGCAGCGAGGTTGTCTGCACCGGCGCCCATCGACAAGAACGGCATGATTGCATCCTGCCTACCTTTGTGCTTTCTCCGAGCAGGCTTGACGTCCGCAGCCGCCTCGAAAAGCGTGATGCCGCCTTTGCGGGTGTAGTTTAGTGGTAAAACTCCTCTCTTCCAAAGAGGTATCGTCGGTTCGATTCCGTCCACCCGCTCCAAGATCGTAAGCCACGGGGAATAGGTAACTTAGAAAAACGCACACCCCAGAAAAGGGTGATTTCTTCCAACAAACTTCCAACAGCGCCTGTTGGTTTACTTGGTTTGTAGGATTCCACCGGCCGCCATTTCACACAACAAACAGGCGGGAATTTCGGATCCCTCATCCCTCCGGGGTCTCATGGACTCCGGAAACCCTTGGCGCCGTCTACCAGGGCGGGAACGGCCGGGGTTTACCGGCTACCTATCGCCGAGAAACCGCAGGTCAGAGGCGATTCACTAAAAATGTGAAAAACTCGGCGAGTTTTTTCCGAACCGGCGGGATCGGTGTTTCGCATGAGTCTC